>DUNO01000012.1 GCA_012839295.1 Clostridiales bacterium
AGGTACATGTACAAAATGAGCCGGTGGCGAATCAGAAATTTCCCTCCTGTATGTGGACGGGCGAGGAGCTGCGTGACTTCATCAAGGGATACCTGGGACCGGAGCTAAGAGATAACGGACTGGATACGGAAATCTGGCTTGGTACCATCAATGCACCCGGCTGTGATTATAAACGGTTGATTTTTGATAAATGGGCAACGGAGGACTATGACTACTACGCCAATACCGTGCTAATGGACGGGGAAGCGAGAAAATATATTGCAGGCGTGAGCTATCAATGGGGCGGTAAGATTGCCATTCAAAGAACCTATGAAAGCTGGGGCAGTGAAATCCGCCTGATGCAGTCCGAAAACGAATGCGGCTTTGGTGATAATACCTGGGAATATGCCCGTTATGTTTGGACGATGCTGAAGCATTATATCAGTAACGGTGCGGAAAGCTACCAGTATTGGAACCTGGTTTTAAAGCCGAACGGAGTCAGCACCTGGGGAGATCCGCAGAATGCCATGATTACGGTAAAGCCTGATACGAAGGAATATGTATTAAATCCCGACTTTTATGTTATGAAGCATTTTTCCAATATTGTCAGGGATGGGGCAGTACGGCTTGGGCTGGAGGGCAACTTTGCGGCTGATACGGTTGGATTTCAAAATCCGGATGGAAGCTATGCGTTTGTACTCTTCAATCCCTTTACGGAGGTGTTTTCGGTAGAGCTGGAAGTGGAGGGGGAAGTACGGTTATTTTCCCTGCCGCCCGGGTCTATCAATAGTATTGTAATAGAAGTCTAAATAAAGCTAACGGAAAGGGAAGCAGATTGAGAGCAAAAATCATAACGACAGAATTAAGAGAAGAAAAACCGGTGAGCTTTGAAGAAGAAATATTGTTTGCGCCGGAAGCCACAAACCAGGAGACACAGGTTATCAACCTCTATCCGGAGGTGGCCTATCAGGAAATCACAGGCTTTGGCGGCGCGGTGACGGATTCGGTTGCAGCGGTTTTGGAGCATTTTGATGAAGCAAGACAGAAGGAAATTATTGAGGCTTATTTTGGAACCGGAGGTATCGGCTACCGTTTTATAAGAACTCCGATTGACAGCTGTGATTTTTCCAGAGGGCAGTATTGTGCATATAATCCTGAAAGAGAAGGATATTTGGATGAAGAAGCCCTGGAACGGGGGGCGGGAGCAGTTTTAAATGTAATAAGGCGGATAATTGAGGTTTCCGGGGAGGATATACAGGTTATGCTGACGCCCTGGTCTCCGCCTGCGGTTCTAAAGACGAACATGGAGAGGACGGGCGGAGGAAAATTAAAAAAAGAGTCCTACCGGGAATGGGCAGAATATATTTGCAGCTATATTAAGGCATATCAAAAGAGGGGAATTCCCGTAACAATGCTTTCCATACAGAATGAGCCCAATGCCGTTCAGACCTGGGATAGCTGCATATTTAATGCAGAGGAAGAAAAAGCATTCCTTAAGGAAGCTCTTTATCCGGCGCTGAAAAGAAATGGTCTTGAGGATATAGAGCTATTTATCTGGGATCATAATAAGGAACGGATTTATGAAAGAGTCCGTGATATTATTGATGATGAGACAGAACCAATGGTAGGCGGAGTTGCCTTCCATTGGTATAGTGGAGACCATTTTGAGGGACTTAACCTGATAAGGGAAAAATACCCCGACAAAAAGCTGATGTTTTCGGAGGGTTGTATTGAATACAGCCGCTATGCTGCGGATAACCAGTTGCTGAACGCACAGCTGTATGCACATGATATGATAGGAAATTTTAATGCCGGTACAAACATTTTTATTGACTGGAATTTAATCCTTGACCAGCACGGCGGGCCGAATTATTCAGCTAATCTTTGTGAAGCGCCTATTATGTGCGGGGCGGAAGAGAATAGTTTTTGTAAAAAGCTTTCTTATCATTACCTGGAGCATTTCAGCCGTTACATAAAGCCGGGAGCAAAGCGTATTGCTTATACAAAATATAGTAATGAATTGGATGTTTTGTCCGTGGTCAACCCAGGAGGTGGCCTTGCGGTTATCATATGTAATAAAGAAAAAGAGAACAAAGCTATTTACCTGCGTGTCCAGGGAGAAGTTGCAGCCTGCACCATACCGGCTTCCGGAATATCGACAATCTGCATTAATTACTAAATACCAAAACGCTCCCATAAACGATAAATACGACTTGCATATAGTGGTATAAATACTGGAAGGTTTGAGAATAGCCGTTGCATGGCGCAAGTGAAAGGTTTTACTTGGGTTGTGCAGCGGCTTTTTACATTTCAGGATGGATTGTAATGTATAATTTTAACTTAATGTCGATTGTACACTATGGAACCATATGGTAAAATGAGTTGTGGAAATGGACTGGAGGAATAAATTTACGTAACCAGAGCAACGCATTTAAATTGACACCTTAGCCCCTATGTAGTAAAATGATGTGGAACGGGTTTCATATCAAAAAAGAAAGGAGGATCTAAAGTGGCAAGCATTAGAGATGTTGCTAAAATGGCAAATGTCGGTGTAGGAACTGTATCAAGAGCCTTAAATGGTACCGGCTATGTATCGGCAGATGCTAAAAAAAGAATCGATGAGGCCATCCAGGAGTTGGGATATACCCCGAATGAACTGGCAAAAAACCTATTCAGAAATAGGTCGGGAATTGTAGGCATCGTTGTTCCGAACCTGGAGCATCCCTTTTTTGCCAGGTTAAGCAGGGAGATAGAGAGCTGCCTTTATGAAAGGGGCTATAAAACGATGATATGCAATACCATAGGGATCAGCAACCGGGAAAAGGATTATCTGGACATGCTGGACCGAAATATTGTGGACGGCATTATCACAGGTGCACATTCTCTGGATGACAGCGTTTATTTAAAGATTAACAAGCCGATTGTTGCATTAGACCGTGATTTTGGAAGGAAAATCCCGCTGATACACTCGGACCATGAAAAGGGCGGACGCCTTGCGGCCATGACGCTGATCGAAGCCGGCTGTAAAAATGTACTGCAGTTTGCAACCTCCTCCCTTGTGCACACGCCATCCAATAAGCGCCATATTGAATTTGAAAAAATATGCCGGGAGCATGGTGTCAGGGTCACAACCGTAGAGACAGTCTGGAACAACCTGGAGTATGAGTATTTCCGGAATGCAATGAAGGACTACATGGATATTTATGAGGATATTGACGGGATCTTTACGGCGGACGTGGCAGCAGCTTTTTGTATGAATGCACTGAAGGCAAAAGGGCGAAGGATACCCCAGGAGGTTAAGGTTATTGGCTATGATGCAGTGGGAATTATCTACCTTACGGATCCGGTTATGACCTCCATTGCCCAAAATACGACGGAGATATCGCAAAGATGTGTGGATACGATTCTTAAGATGATAGAAGGCAATAAAAACTATGAACGGCAGCAGATTGTTGATGTGGCTTTACTGAAAGGGGATTCAACGTAATTGGTGGGATTTTCAGCTTCCCGCAAATCCCACCAATTGGATTGTAAAATAAAAAAGCATTAACCAGAGGTGTACAAAATAGCTAAAATAATCATGGATTTCCAAAAATATTTATTGACAATACTGGTTTAGCTGGTTATAATGAAATTGTTAAATAGCATATGAATAAGTTTGCTGGGAAATGTGAGGATGACGAAAGAAGGAATCCATTTTTTTTAACCGATAGTGGAACGGGTTCCACTAGTCCGCAACATCCTTACCACAAGTAATCGTTCCCGGGAGATAATATGGGCAGCCGGTATTATAAAATACCTTAAACCTGCTTATATTATTAAGATGAAAGTGGAAGAACTTTATCATGTGCGGCTGCAAATACGGTGTTGATGAAAGTCCGGTCATGGGCTTTTTATCGGGCCAAATATGGAACGGGTTCCATTGACTGCGGAGCATAGTTCCACCAACATTTGGGTACTCTCATCGGATACAGGATGTATGCGGGGAAGTTTCCGGGAGTGCTCCATTATTTAAAGGAGGAGAAATCATGAGATTCAAGAAAATGGCAGCCATTACTATGGCAGGTATCATGTGTGCAGGTTTATTAACGGGATGTGCAGGTACGGCAGGTGAATCAGGAAAAGATTCCGGTACCGGGACAGGAGCAACGGGAAGCGGTGCCGGCCCAGTAACAGAAGCAGCTGGAACAGGGGAAGAGACTACAATTACCTTTGGTATCCATGTAGCCGATCCGGCAGCGCAGGAAAAGGTTACTTATGATATTGTCCAGGAGTTTAATAAAAAATATGCCGGACAGTATAAGGTTGAATTTGAAGCTGCGGATACGGAGACACATAAGACGAACATGAAGCTGGAAGCTGCTGACGGCAGTCTGCCCCAGGTGTTTTGGATGGATTCCAGTGCGGCACCGGAGTTTTCCGAGGCGGGATATCTGTTAGACCTTAGCGGCTTTCTGGGAGAATACTCAAGTACGGCTTCAGCCCTGGATGACAGTGTGTTACAGGCATTTAATAATGGTACCCAGTACGGGCTTCCTTATCAGTGTAATGTAGAGGGCTTTTTCTATAACAAGGAGGTATTCGATAAAGCAGGGGTAACCTATCCTACGAATGGTACAACCTATGAAGAATTCCTTAAGATGGTAGCAGATTTAAATGCGGCAGGCTATACCCCCATCGCACAGGGCAGCAAGGATAGTAATTTTGCAATTTGGTCATACCTTGCATTCCTTACAAGATATGGTTACTCTGAAAATATAAATGCAATACTGACCGGAAATATGAAATTTAGCAATGATGATATGGTAAAATGCTTCCAGAAGCTTCAGGAGCTTGGGCAAAATAAAGCATTCCCTTCCAATATGTCTACCATCAGCTATTTTGATGCAAAGACCTCCTTTGAAAACGGTGACTGCGCATTGCTGAACACCGGAGCCTGGGATTGTGCTGAGCTGGATCAGACCATGGGTGATAAGGTCGGCTTCTGGTGGGGACCAACCTTCTCAGACAGTACTTATGAGCAAAAAATCAGCATGAAGGTTCCTTCAGCTCCCCTGTGCGTCAGCGCAAAGGTTGCAGAGGATGAGAAGGTAAAGGCGGCAGTATATGCATTCCTTGAATTTTACTACAGCCAGGAGGCAGCAGCCCTGTCCTATGCAGGCTCAGTGTTCCCTGCAACAAATTATACGGATATCACCGTAGGTGATACACAATATGCTTTAAAGGCGGTAATGGCTTCCCTTGCAGATGGATGGCAGAGCCCTTCCGCGCAGCCGGACCAGATACTTACCTCAGCAGTACAGTCCCAGCTCTATGATTCCATGTTAGGTGTCATGATGGGGAACTACACGCCGGAGGCAGCATTGCAAAAACTGGATGACCAGATGGCTTACTAGGAATACCAATTAATCCGGTATGGCATACTCCATGCAGCATTTGGGGTATGCTATACCGTAAGGAAAAGGAAAGGAGCGTGGAGCTTGTACTGGCTTAGTAAAAAAAGATACATTATCGGGCTGACCCTGCCAACAATAATTATTTATTCGGTTTACATAATTATTCCGATCTTTATTGCAATTTATTATAGCTTTACAAAGTATTCGGGGATTGGCAAACCGGTTTTCACAGGGCTGAAGAATTATCAGCGCCTCTTTGCTGACGGTACCTTCTGGATCTCATTTAGGAATACCCTTATCATGTTTGGTGTGGCATTTGTGCTCCTGATGGTCGTAGCATTTTTTGGAGCCTTGCTCCTTAACCAGCATTTAAAATTTAACGGCCTCAGTAAGGCGTTGATTTTCTCGCCTGCAATTATTGCTCCCATTATTGTCGGTATCATCTGGGTTTATATTTTAGACCCGGAGGTGGGCATTCTCAATGATATTCTAGGAGCTATTGGCCTGGATGCATACAAGCAGCAGTGGATCGGCGGTAAGTCCCTGTCTCCCTACAGCATTGCAATTATTTATTTTTGGCAGCAGCTCGGGTATTTGATCACAATCTATATTGCGGGGCTGAAGATGATTCCGGGAGATGTGATGGAGGCGGCCCAGATTGACGGGGCGAATGAAAGACAGAAGGTACGCTATATCACAATTCCCTTGATGCGCAACACCATATCAAATGTAGCGGTTTTAATTATCACGGGCGTATTTAAGATTTTTGAAATCGTACAGCAGACCACGGGCGGCGGCCCCAACCATATGTCGGAAAACCTGGTTACCTACAGCTATTCGACAACCTTTAAAAACGGGGAATATGGATACGGAATGTCCATTGCTACGCTGACGTTTGTTGTGACCCTGATTATCACAGGGATCTATCTGGCTTTTGCAAAAGAAAGAAGGGAATAAGGAGGTGCGCTTATGATTAGTCCAAGAAAAAAAGTAGTTATGTATGTCATTATGGTTATTGTTACCACCCTTATGGTTTTTCCCTTTGCCTGGATGCTTATGCTATCCTTGAAGACAAATAATGAGATTATGACGTCACCCCTGACATTGCCTAAAACCTTGAATCTGGAGAATTTTAAAAATGCATTAAATACTCTGAATTATGCCCAGCTATATGGTAACACCCTATTTATCTGTGCCATTTCCCTGGTTTTTGAATTGGTCATCACTTTTTTAAGTTCATTCGTTATTGCAAGAATGGAGTTTAGCGACAAGGTACGTTCCAAGCTTTACGGCTTTCTGATTTTGGGATTGTCGATTTCACCCTTTATATTACTGTTTCCCGTATACAAAATTAATGTGTTACTGCATCTGAAGGGTAAGCTTGCTTTGATTTTCCCCTATGTGGCAACCTCCATATCCTTTAACACCTTACTGCTGGTGGGGTATATGAAGACATTGCCCAGCGAGATCGATGAGGCAGGCGTAATTGACGGATGCAGGCTTTGGGATCTCATCATAAAAGTAATTTTACCGATAACAAAACCGGTGATTGCAACAATTGTTATTTTTAACGTGCTGTATATCTGGAATGAGTTCCCCTTCGCTTCCGTTATGCTGAGGGAGGTTTCAGATTATACACTTTCCATGGGGGCATCCTTTTTCAAGGGAAAATACAGCGTTGATTATGGCGGTATTATAGCCTCCAGCATTATGATTATTGTCCCGGAACTGATTTTTTATGGATTATTCCAAAAGAATATTGTAGACGGTATGACCTCGGGCGCCGTTAAGGGTTAGCTGTGCCCGGCAAACCTCATTTTAAATAAAGAACGCTCCCGGAACCTCCCTTGCATACAAAGGGTTTCCGGGAATATTCATAAAATAATAATGAATAAGGAGAATTGATATTATGAGCAATATATCAGGTTTATTCAAGGATTTAACAAAGATAAAGGAAGCGAGAAACGGAAGGCTTGCGAGCTGGGACCAGCGCGGTAAAAACCAGGATTATTGGGAGATTCCCGCAGGGGAAAGCATCACCCTGGGTGAGGTTGAGGGTCCCGGCTGTATCACCCATATCTGGATGACCTCATCCTGCCGGAGGGTGGTTGCCCCAAGTGTGTTGGATCCGGTCCTGAATGCATCCTCGGCTCCTGTCAATGAGATCCACCCTGCCTTGGGTGTTATCTGGGATGCCTATGACCCCTTCTATTATAGAAAGGTGTTAATCAAGATGACCTGGGATGACCAGAGCCAGCCAAGCGTCCTGGCTCCCTTGGGCGATTTCTTCTGCATCGGCAACTGCTATCCGGGTAATTTTACATCCCTGCCCTTTAATGTATCGTTAAAGCCGGAGGAAGCGGGAAGATATGGCGCGCCCTGCTCCGTATCCTGCTATTTCCCGATGCCCTTTAATAAAAAGGCAAAAATCGAGATCATTAATGAGAATGAACTTCCCTTTATCCTATATTTCAATATCGATTATGAGATGTATAAGGAGCCTTTGGGTGAGGAAACAGCTTATTTCCATGCACTGTGGCGGAGGGAAAATCCGTGCAAGGGATGGGGAGCAGATATCCAGGTGAACTCGCCGGAGGTTAATAATGTTACTAATTTCAAAGGGGAGGACAATTATGTCGTCCTGGACGTGGAAGGAACCGGACACTATGTTGGCTGCAACCTGACGGTGAAGCACTACCAGGGAAGCTGGTGGGGAGAAGGCAACGACATGGTTTTCATTGACGGTGAGGAGTATCCCAGCCTGAATGGTACCGGAACCGAGGATTATTTTAACCATGCCTGGGGAATGCAAAGGAACGCCTATCCCTTCTTTGGGACTATCGTGCATGAAGGGGATACGGACGGCTTCCATGTTGCTTACCGGTTCCATATAACCGACCCGATCAGATTCGAAAAGCAGCTCAAGGTTACCATCGAACACGGCCATGCGAACCATCTTTCAGATGACTGGAGCTCAACTGCCTACTGGTACCAGAAATTACCTACAGTAAAGGAGATGACCATTCTTCCTGTGGAGGATAGGCTGCCCAATGTTCCGGTGCTGCCGGAGAGAAAGCAGGAGCAGCTTCCGCTAACGGAGGAGATGAAGGCGGCCAGGGAAGCTTATTTTGCACGGTTTGAGCCATATGCAAAGGAACGGGAGAACCAGTTCAGGATCAAGGAAGAAAAGGCACGCAGGGAATCCGGGCTGAATACTGAGTTTGCAAAGAAATTAAGGGACGAATATAAATAATGACGGGAAGAGAGCACAGAGAATGGAGGAGCAATGTCAAACAATGTTTTACAAGATAATATAGATAAGGCACAGGCTCATATTGATTCAAAAAAAGAACAGGCCAAGCAGGGTAAAATGAGGCAGAGATATCATTTTATGGCGGAGACGGGCTGGATTAATGATCCCAATGGGTTAATTGATTTTAACGGAAAATATCATTTTTTCTATCAGCATAATCCCTATGATTCTTATTGGGGGGCAATGCATTGGGGGCATGCGGTCAGTGATGATATGCTGCATTGGGAGTACCTTCCCCTGGCACTTGCACCCAGTGAGCCCTATGATAACCATAAGGAAGGAGGGTGTTTTTCGGGCAGCTCCATCGTCCACGACGGGAAATTGTTCTTAATTTATACCGGGACGACGAATTATGGGGAGGGGTTCATCCAGACCCAGAACATAGCCTACAGTGAGGATGGCATTCATTTTACGAAATATGAAAATAATCCGGTTATCCAGGCGCCGGAAGGGGTGCCGGCAGATTTATTCCGTGACCCGAAGGTTTGGAAGCATGGGGACATGTTTTATATGGTTTGCGGAGCCAGCCGCAACAAACGTTCCCAGGCGCTTTTATACAGATCCGCAGACCTCTACCACTGGGAATTCTTTAATGTTTTAGCTGAAAGCCGCGGGGAATGGGGCTATATGTGGGAGTGCCCGGACTTCTATCCCATTGGGGACAAATTTGTATTGATGTTCTCCCCCATGGGCGGAGGAGAAAGAAGCAGCGTATATTTGGTAGGCGACCTTAATTATGAAACGGGTAAATTCACCTATTCCGTGTCCGGGGAGATTGACTGGGGCTTTGATTTCTACGCACCCCAATCCTTCCTTGACCGCCACGGCCGCCGTATTATCGTAGGCTGGGCCAATGCATGGGATTGGATGCCCTGGTGGAAGGACTGGGGACCATCCTTTACCGAAGGCTGGTGCGGGGCATTTAATACACCCCGTGAAGTGATGCTTTGTGAGGATAATACCCTAAGGTTTGTCCCCATCAAAGAGCTGGAGCAGCTGCACTGTGATGAGGTACTTAGGAAGGATATGGTTGTGGAGGATACGCCAATGCCATTTGCAGCAGGGGACGGGGTTGCCTTTGACCTGGAGCTTGAGGTCGATTTGGCGGGGACGAGGGCCGATGAATTTTCCCTGCTATTAAGAAGCGATGGGCAAAAACAAGCCGTGATCACCTTTGACCTGAAAAGACAGATGATGTATTTTGACCGGGAGAATTCAGACGGCTGGAGCAAGGGCTGTACAAAAAGCCCCCTTCTGCTGGCTGATAAGAGGGTTATGAAAATAAGGGTGCTGTCAGACCAGAGCTCCATCGAGGTATTTACGGATGATTATAAGACAAACCATAGCTGCAACGTATTTGCCGGCAATGGGCAGAATCAAAATGCGATTGTGGCAAAGAACGGGGAGCTTAAGGTCATCAGCTTAAAAACCTGGGGAATGATCAAGGTAATGGATGAAAAATAGGGTAAAGAACAGGATAGAGAATAAGATAACCAGAAAGTTCATACATACCTGATCCTGGCCCGCACAGGAACACACAATTTTTATTCGGAAAAATGAGACAGAGGATGTTGTAAAATAGAAAGAACATACCATGTATTGTAGATATATTGCAGATATCAGGGATGAATCTGTGATATATCTGTAATACATGGTATGGGGCTTCTTTTTGCAACATCCTCTTTATGGTTATTTGGGATTGGCAAGGAAATAGTTCACAATCATCAGAAAAACAATTCAATAAAGAACACAACGGCACAGCATGAGGCGGAAACCTGAAACAAACCAGTCCCCCTCCAGGCCACAATAATCCCGACGATAAGCGCAGCTGCCCCGGCAACAGGGGTTTGCGTGGCATCAATGATGGCAGGGAACGTCATTACTGCTAATGTGACATAAGGGACGTAATACAAGAATGACTGAAAAAATTGATTCTTTATCGGCTTGCGGATCAGCGTTAATGGCAAGGTGCGGATCGCATAAGTAATGACCGCCATAATCATGATATAAATATAAACATTATGTCCCATGGGTCAATCCTCCTTTCCAATATCTTGCTTTACAGGGAACAGGAGCGCGGCAGCAAGAGATATGAAAACTGTCAAAATGATGATGCGCATACCGTCCGAAAGCGAAGAAATTACCGGCAAATATTTTGATAAATAGCTGCCGGCGAAGCACACAAGTACAATTCCTGCAATCACTTTATTTTTACGTGAAGGTGGTATGATAACAGCTAAGAACATCCCATACAATGCAACGCTTAATGCACTGACGAGCCGGAGTGGCAGCAGGTTTCCCGCAATCACGCCGAGCAGGGTACCGACCGCCCAGCATGGGCCGGCAATAAGGAAAGCGCCGTATGTATAATAAGGGTCTACATGACCGGGACGGGCGATGGTGATGCCAAATAATTCATCGGTAATATCAAACCCGATGAAAAACCGGTGGCGGAGCGGTGAGCTTGGCGCAAACCTCTGGCTTAATGAAAAGCTCATTAACAGATATCTGGCATTTGCAATCAGTGTAACAAGGGCGGCTTCAAGATAAGTGGCTCTTGCAGCAATCAAGGTGAAAAGAGCATACTCCCCAGCCGAAGCGTTGATAAGCGCACTGGCAAGAAAGCCTTGAAAAGCGGTAAGCCCCGCATTCCGCGCTGCAATTCCTAATGAAAATGATACGGCCAGGTACCCTAATCCAATGGGAAGGCCGTCTCTTAGGCCGTCCCGGAGCCCTCTATTAAAAACAGCTGAAATGCTGGTCCTAAATTTTTTCATGCTACAAATCCCCTTTGATCTCTTTTTACCGATATTATACCAATCATATTTAAATCAGTAAAATGAATAATTATAATGGATACATAAAAAGTTATAATGTTGGGGGATGGAGTATGATTTTGCGTTATGGTGTGTTTTGCAAAGTCATAGAAGTTGGCAGCTTTACAAAAGTTGCAGAACAGATGGGATATTCGCAAAGTGCGGTGAGCCAAATTATAAAATCATTGGATCCGGCAATTTTCCTTCCTGAATTCATTGGGCGTAATGCCATACTCCTTCTCAAAGATCTGATAAAAGTGGCTCCGGTTAGCGAAACCAAGCTCGGAGATAATATCGGTTATGCTCCTGTCCGATTCTGTCAAAAGCTTCCGGGCTTCCTTCAAAAGGAAGGTTCGTCCATACTCCGTCAGGTTCATTCCCGTGAATTTTTTTACGATCCGGTTCAAGTATTCCCCGTTATAGTTTAGCAGATGCTCCAGCTCTTCCCTGGAAATCCTGCCTTTGTTTACTTCTAAGATATGTGCTACCTTGGTGAACAGGTATTCCTGCATGCCGGAATCCGACTGTACCCTGGAGGAGCAAAAGAGGGAATCGTCCTCCAATATGGAAAATAAACGGGAGAACAAACCGGCTATGATATGTGCGCTTCCAGCTTTTTGCAGGACAGTTTCCCCTATGATCTGGCTGATTAAGGGATTTAACAATTCAAGGACACTCTCCGCATTGACAGGGCTAAAATCGAGATAAACCTTTTCATAAAAGGATTTATCCTGTCCATTTTCCAGGAACAGCTGGTAGCTGCTGCGCTGGAAGCGGTGGCAGAACCCATCCGCGGTATAATAGGTATCCTGCTCTATGAGGCGCTGCAAAAAATCGGCCCTCATGGAAAGGAACACGGCCTTGAAATCGCTGGTAAATTCCTCGCAATGCTTCACATTCCGGTTCATAATGCAGCATTGCCCTTCCCGGTAAATAAAGACCTTGTTCCCCACCCTGTGGGTAACGGAGCCGGACAGTACTATCATGGTTTCAAAAAAATTATGCTGGTGCAATGGCCGCTGCTTATACGGGATATAGTCAGAAAGCTTGGCCGTGCATACCACCTGTTTTCCGGGGGCGTACTCGCCAAAGTGGCAGATGTCTTCCCCAACTTCATAATCCTGTACAATAACCATATAGGGGTACTGTATCTCGTACAGCTGCAGGAAATCGCTGTTGTAATTATAAATGATCAAGTCACTGCCGATCAAGGCGGGTAAATTCGCTTCATTAAAATTCTCTATTCTCAAAAAGCTTTCCATAGGCCGACCTCCATGCAAGTTGTTTTTGGTTACATTAATTAGTCTCTAATTTGATCGTGGTTATTGCTTTTTTATAGTTAAAAAGTACAATTGAGATATGGTATTTCCGTAATTATATGGCATTTAGACGAAAATATCAATTGTTTTTTGCGCGTTTCTGCTCATTGGAAAAAGAGAAGATATGACCAATATCGACTTTTTGTGAGATATTTATGGGAATAAACAACAAAAATCAACGATTGCAGAACCCAAAGATAGAGTTACCCTTTGGGTTCCACAATAGACGAAATGATGTAAAAGCTGGAAAGGAGAGAAAACTCTTCTTCCTCACAACTGAAAGGAGAGAAAATTGGGATGAACAGAATGAAATGGAACGACTCCTGGATACTGGCAGATTCCACCGCCAATCCCCTCATGGCCTTAGTGGGAGGGGGGCAGACATCAGGGACAAGGGTAACCCTTCCCCATGATGCCATGATCTACGAAGCAAAGACCAAAGCTACCAGGAATGCCCACCAGACAGGCTTCTATCCAGGGAATGTGTACAGCTACAGCAAGAAATTCATGGTTCCCAGGGAGTGGGAGGACAAGACGGTCACCATAGAATTTGAAGGGGTTTATATGAATGCCCGGGTATATATCAATGAAGACTATGCCGGCGGACACCCCCATGGTTATACCAATTTTTATGTTTGTGCCGATGATTTCCTCAAATACGGGGAAGAAAATGAGATCAAGGTCATAGCCAACAACAGCGCTGAATTAAACAGCAGATGGTATTCCGGCAGCGGCATCTACCGGAATGTGAATATCATGGTAGGGGACTACTTACATATTAAGGCTGACGGGGTACGGATCACTACTCCAGAGATCGATGCTTCCGCCGCCTCCATCGTAGTGGATGCCACCATCGAGAACCAGGGGAAACACCGCAGGGCTGTTGAAGTCCATACACAGATCCTGGACGGGGAAGGAAGGGTAGTTGCAGCGGATCAATATCCTGTAACCTTCTTCGGGGGAAAGACAGCCACCAGCCACCAACGGATCCTGTTGGAGGCTCCAAAGCTCTGGGACTGCGAGAATCCATACCTGTATACCTGCCAGGTCAGGCTGGTCGAGCAAGGAGAGGTAATCGACGAGGAAACCAGCACCTTTGGAATCCGTAAGCTCACCCTGGACGCGAAGAATGGCCTTCGGATCAATGGAAAGGAAGTCAAGCTCCGGGGAGCCTGCATCCATCACGATAACGGAATTATTGGAGCCTGCACCCTGGAGCGTGCCGAGGAGCGCAGATGCCAGCAGCTAAAGGCGGCAGGCTTTAATTCCATCCGTAGCGCACACCATCCGATGAGCAGGGCGATGATTGAGGCCTGCGACCGGGAGGGCATGCTTGTTCTGGATGAATTGTCCGATGTGTGGACGCGTTCCAAGAACCATAATGATTATGCCCAGTCCTTCCCTGATTACTGGGAATACGATATAGAGCAGCTGGTAGCTAAGGATTTCAACCATCCCAGTGTCATCATGTATATCACCGGCAATGAGATCCAGGAGGCCGGAACCCCGAAGGGTGCCGAGATGAACCGCCTCATCGCGGATAAGATCCGGAGCCTGGACAGCACCAGGTACATCACCAATGCCTTCAACGGCATGCTGGCGGTTATGGACCGTATGGGAGAGATTCTGTCCGGCATTACAGGGAAGTCCCCGGAGGAGCTGTTTGCAGCACAAGCGGCAGGGGGCGAAGCCTCCGATGCTGGCAGCGATATCTTAAATGGCATGATGGGAATGCTGATGGGACCTATGGCAGATGCCATGGCAACCTCCCCGGTCATGAACCGGGCGATTGATGAATTCCTGGCATCTATGGATGTGGCAGGCTATAACTACCTCACAGGCAGGCATGCCATAGACCATGAGCTTAACCCGAACAGGGTTGTCCTCGGAACGGAGACCTTCCCTGCAGATATCGTGCGCCTTTGGAAGCTGGTGAAGGAGAACAGCCATGTGATCGGAGACATGACCTGGACCGGCTACGATTATCTGGGAGAGGCGGGAATCGGTATTTTCTACTATGACGGACGTATGGGCTTTTCAGCAAACTGGCCCAGCTCAGTAGCCTATATCGGTGACATTGATATCATAGGCTACCGGCGCCCCATCAGCTATTACAGGCAGATTGTATTCGGGCTGCGTAAGGATCCCTACATTTCTGTAGACCGGGTAAACCGCTATGGTGAGAAACCGAGCGCTACCCCTTGGATGTGGAAGGACGACATCGCCAGCTGGACCTGGAAGGGCTATGAAGGAAAGCCGGCCATTGTCAATGTATATGCAGATGCAGAAGAGGTTGAGCTCTTCTTAAACGGGGAATCCCTGGGCAGGAAGCCGGCAGGAGAGGACCACAACTATATGGCAGTCTACGAAACCGTATATCAGCCCGGCGAGCTGGTGGCAGTCAGCTATCAGGACGAAAAGCAGACGGGAAGCTGCAAATTAGTGAGTGCATCCGATCAGGTGGAGCTGTCTGTGAATGCCGACCGCGATGAAATCAAGGCGGATGGAGCGGATCTTTCTTATGTACTGGTCAGCCTTGTAGATGAGAGCGGGAACCAGAACCTTCAGGCATGCAAAAAGGTATCAGTTTCCGTAGAGGGGGCAGGGACACTCCTGGGCTTTGGCAGCGCCAATCCGGAGACGGAAAGCGGATATCAGGAGCTTACCTGGGACACCTATGACGGTTATGTCCTGGCAGTAATCCGTTCCGGCAAGAAAGCAGGAGAAATCAAGGCAACCTTTACCGCTGAGGGGTGTGAACCGAAGGTTGTTACAATTAAGTCAGTAAAATAAACCAGTAAAATAGGAGGATAAATCGTTGGAAAATAAAAAGTATTTAAAGTGGTACCAGAAAGTGGCTTATGGCTCTGGTGATATGGGCTCTAATTTTATGTATACCTTTGTATCTGCTTTTCTTTTGATCTACCTAACGGATACCATTGGCCTAAATGCCGGTATTGTTGGTACCCTGATGATGATTTCCAAGATTTTTGACGGCTTTACTGATGTGGTCTTTGGTACCCTGATTGACAAGACCAAAAATAAGATGGGAAAGGCCAGACCCTGGATGTTCTGGTCAACCTTCCCCCTTGCAATCTGTGAGATATTGCTGTTTATGGTTCCCGGGATTTCAGCAAGCCTGCAGTATGCGTATTTCTTCATCATATACACCCTGTTAAACGCTATCTTTTATACGGCAAACAATATCTCCTATGCGTCTCTGACTGCGCTGATTACCAAGAACCCCAATGAACGGGTACAGCTGGGTTCCTTCCGGTTCATGTTTGCAATTGCGGCAGGTGTTATTATTTCCTCCATTACAGTGGGGCTGGTAGGAGCCTTCGGAGGCGGAGCTGCCGGCTGGCGCATGGTTGCGATTATATTTTCCCTGCTGATGATACTCTTTAACATGATTAGCGTTCTGAGCGTTAAGGAAGTTTCGGAAGAGGGCGGAAAAGGGGAGGCTCCTGCGGCAAAGACAAATATCCTAAGCAATTTTAAATACCTGGTCTCAAACAGGTACTATTTAATGATCCTGCTGTACTATATCGTCATGTATACTATGTCAGGAATCACCGCCGGTATCGGTATCTATTTCTGCACCTATACATTAAATAATGCCGCTGTCCTTGGGCTTTTCACTATGACCAGCATGATTCCTATGATTGTGGGCCTGGCAATCACACCTTTCCTGGTAGCAAAATGGGGAATCTATAAGGTCAACCTCATCGGAAGCATAATTAGCCTTGTCTTTGGTATTCCTGGCATTATTGCCGGATATGCGGGAAACATCCCTCTATTGCTGCTGTTTTCCTCAATCAGGGGACTTGGCATGAGCCCCATGATAGGCACATTAAATGCAGTCATTGCAGATACGGCTACTTACACCTACCATAAGGACGGCGTCCACCTGGAGGGAACCATGTACAGCTGCTCCTCCATGGGAATCAAGGTCGGAGGCGGCATCGGGAGTGCCCTCTGCGGATGGCTCCTGGCCATGAGCGGATATGACGGTAATGCGGCTGCGCAGCTGCCAAGTGCGATCAGTATGATCAATTTTATGTACCTGGTGATCCCGGTCATTGCCGTGGGAATTATTTTGTTCATCGTAGCCTCCCTCAATGTGGAGAAGGCAAACAAGAAGCTATTGGAGGAGAAATCCGGCACAAAGGGACAGGTTGCTGCATCCTGATTTTCAGCTGGCTCCTAAATTAAGCAATAAAAAGCCGTTACATGACCTTTGGGGTTGTGTAACGGCGATTTTTATTGCATCCGGTCTGGAGCTAATTATACCCAGCCAGGGAAAATATTATGCCCAGCCTTGGAAGGAGCTGGCGGATTGGGCATTCCCTTAAGTATTAGGCCAGCAGCTTTACGCCCTTCTCTGTCTGCAGGTCAACTTCCTTCTCTATCTTATCCAGCAGTGCAAATATTTTCTCCGACAGCTGTTCAGCCTCCCGGTAATGGGTCTTTGCATCAGCGCTGCGGGATTCCTTGATGGCGTCAATTGTCTCATGCCCGCAGACATGGAATTTATTATGGATCTCTTCCATGGCAGCCCAGTCGGCCTTAATGGCGGGATGCTCCATGGAAATCGTGTAATAGAAATGCCCAAAGGCACATTTTGTGCCGTTGGTCTGCAGCGGGTAGAGCTTATTCTCATCCACAATTCTCTTCAAGGTGGCCATCCAGTTCTTATGCGCCTGCCTTGCATTCTGGAGCTGCTGCTTAAACTCATCATTAGTGACAATGTGGTTGCCGCCCTTTAATGCGGCAAATAAATTCCTGGTCACCTCGGATAAATCATCATCCAGCTTTGTGATCTGCTGTGCGAATTCTGCGCTTCGCTGGGCATCATCAAAAATGGTCTGCGTCATGAAATTAAGCTTCTCCGCATCCTGGCTGGACATATCCATGGCGGAATTGATCTCGTTGGTGGAATTCTTTACGCCGGCCATCTTTGCATTCACCGTATGTACATCCTCAATGGTCTTGCTCAGCAATTCCATATTGCTCATCATAGTGGAATAGACAACTTCGATTTTACTGCTCATATTGGAGGAGGCTTCAATGGTATTGAGCATGCTCTCCCTTCCATTAACGGCAGCTGTTTTAATGCTGGACATGAAACCGCTCATGCCGTCCAGGCTCTTTTTGGTATTGTCGGCAAGCTTCCTTATCTCGGAAGCGACAACGGCAAAGCCTTTACCGTTCTCACCGGCCTTTGCGGCTTCAATGGAGGCATTGAGGGATAACAGGTTGGTCTGCTCTGCAATATTAGCCACGCTGCTGACGATCTCATTCACCTTGTTGGTCAGCTCCACCAGCTCTTCTATCCTGGAGCTCATGACCGCGGAATTCTCCATGACATTTTCCTTGAGGCTGTTGATCTCGGATAGCTTCCGGATGCTGTCATTATTACTTTCCAGGAGCCTTTCCGAGGATTCGGCAAGCCTTTCCAGGGTTGTGGTGGTATCCTGGACAGCCTCCGATACCTCAAACATACTCGCAGTGGTCTCCTCTACAATGGCGAGGTTGGATTCACTAAGCTCAGCGATTTCCCTGGAAAAATCCGTTAAATCATAAGAGATATGTGACATATTGACATCAAAGCTGCTCATCAGCGTAGCGATGTTAAGCAGCTCCTTTGCTGAAATAGCAACGGTTTCTTCATTCTTAAAGAATCTGTCGAATAAGTCGTACACGGTTTGGTGCAAATCGTAATTAATCCGGGGCGGCGGTGTGGCCTCCCTGCCCTCCATCTTATTGCTTACGTAAGTAACAATACAGCGGGCTTCCTCGCAATCACCTGTTTTCTTGATAAATAGCATGCTAGACCTCCTATCATTTGTCCTTTGTATGGTGATATTCATAAATTATGTGTTGTAAAAAATAAATCAAATATATACCAGTATACTATTATATTACTACATCTTTTTGCGAATTACCATATGCTTTGGCGAGAAAGGGCGAAAAATGTTTTAGAAATATCCCAACGTAAAAATTATAAAAACTGGCCTCCAAGGGGAAACGTTAAGTGAAAACAAAGACTTGTATAATATGCTGTTTCAGGGTATAATTATACAAAAAGTGTGTTTTAGCACTATAACTGGGAGGGGTTTATGAGTAATATACAGATTTTGGTTGTTATGTGTTTATACATGGCATTTGTTATTGGTATTGGATTATATTTTGCAAAGCGTGCCAATCAAAATTCCGAGAATTATTTTCTTGGAGGAAGATCATTAGGTCCATGGGTTGCGGCGATGAGTGCAGAGGCATCTGATATGAGCGGATGGCTTTTGATGGGATTACCGGGAGTCGCTTATTTTACTGGTCTGAGTGATGCTTTCTGGACTGCAATTGGGTTATTGTTAGGAACTTATATCAATTGGCGAATCGTTGCGCAAAGACTTCACTCCTACTCTATTATTGCGGGTGACTCTATTACCATACCGGAATTTTTCAGTAACCGTTTTAAAGAAAAGAATAAGATAATTATGACCATTGCTGCCTTGTTCATATTTGTATTCTTTACAATTTACGCTTCCAGTTGTTTTGTGACTGTTGGCAAGCTGTTTAATACGTTGTTTGGAATCCCATATCATATCATGATGATCGCAGGAGCCTTATTCGTTATTATTTACACATTTTTGGGTGGATTCCTGGCTGAAAGTGCTTCCGATTTTATGCAGGCGATTGTGATGATCATTGCGCTCATTGTAGTATTGGTTACCGGCATTGTGTATGCAGGGGGGCTTGGAGCGGTTTTGGACAATCTGCAGGAAATACCAGGATTTTTAAGCTTTTTCGGTATAGCTGCTCCTGAGATGAAGGAGGGCTTACAACAAATCTCACAAAGCGGAGAACCATTGTTTGGAGAAATGGGAGCTTACGGTCTTTTAACGATTATATCAACAATGTCCTGGGGGCTTGGATATTTTGGTATGCCTCAGGTTTTATTAAGATTTATGGCAATCAGAAAGCATGATGAATTAAAGCAGTCCAGAAGAATAGCAACGGTATGGTGTGCAATCTCCTTGTTTGCAGCAGTTGCCATTGGTTTAGTTGGAAGAGCGGCTTTTCCGGTGGAGCATCTTTCCTCCGGGTCAGCTGAAAAAGTTTTTATTACCCTATCAACAAACCTATTACCAACCGTGCTGGCGGGCTTGGCTATGGCAGGCATACTAGCAGCTACAATAAGCTCATCGGACTCCTATCTGTTAATTGCTTCTTCTGCTATGTCAAAGAATATTTTTCAGGGATTATTTAAAAGAAATGCTACGGATAAGCAGGTTATGATTGCTTCGAAAATCATTCTTCTTGTTATTAGCTTCATGGGAGTAATAATAGCTATGGATGAAAACAGTGTTATTTTTACTGTTGTATCCTTTGCTTGGGCAGGGTTCGGTGCAACCTTTGGACCGCTGATGCTTTTCTCCCTGTTCTGGAAACGAACAACCAGGGAAGGGGCAATTGCAGGTATGCTTGGGGGTGGTATCATGGTATTTTTCTGGAAATTGGTGCTCAAACCTATGGGAGGAATTCTTGGTCTATATGAGCTTTTACCGGCTTTCCTATTCTCCTGCCTTATCATTGTAATTGTTTCTCTGCTAACGCAGGAGCCAGAGGAAGAAATACAGAAGGAATTTATACTTGCCAAGGACTACCAGGAATAGATAAAAGGTTGTTATAATACGGGAATTCTTCAATACTCCAGGGGCTTTACAATGCTTCGGTTTATAACCTGCTGATGAAAACGATGAAGCCATCTTTAAGATTATATTTAAAAATGAGGCAAGCTCTTAAAGGGGCTTGCCCCTTTTTGCCCGAATGCGTTATAATTAGTATAGCGCCTCATTGATAGGATAATAATCAGCGAATAGGGGCCCTAATAAAATGAAGCAGATAGAGCTATGAAGGAGAGGATATTATGTCAGGTACTTTGGGAAAAGATATTAAGAAATTAGGCTTTGGGTTAATGCGGCTGCCTATGGATGGAAAGGAAATCGACATTAAGCAGGTGGAACAGATGGTAGACCGCTTTATGGAGGAGGGCTTTACTTATTTTGATACAGCATATGTTTACCACAATGGTCTATCCGAGGTTGTTGCCGGGCAGGCACTGGTAAAGAGGTATCCAAGGGAGTCCTTCCAGCTGGCGACGAAGATGCCCCTTTGGGCAATTAAAAAGCCGGAGGATCTGCAGACAATCTTTGATACCCAGCTGGAGCGTACCGGCGCAGGATATTTTGATTATTATTTACTGCATTCCATGGACAAGCAAAAGGCAGAGGATGCTGAAAAAATGGGCGTCTGGGAATTCGGGCTGAAAATGAAGGAAAAGGGTCTTGTCAAGCATCTGGGATTCTCCTTCCATGATACAGCAGATGCCCTTGAGGATATCCTGGCAAAGCATCCGGAAGCGGAATTCGTACAGCTGCAGATCAACTACGCTGATTGGGACAGTGAGGAAATACAATCCGGGCTCTGCTATGAGGTTGCCAGGAAGCACAATAAGCCCATCATCATTATGGAGCCGGTGAAGGGCGGTGCGCTGGCCGGTATGAGGCCGGAGCTGCAGGAGATGTTCAAAAAGGAAGAGCCAGATATGTCAATTGCATCCTGGGCAGTACGTTATGCAGCCTCCCTGGAAGGGGTCATTATGGTGCTGAGCGGTATGTCCAACCGGGAGCAGATGGAGGATAACCTGAGCTATATGAAGAATTTCAAGCCCCTCCAGGAGAAGGACCGTGGGGTAATCAGGAAGGTAGTGGAGGAGCTGAATAAGGTAGAGACCATTCCCTGTACCGGATGTAAATACTGTGTGGATGACTGTCCACAGCAGATCCATATTCCCGATATCTTTAACTGTGTGAATAACTACAGGATTTACCAGAACCTTGCAAGTGCCCGGGGAAGCTATCTGTGGACGACCGGTGACAGCGGGAAGGCTGATGCCTGTATCGAATGCGGCTCCTGTGAAAGCCATTGCCCCCAGCATATCAAAATTATTGACAGCTTAAAGGAAGCGGCGGTCCTATTCAAATAAATAGCCCGTTAATTATTGGAAAAGGGTGCTGAGAAAAGGAAAAGACATACCCTATGGTGCAGGTATCAGAGGATATATTGCATTATAGGGTATGGTTTTTTCCTTTTTGCGGTACCCTTTTTTTATCATAGGATAAAATTTATAATCTGTTCCCGTGAGATTATCCTCCCACGAATACAAATAACAGAAAAATATTGTGAGATACAATAAAAGACATCTGACGAATATGGAGCCATCAATAGAAGATGCCGCATTGGAGGTATTTTGGTGATTTAAATTCTATAAAAATTGTGCAATATGTATATGAAACATCTATATATCATGTCAAATAGTAGAAACCATTGTAACAACTTGCTAAGAAACTAAGGAATAGATATAATAAAACTTGTTAAAAAGCAAATCATATGATGAGATATTCCAGTACGTACGAATATTAAAAAGAAAGGAGACGATAAGCAGATGAATAAGTTAAAAACGGCTATTATCGGATGCGGTAAGGTTGGTGACTTTCATGCGAAAGCCTATGCCAAAATTGAAAACAGCGAGTTTACTGCTGTTTGTGACAACAATATAGAAAGAGCCAGGGCATTGGCAGAAAGATACGGTGTAAAGGCATATTCAGACGTCGAAGAAATGATCACAAAAGAGAAAATAGATATTGTTAGTATTTGCACCCCTCACCCCCTTCATGCCAACCCGGCAGTAGCTGCCGCAAATTGCGGATGTAATGTCCTTGTTGAAAAGCCATTGGCATCATCCTTAGAGGATTGCGACAGAATTATTGAGGCAGGCGACCGGAACCATGTTCAGATCGGCACTATGGTACAAAGGCGGTTTTACAGGCCTGCCATGAGAATCCGTAAAGCGATTGATGAAGGTAAGCTCGGAAAGCCGGTATTGGGTATGGTAACTATGCTTGGTTGGAGGGACAAAAACTATTATGACAGCGACCCATGGAGAGGAACCTGGGATGGTGAGGGCGGAGGTGTTATGGTAAATCAGGCTCCCCACCAGATTGATCTATTACAATGGTACATGGGAGAGGTAGATGAGATTTATGGTATCTGGAAAAATCTTAATCATCCATACATAGAAGTAGAAGATACGGCGGTTGCCGTTATAAAATTTAAGAATGGCGGAATCGGCAATATTGTTGTTTCCAACAGCCAGAACCCGGCGCTCCATGGTAAAGTCCATATTTTCGGTGAAAATGGCGCATCTGTCGGAGTGCAGACAGATGGCGGGCAAATGTTTGTGGCTGGAATGTCAACTATAACAGAAGCCCCCTATAATGACATCTGGACAGTTCCCGGAGAGGAAGACATGCAGGCTGTCTGGAAAAAGGAGGATACGGACTTTTTTAATAGTGTGGACTCCATGTATTATTACCATCAGCAGCAAATTGAAGATTTTGTAAGTGCAGTAGCTAACGGGACAAAGCCTTTGGTAGATGCGTTGGAAGGAAGAAGGACCGTAGAAATCTATACCGGTATTTACAGGGCTACTGAAACCAACCAAGTAATTAAATTTCCGTTAAAATAAGGAGCGGCATATGAAATTGTCTTATAACGAAGCAACAGCAAAAGGCTGCTCAAATCTTTTAACAGACCTGAAGCTGTGTGAAAAGGCCGGATTTGACTATATTGAAATTCGGCTGGATATGCTGGCAGAATATTTAAAGGAGCATACGGTAGAAGAATTAACAGAGTTTTTTAAAAACAGCAGAATAAAGCCTCACGCCATGAATGCCCTTTATTTGTATCCGGAGTTCCTAAGTGACAAGGATGATTTGGAGAAGCAAAAGGCGCTCATGGAAGAGTTTTTATTGGGCTGTGAAGTAAGTAAAGCCATTGGCAATCATTATTTTATCATTGTGCCCCCTTTACAGAGAGACCCGTTGGGAGGGCCTTTTATTGGGGATGCAGAAAAGACTTTTACAGACTGTGTAAGGATGTTAACTAAATTAAGTGATATTGCTAAAGGCTATGATATGAAGCTATGCTTTGAGCTGGTGGGCTTTGACAGGAGCAGCGTTAGAAGTATTTATGAGGCTGACAGGATTGTAAGGGCTGTAAACAGGGAAAATGTAGGCTTTGTGTTTGACTCCTACAATATTTACCTCAATGGGAGGAAAAATGAGTTCAGTGAATTACAAACAGTGGCGCCGGAAAAGATTTTTGCGGTTCATCTTATGAGTGGTTTGGAAGTCCCTGACGAACAGATGGGACAGGATAAAAGATGTTTTTGTGATAAAGGTGTTGTTGATATTGATAATTTTTTGATGAATCTTAAAAAAACCGGTTATCAAGGAATGGTGTCAGTGGAAACCTTTAATCCTGAATATTGGAGGCAAAGTCCTGAACTGGTGATTCAGGAAGCGTATCAAACGTTAGAGAAAAAACTAATAGAAAATAAGTGTATTTAGAAAGGGGAACATGGCAATGACACCTATGACGTTTATAATAGTACTGATTGTAGCTATTATTATACTTACAGTACTGACGTTAAAATTTAAAATGCATCCGGTTATGACACTGTTTATTACAGCAACCTTTATAGGATTAGCATCCGGTGTATCGATTACGGATACTTTTGCTGCAATTAAGAATTATTTTGGCTCGACCTTGGGAAATATAGGTATTATGATTATATTCGGAGCTGTGCTTGCATCCGGTATTTCCGATACAGGGGCGGCTTCCAGCATTGTAAACTTTTTTATCAAGCTCTTTAGGGGAAAGAGACTGGAATTAGCCCCTTCCCTTACCGGCTTTATAATGAGTATTCCGGTTTTCGGAGATATCGCCATTATTTTAAATGCCCCGATTTCGGCAATCTTAGCGAAGCGTAAAAAGATGGGTATGCAGCAGGTGGCTCCATTTGTTAACCTTGGATTAACCCTAACCCATGGCTTGGTTCCCCCGACGCCCGGAATATTGGCGGTTTCTGTAATGTTAGGTGCGGATGTAGGTACTGTAATCCTCTGGGGTCTTGTATGCAGTGTATTTTCCTTTGCAATTGGTTATCTTATTCTTTCTCCCATCTATGCAAAATGTGAATACATTGAGCCCTTGGCAGATTATACGGAAGGAATTGAAGCAGTTGAGGATAATACCTCTGTTGAGGCTCTTTTAATTAAAGAGGAGAATGCTCCTAATGCATTTGCTTCCTTCGTTCCCCTTTTATTACCGGCAGTTATGATAGCAGTTGGTTCTATCGGTAAATTACTGACAGAGGAAGGCAGTGGTGCATATAAATTCTATACTGTTTTCGGTGACACGGTTTTAGCATTGTTCTGTGGTATTCTTGCCCTTGGGTTCCTGGTATTTGGCAGGAAGAGCAAGGTGGTATCAAAGGCCAATATTGCTACAGGAGAAGCTGAATTAACAGAAAAAAGCTCATGGACTGAAATTGTTTTTGGAAACTGGGTAGGAAGGGCATTAAAAATTGCCATCGGAGCATTATTAATTACCGCAATGGGCGGCGCAATGGGAGGTATCCTAAGAGAAAACGAAGCGATTTCCATAATCGGAAAATCGATTGCTGATACTAATTTTCCGTCTATTTTAGTTCCGTTTTTATTGGCGGCGATTTTAATGACCGTATGTGGCTCCATGACAACTGCTTCTATGACGGCAGCGGCACTTATGGTTGAGCTTTTACCTATGCTTACAATCAGCCCTGTTGTGGCAGCACTGGCAATTGGTGCAGGTTCCATGGTTGGCTGGCACGTAAATAACAGCGGGTTCTGGATTTTTACCTCCCTTTATGGCTTTGATACAAAGCAGGGACTTAAATATTTCACAACTACGAATGCAATCGGCGGAATACTGGCATTTGTCTGCCTGGTTCTTATTTCTTTAACAGGAATTATTTAATTCGGAAACACATTAAAATTATTGGGATGCTCCATATTTTTAGGACAAAATAAGGATCAGGGAAACCAGGAGGAAGCTATGATTTTTTATTTTAAGAAAAGCAGGAATGCAGCTATAATATGGAGCATCCTATTAACAGTGATAGGTTATATGATTTTGCCCCTACTTATCAACAATAATGCAATACCGCAGCTGGCCTATATACTTGTTCCTGTAATAGCCGTATATATTGCCTTATATATCGGAAAAGTAGTATCATATAGGAAGTATCAGGAAGTTTTGCTGCTTCTATACGGGAGTTTAGAGGTTGGAAAATTTATCTTAGAGGGTGAAAAGATGCTGCAGGCGCGGATTTCTAAAAAAGAGAAATGCCTGCTGGCATTGCATCTGTCAAATGGCTATCTGGCGGCGGGAGCTTTTGATAAGGCTAAGGACATTTTAAACCAAAATATGCCCCTGGCCAAACGGTTTGGCTCAAGTATGGAGTTCTCATCTAATCTCATTGCCGCTTTAATCCAGAACAATGAGATAAAGGCTGCTTCAGGTGCGATATCTGATTTGAAGCAGACGGTCAGCACCGAGAAGAATAAAGACAGGAAATTAAGATTACAGAAGACTTTGGCATACCAGCTAGCATGTCTGGAAACGGCGAAGGGAAGTAATGGGTATCTGGATGTGCTGGAAAAAGACTACCTTAGCTCTAAATCCATTTTACATAAGATAAATGTGAGCAGATATTTGGTGGAGCTGTACCAAAGAACCGGAAAAAAAGAAAAAGGAAAGCAATTAATAGATTATGTTTTAGAACACGGTAATCAGCATTTTCTGGTAAAGAATATAGGAGTCTGAATATGTATGAGTTTGCAGATTATAAAGAAAGATTATTAACGGAACAGATAGAGGACCAGATTCTTGACTATATCGCAAAAGAAAAGATAGAACCAGGGAAGAAGCTGCCCAATGAATTTGTTTTGGCAGAGAAATTTGGCGTGGGCAGAAGTACCCTGAGAGAAGCGGTAAAACTGCTGGTCGCAAGGGGCGTTTTGGAGGTTCGCCATGGGTCGGGAACCTATGTGGCAAGCCCGATCCCCCTTGATGATGATCCTCTTCACCTGCGCGGGATCGATGATAAAATTTCTTTAGCAATGGATCTTGTTGATGTCAGATTAATTCTGGAGCCTGAAATAGCAGCGCTTGCAGCTTTAAATGCTACGGAAGAAGATATTGAAAAGCTGATACGCCTATGCAATATTGTAGAAGAAAAAATGATAAGGGATGAACCCTATATAAAAGAAGATATAGAGTTTCATTCCTACGTGGCAAGATGCTCTAAAAATTTGGTGATGGAGCAGTTAATTCCTATTATTGATACTGCAGTACTGTTATTTGTAAATGTGACTCATAAAACCTTAAAAACAGAGACAATAAAAACCCACAGGGCAATTACCCATGCGATACAAAACCGTGACTCCATCGGAGCGAAGACAGCTATGCTGATGCATATTATTTATAATAGGGATAAAATTAAAGAGATTAAGGACATGAGTAACTTAAGAACATAAGGAGTATAAGCATGTTAAAAAGTCAAAAGGTTAGAAAAATAGCCCCCGAAATGGATCCTTTAAAAATGGGAATGGGATGGACAGTCGGGGATCTTGAAAAACCACAGATTATAATAGAAAGTACTTATGGAAACAGTCATCCAGGTTCTACCCATCTGGATCAATTTATAGAAGAAGCTGTCAAAGCTGTAAATACAGAGGGAGGAAAAGCAGCCAGGTATTTTGCGACGGATATGTGTGACGGAATGGCCCAGGGGCATGACGGAATAAACTACTCTCTGGCCCACAGGGAAGCAATTGCTAACTTAGTAGAAGCACAGGTGAATTCCGTTACATTTGACGGCGGCATCTTTATTGCAAGCTGTGATAAAGGTGTACCGGCCATGCTTATGAGTATCGGCCGGCTTAAAGATATGAGCGCTATTGTAGTCAGCGGCGGAGTTATGGAAGCTGCCCTTATGAAGGAGGAATATGTTGTAAATGATCCGGGCTGTGCCATTAATGAATTGCTGACACTGGAACAAATCGGAAAGTTCTCCGCAATGCATGAGCGTGGTGAAATTCCGGATGAACAGCTTACCTTTTACAAGCACAATGCCTGCCCAAGCTGCGGAGCCTGCTCCTTTATGGGGACAGCGGCCACTATGCAGGTGATGGCAGAAGCGTTGGGGCTGATGCTTCCCGGTACGGCAGTCATGCCGGCCCTGGCGCCTGAATTAAAGCAGGCGGCCTATAATGCAGGAGTTCAAATTATGAAGCTGGTGGAGCAAAATATAACAGCGGATGATATAGTTACTATGAAAAGTTTTGAAAATGCTATTATGGTACATGCAGCAATTTCAGGTTCCACGAATGCAGTCATGCATATGTCTGCCATTGCTCATGAATTTGGATTTGATATCGATGCGGATACATTTGACCGTTTACATAGAGGTGCCCATTATCTTTTAAATGTAAGACCTGCAGGAGATTGGCCCGCGCAATATTTCTATTATGCCGGAGGAGTTCCCCGCATCATGGAAGAAATCAAAGACATGCTTCATTTGGATGTAATGACGGTTACGGGTAAAACATTGGGAGAAAATCTGGAGGATTTGAAAAAGAATGGGTTTTACGAGCATTGTGATGAAATCCTGACTGAAAAAAGCAAGCTGATAGGAAGGGAAATCAGGCGCACCGAAATCATACGTGAGTTTAACCAGGCAATTGGAGTGGATGGCAGCATTGCCATTTTAAAAGGCAACCTTGCGCCGGAAGGAGCTGTTATCAAGCACACGGCCTGCCCTAAAAATATGTTCCAGGCAAAGCTGAATGCGAGGCCCTTTGATAGTGAAGAGGAAGCCATCGAAGCTATTTTTAAAGGTAAAATAAAACCAGGTGATGCGGTGTTTATCCGATACGAAGGGCCAAGAGGAAGCGGAATGCCGGAGATGTTTTATACAGGTGAGGCTATTTGTTCGGATCCGGAACTGGCAGCCAGTGTTGCATTAATTACGGATGGAAGATTCTCAGGAGCTTCCAGGGGACCTATTGTGGGTCATGTTTCTCCGGAAGCAGCAGCAGGAGGACCTATTGCACTGGTAGAGGAAGGGGATATTATTAAGCTTGACGTAGAAGCCCGCAGCTTAAATATCATCGGTGTAAAGGGGACGGAGAAAACGCTGGAAGAAATGGGCGCCATATTGGAAGAAAGAAGAAAGGGTTTAAAGGAATTTAAAAGCAAGTATACAAGGGGATTATTAAAGTTTTATACCCAGCATGCAACAAGCCCTATGAAAGGGGCATATATGGAGTGATTTATAATAAGCAGCCGTGAGTTTCTATTTATGATAGGGACTGACGGTTCTTATTTTTATAATAAAAAAGTGTCTGAAATTGGGGAAAGGAATATTATGAGTAAACAAGCCTTAGAGGGAACCAAAAGCTTACTCCTTGTATAAGCATTAAATAAGCCCGCCTTCAGGCGGGCTGTTTAATGCTGCTGGCTTTGGATTGGCTGCATAAGGTTTTCGGGACAGTTTCATTTTATTTCGTCCATGGCTGGCTTTGGCTTAGGATTGTGCTGCCCTCCGCCTCCTGTGCCACGACGACCGTCGGATTTTCAAACTCCTCATAGGGGATGGACAGGGTATTTGAATTAATAAAGGTTGTGTCCTTTGCATTTTCATCAATGCGGACCACGCTCCAAGGGGTGAAATTCTCACCGTAGATATACAGGACATCCACGCCCGGCTCCATGGCCGTAACCATTGGATCCTTAATCCCCATTTTCATGGCTGTTTCCTGATACGGGTTCACCCCGTGAAAAACAAACTGCTTTCCATATAGCATATCATACTGCAGGAGCAGGAGCTCCTCCTTGTAATTAGGGCTGTCAGCGCATCTTTGGTGGAATTTCGTGAGTAATCCGTTATCATAGCCTACCCGGCTCATAACATAGGCACTCAGCTGGTAAGCGGACAGGTCGAGCTTCTTATTATCCATCGGATAATTGCTCCATACCACATACTCTGTCTGGAATTTATTATGGTTGGCAAGATCCGTCTCATCAAAGTCCAGGGGAGGCTGATGGTCACCGAACATTACCACTACGGTGGGTTCCTCATAGGTGGATAGTGTAGCTAGAAGGTCACCTATAAAGGCATCGGTCTGATGGAGCTCGTTTACATAGTACTCTACCTGGTTCAGGAAAGCTTCACTGGTATCCGGCAGTTTGGAGCTGGCCTTAATTTGGTTTTCCTCCGTAGGCACCTCCTGGTATTTGCCATGGGATTGGACTGTTATGGTATAAATAAAATCCTTATCCGTATCGTTTTCCAGGGCAGAAAGAATCTGGCCGGCCAATACATTATCCTTAGCCCAGCCGGTGGGGGTGTACTCAACATCATTCATATATTCCAGGGATACAAAATTATCGAAGCCCAGCTTTGGAAATATGATATTGCGGTTATAAAAAATCCCTGTATTATTGTGTATCACATAGCTGCGGTAGCCCAGGGCAGCCAGGTTATAACAGATACTCTCAGCGGTAGTGGACTGTAAAATGGTTCGGTAGGGATATTCGCTTGTGCCAAAAAAGTCAATACTCATGCCGGATAATATTTCAAACTCCGTATTTATAGTTCCAGCGCCATACACAGGAACCTTCAGGTATCCGGAAGAATAGGACTGTTTTAATTTTGTAAAATTAGGAACCGGATCCTCTGAGAAGGAGTAGTTTACCAGATGGTTAGCATCAAAAAAGGACTCCAACTGAAGCATGATAATATTAGGCTGTTTTTCTGAAGCAGGATCCGTATTTTGTCCGGCATCTGCACCTAAGTTCTGACTTGCATCACTTACGCCTGGAAGCTGGATGGTTCCCTCATAAGGCTCTGTGGCCGTGGCCAAAGCACCGGAATCGGTTGTAAATTGATCCGAGCCACTGTTAATCTTATTCAGCAGCTGTCCCATCCTTGCCTCGGAATAATCGTCCGGCTCCTTGATCCCCCGGTCGATCACGCTGTTGGAGAAGCAATAGGCAAAGCCATAATCCGCATAAGCATCCGGGAGGTTGGTGAAATCATCCGACAGGGCACTTACCCTTACGGCAAAGGAGGATAACATCAGCATGGACAAACCTGAGATTCCAATGACGAGAGCCGGAATCCTGATCTGCTTCTGGTATCTCTTGGCTCTTCTCCATAGCACAAACATAGAGCCCAGAAGAAGGGCAAGTGATATGGCAAGGAGAACCATCCGTATGGAATCAACATACATGCGGAAGATGCTGGATACAGATTTTAACACATAAAAATCCATGAAGGTCAGGGGTGTCAGGCGGAAGCATTGGATTACAAAATTAGTAATGCCAAGGCCTATCCAGATAACCCCAATTAACAGCATCATAAAATTCCGCTTGGAGAACATCATGGACAGGGAGAGGGTCAGTAATACAATCAGTGTATTAAATAAAAACATCAGCGGATTTGCCGCGATAAACCCCAACCCCTCCGGGATGGAACGCCGGCTTAGCATTTCAAGTACCAGTACCATGAGGACGGAGCAGATAATCCGTACCAGGATCTGGTGCTTCCCCAATACGGTGAAGTGTGATTCCAGGAAGGACTTATGTTCTTTGTCATTATTATTTTTAAACGCTTTGTTAGCTTGCCGTAACATATGATCAAAACCCACTTTCTTTGGTGGTAACCTTTTTTATGCAGATACATTGAATTGATAGATCCTTATTATGTTTGTATATATATGAAAGGATTATATCATGGAAAAGTCACCATGGTATGGCGCTTTGCGCCAGGATGTGCACTCCCGTTGGTCGGCGCTGGTATAATATCTGTCGACATTATACCATGTTCATAAGCTCTTATGGTATAGGTACTTCATGCCAGAATGCAAGCTTCGCTTTACTGCCGCGCATATGTCCGTAAGCGGACATGATATAAGGCCTGATAATTATATCACAAGGATTATATCACTACGGGCTTTAACCGTCAAATTAAACTAAGGACTTATTTTATATTTTTTTTTGTTTAATTTTACAAAAACACGTAAATATTTTGTTGGACTTAGCTAAAGATATGTCAAGGTTAGTTCTAAATTTCTTTACATGTAAATGAATACATGTTTTTGGTTGCATACTCTTCGAAATTATATTATAATATCAACACAATGATTACATATCATATGCAGCATTATGTTTTATGTAGCATTATGTTTAATGAAAGAAAAAGAGGTATGGAAATGAAAAAGAATTTAGTTGGCGATTTGATCTGGGCATTATTGCTTCTGGCCTGGGTTCTGCTTCTTGCTGTTCCGGCAACGAGAAACGGATTTATTGCTGTTACGTCTGCACACCCGTATCTGGGCGGCTTTGTGAAGTTCTTCATATTAGCGTCCATGGGTGATATGCTGGGAGGAAGAGTGGCAAACGGAGAATGGAGGTTCCCCAGGGGATTTCTGTGGAAATGTACTGTATGGGGGATCCTGGGTATCATGATTACTCTGGTATTTACCGTGTTTATGGCAGGCGCGGAGGGCGCTATGGCAAGCGGAAAGCTTCCCTTTGCAGGCTCGGAGATAGCGACCGCATTCTTTGGAAGCTTTATTATGAATACTACCTTTGGTCCTATGATGTATATTTACCACAAATTTGGCGATATGCTGGTAGATATGATATTTGAGAAACGTGAGGGCAGGCTGGAAGGCAATATCACCGTGGCAGCAATGGTAAAAAGGGTTGACTGGCAAAGCGTTGTCAGCTTCTCCTGGATCAAGAACTGCCTGCTTATCTGGGTTCCCTGCCATACGATTGTATTTCTATTGCCGGCAGAATACCGGGTGCTGGTATCCGCATTCCTGTCCATCCTGCTGGGGCTGTTGGTTGCCAGCGCGAAGAAATCAGAGCAGAAGAAGCTGGCAGCTGCTTAAAGCAGCTTTATGGATTATAAAATGAGGCTTGTGGATTAAAAACACCTGAATAGTGAGCCGACCCCCAAAAGTTAGACCTAAATGATGTGTCCAGAAAACTGGGTACATATCAAAAATCTAACTGACGGGAGGTCGGTTTTTTATATGGCGTGCACGCCGGCACACTGCCAGCCTCTGTTGAAATACCCGCAGGCCTGGTGTATAATAGGAGCTGCATATAGAAGGCAAAAGGATGAAACGGTTAATTGGATTGCTCTGCAATCCGTTCTGTAAAATACGGGGGAAAGAGATGTTTCTGAAGATAAATGAGTGGTATCATCCGGTGCTGTCCAGTGCCGGAGCAGAGAAAACAAGGAATTATTATTTGGACAATTTAAAATTTGTACTGATCACCTTCGTGGCAATCAGTCATTTTGCATTACAGCTGACCTATGTTGACGACATAAAATATTTGGTGCATTTTATCTATCTATTTCATATGCCCTGCTTCATTTTCATTAATGGGTTTTTGGCTAAGAGGATGAATGGGGGCGGTAGGCTCCGGGCCGACAAGATTATGGTGATTTTTTTGATGTACCTGGTTTTTAAATTTGGGGATGTACTGCTGGATATCTTATTCGGCAGGAAAGGGGACCTGGATTTGTTTGAGGATTCCAATGCGCCCTGGTATTTGCTGGCACTATGTATCTGGTATCTGTCCGTCCCCTTTCTGGAGAGGGTTAAGCCAGCCTTCCTGATTGCCGGCTCCCTATGCGCTGGAGTTATGGCAGGCTACATCAGCCATGTCGATGACGTGCTTGCCTTATCCCGGGTATTCGTGTTTTTTCCCTTCTTTATCATAGGCTTTTGCCTGCCGGGAAAGACTTTGGAGGACTTTCTGGATAAAAAGCTAAGGATTCCGGCAATCCTTATAATGGTGGCTGTAGGCTTAAGCATAGCTTTGTTCTGGGAGGAGCTTAGCCCCATGAAAAATATTGTCTACGGAGCCTCGCCTTACTCAGAATCCTTGAAAGGGCTAGCGGAATATGGGCTGTTCATCCGCGCGCTATGGTATTTGCTGTCCCTGCTGGTATCCATGTCCCTGATGCTGCTGGTACCGCGCTGCAAGCTGTTTTTCTCCGTCCTGGGGGAGCGTACCATGCAGGTCTATATGACCCATATCTGGATACGGAATGCCCTGGCCTATGCCGGCTTTTTTGCAGCCGTCAAGGAAGGGCCAAGGCTTTTGGCCGCCGGTGTATTGTTAGGCAGTGTGCTGCTCACCTTCCTGCTGGCGAATAAATGGCTGAAGCTTTTGTTTGACCTTCTTATGTCACCCAAGCTGTTTGCCCGGTTTTTAAAGGAAGAATAAGCCGGGAAAGGGAGGAATTCCGCTTTTTGTAATTATCTCTTTAAAACATATGAAATTAATGGTATACTATACAGGATAAGCATTTGGTTTACATGTAGTTTATTCAATGATGCAGATAAAACACCAGCTATTTTTTTCCTAAAGGAGTCCTTTGTAATGAACAGAAAATTAAGATTAAAAGGTGCATTAAGAGCATATATGCTATGGCCCGTTATCCTGACTGTTTTATTACTATGCCTGAATTTAAGCATCTATGTAATTAATAGGAAAGCAGGCTTTGTAATGACGGGGTATGTGGCAGCCTATTTTGTGATATCAATGGCCTTGTTTCTGTCCAAAAGGCATAAAATAGCAACCGAGCTGGTTCGCTATGCCATGGAGTATGGCCAGGTACAGAAGAGGCTGTTGAAGGAGCTTTACGTTCCTTATGCGATTCTGGACGTTGACGGCAGGATGCAGTGGGGAAATGATGAGTTTATGGATATCATCCATGAGAAAAGTGCCGCAAGGCATTCCATCTCCAATGTGATCCCGGAGGTCACGGCGGAGCGGCTTCCTAAGAAGGAAAAGGATGAGGTTTTGCATATTACCCTGCACGGCCGCAATTATAAGGTGGTGCTCCGCAAAGTGGTAGCTCCTGACTTTGAGGATGATTCCAATTGGAGTTTACACGATGCGGAAAGCGCCTGGGATAATAAAAATGCCCTGATCGCCATGTATCTCTTTGATGAGACGGAGATCACCCTGTTACAGAAGGAGACTAAGGAGCAGCGCCTGGTTACAGGTTTGCTATATATTGATAATTATGAGGAAGCGCTGGAAAGCATTGATGAAGTAAGGCGTTCCCTGCTGACTGCATTGGTAGACCGTAAGATCAACAAATACATGCAGGGCGTGGATGCAATCATTAAGAAGCTGGAGAAGGATAAGTATATCTTCGTACTCCAGCAAAAATATCTTCCGATGCTCCAGGCCAGCAAATTCTCCGTGCTGGAGGAGGTCAGGGGAGTTAATATCGGAAATGAGATGTCCGTTACGATCAGTATCGGGCTGGGTGTAAATGCAGATACCTTTATCAGCAGCTATGAATTTGCCAGGGCGGCAATTGACTTAGCCCTTGGCAGGGGAGGAGACCAGGCGGTAATCAAGGACCGTGAGAAGATCTCCTACTATGGCGGCAAGAGTGTGTCCGTTGAAAAGAGCACCCGTGTGAAAGCACGTGTGAAGGCCCATGCCTTCCGTGAATTCATTGAGGCAAAAGATAAGATTGTCGTTATGGGGCATAAGGTGGGGGATATTGATTCCTTTGGCTCCGCCATCGGTGTCTACCGTATTGCAAAATCCTTTAATAAAAAGGCATATATCGTAATCAATGAAGTAACCTCTTCCCTGCGGCCGATGATGAATAAATTTGTTGGGAACCCGGATTATGAAGAGGATATCTTCTTAAGAAATGACCAGGCAAAGGAAATTGTGGATGTGAATACCCTGTTGGTTATCGTGGATGTGAACCGTCCCTCCTACCTGGAATGCTCTGAGCTGCTGGAATATACGAAGACCATCGTTGTCTTTGACCACCATAGGCAGACCAATGAACCCATAGAGTCAGCCGTACTATCCTATGTGGAGCCCTATGCTTCCTCCACAAGTGAAATGATTGCGGAAATTATGCAATACATCGGCAACAATATGCGCATGAAGCCATTAGAGGCGGATGCCCTGTATGCGGGAATGATGATTGATACGAATAATTTCCTTACCAAAACAGGGGTAAGGACCTTCGAGGCGGCAGCATATTTAAGGAAATGCGGCGCCGATATCACGAGGATCAGAAAATCCTTCCGCAGCGATATGGCTGATTATAAGGTAAAAGCGGATGCAATCAGCAGCACAGAGGTATTTATGAAGCATTATGCGATTGCTGTCTGCGGAGGTGCCGAAGGAGTGGAAAGTCCCATGATCCTTGGGGCACAGGTAGCGAACGAACTGTTGAATATCAATGATATGAAAGCAACCTTCGTCCTCACGGAGTATAATGGTACCATATATATCAGCGCCAGATCCATAGATGAGGTAAATGTCCAGATCATAATGGAGAAGCTTGGCGGCGGAGGCCATTTAAGCGTGGCAGGATCACAGCTTGAGAATACAACCATTCCGGAAGCGATTGACCGGGTAAAGGAGATTCTGGCTAAGATGCATGAAGAGGGTGAGATATAGGAGCAGTTTTTGAGTTTCGCAGTTACCGAAAAGGATTGGTGTGTCAGATGTGGTGGGATTTAGGCTGTGAGGTGCACCCGGATTCACCGCGTTAGTATTTCGTATATTTAGTATAAAAGAAGGATTTTGGTGGCGAATTCTGAAAAGAGAGAGATAAAGGAAGAGATGTAAAGGAGAGATACAGATGGAAGTTATTTTATTACAGGATGTGAAGGCCCTTGGTAAGAAGGGTGAGATTGTAAAGGTAAGTGATGGGTATGCGAGGAATTTTATTTTGCCTAAGAAATTAGGCCTTGAGGCTACAAAGCAGAATTTACATGAGTTAAATAACCAGAAGGCTGCGGAAGCAAAGCGCCAGAAGGAAATATTAGAGGAAGCTCAGGCACTTGGAAAGAAAATTGGGGAAATGACGGTTAAAATGACCATCAAGGCGGGAGAAGGAGGTAAGACCTTTGGCTCCATATCCTCAAAGGAAATTGCTGCTGCTTTAAAGGAACAGCATGGCATGGATATCGATAAGAAAAAGCTCCAGCTAAATGATGCTATAAAGAATGCAGGAAGCTTTACTGTACAAGTGAAGCTGCATCCCCAGGTAACTGCTGAGCTGACCGTGAAGGTAGATGCAGTGTAAGTGCTGCTGGTCTCCAGTCAGGGCTTTTTAGCGGAGATTAGTATTAACAGGCACCAGGAGGTTTACCAATGGATGAAGCATTTATAAAAAGAATACTGCCCCACAGTGCGGAAGCGGAGCAGTCCGTGATCGGTTCCATGATTATGGATCGTGATGCCATTGTTGCGGCCTCTGAAATTATCATCGGATCAGATTTTTACGAGAACCAGTATGGAATTTTATTTGAAACAATGGTAGAGCTTCATAATGAAGGGAAACCGGTTGACTTAATCACTTTGCAGGACAGGCTGAAGGAAAAGGATGTGCCGCCCCAGGTGTGCAGCCTGGAGTTCATCCGGGACCTGGTTACTGCGGTGCCGACCTCGGCGAATGTCAGGTATTATGCGAAGATTGTGAAGGACAAAGCGGTACTCAGGCGCCTGATTAAGGTGGCGGAGGAAACGGCCAATGAGTGTTACCTTGATAAAGAAAAATTAGATGTTATTCTGGAAAAGACGGAAAAACAGGTCTTTGACATAGCGCAGAACCGTGGTGTCAAGGATTTTACAGATATTAAGGAAGTAGTCCTTAGGACCATTGACAGCATTGAGGCAGCAGCAAAGAACCAGGGTAGCGTAACAGGCCTTGCAACGGGCTTTTATGACCTGGATTACAAGACGGCGGGCTTACAGCCCTCAGACTTGATTCTGATCGCCGCGAGACCCTCCATGGGTAAGACGGCATTTGTACTTAACATAGCAGAATATGTGGCTTTAAAATCCAATGTCACCACCTGCATCTTCAGCTTGGAGATGTCCCAGGACCAGTTGGTAAAGAGAATTTTGGCAATGAACTCAAGAGTTGATTCCCAGTTGATCAGGACCGGTAACCTGTCAGGGGATGACTGGGCAAGCCTTATGGAGAGCGCCCGTATTATCGGTAATTCCAATCTTGTCATAGATGATACCTCCGCAATTTCAATTACGGAGCTGCGGTCAAAATGCAGGAAGCTAAAGCTGGAGAAAAATCTTGGGCTGGTTATCATCGACTACCTGCAGTTAATGTCCGGCAGCGGCAAGAAGCAGGAGTCCAGGCAGCAGGAGATCTCAGATATCTCAAGGTCTTTAAAATCCCTTGCAAGGGAGATTAACGTGCCAGTAGTAGCACTTTCCCAGTTAAGCCGTGCGGTGGAGCAAAGGCCGGACAAGCGCCCCATGCTTTCAGACCTGCGTGAATCCGGGGCGATTGAGCAGGATGCCGACGTAGTTATGTTCATCTACCGTGATGATTATTATAATAGGGATACGGAGGAACCGGGGGTTTCAGAGATTATTATAGGCAAGCAGAGAAATGGTCCAGTGGGCACTGTTAAGCTTGCATGGCAGGCAGCATTAACAAAGTTTGCGAACCTGGAGCGGTAGCGGGCGCACTGTTGATCCTGTGCTGCGAAAGAGAATAGAACCCAGTATTGTGGAAAATAAGGGATAATAAAGGGTGCCAAAATCGCTTCAGATACCCCGATGATCGAAAGATGAAATTGTCTTGATAACATATACTGTTGAATTAGGGAAACTTCTTTGAAGTTTCCTTTTATTCTGTCGATAAGTTATAATCCAATATGTGGAAATCGTATTGCAATTGGGGATTGCTATGTTATAATGTAAAAAGTGGAAAATAATTACAGCAATAAGGGAGGACGTAAGAGTGGAAGAAGTAAGGTATATGATTTCAGAAGCTGCAAAACGTGTAGATGTAGAAGCACATGTTCTCAGAAACTGGCAGAAGGAGCTTGCTCTACCGATTTCCCGCAATGAGATGGATCAGCGTTACTATAAGGAGTCGGATATCGAACTGTTAAAAAGGGTAAAGTATTTGAAGGAACAAGGCTTTCAACTGAAGGCGATCAAGATGATTCTGGAAAATAACAACGAGGCAGAGGCATTCGATTCTGAATCAGCAAAACAAGAGGAGGGCAAGCAAGCTATGGAGCAGATTCATGAGGACAAGCCTTTGGAATCAAATGATGGAACAAGCCTAATTACGGAAGAAAAGGTTGAGATAAAGGAAGATGCAAATTCGAAAATGGAGCAGTTCAGGGCAATTATGAACCACATCATAGTATCGGCATTAAAAGAAAATAATGAGGCATTAGCGGAAGAGGTCGGAATAAACGTAACTGACGGGGTAATCCGTGAAATGAATTATTTAATGAGGATACAGGAAGAAAGGGAAGAGGAACGGTTTAAGAAATTCGACGCGGCATTAAGGGATTACCAGAAAGGCCGGCAGCTGGCGGCGGCTACCACGGAGCATAAAAAGAAGAAATCAAAGTTCTTCCGCAAAAACAAGGTGTACATATAGGACAGGAATAAGTGTAAAACAAAAGGAGGGTGCACCACGCATCCTCCTTGTTTCCTATGTAACTTGATTAAGCAGAGATAGCTCCTGTAGGACATGTGTCTGCACATGATCCACAATCTATGCAAGTATCTGCATCAATTTCATAGTGGCTAGCGCCTTCGGAGATAGCTCCTGTAGGACATTCGCCAACGCAAGCGCCGCAGCTGATACATTCATCGCTGATAGTATATGCCATAATCAAAACCTCCTTTTTAGAAAATCGATTATATTTTAATATATGTGAGAAAAGAATACAAGCCTTTTCGCAAAAATATACCTGGAATATACCTGAAAAAAGAAACAAGCGGAAATATGTCTTATTTTAATTAATAAAGAAAACAATAAAAAATAAAATAAGAGGAAAAAGGTCATACTTACACTAACGATCATTTGGCCGTTAAGTTATAAAAAACAAGCTAAAAATGTGATTTCAGTCACAGAAGAAGCCCTTCATAAGGAGTACAATAACAGTAAAGTAATTTTATTCTTCCACCAGAAATTAAATTTATATAAAGGTAATCCATCCGCTTGACGGCTTTCCTTCAATGTCATATAATAAGCTAAGCTTGAACTAGGATAAGCAGAACCTTTATATAAAGGAGGAGAGATCCTCCCCCAAATAAGAACAGTTGCCTTATCAAGCAGATCATATTTTAAATAGGGCTTAACATCAATTTTCAAGGAGGTACAGCATTATGGCAAGTATAACTAAGGACATGACAATCGCACAGGCGATTTCCGTTGATCAAAACATCATCCCGGTACTTTTAGATATCGGTATGCACTGCCTTGGATGTCCGTCCGCTCAGGCAGAGACCTTAGAGGAAGCGGCTATGGTACATGGCTTGGATCCAGAAGATTTAATGGATAGAATCTACGCAGAGATCGGTGAATAACCGGATTATAAAAAGTCTTGTGAATTAACGTTTGCAAGGCTTTTTTTATTTCCGCAAAAGATAGGAAGCGGAAATCCAATTGTTATCAAAAGTTTCCACAAAAAAAGAACAGGGCACGTAGTTTTTAGATACTCTGTTCTTTAATGTGTTTACTGACTATGATGTTAATTTAATACAATGCCGGAACTAGATTCCAGTAAAGCAAAAATATTATGATATCTATCCCAAAAGGATAAGATATCCACCTACATTACGGATAATATCTGCAATGCATGGTCTTTGACAATGACTTCAAAATGTTCCTTATAATAGCTTGAGCTTGCATAAGTAGAACGCTCTACCTTGCCGTATTCGGAGATAATGTTACAGATCTTATTGAATTCCTCCGGGGTATGGTCTGACATGCTTACCACCAGGTAGTAGGTGGAGGTTACCGGATTCTTATACAGTGTATTGATTCCGTTATAGGTTCCAAGCATGATATATGCCAGCTCCACTACCTCCTGTAAGGAACGGAAGGAATAGATCTTTGTCAGCTTGGAAGGAATGTGGGCGCCCGGCTTTACAGGGGGATCCATGTCAACGGCTTCTGCTTCCACCAGGGAATCTTCCTCCTTGACATTCTCCTCCAGCTCTTCACCCAGTTCGTCCTCCAATTGTTCAAAGCTGTTAATAATCTCATCCGCATAGGAATCCTCGTCATCACTGCCTGCCCGGTCCGCATTGCTATGGACATTGAAGGAGGAAAACTTGGAAAAGCGCGTATCTAATTCATCTGGATCTTCAACCTTTGTTATTACTAAAATAAGGCATTCCGTTGATACGGGAATGGCTTCTATCATTAAAGGAATATCATCTACTTCAAAACCGAATTCATAAAACGCCTGTTGGATCATGTCACGGAATAGTGCCTTCGCCTTCTCAGTGCCATAGGCAAGCTCGCTTATTTTTAATTCGCGGTCAATTAAATCGCTTTTGTTCAGGGTACATCTGATTTGGTTGTCATTAATCTTTTCTATCTTCATATAGTACACCCCTTTCTGTACTAAAAAGGAACCGATTTACACGTATCCACGGTAAATCATCCATTGGTGTAAAAAAAGTATAATTTAAAACATAAGTAAAGTCAATATGCAGACCTATGAAATTTATATGAAGGTACGTCCAAATATTGCTACTTTTATCTGCGGTAAATCGCACAAAATTTAAAAAAAAGTTTGTGAAAATAGCCAGCCAAATAATGGTTGTAAAAATTCCACTATTTAATTATAATAAAAGTGAATTGGCTGTACTACAAAAGCTGCTGGTAGGAAAGGAGTGAATGCAGCAGGAAATATGGTTCCAAAAGTATAAAATCCTAGGTCTGCTCGGTCGTGGAGGCACGGCTAAAGTCTATCTCGCAGAACATATTATCTTAAATTCTTATCGTGCAATCAAATATATCCCGAAAAATCATCCCTCATATGAATTACAAAGAAATGAAGCCTTTGTATTAAAAAATCTGAAACATTCCGGTATTCCTATAATTTATGATATTGAGGAAAATGAAGAAGGTTCCTATATTGTCGAACAATATCTTGAAGGTGAGACATTGAAGGAATATGTTGCTTCCAGGGGCAGTCTCCGGGAGGGTATCCTCTTAGGCTTTGGAATACAGCTCTGTGACCTGATCCATTATCTGCATTCCCTGGAACCACCCATCCTATACGTGGATCTGAAGCCGGACAATATCATTCTATCCGATATGACCCTTAAGCTGGTTGACTTCGGAAGTGCCATCCCCAGGGACACTGCAGGGAACCATCCGGGGTATTATGCTACCGTTGGGTACGCAGCGCCGGAGCTTTATTCCAAGATGAAGGTTGATGAAAGATGTGATGTCTTTGGAATCGGCATGCTGCTGTATTATATGGCTACCGGCTGTTATATCAGGAGCGACAGCCCATCCATCCCGAATATTGATCTGGTTGCCGGCTGCTCCGTCCAATTAAAGCATATCATCAACAGGTGTCTCAAATCTAATCCGGCCGGGCGCTACGCCTCCGTAGACAAGCTGGCCGTACAATTATCAGCACTGCGAAAGAAAGGCCAATTCGAACAGGAAAGCTGCCGGACAGTAAAAATTGCTGTGGCAGGGACACAGCCAAGAATCGGGGTTACCCACCTCTCCTTGCGCCTCTGTAATTATTATATCGGCAAAAATGTATCTATCCTTTATCAGGAAATGAATCAAAGCGGGTGTGTGATAGCCTTGAAAAACCGTTATGGGAAGGTAGCCGTGGAATCGGGCATAAGAATAATCAATAAAATCCCCATGTACGCCTACCGGAAGGAAGCCCTTACGGAGCTACCCCATTACCCGGTCATTGTGCAGGATTTTGGCAGCCTCACAAAGGAAAACCTGGAGGAATACCTGTCAGCAGACCAAAAGCTTTTAATCCTCGGTACAAAGGACTGGGAGCTGGACCATTCGGAAAATGTATTAAAGCTGGTAACAGAATATAAAGAGATTTTTTACCTTTTTAACTTTACGGATGGAAAGCAATTCAGACAAGTGATGAAAAGCATGGACTGTAAGGATAGCTACCGTATCCCTTACGAACCGGATTCCTTTGCGCCGGTTAAGGCGGAGCAGGAGCTTGAGCTTTTCCGGGAGATACTGCCGGAAGTCCGGAGGCTGCCCTGGTACACCAGGATATATAATCTCATAAAGAGAGGATGGAGGTGATCTGCTGAGAAAACCCATGCTGTTACGAAAACTGAAGGCAGACCGTAACGCCAAGGGAAGGATTACTGTTGGACTGGTCGGTACCCATCACGGAGCCGGGGTGACCCATACAGGGCTGATGCTTTCCTTTTATCTCGGTGAGGAGGCGGGATTAAAAACAGCATTCTTAGAATGCAATCAGCATCATGACCTGGAATTGATAGAAAGGGCTTATGAATGGCAGGAGAAGGGACAAGGAACCTTTTCCTTCCGCAATATTACCTGCCACAAGGCAGTAATTCCACCCCAGATACCTCATATCTACGGAGAAGCATATGAAAGCCTGGTGCTAGATTTTGGTACGGACTATATGGCAAACCAGGAAGAGTTTCTGCGCTGCGGAATAAAAATCGTGGTCGGCGGAGCTTCCGAATGGGATACTCCAAAGCTAGTGCAGTTTGCCAAAGAGACCGCACAGCTTAAGGGCAATGAAGCCTGGTTCTATTTTATTTCCCGAAGTAATGATAAAAGGGCAGCACAGATCGGCCACATCCTCCAAAGGAGGGTCTGGGCCGTACCAACGGCAATCGACCCGGTTCTCCCATCAAACTCTTCAAACCGGTTCTTTCGAAACATACTCAACCTATAGTGGATAAACCTGCATATGGCGCAGCCTGGAATCAAGGATAAGTATAACATATCACAAATGGCCTTCTTATCCGGGGTTAATGTGAAATGAAGATCATTTCACATCCGACATGACCTAGCGGTCAAATGATCATTAGTGTAAAACAAGCATCTTCACACAAAAATGCAGCACTTAGCTATGTCAGGCCAGTCCTTTTCAAGAGTGGTTTCCAGGAAAATCAGTTTTATATCCGTCTGTTAAAAATGTGGGTATAGTAATGCAATAACTTTTTTGTAATTTTACTGACAGGACTTAAAAAGCCCCTCTATACTTTTTGGCCTGTAAACGAATCATGATAAGATTATGCAAAGTTACTGCATCATCCAGCCAATTATTATTTTACACTAAGGGATGATATGATAGCCCAACAAAAGGCTTCTTTATACTAGGGAACACGATACTAGCAGGGAACACGATACTAACGAGGTGAATAGGAGGGTCTCTATATCCACCTGGGCTTGCCTTTAACATCCCATGATTGCCAAGTGCAGGCAATCATGGGATGCCCGGTCTACGCCCAGATGGATATAGAGACCCTCCTATTCACCTCACAGCCTGCCTCCCACAGCCTACCCCTCACATATCCCAACCCGCCCCCATTTGACGCTCAGATTACCACCCACCAATTAAAAAGAGGCTGCCACCCATAATAAGAGCATCCTCTGCACCAATGGCGCGTAACCATCCCTGTAACTATTTACAACTTCCAGTCATTTCATTGAAAATTTCAGTTTAAAAAGTCGAATTTCATAATGACTGGATGTTAAAATGATGCTATAATGGGAAAGAGTAATGATACCTGACAAAACGGAGGATAATTATGGATAGAAGAATGAGACTGGCTGTTATAGGTATTGCATCTGCACTTACGTTAATCGCCATCATTATCATAGCAGTGGTAGTTAAAAAGCTGACACCCAGTGATGAGGTGATGCCCCTTTCAGAGTATTACCAGGCAGAGGATAAAGAGGTTGTATTAATCCTTCAGGATCAAATTTATTCGAAAAAAGGCCTGCTGATTAATGGCAGGATATACGTGGATTATGACACGGTGGTACAGGAATTTAACCGTCGGTTTTATTGGGATTATAATGAAAATATCCTTACCTATACAACGCCTGATGAAATCATCAGGGCGGATGCGTCAAGAAGTACCTACACCGTAACAAAGAGTACCATTGAGACGGAGCGGGAATATGACTATCCGATTGCGGAGGTTTTTGTGGATAAGGTATATGTGTCCCTGGATTTTGTACAGCAATATTCCGACCTTACCTTCCAATATTATAAAGACCCTAACAGGGTAGTTATTAATTACCGCTGGGGAGATTATCTGTATACGGAGGTGTCCAAGGCAACACAGCTGCGCTATGAGCCAAATATCAAAAGCCCTATTTTAGCGGAGCTTCCGGTAGGTACGAGCCTGGTATATGTGGACACGGAGGAAGCACCGGAGAAGGGCTTTGTTAAGGTCATGACAGTGGATGGCATTAAGGGCTATGTGAAAAAGAAGGCGACGAAGGAGGCTGGCTATAAGACCCTGGAAAGCTCTTACCGGGAGCCGGAATACTCAGCCCAGTCCAGGTCGAAAAAAATAAATCTTGTCTTCCATCAGGTATTTAACCAGGATGCTAATGGAAGGCTGGAGGAGCTGATTAGCAGTACGAAGGGCGTGAATGTCGTATCCCCCACCTGGTTTAGCATTGAGGACGTATCGGGAACAATCTCTTCCCTGGCTTCCGAGCGGTATGTCAGCCGTGCAAATACCCTGGGACTGGAAGTATGGGCGCTGGTCAGTGACTTTAATGAGGAGGTCAATATGAAGGAGCTCCTTACCTATACCTCCCGCAGGGACACCCTTTCCAATGCGCTGATTGAAAAAGCCCTGGCCTATAAATTAAACGGAATCAATATAGACTTTGAAAAGATCCCATCGGATGCCGGTGTGGACTATATCCAGTTCCTCCGTGAGCTGTCCGTAAAGTGCAGGAATAACGGTATTGTATTATCCGTGGATAATTATGTCCCCTCTCCTTATACGGAGTATTATGACAGGGAAGAGCAGGGAAAGATAGTGGATTATCTTATTACCATGGCCTATGACGAGCACCATGGTAATTCGGAGCAGGCAGGCCCTGTATCATCCATTGGCTTTGTGAAGGATGCGGTAGAAAACATCCTAAAAGAGGTTCCCAAGGAAAAGGTCATTATTGCAATTCCATTTTACACAAGGCTGTGGAAGGAAGGTGCGGATGGCGGCCTGTCTTCTGAAACCTATGCAATGTCACCGGCAGCAGCCCTGATAGAAAATAGCGGAGTTAAAGCAAAATGGGATGATGCGAGCGGCTGTTATTACATTGAATATACGAAGGAGGATGGAACCTATAAAATGTGGCAGGAGGAGGACAAATCCATTGAGGAAAAGATGAAGGTCATCTACAATGCCAATGTGGCCGGTGTTGCAGAGTGGAAATTAGGGCTGGAGAATCCCAGCGTATGGAATGTCATCCTGCGGTACCTGAACCAATAAGGGTGAAAGAAAAACAAATAATAAACGAAGGAAGTCCCGGGTCCATGCCGGCACTTACATGGCATTTTGTGGGCTAAAAGGCATGGACATAAATATGGGTGGACGGGCAACTCTTACAATAGAATCAGCGCCACAACAGCATACACTGACGGGCAGTAGAATAGGACATACTATTCCTTCATAGAATATAAGGAATCTGGAAGTCAGGTGCATGGACAATGAAAAAATATTTCAGCATCATTTTCCTGTTTCTTATCCTTTGTGCCAGTATCCTAACCTCGGAGCGGGCCATCAGGACTATGAGACATTTCTCATTCTGGGAAGAAGAACCTGAAGATAAGAATGTTACCATTGTAATTGACCCCGGACACGGCGGGAGGGATCCCGGAAAAGTCGGGGTCAATAATTGCTTGGAGAAGGATATTAACTTAAGTATTTCGCGTATATTGAAGGAAATGCTGGAGCAGGAAGGGATCACCGTCATTATGACAAGGGAAGAGGATGTAGGACTATATTCCGAGGAGGATTCCAATAAGAAACGGGCCGATTTGAATAACCGGGTTTCCATCATTAATTCCAGCGGGGCCGACCTGGCTGTCAGCATCCATCAGAATAGCTTTGGTGAAGGCTATGTTAAGGGAGCCCAGGTGTTCTACTATGCAAAATCGGAGCAGGGCCGGAAGCTGGCGGAGCTGATGCAGGGTAGGATTAAAGAAACCATAGGGGACGACAACCACCGTAAAGCGAAAGCAAATGATAATTATTATATGATAACAAAAACCACCTGTCCTTTGGTTATTGTGGAATGCGGCTATCTGTCAAACCCGGAGGAAGCGGAGCTTCTTTTAAAGGAGGAATACCAGAAGAAAATGGCTGAGGGGATCTGTAAGTCCCTGCTGGAGTACATAGAAGCGAACCACCTGGGGGAAGAAGCTAAAAAAGTGACCCACCGCATGTGAGGGAGCGGATCCAGTACAGCTGGAATGGGCAGGAAATGCCTGGATATAAAAGCTAAATTTGCTTTTATGGGATGATGGTGTTATAATGATAGTCGCGCGTAATTGAAAAAGCGCAGGGCAAAGTATGAGTTGCTTTGCTGCAGGGAGTACGGTTATGGATACAAAAATAATAAAATTAGAGATAGAGAACCTGGCAGAGGGCTGCTTTCATGAGGCGGCAGAAGTTTTAAGAAATGGCGGTTTAGTAGCATTTCCAACGGAGACGGTCTATGGTCTGGGTGCCAATGGTTTGGATGAAACCGCTGCCGCAAAGATATACCAGGCAAAGGGAAGGCCCTCGGATAACCCGTTAATCATCCATATTGCGAAGACACAGGATATGGAAAGCCTGGCTCAGGAGATACCACGGGAGGCTTATCAGCTGGCTGAGGTGTTCTGGCCAGGTCCCCTGACCATGATCCTGAGGAAAAATGAGTTTGTCCCCTATCAGACCACGGGAGGGCTTGATACGGTGGCGATCCGTCTGCCGGCTAACCAGATAGCAAGGGGATTGATTGAAGCAGCGGGGGTGTTTGTTGCGGCTCCCAGCGCCAACTTAAGCGGGAAACCGAGCCCGACCCTGGCCCAGCATGTGATCTGCGACCTGGACGGTAAGGTGGATATGATTATTGACGGGGGGCATGCGACCCTTGGGCTGGAATCCACGATTGTGGACCTGTCCGGGGGGGAGCCTATGATACTGCGGCCCGGCTGTATTACAAAAGCAATGCTTGAGAATGTAATAGGCAAAATTGAGTATGATCCCGTAGTGCTGCAAGGGGCGCCAAGCTTGGAGCTGGCTCCGAAAGCCCCGGGCATGAAATACCGCCATTATGCACCTGAGGGCAAGCTGACGATTTACGAAGGTGATATCCAGAAGGTGGTTGATGCAATTAACCAGAAGGCAAAGGAGAAGTTGGATAACAAAAACCGTGTAGGAGTTATCGCGACGGATGAAACGGAGGCCTTATACCGCTATGGAACTGTGAAGACAATTGGCTCAAGGAAGGATGAAGCTTCCATTGCAGCCGGATTATATGCAGTTCTCAGGGAATTTGACGAGCTGCATGCCGAATATATTTATACGGAAAGCTTTGCGGATAACAGTTTAGGACAGGCAATTATGAACCGGTTGCTGAAGGCGGCCGGATATCGTGTTGTAAAGCTATAGTGGTATATGTGGTGGGGTATTCTTGTATTGAAGGTAAGGTTGAAAGAAATAAAAGTGCTAGACGAAGGGAGGACCGGATCCATGCAAGCACTTTCGTGGCAATTTGTGTGGTAAATGCATGGACATAACTATGAAGAGATATCAGAAGCTTATATTCGTTTGTACCGGGAACACCTGCAGAAGCCCAATGGCAGAGGCAATCTATAAAAACCTGGAAAAGGTCAGTGATATGAAGGTATGCTCCAGGGGTCTGGTAGTGCTTTTTGCAGAACCCTTGAACCCTAAGGCGGAGATTGTTTTAAAAAAGCATGACCTGGAGCTGACTAACCATATGGCAAAAGGGTTAAGGGCATCCGACCTGGAAGAGGACATTCTTATACTTACTATGACTGCAAGCCAAAAAAAGAAAGTACAGGAGCTTTATCCGGAAGTCAAGGATGTATACACCATAAAGGAATTTGCGGGAGAAATCGGTGATGTTGTAGATCCTTACGGCGGTACGCTGATGGATTATGAGGAGTGTTATATTGAATTGGGACGCCTTGTGAAAAAGACGGTCTATAAATTAAACGAGGATATATAACAATGGAGGGTACAGAACCGGCTGCAGGAAAGGATAGGGTCTTTGCGGCAGGAGAAATAATGGAGGTAGGGATATGATAGCACTTGGTAATGACCATACCGGATATGCCCTGAAAAAGGCAGTGATGGAATATCTGGATTCAAAAGGAATTGAATATAAGGATTTTGGCTGCGGAGATGTAACGGCAAGCAATTATCCTGATTATGCGAAGGCTGTAGGCAGGGCAATCCAGAATAAGGAATGTGAGAAAGGAATCTTAATCTGCGGTACAGGGATCGGCATTTCAATTGCAGCAAATAAGATGAAGGGAATCCGCGCCGCACTTTGCCATGATTGCTTCAGCGCGGAAGCAACCAGGCTCCATAATGATGCTAATGTCCTGGCAATGGGTGCCAGGGTAATTGGGGTAGGTCATGCCTTAAAGATTGTGGAAACCTTCCTGGGTACGGATTTTTCCAATGATGAGAGGCATATAAAAAGGATCCAGATGCTGGAGGAAAATTAAAGCCTTTCCGCCTGGTTAACTGGCTCCTGCAGCAGATGGAAACGGCCTCCGGATATGATTTCTAATAAAGAATGCAGGGTACGCAGGGCATAAGCAGCCTCCTGCTGTGTAATCAGATGCTGCTCCAATGCATCTGCAAGCTCATCTAAATCCATAATACGCATACTACCGTCGTTATACAGGATGACATCCACTAAAAGGTCTTCCATAATGACGGTATTATTTTCTTCTGAAATCTTTGTCTGTATAATATCGCAGTACCAATATACAAGCCGGCCATTTTTATCAAAGATCTTGCTTACCTTGATTCCCCTGTCTAAATAGAAGGCGGAGATACCTCTGGCAATGTCCTTGCGCGGATGCAGGGTAACCCATTTCGTAATGACCAAATCCTTCTCCATTGCTAATATGACATCATCCTTTAACTCAATTAATTCATCTGGGATAAAGCGCCGCCGGTATAGGGTAGGTGTATTCATTGGATTTAGCTCCTTTAAATGTATTGTTTTTAATTATACCATGAATATATGGTATGGTACAGTACAATTTGTATAGAAATGAATAAAATATCAATCTTTGGAAAAAATATTAGGTGAATTTACAGACATTTACCTATGGAGGTTGGTATAGTGGATAATAGTAAATGGTATAAAAGAATGAATTGGTTTCGAAATATATTTTCAACCGGAAGGATGAAGCTCACCTTGTATGTAGCGCTGGTCCTATGGGCAGCGGTTCTGACACAGATCGGGGTGAACCGGCTGTTCCATGAAGAAATCCGGATCACGGAGGCCTTTATCAAATCTGATACGGACCATATGGAGAGTACGCTGGAAATGATCGGAGAGTACAAAAAGGGTGAAATGACGGAGGAAGAGAAAAAGGCCGTTATTAATACAATAGCGGATGCCATCGGGCTGAAGGTGGATAACGATTATACCGGCTGGTCGGATGAGGAACGGAGTGAACTTCTGGTTTATAAGCAGGCGAAGCAGGCGTCCACCCAGATTAAGCTTGTCAGCATAAAGGAAGGGAATACCAATAAGAATTATATTACCATCCAGCTGAGCTTATCAAACAGTATCCAAAATATTGACCAATATAAGAAAATAGTTGAAGATGTATTAGGTACCTTGGACGTTAAAGATGAACAGGTAATATTAAAATATGAAGGCAGCAGGGAAGGTGAATTATCTTCGGAAGAAAAGCAGGAATTGGCAGAGAACCTGATTGCCGAATTACAGGGGAATGTTGCCCTTAAATATGATGAAGGAGACTTATATACTGTCTACGGATATACGGGGATGCTAAAGGAGTATATATCATCCATGGGAAATAAGATTAACATACAGGTTGTCATTACTTACAATGAAGTAAATAATAGAACCAGGATTGTGCTGGCTACTCCAATATTAAATGAGAGCTGGTAAGGCAGGAACACTGCGCCCTCCGGGCATACTGCATCCGGAGGGCGTACTTTCCTTGATGATATCCATGATATACCAGCTTAAGCCTGCCGGACATATCTCAATACCAGCGTTTCCGGCTCCTATAGCGCCTTCTGCGGTTGAACATTTCACTCAACAGAACCAGGGTTACAAGGTCACGCAAAGGATCGTGCCTTCTTCTTGGCGGATAAAAATACAAGCTGCTGGCCTCTACCGTGGGCTCTTCCTGCGCCATGTCCTTAACCCTGTCATAGATCCGGTCAACAATCTTTTCCAGGGTCACCCTATCAGGATATTCATCATAAATGCAGCTACCGTCGTAATCCATGCAGTCGCATTCCTGGGAGATTTCTTTCAGAATTATCTTTGCCGTATTTGGATAGAGCTCTTTCATATAATCAAGATCCTTATCCAGATCTGCGCTGTTGTCATATCCATAGAGCGGATACAAAGGAATGCCCATTGGAACACCATAGGGGTTATTTGGTAAGTACGAGGTTGAGAATATCTGATAAGTAGCAAAGTCCTGATACGTTCTCACATCCGGTGGAGGGGAGGCTGTATTGCCGAGCCATCCTGGCATGCCGGGGGTGGGATGGGAAGGCATTGCCGGGTTTATATAAGGGGTATAGTTTGGTGTCGTTTCAGGTGCAGCGGTATATGGCGGAGAATAGGTTATATATCCGTTATTAGGGACAGAGTTTGGAATATCGGGAGTTGTTCCGTATAGGTATGGTGTTCTGCGCATTTCCTGTTCCGGTGCAGCGGAAGGGCTCGGCGTTGTGATGGCGCCGGTACCCATGCCAGAGCCCGGGCGTGAAGGAGTAACGCCTGTGCCGATGTCTGGAGTAGAAGGGGTGGTAGGGGTTACACCCGTACCGATGCCGTTACCCGTGCCTGGAACGGGACGTGAAGGAGTAACGCCAGTACCGATGCCAGGGGTAGGGGGAGTGGCAGGGGTTACACCCGTACCGATGCCGTTACCCGCGCCTGGAGCGGGACGTGAAGGAGTAACGCCAGTACCGATGCCAGGGGTAGGGGGAGTGGTAGGGGTTACACCCGTACCGATGCCGTTACCCGTGCCTGGAGCGGGACGTGAAGGAGTAACGCCAGTACCGATGCCAGGGGTAGGGGGAGTGGTAGGGGTTACACCCGTGCCAATGCCGTTACCCGTGCCTGGAGCGGGACGTGAAGGAGTAACGCCAGCACCGATGCCGGGAGTAGAAGGAGTACCTGGAGTTGTACCAGTACCCGTACCAACACCGGGGCGGGCAGGCATAGTACCTATGTCAGCGCCAGGGGTAGAAGGAGTACTTGGAGTTGTACCAGTACCCATACCTGCACCGGAGCGGAGAGGCGTAGTGCCCATGTCAGCACCAGGGGTGGAAGGAGTGGTTGGAGTTGTGCCAGTACCCATACCGTTACCGGGGCGGGAAGGCATAGTGCCCATGCCGGTACCCATACCATTACCGGAACGGGAAGGACTGGTACCCGTGCCGGGAGTTCCTGTGTTAGGCGTTACAGGTGTTCTTTCAGGTGTCATACCTGTATTGGGGGTAGTTCTGTTTGCCGGAGGTGTCTGTCCATTTCTTCCTGGCAGGCTGGGGGTTGCATTGGTCGTACCGGGGGTTGTACTTCCAGGTGTTCCATTTGTGGTATTATTTGGAGGACCCATCATCTGTGAATTTACATTATTATTTGGCATCTGATAAGATCTTCGGTTGCCATAATATCTGCCACTTGTATATGACATATTAGCGCTCCTAAGCTTTTTTATATTAATATATGCAGGAAGGATAGAATGTGAAAAGGGAATTATATGATTCCTTGAAGAAATATTAATATTAAGATAAAATTTATAATAATTGGGTTGTACTATAGAACAAAAGACATTAAAATATATGGAGACAGACCAGAAGGCATAGTTTTGTAAAAGACATGCCGGATATTGGATTCATGCAACATTATGTTGAAGAATAGAATGGATAAGAAAATGGATAACGCAATTTATAAATTATTTGAAGAGGTATTAAATAAAGAATTAATCAGTATCATTATTAGTAATTCTACGGATAAGGAGAGAATTTCAAAAATAAAGATACGTCCCGTATTGCTTAGGGGAGAACTATGCTTTCAAGCGTCCGAATATATCGGTGTTAAAATATATCACTCAAATTACCGGAAGGAAGAGCTGCTGCTTAAATTGGAGGACTGGTTTGAGGGGCTTTTCCGTCAGGCAGAGATAAGCACAAAGGCAGGGAGTGCAACCCTTTTGACCAGCAAAAAGGGCAAGGTTACTATCCGTAATAAAAAGGCCGGGGCGAATACGCCTGCCGGTGCTGTTGATGATCAGTTATTACATAACAAGAAGAAAAATTATATTTTACAGGAAGGTACCCCGTTGCCTTTTCTGGTTGACCTTGGAGTTATGACGGAGGAAGGCCGGATCGTTAAGGCAAAGTCAGATAAGTTCAGGCAGATCAACCGGTTTCTGGAATATATAGAGGATATCCTCCCCTACCTTGAAAAGGGAAGGGAATTGACGATATTAGATTTTGGCTGCGGAAAGTCCTATCTGACCTTTGCAATGTACTATTACCTGAAGCTTCTGAAAGGGTATCAGATCAATATTATCGGGCTGGATCTTAAGGCGGACGTAATTGCCCATTGCAATCTCTTAAGTAAGAAATATGGCTATGAAAAGCTGCATTTTTTAGAGGGGGATATTGCTTCCTATACAGGCAGCCATTCCATCGACATGGTGGTAACCCTGCATGCCTGTGATACGGCTACGGACCATGCGCTTTATAAGGCTGTCACCTGGGGTGCGAAGGTCATTCTTTCCGTGCCATGCTGCCAGCATGAGCTGAATAAGCAGGTCAAAAGCGATATATTAAGGCCGGTCCTTAAGCATGGGATTATTAAGGAACGCATGGCAGCCCTGATTACAGATGCCCTGCGGGCTGAGCTCCTTGAAAAACAGGGGTACCGGGTGCAGCTGCTGGAGTTTATTGACATCGAGCATACACCAAAGAATATTTTAATACGGGCAGTGAAGAAGAAAGCAGGAGAGGGAGAAAATAGTGGGCAGCAAGGCAGAAAAGAGCTGGATGCCTGCATGGAGTTCCTTGGAGTTTCCCCCTGCCTTGACGGACTGCTGCAGAATGGGAGATAGTGTGAAATACAGAATATTTCACACCCGACACCCCGTGGCCTGACGGTCAAATGTTTGTTAGCATAACGAAAAGGCGCTGTTTTTGCGCTGTGCAAAGTGTGCCCTTAGGGGTGCACCGATTATAGGAAGCATGGAGGTTAACGTGCTAAAACAATTATATCGGATCATTATTTTAATCATAGTATTTGTGGCATCTCTTTATTATTTTGGCAGGAATATTAAAGAGGTAGTATTTAATATTGACAATACTACGGAAATGGAGGAAGTATCCTTTCCGTTAATTACGATAAAAACAGGGGACAATCGGATTAATCTCCTGCATGGCTACAGCAGTAACCTGGATGCCAATAAGGTCAGGGAAACCGTGGTTCCCATTAATCAGGAGAAGGCCTTCGAGGTATTGATTAATGAAGAGAATTATGATATAAAGAAACTGAATTACGAGGTACGTGAGTTTGTGGGCAATTCCTTAGTTGAATCGGATTCCATCAGCGTGTTTGAGGAAGCCGGGGAGCAAAAAACCGCTAAAATCAAGCTGCAGTCACAGCTGGAGGTGGAAAAGGAATATGCGGTTAAGCTGACATTGATTACAAGCAAGAGCGAAAAAATGTATTATTACCAGAGGATTAAGCTGTATGATAATGCCCATTTGAAGGAAAAGCTGGATTTCGTCCTTCAGTTCCATGATTCAATTATGGATAAGGCAAAGGCGGAAGGGATAACGAGATATCTGGAGCCCTCCGGGGATGCAGACAATTCATCCCTCGCTTATGTCAATATAAATTCCAGCCTGGAGCTGATTACCTGGGGAAAGCTTAATCCAACAATACTCACGGAGATTATTCCCGGGGTAGTCGAAATCTATGAGGATACAGCTTCTGTTACACTGGACTATTTCCTTGAGGCCGAGGTGGCCGGGCAGATGGAAATCTACAGGGTAAGGGAATTTTACCGGGTGCGCTATGCCCCGGACCGCATGTACCTTTTAAATTATGAGAGGCATATGGAATCCATCTTTGATATCGGGCTCGCAAGCGTATCCCAAAGCGAGTTAAAGCTGGGGATAACGGCGGATCTTTCGCTGCCCTATGTATCAGGAGGGGATAAGACAAAGCTGGCCTTTGTCAGGAACAGGGAGCTGTGGTTCTATGACCTGGCAGGCAATGAGATAACCAAAGTATTTTCTTTCCGCCAGGAGAAGCCGGATTATACCCGGGATTTATATGACCAGCATAATATACGGATCCTTAACATGGATGCGGAGGGGAATATCGACTTTATGGTATATGGCTATATGAACCGGGGGCAATATGAAGGGAAGGTTGCCATCATTTTATACCGGTTCGTAAGGGCGGAGAGCAGGATTGAGGAACAGGTCTATATACCAGTGGATGAGCCTTACCAATTATTAAAGGAGAGTCTGGGAAGCTTATCCTACCTGAATTCCAATGAGGTATTTTATTTTCAGGCCTATCATTCGATCTATTCCTTTAACCTGATTACAAAGGAGCTGGAGCAGATAGCCTCAAATGTAGGGCAGGATCAGATGATGGTTCTTGAGGATATCAATTATGTGGTATGGCAGGAAACGGCGGATGTCTCTAAGTCAAAGCAGATTAACATCATGGATTTGGAGACGGGCAGAATTGATGCCATTGCAGCAAAGACCGGATATAATATCCGTTTATTGGGAATGATAGATTCCAACATCATCTATGGTTATGTCAAGGAGGGCGACATTTCCTCCATGATTGACGGCAGCCTTTTAGTGCCCTTAAGTACCCTTGAAATTGCAGATGTTGATAAAGAAGTCCGAAAAAGCTATAATAAGGAAGGCTATTATGTAAGCGGGATCGAGGTCAAGAATAATATCATTGAGCTTCGCAGGGTAAAGAGACAGGGGGAAGGCACCGGGGAATATTTTATCCCTGCAGCCCCTGATTATATCATAAACCAGGAAAATGAAGAACCAGCGCTTATCAATAGCAGATCCAGGGTGACCGACCAGGCTTTGACGGAGTATTATATGACCCTTCCAAGCGGCGTTGCCATGGAAAAGATGCCTAAGGTGCTTGCTACGGTAAATACGGTAATATCTGAGGATCCGACCGTAAGACCCACCCATACGGAGCAGACCAGGCTTTGCTATTACGCCTATATAGAGGGAGACATTAAGGATTCCTATGAAAATGCAGCTGAGGCAATAGCGGCAGCGAGGGATGGCATTGGGGTGGTATTAAATAACAGCAACCAGATTATTTGGGAACGTGGGATAAAGCTGTCAAAGAATACAATTTCACGTTTTGAGACAATGTCCTATCAGGCTACACCTGGTGCTACGGTGGAAAATTGCTTGCAGCAAATCCTGGCTTACCAGGGCGTTACCGTTACCAGGGATCAGCTGGAGGTTAAAAACAGCTCTGCTTATGAGGTGTTGAAGAAATATTCAAAATACGCACCGGTAAGGTTGACGGGTATAACCCTTGACGATGCCCTGTATTATGTATCCAAAGGACGCCCGGTACTAGCAATGACGGGCCGGGAGGATGCGGTGCTGATCTATGGTTATGATACCTTTAATATCCTGGTGGTGAATCCTGCCACGGGCAGCAGGGTCAAAATGGGAATCCAGGATAGTACACAAATGTTTGAAGGTGCGGGTAATATCTTTTTATCCTATCTCGGACAATAGTAATTTTATAGAAGGCCAGAGCCTCCTATATGGAAGCAAAGTCCCCCTATAGGAGGGCTTAACAACAGGAAAAATAAATTTAATAATACAAGGAGACAAAACAATGGATGAGAGAATAAAAGTATTGGCAAAATCATTGGTCAATTATTCAATGGAGGTTAAAAAGGGGGATAAGGTTTATGTACATTACATCGGGTCTTCCACCCAGGACCTGGCAAGGCAGATCGTGAAAGAGGTCTATAAAGCAGGAGGGGTTCCGTTCGTCCACTATACAGACCAGGTTTTATTAAGGGAGCAGCTGCTTAACTGTACGGAGGAGCAGATGTCCCTGGCAGCTAAGATAGATGCGGCAGAGATGGATCAGATGGACTGCTATGTAGCAATCCGTGGAACAGACAATGTATCCGAGCTGTCAGATGTTCCTTCAGAGAAAATGAGGTTATATGAAACCTATTACCAGACACCGGTACACCATGACATCCGTGTGAAGAAGACAAGATGGGTAGTGCTGCGTTATCCAAATGCAGCAATGGCCCAGCTTTCCAATACAAGTACGGAGGCCTTCGAAGACTTTTATTTCAATGTATGCAACCTGGACTATGCAAAGATGGGTAAATCCATGCAGAACCTTGTGGAATACATGAACCGTACGGATAAGGTGAGGATTGTGGGGCCTGGAACAGATTTAAGCTTTTCCATTAAAAACATTCCGGCAGTTCCCTGTGCAGGTGACCGCAATATTCCGGACGGAGAGGTATATACGGCGCCGGTCAGGGATTCCATCAACGGCACCCTGTCCTACAATACACCGGCGGTATTCCAGGGCTTTACCTATGAGAATATCAAATTCCGTTTTGAAAATGGAAAGATTGTGGAAGCAACGGCAAATGACACCGCAAGGATTAACAGCGTTATGAATACAGATGAGGGCGCCCGTTATATCGGTGAGTTTGCAATCGGCGTAAATCCCTATATCCTAAAGCCAATGAAGGACACTTTATTTGATGAGAAAATCATGGGTTCCTTCCACTTTACACCTGGCAATTGCTATGAGGAAGCCCCCAACGGGAACCATTCCGCAATCCACTGGGATTTGGTGTGCATCCAGACACCGGAGTTCGGCGGAGGGGAAATCTATTTTGACGATGTATTGATCCGTAAGGACGGACGCTTTGTCGTACCGGAGTTAGAGTGTTTAAATCCTGAGAACCTGATATAGCGATAGTCCTTTAAAAGCCTCCGGGATCCTGGAGGCAACGGATATGACAGAAGGAAAGAACCGCGTAATCGCGGATGAAAAACCCCCTACATGGATGAAAAACCCCAAGAACGGAGGAAAATCCTCCATGTAGGAGGATTAGGAGGAAAGCATGAAATTATTATCTGCAGCGATACCCTGCTATAATTCAGCAGCTTACATGGACCACGCCATAGAAACTCTTCTATCCGGTGGCGAAGAGATGGAAATCATCATTGTAAATGACGGTTCCACAGATGATACACAGAAGATCGCAGAGGAATACCAGGCAAAGTATCCGACGATCATTAAGGCAATACAGCAGGAAAACGGAGGGCATGGCGAAGCAGTGAATACGGGGCTTGCCAACGCTACCGGCTTGTATTTTAAAGTAGTAGACAGTGACGATTGGGTGAATGAAAACGCATTGCAGCAGGTTATGGATACCCTAAAAGAGTTAATTGCCGAAGGAAAAAGCCCGGATTTGTTCCTCTCTAATTACGTATATGAAAAAGTAGATGCAAAGAGAAAAAAGGTCATTAACTATAATTGGGCCTTACCTAAGAACGAGATATTTGGCTGGGATGATATTATGCATTTCAGGCAGAGCCAGAATATCCTGATGCATTCCACAATTTACCGTACAAAACTGCTGCAGAGCTGTGGATTACGCCTGCCAAAGCATACCTTCTATGTGGATAACATTTTTGTATACCAACCTCTTCCCTTTGTAAAGACACTATATTATTTGGATGTAAACCTGTATCGCTATTATATCGGAAGAGCGGATCAGTCTGTAAATGAACAGGTGATGATCAAACGGATTGACCAGCAGCTTAAGGTAAATAAAATATTGATTGAATGCCATGATGTATTCCAGATTAAGAGCAAAAAGCTTCAGAATTATATGGTTAAATATATCGCCATGATTACGACCGTAAGCAGTGTCTTATTAATCAGGGAAGGCAGTGACGAGAGCCTCGCGAAGAAGGAGGAGCTCTGGGAATATCTTAAGAACTATGACAAGCGCCTTTATAAGAGGGTGAGGTCCCATATCCTGGGACGTTCCATGAACCTGCCAGGCAAGTTTGGTAACAGGATTGTAGAGATGGGATATAGGATCGCACAGAAGATCTACGGATTTAATTAAACCTGCAACTTAGACCTGCAATTAGGTCTGCAACTAGGCCTGAGCCCCTTCTTGGGTGCATTAAGAAAGGGGCTATCGGGAAATAGATAGCCCTTAAAGGAAGCAGGGCTTCATAACTCGTTTGAGTTATGAGGCCCTGCTTTTCGTCAAAAAAAGAAAAGGATGGCAAAAAAACT
>DUNO01000013.1 GCA_012839295.1 Clostridiales bacterium
AAACGGCATATGAGATGGCTACAACGGTTGCTGGAATGGCGGGCGATGTTGCATCTTTTTATGATATGAGTTCCGATGAAGCATTTACAAAGTTGAAATCTATTTGGACTGGAGAAACGGAAAGTCTTAAGGATTTAGGTATTGTAATGACGCAGACGGCTCTCGATCAGTATGCCTTAAATAATGGCTTTGGCAAGACTACAAGCCAAATGTCTGAACAAACAAAATTGATGCTCAGATATCAATATGTTATGGACGGCTTATCGGCAGCGAATGGAGATTTCGCAAAAACGAGCGGTAGTTGGGCGAATCAAGTTAGGGTTTTAACGCTGAGATTCGACAGTTTTAAGGCTACATTAGGGCAAGGCTTTATAAATCTATTTACGCCTCTTATACAAGCTTTAAATATCCTAATGGAGAAACTCCAAGGTGCTGCCAATGCTTTTAAGTCATTTACCGAATTAGTAACAGGAAAGACAATGGAAACCTCTGCTGGAGCTATAGCTACAAACGCACTCGACGCAACCAGTAATATTCTTGGAATGGGTGATGCTGCTGAATCTAGCGCAAAGAAAGCATCTAAATCATTAGCTGGATTCGATGAACTTAATGTGCTGTCAAGTCAAGCGGCTGGTGACAGTGCAACATCTCCTACGGGTGGATCAAGCGGTATGTCTACTGGAACAGATACAGCGCAAACAGATGGTGTTAATGAATCCCTGGATAATACGATAACAGCTCTTGATAAAATAAAGAGTAGGCTTAATGAATTATCCGGTTTATTTAAACAAGGGTTATCTATCGGATTGAACGGTGCAAGTTTTGATAATGTTATCAGCCATATCGGCGGTATAAAAGATTCTCTTATCGATATATTTGCTGATAAAAAGGTGTTATCATCTGCCAATAACTGGATTAATACGGTCACAGTATCACTAGGTAAAATCACTGGCAGCGCTGCAAGTATTGGGCTAACATTTGTTGAATTGTATTTTGGTAGCATTGATAAATATATAGATCAGAATAAGGATTTTATAAAAGGTAAGATTATATCCATTTTCGATTTATCATCGGATATATCTACATTAGTATCGGACTTTATAGTTGCGATAGCAGACATATTCACCGTATTCAAGGGTGACAATGCTAAACAAATCGGCGCAGACGTAATCGCTATTTTTAGTAATAGCTTTTTAAGCGCATTAGAAATAGTTTTAAAATTTGGGCGTGATGCAATAGAAGCCATAACCAAGCCATTTATCGATAATAAAGATAAAATTAAAGAAGCCCTTGACAATATGCTCGGAGTGGTGTCGGAAGTTGTAGGCGGTATAAAGGATTTTTTAAGCAATACCTTTGAAGCAATTAATAAATCCTATGATGAGTATATAGCTCCTGCGCTAGACAAGTTTAGCAGTGGATTTGATACAGTTTTCAGTGCAGTGCTAGATGCTTATAACAAATACTTGGCTCCTACCATAAAAAATATTTCGGAAAAATTACGTGAATTAATCAATGGACCAGTATCAGATGTGGTACAAAAATTTACTGATTTCGTTGGGAAACTTGTTGATGGCATTGCAACTATATGGGAAGAGACGCTCGCCCCTTTTGTTGCATGGATTATCGAGAATGTGGTACCGATATTAAGTGATGCTTTTGGGGTAGTTGGGGATTTATTTGTTTCTATTGCAACAACAGTTGCTACAGTTGTAGGCGATATTCTGGATGCTCTTGGTGGTCTAATTGACTTTATCGTAGGCGTATTTACAGGGGATTGGGAAAAAGCCTGGGGCGGAATCAAAACCTTCTTTAGTGGCATTGTGCAAGCCATAAAAGATCTCGTTAGCCCAATTGGTAACTTTTTCAAGACTAACTTCGAAGCTGCATGGATGAATGTAAAAACCGCATTCAGCGGAGTAAAGACCTGGTTTGAAAACAAATACAATGATATCACTGGTGTGTTTAAAAACATTCCTACATGGTTTAAAAATAAGTTTACCGAAGCTTGGACAGCAGTTAAGAACGTGTTCTCTACCGGTGGGAAAATCTTCGACGGTATAAAAGACGGAATTGCCGATACATTCAAGACTGTAGTTAACGGGCTTATCAACGGTATTAATAGAATTATTAAGGCTCCATTTGATAAGATCAATTCTATGCTTAATACGATCCGTGATGTCAGTGTCTTAGGAATCACGCCATTTAAAAATTTATGGTCAAGTAATCCGCTGTCAGTCCCTCAAATCCCGGCTTTAGCACAGGGCGGATATGTTGGAGCTAACCAGCCGCAGCTTGCCATGATCGGGGATAATAAGAGGGAAGGGGAAATTGTATCTCCGGAGAGTAAGTTCCAGGAGATGCTTAATGCAGCTGCCAAGCTATCTGGCGGTGGAGGTATCACGGAAGAAACCTTATACCGTGTTATGACGAGAGTGTTCAGGGAAAACCAGCTGGTGGCCGAAGCTGACCAAAACGGAATAATTAAATTAGTAAAGAAGGCAAACGATGAACACCGGAAGAGCACAGGCAAGGCTTTGTTTGGATATTAGGAAAGGAGGGGCTGCCAATGGCTTTTGCAGGATATTTATTAAAAATTAACGGGACGGTCTTTCCTGGTACTTATATACTCAGGGACACCTGGAATACTAACCCTGACCAGATACAGGACGATGATTCTTTTATAGATGGTGACGGAGTACTCGACCGTGACATACTCCCACATACCAGAAGTAAAATCGAATTCAGTACCGTGCCATATTTAAATCTGAATGAAAAAATGGCTATGCAGGAAATCCTGCCAACAAGCCGCACTGAAAGAATACGGGTGACGGCCCAATACTGGAATGATGATACCAATGAATATAAGACAGGCTACTTTTACATACCGGATATAAATTACCCAATCTATGACACTACCGACACGGACATCCTGTATAACTCAATCCGTGTCGCCCTTATAGAATACTAAGGAGGGGCGATATGCTGAATGTGAGTCCGGAACTAAAAACGTTATACAAGACAGTCAAAACCCCCAAATGTTATTCCATATATTTCCCATCACTGGAGTTATCCGTTAATGAGCCAGGTAAAAATAATAAAATGGTGTCAAAAAGCTTCGAGCTTAAGGAACGCCTTTGTTCGGATGATGGGCTGAAATACGGGGAATGCGTGGCTTCCCAGATCAAATTCACCTTAGCTGATGTGGCTGCAGATATAAAAAACCATGAATTCGTAATTGACCAGAAGATATCCGGATTTGATGTCCATTTCGGAATTTATAAAGTTGAGTCCGTGGAAAAACAAAATAACCTCAGGTTTAAGGATATTGTCGCATATGACCGCATGAAGAATATCGAGGTTGATGCTGCTGAGTGGTACAATGGACTGACCTTCCCCCTGACCCTGTCGGAATTCAGGGCCTCATTTTTGTCATTTGTAGGACTCGAACAGGATATAAGCAAGCTTCCACTCCCAAATGACGGAATGACCGTAGAAAAGACAATTAGCGTGTCACAGCTGGCAGGGCGGGCGGTGATAGAGGCCTGCGAGGAAGTAAACGGATGCTTTGGACATATTGACCGGGAGGGGAAATTTACACATATTATTCTCGCGCCTGGATATGGGGATTACCCAACGGATGATTATCCTACTGACGATTATCCGGTTAGCGAGGCAGATACATCCTACACCATGCCCACAGACGAAACCATAACCGCCGGCATGAGGGAATCTATCAAGTTTGAAGAATATACTGTTAAAGAGATTACCAAACTAATTATCCGTCAGGACGATGATGATATCGGGGCAATCGTTGGGGAGGGTTCCAACAGTTATATTATCCAGGATAACTTCCTCGTTTACGGCAAATCAGCTGCAGAGCTCGAAACAATAGCAACAAATATCTTCGGATATATCGCTAAAAGACCCTACAGGCCATATGAAAGTAGTAATATCGGTTTGCCATACGTCGAAATCGGTGACATGCTTGAGTTTGAGCAGAATGATCCGGTAAAAGGATATGTTTTTGGGCGTACACTAACAGGCATACATGGGCTAAGGGATATTTTTACGGCTGCCGGGCCAGAGGAGCAGACACAGAATTTTGGGCTTAATTACGAGATACAACAGATTAAAGGTAGGACAGCTAGAATAGTAAAAACCGTAGATGAAGTGAGCGTTAGCCTGTCTGACCTCGAAGAGAATGTTGACACATCATTTAATATCATGCATGGCGAGATTCAGTTAAAGGTAGATAAGGCCGGTGTTATAGCGGCTATCAACGTAAGCCCAGAAAACATAAAAATTGCAGCAAGAAACATACAACTGGAAGGTATAGTGACAGCCAACAATTATTTTAAAATATTGCCAGACGGATCCATGGAGGCAGTTAATGGGAAATTCAGCGGTCAATTAGTTGCTGCTACGGGAACTTTTTCAGGGAATTTAAGTGCAGCAGGAGGTACTTTTTCAGGTGCAATAATCGGCGGATCAATTAGTATAGGAGGAAGATTTTCGGTTAATAGCAATGGGTATCTTACTGCCAGTGGCGCAACATTTACAGATGGGAAGATCACATCTAATGGTCCAAGCGGCAGGTTAGAAATGGATGGCGCTTATATCAATGGATATAATTCAAGCGGTGGGTTAATACTATTTATTGGTGCATCTGGAACTGTTAGTGCTGTAGCATTATATGCACCTGATGGGTATTTAACCAGGGTCAACGGTGGTACGCCAATAACTAGTCTAAATTATGATAATAACACCTACGTTTTCCCTCCGAAAACTCACACACATACATCCTTATATGATGGAGTAGCAAAGGTTACGGCTTATGGTCCCAATTTTAGACCCCATAGCGACTCTGGGGACAATTCAATATCTTGCGGATCCCCTTCGTATCGATGGACGCAAGTTTTTGCAGCTACCCCAGTAATATCTACCTCGGACGCAACGCTGAAACAGCAAGGAAGAAGCCTTTCAGATGCTGAGCGAAGAGTTGCACAGAAAATCAAAGCCAACATTAAACTATTTAAGTTCAATGATGCCGTAGAGGCAAAGGGCGATGACGCAAGATGGCATACTGGTGTTTATGCGCAAGAAGTAAAGGGCTACTTTGAAGAAGAGGGACTTGACCCTTATCATTATGCTTTATTCTGTTCAGACACTTGGTACGAAAAAGACGGAAATGCCGTTGACGAAAATGAAAAGCCGTATACTATAGAAGAAGAAGGGGTTATAGAGGTGACACAACTTGGACTTAGATATGCAGAATTATGGGGCTTTGTAATCGCATCATTATAATATAATTAGAATATTTTAATAGATATTGTAAAATATTACATAAGTGATATAATCAAGGTGGAGGTGTAATATATGAAGCGAATTTATAAAATATTCTTATGTTCATTATTTTTTGTGTTTTTATTTAGTAGTCGAGTTAATGCTGACCAAGCGAGTTTCTCTGTTATTGGTGTTGATGATTCCAGTTATAGCCCTCACTTTTTTTTGATAGTAAATGTAGATGGAGGTGGTTCAGACGTTGTAAATGCATACATCGGGAAATCAATGAATCGATATATTGTTAATGGTATAATGTTTAAAGGAAAAGAAATAATTGAAGGCAAATATACATGGGAAAATCCAGATTACGTAATAGTAAAAGGTGATCAATATGTAAATTTAATATTTACATCTGACAACAACTTGAAATTAACATTAAAAATTTATCTAAACGGTGTAGAAATGCCAGTAAAAGAAAAAGTCCCGGTATCAATTGACGAAAGAGATGTTGTCCCGGAGGAGCCTGCTGTAGTAGGAGAAGTAACCACTCCATCCCTTACCGTTACATCCGTAACGTTGGCCACTTCAACGGCCTATGACATTAACATTGTAGATAATATAAAGGGAACCAAATACGCATTTGAGAGCAGCAACCCTAAGGTAGCAACCGTAAACCCTAAGAATGGCATAGTAAAGGCTGTAAAGCCGGGCAATGCAACGATAACCTGCAATGCAACATTGCCCGATGGAAGGACGGAAACTCTTAAAAGTGATATCATAGTGGGCTATGACGAAAACGCCCCCATGCTGACAGAAGAAGCGCTTGACCTATCAATTAATGATGTCTTTTACATCACTGTAGAAAATCAAATAGCGAAGAGTAAATATAAATATGCTTCCAGCGATTGGTCAAAGGTTCGTGTCAATTCTGCATCCGGAAAGATTAGGGCGGTCGGGGAAGGCGAGGCATATGTCACCTGCACGATCACCACGCCGGATAAACAGGTTATAGTCCTACGGTGTGACATAACCATTACAAATTAAAACTAAATATTCTATTAACCAGGGCAGCACCTATGTGGTAGCTGCTCTTTTTGTGCACGAAAGGATGGACACCGCATGGAAAAGGGAATAAACCTACAGATCCATGAGTTGAAGGAAAACATGACACAGGTGATCAATGACGCGAAGCTGCCGATTGCAGTAGTCCAGATGGCTCTATTTGAGCTTACGGCTCAGGTAAACAATATATCAGCCCAGACAATCGAAAATGAGCGAAAAGCTTACCAGGAAGGAGAGAACCAAAATGGCAAAGAGATACATACGGATTAACTGGCAGAATAGTCCTTCCACGGCTACACCAAGGAATGCTGCTAACCTAAACTGGATGGATAAAGGCATAGATGATTGTGACAATGCCATAGAGGATTTATATAGTGTAAAGGCAGCAAAAGCAGATATAGTAAATGTACAGACAAACAATCCAGAGAAGATGTGTGGAGCTGCCCTGGCCTACGCCATGGGACAACAGCTTAGTACGCTAAATGATAATTTGTCCGCAAAGGCCAACATAAGCGATTCCATGACCTACAAAACAACTGCAAGTACAACGATAGCCGGGATATTGCAGCCCGGGATGTACTATGCTTATGAGGGACCCGTAATATTTTCGGACTGGCCAGCAGTCATGGCAGCAACGCCATATGGCATTGTAACTATAAGCATAGCCGGAAACTATAAGACAGTCCAAATAATTGCTTTTGATGGCACTGTTACTGTTTGCAAGATGATATTTGGAGCAGTGGTAGGCAGCTCCATAGTTTGGGGAACCGTGGTATAAATAGCTAGTTAATAAATGACATCTACACCAACTATTGAATCTCCAATACTAAATGTAACTGAAATACCGTTTACATCCCACATAGCAGCCGGAACCAGGCCAATGATTCCTGGTGTTTCGCCAATCATGTATTGAGCATAAAAATTGGTATTCTGACCAAAAACCAATGATGGTATTAATGCAACAGCGGTAACATTAGTAGGATTATACTTGATGGTAATCGCCAAAAAATTATACCCTGACATTGCGGGTAACGCGGTCGAAAAAGACATTCTCTGCCCAGAAGCAGCTGATCCCTGGTATAAGGCTTTGTGTTTCAAGGCTAACTTATCATTTAGTGAACCAACATAAAAACAATTCAACATATCATATAAAGTCGATTGTTATTGATAATTCATTTAATCTGGTATAATATGTATATATTACTTATTATGCGAGGGGTCGTGCAAATGAATATAAAATTGTTTTCCGGACAATATGAAATAATTAACAGTAGCACTGTAATGCTATTTGACAAGGATTCTAACTTGATATTTGAAATTGATACTGGTGATTTTAAGTTTACAGTAGAGCTGTTATTTGTTGGGGATGGACAAGGAAATAAAATAATAAATAGAACAATCGATACAGAAAAAAATAAAATTACACTGGCATGCAATAATTTTACCAATGTTTTTGGAACTAATACGAGCATACCAGTTAGTATTGCGACCATAAATGGAAAAGGAATGTTTTTACATTTGGATGTGTCTCTTATGGAGGATGGGATCAGGATAGTTAATTATACTATCTTTCTGGAAAGGAAGGATAATATATGAGCGAAAATAGTTCCCTGACTAGTAATGATCTTCTTGTAATTTTGAATACTCCAAATTTTAGCAACCTTCCAAAAGAGCATAAAAAAATAATTCTAAATTCTTATGGCGATAATAAAAAAGGAGTGCTGGACAAAATGTTTGGAGATAACACTGAAAGAATTCCTATATATATTACATTTATTCTTTGTATGTCATTAATTTTAATAGCAACTATTTTTTCGTTGGTTGGCTATATCACTGGTAAAAGCGTAGACTTAGGCTTATGGAGTAGTATCATTCCAGTTATAACATTGGCATTAGGGTATATGTTCGGCAAGAATAACAAGAAGGAATAACTAAAATATAAGAGCGCATAGCAGCGCTCTTTTCAATATTAACCTATTAACCAAAGTCCTCTAAGGGCTTATTTTTATGCAGAGAAAGGAAAAAATCTATGGAAAAAATCAAGATTGGAACAAATGAATTTGAGCTTGTAGTAAACGGAATTACGGATCGGGATAAGAGCCGGAGCTTTACAATCGCCTCTGAGGCTCAATATGCGGAAATCGAGGCAGCCTTTGCCGATACATCGAACATTAAAGTGGTTTCCGAGGGCGGGGAGGTATTAACCGCTTACCTGGACGGCGTAGGGCTTAAGTCAATCAGGAGAGATTATGAAGCCGGCACTTACACCATTGAGGTGTCGACCGATGCCATGGTAGTAGAGCTTAAGGAGATCAGGGCACTTCTGGCAGCGCAGGCGCAGTAAAGACATGCGGATAGGGCGCTTATTTTTATGAGAGGACGGTATATCATGCATGATGGACTTTATCGCTAAATATTGGCTTGAGGCCTTATTCACTTTGATACTCAGTGGAATTGGGGTAACAGTAAAGATGATGTTTACTCAGTTTAAGGCCTTGAAATTAGGAATGCAAGCAATCTTAAGAAATGGCATCATTGAGCAATACCATAAGTATATGGATAAGAAATACATACCGATTTATGCACTAGAGAACGTGACAGCTATGTATTCGCAATATCACGCTCTCGGCGGAAACGGAACCATTACACATTTATATGAGGAGCTTTTAGAGCTGCCAAACAGGAAAGAAGATGTTAAGCCATGACTAAAAAGAAAGGCATATATTCCAAGGTTATTATTGTTGTTGTAATTGTACTCAATGTTCTTTTTACAGCGGCGGTTTTGCACGCATTTGAAAAGACCGGGAATGAACCAGCGGCGTTGATTGCGGCATGGTTTAGCTTCACGACAGGGGAATTGTTAATGCTGACAAGTATCAAAAAGGCAAAGGAAAAGAAGAAAGGATCTGGTGAGAAAGATGAAAATAAATTGGAAAGCTAAACTTAGTAGCAGGAAATTCTGGGCAGCGATTGTCGGATTTGTAACTGCTATACTAACGGCCTTTAATGTGGACAACTTGACCATTGAACAGGTGGCAACGATAATTACCGCTTGCGCTACATTGGCAATCTATATCTTGGGTGAAACAGTTGTGGACGCGACCAGAAGGGAAAATGGTGATAAAGATGAGTAATTTGACGGGAAACGGACTTGTAGAGTTTTGCAAGACTAAATTAGGCACACCTTATGTATATGGCGCGAAGGGGAGCTATGGGAAGCTGACACAGCCGCACCTTAACAGCTTAATATTAGCTTATGCAAATATCTTTACCAATATCTATATAACCAAAGCAAAGAGGTTTGTCGGTAAAATATGCACGGACTGCTCCGGATTACCGGCTTGGTATACCGGCAAGATGCTGGGATCCTACCAGCTATATTCCGCGGCCTACACCAGGATCCCGATCGCAAATTATAAAGATTTTGCAAGTGGAGTTATTGTTTGGCGTAGCGGACATGTAGGTGTATTCTGCTGGATTAACGGAAAACCTTACGTCCTGGAAGCTAAAGGGATAGACTATGGCACTGTATTGTCCGAATTCGTACAATCAAAATGGACATATGGATTGACTTTTAAGGACATGACATATGACTACAGTACAAACCTGTCATCCAGGGCTACCTGGAAGGGCGTAAACCCGTATAAGGAGCCCGCCGTGTTGGTTTATAGGGGCATGATCGGGGAAGCCGTTAAATGGGGGCAATGGGAGTTATGCGAAGCTGGTTTTGATATCAAGATTGACGGAGATTTTGGACCGGCAACCGATAAGGCCGTAAGGGCATACCAGCAGAGCTGCAAGATTAAGGTGGACGGCAAAGTTGGCCCGGTTACCAGGGCAGCATTTAAGGCGGATTAGAATATAAAAAAGATACCCCGGCCAGTACTGGCCGGGGTGTAATCTAAACAAGATTAGAATTGTAATGCCTGGGTGCCGGATCCTCATCTGAAAACCAAAAGTTACCTCGCAAATGATATTTAATCTTAATCCTTTCCTTTGCCCCGTTTCTGGCATAGCTACATTCGAAAATGTGGATGTTGTAAACCTTTTTAACAGCTTCGACTTTTAATTTATATGGGATCTGTTTTCCTGCTAATCCGTCATACCGATAAATATATTCCGGCTCAATCTTCCCATTTTCCTCGAATACGGCACTTACTTTTATATTCATGGTAGCCTCCTAAATACAAACGTGTGTTCTTATTATAGTACCAGGCGACATTTCTGTAAAGGGACAAAAAATGGGATTTTCAGAACATTTGTTCACTAAATGATAAGTTAGACGGTTTGTTTTACCATAAAACCGTCAACGGGACAACAGACACTGGCGGAAACTTAAATCTTAATATTTCGGCGGATTATACAGTACTAACAATATACACAGAAAAGGCGGTTGTTCCAGCGCTGGCTTGTACCCCGCTTTGCTTTATGGGCAACTGGTATGGTAGCTGTAGGTATGCTGATGCTAATAGACCAATAAACTATGCTGCCAGTACGGCAGTAACATTACATGTGATTTACATCAAACGAACAATATATACTTAAATAGCTATTTATTGCGCTAATGCAAACGATCCCATGTTGACAGTACCCATGTGCCGCTACCAAGTACAAAGCGGTTTAAAAAGATACTGAAATCTAACTCGCTATAGATTTTTACAGTGACATAATTATCGGCATGTTTAAAAAACTCAACATAGCCATATGTACCCGCGCCAGATGGTACATCAATATAGGGAGTGTTAGCAAATCCAAATGATCCAGTACGAATACCTTGGCTACCCACAATATAATTTAAATCATTCAGCAAAGATGCGGATGCTCCTACAGATGTCAAATCTCCGTATCTTGTTGTAATGGAATCAATTACGTTTAAATTACTGGGCAATTTGGTATTTATGCTGGTTAACTTATCATTTACCAAACAAATGTTCTTGGTGGTGACGGGTTAACAAGAAGACCCCGGCCATTGCTGACCGGGGTGAATATATTTTTTGGCTTATTTATGTGGCTGCTTAATTCCGTTTATTAATAAAGGAATGCCAAATCCCAAAGATAGGAGTCCAATTATTATAGTTTGGGAATGGTAAATCGAAAGGCCAAAGCATACAAAGAAGACATATATATAAATTCCAGAGGATACAATCGTTGCTATTTTTGATTTTTTGCCTATCAAAATAATCATACCAGGAATAAGAAAATGAACCGCGGAAGCCATCAAGTGAATGTTTTCAAGTATGTTGTTTGCTATGCAGGCTACTATTATAAATAATGACAGACCCACTGTTATTATTCCGAAAACTAATCGTTGAGTAAACTTTGATTCTTTGTTCGATGTGACTATTGGATACCCACAATTCGGACATCTATCAGCCTTGTCAGATATATCTTTGCAACATTCGGGACAGCGAATTAGTGCCATAACGATCTCCTTAGTATTTTATATTAGAATTATAACCCATATAGCATAATTTGGCAACAAGAAAGCCCTGCGCATTTGCACGAGGCCTCCTTGAAAACAACATTTCTAATTTCGTCCATATTCATATTACCATGTTTGTAATAATTTGTCTATAGCTTGGCTGGGGAAATATACCATTAATCGTTAGTAGCTAGGACTACCGTCTGCGTCTATTCATGTTATGCAACACGAAATGCAACATGAAATAAAGAAACCCCTGATTTCTCAAGGGGTTTAGTATGGAGATAATGGGACTCGAACCCACGGCCTCTTGAATGCCATTCAAGCGCTCTCCCAACTGAGCTATATCCCCGCAATGGAATAATTATAACACGGATAATGGTTGAAAACAAGAGGCAGATGAACGGAAGTTACAGTGCGGAAATTAATATATATTGTCAATATTGCCGGAGGATTATAATAGAGGGCATTACAGCCCCATAGATAAATAAAGGGCATAGAGACCATAAGAACACGCATAAGAACAATATATAAATCAGGGGATTGAGTTTTAAAAAAGAATGTGGTATAAATAAATATAGTATAAATGAATACAGCTAAATAAACCAAAAGTATTAGGCAATAGCCTTGATCCACGTCTGTTAGGGAAAATCTTAACAGGCGTGTTTTTTTATGGAATATAATGTAGGAGCGTAATTTATATGAAAAAGACAGGGATATTATTTGAAGTGCTAATAATCCTATTTGGGAATTTTCTTTATGCGGCAGGGGTGGTCTTCTTTATCATGCCCTCAAAGCTGATTACGGGAGGTACTACGGGAATTGCAATATGCATCAACCAGTATTTTGGCCTGCCTGTGTCCTATTTTGTATTTGGCTTTAATGTAATTATGTTTATCCTGGGCTTATTCCTTATGGGGAAAAAATTTGCCCTCACCACGCTGGTCAGTACCTTCTGCTATCCCTTTGCCCTGGAATTGCTGCAAAAAGTAGCCGGAGGCTATGTGGTGACGGAGGACATCTTCCTATGCGTACTCTTCGGGGGCATCTGTATCGGTACATCTATTGCGTTGGTCATCCGGGCAGGTGCGAGCACCGGAGGGATGGACATCCCCCCGCTTATTCTGTATAAGTATTTCCGTATTCCGGTGTCCGTCAGCCTGTATATTGCCGACTGCGGGATTCTCGCACTGCAGGCGGTTTTTAGCGATAGGGAGAAGTCACTTTATGGAATTGTGCTGGTATTGGCCTATACGGTTATTATAGACAAGCTTCTGATGCTTGGTACCAATAAGATGCAGGTAAAGGTAGTGAGCAGCAGGATAGCAGACATAAAGGATGTCATCATTTCGGAGATTGACAGGGGAGTGACGCTTCTGCATGGGCAGACAGGGTACCTGGAGGAGGAGATGGATGTTTTGCTGAGCGTGGTCTCCAATAGGGAGCTTTCCAAGGTGGAAAGGCTGGTGCATGGCATTGATAAGGACGCCTTTGTTATAATCAACCGTGTCAGTGAGGTAAAAGGAAGGGGATTTAGTGAAGGAAAGAGATATCTGAAAAGAGGGAAGATAAAAAGAGGCTGATTTTACCACATTGACAAATCAAGGATACACGGGTATAATTCTAAATGCAAATTGCTTGCATTAAAACTGTATGGGAACAGATCCAATATGGCCGATTGTGAAGCAGCATAGTTAGTGAGATTTCCGGGTTCCTGCAATCGTCTGGCTTGAATAAGCGGAAAGGAGAAGGGGCGCTATGGGCATGAGAAAAAGAATATTGGTATTCCTTTTAATATTGGTTGTATCCTGTGTGCCGTTTCTTTCGCTTTTCTACATTGATGTGAACCTACACCATGAATGCACCGGAACGGAGTGCCAGGTGTGCGCGCATATTGAAGCCGCCATACAAAATCTTAATAGTTATAAAAACTTTTATATACCATCAGTATTTCTTTTGGTAGCTGTCATCGTGGCAGCCTGCCTCTGTTTAATCAGGGATATCATCTGCCGGTCTGGAGGGACATTAATCACCTTAAAGGTAGAACTGCTGAGTTGAAGCAGCATCAGTGATAACTTACATCGGATGGTAGGTCCGGTGTTATTTTCATACGCAAAATTAAGTAAGGCGTCAAGATGCCATTCATTCAGGAGGTTCAATAATATGAAAAAAAATTTAATAGTAAGTATTCTGGTACTATGCCTGTGCATGGGTACCTTAGTCGGTTGTGCTAATTCGGGGGAGCCACAGTCCATTGGTAATAATGCCGCAGGGACTGATGGCGAACAGGCGGCAGGAAGGGAGAGCCTCAGTATCGTCTGCACCGTCTTCCCCCAGTATGACTGGGTCAGGGAGATCCTTGGGGATAGGGAGAAAGCTTCTGGCAATGCAGAGCTGACACTGCTGTTGGATAATGGTGTGGATCTTCACAGCTATCAGCCTACAGCTGAGGATATCGCCAGGATTGCAACCTGCGACCTGTTTATCTATGTTGGAGGAGAATCCGACGGGTGGGTGGCTGATGCCCTCGCAGAAGCAACAAATAAGGATATGAAGGTAATCAATATGATGGAGGTGCTTGGGGACGGTATCAAGGAGGAAGAGGTAGTAGAAGGCATGGAAGCGGAAGAAGAGGAAGGCGAAGAGGGCGAGGAAGCGGAAGCTGAGTATGATGAGCATGTATGGCTCTCTTTAAAAAATGCTGAGGTAATCTGTAAGGCCATCAGTGGAGCCCTTTCAGAAATAGATACGGAAAATAAGGCCCTATACGAAAAGAATTTAGCCGCTTATACAGGAAAGCTGGAGGCTTTGGATGAGGATTACCAGAAGGCTGTGGACGGCGCGGCGCGCACCACCCTGTTATTTGGAGACAGATTCCCTTTCCGTTACCTGGTGGATAATTACGGACTGGATTATTATGCTGCCTTCGTAGGCTGCTCTGCCGAGACGGAAGCAAGCTTTGAAACCATTGTATTTCTGGCAGGGAAAACGGATGAGCTAAGCCTCCCGGCAGTATGTGTCCTGGAAAGCTCCGACCAGTCCATAGCAAAGACAATTATCAATAACACTAAGAATAAGGGACAGAAAATTCTTGTTATGGACTCCATGCAATCTGTAACCTCAGAGGATGTTGCAAAGGGCGCCACATACCTTTCCATCATGGAAGAGAATCTTGAAGTACTAAAGGAAGCACTTAATTGAGATGATAGCTTTATCAATTAAGAAGGATGGATTAACAGGACAGAATTAGGAGGAACGGAACCAAGGTTCCTTAGAAAAGAGGTTTTATATGTCACAGCTTATCTGTAAAAATGTTGCTCTCGGGTATGAGGGCAGGATTGTGGCGGAGCAGTTAAATTTTGAAGTAAACAGCGGCGATTATCTATGTATCGTTGGAGAAAATGGTACGGGAAAAAGTACGCTTATGAAAGCGCTACTCCATCTAAAAGCCCCTTCCTCCGGGGAAATCCTCATGGGAGATGGGTTAAAGGCGGCGGAAATAGGATATCTTCCGCAGCAGACCGTGGTACAAAAGGATTTTCCGGCATCAGTATGGGAGATCGTACTGTCGGGCTGCCTGAACAGGTGCGGCCTGCGCCCCTTTTATAGCAGGGAGGAAAAGCAGCTGGCCAGGAATAACCTTAAGCGCCTGGGAATTGCCGATCTTGCCAAGAGGTGCTACCGGGAGCTGTCGGGAGGCCAGCAGCAGAGGGTGCTGCTGGCAAGGGCACTGTGCGCCACGAAGAAAATGCTGCTTCTCGATGAGCCTGTGACAGGCCTGGATCCGAAGGCTGCTTTAGATCTGTATGAGCTGATAGAACAGCTTAATAGAGAGGATGGCATTACCGTAATCATGGTATCCCACGATATAGGGGCGGCAGTAAAATACGCATCCCATATTCTTCATATCAACCGGACGCCGGTGTTTATTGGCCGGAAGGAGGACTATGTGTTAAGCGGGATAGGATTTAGCACAGGAGGCAGGAAGGAGGTGGCGGCCCATGAATGATATTCTGGATACATTACGCCACTATTTCTCATTTCCCTTTGTAAGGTATGCTTTGGTTGTAGGAATACTGATTGCACTCTGTTCTTCCCTGCTGGGAGTCACCTTGGTATTGAAACGGTTTTCCTTTATCGGGGACGGACTGTCCCATGTGGCCTTTGGTGCCATCGCGGTAGCCGCTGTATTCGGACTTACGAATGAAACGGTTATCGTGATGCCGGTGACCATCATCGCCGCGGTACTCTTGTTAAAAAGAGGCCAGGATACCAGGATCAAGGGAGACGCATCCCTGGCAATGCTTTCCGTAGGCGCTTTGGCTATCGGCTATCTTTTGATGAACCTGTTTTCAAAGTCCTCAAATGTCTCAGGTGATGTGTGCAGTACCCTTTTCGGCTCTACCTCTATACTCACCTTAAGCATGGCAGAGGTCTGGTTAAGCGTTATCATGTCCGGGGTTGTGGTGGTTGTGTTCCTGCTCTTTTACCATAAGATTTTTGCGGTGACCTTTGATGAGACCTTTGCCAGGGCCACTGGAACCCGTACGGATATTTATAACCTGATTGTCGCTGTAATTACTGCGGTTATCATTGTACTTGCCATGAATTTGGTAGGCTCCCTGCTGATATCGGCACTCATTATTTTCCCGGCCCTGTCCGCCATGCGGTTGTTCAAGAATTTCCGGGCAGTGATACTTTGTTCCGTAATAATATCCGTTATTGCAGCGGGCAGCGGGATAATAATATCGATTCTGGCCTCTACACCGGTCGGATCAACGATTGTGGCAATTGATATTGTGGTGTTTATCTTGTTTTATTGGCTTGGGAAGCTGATGGGAGGTATGGGAAAATGACAGGAAGAAAAAAGAGGGCTTTCACTATCGTTATTATGGCGGCTTTGGTTCTGGGGATGTCGGCCTGCAAAAAAGATACGAGCATGATTGATAAACTGGCAGGACAGCAGTATGGAACGGAAGAGGAGAATACTGTGGACGGGAAAGCTGGTTCAACGAATGGCTCCGAGGGGGAGGGCAATACAGCTGCGGATGCAGAAGCAGGAGAAGCAGGAAGTACCGCTGTGGATGCAGGAGCAGGAGAAGCAGGAAATACAGCTGGAGATGCTGAGGCAGAAGGGACAGGAAATACAGCTGGAGATGCAGGGGCAGACGGAACAGGAAATATCGCTGGTGATAAAGAGGTCAGAGGAAGTGATTTACAGCTATCGAAGGATACTGGGGCAAAAACAGGCACGGGAAAGGATACTGCTGCGGATGGAAAAGATAAGGATGGAAATTCCCAAACAGGAGAAAGTAAGGACAGCCCGGATGTTGACCTGACCAAATTAAGCAGTAATATGGTCTATGCGGAAGTATATAATATGATGACCAAGCCGGAAGATTATGTGGGAAAGACAATCAAAATACAGGGAGTCTATTATGCGAGCTATTGGGAAGGCACAGGGAAGTATTACCATTGCGTTCTGATTAGTGACGCAGCTGCCTGCTGCCAAAATGGAATTGAGTTTGTATGGGATGATGACACCCACGTTTACCCGGATGAGTATCCCCCGGATAATACTGTGATAGAATTAACAGGGGTATTTGAACTGTATGAAGAAGAAGGTCAGACCTATTGCCATTTAAAGACGGATGATATTATTGTACCTTAAGCGGGTAGAAAGAAAAAAATAGAAAGAAAAAATTAAAAGCCAGTTGACATACCTATGTAAACTAGGTATACTTATACCTATGAAATCTAGGTATGGAGGAAAAGGGTATATGGATAAAAAGCTTATGAATATCAGCATATCAATGCTGCTCCTCAGGCTATTGGAGGAGCAGGACAGGTATGGCTATGAGCTGATCAAGGAGCTGGAGGCAAGGAGTGAGAACGTATTTTCCTTAAAAGAGGGAACGCTGTATCCGATTCTGCACACCCTGGAGCTGGAAGGAGCTGTGGAGGGCTATGAAAAGGCCGCCGAGACAGGGAGGACGCGAAAGTATTACCATATCACGAAAAAAGGACTGAAGCTTCTGGCCGAGAAGAAAAAGGAGTGGGATACTTACCAGAAAGCAGTAAATCATGTGATAGGGGGGATGGAATATGAATATTCTACGGAATATGGAACAGCAGCCTGGGGCTTTTGAGGGAATGGATCCATTTCTTGAGGATGTGGCGGAGCAGATCCAGTATAAGCCGGTGAGGGATGAAATAAAGTCAGAACTGGCGGCCCATATCGAGGACCGGAAAGCGGAATATGCCGGACAGGGGCTGGAGTATGACAAGGCCTGGGAGAAAGCCCTGGAGGATATGGGGGATGCAGTTGAAATCGGAGTCAGGCTAAATGAGGCACACAGGCTGCAGAGGAACCAGACCGTGGTGGCTCTTGTGATGGCTCTGGCATCAATCGGCATCATAGGAAATATACGGCTGATGCTGGTTGAGAATCTTGGGATATGGTTTTCCGGCTTATTCTATTTCCTATGCGGGATCACCATTTTTGCAATAATGTATTACAACGGCTATCAGAGATTGGTAAAAAATATCAAAAAAATTAATATTATTATCCTGGCAGTATTGGGCGTATACCTGGGTCTGTTTTTTGTCCAGAGGCAGCTGTACAGTGTATTTTCATTCCGGCTGACCAGCATGTCAATTGTATTTGCGTTGGAGCTGCTAAGTATTCCGGCAGTTTTAGGGATGGCATATTTGAACCGGAATAAGCGATATAGACCCTTCCTTCTGGTGACAGCGTTAACAGCCGCCATAGTAAGCATTGCGGCATGGCTTACAGGCAGTTATACGCTGGTATCCCATCTGGTCCTGATCATAGCGGTATATGCTGCTCTGCTCTATATGATTGTAAAAGGAATGTTGGCAGGAAAGCCCGGAAGGCAGGTTGGCTGGTGGATCCTGAGCCTGGGAACCGTAGCGGCTGTCTTTGTATTATCCTTTCCTGGAAACTGGAAATATGAATTGGAGCAATGTTTTTATCCGGAAAAGATAGTCAGTGACTACTGGGATGATGCTTACAACAGTATTTTAATAAAGGATTTACTCGGAAAAGCCGTACCGGTAGGAACCGTTCCCCTGAGCCGGGAGGAGCGGATGGGCTACTATACGGATGCTTGGTATTTTGATGACCTGGATGAGTTCCACTATGAATATAAAATGCAATTCAAGGATGAAAACAATATTATGCTGGAGGATATCCTGCCCCAGCATTACCAGAATAATTATAGGATTACATATTGGATATTGAAATATGGATGGCTTCCTGCAGTGGTACTGCTGGGCATTATACTCGCTGCTTATGGAATGCTGGTACGGATGGTCAGCAAGGTCAAGAATAAAATGGGCAAGATCCTGGCATTTTCCTGTGTTCTGACTTTAATCCTGCAGACGGTATTTTACTTTATGGGGAATATGGGATACCAGTTTGGCTGGTTCTGTAATTTTCCGTTTATTTCGGAGGGCTTCTGCAGTATCATAACGAACATGATTTTGGTGGGATTGGCCTGCTCCGCTTATCGCTATGATAGGGTGGTCAAGGAAGGAAAAAAAGGATATATGGTCAGCAGTACTTAATTTAAAGCTTTGGATTTTTCGGGTCTATTAAAACCCCCAGGATTTTTCCCGGGGGTTTTAATCATGGAATAAACCAGTTTAATTTAATAGGCATTGATGGTATAATTTTATAAGTAAGCTAAAAATATACGGAATGGGAGAAAATATAAAATGAGACGCAACTGCAGCCTTGAAGAAATATCGGATGGCAGACTATATACGGCAAAGGATCTGGTGGAGGTAAGCTGTAATGGCTGTAAGGGAAAGGCCTCCTGCTGCCACGGAATGGGAAATTCCATTATCCTGGATCCCTTTGATGTCCACCGTCTGACGACGAACTTGAAGCTGCCCTTTGAGGCATTATTAAGGGATCACATAGAGCTTAACCTGGTTGATGGCGTAATCCTGCCAAGCCTCAAAATGTCCGGGCCTTCCGAGGGCTGCTCCTTTTTAAATCCAGGAGGGAAATGCAGCATCCATGCCTTCCGTCCCGGGATCTGCCGGATATTTCCCCTGGGGCGGTATTATGAAAGCCATTCATTTACCTATATCCTGCAGAAGAATGAATGCAGGAATCCATCAAAAACAAAAACAAAGGTGGATAAATGGATTGATACCCCGGAGCAGGAGAAAAATGATCAGTTTTTAATTGACTGGCATTACTTTTTAAATGACGTTGAAGCCGTAATCAGGAATGTACAGGATGAAAAGCTGGTCAAGAATTTGAATATGTATCTGCTTAACCGGTTTTATTTTAAACCCTATGACCAGGAAACAGATTTTTATGGACAATTTATGGAGCGTCTGGAGGAAGCGAAGGGAATTATTAAACTACAAGAAGGTTGATTCCCCGGCAATGGGGTATAGCGGGACAGACGGGTTACAAAGGGTACTATATAACAAAGTTTAAACAAAGTTTAAACAAAGTTTATAATTAAGCGAGGTCGAGAAAAGGTTGAAAGAAATAAAAATAATCAATGAAGGGGGGACCGGATCCATGCTGGCACTTTCATGGCGAATTGTGCAGTAAGGAGCATGGACATAAATATGAAGCTAATGGTAGCATCGGATATCCATGGTTCAAGTTATTATTGTCAGAGGATGCTGGAAGCGTTCCATAGGGAGAAGGCTGGTAAGCTTATATTGCTGGGGGATATTTTATACCATGGACCAAGAAATGATCTTCCCAGGGAGTATGCGCCGAAGGAGGTCATCGCCCTTCTTAATCCGGTAAAGGATAGGATACTATGTGTCCGCGGCAACTGCGATACGGAGGTTGACCAGATGGTCCTGGAATTTCCTCTTATGGCGGACTATGCCGTTATAATTAATGGGACAAATACGATCTATGCAACCCATGGACACAAATTTGGTGAGGACAATCCGCCGCCATTACAGCCCGGTGATATCCTGCTGAATGGGCACACACATGTGCCAAAATGTATCCCCCACCCGCAGTATATCTATATGAACCCAGGCTCTGTCTCTATTCCCAAGGAGGGAAGCCCCCATAGTTATATGATAATTGACGGAGCGGAGTTTTCCTGGAAGGAAATAGAGGGAGGGAAGGAATATCTGTCGTACCACTTGTGATGTTCCTTCAATATATAATATGATTTATGATTTGGGCGACGAATGGGTAGGGTTTAGGCTGTGAGGTGAATGCCATATAGCTAACGTATTTGGAAGAATAAAAATAATACCAATGGATAAGAGGAAGGAGATTAAGAATGAATAAAGTGAATTTAGGCACAACCGAATTACAGGTATCGCAAATAGCCTTGGGCTGCATGCGGTTTGGATTGAAAGAGGAACAGGAGGTAGAGGCCTTAATCGAGAAGGCGGTAGAGCTGGGAATTAATTTTGTAGACCATGCGGATATCTACCAGTGGGGCAAGAACTCAGAGGAGATGTTTGGTGCGGCCCTAAAGAAGAAGCCGTCCTTGAGGGAGAAGCTGTATGTCCAGACAAAATGCGGGATCTGCCGGGGCTATTATGATTTTTCAGCAGAGCATATTATAGAGAGCGCAGAGAGCAGCTTAAGGAAAATGAACCTGGATACAATCGACGTCCTTGCGCTGCACCGCCCGGATGCCCTCATTGAGCCGGAGGAGGTAGCAAAGGCCTTTGAAAGCTTAAAGAGCTCAGGTAAGGTAAAGCATTTCGGCGTTTCCAATATGAACCCGCTCCAGATGCAGTTAATTGAAAAGTATACCGGTGAGAAGCTTATGGTAAACCAGGTTGAATTCAGTGTAGTCCATTCCGGCCTCGTGGATGCAGGCATTTTTGTTAACATGAAGGAGGCTGAGGGGCAGATGCGGGATGGAGGCCTGTTAGATTATGCAAGATTGAATAATATTACGCTCCAGGCCTGGTCGGTGCTTCAGATCTCCCTAAGGGAAGGAACCTTTATTGATAAAGAAGAATACCAGCCCCTGAATGACAAGCTGCAGGAGCTTGCGGACCTGTATGGGGTTACGAAGAACGCCGTTGCCATCGCATGGATACTGAGGCATCCTGCAAAAATACAGGCAATCGTAGGTACCACCAGCCTTAAGCACCTTGAAGAGCTGTGCAAGGCTTGTGAGGTAACCCTGACCAGACCCCAGTGGTATGAATTATATCTGTCAGCCGGACACAAGCTGCCCTAGGCGGCAGCGAGGTACTGGCAGGCTAAATTAAAAATGCTTCCTTCTTATGAAGACATCATAAGGGAAGCATTTTTTCTGCTTTTCATTTCCCGGCGCCTGTATGAATTATATTTTCGCAGCTTGTCCTGCCATTCTAAATCCAGCCGCCGTCCAGCGCTATCACCTGTCCCGTAAGATATTCATTCTTATAAGCTAAATGGTAGGCAAGGTCAGCTACCTCATCAGCCCTTCCCAGACGGTTTGTGGGTATCTCCCCGATGAGGCCCATAAGCTCCTCGTCAGAAAGAAAATAGTTCATTTCCGTATCAATGGCGCCGCAGGCAATGGCATTTACCTGGATATTGCTCGGGGCCAGCTCCTTTGCGAGTGCCTTGGTAAAGGAATTCATGCCGCCCTTGGAAGCGGAATAGGCTACCTCGCAGGAGGCGCCTACATTTCCCCATACGGAAGATATATTTATAATTTTACCGGATTTTCTCTGCACCATGTCAGGGATGGCAAGGGAGCAGCAGTTATAGACAGAGGTCAGGTTGGTGGTGATCACACGGTTCCAGTCCTCCGGTGTCATGTCCGTAAATAATCCTACATATGCAATGCCCGCATTATTAACCAGCACATCCAGGCTTCCGTAATGCTTCTTAATCTGGCGGAACAATTCCTGGGCAACCTCGTAATCACCCATGTCGCCTAAGAAAGCCATACAGGATACCTGATAAGAGTCGATTTCCTTTTTGGCCTTTAATAATTCATCCTCCTTATGGGCACAATTAATAATTACATCATAGCCTTTTTTGGCGAATTTAACTGCAATTGCTTTTCCAATCCCGCGTGACGAACCGGTTACCAATACAGTTTTCCTATTCATGAAACCACCCTCCTAAAGATATATTCCTGCTTTATTTTTATAGTATAACATATCCTGCTAACGGAATAAAGATGCGTTGATAAAGAATGCTTTTTATGCTAAAATATAAGGCGGCGCAAAACCTGCGGAACAAGGTTTTGTTCTCCGGGATGGCAAAGATATGGATGGAATATAATGCTTTATTTTTGGGTATTAATGATAGGGAGAAGATTAAAGGAGCAGCTATGGCAAATAAAAGGGTAACAAATAAAAACATCTTATTATTGCGGAAATATATGATTATAACAATTGGCGCGGTCTTGATGGGTGTAGCCGTAAACCTGGTCTTTGAACCGATGAAATTAGTCACTGGAGGGGTGTCCGGCTTCGCGATTGTCATAAAGGCCTGGACAAACACTTTAATTCCGGGAGGCTTGCCTATATGGCTCTTTACGATGATATGTAATGTGCCTTTATTTTTATTTGCGACAAAAATCAGGGGCGGTAAATTCCTGATATCCTCCCTTTATGGAACGGTTATCTATGTATTATCCATGATGGTGATACCGATTGTGGATTTACAAATGGACGATTATTTGCTGGCGGCAATTCTTGGTGGAGTCATTGGCGGCGCGGGCATCGGCCTGGTGTTCTCCGTCCAGTCTTCTACGGGAGGGACGGATCTGGCGGCCTATATCCTGCAGCACCGCAATAAGCATATGTCAGTACCCCAGCTTATGATATTTGTGGATGGAATCATCATTCTTATCGGTGCCTTTACCTTTGGGCTGGGAAATGCGCTGTACGCATTGATTTCCATATTCATCTCAACCAAGGTGTCTGACGGCATACTGGAGGGACTGAAATTTGCCAAGATGGCGTATATTATCTCCAATGACTATAAGCAGATAGCGGATGCAATCCTCCATCAGATGGACCGGGGCGTAACGGGTTTAAGCTCTACGGGAATGTATTCAAACCAGGACAGGAAAATGTTATTTTGTGTCGTTTCTAAGAAGGAAATTATCAAAATAGTTGAGATTGCAAAGAAAATTGACCCGAATTCCTTTGTCATTGTAAGTGATGTCAGGGAGGTCATGGGAGAGGGCTTTATTGAATATAGACAGTAATTTAAAGCATATGCCAGCATATTATCGGTAAATCTACTTATTTTAAAATGGGATATACAAATCGTACAAAAAGGAAAAAATGATTTTGGTGAAATGACATATGGCTTCCATTCCTGAAATGTTGTATCATTACGGTATGGTAATTGTACAAGAACACATGAATTAAAATTAGGAGGCTATTCAATGGCAAGCTTATCACTGAAAAATATTACAAAGCAATATCCTAACGGATTTGTTGCAGTAAAGGATTTCAATCTTGAAATCGCAGACAAGGAATTTATCATCTTCGTTGGACCATCCGGTTGCGGTAAATCAACAACCCTCCGTATGATTGCAGGACTTGAGGAGATCTCCTCCGGCGAGCTTCGGATTGGCGACAAATTAGTAAATGATGTTGAGCCTAAGGACAGAGATATCGCGATGGTATTCCAGAATTATGCTTTATATCCCCATATGTCCGTATTCGACAATATGGCGTTTGGTCTTAAGTTAAGGAAGGTTCCAAAGGATCAGATTGAAAAATCCGTAAATGAAGCAGCTAGAATTCTTGGTATCGAGAATTTGCTCGACCGTAAGCCGAAGGCTCTTTCCGGCGGTCAGAGACAGCGTGTTGCCATGGGCCGTGCAATCGTTCGTAATCCTAAGGTATTCCTTATGGATGAGCCTTTATCAAACCTTGACGCTAAGTTAAGAGTACAGATGCGTATTGAGATCTCCAAGTTACACCAGGGATTGCAGACAACGATTATCTATGTAACACATGACCAGACAGAGGCTATGACACTGGGAACCAGGATCGTAGTTATGAAGGATGGTTTAATCCAGCAGGTAGATACTCCCCAGAACTTATATGACAGACCGAAGAACCTCTTCGTAGCAGGCTTCATGGGATCGCCTCAGATGAATATGATCGAGGCTACTGTTTCCAAGAAGGGCAATGATGTATTCGTTAACTTCAGCGGTAATTCCTTAAAGCTTCCGGAAGGAAAGGCAAAGAAGGTTCTTGATGGTGGATATGATGGCAAGACTGTTGTTATCGGTATCCGTCCAGAGGATATCCATGACGAGGAAATGTTCCTTGCCAGCTCCCCTGAAAGCATAATTGAAGCTACTGTAAGGGTATATGAGTTATTGGGTGCGGAAGTATTCTTATACTTCACCGTGGATGAATCCTTAGAGATCACAGCACGTGTTAACCCTCGTACAACTGCAAGACCGGATGATACATTAAAGATTGCATTTGATATGTCTAAGCTTCATATATTTGATAAAGAGACAGAGCAGGTTATTACAAACTAATTATAGAACATATTTTATCAGGGAACACAAAAGTGTTCCCTGATTTTTAAAATCCAGGTACTCATACAGGCTTATTTTGAGGCGGAGGGGAAACTCGCCGCCTTTTTTTACCCCCATAGGTTCTCAGCCAAATAAATCAATAAAAGGCAATTCAAGCTAATAAAATATTAGTTTATTGCATAAACTAATGTGGTCAAACCCAAATTTGATAGATTTATACTAAAATATTTATGCAAATTTTATAGAACTTAGTTTACTTATTATGAAAAGGGTGTTAAAATATCTTTCGTAAAGATGAATTTTAATGAAAAATAGAAATATAATATAAAGGAGTGAAATCATGATTTCCAATCAAATTCTTCAAAGTACCATCGATGGATTAAAAGGAATCACACGTATCGATATCTGCGTTATGGATACGGAAGGTAAAGTATTAGCAACAACAATAGAGAATGCTGAGCAATATGAGAACGCAGTGCTGGCATTCGTGGCTTCTCCCGCAGACAGCCAGGCGATCCAGGGATATCAATTCTTTAAGGTTTTTGATGAGCATCAGTTAGAATATGTGATTCTTGCCAAGGGTGACAGCGAAGACGTATTCATGATTGGAAAGATTGCTTCTTTCCAGATACAGAATTTGTTGATCGCTTATAAAGAAAGATATGACAAGGATAATTTTATTAAGAATTTGCTGCTTGATAATCTGCTGTTGGTGGATATCTATAACCGCGCTAAAAAGCTTCATATCGATACGGAAGCCAGAAGAGTGGTTTATATTATTGAAACCAAGAATGAAAAAGACGCGAACGCCCTGGAAACAGTACGCAGCCTGTTCTCCGGAAAGACAAAGGATTTCATCACCGCGGTGGATGAGAAAAATATCATCCTGGTGAAGGAAGTAAAGCAAAATGAGACCTATGAGGATCTGACGAAGACGGCCAAGGTTATCCTTGATATGCTGAATACGGAGGCTATGACGAAGGTACACGTTGCATTTGGTACCATCGTAAATGAGATTAAGGATGTTTCCAGGTCCTACAAGGAAGCAAAGATGGCGCTGGATGTAGGTAAGATATTCTACAGCGGAAGAAATGTAGTGGCTTATAACAACTTAGGGATAGGACGTTTGATTTATCAGCTTCCCATGCCTTTGTGTAAGATGTTCATTAAAGAAATCTTTGAAGGAAAGAATCCGGATGAATTTGATGAAGAGACTCTTACAACCATCAACAAGTTCTTTGAAAATAGCTTAAATGTATCAGAAACTTCTAGACAGCTGTATATCCACCGTAATACCCTGGTATACCGGCTGGATAAATTACAAAAGAGTACGAACCTTGATTTAAGGGTATTCGAGGATGCCATTACCTTTAAGATTGCACTCATGGTTGTGAAGTATATGAAGTATATGGAGCAGTTAGATTATTAATCAAGGTATGCCTAAAGCTATAATGCGTTTTCAGGCACACCCTGGAGGCTGTTGTGAAACATAGTTGCAAGAGGATGTTTTGCAGCAGCCGTTCTTACACTATGGGGTATTCCCGGCAGCTCTTTTATGTAGGGCTACCGAAAGTACTCCACGGCAGAAAGGTGGTTATGTGACGTAATATGAAGCGGAATTTTATTTCAGGATTGCTTACGGGACTTTGCGGAGCCTTGCTGATCTTTACTTTGTTCGGAGCGGTGTTGCTTCATGTGGGAAATAAGGAGAACCAGGAGTTTAACAGCGCAACAGCCTCTGACGGTAAGGTAAAGGTTCAGGCCAGTGAAAGCACGAATCAGATATCCTATCCCAATATAGTGCAGAAATTGACGTTCCTCCAAAAACTGATTGATGAGTATTATTTGGAGGATGTGAAGGAAGATACCTTTGCGGATGGAATTTATAAGGGATTCATCTCAAGCCTGAAGGATCCCTACTCTACTTATTATACGGAAACGGAGTATAAGGCTCTGATGGAAAGCTCCTCCGGTGTCTATTGCGGCATCGGTGCCACGGTCAGCCAGAACGCGGAGACAGGAGTGATAACCATAGTGAAGCCCTTCGAAGGCAGCCCGGCCCACAAAGCAGGAATCCTGCCTGGTGACATTATCTACAAGGTAGATGGGAAGGAAGTTACCGGAGAGGATTTGTCTGAGGTCGTAAGCAACATGAAGGGTCTTGAAGGCAGCAAGGTAGTAATCACTGTGGTCCGGGAAGGTGAAAGTGACCCCATTAGCTATACTGTCAAGAGGGCTAAGATTGAAGTGCCTACCGTAGAGTATCAGATGCTGGAGAATAAGATCGGCTATATCTCCATCCTCCAGTTTGATGAAGTGACAGTTGAGCAGTTTAATACGGCGGTCGATAGTCTTGAGGCAAAGGGAATGAAGGGACTGGTTATCGATGTGCGTGATAATCCGGGCGGATTACTTTCGGCTGTTGTTAAAATCGTGGACCGTCTGGTGAAGCCGGGCCTGGTGGTATATACCGAAGATAAGTATGGCAACCGTGAGGAAGAGAAGGCAACGGACAAGGATGCAGTCAGCCTGCCCATGGCAGTCCTGATCAATGGAAACAGTGCCAGTGCCTCAGAAATCTTTGCAGGAACCCTCCAGGATGACAAGGTAGCAACAGTCGTTGGGACAACAAGCTTTGGTAAGGGTATTGTGCAGAAGGTGATACCGTTGTCCGACGGCAGCGCGGTGAAGCTTACTATTTCAAAATATTATACACCGAGCGGCCGTAATATCCATGGAGTTGGAATTACTCCGGATATCAAGGTAGAGTTAGATAAGAACCTGAAGCAGGAATTGACTATACCGAAGGAAAAGGATAACCAGCTGCAGAAGGCGATTTCTACGCTTTCCAAGAAAATTAAATAAAACAGATAGGCTTTTGGTGTTTTGATTACGGTATAACGTAATTGCTATAAGGATCCGGGCCGTGATTTGGTAAGTTTGGCGGGCATGCTTTCAAACTTCCAAATCACGGCCTTTTGAATTTCTTTGAAGAAAATTTGAAAATGCTATAATGATAATTGAAAAATATCCGATAAATAAAGTAGAACTTAGTGGAAGCCGAAAGGGTTCCGCAATAAAGATAGGTGGACAGGCGGACAGGCGGACAGGTGAACAAGGGGATCAACAGAGGAGCCCTTACAGATTGGTCACCGCAGATTAGTCTGTAGAATAGTCCACTGTATTAAAAGGTGGTGAGCAGGATGCGTATCGATGCGTTTAACAAAATTAGTGAGATGTATACAGCTGGGTCTGTAAAGTCTGCAACAAAAGCTAAAGCAGCTAATTTCAGTGATACACTTGAGATTTCCGAGATGGGCAAGGGGTATCAGGTGGCAAAGCAAGCTGTCGCGCGCACGCCAGATGTCAGGGAAGAAAAGATTAAGGACATTAAAGAACGCATGGAAGCAGGAACCTATAATATCAGTATCCAGGATGTTGTAGATAAACTGGTTGACCAATACCTGGGATAAAAGGAACCGTACAATCAATTCATTTGGAAAAAACCTGAGTAAAGAGAGGGTTAACAGTGGCAAGCTTAATTGAGGAACTGATTGATGTTCTGGAACAGGAATATAAATTATATAAAGAATTGATTCCCATTGCGGAAATGAAGACTCAGGTCATCGTAAAAAATGACCTGAATTCTTTACAGGAGATAACGGACAAGGAGCAAGCGGCCGTTGACCAGCTGAATGTCCTGGAGCATAAAAGGGAAACGGTTATGCTTGATATAAAAACGGTAATTAACAGAAAATCAAAGGAGTTTAGTCTGAAGGATTTAATCGGCTTGCTAGACAAACAACCTAAGGAGCAAAAAGCTCTATCTGTCATACATGATAATCTAAAGGCTGCGGTACAAAGATTAGTTGGAGTTAATAACCGTAACCAATCGCTAATTCAACAATCCCTCGAGATGATAGAATTCAATATGAATTTTATTCAAAGTACAAGGATGTCACCGGGGAATAATACTTACACAAAAAGTGCTTCCAGATATGATGCACAGATGCGGGGAACAGGGATGTTCGATGCAAAACAGTAGAAGGCCAATTGCGGTTGAAGAGTAGTTGGCTATGGTAAGGCAGGTGTAGTCCATGAGTTCAATGAGTAGCTTATATATAGGAGCGTCCGGACTGAACGTAAGTCAGGCGGCTTTAAATGTAACCTCGCATAACCTGGCCAATGTAGATACTGCCGGTTATGTAAGGCAGCAGGTGGTCCAGACCGATTTCCGGTATGTGAAGCTGGGTGATGCATATATTTCTGCATTACAGCAGGGGCTGGGTGCGAATTTTGCTGAGATTAAGCAGGTGCGCGATATCTTTCTTGATAAGGCCTATCGTCAGGAGGTTGGGCGGGAGGTTTTTTATAATGCGCAGTATGAGGCTGTCAGTGAGGTGGAAGGCCTCTTTGGGGAATTGGAAGGAGAAACCTTCCAAAATGTAATCGGTGATTTTTGGACCTCCCTCCAGGAGCTTGCAAAGGAGCCGGATAGTATTGTTACAAGGGCATCCTTTATTGAAACAGCAGTGACCTTTGTGGAGCGTGCGGAAAATATTTTTAATCAATTAAAGGACTACCAGGTCAATCTGAACACGAAGATTAAGAACCAGGTAGATAGAATAAACCAGATCGGTGATGAAATCTGTGAGCTGAACTTAAAAATCAGGCAATACGAGAGCACCGGGGTGGAGAAGGCCAACGACCTCAGGGACCAGAGGAATGTATTGCTGGATGAATTGGGCGAAATGGCCAATATTACATATAAAGAGCATAGGGGCGGCATGGTTACCGTTAATCTGGAGGGTTATCCCTTTGTTACGGAGGATACATCCTTCCATATGACTACGGTTAAGATGAACGAAGGCTCTGAAATGATAAAGCCTATCTGGGAGTCTTACGGTGGAGTGGATGTCTTTAATCTTAGTACGGCATACGCTTCGGACGACAATACGGATATTGGATCCCTGAAAGGCTTATTGGTAGCGAGGGGCGCTAAGCAGGCAAACTATACGGATATCCCGTTACGTGAAAATTACGACTCGGATATGGCGTATAATACGGCAGTCATTGATTATAACAATACCATCGATTGTTCCGTCATTATGTCCGTTCAGGCACAGTTTGACCAATTAATCCATGGAATAACAACAACGGTTAATGATATATTGGCTCCGAATAAGGAGGTTACCTTAACGGACGGCACTAAGGTGAAGATACTGGATCAGGAAAAGGCGCCGGTAGGCCTGGATGGCACTACCATGGGGGAAGCCCTCTTCAACCGCAAATCAATGCCCCGGTACCGGGAGGAAGAAATTGAGATTGATAATGGGGACGGTACCTATGAGACAATAACGGCAATGGTATATAATGAGGAAGATGTGTCGGATCATTATTCCTTATTTACCTTAGGTGAGATTGAGATTAACCCGAATATACTGGGGAATTATGCTTATATTCCCTTATCAAACAACGCGGGGACAGGTGACCATGATATGGAAACTGCCCAGCAGCTACTGACCTCCTGGCAGGAAGCCTTCGCTACCTTATCGCCTAATACGTTGACAAAGAATAATTTCGCGGATTATTATACAGCCTTTATTTCGGAGATGGCAAACCGTGGTGAACAATTTAATTCCATCAGCTCTAACCAGGCCTCCATGGTACAAAGCATCAATAACCGGAGGATGGAAGTAACCGGTGTATCCTCGGATGAAGAATTGACGAATTTGATTAAATACCAGCATGCCTATAATGCATCTGCAAGATATGTGAATGTGGTCAGTGAGATGCTTGAGCATATCATTATGCGGCTGGCGTGATAGGGCCTGAAGCATGATAAAGGGCAGGCGCAAGGGCAATGCCTTTTACCAGAAGGAAAGAGCGGTTTCTGAATGACTTATTTTGAAGTTTAGATAAAAGGTTACCTCCTGGAATAAGGAGGATAACTTGAAAGGAACGGTGTTAGGATGGCTTCAACATTTTTTGGGTTAAACATTGGGAAAACAGGTCTTTATGCTTATCAGGCGGCCATAGATACAACTGCCCATAATATTTCCAACGCAGAAACCGATGGCTACTCCAGGCAGGTCATGGGACAAAAGGCCGGTAAGGCCCTGCGGATGAACAGCACCTATGGTATGGCTGGTACAGGTGTGACAGTTACCGGGGTTACCCAGATGCGGGATCTTTATTATGATGAAAAGTATTGGAGCAATAGCAGCTTATACGGAGAATATGCCGGTAAAGCATACTATATGTCTGAGATAGAAAATTATTTCAATGAGGTGAAGGAATCCGGATTTACGACCACCTATAATTCCTTGTTTGACAGCCTCTCTGAGCTGCAGAAGAATCCTTCCAGCTCAACGGTACGGACCCAGGTCATTAACTACGCGAAAAGCTTGACGGAATTTTTTAATTCGGTATCCTCAAACTTAAAAAGCGTACAGGAAGAATGCAATTTTGAGATCCGTAACCAGGTTGACCAGATCAATTCCATATCGCAGCAGCTGGCTGCTTTGACAAAGCAGATCAATACCCTGGAGATCCAGGGCGGGATGGCTAACGACCTCCGTGACCAAAGGGCATTGCTGATCGATGAGCTTTCCCAGATAGCCAATGTCAGCGTGGACGAGAGGAAGGTCGGTGCGTCGGGATCAGGAGTTACCAGCTATGTAGTCAAATTAGATGGCGTAACCTTGGTTGACGGGATCGAAACAAATAAGCTGATCGTATCTCCCAGGGAGGATAAATACAGCCAAAATGACATTGACGGCCTATATGACATCTATTGGGCAAATGGCCAGAAGTTTGATGAGAGGAGCCCTTCCCTTGGCGGTTCGCTGCAGGCTGTGCTTGAAGTGCGTGACGGTAATAACCAGGAGAATTTCTCGGGAACGGTCAACGCCAGCGCGGGAGACGATTTCCTTATTGTAGAAGATTCTAATATTAACGAGGTTGAGACATTGAATATACCGGAGACAGGGACGATAACCGTAGGCAACCGCAATTATACCTATACGGGTTTTGAGGTTACGAAGGATGCGGACACCGGAAAATTCACTTATACCTTTGAATTAGAAGAGCCAATAGCGGCTGATGCGACAGACGTAAAGGCTTCGATAGGGGAAAGTATTAATTTTAAAGGAATACCATATTATCAGAGCCAATTAAACCAGTTTGTCCGGACCTTTGCGAGACTTTTTAATGACGTCCATCGGACCGGAGTGGATCTGGAGGGAGCAGCAGGTACGGATTTATTTAATGGAACCAATAAGATAAGCGGCAGGAATTATACCTTTGGACCATTAGCAGGCTCGGATGATGCAAGCTACTATGACTACGATACCTTTAATTCACAGACGGGCGGCTATTATGAAGAGATTCCGGATAACCAGCCCCTATATGGCTCCTATTATTTTGTAACGGCAGAGAATTTTACCGTAAGCGAGAGCTTCTTTAAAAATCCTGGTCTGCTCGCAGCCTCCTCTGATATCGTAAACGGTATAGAGGATAATAGTATTGTCGATAAGCTGATAGCCTTAAAGGATAATAAGACAGCATTTGAGCAGGGGACACCGGAGGCTTTCTTCCAGACCATGGTTGCAGAGATAGGAATTGATTCGGATAAGGCGGGCACTATAGCAGAAAGCCAGTCCGATATCCTGAAAACAATAACAAACCAGAGGCTGTCCATTTCCGGTGTGGATGTGGATGAAGAGGCAATGAACCTGATAAGGTATCAAAATGCATATAATCTTTCAGCCAAGGTTATTACGGTAATGAATGAAATTTATCATAAATTAATCAATGAGATGGGTGTATAGCGATTTGGGATAATTTTGGCCCTATTACGGAAGATGGAAGCAATAGAAGCATAGGATAGAAATATAAGTATAGAAGCATAAGAACGCGTTTTACAGGTTAGGAGGCACAGGGTATGCGAATAACGAACAAGATGATGACGAATAATATGATGGGGAATATCAATAAGAATAAGATCAATATGACAAAGCTGGAAGAGCAGTATTCAACCGGCAAGAAGATCCAGAAGCCTTCCGATGACCCGATCATTACCGTCCGTGCGTTAAAGCTTAGGACGAACCTGTCAGAGCTGAATCAATATTACGAAAAAAATATTCCGGATGCGGAGTCTTGGATGGATGTGACGGAGAGCTCATTAACTACGGTAAATGATATCATCAGTAAGATAAATTCCTATTGTGTCCAGGGTAGCACCGATACACTGACAGCAGAGAACCGTTCCTCCATTTCCGAGAACCTGAAGCAATTAAAGGAGAATATTTACCAGGAAGGGAATACGAATTACGCGGGCAGGTACGTATTTACCGGATACAAGACGGACAGTTCTTTAACCTTTATGGATGATATGGATAATCTGACCTATCAGATTACGGAAAGTATTGATACTAAGAATATACGGATTATGAACAAGGTATCCGGAAGCTACGAACTAGCGGATTTTGAGGATTCAGGGCAGAACTTTGATGACTCCCCGGTGATGAATGAAATATACCGGATCCAATTGGCTTATGAGGATCTGGATGCTGCCGCGGCACCGGACGGCATTGTTCTTTATAAGAAAAATGCGGCAGGGGAATTAGAGCCAGAGTCGACATTCCCTGTTACGCTAAGCTCGGTTAACGCTTCGGATGCCTATACCCCCCCTGACGGAGAGGTTCACTATATACCGGAGACAGGCGAGCTCATCCTGGGCAAGGATGCATATGAGGCGATGCGCCAGGTTGATTCCCTGCAAGTAACCTATACAAAGACGGGCTTCAAAAGCGGAGACTTAAAGCCGGAGCACTATTTTGACTGTACCATGACCGACAGCAGTAAGCCGGAGCAGGGAGAGATTACTTATACCAAGGCTTCCCAGTCGATTGAATATGAGGTGAATTATAACCAGAAGCTGAAGGTGAATACGGAAGCTTCCGATGCGATCACACATAGCATTGGACGAAAGATAGATGATATCGTAAGTGCGGTGGATGAGGTTATCCGGACAGAGGCCAAAATCGCGGAAGTGGAGAAGCGGCTGGAAGACACCTCGTTATCGGAGGATGACCGGGAGAAATATAACAAGATGCTGGAGCAGCTGAATACGGAGCTTGTTCTGAAAAAGGAAGTAATGCAGCAGGAATTTTCCAGCGGAATTGGTGACTCGGCGAAGTGGCAGGACAATGTGAATACTGCTGTTGCAGATATAGGAAGCCGGCATGTCCGCCTCAATTTGACGGAAAACAGACTGTCTGACCAGAAGGTTGATTTTGAAGATCTTTTATCCAGGAATGAGGATGCGGATATTGCTGAAACGATTGTAAAGTATAATGCTGCTAACACGATTTACAATGCGTCCCTATCGGCTGCTGCGAAGGTGGTAAAGAATACGTTGCTGGATTTCTTGTAAATAAGATGATAAAATGATTTGAGCAATAAAGGGCAAGGTTTAGGCTGTGAGATGAATGCGAGAGTTATAGCAAGACTTTTGACACACGAACCATAAAAATAGTATGACGATGAAATAGTAAGACATATAAAGTATAAGGAATTGAAATAATTAGATAATAAATAATAAGGACGGAACCGGCAATTGACAAGAGTTATAAGATGCTTTTAAGCAAATGAGAAGGAAGGGGAAAGCCATGTTGGTTAGGACGAAGCATTTCGGGGAAATTGAGCTTGATGAGGATAAGGTTATATGTTTTGAGAATGGCATTTTAGGCTTTGAGGAGCTTACCAGGTATACTTTATTATATGATAATGACGGGGAGGAGCGCCCGGACATATCCTGGCTGCAAAGCCTGGAGGAGCCTGCACTGGCCATACCTGTGGTCAACCCGTTTTTAGTAAAGCAGGATTATAATCCGGAGGTTGACGATGAGCTGCTGAAGCCCCTTGGCGATGTGACGGATGAGAATATTGTGGTTCTGGTCTCGGTTACGGTACCGGCTGAGGTGGAAAAAACCTCAGCAAACATGAAGGCTCCGTTCATTATTAATTCTGACACGAAAAAAGGAGCACAGATTATAGTGGAAAACCCTGACTATGAGGTGAAATATTATTTTTATGAGCAATTAAAGGCTCATAAGGCTGAAAAGGGGGGCGAATAATATGCTGGCCCTTTCAAGAAAAATGAATGAATCCATTATGATTGGAAATGATATCGAGATTACAATCCTGGAGGTTAAAGGCGACCAGGTTAAGATTGGAATCAGCGCACCGAAAACGGTTTCGATTTACCGGAAGGAAATCTACCAGCAGATAAAAGAGTCCAATCAGGAAGCAGCAAAGACGGCTGCGACGGATGAAGCCTTGAAGAAATTGTTTAAATAGGCTGGAGAATTGCTGGAAGATAGGATAAAAGATATTGGATAAAAGTCCCACTCATGGGACTTTTATTCAATGTTATGAGATGATTTCTTTTTATGCCTGGACAGATACATCTAACCACCTTGGTGAGGCGACGGAGATTTTTGATAATAGCTATAAACCTTTTCTTTGTGTAAGCCGATATATGAGTTATAAAGTCGTAGATCAATGTAACAATAGAATGCAGTCAAGGATGGCAAAAGCATCAGTTTAATTGATTGAATTTAACACACATGGAGGTGTATGCGTATGGCATTAGAAGCAATATCGAATGCAATTTATCATGACGTCGCTAAAACGGCGATAAGGCCAAAAGCAGAGGCTACAATTGGACAAGGAGCAGATGCAGCTACAATTAATATTGCGGAAGTTCCCCCTACATCAACGGTTGCAGGCACAAGTGGAACAGATAAAGAGAAAGGATATGGCCAGAACCAGGGGCAAGGGAATGCGCAGGCCTATGACCAACAGGTTAAGGATGCCGTATCACAGGTAAACAGTAAATTGAAAATGCATCGGACCAGATGCGAATTTTCCTATCACGAGGAGACCAACCGGGTATCCATTAAGGTATTTGACAAGGAGACAAACCAGGTGATCCGTGAAATTCCTCCTGAGCAGTCTCTTGAGATGGTAGAAAAGATCTGGGAGCTGGCGGGATTTCTTGTAGATGAGAAGAGATAAGGAGGTGCTTTATGCCTATAAGAATGTCGGGTTTGGTTTCTAACCTTGATACAGAGCAGATTATCGGGGCTCTGATGTCGGCGCAGAAAACAAAGCAAACCAAGCTGAAGAATAAAATAACAAAGCTGGAATGGACGCAGGAAAAATGGAAGGATTTAAATACGAAGCTGTATAGCTTCTATTCAGACACCTTGTCTAAATTCAGGTTCCAGAGCAATTTTGCAACGAAAAAAGTAACTTCTTCAGATGAAACGGTGGCAACGTTAACTGCATCCGGTTCTGCTGCTGAAGGCAGCCATAGTCTGAAGGTAAGCCAGCTGGCTAGCTCGCAGTTTGTTACCAGCGCACAGCTTACTACGGATAAGAATTCCTTGGCTATATCTTCCGCTACTAAATTGGTGGATTTGAATATGACTGCTGGAAATAAGATTTCCGTAGCGGTAGGAGACACCACGAAGGAGATAATCATTGATGAGAATACCACAGTATCGGGTTTTCTATCTACTTTAAAAGGTGCCGGATTAAATGCATCTTATGACACGGCGCAGAAGCGTTTTTTCATAAGTTCAAAGCAAAGTGGCACGGAGAATGCCTTTACGTTAACCGCAGATACACCGTCTGAATTGGTGAACCTTGGATTAAGCGAGATTACAAAGACAACGGCACCGGACGGAAGCCTGGTCTCTGTGAATGCTGGTTCTAATGTTGCTCTGGTTCAGCCTAAGGATGCAAAATATAATTATAATGGTGTGGATTTTACGAGTTCGTCAAATAATATCTCGGTGAACGGTTTATCGATTACCCTAAAGGGTCTCACAAAAGGCGCGGATACATCGGATACTTCCGATGATGTGCCGATCAGCTTAAATGTGACAAAAGATGTAAAAACTGTTTATGACATGGTAAAATCCTTTATAACTTCGTATAATGCGCTGTTAAAGGAAATGAATACCAACTATTATGCAGATTCCGCCCGCTCCTATGAACCTTTGACGGATGATGATAAAGAGAAAATGAGCGAGGAAGAGATAAAAAAATGGGAGACAAAAATTAAAGATTCTTTGTTAAGACGTGATGATACTTTGGGATCCCTTGCTACTGTAATGAGGACGCGGCTCAGTGGAAGTGTTACAGTTGGTGGAAAGTCATATTCCCTGTCCTCTTTCGGTATTGCAACCTCTGCGGACTATACGGAAAAAGGCTTACTCCATATCGATGGGGATGAAAGTGACAGTTTAGTATCAGGTAATGCAGACAAGCTGATGGCGGCTTTAAATGAAGACCCGGATACTGTTGCGGAAGTGTTAACACAACTGGCTGGAAACCTGTACAGTGAATTGTCGAAGAATATGGGCGGTACTTCGCTCAGAAGTGCATTGACTTTTTATAATGACAAAGAGATAAAGAATACTTTGTCAGATTATAATGATGAATTAAAGACAATGGAAAGAAAGCTTCAAGAGATGGAAGACCGATATTATAAGCAGTTTTCAGCGATGGAAACAGCACTGGCAAAAATGAATTCCCAGAGTGCATCTTTGGCATCCATGCTGGGAACAAACCAGTAATTCTTGGAGTGTACGGAAAAAAGAATATTAGATATGCGGATATAGGAGGAATTATTTTATGGCAACAAATGCAGCTGCAGTTTATAATAACAGCAGAATATTAACCGCTTCGCCGGCGGAACTAACCTTGATGCTGTATGAAGGGGCGATTAAGTTCTGCAATCTGGCGGTTATAGGGATGGAGAAAGGAGATCTGGAGAAGGTTAATACAAATGTTATAAAAGCAGAAAAAATTATACTTGAGCTTAAATCGACCCTAGATTTCAAATATCCGGTTGCAAAGGATTTTGAGCAGGTTTACGATTATGTCTATCGTAGGTTAATTGACGCAAATATTAAAAAGGATATGGAAGTACTTGGGGAAGCCCTAGGATACATAAGAGAAATGCGGGATACCTGGAAGGAAGTTATGCGGCTTGCCAAGTAGAAATAATAGTAGTTGCTAACCAGTGGCAAATGAAAGCGTTAAATACTGATGTTATGGAGGTCAAAGCCTCCCGAAAGGAGGTTCATAGAGGGGATATGGAAGCAGGCACTACAGGACATACATATATACAGCTATTGGTTGAAACGCTTGAGAAGAAAAAGGATCTCTTAATCTGGCTGACTAATGTTACGGAACAGCAGGAAACAATTATAGCTGCCAATTCCTTTGATGAGCAGTTGTTCAATGAGACGATTGAGATCAAGGAAGAGCATTTGAAAAATCTGATGTTGCTAGATGAGGGCTTTGAGAAGATTTACGAGGGCGTAAAAACGGAATTGTCTGTAAATAGGGGACTTTACAAAGCTGAAATCAATGTACTAAAAGCGCTTATAGCAGACGTAACAGATCTTAGTGTTAAGCTTCAAGCCTTGGAGAAAAGGAATAAACTAAAGTTGGATTTCTTGTTTTCCGGAAAAAGGAAAGATATACGTGATTCACGAATCAGCAGTAAGACGGCTGCCAACTATTATAAAACTATGGCAAAGCAACATGAAAATCAGTCATTGTTTTATGACAAAAAAAAATAAAATATTTTAAAAAGAGATATAAAGTATTCTAAAAAGATTCCGATATATACTACAAGTAAGAAAATTACTTACGAGCTTCTCTCCCAGGTGGAGCGTACGGCCGTATGGGAGGAAACAAAATACAATACAAATGGGTAATAAACCAATTCATTTGTAAAGAAAATTAGCAGCATGGAAGCTGTTGAAAAAAACATAATTCAAGGAGGAAAGTAATATGGTAGTACAACACAATATGGCAGCAGCCAACACAAACAGACAGTTAGGTATTACAACTGGAAATCTTGCAAAATCAACTGAAAAGTTATCTTCCGGTTATAAGATTAACCGTGCAGGCGATGATGCAGCTGGTCTTTCCATTTCTGAAAAAATGCGTGGACAGATCAAAGGTCTTGACCGTGCGTCTTCAAATGCACAGGATGGTATCTCTTTAATTCAGACAGCAGAAGGCGCTCTGAATGAGACACAGTCTATTTTACAGAGAATGAGAGAATTAACAGTACAGGCATCCAATGATACTAACGTTACAGCAGACCGTGAGGCGATTGCTGAAGAAGTTAGGGCATTGACAAAGGAAATCGATCGTATTGCTAGCCAGACTGAATTCAATACGATGACACTCTTAAGCGGTGGCTTTACAGATAAGATGCTTCAGGTTGGTGCTAATACAAACCAGATGATTACTTTCTCAATCAGTGCTATGACAACAACAAACCTTAGTGTGACAAGTCAGCAGACAGCAGAATTAATTTCCGTTGCTACCAGTGGTGGTGATGTTACAGGAATCATCTCTGCCGTTAATACAGCTATTACTAAGGTTTCCACTCAGAGATCCAAGCTTGGTGCTCTCCAGAACAGACTGGAGCATACTATTGCTAATGCAGATAATACTTCTGAGAACTTACAGGCTGCTGAGTCCCGTATCCGTGACGTTGATATGGCAAAAGAGATGGTTAAATACTCTAAGGACAACATCCTTCAACAGGCTGCTCAGTCTATGTTGGCACAGGCAAATCAATCAACACAGGGAGTGTTATCATTGTTACAGTAGTTTTAATGGTATCAATGATTATGGAGCTGACCTCAGGGTCAGCTTCATTTTTTTAGTAAAACCAAGTGTGGTATGGAGGGAGAATGGAAGAAGGTAGAGAAGCAGTCAGAAATACAATAGAATTGGTTGGCCAGGTGGCAGACTTGTTTTATAGGCAGCAGGATAAGGATGGATATTTTAAATTAAATGAGCTTATCGGACAAATATCAAATGCTATGGAATATGTACTGGGTAATGGTCAGAATGAAGTATCAGAAGAATGCTCAGGTATAATAGAGTATTTAAATGAAGCCCTTGGGGCGATGGAGGCGAGAGATACCATATTGTTAGCAGACTTGCTTCAATATGAAATTAAGGATCGGTTTCAAAAATTGTATGAAATGATGTGATGATAGACTACCATGGGCTAGAATATTATCATAGATGTGGGAGGACGTTATGGACTATTATAATCGCAATATGGAACTTCTCGAAAAATATAATCACAAGCTATATTCTTGTATTAAGGAATATGAAGATGATAGGAGTAGCTTTACACCTGTCCATGTATATTCCTCCCCGACAAAGGATGGAAATGCTGCCCTTACGGTTTCAATAAATCGACAGGAGTTCAGGCTTAATAGCATATATTACCCAATACAGGAAGCGCAAAGATGGTGTTCACAGTTTGAGTTTTCGAATTTAGGAATTGTAATATCTTTATATGGATTAGGAAATGGAATATTCCTTAGAGAACTGATCAATAGGAAGGGAAACGAGGATATTATCCTGGTCTACGAACCTTGTATGGAAATTTTTTTCCATGTAATCAATAATTATGATATTACAGATATATTGGAAAATGAAAAAGTATTAATTTCTGTAGAGGATTTCAATGAAGAGGATTTCCGTGAGGCAATTGTAAGGCATGTTTATTGGACAAACCTGGGTTCACAGATTGTATGTATGCATCCGCAATATGATAAAGTCTTTATGGAGAAAAGTATTAAATTCCTCCAGATCCTAAATGGGCATAATAACAGAACAATTGTCAACCGCAATACGAATGCATTTTTTGGAAGAGATGCGGTTGAGAATACAATTAAAAACCTAAGATTTGTGCAGAATGCAATGACAGTAAAGGATTTGGCGAAAGAAAATTTTGGGGATGTACCGGCAATTATTGTATCTGCAGGTCCTTCCTTAGATAAGAATATTCATCTTTTAAAGCAGGCAAAAGGAAAAGCAGTTATTGTGGCGACTGATACGGCAATGAAATTCCTCTATCGCCATGATGTGGTGCCTGATTTTTTTGTAACATTGGACGCAATGAAACCGGAGAGCTACCTGGATGATCCACGGTTTATGGAAGTGCCGTTATTTTGTAAAGTGGAGGCAAACTGGAGGATTTTGTATAAGCATAATGCGAAAAAAATATATTGCAGCAGTCATAGCTATATGGAAAATATGTTTGAGAGGCTCGGAAAAAAAATATCGGACTATACTACAGGCGGTTCTGTAGCTACAGGAGCCTTTTCCGTCTGTGCTGAGATGAAATTTAAGCATATTATATTAGTTGGACAGGATTTAGCTTTTGCAGGTGACCGAACCCACGCAGGGGAGCTATCAGACCATGTGCATGGGGAAGAGGAAGGAATTCGATATATTGAAGGAATCCATGGAGGCAGAGTTAAGACGCGTCATGACTGGTATATCTATTTGCAATGGTTTGAGGATTCGATTCAATTAGTGAAGGATTCTATTGAGGTGATTGATGGGACAGAGGGCGGAGCTAAAATCCATGGTACCAAGATTATGACGTTGCAGGAGGCGATTGACCGGTATTGTAATGAGGATATCAATGTTGCAGAAATACTTGATAAAACATCAAATACGCTATCGGACGGAGAAATTAGCCAGCTGCATGGTTTTATGCGGGAAAGTATTCAGGAATTGGATGTTATCTACGAAAAGGTGCATCAGGCAGAGCTTTATTGTGACCAGATTATTGAAACGTTAAAGAACAATGGAGCTTTGAATGATGAAGTTATAGATAAGTCTGCGGAGCTGGAGAAAATTAATAATTTGATTGAAAGCTGTATGGCATATAGATTAATTGATGATTATATATCGGATGTCTCCCTTCACACATTATCCGAGCTCTACAGATTTACAGGAGATGAGGAAGTGGATCGGATTCATACCTTTCAAAGGGCATGTGTTTTTTACCAGCTAATGTCTTCTGCGGTAACTGCGATTAAGCCTATGCTGGAAGAGGCTGTCGCTACTTTTTGGGACGGGGAGAATAGAGATGAGATGAATAAGAATAAGAAAAAGGTAGTTATTATACAGGCCAGGGTAGGGTCTACAAGATTGAAAGGGAAGGTAATGCGTGATTTGGCCGGTAAAAGTATTCTAGCCCATGATATCGAACGAATTCGCCAAGCAAAATTGGTTGATGATATTGTTATAGCCACTACGACTAAAGAACAAGATGATGTAATTGTACAGGAAGCAAAGCAACTGGGAGTAAAGGTGTTTCGCGGAAGTGAAGAGGATGTTCTTTCTAGATATTATTATGCGGCTAAAGCGACAAGAGCGGATATTGTTATAAGGATAACATCGGATTGTCCGTTAATTGATCCTTATGTATTAGATCAAACAATTCAATACTATCTGGAGCATGAGTATGATATTGTTACCAATGCGGGGGTGGAACTGGAGAAGAGGACATTTCCCAGAGGGCTTGATGCTGAGGTGTTTTCCTATGATATGTTAAGATTGGCGTATCAGTATGCAAAGAAAAGGTATCAGAGAGAACATGTTACGCCATATCTATATGAGCATCGTACAACGGGATATGTAACGAATGATACAAATTGTTCTGGATACCGCTGGACATTGGATACGGAAGAGGATTGGCAGTTAATCAGCGAAATTTATCAATATTTATATCATGGGAAGCATGATTTTTACTTTAAGGATATACTGGCTTTGATGGAAGCACACCCGGAATTAATAGAAATCAATAAGCATGTAGAGCAGAAAAAATTAGGTTCAAAGTAAATGATAAAAAAAGTCCCAGGGTTCCTATCGGAATTTCTGGGACTGAACCTAATAATGGGCTTGATCATTCCCCATCAAGAACAATATGAAATTTTTAACGGTAGACAGATGCTATAGTGTCCCATTCTTCTTGGTTTAAAGGGGTAGGGATAGTGTACATCAGCATTTTATAAGTCTCAGGCAGGAATTGGTCTAAGTAGATATTTTTATCGTAACCAGGAAAATGACGGAGTACCTCCTGTCGCATCTGATTCACAATGTCAACAGGTACATGGATAAATCGGGTGAATATAATATGAAGGGTATTAAAGTAGTAGGTTGATAGGAAGTTGAATTCATTTTCAGCATAGTATGGTTCGAAGAGGCCGCGAGTTTTTAGCTCCTCTAATTTCATTAATTCAATTGTCAGCCGATCATAATGATGCGGAGAATTCGCCTTAACAATAGTAGAATTATAATTGACAAAATAGTGGTATAAGTATTCCTCTAGGAAATAAAGTCGGGTACAGTGCATTTGAACCAGATAGCCGAAAAAATTATCCTCATAGCTGAGATGCTCCGGAAAATAGATATTATTATCGGCTAGAAAGCTCCTTTTATATAATTTCGACCAGACACCGCCGTTGCCTATCCCTGATATAAGTAAATCTGCCCTGGAAGGAATATCCTTTATGATATAGAAGCTGTCATTTGCACCGGTTTTCCCCATAGAAGTACCTTCAGAGAAGACCCTTTTGCATTCACAGGTAACTACATCACAATCATAAGAAATGGCTTTGTTATAGAGCTTTTCAAACATTGTAACCTCTGTCCAATCATCCGGATCAACATATCCGATATAATCAGCTGATGCATAATTGAGTCCAAGATTCCTGGCACCGCCCTGCTTTAAGTTGGTATCAGAGTTAATGACCAGAATTGAATCAGGATATTTCGCTTCATAATGCAGAAGCTTGTCCAAGGTATGGTCAGGGGACGCGTCATTGACCAGAATCAGTTCAAGATGTTCTAATCCTATGGTTTGGTTGAGGAGAGAATTCATACAGCGGTCAATATATTGTTCAACCATATAGCAAGGGATTATAATGCTTACTTTTTTCTTCATAATACATACCGCCCTAAAGTTTTATAGGATTTATAGTAACAGATAATAAAGGTAAATGCAATGAAATAAAGTTTTATAATCCCATACCAAGTTGATTAGGAATATTACTGAGAAAAGGGAACTTGAGTATAAGGCATACCAGGGAGGATAAAAGGATTGTTGTTGGTGGATAAATGATGTTATAATACCTTATGCAGGCAGCATTATAAATGGCCGCATTGCTATTACATTAGGGAGTGAAGCAAGTAATGAAAATATTACTTTTCAAATATACTACTTTGGGATATAAGGATCTTTACCAGTCTTTAGTCGGTATGGGGCATGAGGTTGTTTATGTGGAATATGTGCCTAAAAGCTATGAAGAGGATCCGTATATGGAAGATCTTTTAATGGGACGATTATCGGCAGAGTCCTTTGATGCAGTTATTTCCTTTAATTATTTTCAAGTGATATCAAAGGTGTGTTTCTGTTATAGGATTAGCTATATTGCCTGGGTTTGGGATTCACCGCTGCTGACTTTGTATTCGCCGACCATATATAATGATACTAATTATATTTTTATTTTTGACAAGATTTTATATCGAAGTTTCAAGAAACAAGGAATAAATACTGTTTTTCACCTTCCTTTGGCCGTAAATCATAAAAGGCTGGAGCAGATGAAGATAGATGATTGGGATTTAGAGAAATATACGGCTGACATATCCTTTGTGGGGAGATTATATATGAAGAAGATTTCCTATGATTCCATGGCGACTCTTCCTGATTACTGCAAAGGATATATTGAAGCCATTATGCAAGCGCAGACAAAAATTCATGGTTATAATTTTCTGGAAGAGGTCTTGACGGAAGAGGTGATGAAAGGGATCTGTTCCCGAACAGAGTTTTATCTGGGAGAGAAATTTACAGGAAGCTTAAGAAAGGTAATTGCCGACATGTTTCTAGGTACAAAAGTGACACAGTTGGAACGGACAGAGACCCTGAGAAACTTAGCCTTCCATCATGTAATTAACTTATATACCGATGAATCGATAGACATACTGCCAGAGGTAAATCATATGGGTGGGGTGGATTATTATGATGAGATGCCAAAGGTTTTCCGGCTAAGTAAGATTAATCTTAATATAACCCATAGAACAATCCAATCGGGCATACCGCTTCGTATTTTTGATATCATGGGGGCAGGGGGATTTGTTCTGACTAATTATCAACCGGAGATTTCTGAATTATTTTCCGAGGGCGAAGAATTGGTGGTTTATTATGACACCGAGGATCTATTAAGAAAAGTGGAGTACTATCTAATACATGAAGAAGAGAGAAGAAAGATAGCAGAGGCAGGATGCAACAAGGTACGGACTTTCCACAATTATGAAGTAAGGTTAAATCAAATGCTTCAAATAGTGCAGGAGAGGCAGCAGGCTGGCGAAGGGGATGTGAATCAGTGAGAATATTATTTTGCAGGTGGAACAACATATGTGAGTTGGATATGAAGGCAGCCTTCCTCAGCCTGGGACATGATGTTGGGGAGCTGAATCAGAAGATTGAAAGTGTGGATTATGATAAAGCTTATGTAGAGGTGCTGTCACAGAAGCTGCTGGATAGCTCTTATGATATAGTGTTTTCAGTGAATTTTATTCCTGTTATCGCCAGGGTATGCAAGGTGTGTCGGGTTATTTATCTTTCGTGGACGGTTGACAGTCCCCTGTTTCAGTTTTATTCGGACACCGTCTATTATGAATGTAACCGGATATTCATTTTTGATTATATGATTTACCGGCAATTTGCATATAAGAACCCAGAACGTATTTTTTATATGCCTTTAGCAGCAAACGTGGAGTATTTGGATGGCATGGTTCCAGGCGATAAAGAAATGGAGCGGTTCTCGTCGGATATCTCCTTCGTCGGTTCCTTGTATTCGGAAAAATGTAGATATAATAGTATGGTAGGTCAGATGCCGGATTATATCAGAGGGTATGTTGACGGTTTGATTGAGGCGCAGCTAAGAATATATGGATATAATCTGATTCAGGACGTTATCACGGAAGATTTTGCCCAGAGCTTTAAGCAGTATGCGGGATGGTTTCCGCTGGCCTCTGATTATTGTGCGGATGATAAGGCTATTGTGGCGCAGGAATTTATCGGTATGAAATGCAGTGAGGTAGAGAGGAAAAGGTTATTGAAGGCATTATCCGAACAATTTGAAGTCTACCTGTATACTTTAAGTGATACAACAGAGTTGAAAAGAGTATCCAATAAAGGGTCAGCGCATTCCAGGCTGGAGATGCCGTATATTTTTAAATGCAGTAAAATAAACCTGAATATTACGGCAAAAACGATACAGTCCGGTTTGTCTCAAAGGATATTTGATGTCTTGGGAGCGCAGGGATTTCTGATAACCAACTATCAATCAGAGATACCAGAATATTTTGAGGCAGGAAAAGATCTGGTGGTGTATGAGAGCGAGGAAGACTTGCTTGAAAAATGCAGATATTATCTGGAACATGAGGCAGAGCGTCAAGAAATTGCCTTAAACGGATATAGAAAGGTAAGTCAATACCATACCTATTCAATACGGATGAAAGAAGTGCTTGGTAGGATATAGAATATGGAGGTTGCAGGATGGCTGACACAGAGGATAAAGGTAAAATCGTAGTTGTTAAAGGGATTTCCCAATACAATGTATTGAATTTTGCCGCCGAGCAGATGGCAAAAAGCTTTGAAGGATATGGGTACCGGGTAGCAGTATTGGACGGAAGAAGTATGCTCGGTAAGGAAGCGGAGATATTATCGCAGGAGATGAATGATAATGGGAAGTTTATATTTATATTCAATCCTATATTTTATGACACAATGGTGAATAAGCATGCCTCTCTTTTTGATAATTTGGGATGCCCGGTATTCACTTATCTGGTGGATTCCCCATATTACCATATTGAACGGTTGGAACATGTTAATAATCACAAAATATATCTAGGTTGTGTAGATTATAATCATGTTACATATATAAATCGGTATCACGCGAATATAAGGAATGCGGTGTTTCTGCCTCACTTTGGATTCCGGGCACCAGTAGATATTCCTTATGGGCAAAGGGAAATTGATCTATATTTTCCCGGATCTTATGCGGATCCTCAAAAAAGAGCCAAGGATATCGATGAACTGCCGGATGTTTTATGCCATATTGCAAGAGTACTGATTCCTGAGCTGCTGAGTGATAAAAAACTCACTCTTGATAGAGCATTAACAAAATATCTGGACTCGATTAAGTTTGATTATGAAGCAAACGATATTCCCGAATTAATATATGCCTTGGTTTGTGTTGACCAATATATTAGGGATTACCATCGTCATAGCGTTATCACGGAGATTTTGAATGCAGGGATATCCTTGACCGTAAGCGGTGCCGGGTGGTCAGGGCTAAAAGAACAGTATCCGCGTTATCTCAATATATTGTCGGAAGAAGGACTGGATATTGAGGAAAATCTTACGGTTATCGTGAATTCCAAAATATTACTTAATATCCTGCCAAATTTCCAAAACGGGACACATGAGCGAGTGTTTACCGCGATGATGAATGGATGTATTTGCCTGACAGATGATAATCAATTTTTTAAGATGAATTTTGAGGAGAATAAAGAGATTGTATACTATGATATAGATAATCTGAAAAGGCTGCCGGGCATCATTCAAGATATATTGGATCAACCAGCAAAGGCCGTGGGAATTGCTGAAGGAGGACGGCAAAGGATCCAAGGAGAATATGGGTTTGATAACCTGGCAAAGCAGATATTATCATTTATGGGTTGTGAAAAGTAGACTTAAGAGGAAAAGGATGTGGTTTGATGTATATACCTTATGGAAGGCAATGGATTGAAGAAGATGATATACAGGCTGTCGCCCAGGCATTGAAGTCAGATTATTTGACGACTGGTCCAAGGGTGGAAGAATTTGAAAGGTACGTAGCGGATTATGTTGGAGCAAAATATGCAGTTGCTGTCTCGAATGGTACAGCTGCCCTTCATGCGGCATGTTATGCGGCGGGAATCGGTGAAGGGGATGAAGTAATAACGTCTCCGATTACCTTTGTAGCATCAGCGAACAGTGTCTTATATTGTGGAGCCAAACCTGTATTCGCCGACATCGATCCGAATACCTATAATATCGATCCGGCAGAGATTAGGAATAAAATAACACCGAGGACAAAAGCTATCATCCCGGTTCATTTTACAGGGCAGCCCTGTGACATGGATAAAATCAGGGAAATTGCATTAGAACATAATTTAATTGTAATAGAGGATGCCGCTCATGCCTTAGGTGCCGATTACAAAGGGAAGCGGATTGGGAGCATATCAGAGATGACAACCTTTAGCTTTCACCCGGTTAAGCATATCACGACCGGTGAGGGGGGGATGATTATGACCGACCAGAAAGAGCTGTATGAACGTTTGTTGATGTTCCGAAGCCATGGGATCACGAGGGATTCCTCCAAGATGACGGCTCATGATGGTGCCTGGTATTATCAGCAAATTGATCTTGGATTTAATTATCGTATTACGGATGTACAATGTGCCCTTGGTCTTAGTCAGATGAAAAAAATAGACTTATTTATTAGACGGAGAAGGGAAATTGCGGCAAGATATAATGAGGCTTTTAGACAGATGGATGGAATTAAAATACCATTTCAGGCGGAGGGATGCCATAATAGCTGGCATTTATATGTCATCCAGGTGCTTAATGAGGACAGGCAGAAGGTATTTGACGGACTAACCAAGAGAAACATTGGTGTTAATGTCCATTATATACCGGTATATACACAGCCATATTACCGTAACAATGGATACGCGGATATTATGTGCTCCCATTCAGAAAGGGCATATGCAAGATTCATCAGCCTTCCTATGTATGCAAAATTAACGGATCATGAGCAGGATTATGTTATAGAGCAGGTCAAGCTCCTTGTGCAGGAATAGATTAGTATCAAAGAAGCCACTGGGAATGGATGTGAACCGAAGTTATTCATGACCATTTCCTCGGGATGTGGCTAAGGCGATAGATTATGGAATACAGTCTGTAAATATATCAGTAGCCTTTTCAGCATAATGAATATATTCTTGTCCAAAGATCTGAAATTCTGATTCCGGCAGGATATCATCATCCTTCCATGGTTTGCGTGAGCCAGCATAGTGTATGATATGGGTGGCATCATACACCTTTTCTGTAACATCTAAAAGGTCATTTGAAAGTGGGGCAGTACCATATCCGATTTCCTGTAAAAAACCATAATCAACCAAATCAAATGTTCCATTGGATAGATTAGGGCGAACGATATACTTTCTCGGCGGACAATTGTATAGAGCCCATGGCACATAAGTTACTTTCTTGCAATACAATTCATTCAAAGCATCCTGGTCAACATATACGTAGTGGTCGAAATTTTCTTTGATTTTATTTAAAATAGTATGAGCTGCATTATTCAGCCTCAGGTACTCTAAATTAAAGAGCATGACACCGGAATTAAAATAACTTGCATCGGAAGGCACATTAGTTCTTTCCCTATGGATTCCCAGACCCTTTCCTAGGATGGAATAAATATCTTCACAGACGGCAAAGGCATAGTTTTCAATATTGGTCTGATATAGTTCCATAATACTGCCCTTTATTAATACATCAACATCCATATATAATACCTTTGTCATATTCTGTGGTAAAAGGTCAATGCCGAGTATTCTATAGTACATTTCTACTGGATATCCGTTTTTACCCATAAGCTGATTTCTTAAAGATGCTTCTACATAGAGGGGAAATACGGTTTTACCCTCCCAATGATACGCGAATTTTTTTAATGCTTCTACCTCAACCTGGTTCAAGCTGGAATATAAAATATATACATTGATATTAACAGGATTATTATCAAACAAGGAGCATAGTGTCGTTATGGTTGGTAAAAGATAATTTGAATTAGTGACAAGCATAACATCAATTGTAGGATTCATTTGGGATTCCTTTCGTAGGATATTGTTGACTATTTTCCATGCTAAGAGGTGTACCGAAGGGTATGTCCATGGTAGCATAGCCTCCATCTATTAGCATCTCGTAATGCCGTGTGTGTAGTCCGCATCCGGGACGGATAGAACGGATATTTACAGGAGTAAAGGGTTCCCCCTTTTTTATATCCTTTACAGCAAACAGACTACGGCGGTGTTGATAGCTTTGCTGCTCTGATTCTGTAGGTGCATATGATGGAATGCCGATAGCTGCCTCAACGTTGCGGATATCTCTCACTAGATTTGAGAATTCTTCTTTTTCCATGGAGAATTCACTATCGACAGTTTTTTCTGCTCTGCTAATACAAAAATGTTTTTCAATTACGGAGGCTCCCATTCCGACGGCAGCAACGCTTGCCAGACTTCCCATAGAATGATCCGATAAACCAACGGGAAGCTGGAATTTTTGCTTCATATCAGGAATCGTAGATAGGTTCATGCTAGGATAGTCTGCCGGGTAAGAGCTACAGCATTTTAGGAGAACGAGGTTTTTGTTATTCTGGCTATAAACCGTATCAATAGACTCCTGAATTTCCTCAGGTGATGCCATTCCACAGGACATAATGATGGGTTTGCCTGTCGAAGCCACTTTTTTTATTAAAGGAATATCTACTAATTCAAAGCTTGCAATTTTATAAAATTCAATACTAAGATCCTCCAAAAAGTCAACAGCCGTAAAATCAAAGGGAGTAGAAAGAAAATCGAGGCCAAGCCGTTCGGCCTCCTTTTTAATCTCTCCTTGCCATTCCCATGGAGTATAAGCTTTCTGATAGAGATCGTATAAGTATTGCTTTTCCCACAATCCGGTTTTGACTAAAAATAAATCAGAATGGCAGTCAATCGTTATAGTGTCTGCTGTATAGGTTTGGATTTTAATGCAATCCGCTCCTGCGACTTTGGCTGCCCGTACAATTTCCATGGCATTTTCTAAGCTGCCACCATGGTTTCCGGACATTTCTGCGATGATATATGTTTTGCCGATAGCAAGGTAATTCAATAATTTCATATATTAGATACCTCCTCACTTCTGTAGTTTTTGACATTTTTGAAGGAATAGTAAGTATGTTTAAATGTCATAGTACATTTTTATTCAAATAAAAAATGTTCAAATTTAGTCTTGGAACGTAAAGTTTCCCATTCGGAAGAAAGAATAGAACCTACGGATATGTCATAGTATGTGCCATTTTTAAAAACATGCTGCCTCAATATACCTTCCTTTTTACTTCCACAGAGATCATGCAACTGAATGACCTGGTTATTTAATACAAAAGTCTCGTTACATAGCTTATTTAGTTTTAAAGTTTGAAAAACATAATCATACAAATTCCACTCCAAATACATGGCTAGCTTCAGTGATCTGACCGACTGGTTGGCAATGTAATAGCCCCAGTTGCATCTTTTATTGATATAGTCAATATTAACGAGGTTAATTGAACCGGAGGGAACGTCATCCACGCAGATAACCCAGTGGCGCTGGGTGGAATCATTTTTTATACGTTCAAACCATTTTTTTTGGATATCAATATTAAGCTCTGGATCGGTGTTCATGAAACGGGTAATATCCGGGCGCATTCTCCATTCCATTACCTGCTGCAAATGATTCTCTCTTAAAAGCTCCATCCTCACGTTCATTGTGGGCTACTCCTTGTCAATAAATTTAAAAAAATCTTCTACGGATTCTATTTCCAATGCAGCCTCAATTGGGATGGTAAGACCCAACTGCTGTTTTAGTTCTGAAAGAATCATTAATTGCATTAGGGAATCCCAGTTCTCAATCTCGGAAATTTGTGTAGCGGCATTAATCGTGTTCGGCTTGAAACCAAGTGTCACGTTAATGATTTGTATAATTTTTTCTTTCATTTTCATATCCTTTCTAAGTTGTTATTTACATGATAGATTCGTTTTGGACGAAGTGCCAAATCAATTTCGTAGATCACTTTCTCTGAAGAGGACGAGATTTTATGATAGCCAAGGCTGTCATAAAGTTCATGTACCGGTATGTTTTTTGAGGTTGGAATATACTCAGCAGTCAGCTTGTAGTAACCCCTTTTGAGTAAATCGCATTCAACATAGTCTATAATATAATTTTCAATCAATTTCCCCATAATACGGCAACTCATAACAAAGCTATCGATATTTGGTAAGTGTTTTGTAATATCTATCAGTACTGCCGCAATAATACCGTAATCACCAAATTTGTCAGCAGCCCGGAATAAATAAACGAGCCAGTTATCTTGTTCTATTCGGGAAAGATCTTCTTCTCCATAACGCCTTGTAGTTAAATTAAATTGGTTTGTTTTTTGGAGCAATTGAAGTAATCTTCTTTTTGAGGAATTGTTATAGGCTTCTCTGGTGATGCCAATTTGCAGGTCTTGAAGAAAGGTATTAAAATCAAGTTTTTTTGATAACTGGATTCTTCTGCCGTTTTCATGGTATTGCTTGGTTTTGTCTGCATCCTCTTCGGTCATGCGTAGCTTTTGAAAATAACGATAATAGATATCCTCAAAAAAAACGGGCAAGTTATCCGGCGTGGTGGGAAAATCAGGAACTTCAATCATCGGAAATAAGGTGCGGATGGCCTCTCTTTCTGTAGGCATATCATCAATAAACACGAAAGAATCCAGACTCAGGTTCAGTTCAAGAGCTAACTCCTGCATGTTGTCGGCCTTAGTTTGCCAATTGATACGGAGTGCAGAAAAATCCTCTTCCCGGAGAACCATGTGGGGATGGTTGCGAATTACTTCCAGGGCATCATTAATATTGTTTTTAGAATTGATGGCAAGAATTACGCCATGTTTCTGCATCTGTTTGATGATTTTTTGAGCATCATGATACAAGGCACCAACTTTATCATTGGAGAGTTGGATTCCGAGTGCACCCAATTCACCCACAATACCACCCCAAAGGGTATTGTCAAGATCCAAAACCAATACCTTTTTAGGTACCCGGATTAAAAGCTCCATTTGGAGAATAATCTGTTCAGCAATCAGTTTGCAACCTTGTGCTGTGAATGGGATCTTTCCAAGATACCAGAGCTGCTCGGAAAAAAAAGAAGATGTGCCTACACGATCTATTAGCCGTTGCACAGGGAAGCGATGAACCTGTGTGGTGTTTTCTGTCAATTGTGCCAGGCAATGCATCCAATATTGTCCGATACGGTAATGAAGCATCTCATCAATATCCTCAATAGCAGTTGTTCTGAACAATGTATCAGATATAAAATATTGTATGTCCGGTTGCATGCAGGAACGAAAGTGGCCAAACCATTCGTCAATAGCGCTGGCGGCCTCTTCATAGTTATAAGAGTTTTCCGTCAGGGCTGAGATATCCACTATAAAAAAGATAACAGATGGTGAAAATTTTGCCAAATCAGAATTAGTATCTAACATCAGAGAGAAGGCATTTCCGTAACCTTGGGGAGGGAACACATTTTCACGGGAGGGCAATAATTTATATATCATGTCGATATTCACATTAGAGAGTATGGCCAGTTTTTTCATAGCACCTGTCCTTGTCAAAATAATTGTTGTGACTATATTATAAAGCATTTGTCTTATGTTGCCTGTGTCGGATCTATAAGTTTAAATCCAATCATGCCAATTATAGCATGTTTATGAAAGGCACACAATATAAATAAATCTGAATTATTTTGGAGTTTTCTTTGGAAAACGGTGTAATTTTTCGTCGGTAAATGATATAATTTAGATGAATTGAACGGAATAAAGGCAACTGATTGGATAGACAGTGCAGGAAGGATAGTATTTTATGGTATATATTCGTGCGGATGCTAATGCATACATTGGTAGTGGTCATATCATGAGATGCATGGCGATAGCAGAAGAGCTGGTAAAGGCAGGGGAAGCAGTAACCTTTTTGTTGGCAGATGATGTTAGCTCAGAAAAGGTAAAACAAATGGGATGCCCCTTTCTGGTATTACATACTGATTGGAGTGACTTAAATAAGGACATGGATCAACTGATCCAATTTATCATAGGAAACAAGGTCGAGAAGCTTCTTGTTGATTCGTATTATATTTCTAAGGAAACATTACATGAATTGAGTCAATATACCAAGGTTATGTATATAGATGATTATTCGAATGATGTAATTGATATCCAGAGCATTGTACATTATGGGTTAATCTATGAGCAGGAATTTTACAAGGAATATGATAGGTTGGAAGTGGTAAAAGAGAAGAAGAACCATACCAGACTATTGCTTGGAAGTCAATACATACCATTGCGCAAAGAGTTTCAAGACATTGTGTTTGATGATAGGCTCAGGAAGAACAATGTCTTAATTATGTCGGGTGGTACAGATACCTATAATGTCATGGGGACACTGCTTTATCATATTATTAATGACAAGCGATATGACAGCTATCATTTTCATATCATTATTGGATTATATAATGAATTTAAAAATGATATTATCAGACTTGCGGAAAACAGAGATAATATTACCACTTACTTTAATGTTGGTAATATGGCAGAGCTGATGAAAGCCTGCGCAGTCTCTATTAGTGCAGGGGGATCGACCCTGTACGAGCTTTTTTCTGCCCGGACACCTACTATATGCTACACATTTGCTGATAATCAGAATTTTGGAGCCGAGATGCTAGGAAGCATGGGGTATGTATGTTATATAGGCGATATAAGGGGAAATGTAGCTTCTTCCGCTAAGAGAATTCTTGACCGGATGGAAGAGCTATATTGGGATGAAGCGGGCAAGAGAGAGATGGTGGAAAAAATGATTCACGCGGTAGATGGAAAAGGAGCCTACCGTATTGCAAGAGAATTAATTAATCTATAAATAATATGGAATTAGGGATTGAACCCGCATACATTGAATTGCTGGATTAAAAAAGTGTTAATATTATCGAGATAAATGTCGATATACTCAATGGTGTATTGATAAGGTTATGGTAATCGATAAATCGATAAATCTTTGGGAGGAAAGGAATCCCAAGGGCTGGGAGGATTAGAATATGTTGAATGGAAAAAATATACTGATTACTGGAGGGACAGGTTCCTTCGGTAAAAAGTTTATAAAAATGATTTTTGAAAAATATAACCCGAATAAGGTGATCATTTATTCCAGGGATGAATTTAAACAGAGTGTGATGAGAGCTGAATATGATAACATAGTGGATATGTCAAAAGTTCGTTTTTTCATTGGGGATGTCAGGGATAAGGATCGTCTTTATCGGGCTTTTGACAGGGTCGATTATGTAATACATGCGGCAGCGATGAAACAGGTTCCAACTTGTGAGTATAATCCTTTTGAGGCGATTAAGACAAATATCCATGGTGCCCAAAATGTTATAGACGCGGCACTCGATAAAGGAGTAAAAAAAGTAATTGCATTATCTACTGACAAGGCGGTTAACCCGATTAATTTATACGGCGGAACAAAATTAGTATCGGATAAACTGTTCGCAGCAGCGAATGCATACGCAGGCGAAAAAGGAACGAGTTTCTCTATTGTACGCTATGGAAATGTAGCTGGAAGCAGGGGTTCCATTATTCCGATATTCAATACGATGATTAAGAATGGTGAAACAACATTGCCGATCACTGATTTTAGGATGACCCGTTTTTGGATTACTTTAGAACAGGGAGTTGAACTTGTATTAAAGGCTTTGGAAGAATCGAAAGGCGGAGAGACTTACATATCTAAAATACCATCGTTTAAAATAACAGACCTTGCAAAAGCGATGTTACCGGAAGTTAATATGAAGGAGATTGGAATACGTGAGGGAGAGAAGCTTCACGAAATTATGGTGACCAAAGACGATTCCAGGATGACCTATGAATATGATAAGCATTATATTATTTATCCTAATTTTGATTGGATGGATATCTCTAAGCATTTACTGCCAGGTGGGGAATTGGTACATGAGGGTTTTGAATACAGTTCCGATCTAAATAAGGAATGGTTAAGTGTTGAAGACCTGAAAACAGAGTTAGAGAAAATCAAGCTTTAAAAATATGGAAATGTTATGGTGGGGAATAACTGGATTTTATAGGAGGCATCCTTTATGAACATTGCTTTGATTCTAGCGGGAGGGGTAGACCCAAAGTTTCATATGGAGATTCCCAAACAGTTTGTTAGTGTATATAATAGGCCGATTATTACATATACAATGGAAGTTTTCCAAATGAACCCTGAGATTGATTACATTGCAGTTGCTTGTTTAAACGGGTGGCAGGAATTGGTGAAATCGTATGCGAAGCAGTTTAATATATCCAAACTAAGATGGCTTGTAATGGGTGGTATACGAGGACAGGACTCATCCTACAATGGCATAAATGCCTTATATAAAGACTGTAATCCGGATGACTTAATTATAATTCATGACTCGATCCGGCCATTGGTGTCGAACGAAATCATTTCTGACAGTATAAAAACCTGTAAAAAAAATGGAATGGGCGTTGCAGCTGTCTGTTCCATGGATACTATAATGAGATCTTCTGATGGCAAGACTGGTGATGAAAGTATTAACCGATATGAGGTGATGCGAGTGCAGACACCGCAAACTTATCCTTTGAAGTATCTTTACGAAGCCCATCAACTTGCAATAGAAAAAGGAATTAAGGGGAATGTTGATACGAACAGCATGATTTCTAAACTCGGACGAAAAATATATTTTTCTAAGGGGGCGGATATTAATTTGAAAATCAATACAGTTGAAGATGTAGAAATGTTCAAAGCGCTTTATAAAATAAGAAATGATAAAGCTGAATAAACCAGGAGGAACTTTATGAATATAGCTGTTATTCTTGCTGGAGGATGCGGTAAAAGAACAGGACAGGACATACCGAAGCAGTTTTTGAACGTAGAGGATAAGCCGATTATAATATATACTTTGGAAGCATTCGATAAGCATCCCAATATAGACGGAATAATTGTATCATGTGTAGATGGCTGGGATGAAATTCTTTGGGCTTATGCAAGGGAATTTAATATTAAGAAACTAAAGTGGGTTGTTATTGGTGGTAACAATGTACAAGAATCCATAGAAAAAGCATTGGATGGATTAAGTGGCAGGTGCCATGGTGATGATATTTTATTAATTCATGATGCCATTCGCCCAATGGTATCTCAGGATACCATATCGGACTGTATTGTAAAGTGTAAGGAATATGGTTCGGGTCTTGCGGCGGTCAGATGCCAGGAAACCATTGTGAGGACTGAAGACGCAATTAAAGGAAACCACAGCATTGACCGTTCAGAAGTGATGCGGGTACAGACCCCACAAGCGTATCGTTACGGTAGAGTAAGGTGGGCTTTAGAAGAGGCAAAGCGTCGAAATATTGTTGATGAAGTTTATATCAATACGTTAATGATTCATGTTGGAGAAATGGTGTATTTTGCTATGGGATCTAATAAAAATATAAAAATCACGACAGCAGAGGATATCGAGATCTTTACAGCGTTATATAATACAAAGCAAGAAAGCTGGGTAAAAAGTGAATAGGCAAGGAAGCGTGACAATGCAGAGAATTCGAGAGAAAGAATTATATCAACGTCAAATAAGAAGGCTTGCGGATAGTGTTTTAGATTGGGAGCTATTAAGGGATAAGATAATCCTGATTACAGGTGCTACCGGGATGATAGGCGTCTTTTTGATAGATGTACTGATGCAACGTAATAAAGAGTTTAATGGTAATATAAAGATTATTGCTATTGGTGGCAATCTGGAAAAAGCAAAAGAAAGACTGGGAATATATTGGAGTGATTCTAAGTTTACTTTTATTCTGCATGATGTAAATGAACCATATTCTCAAGAAATGAGAAATATTGATTTTATTATTCATGCTGCCAGCAGTACCCACCCGATGCAATATTCCTTGGATCCTATCGGCACAATAAATGCAAATGTGTTAGGGACAAAGAATCTTTTGGAATTAGCCTCTAGGCAGAAAGCCTGTAGGCTTGTCTTTTTATCATCAGTGGAAATATACGGTGAAAATAGAGGAGATACAGATTTTTTTGATGAAGATTATTGTGGCTATATTAATTGCAATACATTGAGAGCATGCTATACAGAAGGGAAAAGGTTGGGGGAGGCACTATGCCAAGCGTACCATTCTGCAAAAAATATTGACGTGGTTATTCCTAGGTTATCCCGTACTTATGGGCCATCTATGCTTTTTACGGATACAAAGGCAATCTCACAATTTATCAAAAGGGCAGTGCAGAAAGAAGATATTATACTAAAAAGCGAAGGGATGCAGCTATATTCTTATGTTTATGTAGCAGATGCAGTATCCGCCATACTTACTATCATGTTAAAAGGGGAAAATGGTGAAGCCTATAATGTGGCAGATATTGATTCCAATATAACACTGAAAAATCTAGCAGAGTGTTTAGCCAAACTTTCCGGGAAAAAAGTGGTCTATGAGTTGGCTTGTGAGGAGGAGAAAAAAGGATATTCTATTGCTACTAAGGCACTTTTGGACTCTAAAAAGCTAAAATCAATTGGGTGGGAAAGTATGTATGATATTCATGAAGGCTTGAGACAAACTTATGAAATGCTGCTTTAATAAAAGGAAAGATTGTAGGTGCTTGAGGCGAGCCGTTATCTGCTTAGAATGGACTTTATCATTAAATTTATCCAGGAAAATATGAGGTGAAATAATGGACAAAGTATCAGTAATCATTCCGGTATATAATACAGAAAAATACTTAGGAAAAGCAATTGATAGTTGTTTGAATCAAACATTTAAAGATGTTGAAATTATTATAGTAAATGATGGATCAACAGATAAATCTTTGTATATTGCGCAGCAGTATGAAAATGTGCATCAATGTGTTAGTGTTATAACGACTGAAAATAAGGGCTTAAGTGAGGCGAGAAATACAGGATTAAAGCTGGCAAAAGGAGAATATGTATATTTTCTTGACTCCGATGATTGGATTGAACCAGAAACAATCGAGTGCTGTTATAAATTGGCAGTGAAAAATGATCTTAATATGGTTTTGTTTGATTCAGCGGTAGAAGTAGAGCCTTCAATTGAACCTATATGTACGATTGATTATGATTATTGTATGAGGAATAATATTGTTAATGAAAGTAGTATCTATACAGGAAGGGGATTTGTAGAGTTATATGCTGACAGAGGAGGCACCTTTGTACAAGCTTGGCTTGTGTTTATAAATAAAGAGTTTTTATTAAGTAATCAAATTTATTTTCTTACTAATGCATATTACGAAGATGTAGCCTTTCATTTTTCGTGTATGATGGCAGCTGAGAGAATAATGTATATACCACAGCCTTTTCATATTAGGCTATACAGAGCGGATTCAATTATGACATCCTCCTTAAATATAAGGAAGGTCTTTAGTGTATATGAGATTGCCTTAGAAATGTATTCTTCAATAATGGCATTTCAAAATGGTAGCGATAATATTTGGATACAATATCTATTTCGGCTAATGAGAAATTTGCATAGGATGGTATTTGGGAATGTATCCAGAAAAGATAATGATTTGATTAAACCTTATTATACCATAATACAGGAGCTTCAAAGCGAGTGTATCCTTTTTTATTACAAATTATTAAATGCATCAAATAGGAAAGTTAGTAATGTTAGACTGGCTCTTGAATTCGCAGAAGAAATAGTTACTCCATTTGGAGGTGTGTCTAATGGGATTATAGATACAATTAAGATGATTACACAGGAAAGAGATCTCATAATATTTGATATTTTTAGTAAATTGCCCATTAATAAGAAGGGAAAGAAAATTGGTATTTATGGGACTGGAAATCATGCTGATAGTCTTTTGAAAAAATATGGAGATATTATAGGAGATATCAAAGGAGATATTATCTTTATTGATTCTTATAAAAAGAGCTTTAGTGATAGATATCGCAATTATAAAATAATCAATATAGATGATTTAGAACAGCAGAATATTTCTGAAATAATAATATTATCATATTTATACGAAGAAGAGATGTATTCAAATATTATTTCACGGTATGGAGATCGATATAAAATTCATAGAATATATAACGGAGATAAGGAGCCGATCGATTCTACATATTACTTGAAAGTATATAACAGGTTACTACAAATTCATGAGAATGGGAGAAAAAAAATAATTTTAATAAATACACCGGAGCACGATAATATTGGAGATCATATGATTGCATATGCTGCATTAAAGTTGTTTCAAGAATTTTTGCCTGATTATGATGTTTTGGAAGTGACAAATAAGAGGTACATAGAGCGGAGAAAAGAAATAATTTATCGAATAAATTTTGATGATATTATTGTAATCACCGGTGGGGGATACTTTGGGTCATTGTGGCCTTATAGTGGTCAAAACGTATATAAAATCTTGGAAGATTTTAAGGAAAACAAGATAGTGATGTTACCGCAGTCGATGTTTTTTGAAGAGAATGAAGCGGGCGAAAGTCAGAAACAATTAACGTATAATTTATTTGTTGCACATAGGAATATTAACGTATGTTTTCGTGAAATATTGTCATATATACGGGCTGAGTCCATATTTGGGGATAAAATAAAAAAGTTTTTAATACCAGACATGGCTTTAATGTTAAACTATTCACAGGAGCAGTCATTAAGGAAAGGTATACTTTTATGTATTCGAAATGATAAAGAAGGAATTCTGTCGGAAAATGAAAAGAGGTCTTTAAAAGAATATTTTTATAAGTGGGGTGAAGAAACGGAAGAAACCAGTATGCGATGGAAGATAGGAATTAAGGCTAATCAGAGGGAAGAAGTGATCATGGAGAAGATTGGCGAATTAAAAAAGAAGAAATTAGTAATTACAGATACGCTTCATTGTATGATATCCTGTGTGATTAGTGGGACTCCTTGTATTGCATTGAATAATGTTAATAGGAAATTGGAAGGTATTTATCAATCGTGGATAAAAGATTTAAAATATATTCGATATGTTGATTCATACGAGGATATTTTTGGTATGGATTTGGAAAATTGGAAAGAATTACATGAAGATAATTATTATAACAAATCATATTTTGGTGAAGTAAAAAGGCTAGTCAATATTATATGTAATTAAAATGTGCAAGATAAGGAATTAATACCAGTTAACTAAGAGGGGAGGAGTATGTACGAAAAAATTTATAGAATGTACCATTCCGGTTACTTCCTGTAATTTAAGGTGTGAGTATTGTTATGTAATACAGGAAAATAGAAGGCTAAACTGTATAGAGGATTTACCGTATGCGGCAGATTTTATAGCGAAGGCATTATCGCCTCAAAGATTAGGAGGGGTGAGTTATATAAATCTTTGCGGGGGAGGGGAGACTCTATTGCCTTCTTATATGACAAATTTAATAAAAGAAATATTGAAAACAGGTAATTATATTAATGTTACTACAAATGGTACATTAACCTCTCGGTTTAATGAATTGATACAATTTGACTATAAATTATTGAGTAGGCTTCATATAGCATTTTCTTTACATTATGATGAATTGAAAAGAACAAATCAATTAGAGTGCTTTTTTAGAAATGTGGCTAATGTTAAGAAAAGTGGTATTTCGTTTGTTGTACAATGCAATTTATGTGATTCTTATATTAAAGAAATAGATGAAATTCGAAATGTTTGTTTATCAATGCTGGGAGGATTGCCTCAATTTGTAGTTACTCGTGATGAGAGCAGTTTGCCATTTGGGATTTTTACTAGTAATAATGAAAAATATTTAAAAGTCGGAAAAGAAGCAAATTCGGCACTTTTTGATTTTACATATGATAATTTTAATAAAAAAAGAGGCCATTATTGCTACGCAGGAGGATGGTCATACAAATTATTGTTGAAAACAGGAGAGCTTAAACGGTGTTATGATGAATCTGTTTCGTATAATATATATGATAATATAAATGAAGAGCTACCTTACGAACCTATCGGATACAACTGTAAAAGTGGTTATTGTGCTAATGCCAGTCATTTCATTGCCCTCGGAGTTATGCCAGATGTTGAGGTGCCATCCTACTCTGAGCTACGGGAGAGAAAAGAATTGTCATGGTATAGTGAAAAGATGATACAATTTTTTAGTCAAAAACTGTTTGATGATAACCCTATAATTCATGAAAAAATAAATAATATTATCGTTATCAAAAGAGAAGAAGATTATATGGAGATATTAAGGCGAGAAATTATTATTTATGGTGTTGGAAGTTATGGGAAGAAACTATACAAACGTTTAATGGAGAACGGGATAACTCCTGCACTGGTGTGTGATAACGACCCGAAGAAACAAAGTGATTCAATCCTTTCAGTGAATACTATGATATTAAGGTTAAAGAAATATAATAATCCATTAATAGTAGTCGCTATAAATGATGATAAAATCGTTTATGAGGTGTTTAATTTATTAAAAGACGTGAAAGCGGACTTATGTACATATTATACAATGGAGACAGCAATTAGGCATATGATTAGAAATAGGGAGTAAGGTACGGTTATGGGATTTTGTTGCTATGACGCATATAATGAAAAAAATATAATCTGGTTTTCAGCTATTGATAATAACGGATTGTATAGAATGGCTATTGATGATAGTGAAGTTGTCAAAGTAACTGATTTTCAACATGAGAGAAATATCGCTGAACTACATCGCAGAGTATTAGCTTATAATAGAGTATTATTTTTTATACCATACAAAGGAAGAGGCATTAGTGCATATCATTTAGATACTGGACAAATGGAGTTCTTTCTTCCTAGCGACAGAAAAGAAATACATGCATCGGATGCATTTATACATAAAGAAACAATATGGATCCTTCCGAGAGTGTTAGATCAACCTTTATATGAATTCAACATTACTCATAAAAGGTTTTATAAGTATGAAGAATGGAATAATAGACTACTTAAACTATTAAATATAACTGATAAACATATTTTAAGTCTATCAGCAACATGCTTTCTGGATAGGATAATGTGGACTGTAATATATAATACGCCATATGTGATAAGAACTGAATTAATGTCTGGGAATGTAGACATTTATTATCTGTCGGATGAACTGCGCCTGAGAGGAATTGCTTATGATGAAGGGAAACATTGGTTAACAATGGAGAAAGGAGGAGATCTATTATATATAGACTTTTTAGCTGGCAATGCTGAAATCTTTCATATAGATACTTCCAATGATGCGAGTTTTATGAATTTGATTATTGATGAAAAATCAGTGCTTGTATTACCCTGTAGGAACTCTAATATTTATAAAATAGATAAAAGACAACAAACCGTTTCCGTAATTAAAGATAATTTGAAACAAAATGAAATAAAGAAGAGTTTGCCATTATATATGGGATGGATTAAAGGTGATAATGGATTGTTAATCTTGCCAAGTGCGGGCGACAATATATTAAAGTGCACGGCTGAATATGAACCGAAATTAAAAATACTTCCTCAAAAATTGAAATGTGAAGGTAGTGTTTTTTATGAACGTAATAATGATTTTTTCATGAATTATATTGAAAATATAGATACATTAACGAGTATACTTGAGCCGCATCTAGATAGTGAGACTTTTGGAGCGGTAATTTGGAGATATATTAAAAATAATTCAGGTAGTATTTAACGACGTTTCAAGAGAATGATGTCAGCCAGACGCGGAAGAAGTCGAGTGGGGATTGATTGAAAGGTAAAGAGAATGCGTAAGTATAAAAAAAAAGAATTGCTTGAAATTATAAAAACACTGCTTCAAGAAAATGATGCCATACGGACTTACATCCAACGAGAGGAAGAAGGCTCTATAGTTGAAACTCTCATAGAATGTCAGAGGGTTGGCATTCAAATTGGTGAAAAGATTGAGGAGGCAGAGGGTGAGGGGACGAGAACAGTAACCTTACTTGAGCAATATTGTGAAATGATTTACCAATTAAGTATGTCTTTAGAGAATAAAGAGTTATTTGGAAAACTTTTTAAAAAGATGAATGACATACTGCAAGAGATTTCATATAGCATAATTTCTGATATTCCGGAAGCCAAGAAAGAAATTATATTTTTACCCTATAAAGCATCTATGTGGGATAGCTTTGAAAGTATTTGGATAGCAGCAAAGGAGGATGCAGACTGTAATGTCTCTGTTATACCAATACCTTACTTTGATAAGAAGTCAAATGGTACTTTAGGACAAATACATTACGAAGGAAATGAGTATCCAGAATATGTATCTATTATTTCATGGGAAGAATATAGCCTTAAAGAAAACCATCCGGATATTGCATACATCCATAACCCCTATGATAACTGTAATAATGTGACAAGTATTCATCCTGCCTTTTATGCGAAGGAACTCAAAAAATATGTTGATACGCTTGTTTACATTCCATACTTTGTTACTTTTGATAATGTACCAGAACATCTTTGTGTACTTCCGGGTGCAATGTATGCAGATAAGGTAATTGTGCATTCAGAGAAAGTAAAAGATATTTATATAGAAGAGTTTCGTAAGTTTGAGGAAGAAAATAATTGCAAGGGAATATTTGGGGATATCGAGGAAAAGTTTCTTGCTCTTGGATCTCCAAAGCTTGATAAAATTGCAAGTACCATAAGAGAAGATGTAGAAATTCCAGAGGTGTGGAAAAGGTTTATTATAAAACCTGATGGAACGAGAAAAAAGGTGGTATTTTATAACACGACGCTACAATCTTTATTGGATGGAAATGAAGCTTATCTAAAGAAATTGCAGGGGGTTCTGGATAGCTTTTACAATAAACGAGATGATATTACTCTCCTTTGGAGGCCACATCCGCTAATGGAAACAACGATCTCTTCTATGAGGCCAAAGTTATCAGGAATATATAAGAATATGGTTAATCAATTTAAGACCAGAGATTATGGAATTTATGATGATACGGCAGATTTATATCGTGCAATTGCTGTTTCAGATGCTTATTACGGTGATTGGAGCAGTATAGTAGTAATGTACAAGATGACAGGAAAGCCATGTATGATACAAAATATTGGAGTGAGAACATAGTATTGTGTCAAGGAGTTTATATGAACATAACATGGAGGAAGTGTATAAAGAAGATAAGGAAAGATCAATTATGGTAAAGGTTAGTATAATAGTGCCTGTATATCAAATACAGGCAAAGTTATTATCGGTTTGCATTGAGAGTCTGTTAAAACAAACGTATAAAGAAATAGAAATTATTCTTATTGACGATGGATCAAAGGATGAATGTTCAGAAATCTGTGATGATTATGCAAAGCAATATAACAGAATAGTTGTTCTGCATCAAGAAAATCAGGGAGTGTCTGTAGCAAGAAATAATGGCATTAGTATAGCTACAGGAGAATGGATTACTTTTGTTGATGCAGATGATGTAGCGGAGCCAACAATGTGTGAGAAAGCATTAAGTTATGCTTTGGATTGTAATGCAGATATGGTAATGTTCTCTAATTATATACATCGGGATAATCACATGTATGAGCATGCTTTTTTTCATGATAATATACGAGTTTTTACAGATGAATTAAGAGAAGAGCTTCAGCTCAGGACAATGGTTCTTTATTATCCTGAATGTTCATATAAGTCAGAATATATGCTAACAGGGCATACATTTGGTAAACTTATTAAAAAAGATTATTTACTTAAGAGTAAAGTTTTATTTAATCCTGATTTGAGATTACAACAAGATGGAATATTTTATATGAATTTAATAGAATTGGGTGGTAGAATAGCCTATTTTAATGAACCACTTTATCATTATAGAGTTTATGATACTTCAAACTGTAAAAGAATTCGATCTGATGTTGAAGAAATTTATGATAAAGTTCGACGAGTTTTTCTGGAATTTATTGGGCAAAATGATAAACCCCAGAAATTTCTGGATGCATTTTATGCTAAATGTATCGCCGATATTTCACAAAGTATTAGGAGTGATTTTTTTAATTATTCGACGAAAGAATCATTGTTTCATAGATTGAAGAGATTAGACGAGTTTTTAAATAATGAGCCTTTTAAAACAGCAATATGCCGAGTGAATAAAGAATATTTAACAAAGCTAAAAAGAAGAAATTTGTTTTATTATAGATATGGATTATTATGGTTATTATGGCTTGATTGGGAGATATATGGAATAAAAAGTATTATTGGAAGGAGTAGAAGAAAGTGATGTATAAATATACGAAAGGAATTGTATATGGAAAATAGGCGGCCCAAAGTATCAATAATAATACCTTCTTTAAATGTTATTTCCTATATAGCTGAGTGTTTAGAAAGTGCAATTAATCAGACGCTGAAGGATATAGAAATCATCTGTGTGGACGCTGGTTCCACAGATGGTACACTGGAAGTGATTAATAGCTATGCAGCCAATGATAATCGAATTAAATTGATTGTTTCAGAGAAAAAAAGTTATGGTTATCAAATGAATATGGCTATGGATGTAGCTGCAGGTGAATATATCGGTATTATTGAGTCTGATGATTATGTAAAATTGGATATGTATGAAGCCTTATATAAAATAGCAAAAGAAAATGGACTGGATTTTATAAAATCAGATTTTTATCGCTTTACAAGCAAAGAAGATGGCAGTATAAACAGTGCATATCATAATATTGCCTGGCAGAGTAAGTATTATAATAAGGTGATCAAACCACTGGAGGAGAGAATAGCCTTTCGATTTATTATGAATACATGGAGCGGCATATATCGAAATGAATTTATAAAAGGAAATTCTATTCGTCATAATGAAACACCAGGTGCATCATTTCAGGATAACGGATTTTGGTTTCAGACCTTTACCTTGGCTGAAAGAGCCTATTTTTTAGATAAGGCATATTATATGAATCGGAGGGATAATCCGAATTCGTCTGTCTTCAGCAAAGAAAAGGTATATTGTATTTGTGAAGAATATGACTACATACGTAGCTTTTTGCAAAAGAATAATTGCCTGGACAAGTTAAAGTTTTTATTTTCCTACATTTGTTATCAAAATTATAAATTTAATCTTAACAGGATAGCAGAGGAGTATAAACTTGAATTTCTAGAGAAATGCAGTGCTGACTTTAGAAAGATGCGTGATAATGGAGAACTTGATTATAGCCTGTTTGGTAAAGCAGAGTGGGAAATACTGCTTTCCATTATAGATAATCCAAAGGAATACTATGAAAAGGCAATTGTACAAAAAAGAGAGTTAATAGAGAAAATCACCGGGTATAAGAATGTAATTATATATGGTGTGGGGATGGTAGGGAAAAGAATCCTTTCAGAACTTACCTATGTAGCAAAGCCTGTGAATGTTATTTGTTTTGCGGTCAGCGATAAAAAGGGTAATCCAGAGGAGTTCAAGGGGGTACCGATCTATGGCATTAATGACCTTACCCATCATGCCGAGGATGCAGCAATAGTAGTGGCTACTACGGAACAATATCATAATGAAATAATTTCGACTTTGGAAAAATTAAATTTTAAAAATATAATTCTTGTATCGGAATTTGGTCAAAATGAAGAATACCATTATGCAGCTTTAAGTATGGAGGATTATCCAAAAGAGCTCTCACAATGGTATTATAAATCAACAGGACTTATACTAAATTTAGAAAATCCAAAGTCGTTTAATGAAAAGATACAATGGCTGAAGCTTAATGATGATAATGCTTTGAAGCGTGAATTGCTGGACAAATATGAAAGCCGTAAATGGGTAGCAGATAGGATTGGGGACAAGTATCTGGTTCCTCTTTTAGGGGTATGGGATAAATTTAATGATATTGATTTTGAAAAACTTCCAGATAGTTTTGTATTAAAAACAACTCATGGAAGGGAATTTAATATATTCGTAGCCGATAAAAATGATATCGAAGAGTTTGATAAGTATTCTGTAAAACGAAGAATAGAGGAATGGCTTTCCAAGGATTACGTGTTCTACTTTGGCTTCCAAACAGAATATAGGGGAATTAAGCCAAGAATAATTGCGGAACCTATGATAGGGAATAAAGTCAAAGAAGATAATTATAAGTTTTTATGTTTTAATGGGGAACCAAAATATATTATTGTGGATACAAAAAAGGATGCTTATGCTGATTGCAGAAGGGATATTTTTGATTTGGATTGGAGGCACCAGCCTTATGAAATCAAGTATCCAAAGGCGGATTCTATTCCTGACCAGCCTGTTCATTTAGAGGAAATGACTGAAATTGCAAAAAAATTATGCGAGGGTTTCAAATTTATAAGAATAGACTTGTTTGATACAAAAGAAAAGGTATTATTTAATGAGGTAAAATTCTCGATAGGATCAGGAGTAGAGTATTTTAAACAGATGAGTTTTGCAAATCAATTAGGAAGTCTTATAAACATTAAGGCAAGTGAAATGAAAGGGTAATTTAAAATGGAAAAGATATTGATTGTTATTCCTGAATTATCCTATTCGGGTTCGGTATTTAGTTCAAAAAGAATATGTAGCGTATTAGTGGAAAACAATTATTGTGTTGATGTATGGAGCTATCAGGATGGAGGTTTTAGGAAAGAATTTGATGACATTGGGATTTATCCTAAAGTAATTGATAAAAATAACGTGTATAAGGACAAAGCAATTGTAAAACAATTAAAAGGCTATGATCTTGTAATAGCTAATACTATCATAACCTATGCAATTGCGGATATTGCAAAAAATATAGTACCGACAATCTGGTATATAAGAGAAGCTCAAAATTTGCCGTGGCAATTTTTTACTTCGGATATAAAAAGATATTTTGCGTTGTTAAGAGCTGAAAATATATATACGGTCAGTGAGTATGCAAAGGATTTTATTCAGAAAAATTATAATAAAAATGTTCAGGTAGTTCATAATTGTGTCGATGATGAATATGATTTGGTTGATGTGGATGAAACACAGGAGAATAACAGGAAAATAAAATTCTTATCACTAGGAACGATAGAGGAAAGAAAAGCATTTGATGTATTTCTTCATGCTTATATGTCAATGGACAGTGGATACCGGGATAGATGTGAAATGCATTTTGCCGGTCGGTTAATGAACTATGCAAAAAAGTACTATGAAGCATTATTTAAAGAAATAAAAGACGTGAAGGGTATTATTTATCATGGCGAGATTCAGGTGAGAGAGGAATTATTAAAATTGATTAAAAGCTCAGATGTAATAGTAGTTCCTTCAAAGGATGAATCCTGTTCTTTAGTGGTTCTTGAGGCCGCCATGCTGGGTAAACCAATTATAATCAGTGAAAATGTCGGAGCAAAATATATTGTCGATAAAGAGAATGGATGGATTTTTGAAACAAATAATGAAGTTGAACTAAAGAAAATATATCAATACATACTTGATAACCCATCAATTTTAGTGGATATGGGAGAAAAATCAAGGCAAAAATATATATCCACATCGACATATACGAGTTATAAGAAGCGGATTATAAAAATGGTGGAGGAGAATTTAAGTTCAAACAAAACCATATATGAAATAAGGCATATACATAAGAGAGGCATTGAGAGTATCCAAAGAAAGCTGGAAATGAAAAAAGACAAAGGATTATTATATCAATTTCCGTATTTAGACGTTCCTTATGGAAGCAGAATAATTTTATATGCTGCCGGGGCAGTGGGACAATCATTTTATAATCAGAATAAAAAAAGCAGGCAGTATGATGTAGTATTATGGGTGGACAAAGATTATGAGATATATAGGAATAATGGGCTGAATGTAAATCGAATTATTGATATTTTTAATACTTCTTATGATTATATTTTAATTTCTGTATTAAATAAGGAGGTTGCGCTCAATATAAAAACGTCTCTGATTAGCAAAGGAATTAAAGAAGAAAAGATTAAATGGGTTGATCCAATTTGTATTAAAATATAAGGAGTTACCATGATATCGTTTGATGTTTTTGATACTTTAATAACGCGCACTACAGCAATACCCAGTGGGGTCTTTGCTTTAATGCAAGATGAATTAAGAAAGAACAGTATGTACTTTGATGTACCAGAGTACATAAGGGAGAATTTTGTTGATTTAAGATTAAATTCAGAAGTTTTAGCACGTAAATCATATTGCAATGGAGCTTTGGAGGATATAACCTTACACCAAATTTATGATGCTTTGGCTATGACGGGAACATTGGAGGAAGACATTAGGATAAAACTATGTGTATTAGAAAGAGAAATCGAATACAAATGTTCCATAGGTATAGAGCAAAATATTGATAAAATTAAGGGTTATATTAAACAAGGTGAAAAAGTGGTTTTAATATCAGATATGTACCTTGAGGAAGATACGATACGTAAAATGCTTATAAAAGCAGATCCAATCTTTGAGAAAATAAAGATATATGTATCAAGTGGATATGGAAAGACGAAAGGCAGTACAAATCTTTTTTGGGCTGTGAAAAACATAGAAAAAGCTGAATTTTCTGAATGGACACACTATGGAGATAATCCTAAGACAGATATTCAATCAGCGGAGCGTCTAGGAATAAAAGCGCAGTATTTAAAGTTTGAGCCACTTTTAAAATGTGAATTAAAAGCATTAAAATATAATGAAAAAAATACGTTTATCCAACAGACAATTGGAATCGCCAGAAATACGAGATTATTTTATGGGCTAACAGCGGTAAAGGCAATTGGAAGTACAATAGGAGGGGCGGTTTTATTTCCATATGTATGGTGGATTATTCAAGAATCAATAAAGAAAAAGATAAGCCGTTTATATTTTATTGCAAGAGACGGTTTTATATTAAAAAAAATAGCCGATATTATTATTAAAGAATTGGGATATCAGATAAATACGTATTATATATATGGCTCAAGACGAGCATGGAGGATGCCGTCCTTCAATAAATCGAATAGTGATGTGGAACTATTACTAAATTGGTCACATCCTAATAATATAAAAACCATTATAGATCTGGCAGATGTATTTCAAATTACTGAATCACAATTAATAAGCTTTTTACCCAATCATTATAAAAAAATAAAGTGTTTTACAGCGGCTAATTTTAAAATAATAAAAGAAAATCTGGCTGCAAATAACGAATTCAAGGAGTTTTTGTATAAGATCCATGAAAATAAGAGAATGGAGGTCATCAAATATCTTCAACAGGAAATTGATTTTTCAGATGACAATATGGCTTTTGTGGAGTTAGCTGGAAGCGGATATACACAACTTTGTCTTGCTAATATCATATCTGAATTCTATCATTATCCAATTAAAACATTTTATTTTAAAATGGATAGAGTTCATAAGAATGTTAATTGTCGGTTTTTTGATTTTTTACCAAGTAATTTGTACCTACATGTTATTATTGAAATGCTTTGCAGAGCTCCTCAAAGTCAGACTATAGGTTATAAAGAAATTAAGAATAAGATGGTACCTATTCTTGGAGAAGAAGAAGGGCGTGCAATAATTCAACATGGAATATATGACTATATAGAAGGGATTGAATGGTTTACACAAGAATATGTAAAATTAATTCAATCTACAGATATTAAGCCGTATAAATTGGAGTTATTATTAAAATATATGGATTATATAGCAAAAGAGCCCGATAAAGAAGTTATGGAGTTTATTGGTGGAATGCCAAATAGTGTAACTGGTCGCGAAAATAAAGTGATCCAATATGCACCAGCATTGCTGAGGAGAGATATAATCAATATTTTTTTAAAAAGAACTTATGAATCTATTGAAACATATTATACCGGATCAGCTTTAGATTATTCTGTTTTGCGCTCTAATGATAGAAATAAAAAATTAATAGAATTTTGTAAAAAGAACCACGACACATTTATAGGGAAATTTAGTCGTATTAAAAAAATATTAGTAGAAGGCAGATATCAACAAGGATTACAATACCAAATTCCCTTAGATATGATAGGGAAGAGAATTATTTTGTATGCGGCAGGAAATATCGGACAATCTTATTATCAGCAATTAAAAAGATACAATAAGTGTAAAATTGTATTATGGGTAGATAAAAAATATGAGCAATTCCGTGAAATGGGGCTACCGGTATCTAATCCAGAGGAAATAGCCAAATATAAATTTGATAATATAATTATTGCAGTTGCTGATAAAAAGACGGCGGATAGTATTCGGGAAGAATTGATGAGTAAAGGAATAGATGCTGAGAAAATATTTTAGCTCTAAAATACAAGGAGAATTTACAATGGTGGATAAACTTGGCAGAATTCAAGAAATAGTAGAAAAACTGGGAGATGAAGAATCGAAGTGTATATTTAATGCGCGAATCCAATATGCTATTAAGAGGGATGAAACAGAATTTTTAAATGATATATTTTCATTATATAAAGAATACAGAATTAATGAATTTGAAAGTTTCATTAGTAATTTAAAAAATGGTGATAAAAAAAATATAGTTATTTTTGGAGCGGGCTATGACGGAAAGAAGACGTGGGAAATATTAAAACGAAGTAAATATAGGGATAGAGTAATTGCATTTGCAGATAATAATATTGGTTTAATAGGTAAACAAGTTGATAGTTTAAATGTTTTGTCACCGGATGATTTACTTAATAAGGAGTATATTGTTTTAATAGCTACTGCTAAATATGTAAATCAAATTTATGAACAGTTATTGAGATATGACATACCGAGAGAAAGTATATTTTATCCTAGAATGAGAAAAATTTATGCAGAAAATGGATGGCAGTATTTTGATACAATTAAGCCAAAGGAAAATGAAGTATTTATAGATGCCGGATGCTATAACGGTTCAACTTCGATTCAATTTAGTAAATGGTGTCACGAAAATTATGAAATGATATATGCATTTGAACCGGATAAACTATGCAAACAAAGGTGCATTGAAAATTTTAAGAAAAATAATTTGAAAAAAGTTCAATTTATTGAAAAAGGAACTTATAGTGAAGACGGGATTATAAGTTTTTTAGGTGGAGGAATGAGTTATTCTAAATTAATAGCTGATAAACAAATAGGTAATTGCGTAGCTGTCACAAGTATTGATAATGTTCTTAAAGGAAAAAAAGCAACATTTATTAAATTAGATGTTGAAGGAAGTGAATTGGAAACATTAAAAGGTGCCAAAGAGACTATTATTAAATATAAGCCTCGTTTGGCTATATCTGTATATCACAAGCCAGAAGATATTATTGAACTGCCGTTTTATATATTGGGGCTGGTAAATGATTATAAGCTATATTTAAGACATTATACAGCATCTGTTAATGAAACAATTTTGTATGCGGAATAGTTCATTATCAGTAATGACTTTAAAGTTTTATTGAAATTTTAAGTGAGGAATTGTAGAATGAAAATCGCTGTTGCAGGTATAGGTTATGTCGGATTGTCAAATGCAGTCCTTTTAGCGCAGAATAATGAGGTTTATGCTGTTGATATTGATGTCAAAAGAGTTGATATGATAAATAATAAAAAATCTCCGATTGTTGATCCGGATGTTGATGACTTTATAGCCAATAGGGAATTAAATCTAATCGCAACTACAGATTCAAAAGAAGCATATACCGGGGCTGATTATGTAATCATATCGACGCCTACCAATTACGATCCGGATTTAAACTATTTTGATACATCGTCAGTGGAGGCAGTAATTGAATCTGTCATTAAATATGAACCTGAGGCCATAATAGTAATCAAATCGACAGTTCCGGTGGGATATACAAAAAGCGTGATAGAAAAGTACAATACGAATCATATTATATTCTCACCTGAATTTTTACGGGAAGGACATGCTTTGTATGATAATCTTTATCCATCACGCATTGTTGTCGGAGCTCCTGTAGGAGACAAAAAGATGCAGGAAAAAGCGCAGCAGTTTGCGGAACTGTTGAAGCAAGGTGCCTTAATAGAGGATGTTGATATTCTATTAACGGATCTAACCGAAGCAGAGGCTATAAAGCTATTTGCGAATACATATCTGGCTTTACGGGTAGCGTTCTTCAATGAATTGGATACATATGCTGAGATACGAGGATTGAATACAAAACAGATCATTGAAGGGGTGGCTCTTGATCCGCGAATAGGTGCACATTATAATAATCCGTCCTTTGGCTATGGTGGATATTGCCTTCCTAAGGATACAAAGCAGCTGCTGGCAAACTATAAAGATGTTCCCAATAATATAATTGGAGCAATTGTGGAAGCGAATCGAACGCGAAAGGATTTCATAGCAGAGAGTATCTTAAAAAAGAATCCTAAAACAGTAGGCATCTATCGCCTAACAATGAAAGTGAATTCCGATAACTTCAGGCAATCCTCTATACAAGGGGTTATGAAAAGACTGAAAGCTAAAGGAGTAGAAGTTATCGTGTATGAACCTACTTTGCCTGAGGAGTTTTTTTTAAATTCAAAAGTCATTAAATGCCTGAAAGAATTTAAAAAAAAATCTGATTTAATTGTGGCTAACCGTTATGATGAAGAAATAGCTGATGTGATTGATAAGGTATATACAAGGGACTTATACTATAGGGATTAGTAGATGCCTTGCCTAGAAAATAAGTGAAAAATTAATTAGATTTGGAGATACAGAGAAAAATGAATGATGTTATTGCGATTTATGGTGCTCAGCTTTTAGCCGGAAGTATCTACGTTGCATTAAAAAGCCTATACAGAACAAAGGTTGAGTGTTTTATTGTCTCGGAATATTCGAGTAATCCAAGCCAGATTGATAATATTGAAGTATTGACCTTATCAGAATATCTTTTACGGAAAAAATATAATAAAATTCTGATTGCGGTACCAGAAGAACATCATTCTCAAATTGTTACCGAGCTAAAAAGGCATGGAATCTCAGACTATAGTGTTCTGACATCCCAGATGAGAAATCAAATAATGGAAGAATTTTATGCTTCCCAAGGGAAGTTTGTTACATTGAGAAAAGCATATGAATTATTCCATAAAGGTCGAGGTAGAGAAAATCAGGGACATCAATCAATACAAGAAAGAGAAAATAATGGTCAAAGTAATTTTATAACTTTATATATGGCAAGAAGCTCAAAGGATAAAGAATTAGAGAGGGAATATACTCCAGATAAATGGATTGAGCAAGTCCAGGCAGGAGCTGCTATTGACGGAGGAACTCTTGGGATATTAAGAGACGATTTCGGAATAAATATTTCGGAAAAAAATCGTGTATATTGTGAACTTACAGTATTATATTGGTTATGGAAGAATAACAAACGTCAATATATGGGATTATGCCATTATCGAAGAATATTTGATATAAATATGCAGGAATGTTTAATGATTCAGGAGTTGGAGCCGGATGTTATCTTACCATATCCCACGATTCATTTTCCTAATATTCGTTCACAGCATAAGAGATATATATCAGAATTAGAGTGGAAGATATTGCAGGAGGCTGTGTTGCATATATCCCCAGAAATGACAGAGGTCTGGGAGGAGATTTTAGATAGTCAATATTTTTATAATTACAATATGGTAATTGCAAGATATGAAGTGATGAATAACTATTGTTTATGGCTTTTTAAAATATTGGAATATGTTGAGAAATTATGTAAGAGAAATGGAATACCAACCAGCAATCGTTTTGCTGGATATATGGGTGAAATACTAACAACCGTATATTTTTTATATAAGAGAAATTTAAATATCCTGCATATAGGGGTAAATATATTGCTGTAATAGGCTGTTTATATTAAGGGGAGAATAAATGAATCGAATAACTCTATGCATGATCGTTAAAAATGAAGAAACTACCCTGGAGTCTTGCCTTTCTGGCATAGCTCCTTTTGTCGATGAAATTATCATTATCGACACCGGATCTATAGACAGAACAAAAGAAATCGCCCTCAATTTCACCGACAAAGTATATGACTATGCTTGGGCAAATGATTTCGCGGCGGCTCGCAACTATTCTATTAGCAAAGCAACGAATGAATACATCTTAGTGTTGGACAGTGATGAGGTAGTCGAGCAGATTAACATAGGCAGCATCAAATTATCACTCGAACAACATCCGAAAAAAATAGGGCGCCTTTTGCGCATCAATGAATTCACAAGGGAGGGAATTTCCCATAAATATATCGAAAGGGTAAACCGTCTATTCTCTAAAAAGCATTATCACTACGAAGGGATTATACACGAGCAGCTTGTCCCTGCCATAGCGACAAAACCTAACGCCACAGAGTATAACACTACAGAACCAAAATCCGCAAATACCCCACAACACAGTGAAACTGTCCTTAACGAAGATAATACCTATCACATCCCCTTAACCGTCCGCCACTCTGGCTACGAAGGTGACCTTGCCCAAAGAAAGAAAAAAACCGAACGAAACATCAGTTTACTAAAAAACGCCCTGCAACAGCATCCAAACGACCCTTATCTACTTTACCAACTGGGCAAAAGCTATTATATGGAAGAGGATTATGCCAATGCCCGTGAGTTTTTCGGACAAGCACTCTACGCAGACTTAGATCCAAGGCTGGAATACGTCCAGGACATGGTAGAAAGCTATGGATATTCCCTAATCAATACAGAACAGTATGAAACAGCGCTCCAGCTGCTAAACATTTATGATGAATTCTCCCATTCAGCAGATTTTATCTTCTTGATAGCCCTAATACTGATGAACAATGGACGCTTTCAGGAAGCTATACAGGAATTCCAAAAAGCAGCCAAGAAACCGGAATGCAAAATGGAAGGTGTCAACAGCTATCTGGCGTTCTATAATATTGGAGTAATCTATGAATGCCTCGGAGATCTGGAAAATGCAAAGAAAAGTTATAAGAATTGTAAAAATTACGAGGCAGCAGCTATGAGGTTAAGTAAGATATAGGTAGATAACATAAGAAATGATACAGAAAAGAAATGGATGAAAGGCACAAAGGGGAAGCTGATATTGAAAATATGATCAAAAACTATTAGGAGATACATAGCAAATATTTACCATAAATCTAAGGTATCTTCAAAATTCTGCCGATAGATAATAAAAGGGCAAATTCCGCCCGTAAATAAACCGTACCTAAATAGACCGTACCTAAATAGACAACCGTAACGTACAAGAAGGAGTGGAGGAATTACAGATGAAAAAAACATGGATGTGGATCATTAGATTCTTTGCCATAATTGGTATTATAGTTACCGGCAGCATTATCCTGCCCCAGCAGACTGCATATGCAGCCAGTGTCCCAGGGCCTGTCAGTGTAGTATCTGTCGAGTACTATGAGGAGCAAATTGTTGTCTTGAATAACAACAATAAAAAGATCTGCTTCGCTACGGAGACAGACGCAGCAAGGGATAATTGGGAAGTGATTGATGCTGACAGTGGCTTTTTCACTACAATTGACATGTCCTGGCTATCGCCTTCTACTGAAAATGTTATAGTTGTGAAAGGCTATGAGGATGCAACTGATGCAAAAGCCAGGGTAACCTTTGATGCAAGACCAACTAAGTTTAGCGTCTCCATCAACTATTCGAATTTGGATACCCTGCTGGCTGCAGACCCTGAGCAGAACATCGCTCCGCTTGTTAATATCATGACCTCAGCTGGTACGGGTAATAACCCGATTGAATTTTCAGACCTGGAATGGAGAAAGGGAGCTACCGGTCAATGGAAGAAGGCGGATGACCTCACGGTTAATCTGATTGAGAAATATCAGGTAAAAGGTGCCGATCTATACTTCCGTATCCGTGCGGTGGATGATGTAGTTGATGTTATATATGGTGGCAATAAGGTTGATTTTGATGACAGAAGAATAGATGGTGAGGGTGGGATTGTGTCTTACTTTAAAGAGAATTCCATAACAGATCTAATTGGCGTTCTTGGAACAAATTATCCCAATGGCACAAAAGGCAGACGTTTCAGCAATGAAGCCAAAGTAAAGGTAGCAAAGAAACCTCCGGCAACGGGCTATGGAATTGATGGCAGCAGGTTTACTGCAGATATAAAATACGGAAAAGAATACCGCGTAACTCTTGGAACCGGTGAGTCCTCCAAGTGGGTTCAGGTGATTGACAGGGCAGTAAAGAACATTTCACTTTCCGATATTGTAAAGAGCACCGGAGTTTCAGCTATACCTGATGGCATGATAAGTAGATTTCCAGCAATGAAAATTGAAGTAAGAAATTATGCCACCTCAAAGTCTGCTGCCTCCAAGATAACAGAGACCAGCATAAATTTGCAAAGGACAATCGATGATGATGATATAAAGGTGTCCTACCTGGGCACCAAGAACCTGGTGCTTGAGATTCCGACTGCAAGCCCGACACTTCCTTATGAATATACAATAACGAAACAAAAACTGGCTGTGGGTGAGAAAGTAGACCTGGCTAAGGCCGTCTGGAGTCCGGTTACGAAGGGTACTGCAATTAAAATTCCTTCCACTAAGGCAGTTGATGGTGGAACCTTAGTTGTCAGACAGAAAGAAATAAAAGCGAAAAAAGCTACAGCCTCATCTGCTGCGGTAAGCTATGAACTGGCCTCTACCTATGTTACGAAAGACATTAAGTATCCTTCTGTCCCGGAGATTGTGGATGCTACTTATACCTTCATTAAGGGGTATACATCGTCGGATATTTCTTTCACGGTTACGCTAAATGCGTTAGACAAGGAGCCTTTCGAGAAGGAAGTGAAGTCAATTAAGCTTGGAAACAGGGAAATCCTTTTTGGACAGGTTTATACGGATGCGGCTATAGATACAATTGACGTTACCTTAAAGGCAACGGATCTATCCACCCTGGCAAACTGTGTTGCCAAACCGCTTACGATCACCTATAAGAATGGAACCGTTGATAAGACCTCCATTAAGCTGACGATCCAGACCCCGTCTCCAGCGTCCTCCCTGGTAGTAACTCATAAGGTGGGAACGAATAAGGGTACTAAGTTTGAGATCGTTACCCCGAAGGCTGCCGGAAACGAATGGAAGTATGTGATTACGGACGCCCAGATCACTGGCGTAACGAATCAGGATATGATAGCAGATAAGGCAGTGGGAGCAACAGTGGTGCCGGTACCAGATGCTATCGTTGATGATATAGAAATCACCACCGGCAAATACCTGACAGTTTTTGAAGTGACCTCCTTCGGTAATATCATGAAGTACAAGTCAGTTCAAATCGAGGCTAAATATATTAAATAAGTAAATCACAATAGACAGGCTGTTCCTTGCTTTATCCATGTATCAATACCCTTATGGCAGGTTATATTACAGAGGTAAAGAAAAGGAACAGCCTTAGCATATACCATAAAATGGAGCTTTCCTATGATAACAATCAGTGTTTGCATGATAGTAAAAAATGAAGAAGCGGTCCTGGCAAGGTGTCTGGATTCCATAAAAGGGATTGCGGATGAAATCATTATTGTGGATACGGGATCTACGGACAATACGAAGAATATTGCAGCAAAATATACGGATAAAATCCATGATTTTACATGGATCCACGATTTTTCCGCCGCAAGAAATTTTGCCTTTGAAAGGGCAACCATGGATTATATCTATTCGGCTGACGCAGATGAGGTACTGGATGAGGAGAACCAGGAGCGCTTCCGGCTTTTGAAGCAAAGCCTGCTTCCTGAGATTGAAATTGTCCAGATGAAATATGCGAACCAGCTGCAGTTTAATACAACCTATAATTTTGATGTGGAATACCGCCCGAAGCTGTATAAAAGGCTCAGAACCTTCCGGTTTGTGGAGCCGATACATGAGAATGTGCTCCTGTCGCCAGTGGTCTATGACAGTGACATCGTAATTCTGCATATGCCCCTTTCAAATCATGCCGGAAGGGACTTTAATGCCTTCAGGAGGGTGATACAGCAGGAGGGCAAGCTATCCGAAAGGTTGTACGAAATGTATGCCAGGGAATTATATATTTCAGGCGGGAACCAGGATTTTGTCGATGCCTTTCCCTATTTCCTCAATTGTTCGGAAACAGGGGAGCTTAGTGAAGGGCAGCGTAAGATCAGCGAATGCATCCTGACGAAGTATTATTTGATTAATCGGGATGTAACCGGACTGATGAAATACAGCCTCAGGAACATAGCGGATGGGAAGGGCTCTGCCGAGGTATGCTACAATCTGGGAGAATATTTCTTTGGGATTGAGGATTATAAGGAGGCGACGATCTGGTATTATAACGCAGCCTATGAAACCGGCTGTGAGTTGAATATTCATTATGCCGGTGATTATCCGTTAAAAAGGCTGGCGGAGTGCTACCATCACCTTGGAAATGTGCAGCAGGAGGCAGCTTTTCAGGAATTGGGGGACAATTGGAGCATAGAATATAAGGAGTAAAGGTGCTAATCGGGGTACAGGAATTAATCATAGGCAAAAAAGAGATACTATTTAAATTATTTAGGTTATTCCCAGGAGGTAGAAGATTATGGTTTATATTCTAATTGTGATAGCTTTTGTTTTGGCAGAGCATAAAATGAAGGATTATATTGAAAAGAACAGGAAGCTGGGTGAACGCCAGGAGATCCTAAATGGCAGGATCATTATCCGCAAGCAGTATAACAAAGGGGCAATGCTTAATTTCATGGATGATAAGAAGGAAATCGTGAAGACGGTGTCCGGTGCCTGCCTTGGCCTCTTAGCCCTTCTTTTTGCCGTTACCCTCCCGAAGAAAGGAAACCGTGTATATAAATTAGGCTTATCTCTAATGCTTGGCGGAGCCATCAGCAATGTATTTGATCGATATAATAGGGGATATGTGATAGATTATTTCACGATTAATTATAAGAAATTAAAAAGTGTTATCTTTAATATGGCGGATATGGCCATCTTCTTTGGTTCTCTGTTTGTCATGCTATCCGCTGTACTCCACCCGCGGCGGCATGAGGATTGATATGAATAAACCTGTCATGGAAGGCTTGGAAGACTTTTTTTAAAGAAGTTATTAAATCAGAAATAAAGCATGGATAAGGTATGAATAAAGCATAAATAAAGCCCGGCATGTTGTTTCTCTTAATACATGCCGGGTTCTGTGCATAATTAGTCTTTATAATCTGTGCATAATTAATCTTTATAATTAGAAGGCTTAACGCCTCATAAAAGCTCATAAGATTTCATAACTCTATAAATCCTATAACCCTATGAATCTATAACCCTATAACCCCATAAAGATTCATAAACTCTATAGAACCCTATAGAACTTGTCCCTACTTACTACCTCCTGCAATATTCAAGGGAAGCAGCAATAAAGCCCTTGAACAGCGGATGTGGCTTATTCGGCCTGGACTTGAACTCTGGGTGGGCCTGGGTCGCCAGGAAGAAGGGATGAATATCCTTCTGTAGCTCAATCATCTCAACGATTCTGCCATCCGGGGACAGACCGGAGAGCTTCATATTATGCTTTAAGAAATCATTCCGGTAATAATTATTCACCTCATAACGATGGCGGTGTCTCTCATGGATGATATCCTCCCCGTAAAGCTGGTGGGCAATGCTGTCTTTCTCCAAATGACAAGGGTATGAGCCAAGTCTTAAGGTGCCGCCGATATCCTCAACCCCGTCCTGTTCAGGCATAAGGTGGATGATCGGATGGGCTGTGGAAGGATCCAGCTCTATGCTGTGTGCATCCTTGAAGCCAATGACATCACGTGCAAATTCAACCAAGGCTAGCTGCATGCCAAGACATAATCCGAGGAATGGGAGTTTATTCTCACGGGCGTGGCGGATGGCATGAATCTTACCCTCAATGCCGCGGTCACCAAAGCCGCCAGGTACAATGATGCCACATACGCCCTCTAAAAGTTCTGCCACATTTTCCTTTGTGACGGTTTCGGAGGGGATCCAGCGGATATTAATGGAAGCATGGTTTGCAACGGCGCCGTGCTTTAAGGATTCAACCACGCTGATATAGGCGTCGTGAAGCTGGGTGTATTTACCCACAAGTGCAACCTCGACGGTATGGGTGGGATTTTTTAAATCCTGGACCATGCTTTCCCAGTCACTGAGATCCGGCTCAGGACATGGGAGATCCAGACATTTTAAGGTTACATCTGCAATATGCTCCTGCTCCAGAGCTAAAGGAGCCTCGTAGAGAGATTCAACGTCCATATTCTGTAATACATTTGAACTGGGAACATTACAGAAGAGGGCAATTTTTTCCTTAATGCCCTGCTCCAGAGGAAGCTCCGTACGGCATACAATAATGTCAGGACGGATACCCATGCCCTGAAGCTCTTTTACGCTTGCCTGGGTCGGCTTTGTCTTCATTTCCCCTGAGGCCTTAAGGTAAGGGATCAGGGTTACATGAATTAATGCAACATGGTGGTCGCCGATATCCTGGCGGAATTGGCGGATCGCCTCCAGGAAGGGCTGGCTTTCGATGTCGCCGACGGTGCCGCCGACCTCAATGATGGCAATATGTGTATCGGTGCTTTGGTCATTTCTATAAAAACGGCTTTTGATTTCATTGGTGATGTGGGGGATTACTTGTACGGTACCTCCACCGAAATCACCGCGTCTTTCCTTGGAAAGCACGGACCAATAAATTTTTCCTGTTGTAACATTGGACATTTTGTCAAGACTCTCGTCAATGAATCTCTCATAATGTCCCAGATCAAGATCAGTCTCTGCACCATCATCGGTAACGAACACCTCACCGTGCTGGATTGGGTTCATTGTACCTGGGTCAATATTGATATAGGGATCGAACTTCTGCATTGTTACATGGTATCCACGGGCCTTAAGCAGACGCCCAAGGGAAGCTGCTGTGATTCCCTTTCCTAAACCTGATACAACACCGCCGGTTACAAATACATATTTTACGGGCATTTTGTTTCCTCCTTTTGTTTATGACATTTTAATCATGTATAGTCATTTCATTAGATAACAAGATTCCTGTTAGGGCATCTTAGGACATCGCCTCACCACTGCTTTTCCTCATTTTGGCAACAAAAAAAGCCGTCAAACCTTTGTAGAAGGTTTAAGGCAAATGGTTAGGTTAGCCGATCGATCCTTATGGGACCTTAAACCGTATCCGACTCCCTTGCTGGTATACAGCACAATTTTTGCTCTAGTATACTACACCTTGGAACGGAAGTCAATTATCATCCAAAATAACTTTACCTTGACTGATGGATAAAATCAAGTGTTTTATTCTAAAATAATTGAGATTTTATAATTTTCGACATTTTCTACATAATATAAGTTATGAGAAGTTGTCTTTTAACTTCTCATAAAAGGCGCTGCCTTTGCGCCGTGCATCACGATTATGTAGAACATGCGTTTTGTTCTACATAATATAAGTTATGGGAAGTTGCTTTTTAACTTCTCATAAAAGGCGCTGTACTTGCGCCGTGCATCACGATTATGTAGAACATGCGTTTTGTTCTACATAATATAAACACAGAAATTTAAGAACAATTTTATTGATTTATGGAAAGACTATGGCTATAATGAGTTATACACTGGAAATGGAAGGGATCGGCTTCCTCCGGTGAAGCTTATCATGTACGATAAATAAAATAAGCGACAATTGTCGTTTTGGATATTTCTATGAATAGGAGGATTTCATGGACAACAACAATAAGAACAACAAAAACGGCTTACCGAATAAAATTGCCCTTGTTGTAATCTTAGTATCTTCATTATTAATATGGTATATGTTTGCGACTCTTCAGGATACCTTGAAGAATGGCAAGCAGGAAGAGATTACCTATAATGAGTTCCTGACGATGCTGGATGAGGGCAAGATAGAATCCGTGAAGGTTGTTTCAGAGAAAATTTTTATAACACCGAAGGAACAGACCGACAAGACCATTAAGACAACCTATTATACGGGCTATTTTTATGATTTGGATCTTGTAAACCGCTTAGATGAGGCAGATGTAGACTTTGAATACAAGCCGACGGAGACGAATATCTTCTATACGATAGCAGGCAGTATCCTGCCGATTATAGCAATCTACGTAGTGATGTGGTTTTTGTTCCGTACCATATCAAAAAACAGTGGCGGTATGATGGGCGTTGGAAAAAGCAATGCCAAAGTATATGTGGAAAAGCAGACCGGCGTGACCTTTAAGGACGTGGCAGGCCAGGAGGAAGCAAAGGAATCCCTGACGGAAATTGTTGATTTCCTGCATAACCCGGCCAAATATACCCGGATCGGTGCGAAGCTGCCGAAGGGCGCGCTGCTTGTAGGGCCTCCCGGAACAGGTAAGACCCTGCTTGCCAAGGCAGTAGCAGGTGAAGCGAAGGTTCCCTTCTTCTCCCTGTCCGGTTCTGATTTTGTGGAAATGTTCGTGGGTGTCGGTGCATCCAGGGTAAGGGATTTGTTCAAGCAGGCACAGCAGCAGGCACCCTGTATTATCTTTATCGATGAGATTGATGCCATTGGTAAAAGCCGTGATTCCCATTACGGCGGAGGCAATGACGAGAGGGAACAGACCCTGAACCAGCTGCTGGCTAACATGGACGGCTTTGATTCCTCCAAGGGTCTGGTGGTACTGGGTGCTACCAACAGACCGGAGGTACTGGATAAGGCTCTGCTCCGTCCCGGCCGTTTTGACAGAAGGATTATCGTAGATAAGCCAGACCTCAAGGGTAGGGTGGATATACTTAAGGTTCATGCCAAGAATGTATTGATGCATGATTCCGTGGATCTGGACGCAATTGCCCGGGCTACCTCGGGAGCGGTTGGTTCCGATCTTGCCAATATGATTAACGAGGCGGCTATCCTTGCGGTTAAGCAGGGAAGGACCGTTGTTACCCAGGAGGATCTGTTCGAATCCGTTGAGGTTGTTATCGCCGGTAAGGAAAAGAAGGACAGGATCCTTAGTAAGGAAGAGAAGAGGATCGTTGCATACCATGAGGTTGGGCATGCTTTGGTAACGGCGTTGGAGAAGAATGCGGAGCCGGTCCAGAAGATTACCATCGTCCCCAGGACCATGGGTTCCCTCGGTTATGTAATGCAGGTTCCGGAGGAAGAGAAATACTTAATGAGCCAGGAGGAGATCCTTACCCGTATCGTTACCCTGTATGGTGGGCGTGCGGCTGAAAAGCTGGTATTTAGTTCGATTACCACCGGCGCTTCCAATGATATTGAGAAGGCGACCTCCCTTGCAAGGGCAATGGTTACCCAGTATGGCATGTCCGAGAAATTCGGTTTGATGGGGCTGGAATCCGTAGAAAACAAATACCTGGACGGCAGGGCAGTGCTTAACTGCGGCGACCAGACAGCGGCAGAGATTGATGTGGAAGTCATGCAGATCCTGAAGGGCTGCTACGCAAAGGCAGAGGAGCTTCTTGCGGGAAACCGCGAGGTGCTGGATAAAATTGCGGATTACCTGATTTCAAAGGAGACCATCACAGGTGAAGAGTTTATGAATATTTACCGTGAGATTAAGGGGGACACAGGGGCTGTGGATCAGGATTTGGGTAAAGACAAAGTAAATATAGAATAAATATGAATTAAAAAGCTGAAGCTGCAGATGAAAGAGAATGCCGGATTTCAGCTTTTTAATTATTAATTTTTGATATAACTGATGTTAGCAAATGGGATGTTTATTGTTGTAAGTAAAAACGGTATGGGGTATAATGGGAATATAGTATTATAAAAGGAAAGGGTGCTGTTTATGCTGACTGCTTTACAAGAAGAGAGGCTATTGCTATAATAACAATATATAAGATATACCTTGATAACAGGAAACATGGGGTTAAAACCTATGCTGCCCCGATTAGTTAAGAATGATTATCCTAGACTTTAGCAGGGTGCAGGATAATCATTTTTTGTTGTTCATCCTTATTGGGTGGGCAACAAGAGTGATTAATGTTACTTAAAACGTAAAGAGGAGCCAATATGTTTGATATAGAAGAGGAATTAAAAAAACTGCCGGCAAAGCCGGGAGTGTATATCATGCGCGACAGTAAGGATACTATTATATATGTCGGTAAAGCGGTGGTATTAAAAAACCGCGTAAGGCAATACTTCCAGAACAGCCGTAACCATACGGAAAAGATCCGGCAGATGGTGGAGCATATCGATCATTTTGAGTATATTGTCACGGATTCCGAGCTGGAGGCCCTGGTACTGGAATGTAACCTGATCAAAGAGCATATGCCCAAGTACAATACGATGCTCAAGGATGACAAGACCTATCCCTATCTTCGGATTACAATGTATGAGGCCTTCCCCAAGGTCTCCATCACCAGGGAGCAGAAGAAGGATAAGGCAAGATATTTCGGCCCCTATACCAGCGTAAATGCGGTCAGGGATACCTTGGAGCTGCTCCGTAAAATCTATAAAATAAGGACCTGTAACCGGAATCTGCCAAAGGACATCGGGAAGGAAAGGCCCTGCCTCTACTATCAGATGGGACAATGTGACGCACCCTGCCAGGGATATATCTCAAGTGAGGAGTACCGGGCTAATATCGAGGAAGTGATTGAATTCCTGAACGGCAACTATACCAGGGTTGCAAAGCTGCTCACGGATAAGATGAGTGAGGCTTCCGAGAGCCTGGAATTTGAACGGGCGGCAGAATACCGGGATTTGCTGGGCAGCGTTAAGCAGATCGCAAACCGTCAGAAGATCACGAATACGGATCAAATTGACCGGGATATCATTGCCTTTGCGAAGGACAAGGATGAGGCGGTAGTACAGACCTTCTTTATCCGCAATGGAAAGCTGATCGGGAGGGATCATTTCCATCTGGGCGGTGTCCAGGATGTAGAGGATAGTGAGATTATGGCAAGCTTCCTAAAACAGTTCTATGCTGGAACACCATATATTCCAAAGGAAATCTTTCTCGGAGCCCAAACCCAGGACGAGGAGCTGATTAGCCAGTGGCTGTCCACGAAGCGGGGGCAGAAGGTATACCTGAAGGTTCCCCAGAAGGGGGGCAAGGAAAAGCTGGTTGAAATGGCGAGAAAGAATGCGGAGCTGGTGCTGCATCAGGATCTGGAAAAGATTAAGCGTGAGGAAGCGAGGACGACGGGCGCCTTACGGGAATTGGCGGAGTATCTTGACCTGCCCTTTATTGAGAGGATTGAATCCTTCGATATCTCCAATACCTCCGGCTTTGAATCCGTAGGCTCCATGGTAGTCTATGAAAAGGGAAAGCCCAAGAAGGCGGATTACCGCAAATTCAAGATAAAGACCGTCCAGGGGCCGGATGATTACGCCTCCATGTATGAGGTGTTGACAAGGCGTTTTACCCATGGGCAGAAGGAACTGGAACAGCTGAAGGAAAAGAATCTGGATGAGTCCCTTGGAAGCTTTACCAGGTACCCGGACCTGATCCTGATGGACGGAGGGAAAGGACAGGTAGGTATCGCGCTGCAGGTGCTGTCCGGGCTAAATATGGATATTCCCGTATGTGGCATGGTGAAGGATGACAACCATAGGACACGTGGCTTATATTACAATAACCAGGAGCTTCCCATTGATAAAAGCAGTGAGCTCTTCCGCCTGATCACCAGGATACAGGATGAGACCCACCGCTTTGCCATCGAATATCACCGCAGCCTGCATAGGAAGCATCAGGTACATTCCATCCTGGACGATATCAGCGGTGTCGGGCCAACGCGCAGGCGTGCCCTCATGAAATATTTTATGTCCCTGGAGGCCATTCAGGCTGCGGACGTAGAAGAAATTATGAAGGTTCCCTCTATGAACCGCCAGGCTGCAGAGCAGGTCTATGATTTCTTTCATAAACCAATATTAGAATAAGCATTTACAGCTTGTTGAAAAATGTGGTAGAATAAAACGGATTATATGCTGGAGCTGTCCGGCTTTTAATACACCCTAAATTATATTTTATACGTCTGTTGCAGTACGTAGAAGGAGGCTATATGTATACAGTAGAATTGGTTCGTCTGATTGAAAAGATGAATTTGGAGAATTGTACTCCGGAGATTGACATTAAGAGCATAAAGATTTCCCAGCCTGACGTGAACCGGCCTGCCTTACAACTGGCTGGGTTCTTTGACCATTTTGACAGTGAACGGGTACAGGTTATCGGGCATGTGGAAGCGGCTTTCCTGGAAAGGATGAGCAGCGAGGAGAGAATGCAGATCTTTGCGAAGCTGATGGATTTCCATGTTCCCTGTATTGTATTTTGCAGGAATATGGAGGTAAGTGAGAATTTCATAAAGAAGGCCACGGAAAAAGGCGTCCCAATTCTTCGTACATCAAAGCCTACCTCCTCCTTTATGGCAGAAGTAATCCGATGGCTGAATGTAGAGCTGGCTCCCCGGATCACAATCCACGGCGGACTGGTGGATGTATACGGTGAAGGTATCTTGATTATGGGAGAAAGCGGTATCGGTAAAAGCGAGGCTGCCCTTGAGCTGATTAAGCGAGGACACCGTCTGGTAGCCGATGATGCGGTAGAGATTAAAAAGGTAAGTGATGAGACCCTGATTGGTTCAGCGCCTGACATCACCAGGCATTTCATTGAATTAAGGGGAATTGGGATCATAGATGTCAAGACCCTGTTCGGAGTAGAAAGTGTAAAGAATACACAGGCCATCGACCTGGTTATCAAGCTGGAGGAGTGGAATAAGGACAAGGCTTATGACCGTTTGGGCTTAGAGGACGATTTCATTGAATTTCTGGGTAATAAAGTACCCTGTCATGCAATACCGATCCGGCCGGGCCGGAACCTTGCAATTATCTGTGAATCTGCAGCAGTTAACTACCGTCAGAAGAAGATGGGGTACAACGCAGCCCAGGAACTTTATAACCGGGTTACAAATAGCTTGAAAAAAAATGATAATTAGGTTATAACGGTAGGTGGTACTAATTTTTAAATCTACAGATAAACGGGGATAGAAAGGTAACGGTATGGAAAAAGTATGTTTTGGAATTGATATTGGCGGAACAGCCGTCAAGGTTGGTTTGTTTGACACGGAGGGAACCCTGCTCAGCAAATGGGATTTTGAAACCGTCCGTACAGGAGATGGGAGAGACATTTTAAAGGATGCTTCAAATTTCATCCTGGCCAAGATGGATGAAATGGAGCTGACTAAGGATCATGTACTGGGTGTTGGAGTTGGTATACCAGGACCTGTTAAGGACAACGGGGAAGTGCTTGAGCTTGCTAATCTTGGTTTGGGACATTTTAATATAGAGGAAGAGATGATCAATTTCACCGGGCTCAGGGTAAGGGCCGGAAATGATGCAAATGTTGCGGCACTCGGCGAATGCTGGGTCGGCGGTGGAAAGGGCTACCAGAACATGGTGCTTGTAACCCTTGGAACCGGCGTGGGCGGAGGAATCGTGCTCCACGGTTCCCTGCTGGCAGGCAGCAACGGCGCGGCAGGTGAAATCGGGCATATTTTTGTCAATGATAAAGAAACTGCAAAATGCGGCTGCGGCAAGCAGGGCTGTCTTGAGCAATATGCCTCCGCAACAGGAATTGTAAGGCTTGCAAAGCAGCTGTTGGCAGAGCGTACCGACTCCTCCGCCCTGCGTACTTATCCGGAACTCAGCGCGAAAACCGTATTTGACTGCGCGAAGGCAGGGGATAAGCTGGCTCTTGAAACGGTGGAAAAGGCCTGCTATTATCTTGGCGTTACCCTGTCACATGTCGCACAGATAGTTGATCCTGAGGTATTTGTTATCGGCGGCGGAGTTTCAAAAGCCGGTGAGATTATTACAGAGACCATAAAGAAGTATTATAATCAATATGCCATGGATGCTTTGAAGAACAAGGAGTTTAAATTGGCTACCCTTGGGAATGATGCAGGGATTTATGGAGCAGCGAAGCTGATCATTGCATAGAATAAGTTATGAGAAGTATAGGAGACCAAAAGGCTCCATAATGCAAGGAGGCCAAAGCCTCCAAATAAAGGAGGCCTGGTAAATAGTTTTGGAAAATTTATTTTTAAAAAAACTGATTCAAATCTTACCGGAAGAGCGGATTAAATTGAAGGAACCTATGGCAAACCATACATCGCTGCATATTGGGGGGGAGGCGGATTATCTGGCGCTCCCGGTATCGACGGAGGAAGTATGTGCTGTCATAAGCCTGTGCAAACAGGAGAAAATGCCCTATTACATCATGGGAAACGGAAGTAACCTGCTGGTTTCCGATTTGGGCTACCGGGGACTCATCCTTAAGCTGGGCGAGGATTTTTCGAACATCCAAGTCAGCGGGGACGGAACAGTCAGGGCACAGGCAGGGGTACTTTTATCAAAGCTGGCAAGTGTGGTTGCTGACCATAGCCTGACAGGCTTTGAATTCGCCTCAGGAATTCCGGGAACCCTGGGCGGTGCAGTGACAATGAACGCCGGTGCTTACGGCGGTGAGATGAAGCACTGCCTGACGGCTGCGAAGGTTCTTGACGAAGAAGGGAATATACTTGTACTAAAGGCAGAGGAATTAAAACTTGGTTACCGGCATAGTATTTTACAGGAGAAGGGTTATGTCCTGTTGGAAGCAGACATGCAATTCACTTATGGTAACCCGGAAGAGATCCGGCAGAAGATGAGGGAATTAAATGCCCAGAGACGTGAAAAGCAGCCCCTTGATAAATACAGTGCCGGAAGCACCTTCAAAAGGCCCCAGGGATATTTTGCCGGTAAGCTCATCAGTGATGCGGGGCTGCGCGGTTACCAGGTCGGAGGGGCGGCAGTATCCGAAAAGCACTGTGGCTTCATAATTAACAAAGAGAATGCAACGGCGGGGGAGTTTTTGGCTGTCACCCGGGACGTAATTCGCATTGTGGAAGAGAAGTATGGTGTCAGGCTGGAGCCGGAGGTAAAGTTTTTAGGTGAGTTCTGACAGTAAGTGGTCATGGTTGTTACCTGCAGCAGAATGGAGACAAGGTTGGAAGAGGTAAATAAATGAGTAAAAGGGAGGACCGGGTCCATGCGGCATTTTCATGGCAATTTGTAGAGGGAGGTGCATGGACATAAGTATGCGATTTGTCATAGTTACCGGCATGTCAGGAGCGGGAAAAAGCTCCGTGCTGAAGATGTTGGAGGATGCAGGATATTTTTGCGTGGATAATCTTCCGATCCAATTATTAAAGAAATTTATAAGGCTTACGATCCAAGGCAACCAGGAAAATGTTGCCTTGGGTATTGACATTAGAAGCGGACAAGCCCTGAGGGAAATGGAAGCAGTGCTGCAGGATATTCAGCGTTCCGGGTTCTCTTATGAGATTTTGTTCCTGGACTGTTCACCGCAGGTTTTGGTGAAGCGTTACAAGGAGACCAGGAGGATCCACCCGCTGTCCGAGGTAGGAAGGGTGGAAAAAGGAATTGCCCTGGAACGGGAACGGTTGGATTTCCTGCGGAAGAAAGCAGATGTCATTATTGATACAAGCCATCTTTTGATCCGTGAATTAAAGTCACAGATTACCAAGATCTATGTTGATAATGAAGAGTTTGATAATTTCTTCATTACGGTTTTATCCTTTGGCTTTAAATACGGGATTCCGGCAGATTCGGATTTAGTATTTGACGTCCGTTTCCTGCCAAATCCTTATTATCTTCCGGAACTAAAGCAGCTGACGGGTAATAATGCACCGGTGCAGGAGTATGTCCTGCAGGGGACTTTGGCGACAGAGTTTTTGGATAAGCTGGAGGATATGCTTTTATTCTTAATCCCGAACTATATTGAGGAAGGGAAGAACCAGCTGGTAATCAGCATCGGCTGTACCGGAGGAAAGCACCGCTCCGTAACCCTGGTAAATGAATTGTACAAGCGGCTTGGGAATACGGAATATGGAATAAAGGTTGAGCATAGAGATATACTAAAGGATTCCTAGATCATTTCAGCAGGGATGGGTTATGAAGTCCAAAGGAGGCCGATATGTCATTTTCAAAAGCTGTGAAAGAGGAGCTTTCCCACCAGCTGAGTAATGCGAGGCATTGCAGGCTTGCGGAAATTACGGCAATTCTTTCCTTTGAAGGACGGATTATTTGTACGGAAGCATCCTATTATTTAAAATTGCAGACGGAAAATCTGGATGTCGCAAGAAAGTACTTTACATTAATCCGAAAAACATTTAATATAAATATTGATATTTCTGTCAAAACTAATAGTACTGTAAAGGATAACCGTACGTATACACTGTTCCTGCGTGACAGCAAAGCAATAGACCTTATTTTGCAGGCGGCAAAGCTTGCCCAGGAGGCAGAGGCTGCATTGGGAGCCTTGTTCCAGGATGGACGGCTACGTGCGGAAATGAAACAGGGTGGCCCGGCAAAAGCCGTTTCCCTTGAACTTGGAATTGCAGATCCTGTTATAACCCAGAACGCATGTTGTAAAAGAGCATTCATCCGGGGGGCATTTTTATCATCGGGCTCAATGAGTGATCCCAAGAAAGCCTATCATTTTGAAATTGTGCTTTCCAGCCTCCAAAAGGCAGAGTGGATCCAGGAAATTATTCAGACCTTTTCAGTAGATGCAAAAATAGTAAAGCGCAAGAAAAACTATATTGTATATGTCAAAGAAGGCTCCCAGATTGTTGACCTTTTAAATGTAATGGAAGCCCATGTTGCATTGATGGACCTGGAGAATGTAAGAATACTAAAGGAAATGCGCAATTCAATTAATCGTCAGGTGAATTGTGAAGCGGCAAACATTAATAAAACAGTAACTGCTGCATCGAAACAAATCGATGATATCATATTTATCCGAGATAACGTAGGGCTGGGCGATTTGGCGGATGGACTGGAAGACATCGCAAGGCTTCGGGTGGAATATCCCGAGGCGTCCTTAAAGGAGCTTGGTGCGATGCTGTGTCCACCAATTGGAAAGTCAGGCGTTAACCATAGATTACGAAAGTTGAGTATGATAGCAGATCAATTGCGGGAGCATAAGGAGGAAAAGAGTTATGATAACGAAGGAAATAGTAATTAATATCCCTAACGGTTTGGAAGCAAGGCCCGTTGCGTTATTGGTCCAGGTGGCAAGCCAATACGAATGCAGTATCCATGTGGCGACCAGTGACAAACGTGTCAACGCAAAAAGTATTATGGGTATGATGAGTATGGGGATCTCTTCTGGAGAGAAGGTAACTGTAACGGCAGATGGTCCGGATGAAGAAGCAGCAATTGAGAATATCGAAAAATATTTAAGCAGCAAATAACATTTAAATAAAGCATGGATGGGCATGTTGCAGCCTGACAAAAGTCAGGTTCCAATGTGCCTTTTTTATATATGGACGTGGGGCAATATTGACAAGCCTTTCAGGGTGGCATAAAATATATTTAGGTTGTGGGGTGAATGTGGGTGTAGATATATCCACATTCACCGCGCTAGTGTGAAATGAAGATCATTTCACATCCGGCACCCCGTGGTCTGACGACCAAATGTCTGTTAGTATGAAAGAGCCTTTTTTCGGGAAAGGCATAGAATGGAGCAATTATGAATTTTACGCATTTACACGTCCATACAGAATACAGCCTCCTGGACGGCTCAGGAAAGATTAAGGAAATGGTCCATCAGGCAAAAGAGCTTGGGATGGACAGCCTTGCCATCACCGACCATGGAGTAATGTATGGTGTAATCGATTTTTATAAAGCCTGTCTGGCAGAAGGAATTAAGCCGATTATCGGCTGTGAGGTCTATGTGGCGCCGGGCTCCAGGTTTGACCGGGAGTTGGGGAATTCAGAGGAGCGCTACCACCACCTGGTTTTGCTGGCTGAGAATAACACCGGTTACCAGAACCTGATGAAGATTGTATCCCGGGGCTTTTTAGAAGGCTTTTATTACCGCCCCCGGGTTGATTATGAGGTATTGGAGAAGTATCATGAGGGCATTATTGCCCTTAGTGCCTGCCTGGCAGGTGAGGTATCCAATAATTTATTAAAGGGCTTTTATGCGGAAGCCAAGGATTCCGCCCTAAGGCTGCAGAAAATCTTTGGTGAAAATAACTTTTTCCTGGAGCTCCAGGATCATGGCATGCAGGAGCAGAAGACGGTGAACCAGGGACTAATCCGGCTTGCCCAGGAGACAGGGATCAAGCTGGTTGCCACGAATGATGTCCATTACACCTATGCCGAGGATGTGGATCCCCATGACATACTGCTCTGTATCCAGACCCAGAAGAAGGTTACGGATGAGAACCGCATGCGTTATGAGGGCGGACAGTTTTACCTGAAATCCCCCGAGGAGATGTACACCATCTTCCCCTATGCCAGGGAAGCCCTTGAAAATACATATGGGATTGCACAGCGCTGTGAGGTGACCATTACCTTCGGGGAATACAAATTACCGGTCTATCCGGTTCCGGAGGGCTATACAGCCTATGAATATCTGGAGCAGCTTTGCAGGGAAGGGCTGGAAAAGAGGTACCATCCGGTGCCAAAGGAGCTGTGGGAACGCCTGGATTACGAGCTTGATATTATACACAGCATGGGTTTTGTTGATTATTTCCTTATTGTCTGGGATTTTATTAAATATGCAAAGGATAACCAGATTATAGTCGGACCCGGCCGGGGCAGTGCCGCCGGTTCTATCGTAGCCTATTCCCTGGAGATAACCGATATTGACCCGATCAAATATAACCTGCTGTTTGAGCGTTTCCTGAATCCGGAACGTATCTCCATGCCCGATATTGATATTGATTTCTGCTTTGAACGCAGGCAGGAGGTCATTGATTACGTAACCGAAAAATATGGTAAGGACAAGGTGGTCCAGATCGTTACCTTTGGAACCATGGCTGCAAGGGCCGTAATCCGTGATGTGGGCAGGGCTCTTGATATGCCCTATGCACAGGTAGATACCGTTGCAAAGATGATTCCCACTGAATTAGGCATTACCATAGAAAAAGCATTGAACTTGAACAGGGACTTAAGGCAGCTGTACGAAAGCAACGAGGAAGTGAAGTACCTGATCGACATGTCAAAGAGATTGGAAGGCCTTCCAAGACATACCTCCATGCATGCTGCCGGTGTCGTAATCGGCAAGGATAGCATCGACGAATATGTTCCCGTATCCAGATCCTCCGATGATTCCATTACCACCCAGTTTACCATGACTACCCTGGAAGAGCTGGGCTTATTAAAGATGGACTTCCTGGGCTTAAGGACTCTGACCGTAATCCAGAATGCGGAAAGCCTGATCCGTAAAAATGAAAATGAGGATTTTAACATTGAGCATATAGATTATGCTGATGAAAAGGTATATGACCTGATCTCATCAGGGAAAACAGAGGGCATTTTCCAGTTGGAAAGTGCAGGAATGAAAAGCTTCATGAAGGAATTAAAGCCCCATTCCCTGGAGGACGTCATAGCGGGGATTGCCCTTTACCGCCCGGGGCCAATGGACTTTATCCCCAAGTACGTGAAGGGGAAAAATGAAGCAGGAAAGATTGTCTATGAATGCCCCCAGCTGGAGCCGATCCTGTCACCGACCTATGGGTGTATCGTATACCAGGAGCAGGTTATGCAGATCGTGCGTGAGCTGGCAGGCTATACCTATGGGCGGAGTGACCTGGTACGCCGTGCCATGTCCAAGAAAAAGGAATCCGTAATGATCCAGGAGCGGAAGAACTTCGTATACGGTAATGAGGAAGAGGGGGTACCGGGCTGTATCAGCAACGGTATTTCCGAGACCGCCGCGAACCATATCTTTGATGAGATGGTGGATTTTGCGAAATATGCCTTCAACAAGTCCCACGCTGCGGCCTATGCGGTGGTATCCTACCAGACAGCCTTTTTAAAATGCTATTATCCGGTAGAATTCATGGCAGCCCTTATGACCAGCGTCATCGATAATCCTGGTAAGGTATCCGAATACATCTATACCTGCAGGCAGATGAACATTGAGATACTGCCGCCGGACATCAATGAGGGAGATTCCGTATTCACCGTATCAAAGGGTGCTATCCGGTATGCGCTGTCGGCAATTAAGGGTGTCGGCAGGCCTGTGATTAGCGCGGTTGTGGCGGAGCGTGAAGAAAATGGACCCTTCCTGAGCCTGAAGGATTTTGCGACAAGGCTCTCCGGCAAGGAAGTAAATAAACGTACTATTGAAAGCTTCATTAAAGCCGGCGTATTTAGCACCGTCCACTCCAACCGGAGGCAGCTGATGATGAGTTATGTCCAGATTATCGACAGCATTGCGGCGGAGAAGAAGAAAACGCTGACAGGGCAGATGACCCTTTTTGATTTTGCCGGGGAGGATGAAAAGCAGGATTACGAGGTTACCATGCCGGAGGTGGAGGAATATAGCAAGGAACAGCTGCTGGCCTTTGAGAAAGAGGTTCTTGGCATTTATGTAAGCGGGCATCCCCTGGAGGCTTATGAAGCACGGCTCCAGAAAAATATAACCGCGTACTCAAATGATTTTGCAATTGACGAGGAAACAGAAAAGCCAAAGGTAATTGATGGTAATTTTGAAACAATCGGCGGAATGGTAACTGCGAAAACCGTTAAAACAACGAGAAATAACAGCATGATGGCATTTATCACCCTGGAGGATTTATTCGGCGTAGTTGAGGTTATAATATTCCCAAAGGATTATGAAAAATATAAAACTATGGTTGAACCGGACCAGAAAATTTTTGTACGGGGAAAGGTAACCGTCGAGGAAGAAAAGGCTGCAAAGCTGATCTGCCAGAGCATCGTCCCCTTTGACAGCATACCCCAGGAGCTGTGGATTAAATATCGGGATTTGGAAGCCTTCCAAAAGGATGAAGCAGACCTATACCGGATGCTGGAGGAATATGACGGCAATGATGCGGTGGTAATCTATTGCGAGGCTGAAAAGTGCATGAAAAAGCTTCCAAAAAGCAGGGGGGTTAAGGCAAATAATGACTTGATTCAACGGTTAAATGCAATTTATTCGGCAGAAAATGTACGAATTACGGAAAAGAGTATTGAAAAAATGGGGAAAATAGATTAGAATACTGTAGATATTGAATTGCCCCGCAAAGGCACATGGAGGTAATAAAAATGGGAAGTAAGGTTAAGACGATTGGCGTATTAACTAGCGGCGGAGATGCGCCGGGAATGAACGCTGCAATCAGGGCGGTTGTAAGAACTGCGCTGGGGGCAGGATGTAAAGTAAAAGGAATCATGAGAGGTTTCCAGGGTCTGCTGGAAGAAGATATTATTAATATGGAGGCAAAAAGCGTATCCGACATTATCCAGAGAGGCGGCACAATTTTATATACCGCCCGCTGTCTTGACATGCTAAAGCCTGAGGTTCAGGACATAGCGGCAGATATCTGCAGGAAGCATGAGATTGACGGTCTGGTAGTAATCGGCGGAGACGGCTCCTTTAAAGGAGCACAGGTTTTGGCCAGAAGAGGGATTAATGCAGTTGCTATACCGGGTACCATTGACCTGGATATCGCCTGCACAGATTATACAATAGGCTTTGATACGGCAATTAATACGGCGATGGAAACCATTGACAAGGTAAGGGACACCTCTACTTCCCATGAAAGATGCAGCGTTATCGAGGTTATGGGCAGGCATGCCGGCTATATCGCGTTATGGTGCGGAATTTCAAACGGAGCTGAGGAAATCCTGATCCCCGAGCGCTTTGACTATGATGAGCAAAGGATTATCAACAATATTATTGAAAAGCGCAAAAAGGGCAAGAAGCACTACATCATCGTAAATGCAGAGGGTGTGGGTGATTCTAACGGTATGGCAAAGAGAATTGAAGCTGCAACCGGCATGGAGACCAGGGCAACCATCATCGGACATGCCCAGAGGGGTGGCAGCCCGACAGCGAGGGATCGTCTGTATGCATCCATGATGGGGGCGAAGGCAGTGGATCTGCTGGTGTCCGGGGCATCGAAGAGGATTGTCGGTTACAAGAACGGCGAATATGTAGATTATGATATTGAAGAAGGCTTGGCGATGAAGAAGGATATCGACCAGTATATGTATGACCTGTCGATCAGGCTGTCCAAGTAAAGAGTAGGCAAGATTTGAGGCTGTGAGGTAAATGCGGGTGCAGATCCATGCATCTGGCTTGCCTTTAACCTCCCGCGCTTGCCAAATGCGGGCAAACACGGGAGACCCGGTCTGCCCCAGATGCATGGATACGCACCCGTATTCACCGCGTTAGTTGTTGAAAGGCTTTTGTAGGGTAGATCTTTGCTGGGAGATTGTGGGATGTATAGAGGGTATAATAGAGCTGGTGTGCTCCGGTATGGCAAGAACCGACAGGCACCGGCTTTTTTGTGTAGAAAAGGGACAAAATGTAGCAGGATTTGTTTACAGAATATTCACAATTGATTCAAAGTTTTTATGGAACGGTATTTATCTTTGCCACGTCTAATTCATGAAAGAAAAAGAAAAAGCACCGCATCCAATTTATCATTTACATCACCTGGGCAGACATGTATACTATATCATGTAATGCCAAATATATTGAAATGATATTTCCTGGCCGGCACGTCAAAAAAAGAGATTCATACACAAAGGATAAGAGGACCGGCTGACAGGAAAAGATAATTGTAGGGGGATAATAGGATGCCAAAGGATGTGCCAAAGGACATCCGGGAAAATATGCCTGCTTATGATATTGAGACATTGATTCGGCAGTATGGCAATGACGTATTACGAACAGCATATATGTATGTCAAAGATATTCATTCGGCAGAAGATATTTTTCAGGATGTATTCATAAAAGTAAATCAAAAGCTTTCTACCTTTGAAGGAAACTCCAGCATAAAGACTTGGATTATCAGGATAACAATTAATACCTGTAAGGATTATTTAAAAAGTGCCTGGAACAGAAGGGTGGTACCGATGATGGATTACCAGGAGGATTCCATCATTAGCGAGACGGACTATGATGAAGTGGAAAATCAAGATACGAAGGAGCTGGTTAAGCAATCGGTTCTTTCTTTACCGGAGAAATATAAAGATGTAGTTCTCTGTGTATATTTTCAGGAAATGTCAATAGCAGAGACTGCAAAGGCTTTGCAAATTGCAGAAGGCACCGCCAAGAGCCGGTTGTCCAGAGCAAGGGAAAAACTAAAAACCATATTAGAAGGGAGGGTTTCAGATGAGTGAGAACAAGAATTATGATGATAATATTGAAATTGATGAAATGAAAATCAGGTTCCATCTGAACGATTCCCTGGATTTAAGCGGAATTAGCGTGTCAGAGGATTTAATTCATAGAACGCTTTTAGCGATTAAGAACCAGCCGGAAATGCAGGAAGCCCCAGACAGGAAGGTGATTCCCTGGAACCGGTATTTCCGTGCCTTGGCAGGAGTAGCGGCAGCAGTGGTAGTTGTAGTGGCAGGTTATGGACTTGCCAGCAATGGAGTATTTTCAGGGCAAAAGACATTTAGCAGAAATGATCAGGCTTATGATACCTCGGCCCCGGAGGAAGTGACCGGCGAGAGTATGATGGAAGGGGAATCGGGTGATATGGCCCTATTCCAGACGGAGCAGGCAGACAGGGAGGAATCGGCCCTGAATAAGAATGATTCAGGAAATGAGTCTTTCACAGATTCAACCTATGGGGACACAACAGATAATGCCGGTGGTACGCAGGACGCGGACGGCTCCAGCAATGGGGGCGGTATGGCAGGAACGGAAGGGATGGATAATGCTATAGAAAGTCCGAAGTATTCCATTGTTGCAGAGGTTCCTACGGCAATAGGAAAGGCCGGTGCAGGAGAAGCAGGCAGCTCCCCGGGCAGCAGCGGAACCTCCGCAGGAAGCGCAGGAAGTGAGAAGGCAGCCTTATCAGGGCCACAAGTCCAGATGAGTAAAAGCTTTGAAGGCCTGGAGACAGTATTATCCTTCCGGGAGATTTTCCTGGCAGACCCGGCAAAGGCCAGTTCCTTAACGGTAACGGATGAGATAAACAAGGTCTCGGTAGTTCTGACCAGTAAGGAGGATATCCTGAGCTTCTACACATTAATGGAGCAGCATCAATTTACCTATGGGAACCAGACCGGTGATACCTCTAATTATACGATTGAAATAGTGACACCTTCTCCATCCACGAAAAAATACACAATGTATGTTGGGGATGGTATAACCGTTGACTATACTGATGAGGTGACCACCAGCCACAACGCATATACGGCAGGGGATCCGGTGAAGCTATCCACGGACATCCAGGAGTTTTGCCGGATGTATGGCAATTAAAAAGGCAGAATAATTAGAAAATGTAGTAATTAATAATATAGTAATTAATAAATGAAATAAGTTTCATAATACAGAAAAGGTTCATGTAAGCTCCAGTTAAATGGAGTTACATGAACCTTTTATCCATATCCATGGCAATGTTTTATTGCTCCTCTTCGGGATCCTGGTCTTCCTGTACCTCAGAAGTATCCTTTTCCTCCGCTAAGGTATCCTCTTCTTCAGTATCACTGTCAGAGGCTATATTAATCGGTACGTATTCTCTGACTTCATTCTCCGTCAGGTCTTCCGTATCAAAGTCTTCGAAGTCATCCTCAAAATCCTCGAAATCATCGGAATCGTCTTTCTTAATATAAGTCTTATAGAAATAATAGGCACCGGCAGCAACGGAAGCGGCAGCAAGTGTTCCAAATATAAACTTACCAAGTTTTTTCATGGGCTAGACCTTCCTTTCCTTTTTAATTATAATTATATACCATTAATCCATTATAATTCGAAGCTGGGAAAAAATAAAGTAAAAAATAAATAAAGTTGAAATTATTGTTAAAGCGGCAGAGGGTTTTATACCGGAAAAGCCCAGGGCATACTTTTCCGCTCTAAATAGTTTATGATGAAAGGTGCAATATGGTTAATCCCCAGGAAAATAACAGCGCCCCGGCCACTGGGATAAATGACCTAGGGCTTTAAAAGACTATGGCAGAAGGCCTTAAGATTTTCTTAAGAAACCCCGAAATACAGGACAAGTTTTTGACAAAAATTACTGCTTGTGGTACTATATATCCTAATAAGATATAATTTAACTATAATGGGAGAAGCTTCAAATGCGACCAAAGGGAGCCATTTATGAAATCCCTTTAGAAAAAGATTAGGAGGATGAGAAATGAAGACATTTGTTAAAAAAATGGTTATGTTCTTCTGCTTTGTGTTCCTTGTACCCATTGTCTGGGGCATGAATATAGCAGAAGCACAGGCTGCAACAGCAACACCGTCCTTTTCCAAAACCAGTGTTACCCTTGTTGGGAAAGGAAAGACCTATCAATCAGTAATTAAGAATAAGGTAGCAAAAAGCAAGTACCAGTGGACCACATCCAATAAAGCGGTCGCTACCGTTAACAAAAATGGCGTAATTACCTCTGTGAATAAGGGAACCGCCACAATAAAATGTAAGATTACATATCCGTCAAAAAAGACAAAAACACTTTCCTGCAAGGTCACAGTCAGAATTCCTGCGACTGATGTGGAGATATCAAATACCAATCTGACCAATGGAGCCCACAGGATTACCCTTGGATCCTCCATGGATTTTGATTGTACGCTGGCTCCTGCAGATACATCGGATAAGGTTTACTGGTCAATTGGCAAGGGTGATAAGGAGTGTATCAGGATTGATGATGCCTTAACCGGAAAGGTTACTGCCATGAAGGCCGGAAAGGTTACCCTCAGGGTAGCTGCAGCATCGGCTGCAACCAAGGAAGCGGCAGCTAAAAGCATCGTGGATGATGCGGTAATTATTGAAGTTGTAGGACCTACCGCCACCGTGAAGAGTGTTGATATTACGGATGCCAATACCATCGTAGCAGTATTTGACAGTCCGGTCCTGGAAAGCACAGTCCTGGGCACGGGAAATACCTTATCCAGTAATATCGAAATAATACTTAGAAAGGATGCCAAGGGCATAACCGGTAATGATCCTGGTACCTTGAAGGCAACCCTGTCCGCAGATAAAAAGACACTTACAATAACAACGGCCAAGGCATTAAACGGTAATTATGGAATTAACTTTACCAGCAATATTAAGACCACTGATAATATAGCCGTGGAATCTTACTACAAGGCAATAACCTATTCAGATGGAACCGGCCCGTATATTGTCAGGACCACCACGGATGACTCCGGCCTGGTTGCCGTTATTGAATTCAATGAAGCGGTAGACTTTAGTAATATGAAGGTTTCAGGAGCCGCAGTAGTGAACTCCAGTGTTCCGGCGGATGCGTCCACCCGCAGCCTGCTAAATAATAGATTAAACTATATACCTTCAGAGGATAAGAAGTCCTTATCCATTAATCTGAATCCTATGGTTGTAACAGACAGGAATAAATTATTCTCAGTTTACATTTCCGGTATCAAGGATATGGCTGGCAATATTCCTGCTACTGTCTATGTAACGGCACATATCCAGACGGATACTACACCAAAGCCACAGGCAAGGGTGCTGTCGGTGCTCCGGACCGGATATAATACGATTACAGCTACCTTTGACCGCTCCATACAGACCGGCGGCTATATTATCATCAACAATGGGGCATGGATCTCTGGAGTTGTTGACCAGACAGATACGAAGAAGGTAAATTATATAATGACCTCTGCAGCGGATCTGGCAACTACGGGAGTGCAGCCGGTACAGATTGGGAATTGGAACAGCTATAATGTGAATCCTACTGATACCACCGCAAATACAATGAGAACCTTTACGGTTAACTTTACCATGGATACGACACCTCCTAATCTGATACAGTATACCTACGATGCGGATACCAATATCCTGACCTTAACCTATAACAAGGACGTAAGCCTGGCTAGCGTATCAGGTGTATTCAATGCAAGATATGCGTCAGCTTCGGATGAAATATCGCCGAATACGAATGTATCTTATGCACAGGTGACCCACACCCTGGGTAATAATGTAATCCAATTGAAGTTATCCAATATTAGCCTGCTTGGTATTTATACATTTACCATTAATCCGGGGCTTGTATATGATAACTATAAGAACACGAACACGGCAAGGGATATTACGATAAGCAATACGTCAGGTAACTCGACTGAATTACCTGCTCCTTACAGGGTATACCAGTCCACGACAAACCCGGACCAGATCATCGTTGAATTTGCAAATAAGCTGGATAAGGCTACGGCAGAAGCGGCTGGCAACTATGTAATTGCCGGTGTGCCGGTGGTCAGGGCAGAGCTGACAAAGAATACATCAGATACAGGAGCCACAGTGACGCTTACGATAGCGTCGGGCAGTGCAACGGTTACCGTGGAACGGCCGATTACAATCTCCGGTGTAAGGGGCTATAATAATAGCTATGGTCCGATCAACTCATATACAACCAGCCTGGAAATCAAGGAGAACAAAAAGCCGTCCTTTGCCGGTATCAGCTTTGATACCGCAACGAGGAATACCATCAAAATAAACTTTGATGAGCAGATTCAGGGAACCATGACGGTTCAGGTTACCCAGACCAGCGGTTCATACCCGGCCGTGCTTCCGCATACGGTGTCTGTCAGCGGAAATACAGTGAATATCATACTGACATCTCTGCCTGCAGCTGGAAGTTTGAAGGTAGATATATTAACAAATAGTATTACCGACCTGGCAGGCAATGCAGTAAATCCGATGAATCCCAGCCTCTTTGTAGCAGTATACTAAGCACCGGGAGAATTCTTTGGGAATGGGACTTGAGGAACAAGGAAAAGATACTGTTGTAAAAGAAGCTTCAATAATAGCGTATAATAAATAAGTATTTATTACATGAAAAAGCGTCTTGAAATGGCCTTTACAGCCAAATCAAGACGCTTTTTTAATACGATTTGAAAACAGGGATGTTCGGTTTCTATTTGGTCTTCCTTGAAAGCCCGTCCTATTACAGGGTTGCCCTGGAAGGGGATGGATTGCCGAAATCCCTTGTAAAGATATCGCTGTGCTCCAGCAGGCTTTCGATGGTATCCAGGCCTAGCCGGTGGAGCAGCTCGATCACATAGGGATTATCAATGGGGGTAGGATATGGGGCGGCATTGCCGTATTCTTCAACGTGTACCCGGCCTTCCTCATGTGGGATAAGTACCTTAGGGCCGCCGACGCACCCGCCGACACAGCCCATACCTTCGAAGAAGTTTGCATTGGTATTGCCGGAGAGGATATCGTTAATCATGGCCTTGCAGGCGGGGACACCATGAGCCTGCTGGGTGCGTATGCTGATCTTACGGTTCGGGTTAAGGCGCCTGACGGTCTCACTGACAGCCTCGCTGACACCTCCGGTATGCGCATAGATCCTGCCAGCACGGGAGGAATGATCCTTTTCGCTTTCCTCCATATCCCCAGGATTAATCTCCATAACATTAAAGATATCCTGGATTTCCTGGAAGGTTAATACAAAGTCAACAGCGCCGGCGACATCTTTTTCTTTAGCCTCCGCCTTCTTTGCCATGCAGGGGCCGATGAATATGGTAAGGGCATCGGGATGGAGTGTCTTGATCGCCCGTCCGCTGGCGATCATCGGTGATACGGCCGGAGGGACATGGGGGACCAGATCCTTATATACCTTGCGTATCATGGCAATCCACATTGGACAGCAGCAGCTGGTAAGCTGGTAATCCTGTTCGGTTAAAATGTTTTTATCAAATTCCAGGGCTTCCTTTAAGGTCAGGATATCCGCGAAAAGTGCTACCTCGATCATACCGTCAAAGCCAACGGCCTTTAGTGCGCTGCGCAGCTTGCCGGGAGTTACCTCACTGCTGAACTGGCCCAGGAACGCCGGGGCGACAAGGGCATATACTAAGCCCTTGTGGGAACGGATCGCCTGCAGTGCAGGGATTACATCCTTGCTGGTATTCAGGTTCTTAGCCCGGCATTCCTGGACACAGATGGCACAGCCTGTACAGGCCTCTTCGTCAATGACCATCCCGCCGGATTCACCTGGATGGATTGCATGGAAGGGACAGACCTTCACGCAGTTACGCTCCCCCTCCTCACACTCGCATTCACCGGTATGCCATACGAGGGGATGCTTTTCCGGATGGAGCAGGCAGTCAAGCTGATGGGTATCGTAAAGCTCCAGCTTTTCTAAAAAGCTGGCATCCTTTTCTTTTAAGGTTCTGATTAAAACCTCATAATACAGTTCTTCAAATGTCTTCATAGGTTCACTGAATTCCTTTCTGATAATTCGCCCATTAATTTTCTTTATTGTAGCTCAATTGAAAATAAAAATCCATCCAATAATAGGAATAATACTGCATAATAGTTATTATTCACATTAATACTGTTAATATAAGTTCTCAGAAGTTGTTTTTTACTTCTGAGAAAAGGCGCTGCTTTTGCGCCGTGCATCGCGATTACAGGAAGATGGTTTTACTTCCTGTAATATAAAGTTCTCAGAAGTTGTTTTTTACTTCTGAGAAAAGGCGCTGCTTTTTGGCCGTTTTTTACTTTCCTGGAAAAGGCAAATATGCTTTACTAAGATTTGGATTTGATTTATAATAAGAGGCGTGGTAAACCAACGAAGGACTCAGAAAAGTTAGATATGGAGAATAAAATTGAAGGTGCGTAATCATAGAGGTTGGACGAGAGCGGGTTGGCTTTTGTTTTATTTGTATATTATTTTGTTGTCTTATTTTTTGTTTTTTAGTGAGCATTACGGAAGGGATTGCATCTCTCCCGGATACCGGTATAATCTGGTTTTATTTAAAGAGATCAGGCGTTTTATAGAATACCGGCAGCAGTTAGGGCTGGAGAGCTTTGTTGTAAATATTGCAGGAAATATACTGGCCTTTGCACCTTTTGGGTTTCTGCTTCCCATGCTGAATAAAAGATACCGGGGCTTCTTTACGATAACCTTTTTAAGCCTGCTATTCAGCTTAGCCGTAGAGCTGGTTCAGATGTATTTTAAGGTCGGGATATTTGATGTGGATGACATATTCTTGAATACGGCTGGCGGGATGCTGGGGTATATTTTCTGCCGCATCTTTGGGGCTCTTGTCCTAAGGAAATCCTCTTGGAAACAAAAGGGAAAATCCTCTTGAAAACCAAAGGGGAAATTCTCTTAAAAACCAAAGAGGATAGAAAGAATATGAAAAGCGGGAGGAAATAGGCATGCTGTTTAAGAAGGATAAGGAAATGATTCATTTTTCCGGCAGGAGGCATACAAAAACAGGGATCGCATCCACTGCAATCGGGGGATTTGTGATCCTGGGCTTTTTGGCGCTGAGTATCAGCTCCAGTACTGTACGGGGAAATGGCGGGATGCTGCTTGGTGTCCTTGGGATTTTACTATTTGGACTGTCGGTTTTTGGGTTTTATCTGTCCTATAAGGCTTTTAAGAAAAAGGATATCTTCTATCGTTATCCGGTCATCGGGGCAAGCCTAAACGGTGTTATGGCAATTTTATTTTTAGTATTATATATATTAGGCATCATAGTATAAGGTCTTGGGAGGAGAAATTCTTCCAAAGAACAGGAGGATTGGAAATGACAAGATTAGAACAGCAGATGAACTTTATCATGGAGGTGGACAAGCTTAAAAATATCGTGAGACAGAATTATTTGGCGGATGGAAGCCGCAGGGAGGATGATGCGGACCATTCCTGGCATCTTGCATTAATGTGTGCCATTTTAAGTGAGCATTCCAATGAAAAGATTGATATGGTAAAGACCATGGTTATGTTATTGATCCACGATATTGTTGAAATCGATGCGGGGGACACCTATGCTTATGATGCGGAATTTAACCTGTCAAAGCAGGAGAGGGAATTAGCCGCAGCGGAGCGTATCTTCCGGCTGCTGCCGGAGGACCAGGCGAAGGAGCTGCGCAGCCTTTGGGATGAGTTTGAGGCAAATGAGACACCGGAGGCAAAGTTTGCAGCTACCTTAGACCGTGTCCAGCCATTTTTATTAAACGCAGCAAGTGGCGGGAGGTCCTGGAAGGAGCATGGGGTAACCTTTTCCCAGGTAATGCAGCGTAACGCCGTGACACCTGATGGCTCCGAGGCGCTATGGAATTATCAGTACGGGTTAATGAAGAAGCAGGTGGAGCTGGGAAATCTAATTAATGAATAATCGGAGGATGGATATGGGATACAAGGATTTATTGAAAGAAGAAAACACTGCTATCAGGGAGAGGTATGAGCTTGCAATGGAGCGCATTGCCCTGATCGAACAGGAAAAAACCGTCAGCGGGCGGATGTTTCCCTACTTCCAGAGTGTGGCTTCCTTTGTACTAATGGTGAAGAATGTGGTGGCCATGGTGGAGGAAGAGAGGTTAAATACCTTGACGGAGCAGGAGTTAAAGGCTTTAAACAGTGCCTTGTATAATGATATTGCCGGGGAGAATTATCTGGTCAGCTTCGCAAATCCGGCCTATGCCTGCGGGCAGCTGGGAGACCGTTATGGTAAGCTTTTAGCTTTTCTGTATACAGAGCTGCGTTCCATCCTGGTATATGCCTTTGAGCAAAGACTGTATGAGCTCACGATCTATCTGGAGCTTTTTATTGAGGTCTATAATTACTTTGAAGCAGAAGATGAGTATACCTATAAGGATGTCAAGAGGGCGGTCTATGATTTCATGAGCGATTACTGCGATATCCTGGTGACGGCAAGAACCCGGGAGCTGCTTGATACCGGCATGTCCTTTGCCAGGGATATCATTATGGAATCAGACCTGGAGGATATCCGCTACCTCTATTATTTCGGGGAGCACATTACGGAAAATGAGATAAGGACCGCACGCTTTTTAAATTCCATGCCCGAGGAGCAGGTAAAGGCTATGGCAGACACCTTCACGGAGGGCTACCGTATCGGCTTTGAGGCAAACCGGAAGGATTTAAGTAAAAAAAGGATAGTAAATATCCGTTACCAGATTGGCTTTGAGCGCATGGTTTATTACGCGGTTTTGAATTTTAAGAAGCTGGGTCTTGAGACTACGGTTCAACGCGCTGCCTATAACGCGGTAAATAAACGCCAGCATTTAAAGATCGGCTACCATTCTACCAGTCCAAATAAGCAATATGATTATGACCACCGGTTCGATACGGGGCTGTTTTTTGACAAGGCCTTCCAGAGAAGAAAAATTGAAAGCGTGAAGCTGGCCTATGAGCAATTAAAGGACAAGGCGGCCGTTTATGCGGGACCTGCCGTCATTGAGGTGTTCGGGGAGGAATTATTTGCCCCGGAGGATAAAAAAGAGGCCGTGAAGCTGAATAAGCGCCAGCAGAAGCTGACAGTGGAATGCACCAATGAAGAGAACATGCTGATGCAGGAATATCTGAGGATGGAGGAGGTTTCCTTTACCATTATCTCCTATCCGGTGCCTGAGATCGGCAAGGATTATGAGGAAATCTTCGCTGAGACGGTAAAGGTAAATACGCTGGATAGTAAAGAGTATGGCAGGATCCAGCAGTGTATTATTGATGCGCTCGACCAGGGAGACCATGTAAGGATCCTCGGAGCCGGGGACAACCATACGGATCTGAGGGTGAAGCTCTATGACCTGAAGGAGCCGTCAAAGGAGACCTGCTTTGAAAACTGTGTTGCGGACGTCAATATCCCGGTAGGAGAGGTGTTCACATCACCTGTACTCACCGGAACAAACGGCAGGCTCCATGTACCTAAGGTATATCTGAACGATTTGGAATATCTCGAGCTTGAGCTGGAATTTAAGGATGGTATTACGGTGGACTACAGCTGTAAGAATTATCCGGATGAGATAAAGAATAAAAACTTTGTAAAAGAAAACCTGTTGTATAACCGTGATTTCCTGCCCATGGGTGAATTCGCCATTGGCACCAATACCACGGCTTACATGATGGCCAGGAAATTCGATATTGCGTCAAGGCTTCCGATTCTCATTGCAGAGAAGACAGGTCCCCATTTTGCCATTGGTGATACCTGCTACAAGATGAGTGAGGACGTTAAGGTCTTCAATCTGGACGGCAAGGAAATTGTGGCCCGTGACAATGAGATATCCCTGCTTCGCAAAACCGATATATCCAAGGCGTATTTTAATTGCCATACGGATATCACCCTGCCATATAACGAAATCAAGGAAATAACAGTCTACCGGAAGGATGGGTCTGCGATCCCGGTTATCAGGGATGCGAGATTTGTGTTGCCGGGGACGGAAGCGTTAAATGCACCCTTTGACATGAATTAAGGCGGAGGATTATCATGCTAAAAATAATTAATTTATCAAAAAGCTATAAAAGTGACAGGAAGGCAGTCGACCGGCTGAACCTGGAGGTGGGCAACGGGGATATCTTCGGCTTTATCGGGCATAACGGAGCCGGTAAAACCACCACAATCCGCTCTGTTGTCGGTGTCCTTGATTTTGAGGAAGGCGACGTTATAATTGATGGAATGTCCATCAAGGAGGATCCGGTGGCCTGCAAACAGAAGCTGGCCTATATTCCCGATAACCCGGATCTGTACGAGCATCTCTCAGGGATAGCATACCTTAATTTTATCGGGGATATTTATCAGGTTGGAAAATCGCAGCGGAGGGAACTGATCAGTAAGTATGCGGATGCCTTCGAGCTGACGCCAAACCTGGGGGACAGTATTTCCTCCTATTCCCATGGAATGAAGCAAAAGCTTGCTATTATCTCGGCTTTAATCCATAAGCCCAGGCTTTTAGTACTTGATGAGCCCTTTGTCGGGCTGGATCCGAAAGCGGCTTACACTTTAAAAATGATTATGTCAGACCTGTGTAAGGAAGGAAGCGCAATCTTCTTTTCAACCCATGTGCTGGAGGTGGCGGAAAAGCTTTGCAACAAGATTGCCATCATTAAGGGCGGGAAGCTGGTGGCCTGCGGAACGACGGAGGAGGTAAAGGGGAACAGCAGCCTGGAAGACGTGTTCCTGGAATTGATCGAAACGAAATAACAATTCAGGGCGTGCCTGAAAGCCCGTTGTACTGATTGGACGTCCCTTTGGCAAAATTTGTGGTAGGATGGTGAGTGTGTTGAAAAAGGTAATGCGGCTATTAAGCGTTCAGTTATTGGCAGTTCTCGGGGATATGCTCATGCTTGGTAAATCAAGGAAAAGGAAGCCGAAGCTGCTGTATGCCGGTCTGCTGTTTTTTATTGTGGTAATGAGTATTGTATCCTTTACTTATAACCTGATGATCGGGAGTGTGCTGGGGATGTACCATAGCCTTGAAGTGCTTCCGGCGATGATGATGGTAATCTTATGTATTACGATTCTCATGACGACAGTGTTTAAGGTGAAGGGAACGGTGTTTGGCTTCCGGGACTATGACCTGGTAATGTCCCTGCCGGTGAGCATGGGTGAAATCATTGCCAGCCGTTTAATCATCCTTTATTCCTTTAATTTTATTTTTGTACTTATTGTCATGGTTCCAATGATGATAGCCTATGGGATATTGGCCCATCCGGGCATACTGTTCTATGTTTTTTGCAGCGTGGGTATGCTCTTTCTTCCCTTGGTTCCTATTGTGGTAGCATCATTAGTGGGAACCCTGATTGCATTTGCTGCTTCAAAATTCCGGCATCAGAATTTGCTTAACATTATTTTTAGCCTTGGATTATTGGTAATCGTGTTTGGTTTTTCCTTTTTGCTGGATGGAAGGGAAGCGCAGATTGTGGATGTGGGGAAAGCCATAGTCAGCCAGGTGGACTCCATGTACCCGTTAGCGGGGCTGTTTACCGATGCGGTAATTAGCTATGATGTATTGGCGCTGGTTATGTTTATTGGAATTTCGGTTTTGGCATTTTTCTTATATACTGCATTGCTGAAGCTTGTATTTAAAAAGATGAATACAGCCATGCTGACAGGAACGGCCAGGGCTGATTTCAAGATGGGAGAGCTAAAGAGCTCCTCACCTTGGAAAGCGCTGTATAGGAAGGAGCTGAAAAGGTTTTTTGCCTCCTCCCTGTATGTGTTAAATACAGGAATCGGAATTGTGCTGCTTACGGTGGGGGCAATCGCCATGATTTTTGTGGATCTTGGAACCCTGGCCGGGGATCCCCAGGCGGCCGCCCAGCTGGTTACCAGCTTACCGGTAGCGGTAAGCTTCTGCGTGGTCCTGACTTGTCCGTCTGCAGCCTCCATTTCCCTGGAGGGGCGCAGCCTATGGATCGTAAAATCCCTGCCTGTCACTTATAAGCAGGTATATCTGTCAAAGCTGGCGGTTAATTTTACCATAGCGGCACCGGCAATCCTGGATGCAGCCATAATCGGCTGGGCTCTGGGGCTGGGAATATACCAGACTGTGCTGCTGGTGTTGGTGACGGCAGCCAGCATCATATTTATTGCCTGTTATGGGCTGCTGATTAATTTAGTCTTCCCTAATTTTAACTGGGTTTCCGAGGTTACGGTGGTAAAGCAGAGCGCGGCAGTCATGGTGACAATTTTCACGGCTATGGCTTATGTGGGAATACAATTTGTATTCTTAGTTTTGCTGGGATCCTTCCTGCCGGCATATCTGGCATTCCTCATCCTGACACTGTTTTTGGATGTGGCTTTATATTTGGCATTGGTAACCTATGGGAAGAAACGTTATGCAGAGCTTTGATATTATAGTTTAAAGGCTAGCCATAGCTTATGGATTAACATAGCTTATAGATTAATATAACTTATAGATGGCGTTCGGATTATTAGGCTGCCTTATAAAAAGCATAAGAAATTATACGGCGAAAATTAACGACAAAAAGGACATAATATGCTAAAATGTGAACAAAGCGGAGCGAGAGCGCGAAGTGTATTCATCACAAGGGAACCGGTTTTCCGGTTCAGCTTATGTTCAAAATGGAGGTATTACGGATGGATTATAAGAAGGCAGGAGTAGATATCGAAGCCGGCTATAGAGCAGTTGACCTGATGAAGGAGCATATTAAAGGGACCATGCGGAGGGAGGTTTTAACGGATATTGGAGGCTTCTCCGGTGCGTTTTCCCTGGCAGGCTTTAAGGATATGGAGCAGCCTACCTTGGTTTCCGGGACGGACGGCGTAGGGACAAAGCTTAAGATTGCGTTTCTTTTAGATAAACATGATACCATTGGCATTGACTGTGTTGCAATGTGTGTAAATGACATCGCCTGTGCAGGCGGCGAGCCTTTATTTTTTCTGGACTATATTGCCTGCGGCAAGAATGAGCCGGAAAAGATTGCGGCTATCGTTAAGGGAGTGGCAGAGGGCTGTAAGCAGGCAAATGCAGCTTTAATCGGCGGGGAGACGGCAGAAATGCCGGGTTTCTATCCGGTGGACGAATATGACCTGGCCGGCTTTGCTGTTGGAATCGTAGACCAGAAGAAGCTGATTACCGGCGCATCCGTGAAGGCAGGGGATACTTTGATCGGCATTGCCTCCTCCGGGATCCATAGCAATGGCTATTCCCTGGTGAGGAAGGTTTTCCGCATGCAGCGTGAGACCCTGGATACCTATTATGAATCCCTGGGGTCAACCCTGGGAGAGGTCTTATTGACCCCGACCAAGATATATGTTAAGGCTCTGCAGAACTTGAAAAAGGGCGGAGTTACGGTAAAAGCCTGCAGCCACATTACAGGCGGCGGCTTCTATGAGAATATTCCGAGAATGCTTCCTGAAGGCATTCATGCCATGGTTAAAAAGAATAGCTATGATATTCCGCCAATCTTCCATATGCTTTCCAGGGACGGGGATATTGAGGAGCAGGTAATGTACAATACCTATAATATGGGCATTGGCATGCTGCTTGCAGTAGACAGCCAGGAGGCCGAAAGGTCAGTGAAGCTGATTAATGAGACCGGGGAAAGAGCCTTTATCGTAGGAGAAACCGTAAACGGCGCGAAGGGAGTAAGCTTATGCTAAAGCTGGCGGTGCTGGTATCAGGAGGAGGGACAAATCTCCAGGCATTGATCGACCAAATAGAACAGAATAAGCTGACCGGTGTTAAGATAGAGGTTGTAATCAGCAACAGGGAAGGAGCCTATGCTCTGACGAGGGCGAAGCAGCATGGTATTTCCTCTGAGGTTATTTTGAAAAAGGATTATGCGGATAAGGAAGCTTACGCAGAGGCGTTATTAAAGCTGCTGGACAGCTACCGGCCTGATCTGGTGGTACTGGCAGGCTGCCTGCTTATTATTCCGGAGCAGGTAGTGCGCAGCTACCAAAACCGCATTATTAACATACATCCGGCATTAATTCCGGCTTTCTGCGGCGACGGCTATTATGGGCTGAAGGTGCACGAAGCTGTGCTGGAAAGAGGAGTAAAGGTAACGGGGGCAACGGTCCATTTTGTGGATGAAGGAACTGATACCGGACCGATTATTTTACAAAAAGCGGTGTATGTACAACCCGGCGATACGCCGGAGGTGCTTCAGCAAAGGGTGATGGAGGAGGCAGAATGGGAGCTGCTGCCTAAGGCAGTCCAGCTGATTGCCGACCACAAAATCCTTATAGAAAATAATATTGTCACAATAAAGGAATAGGCTTTTTGTTTTTTTATGGAGGGATGAAGGATGAAGGTTTTAATTATCGGCGGCGGCGGAAGGGAGCATGCAATTGCGCGTAAGGCTGCCCAGAGTCCGAGGGTTGACAAGCTATACTGCGCACCGGGGAATGCAGGTATCGCCGGTGTTGCAGAGTGTGTTGATATCGCCGTAAGTGAATTTGACAAGCTGGCTGACTTTGCCGTAGAGGAGGGCATTGACCTGACTATTGTAGGACCGGACGATCCTTTGGTTGGCGGTGTGGTAGATGTCTTTGAAGGCAGGGGGCTTAGGGTATTTGGGCCAAGGAAAAGGGCGGCGGTCATTGAAGGCTCCAAGGCCTTTTCCAAGGATTTGATGAAGAAATACCAGATACCATCGGCAGCCTATGAAACCTTTGACCATCCTTCGCAGGCGGTTGCCTACTTAAGCCGTAACGATAAATACCCCATAGTTTTAAAGGCGGACGGGCTTGCCCTGGGGAAGGGTGTACTGATTTGTAATACCCACCAGGAAGCGCTTGACGGCGTGAAGCTGATTATGGAGGATAAACAGTTTGGTGATGCAGGGGACCGGCTTGTCATTGAGGAGTTTATGACCGGCCGGGAAGTGTCCGTGCTGGCCTTCTGTGACGGAACCAATATCGCCCCCATGACAAGTGCCCAGGATCATAAAAGGGCAAAGGATGGCGACCAGGGATTGAATACCGGGGGAATGGGGACCTTTTCACCAAGCCCTTTCTATACCGCGGAGGTGGATGAGTTCTGCCGAAGGAATATTTATCAGCCCACCATGGATGCAATGAAGGCGGAAGGCAGGGAATTCAAGGGTATCCTCTTCGTAGGGCTTATGCTGACGCAGGACGGTCCGAAGGTGCTGGAATATAATGCACGCTTTGGTGACCCGGAGGCTCAGGTAGTGCTTCCCCGGATGAAGAACGATATTATTGAAGTGATCGAGGCCTGCATTGACGGCAGGCTTGACCAGGTCAGATTGGAATTTGAGGATAATGCTGCCGTATGCGTCATCCTCGCCTCCAAGGGCTATCCGGAAGGCTATGTCAAGGGACTTCCCATTGAGGGGCTGGAAGCCTTTCAAGGAAAAGAGGATTATTTTGTATTCCATGCGGGAACGAAAAAATTCGGGGATGAGATCCTGACGAATGGCGGGCGCGTCCTTGGCGTCACCGCTACCGGAAGGGATCTGAGGGAAGCCAGGCAAAAGGCCTATGAGGCTACTGCCTGGGTTGATTTTGCCAATAAGTATATGAGAAATGATATTGGTAAGGCAATTGATGAGGCATAAGGGTATACAGGACTGATTTGGTATATACAAGAAATATGAAAGGCTTATGTTATGGCATGGGAAGCAATTTCCCATGCCTGTTTTTGTTTTTTGGCAAGCAAACCAGCAGAAACGAAAAGGTGAAAATATATTACATAAAATGGGGATTATGGATCAAATGTATCAAAATTACCAAAGAAGAAATATCAATTAATGGGGGAATATGCCACATAAGTGCCATACTTCCTTTTTAGAATGTCAGTAAATAGAAAAAGATGTTTATTGGAAAAGGATTTTGGCAAGGACGCTGACTACTTATAAGCTGGGAAGGGGCAGAGAGCTGCCCTGGTTTTGCTTTATAAAAGCTGATTATCGGCTAAAAGCTGCTGGTAATTGATTTTAGGAAGGGGTTTGTAATGAAAGGACAGTACTTAAAAAAATGGCTGATTATTGTTTTAATTTTCCTGATGGTTATTCCGCAGCAATTCATGGGGAATTCACATAATGCTTTAGCAGCACAGACGGGAACCGTAACTGCCACTACATTGAATGTGAGGGCAAAAGCTTCGATTACGGCAGCTAAGGTACAGTTGAACGGAACGGATGTATACTTAAGCAAGGGAGATACTTTTAATGTACTCAGTAAGGAAGGAGATTTCTATTATGTATCCCTGAAATTTAACGGAAAGACAGTAAAGGGCTATGTACATAAGGATTACGTGAAGGTGGCGGCGACACCGAAGCCGACGAAGAAACCGACACCGACACCAAAGCCCACCTCAAAGCCGGCGGCCACACCTGTACCGACGAAGGCACCTTCCTCTGGTACGGCAATCACAAAAAAGGTCCAGATAAAGGCAACCGTTACGGCATCCACCTTAAATGTCAGGAGCGGTCCGGGTACCAGTTATGGGAAGGTGGCCGGCCTGGTGAAGGGCAATGCCGTTACCATTATTAATGAAACAGTGGCTGCCGATAAGAAAAAGTGGTATGGGATATCCTTTGTGTCAAATAAAAAGACCTTAACGGGCTATGTTGACAGTGCCTATGTGAAGCTGACCTATGGCAGCGGGATTAAGGCCAAGGTTTCCGCAAGCAGTTTAAATATCAAAGCAACAGCGGGAAGTAAGGCGGCAGACCTTAAGTACAATAATGGGAGTACGGTCAAGCTGGGTAAGAATAAAGAAGTTAGCATAGTAGGGGAAACAACGGTTTCCGGTGTGAAATGGCTTAAGCTCTCTTTTGTCACCTATAATGTGAAGCGCACAGGCTATGCTGAGGCCAGCCAGATTGATTTCCAGGCTACTGTAGCAACACCGACACCGACGAAAGCGCCAACGCCGAAGCCTACCGTTACGCCGGTTCCGACGAAAGCACCTGCTGCAACACCGAAGGTGACGGCTGCACCTACCGGGAAGCCCACGAACCAGCTGCCCATCACTCCGTCCACGAATATAATCAACCAAGGCGGTCTGGAGATGAGGTCCGTTGTGGTGTACAATAATATTTTAGGGCCGGTACGGGGGCTTGTATGCAATGCTTATTATTTGAATGTATATAAAAACGTGGCAAACAGCATGGAATTTCTTCTCGGGAGTAATTCCCAGCCCGTGCAGGTCCAGAGTGGGCAGGAGGTAATTGTAACAGAGGCCTATAATGTGTCAGGCTCCGGTTATTATAAGGTATATTTTTGGTACGGGGGTGTCATAAATTCAGGATATGTGCAGGCGGATTTCATTTATATCAGCAATATAACACCTGAGGTTAGTGCCAGCCCTACACCGGCGCCAACAATTACGGGCAAAGTAACGCCCACACCTACCACCTATCCATCAACAGGCATAGGTGACCAGGCCTATGCGGACCAGTTAAGGAGCCAGGGTTTTCCGGAAAGCTACATTCCGGCGTTGGTACAGCTGCACAGCCAATATCCCCAGTGGGAATTCAGGCCCTATCAGACAGGACTTGACTGGAATGCGGTGATCGCTGCCGAGAGTGTGCCGGCGAAGAACCTGATACCGAATTCCAGAAGTGTTGAGTGGAAATCACTGGAGAGCGGAGCCTATGATTGGAAAACGGATACCTTTACCGTCTATGACGGGACCACCTGGGTTACTGCATCGAAGGAAGCGATTGCGTACTATATGGATCCCAGGAACTTCCTGACAGCAAACGGCATCTTCCAATTTGAATTATTGAAATACCAAAGCGGATACCAGAATGCTTACGGCGTTGAGAACATATTAAAGGGCACGGCTCTTGGAGATACCTACTATACCTTTATTGACGAAGCAGGGGTGACACAGACTTATTCCTATGGTGAAACCTTCATAAAGGCAGCGGAATACTCCGGGGTCAGCCCCTACCATCTGGCTTCCCGCGTGAAGCAGGAGGTAGTAACCGGTTCAACCACCTTAAGCGGCAGCGTAACAGGAAAATATGCTGGCTATGAGGGCTACTACAATTTCTATAACATTGGAGCCTCTGACAGCGCCGGCGGCGGAGCAATTGCAAAGGGCTTAAATTATGCAAAGAATGGCAGCAAGGACGCCACAACCAATGCATTGTATATGATTCCCTGGTCGAATCCTTATAAATCCATCGTGGGTGGCTCCTATTTTATCGGAAGCGGCTACATTAACCGTGGACAGGACACCATTTATCTTCAGAAATTTAACGTAACACCAATTTCAACCTTCTACCATCAGTACATGACAAACGTTGAGGCACCTTATGCGGAGGCAAAGAAGGTATTGACCGCATATAATGGAATGGCGGATTCTCCGATCATATTCTCCATTCCCGTATATTACAATATGCCGGAGACTGCTTCACCTCTTCCGATAACGATGTTCAATCCGAATAACCGTTTGAAGAGCCTGCAGGTTCTTGATTCATCAGGCAATGTGCTTGCACTGTCACCGACCTTCAGCCAGACAGAGCTGAATTACTATATCATGGTAGACAGCAGCGTCAGCAGTGTCCAGATCAAAGCTACGACAGTTAGCAAGAAGGCTTCCATCCTTGGAGGAAACGGAAGCGTTGCCTTGGGCACAGGAACGAATACAATAACAATTCCGGTAATAGCGGAAAATGGAGAAATCGCTAACTATAATGTGACGATAGTCAGAGCACAATAAAACTTAACCATCGAATGATGATGGGATAAGAACATCCGGCCGCAGGCACATTACCTGACGGCCGGATGCTGCTTATTGGCAATTGGACCAGCCCCTTGATCCAAATGGATAAAATAAGAATTTTAATGTAATAAAAATTTATACGATATAAAAACCGCAACTACCTTATAACTGATTAAGAAATGGAGAAAATACTCATGAAGAGAAGAGTGAAGGAACTGGGACTATTATTGATTTTCATCTTTGCAGGAAGCTTTCTTTTTTCAAAAGCCTGCCAGGCCGCCAGTGCGGATGTGGAATTAAGTGCGGACAAAGCCGACATCACGGTAGGAGATAGGATATCGGTAGTTATAAAGGTGGGTTCTGCCAGCTATTTTGGTGATTTTGAGGCAAATCTGACCTATGATGACAGCATTCTGGAGTATGCAGGCGGTTCTGCTGCCGTAAAGGGGAGCAGCGGGTTTTTAAGAATATCCGATATGGATGTATTAGATGGGGATAAGTCCAGAAAATATACATTGAAGTTTGAAGCCTTAAAGGTAGGTATCTGTAATATAGAATTCAGCGGCCCGGTAATGGTATATGACCTTAATACAGGCTATGAGATGTCGGTGTCAAGCAATAAGCTGACCTTAAATGTAAAAGCACCTGAAACGGCATCAAAAAATGCTAAGCTAAAGAGCTTGAAGACAAGTCCCACGGATATATCCCCGGCCTTTAGCCCTGACGTATATGAATATGCCGCCAGTGTTGGCTATGATACAAAGCGTCTGGTCATTACGGCTCTTGCAGAGGATCCCAAAGCAACGGTATCGATTGATGGGAATGATTCCCTGTCAGAAGGAGAAAATAAAGTTGTAATATCTGTGTTAGCAGAATCAGGAGATGTCATAGAATATACTATCAATGTATTCCGGGATTCAATGGTGGGTGGTACACCAAGCGATACGCCGGATGGCTCGGAAGTTTCACCGGAACCCTCCCAGGGCACCTTTGAAGTAGTTACGGTTGGTGGAGAAAAATATGCTATATACAGCGGACGGTACCAGCTTCTGGAGCCGGACAGCTCTGTTGCAATACCGGAGGGTTATAAGGAGGCAACCCTGATACTGTCAGGCGCACGGGTCAATGCATTTGTACCGGAAAATAACGAGGCAAGCGACTTCCTTCTTATTTATGCAAAGAACGAGCTTGGGGAAATAGGATTTTATCAGTACGACAGAATTGAAAAAACGTTGCAGAGATATAATCAGGAGGGAGCAGCAATTGGGACTCCAGAGGATCAGGATCCTTCCCGGGAAACGGATGCCCTAAGGGAGTACAGCGGGAAGCTGCAAAAAGCAATTATCGTAATAATCATCCTGGGCTCCGCCTGCGGCCTGCTTCTCTTTGCAACGATTAAATTACTTCTCAAATTACGGAGTACGAAGGAAGAGGGCAAGTAATGCCACTTGACTTTTTAAACATATCTGTTATACTAAATGTATAACAGATATAACGTTATAGTTACCGATCACAGATTTATGTAATAGAATGAGGTGTGTCCTTATGTTTGTTCAAATTGATTTTAATAGTGATGAAGCAATTTATATCCAGCTTAGGAATCAAATTATATACGGCATCGCCACATCACAGCTTCAGGAGGGTGAGAACCTGCCTTCTGTCCGTGACCTGGCGGAGCATATTGGAATCAATATGCATACTGTAAATAAGGCATACGCAATGCTGAAGCAGGAGGGATACCTTAAGCTTGACCGCAGAAAGGGCGCGGTAATCGCAGTAGACATCGACAAATTGCAGGCAATCAGGGAAATGCGTGAAGAGCTTCGGGTAGTTCTGGCAAGAGCCTTTTGTAAAAATATCAGCTGCGAGGAGGCACACGAGATCGTTAACGATATTTTTAGTGAATTTGAAAGGGGGTAATACCATGTTATGTGATAGATGCCAGAAAAGAGATGCAAAAATACTGTACACGGAGATTATAAACGGAGTTAAAAAGGAACAGCATCTTTGTGAGGAATGTGCGACAGACTATACATCCTTTCAAATGGAGAAGCCGTTAATGAACAGTGATCTGACTCTGGGCGATTTACTTTCAACATTACTGGAGACCTACACCGGTGCGGGACAGAAAAAAGCTGGTACGGATACACCGGCTTTAACCTGCGAAAATTGCGGAATGACCTATGATGAATTCATCGGAAAGGGACGTTTCGGATGCGCCAGATGTTACCAAAGCTTTCATAATCAACTAAGTAAAACCTTTAAAGGAATCCAAGGCTCGGATATCCACACAGGAAAGCGGCCAAAGGGCTTGACAGCTACAGCCCAGCCCGGACAGGTAAAAAGGGACATCTCAGAAATCGAAATGCTGTCTATAAGGTTACAGGAGGCTATTGAAAAGGAAGAATTTGAGGAGGCAGCAAGGCTCCGCGATCTTATTAAGCAGATGCGGAAAGAGGAGGAGTTAAACAATGCTTAAATGGTATGAGCAAATTGTTCCTGACAGCGACGTAGTAATCTCCAGCCGTGTCAGGCTCGCACGTAACCTTGAAACCTATCCCTTTTCTTCGAAGATAGCAGATGAGCAGGCTCTCGCCCTGGTTGAAGAGGTTAAAGGAATTCATGCCTCCCTTTCAGAAAAAGAGAATAAAAGATTTTACGCCTGCAATATAAGTACCTTAAGTGATATCGATAAGATTGCCATGGTAGAACGCCATATCGTCAGCCCCCTTCTGGCAGAGAAGGAGCAGGCTACCGGGCTCATACTATCGGAAGATGAGACCATCAGTATCATGATCAATGAAGAAGACCATGTCAGGATCCAGGCGATTGTCGGAGGAATGAATTTGGAACGGGCATACCTGGAAGCAGACCGGATTGACGATATTGCCTATGAAAAGTTACATTTTGCCTATGATGAAAAATACGGCTACCTGACCTCCTGCCCTACGAATGCAGGCACGGGCCTAAGGGCATCCTGTATGGTGTTTTTACCGGCACTCAGCTCCGCCAGGATGATACAGAAATTAATTGAGGAAGTCGGTAAATACGGTGTGACCATCCGGGGTATTTATGGAGAGGGAACAAAGAGCCTGGGAAGCATTTACCAGATCTCGAACCAGAAAACCATGGGTAACTCGGAAAGTGAAATAATAGAAAACTTAAAGCGGATTGTATTCCAGGTAGTCAAGCAGGAGCGTAAGCGCCGGGAATATATGCTGTCCGTCAATACGGACGAAATCGAGGATCAGGTGTACCGCTCCTACGGAGTATTAAAATACGCCAGACAGATTTCCTCGGATGATGCAATGACCCTGTTATCCCAGCTGAAGTTTGGAAAGGACTGCGGCCTGATTAAATTTGACCGCGAGTTCAATGTCCACAAGCTGATGATGGGAGTCCAGCCGGGCAGCCTGCAATGGACCCTGGGTAAAAATGTCGGAAGCCTGACAAGGGATCAGTCAAGGGCGGAATATATTCGCAAGGAGCTGCCAACAATTATTAATTAAAGTACTCTCAGCAAGAATGGAGGACACAAGGTTGATAGAAATAAAATTAGTGAACGAAGGGAGGCCGGGTCCATGCTGGCACTTGAATAGCGATTTGTGCAGTAAAGGGCATGGACATGAATATGATGTATGATAAATTTACGGAAAACGCAAAAAGCGCCATAAACCTGGCGAGGGAAGTAGCTTACCGCTTATCCCATAATTATATCGGAACGGAGCACCTGTTAATCGGATTGATGGAAGTGGATGGTGTGGCTTCTAAGATCCTGGAGGAAAACGGTGTCACCGTAGAGAAAGTATTGGAACTGGTAAACCAGCTGATCGCTCCCAACAGCGGAGTGGAGATGATGGATGCCGGCAGCTTTACCCCCAGGTCTAAGAGGATCCTGGACCAGAGCTATAAGGAAGCAGCAAAGCTAAAAGCCCAGCTAGTGGGGACGGAGCACATTTTGATTGCGCTCATTAAAGAGTCTGACTGCATTGCTGTCCGGCTGTTGAATACCCTGGGCGTCAATATCCAGAAGGTCTATATTGATATTCTTACAGCCTCCGGTGTGGATGTGAGCGCCGCTAAGAATGATTATGCTCCTCCTGCCAAAGGCAAGCAGAAGGGGAAGGCTACAGCGACCCCTACCCTTGACCAGTACAGCCGTGACCTGACGGAATATGCAAGGGAAGGAAAGCTGGATCCTGTCATTGGAAGAGAGCAGGAGATCCAGAGGGTGGTCCAGATCTTAAGCAGGCGGACCAAGAACAATCCCTGCCTTGTGGGTGAGCCGGGTGTCGGTAAGACCGCGATTGCAGAAGGCTTGGCCCTAAAGATCGTAGAAGGCAATATACCTGATACCATTAAGGAAAAGCGTGTGGTTACCCTGGATTTGTCCGGTATGGTCGCAGGCAGTAAATACCGTGGTGAATTCGAGGAAAGAATTAAGAAGGTAATCAGTGAGGTGATTTCCGATGGCAATGTCCTGTTATTTATCGACGAGATCCATACGATTATCGGTGCCGGCGGTGCGGAGGGTGCAATTGATGCCTCCAATATCTTAAAGCCTTCCCTGGCACGTGGAGAATTGCAGATTATCGGTGCAACGACACGGGAGGAATACCGTAAATATATTGAAAAGGATGCCGCATTGGAGAGAAGGTTCCAGCCGGTAGTGGTTGATGAGCCCTCCGAGGAGGAGGCAATCCAGATATTATTTGGACTGCGTGACAAATATGAAGCACATCACCAGGTGCGTATCACTGATTCTGCCCTGGAAGCGGCAGTAAAATTATCCAGCCGTTATATTAACGACCGGTATTTGCCGGATAAGGCCATCGACCTGATGGATGAAGCAGCCTCCAAGGTACGCTTAAGCACCTATACCTCCTCTCCGAGGATTAAGGAATTGGAGCAGGAGATTAAGCGTCTGGAGGAGGACAAAGAAAAGGCGATTAAGACCGAAGCCTATGAAAAGGCCGGAGAGATCAAGAAGCAGCAGGAAGCAGTACAGGAGCAGCTTGAGAAAGAAAGGCTCATAGATGAAAAGGAACGGTCAGAGAAGCAATTAGTCGTCAGTGACAATGAAATAGCAGAAATTGTGGCCACCTGGACAAAGATTCCGGTGAAAAAGCTGGCAGAGGAAGAGACGGAACGCCTTAAGAATTTAGAAAGCATCCTCCATCAAAGGGTAATCGGCCAGGAGGAAGCAGTTGCAGCGGTTGCAAAAGCAATCCGCCGCGGCCGTGTCGGACTGAAGGACCCGAACAGACCCATTGGCTCCTTCCTGTTCCTGGGGCCGACAGGTGTCGGTAAGACGGAGCTTTCCAAGGCCTTGGCAGAAGCCATGTTTGGCAGCGAGAATTCCATTATACGTGTAGACATGTCCGAATATATGGAGAAGCACAGTGTCAGCAAGCTGATCGGCTCACCGCCGGGATATGTAGGCTATGATGAGGGCGGCCAGCTCAGTGAAAAGGTCCGCCAGAATCCTTATTCCGTTATCCTGTTTGATGAGGTTGAAAAGGCACATCCGGATGTATTCAATATCCTGCTCCAGGTATTGGATGACGGACATATTACGGATTCCCAGGGCAGAAGGGTCAGCTTTAAAAATACCATCATCATCATGACCTCCAATGCAGGGGCACAAAATATCGTGGCACCGAAACGCCTGGGCTTTGCTTCGGTGGTCGATGAGACCGAGGACTATAAGAAGATGAAGGAAGCGGTCATGGATGAGGTAAAGAAGATCTTTAAGCCTGAGTTCATTAACCGTATTGACGAGATCATAGTGTTCCATTCCTTGACAAAGGATAACATAAAGAGCATTGTATCCATTATGATTTCTACAATTAATAAGAGGAGCAAGGCACAGATGAACATTACGATTGAGACGAACCAGGAGGTGGTGGATCATTTGGCGGAGACCGGCTTCGACCAGAAATATGGCGCAAGACCTTTGCGCAGGGCCATCCAGTCAAATATTGAGGATAAGCTGGCAGAAGAGATATTGGCAGGCACTATAAAAGAGGGCGACAATGTGCTGGTAGAATACCTTGATAATGAAATCGTATTACGCCCTGTTAGTCCCGTAAGAGCTTCATAATGGAAAATCCTGATTTTTCATACTAAATTCAAAAATGAACAGTAGATATTTGTCTGTATTTCGTTTATAATGTAAATTATGAGAAGTTGTTATTTAACTTCTCATAAAAGGCGCTGTACTTGCGCCGTGCATCTTGATTATAGGAACATCTTTTTGTTCCTATAATATAAATTATGAGAAGTTGTTATTTAACTTCCCATAAAAGGCGCTGTACTTGCGCCGCGTACAGTGTGCCCTAAGGGGGCGCACCGGTTACAGGAAGATGACTTTGCTTCTTGTAAATATAGGAGTAAATTATTATAGTTAGAATTAAAAAAATATTTAATCTACCAGGGCGTGTCTAGCTGGACACGGCTCATAGCCTAATTTAGGAGGGTCATGTAATGGCAGTTGTTGAAGAGTTAATACGCAAAGAGAATGATGGGACAATTAGCTTCGGTAACTATTTACTGAATGTTAAATCTAAGGTATCTGATTTTGAGCATCAGGGAGACTTATATAAGGTAAAAACCTTTTATGAGATTACAAAGCTTGAGAAGAACGGGATGTTCGTATACGAATCAGTACCGGGTACAGCTGTTTTTCATTTAGACTCCAAGGGCAACGATTTAAGCTTTGAAGTAAGCGGGAATGACAATGCACAGATAACATTGGAATTAGAAGCAGAGAAAGAATATGAAATCTATAAAAATGACACCTGTCTTGGAAAGATGAAGACGAATTTGGGTGGAAAGCTCATACTGAGCTTGGAATTGGAAGATTCAAAGAAGGATTTTATAAAGGTGGTTAAACTGTAAGATGGCTAAAAGCAAGACAGTGTTTTTCTGTAAAGAATGTGGCTTTGAATCTACAAAATGGTTAGGCCAGTGTCCGGGCTGTAAAGAGTGGGATACCTTTTCAGAGGAGCCGGTCTTGAAAAAGAGCAATAAACAGACGGGTATCAAGATAACAAGAGAACCTGAACTATTGTCTAACATTAAAGCGGAATCGGAATTAAGGCTATGTTCAGGAATAGAGGAATTTGACCGTGTACTGGGAGGCGGGATTGTAAAAGGAAGCCTCGTCCTGGTAGGCGGCGACCCTGGAATCGGTAAATCCACGCTGCTGCTGCAGATGTGCAGGGAAATCGTTAATAAATCCAGGAAAGTCCTGTATATATCGGGAGAAGAATCCTTAAGCCAGATTAAAATGAGGGCTGAGAGGCTCGGCGTATTCCACGGCGAGCTTCTCCTCCTATGTGAAACAGATCTTGAATTAATTGAAAATGCAATAGAAAAGCATAGCCCGGAGATTGTGGTCATCGACTCGATCCAGACTATGTTCAAGGAAGAGGTGTCCTCAGCTCCCGGCAGTGTGAGCCAGGTCAGGGAAGCCACCAGCACCTTGATGAAGATCGCAAAGGGAAAGGGAATCACCGTATTTATCATTGGACATGTGACAAAAGAGGGCGTAGTTGCCGGGCCTAGGGTGCTAGAACATATGGTAGACACGGTGCTTTATTTTGAAGGTGACAATTATGCAGCCTACCGTGTCCTCAGGGCGGTGAAGAACCGTTTCGGTTCCACGAATGAAATCGGTGTCTTTGAAATGCAGGGAACAGGACTGGTAGAGGTAAAGAATCCCTCCGAATTTATGCTGAAAGGGAGGCCGGAAGGTGAGCCGGGCTCTGTTGTTGCCGCATCGATTGAAGGGACAAGGCCGATCCTGGTGGAGGTTCAGGCCTTAATCTGCAGAACCAATTTTAATATGCCAAGGAGGACAGCGGCCGGTACTGACTATAATAGGGTCAACCTGTTAATGGCTGTCCTGGAAAAAAGGGCGGGAGTCCAGCTGTCCGACTGCGACGCCTATGTAAATGTGGCCGGCGGCATGAGAATTACAGAGCCGGCGCTGGATCTGGCTGTAACGACTGCCATCCTCTCCAGCTATAAAAACACCCCGATGGACAACAAAACAGTTATATTCGGCGAGGTTGGACTTACGGGTGAGATCAGGGCGGTCAATCTGGCGGAGCATAGAGTTGCAGAAGCAGCAAAGATGGGCTTCGAGGTATGCATTTTACCCCAAGCAAACAAGGAGCATATCAAAGCACCGGGAATCAAGCTAATCGGTGTAAGGAGTATTCAGGAAGTTATGTCTTTGCTTAGAAAGTAGCCTCCTTCATAGAAACATGTATTGGAGGAAATACATCCCGCTGTAAAAGCGGAAAATCCTCTCTGTGGGGGAAATCCCCTTCAAAGAAGGGGATTAGGAGGAACAAATGAGAAATAAGTTAGACGAAAAACTATTGATTCTTGCAAAGGCCCAAGAGTGTATGACATATGTAGCCGATACCATGGAGCGTTGGGATAATTCCCAGTTCAATGTGGAGAAGATTGCCTATGAATCCATCAATTTGACCGATATGGTGATGAATATGTCAAAGGAGGGCTGCCGGCTTGCCCTGCTGCTGCAGGAATACTATAATGAGAGCTCCCTGGGTGCATCGGCAGATAAATACCTTAAGATGACGGCTTTTCTGGAGGAGATAAAAAACTTATTCCAGAACATCTCTGAAATAGCGGCGGTAGAAAACGATATCAGCCATCAGATGGAAGAGGAAATAGCAGGTCAGAGGGAGCTGCAGGAGGATATAAAATGCAACCTGTGCCAGATTGGGGAAAGCCTTGATCTGTCAGTGGCAAGCGCTGAATTGATTTTATCGGAGTTGTAAACAGCATTGATACTTCTATGGCCTTTCGTCTTTGGGTTGCCAGACAGGACTGGAGAAGAGAGTTATAAAAGGCTAAGGCTTTTTCACTGGGATGCTGATAGGATGATTTTGATAATCTTGCGAAATATTCTTGACAATTAGTACAATTCATTGTAATATAATAAGGTGCTGGAACGCAGCTGATAAAATGCGCCAGAATCCTTATATTTTAGGGGAATCATACAGCGGCAGTATGACGGTCTCCAAAACCGTTCACGGGGGTTCGAATCCCTCTTCCCCTGTTAAAAGAGAAAGCCTTATAACTTAGTGGTTATAGGGTTTTTTTGTTTCTCATGATTAATAATTATTGACGATTAAAAGGAGAAATAACGGACAAATTTAAAAAATGTGGTGTTATGGCGGTTTTGCTTAATTGACATTACACCTCATTGGCACCAACCCCCTTCCAGCAAGGCTCAGGACGGGAGGCAGCGTCCCACTGGTTGGCGGAGCTTGCCGGCTTGTCCACCACCCATACCAGCCATACCGAAGCCGGCAGGGCAGATTAAAAAGACAGGTGGTGTATTTGCTTGGCGCCGCCTGTCTTTTTAATCCGCCGATTTTGATTGACTTTTGTATATTTCTTTTAATTGCAATATGCAAATAAAAGTAGTATATTGATTGTATCATTACAGGATGAAGGAGGTGGGCGGCATGCTTTATTTGACCGTGAAGGAGGCCGCGGAGAAATGGGGGCTGGGCACCCGGATTATAACCTTATACTGCGCGGAAAATAAGATCGAGGGCGTTGTCAAAAGGGGCAATCTGTGGCTGATACCGGAGCATGCCGGGCGGCCTGCCGATAAACGACGCCGTGAGCAGCCGGCTCCCCGGCCCTCGCTTTCGGACGAGCTTACCCGTCTTCTGGCGTTTACCCCCGACACCATGCCGCACGACAGGCCGGACGCGGTTCTGGATACCGTGAAGGAAGAAAGGATGCGGCTTCAATACGAGGGCGAAATCGCCTATCTGCGGGGAGATTTTCAAACGACCATGGCCTGCTTTCAGAAAACCCGGGGAGACGACGCGGCTCGGCTTCGCGCCTGCCCGATAACGATTGCGGCGGCCGTCAGCCTGGGGGATTACCCCGCCTACACCGAGATCGACGCTTATCTGAAAAAATGCGCGGAGATCCACAAGGGCAGTGCCGCCGCCGCTTTCGCGGAGCAGGCCCTTGCCACCGCCGCCGTGAGCATCATTGCGCCGAACATGGCCCCCGACTGGCTGAAGGAGGGAGATTTCAGCGCCCTCGCTCCGCAAGCGAAGCCCAACGCCCTCTATTTGAGAGCGAAGTATTTTCACTGTTTACATAGGTATGACGCCATGCTGGCCGTGGCGCAGACCGCCCTGACCCTGTCCGCACAGCCGCAGGGATTCACGACGACCGATATTTATCTGAGGGTGACCTGTGCCGTCGCCTGCCATTGTCTCGGACAGGACGACGAGGCCCGGCGCTGGCTGCTTTCCGCCATGCGTATCTGTCTGCCCCACGGTTTTATCACGCCCTTCGCGGAGGTCGTTACCGCGCTGGGAGGTCTGATGGAGCAGTGCCTGGAACGGGAGTTTCCCGCCTGCCGTGACGCGGTTCTCGGGCAATGGAACCGCACCTGGAAAAACTGGATCACTTTTCATAACCAATTTACGAAGGATAATATCACGCTTATGCTGACCCTGCGGGAATATCACCTCGCTTTGCTTGTGGCGCAGCGCGTTCCTTACGCCAAAGTTGCCAGGCAGCATGGTATTTCCGTGGGCAGGCTCAAGAACATCATGCTGGAGATTTACGAAAAGCTATATATATCCGGCCGGGAGGAGCTTGCAAAATACATTTTATGAGCTAAAAAAACGTGACTTTTTGAGGGTGAAAAGTCACTACCGGGAACATGGATTTGCCCCTATGATAGTAATGAAAAGCTATCATAGGGGTTTTTATATCCCCGCCCCGGAAAGGAGCGTGAAAGGATGCGCCCGGAGCAAAAGGAGCCTTATAAGGTGTACCGGGCGGGGGGCCGGGAGTTTCCCGTTTACCTTGAGTACGACGAGCAGCTTGACGAGAGCTACCCGGCCTACCCCGATTTTGAGGAACGCCCGGAATATACCGGCGAGGGCCGCCCCTTCGCCACGGCGGAGCAGGAGAGCTGCCCCCATTGCAAACCCGCCGTGTCAGGGGAGGCGCCCCCCAGCGACTGCGGCGGCTGCGGCTGGTTTTACCGGGAGCAGACGCCCTATGACCCCATCGGCGTCTGTATGTGCGATGTGCGGCGGCGCGAACCTGAATCACTGAAGGAGGAAAAAGAATGACATGAAAGCAAAGGATGATTTTTTCATCACAGTTCAATGTAAGGAGGTCTTAAAAATATGAAAACGGCAAAAAAACTAATTTTCAGCCTGCTGCTGGCGGCCATGACGTTCGCGCTGCTGCCGGCGACGGCGCACGCCGAGGGCGGCGTAACCGAGCAGTACAGCGGCCTGACCCCCGGCAGCACCTACTATTTCGACCTGTCGGGGGAGAGCCTTCCCGGCACCGCAAACGACTGGCTGCCCGACACCAGCCTGCGATGGGTGCCCTTCACCTATGTGGGAACCATCAACGCCTATTCCCTGGACGCAAGCGCCAGCGGTGATATCCACGCCTCGACCGTTGCCAGCGAATCGCCCAGCGACCGCAGCCTGTTCGTGGCGGATTACACGGTGACCACGAAGGTCTCCTGGGACACCCTGAACGGCCGGAACCTGATCTTCGGCAGGAGTTACCAAAGCGGCGGCGTTTCCTACACCCTCCGCTCCCTGTCTGCGGGCAGCCAGCTCACCGGCCGGGATATTCCGGTGACACCGGCCAACAACGAATGGGACCAGATCCTGGCCAAGGACCCCGGCTATATTAAAAACTTCCTGGGGCCAAACGGCGCTTCCTGGGGGCAGGATACGGCTTCTTACAATAGTATCTCTCCCCAGTTTCGTTCCCTGCGGGGGTATTACTCCGCCGACTGGTGGTTGTGGGTGTCGTCCGGCGGAGAATACCAGACTGGTTTGTATAATTGCTCATTCCGTCCCGCCCTTGAAATCGAATCCGATCCCTCCGCCGAGTTGAAAACACTTATCTTCGATATGGGCGGCAATGGTTTCCTGGGCGGCCGCGGCTATCTGGGTGACTCCCACACCGGAAGTGCCGGCAATCTGGCTCCCGGCTCCCTGACCTCCGCCACGGTGGTCTACACCGGCTCCATCACCCTGCCGGACTTCACGGCGGACGACAGGTTTACCTATTTGGGCAGCGGCTGGGGCAAGTACCGCTGGACCGACGGGACCCACTTCTATGAGCCGGGGCAAGCCTACGACCTTCCCGCGGGTACGGTCCTGAAGCCCGGATGCGAGCCCGTCGCGGAGCAGTTCAACCTCGAGCCCGGCGGCATCTATTATTTTGACCTGTCGGGAGAGGGCATCCCCGGCTCCGTTAACAACATCACTCCCGTCACCCCCCTTTATGGTATTTGGCCCGATAAAACCCTGAAATGGGTGCCCTTCATCTACGCGGGGACGGTCAACGCCTATTCCCTGGACGCAAGCTCCGTAGATAATCCCTCGGCACCCGCCGCGGCCGCGGCCAGCGACCGCAGCCTGTTCGTATCGGCCGGCGACGGGTTTTACGATGTCTCCTGGAACGAGCTGAACGCGGCAGGCCTTATCTTCGGCAGAGATTACGAGAGCGGCGGCGTCTCCTACAGTCTCCGGTCCATGTCCATGGGCAGCGGGGTTATCGGTTTTGCATACACCAGATGGGGAACGCAACGGGGGCTGCCGGCCAATAACGAGTGGGACCAGCTTCTGGATAAGGGCGCGGTCTATCGGTTTAAGAGCTGGAACTTGGCGGATTGGATTGGAGCAAAACAATATTGGGGGCAGGATTCAACTGCAGGCGGCAGGGCGGTGCGTAGCCCCCAGAGTCAGAGACTCATTCGCCAGACGAATAATATCGCGTCCGGAACTAAGAGCAATGGCGTTTATTTCCGCCCCGTTCTTGAAATTAAATCCGCCCCCGGCACCGAGCTGAAAACAATTACCCTGGATATGGGCGCAGGCGGCACGCTGGGCGTAAATTCAACGCAAGATCCTCTGATTGAATTGCCGTATATCGATATCGGCCCGATCACCTCCGCCACCGTGGTCTACACCGGCTCGATCACCCTGCCGGAAATCACGGCCGCCAACGGCTTCAACTACACAGGCTCCGGCACGGGCACCCTGGGCTGGTACGACGGGACCACGTTCTACGCGCCGGGGACGACGGTCACCCTTGACACCGGCAAGACCCTGACGGCGGGATACGGCACTGCCGCGCCGGCAGTGGACGCGGGCAAAAGCTCGGTATCGGATCAAACCACTCCCGTCAGCCCGGCGGCAAATAATGCCTTCACCTTCACGGTCAGCGTGCGGAATGCCGCGGGAGAACCCGTCAGCGGTTTGAATCAGGCGGCCTTTGCCATCACCGAAAACGGCGCCGGCAGCCTGACCGTAGTCAGCGTTATCGAGGACGGCGCGACCGGCAACTACACCGTCACCGCCAGACACGACACCGCGGAAACCATCACCATTACGGCGGCGGTATCCGGGGTTGCCATAACGGATACCCTCGGCAATGTGGTTGTTCAAGCCGCCGCCGACCCATCGGACTTTAGCGTCCAACTGGAAACGGCAGGAAATAAGACCGCGGGACAGCCCTTTAACCTGAGCATCACCGGCGCCAAGGGGACGGACGGCTCCGCTTTGAGCGGGAATATAAACGTCGCCGTCACCAGCGACCGGGACGGAGAGGTGCATGACGCCGCAGTAACCTTTACCGCCGGAGCGGCCGCCGTGCCTGTCACCCTGACAACGGCGGGCGGCCATACCCTGACCGTAACCGTGACCGGCGTGACCAATCCGGAAACCGCGGCGGCGACCGTTGCTCCGGCAGGGGTAAACGCCGGCAAGAGTACGGTGTCCGCGGGAACCACCCCCGCCAGCCCGGTGATCAACAGCGGTTTTACCTTTACCGCAACTGTGCGCGACGCTTATGACAACCCCATCAGCGGGCTTGCGGCGGGAGACTTTGACATCACCGGAAACGGCACGGGCAGCCTGACCATGGACAGCGTTGCGGAGGACGGCACGACCGGCAACTACACCGTGACCGCCAGCTACGACACCGCGGAAACCGTCGCCATTACGGTGGAGGTATCCTCGGTTGAGATTGGCAGCATCGCCGGCGTGGTCATTCAGGACACCGCCACCGACCAATCGGACTTCCATGTCCAACTGGAAACGGCAGGCGACAAGACAGCGGGGCAGTCCTTCAACCTGAGCATCACCAACGCCAAGGCGGTGAGCGGCTCCGCTTTGAGCGGGAGTATAAACGTCACCGTGACCAGTAGTGTCTACGGTGAAGTCCATAACGCGCCCATCACCTTTACAGCGGGATCGGCCACCGTGCCTGTCACCCTGACAACAGTGGATGATCATGTCCTGACGGTAACGGTGACCGGGGTGACTAATCCGGAAACCGTAAACGTAACGGTAGTGGCGGCTGTCACCACAGGCGGCATCAGCGGCACCGTCCTATATGACGACGGAGGGGGCGGCAGCCCGCTTGAAGGAGCCACCGTCACCGTCAATGCAGGCGGTACGGACTACACGGCGACAACAGCCGCAGACGGCACCTACACCATAAGCAATGTGCCGGCGGGATCGAGCTATACCGTCACCGCCAGCAAAACGGGCTATACCGACAGGACAGTGAACAATGTTTCCGTCACAGCGGGAAGCACAACCGCAAACGTAAATTTTCTCTTGGCTACACCGGTTAACGGGGTTATCGCCGGTGTAGCCAAAGATAGCGGGAATAACCCCATCTCTGGCGTCACCGTGAGCCTCTCCGTCAGCGGAACGGTTTACCAGGCGACAACAGACACCAATGGAACCTATACCATATCGGGCGTACCGGCGGGATCGGGCTACACCGTCACCGCCAGCAAAGCGGGCTACAACAGCGGGACAGTGAACAATGTCACAGTCGCCGCGGGGAGTACCGCAACCGTGAACTTTACCCTGACACCGGTCTCCGGTGACGCTGCGGTAAGCATCGCCGCCATTCCGGGAATAGCCGCCCCGGTAAGGGGAGCAGCGCCCGTAACCGTGATAACTGAAACGGCCCAGTATACGGGAACCGTGACCTGGAGTCCCAACAATACTACTTTCGCAGGCGGCACGGTCTACACGGCGACCATAACCCTGACCCCGAAGGCAGGCTATACCCTCACCGGGGTGAGCGCCAACTTCTTCACGGTGGCGGGAGCCACATCGGTAAGCAATGCTGCTGGTTCAGGCGTGGTCACGGCGGTATTTCCGGCCACGTCCTCCGGTGGAGGCGGCGGCGGTGGCGGCGGAGGTGGCGGAAGCTCAAGCAACGGCACCAATGTCACCATTCAGCCCGACAAGAAGCCGGACCAGCCGGTTATCGCCGGATTCAGCGCGACCCCGACAGTGAACAGCAGCGGACACGGGACCGTGACCATTTCACAGCAATCCGTCACGGACGCCATCGCAAAAGCCCTGGCAGATGCCAAAGCGCAGGGCAAAACAACCAACGGCATCGGCATCTCGCTGAATATCGACCTGCCGGATACGGCAAGCTCACTTGGGATCGTTCTGCCCCAGGCCACGCTGCAAAGTCTTGTAAGCGCGGGCGTCAGGCAGCTGGAAATCAACGGACAGCTCATATCCCTTGACCTCGACCTGGAAGCCCTCAAGGAAATCCAGAGGCAGAGCACGGGCGACGTGACCATTACCATCAAGCCGGTGCAGAACCTCTCCGCGGCGGCCAGGAAGCTCATCGGCGCAAGGCCGGTGTACGATGTGACCGTCAGCTATGTCAAGGACGGCAAGACGGTGAACATCACCTCGCTGGGCAAGGGCAGCGCCACGCTCTCCCTTCCTTACAAACCGGGCAAAAACGAAGCGGTGGGCTGGCTGTTCGGTGTCTATGTGGATGGCAAGGGCAACGCAACCCGCATCAGCGGCTCCGCCTACGACGCAAACAGCGGGAGCATCCTGCTGGGCGCCGGCCACCTCTCTGTCTACGGCGTGGGGTACACTTCGCCATCGGAGAAGTATACCGACATCGCCACCCATTGGGCAAAGGAGAGCATCGACTATGTGGTGGGGCGCGGACTGTTCAGCGGGACCACCGATACCGACTTCTCGCCCAACACGGCCATGGACCGCGGGATGCTGGTCACGGTGCTCGGCAGGCTGGCCGGCGCGGACGTGAGCGTTTACAAGACCAGCAGCTTCACCGATGTGGCGGCGGGCAAATACTATCTGCCCTATGTCGAATGGGCGTATAAGAAAGGGATCGTCAGCGGCATCGGGAACGGCAAGTTCGCCCCCGAAAGAGCGGTCACCCGCGAGGAAATCGCCCTGATCCTGCAAAATTACGCCAAAGCCACCGGCTACACCCTGCCCGTTACCCGCGAGGCCATCACTTTCGCGGACAACAGCAGCATCTCCAGCACCTATGCCAGTGCGATTAAGGCCATGCAGCAGGCAGGCATCATGGTAGGCGGCAGCGGCAACAAATTTAATCCCAAGGCCGGAGCCACCCGCGCCGAGGTCGCGGCCATGCTGCACCGCTACGTCAAGCTGACCATCGACCCCGCCACCGCGCAGGGCTGGGCGAAGAACGACGACGGCCGATACATGTACTACAAGGACGGCAAATCCCTCACCGGCTGGCAGACCATAGACAGCATGCGGTATTTCTTCAATACAAACGGCACGCTGCAAACCGGCTGGGTCAAGGACGGCGCCAACTGGCGCTTCTACTCCGGCAACAAGGCGCTGGCCGGTTGGTGGGACACCGGCAAAAAACGGTATTATTTCGATGCAAACGCCGTCATGGTATCCGGCAAATGGCTTCAGATCGAAGGCAAATGGTATTACTTCTACACGGACGGCTCCCTTGCCAGAAGCACCACCATTGACGGGTACAAGGTAGACGAAAATGGCGTGAGAAAGGCAGAGTAAAGCGCCGCCTCATTCCAAAAGACAAGGAAAATAATTGTATAATATTATCGGAATCTTCCATTAAATGAGACGTTATGTACTATCAATTGAAATCGCCACCGATTCTGCCCAAAAAAAGAAGCCGCTGCAATACAAAGAAATTTTGCAGCGGCTTCTTGAGAGAGAATTATTTATATCAAACAAAAGTCAATAAGCATTTATTTGCAGGGAAAGTTGTTGTATAAGGTGCTAAACATGGTTGCATGCCCCTGCTCATCTACCATGACCATGTAAAAGGTATCGATGATGACCTGGTCCATGGTGGATAATTGCACATTGCGGTAAAATTCAACTGCGTCCAGTTCACCGATTAAGGCCTTTAAGAGGCCATCCCTGTAGCAGGGGCAAGGGGTGGGGGTAACGCAGTATTTTGGTTCACAGTTAGTATAATAAAGATATAGCTTGGTAAATATCTGTAAATGCTCCAGCTCATCATTATAAGCACGCTTGATAAAATCACAGTGGAGCTGATTCGGTGCTTCCTTTAAAAGATGCCTATAAAAATCTGCAGCATTTGCTTCAGCTTCGATAGCTCGATGAATATATTGGAGGATTTGATCGAAACACTTAGGTCCTCTTAGCGGCAAACTGGGTATCTGAACATTATTGCAGAATTTATTGTCAAAGCAGGCAGGAAATTTTTCAGGCGGTTGATATAGGAACATTCACATGACCTCCAATTTTGTAATATTTTTACCTATCAAAGTTCTTCCTATCATAATATATGCAAAATCATGGAAAATTGTTCTATAATATCAAATTAATAATGAATATGTCTTTCCTTGTCGGTGCTGGTAAGCCGTATTATTACTATGGGATCTGCCGGAAGAAAGGAAAAAGTGGAAAAGTCTTCGGTATGGACAAGATTATCCCCATGAATATCTTTCGTAAATATCCCAAGGAAGGCTGCAGATTCTGCGTGAGATTAAATTAGGATGCATATATTGTTATAAAGCTGTGAAGCAGGTGGAGTTTATGCTGATATTACATAAGGTTCAGGAGGGTGACACGGTTGAAACGATAGCAGAGCAGTACCGGATACCGGTACATTGGCTGGAGGAGGATAATGTGATAACTCCTGATAATAGGAAGCTGAATGTCGGGCAGATTATCGTAGTTGCATATCCGGAAAAGACATATTTCGTAAAGGAAGGGGATACCCTGTCCAGTATCGCCAAGGCAAACGGGGTAACTGTGATGGAGCTGTTAAGAAATAATCCGTTCCTTTCTGACCGGGCTTATCTGGAGGTGGGGGAAGAGCTGGTAATAAGCTATGACAGGGAAGGCAAGAAAATGAGGGTGAACGGCATGACCTTTAGCTTTATCAGCGAAAATGTCCTCAGAAAGACCCTGCCGTTTCTGACCTTTATCACAGTTATGGGATATCAGGTGGATGCTGAGGCTAATTTAAGGAATGTGGAGGACGAATTCATCATAAAGCTGGCTATTGATTATGGAGTGGTTCCCCTGATGCTGGTATATACCTTAAACGAGACAGGGGTAGGATCCTTTGATATTACCCACACCATATTTAACAGTCAGGAGCTGGAAAGGAGGCTGGTTGACAATATCATTACCGTAATTAAAGCCAAGGGATATTATGGAGCGGTTTTAGGCTTCCAGTATGTACTTGAGGAGGATTTGTCCCTGTATGCGAATTTTATTGAATATGCATCGGAGCGGTTACAGACTGCGGGATATAGCCTTGGAGCCGTATTAATCCCTTCTACCTTTGGATACGCGGAAGAGAGACCCTATGAGGAAAGCTATTTTTCTGAAATCGGGCAATTCGTAGATAGCGCTATCTTACTGTCCTACCAGTGGGCAACGGGTTATATTCCCAATACCCTCCAGACCTCCTACCTGTTTTTAAAAGGTTACTTGGACGTAGTAATAACACAGATACCACATGAAAAAATATATCTCGGTATATCGAGAATCGCATATAACTGGGAGCTTCCATATGTAGAGGGGGAATCTATGGCATCCGCTATTTCCGACCCTGAGGCCTTGGCATTGGCAGGCCAATACAACAGTGAGATATTTTATGATGAGGATACGAAGTTTTCTTACTTTTTATATGATTTGGCGGGAATGGAGCATTTGGTTTGGTTCGGGGATGCGAGGCAACTTAACGCAATCTTTGAATTGGTGGAGAAATATGATTTGGGAGGAATTGCGGTATGGAATATTATGAGATATTTCCGGATCTGGTTTATGATTAATGCACAGTATGAAATTGAAAAATTATTGCCCGTAGAATAGTCCGTATCCAAATGACAGGAACCCGTTTTTGTTCCTGTTATTTATTATAGGAAGCCATATCTTGCTTCCTATAATAATTATACCATACAACTCCTGGGCATACTAGACTTGTAATAAAAATGCCATAAGAATAAAATGTAATTCAAATATAAAAGCAGGTCCATCATCACGACAAAAAATACCCATAAAAGCAGATTCCGGTGAGGGTATTGCGTTTATATCTGTGAAGGAATTTTGTACGAAAGATGTTATGAAGGCCGTAGCAAATAAAAAGCTGTACAATGCTTATGAAAGGGTGATTTTATGGATGATATGTTTGAATTAATAGTGGCAGAACAACAGAAGCAGGAATTATCCAGAGTGCTGGAATGTAACAAAAAAACAGAACAGCTCGGGCTGGTATTATCCCAGGAGGAGGCAGCAGGCCTGATGCTGAGCCGGAAAGCGGCGTTGGGTGAGAGCCAGAGGGTAGAATTTGGGGAAGGTATTTTGCCTAAGCTCATATACTTATTCTGTGACTCCCAATATATCAACCAGGATAATTATGCGGATATCCTGTCTGAGTTACAGGAGATATTTTATTTGTATAAGAATGATGCGATGGATGAATTGACGGATGATGAATTGCTTGGGTTTATGAGGCGGCAATTTGATGAAGTATGCTTTGGGGACATAGAATATTTAAAGAACACCTGCCTGGAGCGTTTTTCCAGGGCGGTACGCTCGGGATACAAAAGCCAGATGCAGTCCAGGCTCCGGGATGAGTACTCCTTAAGGGATACAGAAAATGAATATAGTAAGCTGTCGGAGGAGGCCAGGTGGGAATATGAGGTTTATAAAATGAGGCTGGAGGATACGTATTGAAAAATGCTGCTTTGATAAAGAACGGAAAAGGATGGGGTGGCATGGCCGGTCATTTTAAACATTTTCTACAAAATGTAACTTGATTTTAAAATATCTCCTATACGAAACATACAAGAAACCTTGATGGATGTCGAAAACTGATATATAATAGAAGAAAGGGAGGAAAGCAAGCTTTTACATCCTAAATCCGCGGACTGTGGCAGAATGGAGGAGGAGTATGGGGAAAAACAGGCGGGTATTTGGATATTTTGAGATAGTTTTTGATATGCTGTACCTTTGCATTGCGGGTATAGCAGGAGCCTACATCCTTTCACAGGCAAAGGAACCCGGGCAGATCCTTGCGGGCAGCATGATACTGGTGCTTGGGGGCGGGGATGCCTTTCATCTTGTGCCAAGAATCCTCGTGGTGCTTACCGGGAAGGAGGAATGGCTGTCCCGTGCCCTTGGTTTTGGAAAGCTTGTTACCTCTGTCACCATGACAGCCTTTTATGTTCTCCTGTGGCATATTGGACTGCTAATATTTTCGCCGGAAGGGATGGCTCTGTGGACGGGAACCGTATATGCTCTTGCCGCACTTCGTGTGCTTCTCTGCCTCTTTCCCCAAAACAGGTGGTTTGACAAAAAGCCGCCGGTCAAGTGGGGGATTTACCGCAATATCCCTTTCTTTTTGCTTGGAGCGGTAGTGAGCGGGCTATATTTTGTCTATAGGGGGAGTGCGATACAGCTTTCCTGGATGTGGATGGCCATCCTGCTGAGTTTTGTTTTCTATATTCCCGTAGTTTTATGGGTGAACCGATCCCCGAAACTGGGGATGCTGATGTTTCCTAAAACCTGTGCTTATATCTGGATCGTTTTTATGTGCTTAACGATTTAACAGGGTATTTTCATTGGCAGCAGAAATGATAATAATTTATTGCCGATGGAGCCCTTGGTAAATAGAGAGGAGCAAAAAAATGGATGAGAACAAGAAATTAACCAATGAAGTTGGCGCACCGGTGGCCGACAATGAGAATTCCATTACCGCCGGACCCCGTGGTCCCGTCGTGATGCAGGATGTCTGGCTTATGGAAAAAATGGCACATTTCAACAGAGAAGTAATCCCGGAGCGGCGTATGCATGCAAAGGGCTGGGGAGCCTACGGCAAATTCACGGTTACCCACGACATCTCCCGGTACACGAAAGCAAAGGTGCTTCAGCCGGGAGCAGTTACGGATTTGTTTGTCCGTTTTTCCACCGTCGCGGGAGAGCGCGGAGCAGCCGACTGCGAGCGTGACATCCGTGGGGTGGCTGTTAAGTTCTATACGGAGGAAGGCAATTGGGACTTGGTCGGTAACAACACACCAACCTTTTTTATCCGTGACGTACATAATTTCTCCGACCTAAACCGTGCCGTGAAAAGGGATCCCCATACGGGCCGTCGGTCATCGCAGAATAACTGGGATTTCTGGACGCTGCTGCCGGAATGTTTCCATCAGACTACGATTGTTATGTCTGACAGGGGAATTCCTGCATCCTTTAGGAATATGCATTTCTTTGGGGAGCATACCTTTAGCTTCTATAATGAGAAAAATGAGAGGGTCTGGTGCAAATTCCATTTTAAGACAAAACAGGGAATCAAGAACCTTTCTAACGAAGAGGCCGCAAAGATCAACGGCATGGACAGGGAGCATCATGGCAAGGATCTGTTTGAGGCAATTGAACAGGGTGATTATCCGAAGTGGATCATGTATGTGCAGATCATGACGGAGGAACAGGCGAAGAACCATTATGAAAATCCTTTTGATATTACGAAGATCTGGAGACATGCCGAATATCCGTTGATTGAGGTTGGTGAGCTGGAGCTGAACCGCAACCCGGAGAACTATTTTGCTGAGGTTGAGCAGTCGGCCTTTACACCTGCACATGTGGTGCCGGGAATTGGCTTCTCACCGGACCGTTTCCTGCAGGGACGTTTGTTTGCCTATGGTGATGCACAGCGCTACCGCCTCGGTGTCAACTATAACCACATCCCTGTAAACCGGGCAAAATGTGAAGTCAATGAATACCACAGGGATGGCATGATGCGCATGGATGGAAATTACGGCGCTATTCCGGCCTACAGCCCTAACAGTGCCGGCTATTGGACGGCCCAGCCCGAAGTGGCAGAGCCTCCTATGGAGCTGGAGGGTGCCATGTGGCGTTATGATCCGAAGGAGGATCCGTCAGATGATAATTTCCGTGCAGGCGGAGACCTGTGGCGCTTATTGGAAGAGGAGAAAAAGGAGATACTGATCAGTAATACGGCAGGGGATATGGAGCCGGTCACTGAAAATATAAAATACCGCCATGCAGTCCACTGCTATCTCGCAGATCCTGAATATGGGGAGCGCATGACAGAAGCACTTGGGCTTTCCATGGATAGGGTAAAGGAGCTTTCCTTGCTGGATAACAATGGCTTGATCCAGGCTACCCTTTCCTGATGAAAGAATAATATGAAGCGCTGCTCCCTGAAATTAGGGGAGCGGCGCTTTTTTGAAGGAAAAAGTTCTTCCAGCCAGAAAAATAAGGGTATTATGTAAAATTATATGGAGTAAAATTAATCAGAATTGTATTTTTCATTCAAGAATGATATAATAACTTTTGTAAAATAGTTTATGAAAGTGAGTTATCTATCAAGTGGAAAATATTAATAATAGAGACAAAAAGAATACGAATAAGATCAACATATCAAAATTTATTTTGTACAAGGGTGAAACCAATAAGCTGGAGATAGCTACCGGCCTGGGTATCAGTATGCCGACAGTACTGCAAAATGTAAAGGATTTGATGAAGGACGGTATTGTTGCGGAAATCGGCAGCTACCAGTCCACCGGAGGAAGAAAGGCGAAAGCCATATCGATTATTGGGACTACAAGATATTCCGTCGGGATCGACATAACGAGGGAGCATATCAGCTTTGTGCTGCTGAACCTGAAGGGAGAGTTAATCAAAACCAACCGCATCCGTAAAGGGTTTGAAAATAGCCTGGACTATAACGAGGCCTTGAAGCAGGAGTTAAATGAATTCATCAGCTCCGCAGAGATAGATGAGGAGAAAATCCTGGGAGTGGGCATCGCACTGCCAGGGATCATTGACCAGGAAAATGAGATTTTAATCAAATCACATATATTACAGCTTGGCAATATCAGCTTAAAGAACCTAAGCCAGATACTTCCTTATCAGGTGCGGTATGAGAATGATGCCAACAGTGCGGCCCGTGCAGAATTAAACTTTGCGGACAGGAATGCGATCTATCTGTCCCTCAGCAATACGGTTGGAGGCGCCGTTTATTTTAATAATTCCATCTACAAGGGAGATAATTACCGGAGTGCGGAATTCGGACATATGGTCATTGTACCGGAGGGCAAGCAGTGCTATTGTGGTAAAAAGGGCTGTGTGGATGCTTATTGCTCAGCGAAGGTGTTATCAGGATATTCGGATGATAATCTGGAGGAATTTTTCCGTCTGTTGGAGGAAAAGGATGAAGGGGCTCTGGCCATATGGGAGCAGTACCTGGAATACCTGGCAATTACGGTGACAAACCTTAGGATGGCCTTTGACTGCGACATTGTATTAGGGGGCTATATCGGAAGGTATGTATCGAAGTACATGCCGCAGCTAGGCAGGAAGGTTTTGGAGTATAATTTGTTTGAAAACGACACCACTTACCTGAAGCCCTGTAAATATCAGAGGGAAGCCAGCGCAATGGGTATTGCGATGAGCTTTATCGAAATGTTTTTTGAAACCCTGTAAATTTAATCATTAATAAAGGGATGTCCCTGGAGCCGGTTCCTTCCGGCTCCGGGGACATCTTTATCTTGATATAAAGGTAACCGGGTGTTTGCTACTGCTGCGTTCATCAGACGCAACCGAGGATTTGGGAGGTGCAGGAAGGTTGGAGATACAGAGCTGCCTGCTGTCTTTTTTAGAGAGATTTGTGCAGTAGTGACTAAATTCATCTTGACAAAATTCGCTGGAAGAGCAATAATATAATTACTTTGATAAAACATTTTATAAAAGAGGAAAAGTGGAAAGTAAAAATAAAATGATCCAAAGAAAGGAGTATTACCTATGCTGCAACAAATCATGACCGCACCTGGTGAAATTCAATTTAAAGAAGTACCTGTTCCTGAGATTACGGAGGATCAGGTATTAATAAAAATAATGAACATAGGAGTCTGCGGTTCAGACATCCACGTATACCACGGAGAGCACCCCTTTACCTCCTATCCGGTTACACAGGGACATGAGGTTTCCGGGGAGATCGTAGAGGTAGGCAAAAATGCAGGGGAATTCAAGGTTGGCCAGAAGGTTACCATCCAGCCCCAGGTAGTGTGCGGAGAGTGCTATCCCTGCCGCCACGGCAAATATAATTTATGCGAAAGCTTGAAGGTAATGGGCTTCCAGACTACCGGAACCGCCTCCCACTATTTTGCGGTAGATAAACAGAAGGTTACCGTACTTCCTGAAACCATGAGCTTTGAGGAAGGCGCCATGATTGAACCTTTGGCAGTGGCAGTGCATGCCGTAAGGCAGGCAGGGGATGTAACCGGGCTTAAGATCGTCGTATTAGGTGCCGGCCCCATTGGAAACCTGGTGGCACAGGCCGCAAAGGGAATGGGTGCGGAAAGCGTGATGATTACGGACATCAGTGACCTGCGCCTGCAGATGGCAAAGGAATGCCGAGCTGACTACTGTGTCAATACAAAATCAGAGAATTTGAATGATGCGGTCTTAAAGGCCTTTGGCCCTGATAAAGCGGATATTATCTATGACTGTGCAGGAAACAATGTTACCATGGGCCAGGCAATCCAATACGCCCGGAAAGGCAGCACCATCATACTGGTTGCAGTATTTGCGGGGATGGCTACCGTGGATCTTGCCCTTGCCAATGACCATGAGCTGGACATTAAGAGCACGATGATGTACCGGAACGAGGATTATATTGACGCCATCCGCCTGGTAAATGAGCAGAAGGTTCAGCTAAAGCCGCTTATCAGCAAGACCTTTGCATTCCAGGACTATCTGGAGGCCTACCATTATATCGAGGCTAACCGTGAAACTACCATGAAGGTTATCATTAATGTGCAGGAATAAGACTCTGGGAATAAACATAGAAATAATGCGGTAAGTACTTTCTTCACAATATATAAAGGTGCCATAGGCGCCTGCGGAAAAGAGGTTAAATATGTACGATGTAGTTGCTCTTGGTGAGCTGTTAATTGATTTTACCCCCAGCGGGAAAAGCGGTCAGGGAAATGACCTGTTTGAAGCCAATCCGGGCGGTGCCCCCTGTAATGTACTGTCCATGCTCGCGAAATGCAATAAGTCCACTGCCTTTATCGGCAAAGTCGGCAACGATATCTTTGGCCACCTGCTCAAAAATACCCTGAAGGAAGTAGGGATAGATGATACTGGATTAAGGATGTCGGATGACGTCCGGACCACGCTGGCCTTTGTCAAGATTGACGGGACGGGGGACAGGAGCTTTGCTTTTTACCGTAATCCCGGGGCGGATATGCAATTGACGGAAGACGAAGTGGATGAAGCAATCATACAGAAGGCTAAGATATTCCATTTCGGAACCTTGTCCATGACTCATGAGGAAGTACGTAAAGCGACGAAAAAAGCAATTTCCACCGCAAAGAATAACAAAGCCCTGGTTTCCTTTGACCCGAACTACAGGCCGCCTCTGTGGGATAGCCCGGCAACGGCCATAGAGCAGATGAAGTACGGGTGCTCGGTCTGTGACATTCTAAAAATAGAAGAGGATGAGCTTTCCCTCATGACAGGACAGAAGGGCATTGATGACGGGGTGAAGTATTTGCAGGAAAACTACCATATTCCCTTTATCCTGGTTACCTCCGGCGCAAAGGGCAGCAGGGCTTACTGCAATGGTGTGGGCGCTTTTAAACAGGCACTTGTAACAGATAAAACCGTTGATACGACGGGAGCAGGAGACACCTTCCTCGGCTCTTGCCTATCCTATATTTTAGAACATCCCATAGAAGAAATGAATCAGGAGAAGCTGGAGGAAATGCTCCTATTTGCGAATGGAGCGGCTTCCCTGGTAACAACAAGAAAAGGCGCTATTAAATCAATGCCGGCACTTGACGAAGTGGAGCATTGGATTTCTACCTTCCGTTAAAGAATAAGCAAAGCAGGGTCCCGGAGACGGTTTTCATGCCGTCCTTCGGGATCCTGCTTTGCTTTTCTCCGGGGCAGACGGATCAGGCCGGAGTTTACTCCTGCTTTATCTCCTGCTTCTCCCGGTACCGTTCCGGCGTGCTGCCGGTTAATTTTTTAAAAACCCTGAAAAAATATTTTGCGTTATCATAGCCGACGGCCTTTGCAATATGATACATCTTTTTATCCGTATGAACCAGCAGCTCCTTAGCTTTGTCAATACGTATCTGGTTTAAATAGTCAACAAACTTCTGGCCGGTCCTTACCCTGAAAAGATGGCTGCAGTAGCTCCGGTTCATATAAAAGAGGGAAGATACGAATTCTACGGAGAGATCCCTCTGATAATTGTGCTGAAGATAAATCTGTATCCGCTCAATAACGTCGTCAACGGCATAGATGCTTTTCGCCCTTAACAATTCGGCAATGTTCAGGAAAAACTGCCGGTAATATTCCTTGACCTGTTCCAGCTCAAAAATATAATTCACAATATTTTGCATGCTCGAGGTTTCATTGGCTGTATTGGACTGTTCCAGGTAATAGTTCATCATGGTACGGACCTGCTCCGTCAGCTGGTAGCAATGGTATTTGACATCATTCAAGGTGCAGCCGGGAACGGTTTCATAAAAATGGAACAGCTGGTCCACCAGGCTGTCCACCTCCCTGGCCATGCCTGCCTCCAGGCGGAATAAAAACTCATCCGTCCTGCTCCACTCCAGGAATAAAGGAGCCACGGTTTTCTCATAGAAATAATGGGAGGAGCTGTGCTCGGCTATTTTCCGGCAGTTTAATGCATGGGAAGCCTCCTGGTAGGCATCATGCAGCTCCATCAGATCAGAATGGAGGAGGCTGATGCCAAAGGTTGCCCTATTATTTTCCTTCTGCTCGATGATGGGAGTGATGTCCTCAACCAGCTGCAGACAGAGGCGCCTGCTTGTAATAGGCGACCGTTCGGGGATGAAAAGAATGATGATACCCAGGCGCTCATTATTTAAATGGGGCATATACAGGGTCATATCCTGAAAGGAGCCCTCCTCCAGGAAGCTGACGATATCCTTTTCCTCCATGGGTCTGGCTGTATGCAGTACGGTAAGGAGAATATTATGGGTATTATTGATATAATTTAGCTTTTTGGAGGTAAGGACCGGCGCTTTTTTGTGATAGCCCAGGATCAGGTTTTTCAGCATCTGGATATCATATTCGTAATGGGCAGCCTCCTTCTCCTCCTCGCTGGAAACAATCTGGTTCTGGATGGCTTCCTTTGATTCCAGCTTCTTTATGGCATTGGCCACGGCTTTTTGGATATCCTCACTGGAGAAAGGCTTAAGGATATAGTCCACCGCATTTGCAGTGATGGCATGCTTGATGTAGTCAAAATCCTTAAAGCCGCTGATTACAATGATCTGCTTCTCCGGATAATGCTCACTCAGGTAGGGCAGCAGCTGTGTGCCGTTCATCACCGGCATCTGCATGTCCGTAATAATGATGTCCGGGTCATGTTCTTTCATCAGCTCCAAAGCAGCCTCCCCGTTCTCAGCCTCTGCAATGCAGGATACGGTTTCCCTGATAGGCTCCAGCTTCTTTAAGGTACCCTTCCTGGTTATCGCTTCGTCATCAATTAGGATATAAGTGTACATTAACGTCCCCCTTCCAATACGGGTAATTTTATCTCGACGGTTGTACCGGCGCCCTCTGTGCTGCGTACAAAAAGGCCGTAGCCCTTTCCGTAATAAAGCTCAATTCTGGTGTGGATGTTCTTTAGCCCGATGCTTTGCTTGTCACGGTGTCCCAGCTCCGTGAAGGTAGCCTCCTGCCTTAATTTATCCTGGAGCTCCTTCAGCTGTAAGGGGTTCATGCCCTTCCCGTCATCGGTCACTTCAATATAAAGGTGTTTTTGGTCAAGCCTTGCGGTAATGTCAATCCTGGAGCCTACATGGCAGTACTGGAGTCCGTGGAATAATGCATTTTCTACCAGGGGCTGCAGGATCAGCTTCAGGACATGCTGACTGCGGATGGCTTCAGGAATCCGGATGTTTAAGTCAAAATTATCACTGAACCTGATCTTTTGGATGGAAACATAGTCGCGGACATGGTTTAGCTCGTCCTGGACAGTCACCATTTCGCTCTTTGTTTTGATGGCGTAGCGGAACATATTACCTAAGGACATGGCCATGGTAGCGATCCGTTCATTCCCCTCGATAAAGGCAATACTGTTGATGGATTCCAGCGTATTAAATAAAAAATGTGAGTTAATCCAGGCCTCCAGGGATTTCATCTGGGAGTCCAGGGTGATCAGCTTGTTCTGGTAGTCCCTTTTGATGGAGATATTTAATTCATCCACCATGGAATTGTATTCATTATAGAGTACGCCGATTTCGTCATTCCGATTCAGGTAGCGGCCGGTCAAGGTCAGGTGGCTGCCGTGCTGGGATGCCATTTTATCGCTGAGATGGGTGATCGGTTTGGTCAGGCTGTTGGAAAAAATGATGGAAAGGACAATAGTCCCGGCCATACAGAAGACGGCGATGATCAGCAAAAGTACTTCTGTCAGGTTATAGGCCTTGTACAGCTCATCGTAGTTAAATACGGCGGACAGTGACAGCTGGTCTAGATCCAGGCCGGTTTTGAATATTTTTTTATTCTTTTCCGTAAAATTACTCTTAAGCTGGTTTATATTGGTATACAGGATTTGGTTGTTGTTCTTGTTCTCAATGGACAATAAGGTGATGCTTGGCAGGGTATTGACAGGGCTTAAGTCAAACATGGCGGGATTGCAGTCGATGATCAGGGTACCAAGGAATTCGTGGGTATAGACATCATAAAGGCTTTTGGCAAAAAACAGGCTCTCCCTTTTACCGGTAAACATATTGTGCTCTGCAATGGAGCTGATATATAATTTCCCGTTCAATACCGAGGTCTCCTCGAGCCATTTCGCACCCTCCGGATTATAGCCGTATACCAGGTCACCGTTCATTCCGGTATTGTAGCCGATATTAACCCCGGCAGGGGTAATGACATAAAGGCCATAAATAAAATCATAGGTGTAAAGTATATTTTCACAGATGAATTTGATGTTCTGGTTTGTTTTATAGATTTCATAGCTGGTGTGGCTGGATTTTGGGGAGGAGTAGTTCTTCAGATTTTCAATAATGGAATATTCACCGTCGGAATAGAAGGTAAATATCCCGGCGACCTGCTCCACCTTATAGATGGTGTCATTTGCCTTGTCAGCTGCTTTCGTGAATATGTTGGAGGCTACATCATTCATTTGCTGGAAGGTGGTGGCTTTATAGCGTTCATAAGCAAATATGGTGAGAATAATTAAGGGTATAACGGATATAAGGAACAAAGTAATAAAAAACTTATTTTTCAACTTCATAAAAACCTCCTATAGCATGGAACGAAGGGAGTTGCACCAGTTATATGAAAAATCCACTAACGATACAGTTTCGCAATCACCCAGTTATCCAACAAAAGTATACCACAACATCCAACAAAAATATACCAAGGTTATGATAATATTAATTTATAAATAAAAGGAGGCTACAATAATTATGAAAAAATTATTATCTTTAATTCTTTCCTTAGTACTGGTTGTGTCGGTATTAAGCGGATGCAGTTCAGGCAAGGATAATTCCGATGGAAACTCTGCCTCGAACGGTGGCGCATCCGGTTCCGGGGAGAAAACAGTAATAACATTTATGTGCTCAGGAACTCAGGCGACTGAGGGAGAGGACTTTGAAACACAGACCCTTAAGAAAATGGTGGAAGCCAAATTCCCGAATGTGACCCTGGAGGTTACAAAATTACCGGATGACCAGTATTATACCTCATTAAAGACAAAGCTGGCTACTGGTGAGGCTCCTGATATCATGTGGGTACAGCCCCGTAATGCAGGTGCAAATGCAGTATATGCCCTTGCCAAAGCTGGTTATTTGGCAGACCTGTCAGATTTAAATGCAGCTAAGACGGTACCTGGTACAGGGGATTTTAATTATGACGGAAAAGTATATGCAATCCCCTGCGGCGTTCAATTCCTTGGTGCCTATTATAATAAGGATATGTTCGAGGCAAATGGTATTGAAGTGCCCACGGACTGGGATTCCTTCCTCGCTGCCTGCGAAACCTTGAAAAATGCAGGAATCCAGCCAATCGTTATGGGTGATAAGGATGCTTATGTAATGCAGTTTGGTTTATATCAGCTTGCTGCCAACGTAGTTTATCCTAAGAATGCGGAATATGACAACCAGCTGGCAGACGGCACAACAAAGTTTACGGATAAGGATACCTGGGACAGGGTACTAAGCATGTACAGCGAGCTATATGAAAAAGGCTATATCGAGAAAGGCTCCCTGGGAATCGGTGCATCCCAGGCCATCCAGCAGTTCATTGACGGACAGGCTGCCATGACCTTTGACGGTACCTTCAACGCTGCAGCCATCAAGGCTTCCGGCGCCGCAGATTTTGAAAGAGGCTATTTCCCGCTTCCTGGCAATGCAGCCGGTGGAACTACGTACGTAGCCGGTGCCCCCGGAGCAGGTCCTGCAGTTTATGCAGAATCAAAGAATGCAGAGCTATGCAAGCAGATCTTGGAATATTGGTTTGACGCAGAATCTGATTTATGCAAGGCTTTCCAGAACAACCCAAGATTCATCACCTCCTATGAAGGAGCTCCTGTAGATCCGTTGTTCAACGATTTCATTGATGCCTATAGCAAGGGAAATTCCTTCTACTGGTGTAATCAGGCATGGCCGGCAGGAACAGAGAATGAAATGGAAGCTTTATTTGGAGAGCATATCGGTGGTCAGGGTACTACCATCCAGCAGATAACTCAGGGTATGCAAAACAAGTTCGAAGAATTATATACCGAATAGGGTAAGAAAGCAAATAGGGGCAGTTACATGCATTGTAGCTGCCTTTATTATCAGAAAGGAGCCAGTAGAAATGCAAAAAAAGCGAAAAGAAAAATCCCTTGTGATGACAAACCGTATGTATCTCTTTCTTATCCCGGCTTTAACAATGTTTGTTATTTTTTGGGTAATACCTTTGCTGATGTTGTTTCGTTATAGTATTACAAATTTCAATGGAATAAACCAAAATTATGATTATGTAGGCTTTAAGAATTTTATTACATTATGGAAAGAGAATATAATCGGTATCTCAATTAAGAATACCGTAACATATACAGTGATTCTGGTGTTTGTAAGTAATGTGGCCGGTTTAGCCCTGGCAATGGCCTTGAATGCGAAAATCAGGATGAAGGGCTTTTACCGGACAGCAGCGTACCTTCCCACCCTATTCAGCGCCATTGTCATTGGCTTTATCTGGACCTATGTCTATATGCCAAGCAATGGACTGATTGCAACCTTAATGAACCAGGTTGGCATGGACGGCTCAAAATTCAATATACTTGCCGGCTTTAAATCAGCGCTCTATGGAATCACCATAGTTGATATCTGGAAGAACATCGGTACGGCCATGATCATATATCTGGCTGGACTGCAGACCATCGATGAAAGCATGCTGGAGGCGGGGCAGATTGATGGATGCACGGGCTTCCAGCTCATGAGGTATGTGAAGCTCCCTTTAATATCCGCTACAATTACCATCAATGTAATCTTGAGTGTTATTGCCGGACTGAAGGCCTTCGACTATGTGTTCATCATGACCAATGGAGGACCCGGTAAATCTACGAACACCTTAATGTATACCATTTATAAAATAGCCTTCACGGACCAGATGCTGGGGAAATCGGCGGCCTTGAGCGTTATAGCCTTTATTGTGATTATTGCAATAACAATCGTCATGCTGTTCTTTATGAATAAAAGGGAGGTTGAGCTGTAATGACAAAGAGAAATAAATCAAATATTATCATTCATATCCTGCTGTGCCTGTATACGGTAGTAACGCTGGCACCCTTGGTGATTGTACTGTCCAGCTCCTTCCGGAGCATTGGCAATATGACCTCCCATATAAAGCTGTTTAGTGAATTTAAATTAGACAGCTATATAGCGGCCTTTACCAGGATGAATTTTCCCGTCGTATTTATGAACAGCGTGTTAACTACCTTTGGGTCTGTTATCGTGGTTGTCCTGATTGCTTCCATGGCGGCATATCCCATTGCCAGGATTAAGAATAAAAGAAGCAGGTTCCTATATTATTTCTTTATTGCCGGACTTGTTATTCCATCCCAGATGGTTATCATTCCGATAGCCCAGATGTTTAATAACCTGGGGATTTCCTATAACCGGTTTACGCCGATGATCATGTTCATCACCTGCAGCCTTCCCTTTTCTACCTTTTTATTCACCGGCTTTATGGGAAGCGTGCCCATCAGCATAGAAGAGGCCGCGTATATTGACGGCAGCAGCTTGTTTCGCAGATACTTTGGAATCGTATTCCCGCTGTTAAAACCGGCAACGGTTTCAGTTATCATCACACAGGGTATCTGGATCTGGAATGACTATTTCTTCCCCATGGTATTCGTGTCAAGATCCTCCCAGTTCAGCCTGCCGGTAGCGATGATCCAGTTCCTTGGGGACAGGGAGAACCCGGCCCAGTGGAACGTATTGTTTGCTTCCTGTATCCTTTGTGCATTGCCGCTGGTGGTATTGTTCTTAGTCTTCCAGAAGCAGTTTGTAAATGGTGTGGCAGCAGGCGCTGTAAAGGGTTGACCAGTGATAGTCCCGGCCTGAACATAATTAGAAAAACAATACAATAAAATCAAGATAGAAGGAGATATTTATGGCAGGATATGTTAATACAATAAAAGATTTCAAAACAAAGGAAAATCCTGAATTTTTAGCAAAGGTAAAGGAACTGCAACCGATTCTGCACCATAAAAACCTTTCTCCTGTAAACCGCATTGAATTGAAAAAGACAGAAGATAATAGCTGGCTTATCCATGGCCGTAAAGGCTATATGCCAGAGAAGAAGCTGGTTCTGCAAAAAGACACCCCGCTTTGTCTTGAATTCCCAAACCATCAGGTGGGTTATATCCGCTTCTTCTTAGATGTGGTAGGCAGTCCCCTGGACGCTCCTGTGCATCTGAGAATCAAGCTGGGAGAGATCGTGGAGGAGCTTGGAGAGGACACGAAGGACTATCATGGCTGGCTAAGCAGCTCCTGGCTCCAGGAAGAATATCTTCACGTCGATGTTGTGCCGGGCTGGGTGGAATTACCGCGAAGGTATGCCTTCCGCTATCTTAGTTTGGAGATCCTGAACCAATCCTTAAAATATCAGATCGGCATTACAAATATAACCGGCAAGACAGTAACCTCGGCAGAGGAAGAGGCGGTAGAGGAGTTGCCGGCAGATGCGGATCCTTTTATAAAGGAAATGGACGCGGCAGCGGTCAGAACCCTCAGGGACTGTATGCAGCTTGTATTTGAGGATGGGCCCAAGAGGGACCGGAGACTGTGGATCGGGGATCTGCGGCTTCAGGCATTGGTCAACTATTATACCTTCCGCAACATGGAGCTTGTAAAGCGCTGCATCTATATGTTTGCGGGCATTACCGGAGCTGACGGCAGGGTTGGCGCGTGCTTCTATATTGAGCCAAAGCTGCAGGTGGATGATACGGTTTTGTTTGACTACTCCCTGTTTTTTATCTCCTGCCTGTATGACTACTATGAGGTGACAAAGGATAAGGAATTTATTGCCGAGCTGTGGCCAACGGCCCTTAGACAGATTGAGCTGTCCAAGGAGCGGCTGGGCTTTGGCGGCATATTAAAGGACAGCGGGGACTGGTGGTGTTTCCTTGACTGGGGAGATAATCTGAACAAGCAGGCCGGTGCCCAGGGGGTATTTATCTATACCGTGAAGCAGGCCATTGGCCTTGCAAAAATCGTGGAAGATGAAAAGGCTTTGGAGATGCTGGAGGAGCTATGCCGGCAGCTGACCTCCTCTGCATTAAGCCGCCTATGGGATGGACAGCAACAGGTATTCGTCAGCGGTGAAATGCGCCAGGTGTCTGTTGTATCACAGGTATGGATGCTGCTGGCCGGCATATTGGAAGATGGGGCTGCGAATAAGCTTATTGACCGTTTGCTGGCTGGGGAAATCCAGCTCCCGTTGTCTACCCCATATATGTACCATTATTTTGTAGAAGCCTTATTCCAGTACGGACGGAGGGAGGAAGCGGTCAAGGTCATGAAGGAATATTGGGGCGGAATGCTTGAGAAGGGTGCCGACACCTTCTGGGAATTATATAATCCCGCAGATGATGATTTTTCACCTTATGGCAGCAAGGTAATCAACAGCTATTGCCATGCGTGGAGCTGTACACCTTCCTATTTTATCCGCAAATATCATTTGAAATAGGGAATGGAAAAGGCAATGGGCTATAACTGGAATCTTTTGATAATCGCTTATTAATATATTTGCATCCTTTCAAGGGGCTGGTTTAGGGCTAACGGATTTATAGCCTTAAACCAGCCCTTATATGTTATAGGATAGAGATAATATAAACTATAAATACAAAGGATATGATAAATGCAAATACAAAATATGAAAGCCAAAATATGAAAGCCAGAAGATGAAAGAAAGCCAGGGCATTTGGCTCCCGTATTGGAATCATTTCCTTAGCGCTCATAATACAATAATAGAGAATGTTTTTTTAGGAGTATTGGAATGCTGGGAGAGAATTTAAATGGCATGGAGGAGCTTCCATATGATGTGGAGATAGTTGCTATGAACCTAAATGTACCTTGGGCTATTGATATCAGTGAGGATGGGAGATTATATGTAACGGAGAGGATCGGCAGGATATGGATCCTGCAGGACGGAAAATTCCTGCCGGAGCCTCTGATTACCTTTGAGCCGCCTTTCATAAGCCAGGAGGAAGGCGGGTTAATGGGGCTGGTTCTTGATCCTGACTTTTTAACGAACCACTATATCTATGTGATGTATTCCTATATAGAAGAGGGCAGGATGTATAACCGTGTCGTGAGGCTTTTGGAACAGGATAATAAAGCATCCATTGACCGGATTTTAATTGACCAAATTCCAGGAGGAAGAACACATAATGGGGGAAGGCTTAAGATCGGGCCGGACCAAAAGCTGTATGTCACAACAGGGGATGCGGGAACAGGAAGCCTGGCCCAGGATCTTGACAGCCTGGCGGGAAAAATATTACGGATTAATTTGGACGGAAGTATACCGGAAGATAACCCCTTTGTTAATTCTCCGGTCTATAGCTATGGGCACCGGAATCCCCAGGGGCTTGCCTGGAATTCTGATCAGGTATTATTTGCCTCGGAGCACGGGCAGACGGCGCATGATGAAATTAATATCATAATTCCCGGAGGGAATTATGGCTGGCCTGTTGTACAGGGGGATGAAAGCACCAATCAATTCATTACCCAGAAGCCGTTGATACAGAGTGGTAATAGAACCTGGGCGCCTGCGGGCATAGTCTTTGTTAGTAATGGGATCTGGGACGGAAGATTACTGGTTGCTTGCTTGAGGGCAGAACAACTATTATCCATGGTTCTAAATGATAATAATGAAGCAGTAATCGGGTTAAGTACCTGGCTGGTTAATCAGTTTGGCCGTTTGCGGGAAGCGTATCAGGCAAGGGATGGCTCTGTTTATCTTACAACAAGCAACAGGGACAGAAGAAGGATTCCCAATAATGAGGATGATAAAATAATACGGCTGATCCCCAGAGCATAGATCTTGACAAAAAAAACTGGACGGTATATTCTGTAATTGAACAGCCAGAAAGAACGTTATTGCTGAGAAGGAGCAAAAGCACCAAGGAGTACTGTGAGTGGGAACCTGGGGCATCATAAAGGCCGGGCAGGCAGCCGTGCAGCTGCAGCACGATAGTTATTTCTTTTCATCTTCTTCGTGGCATGGGTATTGTAAAATCAATACCCATGCCATAGATTAATTATGGAAAAGGAGACACACATGATCATAAGACAGGAAACGCCCGCAGATTACGGCGAAGTATATGAACTCGTCAAAGCAGCCTTTGCCACCTCCACCAACGAAGGCGAATGGGATTATTTAAATGAAGTCCGTAAAAAAGACACCTTTATCCCGGAATTATCGCTGGTTGCGGAAAACGATGATGGGAAGCTGGTTGGGCAAATCGTGCTGTATAAAATGGAGATTACCTCACCGAATGGCAGCTATACAGAGCTTTTGCTTTCTCCCATTAGCGTCCATCCGGAGTATTTTTGCAGAGGTATTGCGCGCGCGATGATGCGGGAGGGGTTTCGGACCGCAAGGGAATTGGGTTATTGCGCCGTCTTTCTTTGCGGAGACCCTAACTTTTATCACAGGTTTGGATTTAAGCCGACCTACGAATTTGAAATTTATCATATTGTGGACAAAACAAAAAAAGCCGAATGGTGTATGGCGCTGGAATTAACGGCTGGAGCTTTAACGGGCAAGAACGGAACGATTAACATAGAATAAGGGACAAGATTTTTGCTTTTGCCCGATGGTTACCAATCTTTAGTGTTTTTTATAAAACTGTGAATACAATCACAGTTTTATTTTTTAAACAGGTGTATTCTTAAGCTAAGTTAAGAATAATAAAACCTGAAGGAGGAACACATATGAGCTTTTTAAAAATATCAGAAAATGTATTTTGGATTGGTAAAGTAGATGATAGAAAGGTTCCCTTCCATCGTTTAATATTGGAGAGGGGAACAACCTATAACAGCTATCTGCTGCTAACGGATAAACCTACGGTGATCGATACGGTGGATCTGATGTATGGCAAGGAGTATATGGACAATCTTGCTAAATTAATTGACCCGCAGGAAATTGAATATATCGTAATCAACCATGTGGAACCGGATCATGCAGGGGCACTGCCTGCCCTTGCTGCAAAGGCGAAGAAGGCAAAAATTGTCTCAACTGCGCTGGGAGCAGCGCTGCTAAAGGATATGTTTAAGCTCCATAACCGTGAGTTTATTGTTGTATCCGATGGCGATACCCTGGATATCGGAGGAGAGGTGCTGCAATTTTTTGAAACACCATATCTTCACACGGAAGAAACAATGATTACTTACAGTACAGAAGACAGAGTTTTATACCCCTGTGATTTATTCAGTACCCATATCGCTACTTATGAGCTGTTTAATGATTTAGCGGAGGAAACGGAGTATTTAGAGGATTTCAAAGTTTATTACAACCTGATTATGTCACCCCATAGACCCTATGTCAGGGATATGCTGGACAAGATAAAGGATCTGGACATTAAAATGATAGCTCCTTCCCATGGTTATATCTTAAGAAAGGATCCGGGCAAATTCATCAAGATCTATGATGAGATGAGCTATCTGAAGCCAACGGATAAAAAGGTGCTCATTGTTTACAGTACGATGACAGGCAATACCACTAAAATAGCCCAAAGGTTATCGGAGGGCTTAAAAGCTGTAGGTGTTGAGTCTGAGATCTTTAACTTAAAAAATACGGATTGGGAGGAGCTGAAAGCGAAAATATCGGATTGCGACGGTCTGTTAGTAGGAAGCTCCACGAAATACGGTGATATGGTCGGTGCGGTAGAAGAGTTCCTAAAGTCGCTCCAGGACGGTGATTTTAAGGGAAAACCGGCAGCAGCCTTTGGATCCTATGGCTGGAGCGGAGAGGCTATCATGTATATAGAGGATTATTTAAAGGAGGCGGGCTTTAAGGTAATCAACCAGAGATATATGATTGCGGGCCAGGGAGTGGATACGCCGATCCTGCCCCTCAGGATAAAATTTGTGAAAGAGGACGGCCTGGAGAAAGCGGACACTGCCGGGCGTGTATTTGGTGAACAGGTCTTGGTTAACGCATAAGTAGCAGAAAATAAGAATGATAGAAAAGAATAAAAGGCCTGTTGGCGTAAACTGTTGGCGTAAAATAGAAGAAGCCCCTATAAAATACGTTTCACTATCCATTCTATAGGGGCTTCTTCTATAATTCTAAGGGAAATCTGCTTGCTGATTCATCCTGTTTTCTTGTTTTGTCACGGTTACTTTTAAACATAAGCCTTTAAAAGGCTTTAAAGCGAGAAAAATTTAATTAAAAGCATGTAAAATCCAATAAGGCAGGTAAAATCCACTAAAGCAGGAGAAATTCAATAAATAAGTTGAAATTCAATAGAGCAGAAAAACTTAATAAATTGACATTGCAGCTACAAAGGCTTGACGGATGGCGTCATAAACCTTGGAGGCCTTTATGCAGTCACCGATTTTATGAACACTTACATCCTTGGCTGCAGCTTCCAGAGCCTCCGCCTGTGCACTGTTGGAGGCCATGCCAAGTGCATAGATGACAGTATCTGCTTCCAGAAGGAGCTCCTGTCCGTTTTCATCCACAGCCTTGACAGAATTTAGCGTAATCTCTGTACATTTAGTTTTGGTCAGGACAGTAATCAGCTGCTCCATCTCGTGTACCAGGCCAACCCGGTGCATAGGATAGGAATCCGGCGCAACCTTGTCACCCATTTCAATCAGGGTAACCTCCCTGCCTTCCCTCGCCAGATTCAGTGCGGTCTCGCAGCCGACAAGGCCGCCGCCTACCATAACTACCTTTTGGCCAACCTTGCTGATATCGCGGTAAGCATCCAGCGCCTGCATCGCTGTCTCAATTCCCTTGACCGGCGGTGTGACCGGAGAGGAGCCTACTGCCAGGATAACCGCATCCGCAGCGTAGGCGGCAATATCCCCGGGGGTGAATTCCTTATTGTAAATAACCTTGATATCCCTTTCCCTGACGCGGCGGATTAAGAGGTCCTTAAAAGCGCGCAGGTCTGTTTTATAGTAATCATGGTCGGCAAAGAACAATAGGCCGCCTAATTGGTCTGTTTTTTCGATCAGGGTTACCTTATGGCCCCTGTCATATGCCGTCACTGCAGCCTGCATACCGGCAACGCCACCGCCGACAACCAGGACATTGCGTGAGCCTTCCGGCTCCTTGCGCAGGAAATCAAGGTCATAGAAGAACTCGGTAGGATTTACAGTACATCCAAAGATGTTAGGCATTTCGCTGATTTCCACGCCCTCCAGGGGCCCGGGGAAACATTTGAAGCATCTTAGGCAGGGATTAATATCGGATTCCTTGCCTTCTTCGGCCTTTCTTGGAAAGTCAGGATCTGCGGTTAACTGTCTTCCCAGGGCAACAAAATCACATTTTCCTTCTGCGATTAATTCCTCAGCCAGCTCAGCGCTGTTGATGCCGCCGACTACCACAACAGGAACCTTTACTGCCTTTTTCAACTGGGCTGACATATCTGCGTTCAAGCCATGCTTTTGGAAAAGGGAAGAAAACTCGCCGCTTAAAATAGGGTTACGGTAAACTCCGACGGACATATGGATCAAATCCACATAGGGCTCTGCCATTTTACAGAATTCGACGGTTTCCCCAATGCCCATTCCATTCTCCATACATTCTTCGCCGCTGACCCGGATTTCGATAATAAAATCCTTGCCCATCTCATCGCGGACAGCCTTAATTAAGGCAAGGGGGAAGCGCGCCCTGTTCTCCAGGAAACCACCGTATTCGTCCGTTCTGTGGTTAGTCCTCGCAGATAAGAATTGGTGCAGCAGCCAGCCATGGCCCACATGGAGCATGACACCGTCAACTCCGGCTTCCTTCATAAACTTAGAGGCGAGGATAAAGTTACCCGTTACCTCTTCCATCTTCTTTTCATCCATAGCGATGATTTCCATGCCATCGGGACGTATGTAGCCCATGGGACCAAGGCCAAATTCTACGCCGGGAATTTTTTCAACGGACTCGCCGCAGTGGGATAATTCAATTAAACATTTCGCTCCAGCTTCCTTCACCCGGGAAACCAGGCTTTTCATTTTTGCCATAGTAGGGTCATTAAAATTGCTATAGTCAATGGGTGGGAAGGGCTCGCGGGAAGCGCCGGAAAAATCGACAGGGGTTTCTCCGATAGTTACCTGGGCACAGCCGCCCTCCGCCCTTGCGCACATGGCATGGTCTAAGATGAAGTCAAGGCCTGGAATGTTGATAAAGGTTCCGCAGTAGATAGGAGAGGCTATAATACGATTCTTATAGGTATGTGTTCCTACCTGCAGGGGAGAAAATAGATTGGGAAATTTACTCATGGGTTCCTCCTTATAACTGTTTGTTGTAGGGAATTGGGAAACGATATAGTTGGTATGAAAATAGCTGCAGTTTCCGAGTTTCGCAATTACCTAGTTTGATAATGATATACATTGTCATAAATTTATCATAGCAAATTATGCTGGAAGGGACAAACGATAAAGCTTCCTTGGGATGTTGGAAATGCAACAAATACACAAAGGGGTGTTGCTTTTCTCTAAAAATTTGTTAAAATTAAATAAAAGAAACAGGATATTTTGTTATAATAGAACAATGAAAAGCTGCTGGAACAAGGGGGAGCTATGAAGGAGATAGATATCAGGGTAGTTAAGACCATAGAGGGTATTCATGAAGGCTTCCTGCTATGCCTGGAGGAGGTCGGCTTCCAGAACATGACAGTGAAAAATATAACGGAGAAGGCGCGGATCAACCGGTCTACCTTCTATGCCCATTTTACGGATAAATATGATTTACGTGATAAATACATGGACGGCATGCTAAAGGATTATGTGGTGAATCTGGATACGAATTTTATCCAGAAGACGGAGATAACCATGGATTCCTATTTTTCTGAATTAAAACGCTGCCTTCAGGCGTTTCTGAAGAAAAAGCGGGAGTATCTGATCCTGTGGAATGCGAATTTGCTGGACCGCAATTTTTTTCAAGAAATGATTAACAGCGGAATTGAAAAGCTGGTAGAGGGTTTCAGGCAGGCACCGGACATACCAAAGGAAAAAGAACAGTTTTATAGCCTGTATGCGAATCTTTTTTTAGGAAATATGATGGTCAGTGTAAGATGGTGGTTCGAAAAGGGACAGAATATAGATATTGATACCTATACCAGGATGATGATAAAGCATATGTCGGAGGGAATCTTTCATACCTTAAAGCATTTGTAGCAGAATGGATATGCATATTTGCTGAATATTTAATATTTAATAAAAACAGGGATCATCTCCGGCAGCCCGGGGCAGAAAGGATAAAAATCAGATTCTGCCCTGGCTTTCTTATGCAGTAAGGGAATATTGACGTGGTTTGGCTAAGGCTGGATGGAATAAGGCCTTAGCCTTTATTTAAATACCGCCATAGCGTGGTTCTGCTGATACCTAGTTTTTTTGCGGCCAGGCTCTGGTTCCCGTTGCACTTATCTAAAATACGTTTAATAATCTCACGGGATATTTCATCCAATGTACCCTCATAATTAATATCCTGGCAATCGCCGGGATATGGCTTTTCAGCTTCCATCAAATATATCTTGCTTTCTTTGTCCAGAACCTTTTCGACATTATCCTTAGTTATATAAGGGGTATCAGTAATGACGGCCAGTTCATATAATACTCTTTGGAATTGGGAATAATTATCCGGCCAGTCATACTTGGTAAGGAGTTCAAATGCATCCGGTGCAAAACCAATGATTTGCTTTGCAAGATCCAGGTTTAATGTATTTAAATAAAGACTTGATAATGACGATATTTCATTTATGCGTTCCCTTAAAGGTGATAAATAAATTGTCAGACAAGAAAGCTTAGAGGTGAATTCCCTTAATGAGATGGGATTGGCATTCCGGTCTATGACAAAGGAAAGAATCAGGCAGTTTCTTTTGCTTAAGTTTGAATCATAAATGATTGAAAGCAGCTGCTTCCATTTTTTCTCTTCCAATACCTCAATGTTTTTTAAAAAAAGGGTATTTCCATTATCATTAAGCGGAGAATTATAATGGTTGGTCAAGTATCCCCAGCTTTTATCGTTGATCTGCGTAAAATCAATGGTAATGAAAGGGCTGTTATTGCCGGAGCCCTTTAGGTAAAGCCATCTGGCAGCCTGCAGTTTCTCGGTTCCATGTTCCCCAGCCAGTATGATGGGGCGCTTTGCCTGAGCTATATTTTCAAAGGAAGCCGTCAGATTGGAATTTACTTCTGAAAAACTAAAGGTATTGTAAAATTGTTCTTCAACTTCGTTTTTATTGGAAAAGAATATACCATTTTTTCCATTGGTAATGGGTGTCTTTGCACAGTCAATGTAAAATACGTAATAATTTTCTTCCTGGTAGGTAAGTATCTTTCCCTGAATAGAATACAGATACCCCTGGACATTACTGAAGGTGGAAAAATAGTCACTAGAAGACAGGTTGCTTGTTTGTTGAATTAATAATGATTTTAACGCATTGTGAATTTCGTTAGGCAAAGTGGAAAAATATAATTCCTTTGTGCTGTTAAATAGTGCTATGTAGGTAGAAAATCCGGATATCACTTGTGTCAGGAGCTTCATCTCTGACTTCAGCTGTGAATAGGACTTGCTTAAATTAACAGCCTGGTTAAAAGCGTTTTCAACGCTTTCGATGCCGGAAGTGATTAGCATGGCATTCATGCCCATTTTTTTTGCGGTTGTATGGGTCACCATGTCACCCAATACCATACGGTATCCTTTGGCCTTGAGGTTTTGCAAGATCTCGTCAAGCTCCTCCAGGGAATGTATCGTATAGATATCTACATTATATTGGAGCAGATCACATAATAAGAAAGCTTCCTTTGCAATGCTGGGAAAGCCGACAATAGCATACTGCTGCGCATAAACCTCGGACAGCTTTATTGCCCTGAGGATATCATAAACGGATAATACAATTTCCACAACGGGTATGCTGGTAGATTTGCGCAAGAGGTCAGCAGTACCCCCTCTGGAGATAATAACATCATAATTGCCCTGATAATATTGCTGCGCTATTTTTACACCTTCTTTTAAGTCGCCCACGTATACATCTAAAATCAGGTCTTCCCGATCTTTGGCAACATTCTGCATCAATGTTTTCATTCCATCATATGGAGCAATTCCCAGAATCTTAATTTTAGACTGTTTCATAATTCGCCTTTCTGCTTTTTTGTTTCGATGTTTGTTTGTAAGGTGTGTTTCATATTTGTAAAATATTATATCAGAAAAGTCAAAATATGTCTATGAAAAATAATTTATTATAAAATAGTTTCAAAATAAAACAAAAATATTTGCTGTTGAGTTGAATTGTAGAAGGGATGGTGTTAAATTATAGTTAGAATAACGTGGGAGATGAAATTAAAAAGATAAAGTGTTTTAAAATGAAACATTGGAGGTAACATTGATTAAACTATTAGTGATCGCAGATGATTTTACTGGTGCACTTGATACGGGAGTAAAGTTCGCTAAAGAGGGTGTTGATGTCCAAGTAACTTCAGACAGGGCATTTAATTTCGATAGAAACCAAGAAATGCAGGTTCTCGTGATTAATGCGGAGACAAGGCATTTGGACAAAAAAGAGGCATACCGGGTTATCTATGATATAACAAAAAGAGCGTTGGATTTTCAGATCTCCAATATTTATAAAAAGACGGATTCTGCCCTGAGGGGGAATATTGGAAGTGAACTATCCGCCATGGTAGATGCTTCGAAACAGAAAATGGTTGCATTTATACCGGCATTTCCGCAGATGAAAAGACACACCCTGGAAGGGAGTCAATATATCAATGGCGTGCCTGTACATAAAAGCATTTTTGGAAAGGATCCCTTTGATCCGGTCCGGTATTCCTATATCCCGGACATCATAAATCAGCAAAGTGACGTTGGTACCAAGGTGGTCAGTGCAGGGGAAACCCGAAAGGAGCTGGAGGATTTCAATGGAATTGCAATTTATAACGCAGACAGCCTTGAAGAGCTTGGCAGAATCGGCTTGGAATTGAAAAGGAATGGCTATCTGCATATGACTGCAGGCTGCGCCGGTTTTGCGGAACTGTTGCCGGGATTATTAGAAATGAAACGGGGAAGCCAGCCGGAAATTAAATATCAGACCTCCTTCCTCGTGGCCTGTGGAAGCATAAATCCGATTACAAAAGAACAATTGGATTTTGCGCAGAGAAATGGTTTTTATCGAATTAACTTAACGGACCAGCAGAAATTAGAGAAGGCATATTGGAAGTCGGAACCGGGACAGCATGCAATAAAAGAAATGATAGAATGCTGCAAAGCTTACCATTACTGTATCATTGATACTATTGATCTTGAGAACCATGGTAACTTCGGCCGGAATATAAAAGGTAAGTTTTATGAGAGGGAAAAAGTCCGCAAAACAATTTCAGATAATCTGGGATATATCCTTAAATGCATCGTGGATGCTGGATATGAAGGAAATATGCTGATAACGGGCGGGGATATTCTGCAGGGCTTTATGAAGGAGTTAGGGGTAACGGAACTGATTCCTCTGGCGGAGATTAGGCCGGGAGTGGTGCTTTCAAGGTTTTATTGGAAGGATAAGGACTATCAGATTGTTTCAAAGTCCGGGGGATTTGGGGAACGTAGCTTGATTATTGAACTGTCAGATGAATTTAAGAAAGCCGGTGTAACAAAATGTTAGAAAAATATTTGCTGCAGATGCCGCAAAAAGTATTTGGCGGCAGGAACGCATTGGAAAATATAAAATCCATTGTATCGGATAAAAATAGGATTGCCCTGTTCACGGACAAAGGAATACAGGCAACGGGATTGATATCTGAGATAACCAGGCATTTGGGTGAAAAAGAGATAACCGTATTTGATGAATTGCCGTCGGAACCCACCTGTGACCAGGCTCAGATCATTGCAGATGAGTTTAAAAAGAAAGAATTCGATCTGTTAATCGCTGCCGGAGGAGGCAGCGTGATGGATATTGCAAAGCTGGCTTCTGTGATGGCGGGCAGTGATTACCGGATCAGGGATTTGCTTGAAGACCAGCAGATCATGAAAAAGGGAATAGAGACTCTTATGATACCGACAACAGCGGGTACCGGGTCTGAGGCCACACCGAACAGTATTGTAGCGGTACCGGAAAAGGAGCTTAAGGTGGGCATCGTCAATAGCTCCATGATAGCGGATTATGTTATCCTGGATGACGTGATGATCCGGAAGCTGCCAAGGAAAATTGCGGCAGCAACGGGGCTGGATGCACTGGCTCACGCCATAGAGTGCTTTACATCGAATAAGTCCAATCTGTTCAGCGACACTTTTGCACTTGAAGCCCTTGATCTGATTCTTAATAATATAGAACCGGCTTGTGATGATCCGGAAGCCTTTGATGCCAAAAATGCCATGCTGATTGGGGCATTTTATGCAGGGGTAGCAATTACGGCATCGGGAACAACAGCCGTACATGCATTGTCCTATCCGTTGGGAGGAAAATATCATATACCCCACGGCATAGCCAATGCGATGCTGCTTGTACCGGTTATGAAATTTAATGAACCTGCCTGCCGGAATCGGTTTGCCCGGGTCTATGACCGGGTTGTCAGGAACGGGAAGGCATCCGGAACCGATGGAGAAAAATCAGAATGGATTATCCGCCGGCTGGAAGAAATTGTGAAGCATCTTGACATACCCGGCAGTCTTAAGGAGTACGGGGTTGGCAGTAAGGATATAGACCAATTGGTAGAGGCCGGTATGAAGGTACAGAGGCTGCTGCAGAATAATGCCAGGACCCTAAAAGCGGAGGATGCGAAAAAATTATACAGCGAAATCCTGTAATCAGTTTGTACGCGCCGCAAATGCGGCAGGAATGGAGTATTTATGGTAGAAATAAAAGGTATTATCACACCGATAGTGACACCTATGAATGAGGATGAAAGCATAAATGAAGGAGAACTCCGCAACCAGGTAAACCGCCAGATAGAAGCCGGTGTCCATGGTATCTTTCCCTTTGGTACGAATGGAGAGGGCTACATATTAAAGGAAGAGGAAAAGGAACAGGTTTTAAGCGCCGTTATCGAAGAGACAAAGGGAAGGGTTCCTGTCTATGCGGGAACCGGATGCATCGGCACAAGGGATACCATCCGGCAGTCCCTGACGGCAAGGGCATTGGGAGCTGATGTCCTGTCCATTATCACACCCTCCTTTGCCTCAGCATCCCAGAATGAGTTGTATGAACATTATAAAGCCATTGCAGAAGCAGTTGATATGCCAATTGTACTTTATAATATTCCGGCAAGAACCGGTAATGTATTAACTCCGGATACGGTGGAAAGGTTGAGCCATATCAGTAGTATCGCAGGAGTGAAGGATAGCTCGGGCAATTTTGACAATATGCTCCAATACATTGAAAAGACCAGATACCGCAGGGATTTTGCGGTTCTGGCGGGTTCGGATTCTTTGATTTTATGGAACCTGATGGCCGGAGGCCGGGGCGCTGTTTCAGGATGTGCCAATGTATATCCTAAGACCTTAACGGCAATTTATGAAAGCTTTATTGCCGGCAATTGGGAGGAGGCAAGGGAAAAGCAGGATAGTATCAGATCCTTCCGGGATTGCTTCCGGTATGGAAATCCGAATACCATTGTTAAAGCAGCCGTTAAATTATTGGGATATCCGGTAGGAAGGTGCAGGGCGCCCTTCAATTACATCAGTGAGGAAGGGCTGTATGCTCTGGAGCAGGTATTGGAGGAAAATAAGAACAAAGGAATGCATTAGGGGGACAGGAAAATGGATAAAAGAATCATCGGCATAACCATGGGGGATCCCGCAGGGGTAGGGGCGGAGATAACTGCAAAAGCACTTGGCAAGCCTGATATCTACGAAAGGTGTAACCCGATAGTAATTGGTGATGCCCAGATCATGGCAAGAGCCTGCGGGCTTGTCGGCAGGGATGACCTATCCATACATGCAGTACATGACGTTGCTGAGGCCTTCTTCCAATATGGCACGATTGATGTATTGGATATGGGAGTTATTGGGGTTTGTGATTACGAGATCGGCCAGGTTTCAGCGAAAGCGGGAGATGCAGCTTTCCAATATGTGAAAAAGGCCATTGGGCTGGCGATGAAGGGTGACATAGATGCTACGGTTACAAATCCCCTGAATAAAGAAGCTATCAACCTGGCAAACCATCATTTCTCGGGACATACGGAGATCTATGCCGAGTTTACGGGTACCAGCCGTTACACGATGATGCTGGCCCACAAGAACCTGCGGGTTGTTCATGTCTCAACCCATGTATCATTAAGGGAAGCATGTGACCGTGTAAAAAAGGCACGGGTATTGGAGGTGATAAAAATTGCTGATCAGGCATGCCGGGATATGGGGATTGATAAGCCTAAAATCGGAGTGGCCGGCCTGAATCCGCATTGCGGGGAAGGAGGTTTATTTGGCTGGGAAGAGATTGAAGAAATAATCCCGGCAATCGAAGAAGCCTCAAAAGAAGGGATATCCGTCTTCGGGCCTGTACCGCCTGACAGTATTTTTTCAAAAGCCAGGGGAGGATGGTATGATGTTGTAGTTGCCATGTATCATGACCAGGGACATATTCCTTTAAAGCTGGAAGGCTTTGTATACAGCAAAGAGAAAAGGATGTGGGAGGCAGTGGAAGGAGTAAATATCACGTTAGGGCTTCCGATTATCCGGACCAGCGTAGACCATGGAACGGCCTTTGACCAGGCAGGAACAGGCCTGGCAAATGAATTAAGCCTGGTAAATGCAATCGATTATGCTAACAGCTTCGCACAGAGGAGAAGTGGAGGCTGTTTCGTAATAAATAAAAAATAGGAGGGTAAATCATTGAAGAAAAAAATTTTAAGTGTTCTATTATGTATTATGGTAGTGGCAGGGAGCCTGGCGGGCTGCAGCAACAATGGCGGCAACAGCGGTAATTCAGAAGGCACGGCAACAAAACCTGCTGAAAATACGAGTGCGGGAAGCGCAGCCTTTTCCTACACATTGCCGGGCAAATATATGAACTGGCTGCAGGATTTAAATTACTGGGAGGATATGCAGAAGCTGTCAGGTGTTTCTGTAGAGCTGGTTAATGGCGGTGAGAACGATGACAGTTATTATCAGAATATTGATTTGGCAGTAGGAAGCGGTAAATTAACAGATGCTTTAATTGTAAAGCAATCACAGGCAGCAGTATATCAGGCTCAGGGAGCTTTTATGGACCTGAAGGAGCTGATCAATGAATATGCTCCCAACATTAAAGCCTATATCGACGCAAACCCGGATTATGCATCAATGATCACCTCGACGGATGGCGCAATCTATGGACTGGCGGCCCAAAATCCCCTTTATAACAATCTTACATTTTACAGGTCAGATATGTTTGAGGCGGCAGGTATCACGGCATTGCCGACCACAATCGATGAGTTTACGGATGTTTTAAGAAAATTGAAGGCTTATTATGGAAATGAAACCGGCTATTATCCATGGGTCGGAAGAGATTCCTATCTGCATTATGCAGAAAACTTTGGATGCATTGATTATATTGATGACCAGGGCAAAGTACATGGTATTTATAATTCAAGCTTAGGCAATGGTACCGGATATGATATTTATGCAGATGGCTTCCGGGATATGATTGAATGGTATCATACCTTATATACGGAAGGTCTTATTGACCAGGAATGGGTAAGCGGTACATCGACGGAGGAAGATTGGCAGACCAAATATCTGACCGGCAAAGGCACCATATGCGATGACTATTTTACAAGGCCGACATGGTTTATGAGCAATGCTGCGGATAATCCTGATTATAAAATTGAAGTTATGGATTTATTTAAGACGAATTCCGGTGAGGCAGCACACCGTTACCAGAAGCTGGTCAATACAGACAGATATCTGGTTATTCCGGAAGGCAATAAAAATGCGGTTACGGTAATCAAGTTCCTTGACTGGCTGTTCTCTAAAGAAGGGCAGGAAGTCATGCACTATGGTATTGATGGCATTAATACAAAGAAAAATGCAGACGGTACTTATGAATGGATTGCTGATTTCGCAGTAGAAGCAGTAAAGCCTGTAGGCGAAGAGAATATCGGTATTTATCAGGACAGATTAACCTTTCCTTATCCTGTTGACAACCAGTCATACTATGAATCACTGGATGCCAGGGTGCAGTCTTATTGCATCGATTACTTTAACAAATATTCGTCCTATGCAAAACAAATCGTATACTCGGAGGAACAGGCGGAGCAGAGAAGTAATTTGATGGCAAAATATCAGACTCAGTTTAATTCAGAAGTATTAAGCTTTGTAAAGGGTGAAACACCGATTAATGATGATACGTGGGCAAAATTCCTGGGCAATATGGAGAATGCCGGTTATTCAAAAATCAATGAAGTTGACCAGGCAGCTTACGATGCTATGAGCAAATAATATTTTAATGGCTGGCTTACGATGGATCTTTTATTGTAGGCCAGCCGGTAATTGTGGAGGGTGCTGTATTGGATAGGAAGGATACATTTGGACAAAACATAAAAAAAGAAATTAAGAATTGTGGTTTGCTATGGCTAATGTTAATACCGGGATTACTGGTTCTGGTATTGTTCAAGATAGCGCCTCTGTTAGGATTGGCAATCTCATTTGAGAATTACAGCTCTTTTAAAGGGATCTTTGGAAGTGAATTTGTGGGATTGGAAAACTTTAAAACAATATTGACGGATCCATATACCTGGATTGTTGCTAAGAATACGATTTTGCTTGCCTTTTGGACGCTGGTGGTTTCATTTCCGATTCCGATTGTATTTGCATTGATTTTGGAAGAAGTTTGCTTTTCCAAATTTAAAAAATTTGTACAGTCGGTGAGCTTTTTCCCTTATTTTATATCCGTGGCAGTAGCGGTAAGTATTTTAAGTAGCTTTGTCTCACCTTCGGACGGTATTGTCAATATCATCTTAGTTAAATTGGGGTTCGGTTCCATCAATTTTATGGCAGAAGCGGCTTGGTTCAGGCCATTATATGTTTTATTGCATGTATGGCAGAATTTTGGATATTCGGCTATTGTATACATTGCAGCTATCAGGGGCATAGACCCTACCTTTTATGAGGCTTCCCAGATGGATGGTGCCAACCGGTGGCAGAAGATGAAGTTTATAACCTTGCCCTGCCTGATTCCAATGATGATTACGATGTTTATTATAAACCTGGGAAGTATCTTATCCGTAGACATCAACAAGGTATTATTAATGCAAAATCCAAGTACCTATTCCACATCGGATGTTCTTCAGACTTATGTTTACCGTATGGCCTTTGGATCCACCGGATTTCCCCAGTACAGTCTTGGTACAGCCTTAAGCTTAATACAATCCGTAATAGCGTTTATACTGGTGATAGCTACCAATGCATTTTCTAAAAAAGTATCGGAAAACGGTGCATTTTAAGGAGGCCATGAGGAATGAAGAATAAGCATAAATTGAGTACCTTTGATATAGTAGTAACGATACTGATGGCAATTGTCCTATTTATCTGCATCTATCCGTTTATTTATGAACTGGCAATTTCGTTGTCGGATGGAAAAGCCGTGGCGGCGGGAAGGATTACCTTTTATTCCATCGGAACGAACCTGCAATCCTATCTCTATATACTGACAGCAAAGAGACTTGGGATTGTAAAGGGATTTATCAATTCTGTCATTTATACGGGACTGGGAACAATAGTGGCGGTTGTCGTAACCTTTATGACAGCTTATGTTCTTACAAGGAGAAAATTCCGGATGAGGAAGCTGATCATGTTCCTGTTCATGATGTGCTATGTGTTTGAAGCTGGAATTGTCCCCACCTACATTATCCAAAGCAAATTAGGCTTGGTAAATAATATTCTGGTCATGATAGTCCCAATGGCAATCAATACCTACCTGTTGATTATTTGCAGAACCTTCCTGCATCAGATTCCTGTATCCATCGAGGAGGCTGCTGTCGTAGATGGGGCGAATGACTGGACGATTATGTGGAAGATATTCTTCCCGGTGTCTAAGCCTACGATTGCGACCATTACTTTGTTCTATCTGGTACAGAAGTGGAATGACTATTTAACACCCCTGATTTATCTGCAAAAAAAGGAGCTGCAGCCCTTGCAGCTAATCCTTTATAATTTTACCGCTGCAGCCAATTCCACAGGTTCACCCTTGGAAAATGTTAATGTAAACGGGCATATGCTTACCTATCAGACTTTGACTGCGGCGATTGTTATTATTACGATAGTGCCCATCCTGCTGGTCTATCCCTTTGCCCAAAACTACTTTACGACAGGGCTTATGGTCGGCTCTGTTAAGGAATAAATAATAAAAGAATAAATAATAAAAGAATAAATAATAAAGGAATAAATAATATAGGGAGGGATACGATGAAGGCTGGAATACTGGAATATAAAAACAGATGCTTGAGGACCAGATGCGGTAAACTTCTGATGGGGCCGTCAGGAAACCGGCTTTTTGTGGATTATCTGGATCGATACCCCGGCTTTCGCGGAAGGATTGATTTTATTCATAAAGTGAATCTTGGTGAGATATTTTCGGTTTCCTGCGAGGAATTATCGGACAAATTTGATTATATGCAATCCGTATGGCATCCGGAATATCTGGAAGTCTCTTTAGACGAGTGCAATATTCATTTCCACGAAATAAAGTTCATCACACAGGATGATTGCGCTGTCTCGATCCAACACTGGGAAAATGCCGGTAGGAAACCCGTAAGGCTTATCCTCTCTTATGAGCCGGACCAATGTCAGGTTTTTAAAGGAGAAAAAAAGGTGGTTTCACCGGCCATAGTGCATGGTTATCAATTCTATTATTGTGTGGAAAGCAATACCTTTTCTCAGGAGGACAGCTATATATTAAAGGAGAAGGAGTGTACGGATATCATAACGGTGGCAGCCTTTGGTGTTGCCGGAAAAGATGCGGAAGGACCTCTGATGGACAGGGCAGCGACTCTATGCCGGTTATCTGCCGGTGACCTGTTGGAGAAGCATTGTGCACAATATCATAGCTTTTATGAAAACATACCGGAGTTTACCTGCAGTGACCGGGCATTAAATGCAGCCTGGGATTATAGGTGGTATATCCTGCATAATACTTATGCCGTACCCGATTATGGGAATTATAAGCATGGTCTGATGTATGAGGGCAGGGATCACAAGATGGGAAAAGACCCTTTTCATCCTACCGGATGGGAATTTACAAAATTAATTCCCTTATCCACACCTTTGCATATGACAGATATGCGATGGAACGGTAAGCCGGACTATGTGAAGGAAATGATACGTTCCCTGCTGGACAGTATGGATGAAGAGGGAGAGCTTCGCGTGATGCTGGCGGATGATTTTGGGAACTCTTACTGTAACTACAGTATATGGGCAATTTATCAATACTATCTGATACACCCGGATGAGGATTTCTTAAGGCAGATTATATCCCGGCTGAAAAAATATGCGGATTGCCTGCCGGGCAAATATACGGATGGAACAGATCTGCTGCAGATTGTTAAGGTGCACCAGCTGACAGGAAAAGAGTACCAGCCCAGCTACTGGTATTTTCACAACTTCCCAAAGGATTATCAGGGGAAAGAGACCTATACGTTTTTAAAAAGGGTGGATAGCAGCATCTATTTCTATTTGAATTTATTAGGGCTTTCTTATCTTTGTAATGAAGCGGAAGACCCGGATGCAAAAAAATATCTGGAGATGGCTGAGAAACTTAAAAATGAAATAAATGATAAAATGTGGGATGATGAATCGGCGTTCTTTTATGATCTTCATTTCGAGACGGAAGAAAAAGCATATGTAAAAAATATCGTTGGTTTTTATCCCTGGTGGGCCGACATCGTTCCCGAGATAAACCATAAAGGGTTTGCAACATTATTCTCGGATGAATTCGAGACAGAGTACATGTTTCCTTCGGTTTCCAGAAAATGTCCCGCGTATGCGCCAAATGGCGGCTGGATGGGGGATTTTATAAAGGGGAGGGACGGCTGTGTATGGGATGGGCCCTCCTGGCCTTATACCAATGCAATTTTAATTGATGCTTTAGGCAGACAGAGCCAAAAAAATAACCATTGCTATGACAAAGAGTTTGCCAGGAAGCTGCGTAAATATACTTTGCAGCATTTCAGAAACGGAAATATAGAGGAGCCATATCTGGTGGAACACTACAACCCGGAAACGGGAGAGCCCCTTAGCGATGAGGTGGACTATAACCATTCGTTTTTCCTTGACCTGGTCATGAAATATGTTGTCGGCATACAGGTCTTCAGGGATAAAGTTGTATTGGATCCTCTGGACATTGGCCTGGACAGCTTTGTATGTAATAACGTTAATATCCGCGGGCATAAGCTGGATATCAGTTATACAAGAGAGGAAGGCTTCAGGGTCCGCTGTGATGAAAAAGAGATGATAAATAAAAAGGAGTTAGCTTACAGTATCATTTGTTTATAAAGGAATGGTAGACTATGACGATAGACAACTTAAGGGATTACCCGTTGTTGAAGGGATTAACCTTGGACGGTACGATATATTTTAATCAGGATATGGGAGTTGCCGAGGCTGTGCTGCCACCTGGGGGTTATGCCAGCGCCCATGCACCCACAATTGTATCAGTTACCGGATGGAGACCTGCTTTGTGCCTGGTTTGCAGGCTCTTATGAAGGCAATTCCGACAATCTGTGGAAAACAAAAATGAAGCCTTTTTACGGAAAGGAATTTTTGGACAGAGGAAAAGCCCTCCTTTTGGGAGGGCTTTAGGGGGGAGAATTATGAAAATCTATGTAATTAATCTTACTGATATTGGGAGGGTTTTGCTTTTGTTATTTTCTATGATTTTATTATAATATGAGAATGTGTTTTATCTATTAACGAAGTTTGAAAAAATTGTGAAGATAGTGTATCCAATTTATGTACAAAGGGATGGATTGCCAAGAGGATTCATGGGTATTTTAGCGCATTTTCCTGGTCAAAAAACGTCAAATATTCTTGGATTATGGTACGAAAAAATACTAAAATATCGCAAAATATGCACTAATATGGTCCCAATAAAAGGAAGCTCCTTGACACATTTCATCGGATAACGTATGATAATGATGAGTTTATGCGTTCTAACTGATAAAGGAGACAACACATGAGATTAGTTTCACTGTCGATGCTGAGACCGGATATGGTGCTGGCAAAGGCCATTTATTATAAAGACTGCCTGGTGCTCCGAGAAGGACTTAGTGACCTGCCCCGATTTGCGAAAAGCCTTCGGAATTTGGGAATTGAATATGTGTATGTTAGTGATCCAAAAAGCGATGGGATTGTCATTCCGGATGCCATATCTGAGGAAACCAGGGTAAACTGTAAGAAAATCCTCAGACAGACAATTGATGATTTTGAAACTAAGACAGTTGTTGATATATCTGAAATGGACGGTACCATTAACAATATTATAGATGAAATCTTAGCGAACCCGGATGTCCAGATTAGTTTAAATGATATTAGTGCCTCGGATGAATACACCTTCTCGCATTCTGTCAGCACGACGGTGTATTCTTTATTAATTGCCAAGGATTTGGGCTATAACCGCCAGATGCTGGAAAAGCTTGCGGCAGGAACCCTGCTGCATGATTTTGGAAAGGTTTTAATCGACAAGAAAATCCTGAATAAAAAAGGAGTGCTGTCGCCGGAAGAGCTGGAGCATGTAAAGCAGCATACCACCCTGGGCTATGAGCTGCTTAAGAAATGCCCTAACCTTACGGAGCTGTCACGCATTATTGCCCTGCAGCACCATGAGAGGATGGATGGCTCAGGCTATCCCGGAGGCCATATGGCAGGGGAGCTTCATGAGTTTGCCCGTATCGTTGCTATTGCAGATGTTTATGATGCCCTGATATCGGACCGTTGCTACCGGAGGAAATGGAGCTGTAACAATGCGGTGAATTATCTGGTGGAGCATGCGGAGACGAAGTTTGACTTGAAGCTGGTATCCATTTTAATCAAGCAGATTGCTATTTATCCAAACGGCTCCATGGTACGCTTGTCAACGAATGCCATGGGAATTGTGAAGGAACAGAACAAGAACTTTCCGTTGCGCCCTGTCATACGTGTAATCACGAATGAAAAGGGTAATGACATCGTGCCCTTTGAGCTTGATTTAATGAAGGTGCTATCCATAACCATAATGGAATCAGAATTAGAGATGGAATCCCTGGATAAAATCTAGGCATTTAAGGTAAAAATAATAAGCTGTTAAAACAATGGTGGTTTATGGCCAAGGCTTTAACAGCTTCCTTGATTCATATTTTGTTATCATTTTCTTTATTACTTCCTAATAAAAGAGTTAATGTTTGCAAAAAGCGGCTTGGTTTATACCAGGCCGCTTTTTGCAGGACAATTATATTTTATGGATGCTCTCTGCAGATTCTTTTCTTTCTTTCACATTTTTAATTGCCCGTAATTCTATTGGTCTATTGCAATTTTTTTATTTCTGATAATTCTTTGTTTTTTATGAATTCTTTGCAACTCCTAATTTGATTTTGGTACTTACCGGAAGGCTGACAACCTTCTGTAAGGGAACCCACACGAGGGCCGCAATGATGAAATCGATGGTACCGTGAACCAGTGTTCCAAGACCTACCAGGCCGATAACCATAACAAGGAAGCTGCTGGTAGACTGCCCCTTGAAGTAAAAAATGCTGGATACAATGACCTCGCAAACGGCATGGATGATTGTAATTAGTAGTACAAAGGGGATTGCGGTTTTAAAGGAGTTCAGGATATTGCCGTTCTTTTTCAAAATAAAGGCGCCGATCATTGCAAATACGATGTGGGTCAGGGCACGGAATACCACAACTGGAAGAAAACCGGCAATCAAAAAACCGAAGCTTGTAACAAGTGCCACGACGGCAGCTACGGCCGGAGAAATGAACATGGCAATAATGATTGGAACATGGCTGGCTAAGGTGAAGGATGCCGGTTCAATCTGGATCTTGATCGGAGAAATCAATGGGATTAAGATACCGACTGCACTGAGGAGGGCAGCAGTTGTCATGATTCTTACTTTGCTGGTATTATTATTATTATTATTCATAAGCTTAACATATCCTTCCATTTTAAATTTGAAACAGCTGTCTTGTCAGCTGTAATTATACCTGACTATACATGCCGTGTCAACAATTATCCTAACAAAATTAACAGCTTTTCTATAAACCTAATAAAATAACAGCTGTTCTGATGGAATCAACAGCCAATCTGGTAAAATCAAAAGCTTCTAATTTGAGGTTAAAAGTTTAAGAAGATAAGGTAAAGGCCTTTCATGGCGTGGATTCAAGGGAAGACACAATAAAAAAAGGAGCTGCCGTACACCGGGTAAGTAACCAACTACTTACGATATACAGCAGCTTCTGTAAAGAATGGAATTATTTTATGGAATTACACCATTGAAGGTTGTTATTCAAGTTAACTTTTTATTTTACAAATTTTTATTCAAAGGGGAACCGGAAGGGCAGGTCAAACTTATCACGGAGTGCAATAAACTCCTTCTGCAGGGCTTCCCCGATGGGAACACCCTTATCCCTCCGCTCCAGCCAAACCTCATATTCCTTTTCACCGGCGGTGTAAATCCGTTCCTCGCCGGGCGCCTTCTTGGAAGCCCGCAGGGCACGCAGGATATCCCCGGTGGTTTTCTTAAAGCTATCTAAGCCCATGAAGGCCTCAGGATCAATTGCAAGGAAGAAATGGCCGAGCTGGTAAGGAACCTTGCTGCCGCTCTCATCTATGCCCGACAGCAGTTTTAAGTAATTGCCTGCCTGCAAGGCGGCGGACAGGATCTCGACAACGGTAGCATAGCCATAGCCCTTATAGCCCCCAAGCTCTTCGCCAATGCCGCCAAGTGGTGCAAGGGCAGCGCTGCCCTGCGTTAAATCCACCAGTATCTTTTTGCTGTCGGTGAGGGCGGTACCGTCTTCCCCGATTACCATGCCCCGTGGAGTATCTTTGCCGCTGCGGGCATAGAATTCAATCTTGCCCCGCTGGGTTATGCTGGTGGCACAGTCAAGCACAAATGGAAATTCCTCATCCGTCGGCATGCCAAAGGTCAGTGGATTAGTACCTAGCATATTCTCAACACCGAAGGTTGGGGCGATAGAAGGGCGGGCATTCGTACCGGTGATTCCGATTAAGCCATGCTGGACGGCCATGGTCGCATAATAGCCGGCGATTCCGTAATGTGTGGAATTGCGGGCAGCAACCATTCCCATACCATATTTTTTGGCCTTGTCGATTGCCATCCGCATGGATCTGTAGCCAACAATCATCCCCATACCATCATGCCCGTCAACAACTGCGGTTGTAGGAGTTTCGCGGACGATTTCGAAGTTAGTGACGGGCTTTTGTATACCTTCCAACAGACGGTCGATATAAATTGCTTTAAAGCGGTTGCAGCCGTGGCTTTCAATGCCTCTCCGGTCGCTTTCTAACAGGACATCGGAACAGATAACTGCATCCTCATGGGGAACACCCAGCTTCTCAAAGGCTGCAATCATGAAATCACCAATTAGTTCCCAAGAAATATAGGGTCTTGTTTCCATAGAAAATTCCTCCTTATCACAAAACATCGGTCACAAATACTGCATTTTACACAATGCAGTACCCGGTACTCATCCTGCGGTTGCATGGGTCTGCCTACATTATAACTTACCTGTTCAGCTTTGTGCAATAGCGGAAGGGCTTATTTGTAAAATAATTCTATCTCTGTATGGATATCCCAGTACCTGATAATTCACTGATAAAATTCTTATGCCGATTTAGTAAGGATTATGCTTTACTATAGGTCGTCTCTTTGAAGGCGGTAAACAGTCCATTCGTCCATGGGCTTGGCTCCAAGCTGCTTATAGAATTGGATGGAAGGCTCGTTCCAGTTAAGGCAGGCCCATTCCAAACGTCCGCAGCCACGCTCCAGCGCCAGCTTTGAAAGGTGGGCCAGTAAGGCTTTCCCGAAGCCCTTTCCCCTCATTTCCGGCTTCACAAAAAGATCCTCCAGATAAATCCCCGGTCTTCCCAGGAAGGTAGAAAAATTGTGGAGGAACAGTGCGAAGCAGACGGGTTCCTGTTGATATTCTCCGATGATTACCTCAGCCCTTTTCTGGCGGAAGATAAATTCAGTCAATAGCTCCTCCGTTGCCACTACCTCGTCTGACATGCGTTCATAATCAGCGAGGGCTTTGATAAATTCTAAGATAAGGCCAACGTCTGCCGGTCCTGCGGTACGTATTTCAAAATCTTCAATGGATATTTCTGGTATCATATGCATTGCTCCTATCTAGTTGGTTGTTTTATTAGCCTGATACAGGTTTAGTTTTGTTGTATTATAGCACTTTAGTTACCGGCATGTATAGAAGAAAATACCTTTCCTGCGAAAAGAAAGCGGATTGCGTCGAAGAAGGACATATATTATACTTAGCTTAGAGGTTTGGAATAGTCAAAATCCGGGACGAGGCGGTCCGGGTACCATAATAGGACAATAATACTTTTGGATAGATGGAGATCGGATTAAGGTGAGAATATATAAGAAGAATTTTGATATTTTGCAGATTGCGGATTCAGGACAATGCTTCCGCATGAACCAGCTAAGGGCGGAAAAAGGAAGGATAAGATATGGCATGATCGCCTATGGAAAATATCTGGAGCTGGAGCAGACTGACGAGGATCAGGTGGAGCTTTATTGTACGGAGGAGGAATATCATGGGATCTGGGAGGATTATTTTGACCTGTCCTATGATTATGAAACGCTGGTGAGGACATTAATGGAGGGCGGGGATCCTTTTTTAAAGGAAGCTGCAGCCTATGGAAAGGGGATCAGGATCTTAAAGCAGGAGCCATTTGAAGCCATGATCAGCTTTATCATATCCCAGAATAAAAATATTCCTGCCATCCGCAGCGGAATTGAAGCCCTATGTGCCAGGTACGGTGAAAAAATAGGGACCAACCAGGAAGACGGGAGGGAATATTACGCATTCCCGACGCCGGAGGCTCTGTCAAAGGCAGACAAGGAGGAGCTGCGCAGGCTTAAGATGGGATACCGGGATGATTACATAATCAGTGCTGCACAAGCAGTGGTAACGGGTGAGGTCGAGTTTAAGCATTTGAAGGAAATCGGTTTTGAGGAAGCGGTAAAATCCTTAAAAAAGGTTCATGGCATCGGTGATAAGGTAGCAAATTGTATCTCCTTATACGGCCTGCACCATATCGAAGGCTTCCCGGTGGACGTGTGGATCCGGAGGGTAATAGATGAAATTTACCATAAAAAATTTGAAAAGGAATTATACTGCGGATATGCGGGAATTGTCCAGCAGTATATGTTCTATTACATGCGCCACCTTAGGAACCGGGGAGAATAAGGAAACAGTTTTTTTCTCTGGATATTAATTTTTAAAATTCAAAAGTTTGGGTTTAAATTGGGTCTAAAATTAATCAAAAACGAAGCATAACCAGAAGGATATCCGGAAAAAATAATCGTAGGATCTAGAAATCTCGATATATTTTGAAAGGTGGAAACGATGGGTATGGAAAATGGAAATAAGGCTTCAGAACAGGAACGCAGGGTAGATCATTTGATTAATCTGGTTGAGAAACAGACACGGACTGAGAGACATTTGGAGGAGCATTCGGATATATCATCCTCTCCGGAAAATATAGAGCATGCAAAAGAAGTGAACCAAAGGCGCCAGCATGAGATTGATAACCTCAAGGATATTTTATCAAATGGGGAAAAGGACAACACCATAGAAAATACACAGAAACGCCTGCGCAATACAGGGGGCTACTTAAACAACAATGCGAACCGCATGGATGACCAGGCATTAAAAAGCGCCCAGACAAAGCAGAGGAACAGGGCAGAGCAGTTAGACCAAATGAAATAGATGTAGATGAAGTAGAAACCAGACAGGGTGCTGTATAAAAAGAGTTACCGCATACAGGGAGTAACATCCCAAAGAGCGCGAATCTTTTACAGCACCCTTTTTTTATTTAATAACCTTCATTGCGGCGGCTGAGCCTTAGATCATGCCCCTTTTTCCCGCCGGCCCATTCAGCCTTTTCGGATTCGGTTTCCAGAAGTAATGAGGGAACCTTGGCAAGGGCTGCTGACCCAACATCTAAAAAAAATGATATTATCCCGTAAAAATCTGTATTTACTTGTATTTTCGAACCACTATAATAATAGGATAGGGTATTCTATATAGTTCTTAAGAAGGATGTGGCTTTATAACTTTTTATATTGTATTTTTACAAAAGGAGGGAAATCAGCGGTAGCTTTTATACCCTGAAGATGAAGAAGATGAGGTCATTAAATATTAAAAAAGGCTTGACTCTTACATCGATTATTAGGAATAGAAAAGTATCGACCAAACTTTTCATCATTGTACTGGCAGCATTTATTATGACAGTGATTAACGTAATACAGCTGGGGAGCCAGACGAATAAAGTAAGTACTTTGTCGGAAGACACCTATTACCATCAGGTATATCTAAATACCAGAGGTATTATGAGCGCGGAGAGAAGCTTATACCAGGCAGCCCTATCCTTGCAGGCAATTGGGTACGGTGAAGATAAGCTAACCAAGGAGGAGAAGGAGAAGCTTTTTAAGGAGTATGAATTCAAATCGGAGAAAGGCCTGGAGCTTGTCGATAGGACGATCGATACATTGAAAGCATACCCTGCATTCGATACCTTTAAGTTTTCAGGACCCAAATACACAATCTATGAGCTTAATAATGCGTTCCAGGGTTCATATCAGGATTGGAAAAACAGCTATAATCCTGTGACCGGTGAAGGCGACATGATAACCCAGCAGGAGAATTACAAATATATGATTGATAACCTGAATTATATGTCGGATATCTTAGAGGAATACAGCACTTATGTGACCGGGGAAATAAGAAAAGATATGCAGGGGGATTTGATAAAGACAATATTGGTTTCCACTGTAATTTCAATAGGAATCATAATACTTTCGGTCTATATTGTCATCTATCTGAGGAATAGCATTAAGCATGTTACGGCAGATATGGATCAGATAGCAAAGAAGAATCTTACCTTTTTACCGTATAGGATCCATTCAAAGGATGAACTGGGGGCTTTATCAGAATCGGTCCATTCCGTAATCAATTCCTTGAAGAATATTTTACAGCAAGTAATTCATTCAACGAAGCTGTTATCCAAATCATCAAAAAATATGAAAGCTTATTCCAGGGAAGTGAAGGGATCCATGGCTGAGATGGCGGGGACTATACAGGAGATTGCAGAAGGAGCAAATCATCAGGCAGAGGATTCGGAAAAGCTGGTAAATGAGATTACCAGCTTGGGAAGTGTTATACAGAAGAATACAAACAGTGCCCGCGAGCTGACTCTGGCCAGCAATGCAATTCAGCTTGCCAGTGAAGAGGGCTTAAACAGCGTCAATGCGTTGGAAAATATAGCAATAAAAAATGAGGCCGCATTTCAGTCAATCTTTGATGTGATACATATTACCAACGATAATGCGGGACAAATCGGCAAAGCAATCGAAATGATTAGTTCCCTGGCAGGCTCCACCAAATTATTGTCCCTGAATGCAACCATTGAAGCAGCCCGCGCCGGTGAAGCCGGCAGGGGGTTCGCTGTGGTTGCAGGGGAGATAAACAAATTATCAGAGCAGACAGAAGCAGCGACGAAGATCATTGATAATATTCTGAAAACCTTAAATAACAATATCATCAGTGCCAGTGATAAAAGCAGGGAGGTACAGGAAACGGTAAAGCTCCAGACCCTTGGAGTTGCGGATACGAAAGAGAAGTATCTGGCTATCATGAAGGCTTTGGATAATATTAACCAACAGATTAACAGCCTGAATGAAGTATCAAAGGATATGGATCAGAGCAGAATCCATGTAATGGACATCGGATCGAGTGTCTCTGCAATATCGGAGGAAAATGCAGCCAGCACACAACAAACCGCATCATCAATTCAAGAGATCCTGTCGGCAGTAGAGCAGATCAATCTCATTGGGGAAGAGGTTGATGGTATGATTGCTGCAATTACCTTACTAGTCGAACAATTCCATCTGGATGATGAGTTTCTATTACAGAAGCGGGAATAGATATATTACCAAAAAATCCTTTTTCCAAAAAATGATTTGTGTTATAATAAGAGATAAGTGAGGACAGAGTGAACAAAAGCAGTTTGTACACCGAAAAGCTTACTTAAAATACAATATGGAAAGGAATGGTTAGGTTATGGCATTGGTAACTACGAAGGAAATGTTCAAAAAAGCATATGCAGGTGGATATGCAATCGGTGCATTCAATGTGAACAACATGGAAATTGTTCAGGGTATTACAGAAGCGGCTAAGGAATTAAGCGCTCCTGTTATTTTACAGGTTTCTGCCGGGGCAAGGAAGTATGCAAAGCATGTTTATCTTACGAAATTAGTGGAAGCTGCATTGCTGGATACAGATCTTCCGATTGCCCTCCATTTGGATCATGGGGAGGATTTTGAGATATGCAAGTCCTGTATTGACGGCGGTTTTTCTTCTGTGATGATTGACGGCTCCAAGCACAGCTTTGAAGATAATATTGCATTGACAAAGCAGGTTGTGGAATATGCCCATGCCCATGGTTGTGTTGTAGAGGGTGAATTGGGGAAATTAGCCGGAATCGAGGATAATATTAATGTAAAAGCCGAGGATGCATCCTACACAAGACCTGAGGAAGTAGAAGAGTTCGTAAGCCGCACAGGTGTAGATTCCCTGGCGATTGCCATTGGAACCAGCCACGGAGCCTTCAAGTTCAAGCCAGGCCAGAAGCCACAGCTGCGCTTCGACATCCTGGAGGAGGTAGCAAAGAGGCTTCCTGAGTTTCCGATTGTATTACATGGGGCATCCTCCGTATCCAGGGAATATGTGGAGCTGATCCAGAAATACGGCGGCAAGCTGGACGATGCTATCGGTATCCCGGAGGAAATGCTAAGACAGGCGGCAAAGATGGCAGTATGCAAGATCAATATTGATTCTGACCTAAGGCTTGCCTTTACGGCAGGAATCAGGGAGCACCAGTTCAATAACCCGAATCATTTTGACCCGAGACAGTACTTAACGCCGGCAAGAAGCTACGTAAAGGAAGTAGTAAAACATAAAATAAACAACGTGCTCGGATGTGCAGGAACTGCAGCAGAGTATTAATGGAACGCAGGGTGCTGCCATAAAAGCCCCTTATCTAATCCCAAGCTAATACAAAAAGCAATACATAAAGCTGATGCATGAAGCTAATAGATAAAGCTGATACATAAAGCTAATAGATAAGATATACCTAAGCGAGTATCTAAAAAATGCGTCTTGAATGGCTGTAAAAGCTATTTCAAGACGCATTTTCTGTATCAACTAAAACAGGGCGCATTGGGTAACCGAATCATCCTCCCGGATTGCTTCCAACAGCTCCTCCGGATAGAGCGGCGGGCTGTAGACATATCCCTGGACGACATCGCATCTCTGTGACCGGAGGAGGCAGAGCTGCTTTTCCTGTTCAACCCCCTCTGCAACTACCCGGATGTTAAGGCTGTGGGCCAGCTGGATAATGGATTCGGCAATACAGGAATCCTTTTGGTTGGTACAGATATTGTCAATGAAGGATTTATCAATCTTTAAGGTATCAATGGGCATCTTCGTAAGATAGTTCAGGGAGGAATAGCCTGTCCCGAAATCATCCAAAGAGATTTTTACACCCAGCTGCTGCAGGCTCTTAAGCAATTTAGTGGCATCCATAAGGGAGGATACCAGGGTGCTTTCCGTGATCTCCAGCTCCAGGTATTCCGGGGGAAGCTGTGTCTCATCCAGTATCTCCGAGAGGGTGGATACAAAGCCGGGGCGGTTGATCTGCACGGAAGAGATATTGACGGAGACAGGGCGGGGTGTTGCTCCTGAATCGATCATATCCTTATTAAAGGTGCAGGCCTCCCGGAGGAGCCAGGAGCTTAATTCGATGATTAAGCCGCTTTCCTCCGCAATCGGTATGAATTCACTCGGTGTAATATAGCCAAGCCGCTCATTATAGATCCTCATGAGGGCCTCATAGCCGATGATGTTATTGGAGTCCAATTCCATCAGCGGTTGGTACTGGATATAGATTTCATTATTCTCTATGGCATTTCTTAAAACCTCAATAATCAGGGTATTACGGTTTAATTCTTCCTCCATCTTGCTGTCAAACAGGGTGAATTTGTTTTTGCCCGTATCCTTTGACTTATACATGGCAATATCCGCATTTTTAATCAGTACATTGGAGGTGAGGCCGTTCTCAGGATAGATGGAGATACCGATGCTCATGGATACATACACGATTTCACCGCCCAGGTCCAAGGGGTTTTTAAAGCTGTCGATGATCTGGGAGGCAAACAAAACCGCATCTTCCTTGGAGGAGATGTTTTCCCGGAACAGCAGGAATTCATCACCCCCGGCTCTTGCAAGCATACCGTCGGATTGCAGTACTGAGGTCAGCAATCCGGCTGTTTTGACCAATAATGCATCTCCGTACTCGTGGCCTAGCGTGTCATTTACGGTCTTAAAATTATCCAGGTCCACGAAATATACGGCATGCAGGGCTTCCTGGGGAGAGGAGGAGAGTAAAACTGCATTTACATAATTAAGAAAAGCGAGCTTATTGGGGAGGTTGGTCAGGGTATCATGGTATGCCAGGAATTCTATATGGTCGTAGTTGGAGCGCAGCTGCTCTTCATTTAACAGCAGCTCCTCGTGCATCGATTCCAGGTCTTCATAGTTGGTTTTAATAATGTGCAGCATCTTATTGAAGTTTTTTGAAAGCTCACCAAGCTCATTATTGCTCTTTATATTGGACTGTACCGTAAGGTTGCCGTTGGAGGCAGTCCTCATGGCATCCCGTAAGGCAATAATGGGGGTGGAGTATTGCTTTGAAATCAAATTTGCACCTATGGTGATCACGATAAGCAAGAAGAGGCACACCATGGTGAAAAGGCTCAACATAAAATTGATGGGGGACATAATGCTTGCCGTATCCTGCTTCATTAACAGGATCCAATTAAGGTCAGGGAGGATGGAATAACCATATACCTGCTCTGTGTCTTCATAGGAATATTGGAAGGAGCCGCTTTGCTCGATAAGCCCGTTATTATAATCCGCCACAAGTCCGGCTAACCGGCCGGAGTTGATATTGGTACCGGTCAGGGTGCCATCAGGATGGTATAGGATAGTTCCTTCCTTATCTAATAAAATTGCGAAGCCGGTTTCATCAATGGTCAGGGAACTTAAGAAGTTTTTAAAATAATCTGTGCTGATGGTGCTTACGATGTAGCCGAGGACCATGCCTGAGCCCGGATCAAGGACCGGGGCACCGATATCCAGGGTATGGATAAGCTGGCCGCCTTTCGTTAACGTCCTTAAGCCATCCATTCCGACAGCGGTATGTTTGGTAGTGAACATATAATCCAGGGTCTGCTTGGAGTATGGGGCTGTTCCGTCAGGTTTGGCGCCGGAGCTGGCGATAACCTCCTGCCTTTTATTGTATAGAAGTATGTATTCACAGTTAGCGCAGCTGCTGCACCTGAGCTTTAGCAGCTCATCCACGGCATAAGGAGCTGTATTGCCGGTTCTGTTACTATGTCTCGTAACTTCAATCAGATCCTCCTGGAGGGATAATAAAGTAACCTCGGTCTGTTGGTTCTTTATTAAGGCTTCCAGACCATTCCTGTTGGTGATGGAAGAGCGTTTTAAATTATCAGTGTTGACATCAATTAACTTATGCGTTAAAAACCCGTGAGCCAGAACTGATACTAGAATTACGGGAATCATGGATGAGGCTATGAGCAAAATTCGTATCGAGTTTTTTATGGACATAACCGTAAAACCTCCGCAAATAGTTCTTTTTTGGTATTATTTTAACAATCAACACATCCATTTTACCAATAGTTCCAAAATTTTGCAATAAATTTTATAGGAAAATGGCATAATATTTAGAAAATCAAAGAACATTTTTGGACAAAATGACTTAAAGATACTCACATGTTGTCGAAATAGGTGGCGCAGAATTATATTTTTATGGGAATATGTGAAGGGTATGCAGAATGCCTTTCTAAAAGCTTTCTAAAATTCAGATATTTTTATTGAAAAGAACTGGCTTTAAGGGTATACTTTAAATGTTATGGAAAGGGCTGGTTTATGGTGATTTACATGGTAATTAATGGGTTTTGGCAGGACGGGGATTCCTGCAAACTGTTTGGTTACTGCAGCCTGCCCAAGATAGAAAGTAGGAAAGCATAATGTATAAAATAATTGCACAGGACGGCAGGGCGAAAAGCAGTGAATTTACTACCGTCCATGGGACAATACAGACACCGGTGTTTATGAATGTTGGTACGGCGGCAGCGATCAAGGGCGGTGTTTCCACCATGGATCTGCAGGAAATCGGGACACAGGTGGAATTATCCAATACCTATCATCTTCATGTAAGGCCTGGAGATAAGGTAGTAAAGCAGCTGGGCGGCCTGCATAAATTTATGGTATGGGATAAGCCCATACTGACTGATTCCGGCGGCTTCCAGGTATTTTCCTTATCAGGCTTGCGTAAGATTAAGGAAGAGGGCGTGTATTTTAATTCCCATGTGGATGGAAAAAGGATCTTTATGGGGCCGGAGGAAAGTATGCAGATACAATCAAACCTTGCCTCCACCATTGCCATGGCCTTTGACGAATGTCCCCCCCATCCGGCTACCAGGGAGTATATGCAGGATTCCGTGGACCGTACTACCAGATGGCTGGAGCGCTGTAAGAAGGAGATGGACAGGCTGAACGGACTGGAGGATACCATCAATAGGAAGCAGCTGCTGTTTGGGATCAACCAGGGCGGAACCTTTGAGGATATACGGATCCAACATGCAAAGAGGATCTCTGAGCTGGATTTGGATGGTTATGCCCTTGGCGGCCTGGCAGTCGGTGAAAGTCATGAGGAGATGTACCGCATCATAGAGGAAACGGTTCCTTACCTGCCCCTCCATAAGCCGGTTTATCTGATGGGGGTCGGCACGCCGGCCAATATATTGGAAGCGGTGGACCGTGGTGTGGATTTCTTTGACTGTGTTTACCCGACCAGGAATGGAAGGCATGGACATGCATATACCGGGAATGGGAAGCTGAATCTCGTGAATGCCAGGTATGAGCTTGACGACCGTCCCATTGAGGAGGGCTGCAAATGTCCGGCCTGCAGGCATTACAGCAGGGCCTACATCAGGCATTTGCTGAAGGCGAAGGAGATGCTTGGGATGCGGTTGATGGTGCTCCATAACCTGTATTTCTACAACCATATGATGGAAGAGATCAGGGAGGCAATCCGGGCAGGACGGTATCAGGAGTATAAGAAACAAAAGCTGGAAGGATTTGTTAGGAGCGATGATTAAAGCGAATAACATTGAATTATAGAATTTTAATGGAGGTATATTAATGAATAGTTTGGTTTTATTGAATGGTGCGGCTGCCGGAGGCGGGCAGTCATCTATGATTATCACCGTGTTGTATGTGGTAGTGATTGGTGGGATGCTGTATTTTATGATGATCAGGCCCCAGAGAAAGCAGCAGAAGCAGCATAATGCATTGCTGTCTACCCTTGGAGTAGGGGATAGTGTGCTGACTTCAAGCGGGATGTATGGCGTGGTGATTGATGTTATGGATGATATTGTTATTGTTGAGTTTGGGAGCAATAAGAATTGCAGGATTCCGATGAAGAAGTCTGCGATTGTGGAGATTGAGAAGCCTAGTACGGAGAAGACTAGCTAGGGAGTGCTGTTGCGTTGCGGTAGGTGGTGAGGCTGAAACCGGGGGCCTGGCTGGCTGGGGTGATGCTTTTCCTTACCTCTACAGCAGAGAATAAATGTGCGCCCATCAATTGACATGTAATGGACATGTCATTGATGGGCGCACATTTATCCTCTGCTGTAACGGTAAAGGAAAAACATTTCACCCCAGCCAGCCAGGCCCCCGGTTTCAGCCCATTTAGGTTACATGTTTTTTGATACCCTTTCTTTTACTCTTTGTGAGATTATTGTATAGATTATGGGAGGCAGTTTTAACTGTTTTTGGATAGGTATTTTAGGGATGCAGGTGGTTTTTGCCTCTTTTAAATTGACATTAATAACTTGTGATGTTATCCTTTATTTATAGAAGGGAGTGGGGCTGTTGTATAAGATTTATTTAGATAATTGTTGCTATAATCGTCCGTTCGATATGCAGTCTCAACTGAAGATACATTTAGAAACACAAGCCAAACTATATATACAGCAAAGAGTTAAAGATGGAAAGGATATCTTGGTATGGTCGTATATCTTGGAATATGAAAATGCTAAGAATCCATATAAAGAAAAAAAAGAAACCATATTGGCATGGAAGAATGTAGCCAGTGAATGTGTATCTGAAAATGAACCTATACTTTTATTTGCTGAGACATTAGCAGCAAAAGGGATAAAATTATACGATGCTCTTCATATCGCATGTGCAGTGAATTCAAATTGTGAGTATTATATAACGACTGATAAAAAATTATTAAATACACTTATTCCGGAAATAAAGATTTTAAATCCTATTGATTATGTGAGAGTGATAGAGGGGTGATTATATGACAGATACTTTGATTAAAGAGAAGGGAATGAAGATATTAATTGAGCAACTTGGATATGTTGAAGCAGAAAGATTCATCATGCTTATGAATAGAGAGCCTTTTGATTATACAGGCTGGCGGGAAGAGAACCTAGAGGAACCTTCTAGTGTAAGAGAACTTAGTAGAATGGCTATGGGTTATTGTGATTGAGATGGATGTATTGTAAAAAATATGTTGCCAACTCAAAATAAAACGAAAGATTGCAAAAATGTGTTTGGTGAGTACGTACAAGGAGATAGTTTCATATGATTTAGAAACGAAAAAGGCGTGCTGCAAAGCTGATGGAAATCAGTTTTGCGGCACGCCTTTCTCTGGAGGCGCTTATCAGAAATAAGGATAAAAAGGCGTTTGAGGGGTTACTGTTTATACCAGTTCGATATGGTATTTTTCTAGCCAGTAGTTGATTTGAAGTAAATATGCTATTAACTGGGGGCCGGCCATTAGTTGGCCGTACCAGGGTTTACCATAATCGGAGGGTGATTCCAGGAAAGTTTTTATTTTGGCTTCGTCCACCAGGGGGTGGATTGGGGCATTCGAATCGGATAGAATATCCAGCAGCCGGTTACCCAGTAATTTCTCATATTCCGGATGATAAGTCTTTGGGTAAGGGCTTTTCTTACGGAATAGAATTTCGTCCGGGATCAGTCCTTTGCCTGCATCACGCAGCAGTCCTTTTACAACTCCATTCGGAGATTTCATTTCCCAGGGGACGTTCCACAGGTATTCGACGATACGGTGGTCGGCGAAGGGAACCCTGGCTTCCAGGCCGGAGAACATGCTGCAGCGGTCCATGCGGTCCAGCAGGGTAACCATAAACCATTTCAGGTTTAGGAAGGCGATTTCGCGGCGGCGGGCTTCCAGTGGAGCCTCGCCCTGTAATTTTGGAACCTCGGACAGGGTTTTTTCGTATGCGGCGCGGACATAGCCCTCCAGGTCAAGGCTTTTTAGGAGGTCGCCGGATAGGAGCAGTTTCCTTGTATCCATATTAATGGACCAGGGGAAGGTGCCGGCGTTCATCAGCTCAGGGCGGTGGAACCAGGGATAGCCGCCGAAGATTTCATCGGCGCATTCTCCGGTCAGTGCGACCTTTGTCCTGGCTGCAACCTTTTTGCAGAAATAGAGCAGGGAGGATTCAACATCCGCCATATTCGGTAAATCCCTGGCATCAACGGCTTGATAGAGATTGTCGGCCAGGTCGAAATTATCACATTCTAAATAAGTATGCTTGCTTTTTATATGCTCCACCATGATATCGACATAGGGGCGGTCCATGGAGGGCTGGAAGGAATTCGATTTGAAATGCTTTGCATTATCCTCGAAATCGAAGGAATAGGTTTCTAACTGCTTGCCGGAGTAGCCCAATTCCCTGGCACAGATGGCAGATACCAGGCTGGAATCCACACCGCCGGAGAGGAAGGTACAGATCGGTATGTCGGAAATCATCTGCCGTTTTACGGAATCGTAGACCAGGAAGGCGGTCTTTTCCACTGTATGTTCATAAGAATCTTCATGTGGATGGCTTTCCAGCTCCCAATAAGTATTTACATGAAGTCCGCTTTCATTATAGATGAGGGCCGTCCCGGGAAGTACCTCATGAATATTCTTAAAAACTCCGTTACCATAGGATTTCGCGGGTCCAAGTCCAAAGATTTCACAAAGGCCGTTTGCATCAAGCTGTGGTTTGACGCCCGGATATTCAAATAATGCCTTTATCTCTGAACCAAAAATGAGAGTATTGTCTTTTACAGTATAGAATAAGGGTTTGACTCCCAGGCGGTCCCTGGCCAGGGTTAAGGTTTTTCCGTTCTCGTCCCAGATTGCCAGGGAAAAGATGCCGTTCAGCTCCTTGATGAAATCAAAGCCGAATACCATATACCCGACAAGGATGACCTCCGTATCCGTATGTGTCTTGAATAAGCAGCCGATGCGGGTTAAATTGTCACGCAGCTCCTGGGTATTGTACAGCTCTCCGTTATATACAATGGTATAGGAGCACCCAAAATGTTCCCTGGTCATTGGCTGGTGTCCCCTGTTCAGGTCTATGATGGATAATCTGGTGTGGGCGAACCCGACCTGTGGAAGCAGGTATTCTCCTTCATCATCAGGGCCGCGGCGGGCAAGCATTTTTTTCATTTCCTGCAGGATATGTTCCCATTTCGCATCCCTTGTAAAATCAGCTTTTGTATTACAAAATCCGGCTATTCCGCACATGTTAACCTCCTTTTGCCGCCTTGGCGGCATATAATCTGCATTTGAAGGTGCTTCCTTCAACCTGCCGTTTTTGCTCAGGGTATGTCTGAGTATTCAGGCATGCCCTTGGAAAATGAATTTCCGAGCTTATGGATGATATAGAAAAGGAGCTTTCTTTCTTGAAACCTTCTGGAAGTAAATTCCCACACTTCCAATAGAATCATAGAAGAAGGGAGTGGGCACGGGAAAGGTTCCTGTCAGAAAGCCCCTTTGCTTTCAAATTTAGTGTCAGAAGCTATGAACCGTTACCTGGGACATAGTACGATGGGCTGTAATTGGCGGTTTTCTAAAGCGGCTTCAATCGTAGGAAGCATAAGATCAAAATGGGCTACCATGGAATAGGGCTTACCCATATAATTGTCCTGACCGAAGGGGACAAAGAAAACATTTTTTACATTTAGAAGTAAACCAATATTTTTTAAATTATTGCTCAAGGCGTCATTAGTGGAAATTGCAAGAACAACAGGCTTTTCATTGCGGAGAAGTCCTTTTGCTGCCATTAAGACAGAGGAATCGGTAATTGCATTTGCCATCTTTGCCAGTGTATTGCCGGTACAGGGGGCAACGATGATGATATCCAGTAAATTATTTGGTCCAAGCTTTTCTGCCTGGACAATGGTTGTAATAGGCTCGTGGCCTGTGACCTCCTGTGCTTTTTTAAGCCACATATCAGCTTCTCCAAATCTCGTATCCGTAGTTTGGGAGCGCTCAGAAAAAATCGTATAGACATTGGCTTTCTCACCAATCAGGCGCTCAATCTCAGGAAAGACTTTATCAAAGGTGCAGTAAGAGCCGGTTAGGGCTACTCCCACATTTTTTCCACTAACAGTCATTTAATCACTTCTTTCTTTCATAAAAGCATCAATTTTAGTCACTAGAATGTCGGCAGATGATTTTGGCGAAACTTTACCGGGCAGGCCAAGGCATAGCTTTGCATTGATATTATTTTTAAAGGCATATTCATAGTCAACTCCGCCGGGGGCAGAGGCAATATCAATGATCGTAACCGTCGGGCTTGTCAGTGACAGGCATTCTTTATCCAAAACCATTGCCGGTATCGTATTAAAGATAAAGTCACAGCTTGGAAGGAGGCTCTTCATATCCTTTAAAGCAATGGTTTTATGGCCGGCAGCCTCTGCATATGCAAGGGCATCCCCGGAGCGTGCGGCGACGATGACATCTACGTCAAGTCCCTTCAGCTTCAGGCCTAAGACCTTTGCACAGCGGCCGTAACCAAGGATTAAGGCCTTGCTTCCATGAAGGTTTTTTTCACTGCCTTTGATGGCCTCCAGTATAGAGCCTTCTGCCGTTGCAATTGCATTTAAAATCGTAATCCTCTCATCAGTCATCAGGTCAAAGTAGGGGATTCCCTTCTCCTTACATGCGTTAACAATAGAGGCTGGAAGGATTCCGCCAATTAATATATGGCTCTTATTCAGCATGTGGGAGATATTGGAGGTATTTAAATCCATGGTATGGGAGGCTGTTATTGAAACAAGGTCCTTTGTTAAGGGAATCGGCCCAATGAGTACCTGGCATTTTTCGAATAATTCTTTCGGGTTATTAAGAGGAATACAGTTTTCATTTTCTACCGTATCCATAGTTTTATAAGTGTATACACGGTAGCCCAGCTTAGAGAAGGCTTCCGCCATATATACCTGACGCTGGTCACCGCCGAAAATACCAAGATTAATTTGAGAAAACATCTGATTTCACTCCTTTATGCCACATTATATGATGCAAAAGAAGAGATGGTGACATCAATGGAGGAACGAAAAAGGTTTCAGTTGAGGTGGAAGGGGGAGACATGGTATAATCAATATTCGACAGAATGATATAGAAATGGAGAACAAGGTTGCAAGAAATAGAATTGATAAACGAAACGGAGGAAATTTATGAGTGAGAGGATCAGATTAGCGACCCGGGAGGATGGGGCAGAAATTCTATCCATCTATGAACCTTATATTATGAATACTGCAATTACCTTTGAGACGGAAAGGCTTTCCCTGGAGGATTTTCAGGAACGCATGGCTAAAATCCAGGCCCAGTTTCCCTGGCTGGTCTATGAAGCCGATGGAAGGGTAGTGGGCTATGCCTATGCATCCTATTACCGTGAAAGGGCTGCCTATGCATGGGACTGCGAATGCTCGGTTTATGTGTCCGGGGAAGCCCAGCGGAAAGGGATTGCAACGAAGCTGTATAAGGAATTGTTTGACCGGCTGAAGGAGCAGGGATACCGCAACGTATATGCTTTTATTACCTATCCCCATGACAGCAGTGTGGAATTACATAGAAAGTTTGGGTTCCGTGAGGTAGGTATCTTCCATAAGACAGGCTATAAACTGGGAACCTGGTGGGACCTGATCGTGATGGAAAAGGCGATCGGTGATTTCCAGCCGGAGCCCGTAAGGCCTGTGCCTGTGATAAAGCCGCAGTAACTGCTGCCGCAAAAACGGGAATTCTTATTAATTCTATATAATATTCCAGAAGTTTTGCTGTAATGCTGTTTAAAATAAATCTAAATAATGATAATGATGTCGCCTTACGCATAATGGTATCGAAAATATTAAAACGCTGTATGAAAACAGGAAAATCTGTAAAAAGGATTTTCCTGTTTTTTACATTTGTGAATTGAATTAATCAAGACCCTATTATATAATTCATTTAATGGGGAAATTTAGTAACAATCTATTATAAAATTAAATATTTTGTTGATATTGTGGACGAGTCCCTCCGGGATCCCATGTAAAGGTATAGGCACAGGAAAACAAGAATTTATCAGTATAGATGAACGGGAATGGAATTAATAATGGAAGTACATGGGAACGAATTTGTAGATATCGATGTTAAGGAAATGTTTTTTATCTTATTACATAAGCTATGGCTTATTGCTATCATTGGAATTTTATTTGCAACCTGCGCCGGGCTGGCCAGCATCTATCTGATAACGCCTACCTATGCGTCGACCGCGTGTATAACGATTGTTACCCGGCAGGATGTTGACCGACAGAATATTGACCGACAGGATATTGACCGACAGGATATTGACCGACAGGATATTGGCCGGCAGAATGCTGACCGGCAGGATGCTGACCAGCAGGATACTAATCAACAGGAGGGCACCCTGCTAATATTATCGGAGCCAGGCCTGGAGCCACAGCTAACCGGGGACTATAGGGCATTGTTAAAGAGCGTCCCGGTCCTGGAACGGGCTTTGGGGGAGCTGAAGCTGAATTTATCCCCGGATGAACTGGCTGGTATGGTATCCGTAGAGCCATCAGAGGATGCCCGGCGGATAGAGGTCACTGTTAACCATGGAGACCCAGTAATGGCGAAGCAATTGGCAGACGCCATAGCAGGAGCGGCTTTAGGACAAAGTATAAGCATGGGGGAAATGAAGGGGATGGATACCCTGGAGGAAGGAAATCTGCCACACTCGCCCTCCAGCCCCAATTTATGTAAAAATATGCTTCTGGGGGCTTTTGGAGGAATTGTTTTTAGTCTTGGGTTCCTCGCCCTGGGACGTCTGTGGAATTCTTCGGCCTACAATGCGGAGGATATTGAAAAATGCCTTGGAAAGGCAGCATTTTGCGGCATGTCCCATGCAGGAGGGAGGCGCAGGAAGGGGAGAAAGGGAATCATACAATAGAGGGAGAAAAGGAATAGACACCTCAAGATGAAATAATAAGCTACCGGATGATGAGAATTCAGGAATCATTTTTAGGTATGAGGTGTGAAACGATATGAAGAAACTAATTACTATGACAATTATAGTAATGGCATCCATAGTAGGCATCATAGTAATGGCGAGATTAACCTTAAGGGATGGAGGGTACTCCCAGAGGGTATTCAAGAAAGCAGGGGATACTCCCATAAGGGAAGAGGGATTGACCTCCGAAGAGGAAGAAATACTTTTACAATTGCAGGATATGCTGGAGATTGGGCAGGTGCCGGCGCCGGAGACTATGACGGGAATGTACTATTATTACCTGAAGCAGTATTTCCTGCGTGAGGATGTGAGGCTGGATAAGGATACGATGGAACGGATTCGCGGGGAACTCAGGCATGCAAAGGAATTAACCCTGCTGGAGAAAAATGCGGATCCAGGGAAAATGTCATGTGACGGCAGGACAGTAGCCAGGTTTCTGTACATGGATATTTACCGGCTGAGCGGCCTGCGGATCAGGATAAATTCAGAGGGGGAAATTGAAGAAATAGCAAAGCCGTCAGGAGAGCTGATCTTTGAAAAGAAATTCCCGGAAGCTCCCGGCAGCTTACATTTTGAGGTGGCAGGCGTCGTCCTGATGGTTCTGGGCGTACTGTTCCTTATCTGCCTTTTAACCTATAAAAAGGGTCAAATATTTGAAAAGGGCGGTGATTGTCGTGAGTATAACGCGAAGAGAATCGCCTAGCCTGAATCTTTTGTTTTTTGATTTATGCAGCATCATTGTTTCTTATTTATTGGCAGATTGGATAAGATACGGGAATATAATGCAGTTCTGGTTCCGTCTGGATACCTATGGGGAGGCCATGGGTGTGGTGCTGCTGATCTATATTGCGATTTATTATTTGACGAATACCTATGACCGGATGTTTAGACGGGGCTTCCTGGAGGAGATGATTGCGGTCATAAAGGTTAATTTTGTACTGGCTGTAACCTTAACGGTCCTTATGTTTGTGTTTCAGGGAAGGATCCGTTATTCCAGATTGTTTTTTCTCTGTTTTTTTCTTTTGAATATTTTGATTACTTACATCGTCCGCCAATACTATAAGCTTCTGCTTCAGGGCATCTATATGAAAAGCAGCCGGGCCTATAAGGTAATGCTGCTTACAACCCTGGATCAGGCGGGAAAAATCCTCACACAAATGAGAAAGGAAAATAATTGGGAATACCAGGTTACCTACCTTACGATCCTGGATCAGAGCATGGTTGGGCAGACGATCCATGGGCTCGAGGTAAAGGCTGATTCCCGGAACATGTTTGAGGTAGTCAAGAATGAAGCGGTGGACGGTGTTTTTATCCATATTCCGAATGAAGGAGAAGAATACGGAGCCTCCCTGGAGGAGGTTATTCTTGAGTTCCAGAATATGGGGCTGACTGTGGATTTAAGCATCAATACCTTTGGGCTTAACATAAGTGAAAAGGTAGTCAGGGAGGTCAGCGGATACCATGTGCTCACCTTTAGCTCCAGATTATTTACGGAGAGCCAGATGCTGGTGAAACGGGCAATTGATGTGGTGGGGGGATTGGTCGGATGTCTGGTTACTGTGATTTTAACCATATTTATTGCCCCGGCCATATACCTTGAATCCCCGGGACCCATCTTTTTTTCACAGGTCAGGATCGGCCGGAACGGACGGCGCTTTAAAATATACAAATTCCGTTCCATGTATATGGATGCGGAGCTGCGCAAGGCGGAGCTGATGGCACAAAATGAGATGAAGGGATTTATGTTCAAGATGAAGGATGACCCCCGGGTTACGAAGGTGGGGAGGTTTCTTAGGAAAACCAGCCTGGATGAATTTCCCCAATTCTTTAATGTGATAAAGGGTGATATGAGCCTGGTGGGTACAAGGCCGCCTACGGAAAATGAATTTATCCAGTATGAGAAAAGGCACCGGAGGCGGTTGGCACTGAAGGCGGGGGTTACTGGACTCTGGCAGGTAAGCGGAAGAAATGACGTTAATGATTTTGAGGATGTGGTAAAAATGGATTTGGAATACATCGACAACTGGTCCATCAAAATGGATGTTAAAATTCTTTTTAAGACCGTCGGTGTGGTTATCTTTGGAAAAGGATCAAGGTAAATGAAATTTTATTTAGGAAAAAGGGAACCGGCTCACAGGTTTCCCTTTAGGGAAGGAAGTTGTAGAGTGAGGCGTATGGAGGAAGGACTGGCGGAAGGCCATATCAGGATACTGGATTGCACCCTGCAGGATGGAGGGTATTGCAACCAGTGGAGGTTTGGATTTGAGAACACCAGAAGAATTATCCGGAGCCTGATAGATGCAGGAGTTGACATCATTGAATGCGGGATTTTGTCAGACCGGGTTACCTACAGAAGGGATTTTACCATATTTACAGGGATGGAGGAGGCCGCCCAGGTAATACCGGAGGAGCGCTGCGGAAGAATATTTGCCTGCAGGATAAACTATGGGGAATATGGGTTGGAGAAGCTTCCGGAATATGACGGGACTTCTCTTGACGCAATCCGCCTGGCCTTCCATAAGGTGGATATGGCGGGGGCACTGAAGCTTTGCAGTGGGATCAAGGCAAAGGGGTACCGGGTATTTGTGGAGCCCATGGCTGCCCTGGACTATTCGGATGAGGAGTTTGTGGAGCTGGTACGTATGTCGAACAGGATAGCTCCGGATGCCTTCTATATCGCTGACAGCTTCGGAAACATGGGGAGGAAGGATCTGGTCAGGCTGTTTTCTGTGGCAGAGCATAACCTGTCGGTGCGTATTGCCATAGGATACCACGCCTACCATAATATGCAGCTGGCCTATGCAAATGCGCAGGCGCTGGCAGATTTTAAGTCCAAGCGGGGCATCATCATTGATTCCAGTATTTTCGGCATGGGCAGGGGGGCAGGAAACCTGAATACGGAATTACTGGCAGGATATTTAAATGAGAATATGGGGACCCGGTATTTGCCAAAGCCCTTGCTGACCGTGATGGATGAAGTGGTCAGCAGGTATTATTCCTCCTGCAGCTGGGGGTATTCGCTTCCTGGTTATTTGTCTGCCACCCATAATTGCCATCCGGAGTATGCCTACTATCTGGAGGATAAGAATACCCTGACCCTGGAGGATATGGATGAAATCCTCGGCCTGATGAGGGAGGATAAGCGCCATAATTATGACCAGCAGTATATGGAAGGGCTCTATCTGGCCTATATGAAGCAGGGGGAAGCCTGTGAGGAGAACTTATCGGAGCTGAAACATTATCTCCGGGGAAAACAGGTATTGATGATTGCCCCGGGAATGAGTGCGGAGAAAGAAAGGGAAAAGGTGGCTACCGCAGCAGCCCGCAGGGATGTGGTATCCATCAGCGTGAATTTTGATTACCCATATTACAATACGGATTTTATTTTCCTCAGCAACCTGCGCAGGTACCGTTACTGGAACCCGGGATTAAAGGGGAAAACCATAGTGACCTCCAATATTCCGGCAGAGGGGGTATACCTGAAGGCAAAATATGGGGAGCTGCTTAATAACATCGAGGGTGTTAAGGATAATGCAGGGATGATGCTGCTAAAATATCTCGTAAGGCTGGACGTCTGTGATATTCTTCTCGCAGGCTTTGACGGGTACTCCTACGACATCAGCCAGAACTATGCGGTGCAGGAGCTGGCAGTGCATGCAAGAAGGGCTGCATTTGATAAGGTGAATACGGGCATGAGCAGAGTTTTGTCAGAATATGCAAAGCATATCAGGCTGGAATTTGTCACGGAGCCGAAGCATGTGCAGATTACCCGGATGACCTTCACTGCAACATAAATATACTTTTGCCGCAATAGAAATATACTTTTACTGCAACATAAATATACTTTTCACTGCAACGTAAATACACTCTTCGCTACACCATAAATATGCTGAGGATAAGGCAGGATTGGAAAGGTAAGCTTTAAGGAAAATACAAAGGGAAAGAGGCGGGATCATTAATATGAAGCAGTTTATAAAGCATTTATTGGCATCATTGGAGAGCGGATACCGTTACATTCATATTTACAGACATGAAAAGGCCGCCCTGGTTGCGAAAAAGCACCTGTGGAAGGAGATCCAGCTGACGGCGGAGCAGCAGAAGGAAATCCGGGGGATTTATGGGAACAGGGTCAGCAACAAATGGCACCGCCTCTATCAGGCCTATACCGGAAGGTATAATAAGGATTATTTCCCTGAGATATTATTTTCCGCGAAGCTGGAGCCGGTTCTCTGCCCCCGTGACATTTGCACGGTGCTCCAGGATAAAAGCCTGGTAGAAATCCTGTATGCTTCCGTTCCCGGACTTAAGTTTCCTAAGACAATCGTGCTGAATTGCTCCGGGATCTATTACGATGGGAACCGGAACATCATTAACCGGGATCTGGCCATTGGCTATGTGGAGTATTGGAGCCGGAATGCCGACTTTATTATAAAGCCGACCATCAATGCCGGTTCCGGAAAGAAGCTTCCGGAAGCGAGGAAGGAGTCAGGCCTTGGCAAGGACCAGATCGGGGAATTGTTTGACCGTTACGGAGAAAATTATATTATCCAGGAATGTATCACAAATTGCGGGGAGCTGAACAGCATCTATGATAAAGCCTTACATACCTTCCAGGTCATGACCTATATCCTGGGGGATAAGCTGTACCATACCCCGCCGGTGCTAAGGCTGGGACGCTCCGGGAGCGGGACGGAGCAGGAGCTTTATATTGGGGTTGGCAATGACGGACGGCTGAGAAGGGAAGCTTACAGCTATGAGGGGGAGCGCTATATCGTCCACCCGGACAGCGGGGCAGTATTTGAAAATGTTGAAATCCCAGGTGTCCAAAAAATCATAGAATGTGCCTTTTTCTGCCATAAGAAAACGCCCCATACGAAATTTATTACCTGGGACTTTGCAGTAGATAAGAATAATAATCCGGTCCTGATTGAGGTCAATATGCTCGGACATTCCTCCTGGTTTCTCCAGTTAGTGTATGGGGAAGGGATATTTGGGGAGCATACGAAGCAGATGCTGGAGCTGATCGGGATGGGGCAGTAGGGGCAGGCAGGCTGCGGATCAGGCCAGGATCGGAAAAGGATCAGAAAAAGGAACAGAATAAGGATCGGAATAAGAATCAGGATAACGCATAGCGCTAATGAAACAGCCCCCGGGCAGGCAGTAAAAGGAATAAACTTTTGCTGTCTGCCCGGGGGCTTATTGAAATCCTATTCACTCCTTAAGGCGTCAATGGGATTTAATTTTGCTGCCTTGCTGGCTGGTGCATATCCAAAGCCGATCCCAATGGCCGCCGATACACCAAAGGCCAATAGGATCGATCCCATGGTGGGAGCCGCTTCTATCTTAAATAAGGTGCCTAATGCCGTGGTTGCTGCACTTCCTATTACGATTCCGATGAAGCCTCCCAGCATGCTGATGGTGGCTGCTTCAATAACAAACTGCCACATGATGTCCCTGCGCTTTGCACCTAAGGATTTGCGGATACCGATTTCCTTTGTCCTCTCCACAACGGACACCAGCATGATGTTCATGATGCCGATACCGGCAACCAGCAGGGAAATTCCTGCAATACCTCCCAGAATGGAGGACATCATGGCGGTGATCTGGTTAATGACGTCAAGCAGCTCTGCCATGTTCATGATGCTGTACAGGTCAACATCCTTTAAAATCCCATACAGGTAATCATCCAACGCGGCCTCTGCACCGTCCACATGCTCCGTGCCCGCAGCCACAAAGGTATAGCTGGAAATCTTGGAGTTACCTGCCAGGCGGCAGGCAACGGAATAGGGGATGTAGATGCAGTCATCCGAGGAGCCCTGTACCGTATCCGCCTGTTCCTCCAGAACCCCCACAATGGTGAAGACCTGCCCGTTAATCCGGATGGTATCCCCCGGATTGATCTTTCCGTCATATAATTTATCGACAATATAGGTTCCCAGGACGCATGCATTATACCGGTTCTTGATATCTGCATAGGAGATAAAGCGTCCCCAGGCCAGATCGATGCTTTTCAGCTCCAGATAATCCTCACCGACACCGGTTACGGAGGTGGAAACCGAGGAGTTTTTATTCTTTACGGTATAGCTGGCTGCCACGGATGGTGTGACTCCTTGGAAAACCTTCTTGTTCTCTCTGGTAAAACGATAGACGTCCTCCACGTCCACGACCCGGGTATCCGTATTGCGGATATTGACAATTAAGCTATTGGTGCCTAATTCTGAGAAGGTACCAACCAAATAATTTGTCACGCCCTGCATTAAACCCAGCAGGGTAATTACGGAGCCAACGCCGATAATCATGCCCAGCATGGTAAGGAAGGAGCGCATCTTGCTTCCCAGGATACACTGCCATGCCAGCTTAAATGCCTGACCTAATCTCATCCTGCCACCTGCTTCCTGTATTCCCCGACATCTCCGTCAAAGGTTATTTTGCCGTCCTGGATGCTTATGATCCGGTTTGCCCTTTCCGCAACCGAGCGGTCATGGGTAATCAATACGATGGTATTGCCCTCCTCGTTCAGCTGCTTTAGGAAGGAGAGGAGCTCCTCGCTGGTTCTGGAATCCAGGGCACCTGTCGGCTCGTCTGCCAGGATCAGGGAGGGATTTGTAACCAAAGCCCGGGCAACGGCACCTCTTTGCTGCTGTCCTCCGGACAGCTGGTTTGGGAAGTTCCTGTATTTGTCCTCGATACCTACCTTTTTAAGGGCTTCCATGGCTTTTTCACGCCGTGCCTCCGCCCCCATGCCGGAATAGAGCAGGGGCAGGGAGACATTATTAATCAGCCTTTCCTTCGGGAGCAGGTTATACTGCTGGAAGATGAAGCCTATCATTTTATTCCGGATGGTTGCAAGCTCGTTGTCATTCATTTTGCTGACATCCTTGCCCTTTAGGATGTACTGCCCGGAGCTTGGGACATCCAAGGCTCCTATAATGTTCATAATCGTGGATTTACCGCTGCCGGATTTGCCTATGATGGCTACGAATTCACCTTCATTGATCGTCAGGCTGATGCCGTTGTTGGCATAGACCTCGGAGGTGCCCATATAATAAACCTTATGTATATCAATCAGCTGGATCAGGGGGCCGCGGCAGGCTTCTTCCGCTTGGTTTTTCTTCTTCATAATCTGTTCCTCCTAGTCTACCGGGAAGTTGCCCCGGCTGGTCCGCCGGGCTGGCCCGGTTCTTCTCCGGACATTTCCCCGCCCTGGCCTTCCACGCCGAAGATCATACGCTCCAGGCCTGAGAGACCCTCCGGTCTTTTCACGTAAACTATGTCACCCTCGGATAAGCCGCTGCGGATCTCAATATAGCTGCCATCGGAAATCCCGGTGGTGACCTCAACTGCCCTGTATCCGGCAGGGACATCCCCCACTGCCTCGGTTACCGAAGCATCCGCCACATAGACCATATCCCCCCGCTGCAGTGCATCGCTGGGGATTGCCAGTACGCCCTCCGCTTTTTCCACCACGATTTCCCCAGTCACATTCATGCCGGGAAGCAGCTGGCCTGCAGCATCAATGCGGACCGTTACCGGGTATTGGGTGACGCCCTGGCTGGAGCTGCTCTCCAGGCTTATGTTGGTGATGATGCCACTGATCAGGGCTCCCTCCAGCGCGTCGGCGGTTACCTTTACCGTCTGGCCTTCCTTCACCTTCAGGACATCCAGCTCATCCACGTTCATATCAAAGGTCACGGCGGATAAATCATAGATGGTACAAAGGGAGGAGGTACCGATGGCTCCTGCATTAACCGTATCACCCTTTAAGGCGTTTTTGGCGATGACTTTGCCGGTAATAGGGGAGGTGATGCTGTAGTCCGTTCTGTTATCAATAATATCCTGGAGGGAGGACTGGGCATCCTCAATGGCCTCCTGCCTGCTTTCCAGGGCATCCTTTGCATTATCAATGGCGTCCTGGGCCAGGTCTAGTGCATCCTGGTAGGATTTTAGTTTATCATCCACCGTATCCTGGCTGATGGAGAGAACAATATCGTCTTCTTTTACTGCTTCATTTTCTTCAATATTTAGATAGGCGATTTTTCCCGTAAGGTCGGAGGTAATGGTGGTATTGGTCTTAGGAGTGAAGGTGCCGGAATCCATGCTATAATAATAGCCTTCGATGCTTGCGCTAGCCGTAGTGGCATCCGTGATACCGCCCGGGTTCTCCACCTCGATGGTAACATCCTTTACTACCCGGTTGCCGGTTAAGGCTTTTTGGGTATTGCTGACCTTTGTCACCTTTCCCTTCAGGGTTTCAAAGGTGTCATCCAGGGAAATTACGGCTGTCCTGCCTACAAGCTCGGGGCTTGCTTCAGAGGCGTTGAAGGGTACCGTCAGCAGCATCCGGCTGTTGTCATACACATCGGCAACCTGGCTTCCGGCCTGGATGGTGTCACCTTCCTTCACATAGACCTTTGTTACGATACCGGTGGCTGTGGAAAGCACATTGATGTTGCTGTATTCAGATACGGCTTTCTTATAATCCTCCTGTGCGTCATCATAATCTCCCAGGGCTTCCTGGTATTTCTTTTCCGCCTTCGTATATTCTTTTTTCGCCCTGCGGAGGGTGGTTTCAGCCGAACTGATATTGGAATCCAGGTTATCCGTTGCAATCTGGTATAATACCTGGCCTTCCTGGACGATATCACCCTCCTCAAAATCAGCAGCAATGATTTCACCGGATACCAGAGTGGTTACATTATAGCTGGCGAGGGGTTTGATTGTACCGGAAGAGGATAATACAGTTTCAATGTCTCTGGTTTTTGCCTCCTCCGTGGTGGCCGCCGATGTAGCCTTTAAATTAGCTGCCATCTGGGTAGCTGCCATATTCCGAAAGACAAGTATGATAATAGCCAGTACGGCAAGTATGATTCCTATCCGCAGGGCTCTTTTTAAAAATTTGGGTTTACGCTTCATTGTTACCTCCTACCAGGTTATGATATTTTGTAGAAATATTTCAATAATATCCGTACGATTGCTGTAGTGTCCTATGCTTTGCCGGAGTACCTGTTATTTAGGTGCCGCAATGATAATACGGATTCTTCCGCCGGTGAAGGTAGGCTTGTCATAATAAGCCATTACAGTGTATTTTGTCAGGTTGCTGACCTTATCCAGGGTTGTGAGGACATATTTCTTATCCAGATACAGGTATACATCATATTTATTTGCCAAGGTATATTTTTCATTGTTGGCCTGGACAGTGGTAACCCCGATGGAAGAGACTTTGACACCTGTGAGTGCATAGCTGGAGGTTAGGATTCCATCCTCCAGGACAAAGCCGCTGGGACCCTCATCCAGATTCAGGGAAGCGGAGGAATCGACAACCAGGGCCTGGGAGGTTCCATCGATAATATAGTTATAGGTTGTGGAGTTCCCATAGGACATTCCGGTAAAGATACCGTAGGAATCCAGGTCACCGGTGGCACCCTTTAATATTAATTCGGAAATCTGCCTGCTGTCATTGAAGGCATAGTATAGGATGGAGGAGGAGCCGATGGAGGCATTGGCCAGCCGCTCCGGTATTACGCTGGTATAGCGGTTCTTTTTCAGATCCAGGATCTTAACATCGGAGGCCAGGGCTGTATTACCCAGGTAGAGCCCGTCGCTGCTGAAGGTATAGGATGAGAAGACTGGATCCGGTGCCGTATAGCTGCTTACGCTTGCGGTGCCGTCCACAAATTTCACCTGTACCAGGCTGCCCTCACCCAGCAGTACCTGGGAGGAATCATAGTCCTGGGTATATTCATTTCCGGCAGCGTCCACAAAGGTTACGTAATCGCTAACCCGATAATTGTCTTTTTCATCCTCTACAATATGGGTTCCGGTACTGAGGACATAGCCGGTCATGGTCACATTGTATTCATCAATGTCAAGCACTCCAACCACCGTCTTGTCCTTACCCAATAACAGGGTAACGACCCGCCCTTCCTTTAAGTCACCCATTGCGGAGAACCTGAGGGCAACATCCGTATCCGCAAAGCTGTATTCGGTTCCGCCAATGGTTACGGAGGAGGGGGCGGTATAATTGGGATTAATGGAGCCTATGGTGCCGGTTATCTTGCTGTCATAGATCCAGATAGTTTTAAAGCTCTTCGAATAATAGAGCACGTCATAGGCATCAATGTCAGTGTATTTGCAGGCCACACCGTTTTTATAAAGCTGTGCCATGGATACGGAGAAGGGTATTTCAGAGTACCATCCGCCCTTGGCGATAACCGGACCCTCTACTCCCGTATTAATTAAGGAAAGGTAATCAATATTTCCCTTGGAATCCAGGGTATAGCCCAGGACGGAGGCATATTTGGTGCCTGCCTTGTTCGTTGTATTTAGGGTATTATAGAATAGGTTGACGCAATCATTTACGGTCAGAAGGTCAGTAGCTCCCTTGTCGATATTCTTATCCAGACCCTTTGATTTGTACAGCTTCATTATCGCGTTGACCTTGCTGCCCGCAAAATCACTGTTGCTGTAGCCCAGCAGGGCCAGCACCCCATAGACGGCCTCCTGGAGGTTGATGCCCTGGGTTGGACGGAAGGTACCGTTTAAATAGCCAGACATCCAGCCCTTTGTAACTGCGGTCTGGATATAACCGGAGGCCCAGTGGGTTTTCCTCACATCCTTGAATAAGGAAACATTGCTTTCGCCGGCAATATCGTTCTTAACCGTGGATAGGTTGACCAGCATCTGGGAAAACTTTGACCTCGTTACAATACTGGTGCCCGGAGCGTTGAAATCCCTGTCGGTTTCCATGATACCGAGGGCGTTTATTACTTCAGCTGCCCGGTCCGCTGCGGATATCCGGGTTGCTGCGGGAGCCAGCACAGTTGCGGCTAACAGTACTGCGCATAACATAAATGCTATTCTTTTTCGCATCTTTTCTTCTCCTTTTTGGGTTTCACAATTGTCGATTTATTTGTACTACTGTATTAAGTTATTAATACAATGATACAAATGTGGCAAAGAAATGTCAATAGTTCTTTTAAAGAAGTTTCCTTTTAACCGGATATTACAATTCAATGCCTGGTTTTTATGTATTATTGTAAAGTATTTTTATCAACTATAAATTAATTAAGTATAAAATGAAAGTTAATTCTTGATTAAAATTGGAAGAAGTCCAAAGAAGTTTAAAAAAATAAAAACGTCTTGATTAATTCATCCATAATTACTATAATGAAAATCAAAAAAAGACCGGAGGTAAAATAATATGTTTCAAGTAATCCAGACAGACAAGGCACCGGCAGCGATCGGACCCTATTCACAGGCGTTAATCCATGGCAATATGCTCTATGCTTCGGGACAGATCCCGATCAATCCTGGGAACGGACAGGTTGTGGAGGGGGACATCAAGATCCAGACCCTGCAGGTAATGAAAAACATATCAGCAATCCTTGAGGCGGCAGGGATTTCCTTTGCCAATGTGATCAAAACCACCTGCTTTATTAAGGACATGAATGATTTTGCAGCCTTTAATGAGGTCTACGGCGAGTACTTCACAGGCAAGCCTGCAAGATCCTGCGTTGAAGTAGCAAGACTTCCAAAAGACGTATTATGTGAAGTGGAGATCATTGCATTCCTCGCATGAGCAGGGATTTGGCAGGGCAGGCTGGATTTCTTGACAATGTAGTTGACAATAGGAAAAATGTATCATATAGTATATCACAAACAAGCAGTGAGGCGCGTCCTTGCTGCTTTTTGCGTATTTTGGCCTGGGATATCTGCTCCAATACCGGTTCCAGGACAAATAACATCACAAGGAAGATAAATGAAGCAGGGTTACAGGGAACTAAGGAGGGCTTTTATGAGTTTAATGAGAAAACGCAGGGAAATGTTAAAAATGAATGATGAAATCGGGGAGATTGAGGGCAGCATCCAGCAATTAGTGAATGGAAACCTGGATATCACCATGCAGCTGGAACAGTTTAACCTTCTGGGAGAACTGGCAAGGGACATCCAACAGATCAGTACGTCCTTTAACGGCTATATTAACGAGATAGCCCATGTGCTGTCCCATCTGTCCGCCGGCAATATGGCAGTCTCCTTTGCGAAGGACGTTAATTACCAGGGTGATTTTGTACCTATTAAAAATGCCTTGCATAAGATAAGGCATTCGCTGAATAAATCCTTTGAAGAGATCAATGGATTAACCCATGAAATAGACCGTCTCTGCGGACAGGTGGAAAATGGCTCGAGCCAGATCACCCAGAATGCCATTGACCAGGCGGAGCTGATCAACAGCCTGAGCGGAACCATCTCTGAAATCACGGAGCAGACCACCAGTAACACAAAAAATGTGAGAAAGGCTGCCGAGGATATCAATACCATACAAAAAGAGGCAGGGGTAGGCAGAGAATATATAGAGCAGATGGTAGCTTCCATTGAAAAGGTACAAAGCTCCTCCCGGGATATCTCAGGCATCATATCCATCATCGATGAAATGGCACAGCAATCCAAGCTTCTGGCCTTGAATGCCTCCATTGAGGCAGCGAGGGCGGGGGAAGCCGGACGGGGCTTTTCCATTGTTGCAAATGAGGTAGGCGTTCTGGCCCAAAAAAGTGCTGATGCGGTAAAGCAGACCACAGAGCTGATTGGCCACAGCATTCTGACCGCCAGGGAAAGTGCGGACATAGCGGGAAGGACCTCAGAAAGCTTTAAAAGCATCCAGGAAGCGATTGGGAGTGTAACAAAGCTATGTGTGGAGGTGGCGGAGGCTTCCGAAGAGCAGACCGACCGCTTAAAGCACACCTCCGGTATTATTGCGGATATCTCAGGAGTAGTCCAGAATAATGTGGCCTATGCGGAGGGGAACTGTGCCGGGGTGGCACGGCTTTCAGAAGCCTCCCTCAGGCTCCGGGCAGTGATGGGCAGATACCGGCTAAAGCAGCAGGGAGGTGCTGAAGTAAAACTGGAGGACAGCGGCTGGCTTGATCAGGGTATCCAGGACAAGCTCCTTGCCCTGTTACATAAAGCCGTTAGGAGGGAGGAAGTAGATGCAGCCCTGGAGGATACTATAAAAGAGCAGAAGGATTTTGAATGCCTTTATGTGATTGATGCAGCAGGAAAACAGTTCAGCCATACCATAATGAATCCGGACATCATCGCCGAGCAGGACGAAAACTTTAAGCCCGCCATGCCGGGAGATTACCACGGCGAAAAGAAATACTTCCGCCAGGCCGTCAAAAAGCCCGGGGAATGGTATGTATCCGTTGAATACATTTCCACGGCAACCGGAGGACTGTGTAAAACCCTGTCCTATGCCTATGAAGGAAAGGACCGCAATACCTACGTTATCTGCGCCGACCTGATCTGCAGATATTAACAACGTATTTCCAATAGTTTTGGCGCTGAAGAGCAGGATTCTTATAATGATAAAAAACAGGAAAGGAATCATAAATTTTGCGTCCTCTTGATATACATTATAGAGGATACCCAGCAGATTCTATTGGACATACGTCAGGAGAGCTTTATGGACACAGAGGTACAACCCGTTTTGAAAAATACTTAATTATAATATAAATAGAATAGAGGGTGATTCAAGCATATGGAGGATTATGAACTGCGGAGGGCAATTGATGATTATATGAAGGAGGTCTGCCATTATAGTCAGATGCAGGTGTTTGCCACCTCCTCTTATCAGAAGAATTATTTTCAGCAGCAGATTAATACTACCGTTGACGGACTGGTTAAGTTCCTGCAATTATATTTTGGTAACGGGAATAAGCGCCGGCAGCCTTACGCCATGCAGCAGGAGCAAGGGCAGATGGAGCCTGCTCCGGATGAGAATATGCTATTCCCGGATGATATTTTGGCAGACCTGGGGCAGCTTGAGGAACCAGAGGAACCGGAGGATCAGCGGGTATTTACCCTGGAGGAGCTCAGCGGGTACGATGGAAGGGATGGAAGGCCTGCATACGTGGCAGTGGATGGAATTGTTTATGATGTCAGCAATGTAATGCGGTGGGCAGGAGGAACACATTTTGGCCTGGTGGCAGGCCAGGATCATACCAGTGATTTTATGCTCTGCCATGATGGGATGCAGGAACGGCTGAACAGTCTTCCTGTTGTAGGTATATTAGGTTAAACCTTAAGCAGGTTTTCCTTCCATCTATGGAATAGAAGACAGGAACAGCCACAGGTGATATCTTTGTACCATATCAGCCTGTGGCTGTCTTTATGCTATGTGGTTTTACTTATTGCAATGGGTGTTAAACTGCATTGTGGCAGAAGGCTGCTATTTTATCAAGTGGAATGTCGACTACAGAGCCTACGATACGGCCATTGCAATTACCATTACCATTGCCATTTCCGTTCCCGTTACCATTGCCATTGCATCTTCCCAGATCGCCCATGGCAAAGCCTCCTCTTAAGCCGTTTCCATTATCCATGTTACAGCAAATGCTGTCAGCCAGAGGATTGCTTGGTGCCATGCCCTGCTCTGTTACTAATCTGATGAAGCAGGGATTTACGGAAAGGACAACCCCGGTAAAGCCGCAGCCGGCAGCTCCGCCGCTGGTAGTAAAGATTGTTACTGTTTCCCCGACAAAATCACAGAGGTGTCTGACAAAGTTGGCACCCTGGGTCCCGCTATTGCCGCAGGAGCCATTTCCACTATTGTTATTATTGTTACCTCCGCAGTAATTTCCATTATTGTTACCGCTACCGGAGACATTGCTGTTATTACCTCCGCAGAAGTAATTGCTGTTATTATTACCGCTGCCGGAGCAATTATTATTGTTGCCGCGCATTGACATATTTTTTACCTCCAATTTATTATCTTACTTAAATTGCGTTATGGCAGAAAGCTGCTATTTTATCTACTGGGATATCGCATACCGAGCCAACCGAGTAAATAGGTGTATTGTCCGAGGGTCTACCGTTTCCACCGCAGACGGTTTCACTTAGGGGACAGGTCGGCGGGGTACCTATGCGGTTAACTAATGTAACATAGTCGCTATTCACCCGGAGCAATACGCCGGTAAAGCCGCAGCCTGCAGCTCCGCCGCTGTTGGTAAAGATGGTTACCGTTTGCCCGATGTATCGACAAAGTTCATTCAATAACATTGTAATTCCTCCTTAAATGACGTTCAGATTCCGCTTCAAATTACGAAAATCCTACTATATCTTATGTTAATTGACAAAGGATGTGACAGGAACTTTATAAATACGAGAAAATTATTGGAAATTCCCCAAATTCCCCCTGGTGGACCAGGACATATGAAAAATGAGATTTTCTTATTATTTCTAGTGTAAATATCCGGGAGGATCAAGTATAATGATAGTAAGTCAGTGAAACTAAAAATAAATATCTTCAATGGGATGGTAGAAGTATGAATCTGAAGGATGCAATTCGTACCTTACTATTTAAAAAGAAGGCCATTGGATTTAATCAGTTGTATACCCCCTGGGGGGAACAGATAGATCCGGAGAAGATACTGACGGAGTATCCCAGACCTCAATTAAGAAGGGATAACTATACGATTTTGAATGGATATTGGAATTACTGCATTTCCTCCGGCCATGTGATGCCCATGGCTTACGCCGGAAGGATACTGGTTCCCTTTTCACCTGAAAGTGTCTTGTCCGGTGTAGACCGGCAGCTGCAGCCGGATGAATTTTTCTGGTACGAACGTATTTTGACCATCGACTGGATGCAGTGGAATAAGCGGTGTATCCTGCATTTTGGCGCAGTTGACCAGAGCTGTGAGGTATATATTAACCACCAGAGGGTAGGAGGGCATGTTGGCGGATATCTGCCATTTTCCTTCGACATAACCAAGTATTTGGAAGTCGGGACGAACCTGATTACCCTTAAGGTATGGGATGTGAGCGATACCTCCTACCATAGCAGGGGAAAGCAAAAGCTAAACCGGGGAGGAATGTGGTATACGGCCCAAAGTGGTATCTGGCAGACCGTATGGCTTGAATGGGTTCCGGATCTGTACATCAAGTCTTTGCGGATTACCCCGCTGGTGGATGAGAAGGCAGTCCAGTTGGAGATCCGAATGAACGATGATTTCCGCAGGGACAGGGTTTACGAGGTTATTTACCAGGTTGAGATTTACAGTGACGGGAACCGTGTGGGGGCTTTGGTGACAAGGAACCCCTTTATGAGGATACCGCTGACGGAGCTGCTTCTCTGGAGTCCGGAGCAGCCTCATCTATATGACTTAAAAATCGTGGTAAATGAGGATCAGGTGGACAGCTATTTTGCCATGAGGAAGGTCGAAATAAAAAATGGTGAGGATAATATTCCCAGGATTTACTTAAACAACCAACCCTATTTCCAGAATGGATTGCTGGATCAGGGCTATTGGCCTGACGGCCTATATACGGCACCCAGTGATGAGGCTCTTATTTTTGATATCATGAAGGCGAAGGAGCTGGGCTTTAATATGTTAAGAAAGCATATTAAGATTGAACCGCTGCGCTGGTACTACCATTGTGACCGGCTGGGGATGCTGGTGTGGCAGGATATGGTAAACGGCGGGGAGGAATATAGGGCGATGATCATATCCTATCTTCCGAACTTTTTCCCCCGGATTGCCAGCCTTGTAAAGGATAGCCGCTATAAGCTGTTTGGCAGGGAGGATATACAGGGAAGGCGGGAATGGGTAAGAGAATGTGAGCAGACGGTGGAACATCTCTATAACTGTCCATCCATCGTGGCCTGGGTTCCCTTCAATGAAGGCTGGGGACAATTCGATGCGGTAAAGGTCTATGAGTTCATCCGTGGGCTTGATCCTACCAGGCTGGTCGACCACGCCAGCGGCTGGTATGACCAGAAATGCGGGGATTTTACCAGTATCCATAATTATTTTAGCCAATTGACGGTGAAGGCTGGGCACAGACCCTTTGTATTGTCTGAGTTTGGGGGGTATGCCTGCTATATTTTAGGGCATTCCTATTCGCTGCTGGTCTTTGGCTACCGGATCTATTTGACGAAGGAGGAGCTTGACGAGGCTTATCATACCAGTATGGAAGAGGGCGTGAAGCAGCTTATTGAAAAGGGGCTTTCTGCCGCTGTCTATACCCAGCTTTCGGATGTGGAGGACGAGGTTAACGGACTTTTAACCTATGACCGCAAGGTCTGTAAGGTTACACCGATTCATTTATAGAGTACTCTTGTGCAAGTGGGATTCCGGGAGTGCTCTTACAGCACAAAGGGGATTTGCATCATGAAAAAAGAACGACTGGAAGTAAAGCTGAATTATAAAGGAAGGAAAAGCATACCGGGATATCTGCTGTCGCTTTACTTTTTACTTTTAATAATAGTTTTTATAAGGCAGGAACCGGTGACCTCCGTAAGGAGCCTGCATGCCTTGGGTTATCTGCTGATATGGCTTGGGATCACATTGTTTTCCATGTTGGAAATCAGTGCGGTAAGAAGGTGCTTCCAGGCCTATGCCCTTGGATTAAATGGGCTTTTCCTGGCTATAATGCCGGTTCTGTCCTTCCTGATGGTTGAGATTATGGTAAGTAATTATAACCTCCATATGTTCCGGAGCTATAGCTTGTATAACCTTATCTGGTATATTGTCATTTGCTACATGATCCATGCTTTGATAAGAAATAGCAAATATACAATGATCCTTGGGGGCCTTATCATATATCTGATGGCATTGGTTAATTATTTTGTCTATTTATTCCGGGGGAACCCGCTGATACCCAGTGACCTGCTTGCCTGGCAGACGGGTATGAGCGTAGCCTCTAATTATACGGTCAGTATTACGGAAGGCGTTCTGGTTGCAACCCTGCTGATGTATCTTATATATGTGCTGGCCTGCAAGCTGGAGAAGCCTAAGAAAAAGCCTTCCCTGCTGAACCGGATCCTCGTGACGGGTTCCTTTTTAGTGACAGCCTCCGTCGTATATGGGATATTTTTTAATACGGACCTGGTGGAGGCTAAAATCAGGGTGCTGGATTTCTTTGCCCCGAAATACACCTATATGACCTATGGTACGGCCTTTAGCTTTGTCGCAAATGTGAAGGCCATGGGAACGGAGGAGCCGGAGGGGTACTCCATTGATAAAGTGGAGGCCTTGCTCCAGAATGCGGCTTATGAGGCTGGCGGGGAGGAAAAAACGTCAGGGAAAAAGCCAAATATTATCGTGATTATGAATGAGGCTTATTCTGATTTAAGCCTGGTAGGGAATTTTGAGACAAATATGGATTACCGGCCATTTACGAGAACCCTGGAGGATAATACGACACAGGGTACGATGTATGTGTCCGTCTTTGGGGGAGCCACAAGCGATACGGAATATGAGTTTTTGACAGGTAACAGCATGGCAGTGCTTCCAAAGAATTGCGTCCCCTACCAGCAATATGTAACGGATCCTACGGATTCCCTGGCGAAGACCCTGAAGGACCAGGGGTATTATAATATTGCAATCCATCCTTATGAGGCCAGCGGCTATAAAAGGGATCTGGTATATCCCCTGCTGGGCTTTGATGAATTCCTGTCCATGGAGGATTTTAAGGAGCCGGAGTTCATCCGCAGTTATATCAGCGACCGTTCCAGCTTCCAGAAAGTTATTGAAGAATATGAGGCAAAGGGCAAGGATCAGCCTTTGTTTATTTTTAATGTTACCATGCAGGATCATGGAGGGTATACCTCGGAGCAATTATTTTCAGAGGAGGAATCCGTAAGGCTGACAGGTATGCCCGGCTTTGGGGCGGTAGAGCAGTATCTGAGCCTGCAGCGCCAGTCGGATATGGCTTTCCAGGTGTTGACCGACTATTTCAGTAAGCAGGAGGAGCCTACGATTATCCTGATGTTTGGGGACCATCAGCCCGTGGCCTTTTCCACGTTCTATGATTCCGGGGCGAGCAAGCCGGAGGAATACAGGCAAAAGTACGCCGTACCCTTTATTTTGTGGGCAAATTATGATATTTCGGAGGATGATGTGGATAACATAAGCGCCAATTACCTGTCTACCTATCTTCTTAAGGTGGCTGGACTGAAGGACACCGCCTACAATGAATACCTCTGGCAGTTATACCAGAGGGTGCCTGTAATTAACGGGTTATTCTATATAGATAAGAACAATGGGATTTATAGCCTGGGGGAGGCCTCCGGGTATTCGGAGCTGGTCAGGGAGTACCAATATGTAGGTTATAACAATGCTTTGGACAAGGATAGGAAGCTTTCGGAGTATTTTTATTTACGGGAGTGAATTGAAAATTACATCGCGTGATAGTCTGGAAATGGATTTGGAAGTATAATACAATTTTGATTGAATCTACTTGATACTCATATTAAAATACTTATGTATAATTGAATAGAAGTCAGAGGATAGTCTGATGGTTACCTTCGGAAATAAACGAAGGAGGAAATGTAATATGAATACACTTGAAGTGTTGACATTAGTGCTGATAATTTTCGCAGCATTGACTTACATAGATAATCATCAGAAAAGAAAATAGCTATCCTCTATAGGCGTAGAGGATAGCCTGTAACTATAAATTACCCAGTTATCCGATTAGCAATCATCAGACGACCAAAGTCTTTTGATTACTTCTGAGTAAATTATACACTGGGTACTTGATTTTTTCAAGCACCCTTTTAAATTTCATCGTTAAATCATTGTTAACACCGTATTAGCTTTTTACGCACAAATACGCTCGATATCCTGTCCCGTAAGGGATTCCTGGGTCAGCAGCTCCTGGGTGATCTTCTCCAGAAGTGGAAGCTGTTCTTTCATTAATTCTCTGGTGCTTTCATATAATTCATTCATCTGTGTCCTGCATTTTTGGATTAGATGGTTGTCATGGCCTTCGTTCAGGATCGCCATACTGAATAGCCCCATATCCTCATCCATACCGTATTTGTTGATATAATCAACCAGCATCTGGGAGGCCTTCTGGATATCGTTGCTGGCACCGGTGGTTACTTCCTCCGTGCCAAAGATCAATTCCTCGGCAACACGGCCGGCCAGCAGAACCTGGATGTTTGCCTTTAACTGGCGCTGGGTTTGGAACATGGTATCCTTTGGAATGCTTAAATTAAAGCCGCCGGCACCGCGGACACTTGGAATGATCGTTACTTTGGATATGAAATGCTCCGGCAGCAGCAGGGTTGTGGCCAGGGCATGGCCTGCTTCATGGTAGGCAGTGATTTTGCGTTCCCTGTCTGTGATGTAACTGCGGTCTGTTTTGGGAGAACCTGCGATTACGGTGTAAAAGGCTTTATCGATATGCGCCTTGTTGACCTGGGTAGCCTTTGCGTTTGCTGCGTTAATAGCTGCCTCGTTTAATAGATTTTCCAGCATCGCTCCGCTAAAATATACGGTTGATTTTGCCAGCTCCTCCAGATCCACATCATCGGAGAGGGGCTTTTTCTTGGCGTATAGCGTAAGGATATTCTTTCTGGCATTTACATCGGGCAGCCCAATCTCGATATGGCGGTCAAACCGGCCGGGTCTGAGCAGGGCTTCATCCAGTGTATCCAGCCGGTTGGTGGCACCGATAACAATAATCCCCTGGTTCTCGTGGAAGCCGGACATCTCTGTAAGAAGGGCATTCAGGGTCTGATCCCGTTCATCATTGCTGGCGGAGGTGTTGCGGGCACGCTTTTTGCCGATGGCATCAATCTCATCAATGAAGATAACGGCCTTCTCGCTTTTTTTTGCCTTGTTGAACAGGCTCCTGATCCTGCTTGCGCCGACACCGACATACATCTGGACAAAGTCGGAGCCGCTCATGGCATAGAAAGGTACATTTGCTTCGCCGGCAATTGCCTTTGCCATCAGGGTTTTCCCCGTTCCGGGAGGCCCGTACAATAAAAGTCCCTTTGGCATCCTTGCGCCGACATCCGCATATTTATCGGGCTCCTTGATAAAGGAAATGATATCCTCCACCATGGACTTTGCTTCCATATTTCCTGCAACCTGGGCAAGGGTGATTGCCGGTGCGGACTGGACTTTCTTTTTATTCGCGTCCCTGATTAATTCCTTTGCGTTTCCGCCGTTGCGCAGAAATACAAACATACCGCCGGCAAGGCCAAGCAGAAGAATTACCTTTAATGCTGTAAAGGCGGAATTTTCCTTGCCATAGCTGACCGTAATATCATTCATTAACAGATATTGTGTAAAGTCATCCGTCTTTGGGTTAGTTACAATATATTTTTCAGATTTATCCTTGAAGGTTGCTTCAAAGGAATTTCCATCCTGGCTGAATACGACCTCCCGGACCTGCTGCTGGTCAACTGCATCTAAAAATGAGCGGTAGGTCATATCGGATGGTTCTTTTATAAGGTATTTATTACCGACAAAAATAACACCAAGCAAGAGGATACCGGCTAGGGCTATCAATAGGATTCGTTTCATGAAATGACCTCCATCATAGAGTAAAGAGTTATAATTGATACTATATTATTGTAACATGTTTTAAATAGATTTCTAGGATTAAATACTGGTAACTTTGTAAGAGATAGCTAGAAAAGAAAGCGGAGAAGGGAATAGGATCCCTGTTTAGGGGGAGGGGAACATGGTTTTAGCTCTAATACAATAAAATTCGACAAAAGTTTATAAAATTTTAATAAATGCTTGAAAAACCAAGAAATCAGGGCTATGATTAAGCAGATGAAAATAATAGGGAGACAGATAAAAATGGAAAAATTGAAGCCAAAGTTGTTTTCGGTCATGAAAACCTACACGAAACAGCAGTTTATTAAGGATGTAGTTGCCGGCATTATTGTGGCAATCATTGCATTGCCCCTATCCATTGCATTGGCGCTGGCATCCGGAGTAACGCCGGAAAGAGGTCTTTACACAGCGATTGTGGCTGGATTTGTGATATCCTTCCTGGGTGGAAGCCGTGTACAGATTTCAGGACCAACAGCGGCATTTGCAACGATTGTAGCAGGAATTGTGGCAAGGCAGGGGATGGCGGGTCTTGCAGTAGCGACCTTAATGGCCGGTGTCATTTTAATTTTTATGGGTTTATTGAAATTTGGAAGATTACTGCGTTACATACCGTATACAATCACCACCGGCTTTACCTTAGGGATTGCCGTAACTATATTTATAGGACAGATCAAGGATTTTTTTGGACTTACGTTTCAGACAAGTCCTGTTGAGACGATGGAAAAACTGCTGGAATGCGTCCACAGCATTGCCAGCCTGAACCTCTCGGCATTGGTTATAGGGGCGTTGTCCCTGGCGATCCTGATCCTATGGCCAAAGCTGAACCATAGGATTCCGGCATCTCTGATTGCCGTATTAGCAGCCTCCGCGGTGGTTAAGCTATTTAACATGGAGGTAAACACCATTGGAAGCCTGTATGAGATCTCGTCAAAGCTTCCGGAGGTCCAAGTGCCGAGGGTGAGCTTCGCCATAGTGAAGAGCCTGATACCGGATGCGGTTACCATTGCCATTCTTGCAGGTGTAGAATCATTGTTGTCATGTGTTGTGGCAGATGGTATGATAGGAAGTAAGCACAGATCCAATATGGAGCTGGTAGCACAGGGAGCGGGGAATATCTTCTCCAGCTTATTTGGTGGAATTCCTGCCACAGGCGCCATTGCCAGAACTGCTGCGAACATAAAAAATGGTGGGCGTACTCCCATCGCCGGAATGGTGCACTCCATTACACTATTATTAATTTTGGTGGTGTTAATGCCCTATGCATCCTTAATTCCCATGCCCACCATCGCAGCAATCCTTTTCATGGTTGCTTATAATATGAGTGAGTGGAGGGAATTTGTAGAGCTGGTTAAGAAGTCACCAAAGAGCGATATCCTGGTTCTTCTCACAACCTTTGCCCTGACAGTTATCTTTGACCTGGTGGTTGCAATCGAGATAGGAATCCTGATGGCAGCAGTTCTTTTTATGAAGAGGATGGCGGAGGTGACCGATGTCCAGCAATGGAAGGATGCGGAGGATGAAACCGGCGAGGATGATTTAAATGACCCGGAAAATATCAGGCTAAAGAAGGTTCCAAGCCATACCATCGTATACGAAATAAATGGCCCCATGTTCTTTGGGGCGGCGGATAAATTCATGAATATTTCGCTGAATTCCAGCGTGAAAATCGTGATTCTCCGGATGCGGAGTGTACCCGCCATGGATGTGAATGCACTTCATTCCTTACGCAGTGTATGGAAGGCTTGTAAGAAAAAGCATATCACCTTACTCTTTTCCCATGTCCAGGAGCAGCCCCTTCATATGATGAAAAAGGCGGGCTTTGATAAAGAGGTCGGAGTAGAGAACTTCTGTGAAAACATAGATAGGGCATTGGAGAGAGCGGAAAACTTAGAAAAGCTGCTTCGCCGTCCTGGGAAGGATGTTGCAGACAAGGAAAAGGCCGTGTGAGTAAGGCCGCGTGAATTTATGGGTGTGGCGCATGCGTGAAAAATAGCGTGATTTATAAAATATAATTCATACGGTAAAAGTGTGCAACCGCCCCAATTCATAGGTTAATGTCAGAACGGAGGCTAGTGTGGAATTCATCGATATACTGAAAAATAATCTTCAGACCTATTCTTATGCAACGAATATTACCCTGACTTTGCTGGATAAGGAGGGGAATCAGATTGGCCTGTTTGGACAGGCCTACCAGTATTGCTCCTTGTTTCAGGAGTCTACGGGTAAATACTGTCCCTGTGCAAAAACACATCAGGATTCCTGCAAAATGTCCCTTAACCTGGGGGAATCCTATATTTATCTGTGTCCTGCAGGCCTGATTCATTTTACAGTGCCTATTTTTAAAGAGAAATCTTATCAGGGAAGCGTACTCGCCGGGCCTATTGTTTTGGATTATCCGGACATGACCCTGGTAGACAGTATCATACAAAAGCATAATATCAGCCTGGATTACCGCCGCAAGCTCTACACCGCATTGACCGCGGTTCCTCTCATTGAACCCTTTCAGGCCAGGCATCTGAGCAAGCTTTTATTTTTGCTGGTGACGAACCTGTTAGCGGGAGAATCGGAGCGCACGAAGGAGCTGAGTGAGAAGGCCTTCCAGCAGGCAAAAATCGGTGAATATATTCAGGCAACGAAGGAAGAGGACAGGCCTGTCTCAGTTACACAATATGCCATGGAGAAATCCCTGATCAGCGATGTATTATCGGGTAATATCAACGGTGCTAAGGCCATGCTCAATGAAATGCTCGGGCAGATTTATTTTACCTCCGGTAATAATATAGATATTATCAAGGTCAGGACCATTGAGCTGATTGCCCTGTTATCGCGTGCTACCTACGAAGCCGGCTCCAATGAAAAATCAATCTATCACATGACGGAAGATTTTATGAAGCAGCTGACCGATGTAAAGAATCTTACGGATCTGTCCTATGTTCTGTTGGAAACCCTGGACCAGTTTACGAACCTTGCCTTCAGCCCTAAGGCAAATAATAATTTAACGGTAATCAAGAAGAGCATTGCCTACATGAATGATCATTACAACCAGGATCTTTCCCTGGACATGGTTGCAGAGCATGTAGGGTTAAATCCGGCATATTTTTCGACCTTGTTTAAGAAAGAAACAGGTGTAAATTTCTCAAATTATTTGTTGAACCTTAAAATAGATAACGCGAAGCTGCTTTTGGCCAATTCAAATCTTTCCCTGATTAACATTGCAGTAGAGGTGGGCTTTGACAATCAAAGCTACTTTTCCAATGTATTCAAAAAGGTTACCGGCATGACGCCGAAGCAGTACCGCCAGACCCTGTGAGAAGAAGGGAGAGAAAAGAAGGAAGAAGGAATGGCCTCAAGATTTTGCAATACTTTTGAGAGCATTCCTGCTTCCTTTATTCTTATCTTTTATTTTTATATTTATGACAAATATGGGAGATGTTATAAAATGAAAAGGCAATGGATCTGATTTTCCGCCTTTCATTTTACAACATCCCCCTGCTTATCTTGGTTGAAGACTTATGAATAGATATTCTGTTTAAATCAGGCCATTATGGAAAAACCGTATCAAGCTTATTCTTATCCAGCAGTCTTCCGATGAGACAGAGCTTTGAGGTTCCTGAAGTTATCTGCCCACTGTCTACAGGCTTTATGATAAGCTCCTGGGGAATATAATCAACGGTATACATTCCCTGCCCTGCGTCAAAGCATAATCCCTTTACCCGGTGGATTTCACCGTATATACCATTTGTAATCTCCCCAATAAAGGAGGTTATCTGCTCTATACCAAGGGGCTGCTCCATGATGATTTCATAGCTGTCAAAATCATTCACATGGTTTACCCGCATTGAAAGCTTATGCTTTAGGTTTGAAGCCTCCGGCTTATACTCAAGGAATTCCTTTAACCGGTCAGGAGATATATTATCCCATACTTCATCCACAATATGACAGGCAGGCTGTAATTTCTGTATCACATCCTTCACCTGCTCCAGTCCCTCCTGATCCAGGAGTTCGGTTTTGCTTAAGAAGATAAGCTCACTGGCTCTGATCTGATCCTCAAAAAAATCCTTGGAAATCAGGGCACGGACATGATAATTCTTTGCGTCAACAATTGTAATGATATGATCTAATTCCCAGGCCTGTCCCTCCGCTTCCTTAAGAAGCAGCTTCTTTATATCCGACAGCTTGGCAATCCCGGTAGGCTCAATGATGATACGGTCCGGCCGGTATTCTGACAGGATTTCATTAATTCCCCTTGCTAAATCCAGGGAGCATGAGCAGCAGATACAGCCGGCATAAATGGATTTCACCTGAATGCTCTCCCTTTGGAAGGTTCCCTCGTCAATATTAACTTTGCCAAATTCGTTTTCAAGGATAACAACATTGGTGTCAATATATAGATCCTTTACCAGCTTCTTAATGAAGGTGGTTTTCCCGGCTCCTAAAAATCCCGAGATGATGTCTATCTTAGTCGCCATAGGCTAAATACCGTACTCAGACGGGTTATATTTGGAGGAATCCACCTCTTTCTTCATTTCTGCGATGAAGGCTTCCTCATCCTCAGGAATTTCATCCAGCTGGGATTCCAGGATATCGAGCCAGTTCAGCTCTCTCTCTTCAATTACAAGCTCCTTTTTGTCAACCGCTTTCTTTATAATATCCAGGGTGAGCTTTGCAGTATTTAAGGTTCTGATAAATGGATCCTGTGTCTTTACGATCTCTTTACCGATCTCAAAGGCTACATCCGGTCTTAATACATAAGCCTGGGGATCCAGGTAGCAGTCGGATTCAACCAGGAGATCCCTCATTAATTTCGTCTGACCCTTCCTGGTGGCCACATTCATCAGGCGGCAGTCATAGATCAGCTGCTCTGTGGATACCACAGGGGCAAAACCGCTTAACAGCTTGACCTGCTGGACGGATTCATTGCTCCAGAGATCAGCAACAGCAGCAGAGATATTGCCGATAGGGCTAAAATGTGCGCAGGCCGCGGTTTTACCCTCAGAAGAAATCGGAGTACCAGTGATTGCCTTCAGATAAATATTTTCATATGCGCAGTCCTTGCTTGGTCCGACAGCGCCGTTCTCTATTGCCGCTAAAGCTCTTGGTGTAGTAATGGTTCTCATAATGGCTGCATAAACCTTAGGGATAAAGCCCTGTTCTGCAAGCACCATGGCAGTGTTAGCAAAGCCGCAGGCAGAATCACCGCCGGAGATTGCGCCGTTTGCCCTTGCAATATCGGAGATATTAGTCCATAACCACGCCATATCCCTTGGGGCCAGACAGCCCAAGGCAAAAACAGATGTCCTAAGGTCTGCATTAACGATTGCTTCGTCATTAATTTCCTTACCGCCTGTGGATTCAATGGAAAGAAAATCTGCTCCATCCTTTGCGGAGCCTTCAAAGGTTTTAACCATTGCTTCCCAGTACTTACCGCTTCTCATAATCGGAGGGCGGCTCATTTCACGGATATCATTGGGAGTCATTCTGATGGCACTCTTCAAACCGTATTTTGCTTCATAATCAGACATGGTATCGCGGAGCAGCTTATGGATTTGGATACCCCACTCCGGATGCTCCGTCATATCCGGCAGAGTCTCGAATTCGACTACAAGCCCCGGAGCATGTAATTCATGGACTTTTTTCAGGACACCATGAATCATTTCCTGATATATGCTAAGTACCTCGGGCATGGTATCCTTAGTGATATGCATGGGAGGTAAGGTAAAGTTAACCTCAGGATAAATCTCGCCGCCACCAATGACTAAACCATTTCTTGTGGTAACAGGATTGGGGCAGGAACCGTAAATCATATCATCAACGGATGAGTATGCTAATTTCGTAAATTGTTTGCTCATTTATTATGCCTCCTAATTACTGTATTTGGATTCCAGATATGCCTTTGCAACTTCAGCAGCATCGGCTGCATTAGAGGTGTACTTGTTGGCACCGATAGAGTCTGCAAATGCCTGGTTAACCGGGGCGCCGCCAACCATGATATGATATTTATTTCTAACACCAGCTTTCTCAAATTCCGTGATTACGTCACCGATTGCAGGCATGGTTGTTGTTAATAGGGCGGAGATACAAACGATGTCTGCTCCAACCTCCTCTGCCTTCTCCACGAAAGCAACATCAGGAACGTCAATACCCAAATCGTAAACCGTAGCTCCCATACCCTTCATCATCATTGCTACCAGATTCTTACCGATATCATGTAAATCCCCCCGGACAGTACCGATTACGATCTTACCGATGGGCTTAACACCGGTTGCGGTAAGCAGCGGCTCAAGAATGGAAAGTCCTGCTGACATTGCTCTTGCAGCTACGAGCATCTCGGGAACATATATTTTATTCTGCTTGAAATTCTCGCCTACAACCGCCATGGAATCGATGAGACCCTCGTTTAGGATCTTTTCGATGGAAATCCCTTCCTCAACGCCCTGGTTTACGAGTTCCCTAACCTGCTTTGCTTTACCCTTTTGTACTGCCAATGATAATTCTTCAAAATCCATAAGTAAATTCCTCCTTCACATTTTACATGTTTTGTTTCATGAGCTTAGTATATATTTTTTTGGAAAAGAAGTATTTCTTTTTATCTATGTTATTTATAAAATTTTTGGGATTTTTGTTTAGTTATGGTGTGAAATTAGTCTAAATTAGGATGGTTCCAGGATGAATCCAAATATATTAATAAAATTTATAAATATTTTTAGATTTTGGGTTAGGTAAAATTTATTTTTGGGTCTTTTATGGAAAGGATGAAGGATGGAGCTGAAAAAGCTTTTAAACAATCTGCTTGTAAAACGGATCAAAGGTCTTTATTATAGAATAAGTGAGGGTACCTTACGGAGTAACAAAATATTCAGCACTGCCAGCCTAAAGATGGATGAGACAGTACACTAATAAATTTTTATGAAGAAGGGGATATGGGGATGGATAATTTTATTAAGCTTACGGAATTTGATATTAAGATAAACCAGAAGGTAGTATTCCAGCTGATGGACTGCCACAGGGATAGCCCGATTTATGAAGAGCTGTCGGAGGAATACGAAAGATTGGAGCCGGAGATCCTTCGCTGTGTACATCCGGTGGCCTACCTAAAATTCGGAACCTATACAAGGGAAGGAAAGGGGGAGGTGCCGGCACTTTATGTACTGACAAGCATCGGGGATGAAGTGACGGAATTGTCCGACGGATATTTTGGGACGGGTGATTATTTACTTGGGATGCTGACAAATTCCATGTCGGATGCCTATATGTTCCAGCTGGAGACACAGCTGCACGAGAGGATTAAGGAAGAATGTATCCTGCGGGGCTTTGGAATTGCTGAGAAATTGGAGGCACCGGTACATATTCCGATGGAGGAGCAGGAAAGGATACTGGAGGAGATAAAAGCGGTAGATCCGATTTCCATAGAGTTGACGAAAGGATATATGTTTACTACGGTAAAGACCTTGGGGCATATCCTTGTATTGACGGAGGATATTACCGTAGACCATGACGGGCATAACTGCGATGAATGCGACAGAACCGATTGTAAGATGAGAAAGGGTAAGATCATCACAGTGACGGTATTGGGAAGGGGAGCTGCAGTACAGCTGCCCTATGAGAGGAAAACAGATTTACTGAAGGCCTTGGTTGCCAAGGGGATTTATGTGAGTGCGGCCTGCGGCGGTAAGGGCACCTGCGGGAAATGTAAGATAAAGGTAGTCTCAGGAGAGCTGGAGGTCACCGATGCTGATCGGGCGAAGTTCAATGAAAAGGAGCTGGAGCAGGGGTACCGGCTGGCCTGTAAGGCCTATCCGGAATCAGCCTGTACCATACGGATCGTCAGCGGGGATGAAGCAGATTTTGAGGTGGTTACCGAGATAGGACAGGGGATCAGCCTGTCAGACGGCCAGGAGAAGACGGCTGGCCGGGAGGAGATGCCTAACCGGGAGCAAATGTCCGGCCGGATGGAGAAACCGGGCCAAGGGGAGGAATCCAGCCAGGCACAGGAGGGCTATGCCCTCGCAATTGATATTGGTACGACGACGATAGCCATTAGTCTGGTAAACCTGGCTACGAAGCAGATAATCAGAACCTATACCACAATCAATAAGCAGAGAGCATATGGTGCGGATATCATTTCCCGTATCAAGGCTTCCGTAGAAGGAAAGAAGGAGGAGCTGCGCCAAAGCATCCGGACGGATCTTCTGGAGGGTATCAGGAGTATCGTAGAGGGAAGCCGGGTGGATAAGGACAGCATATCTGAGATTGCTATCGCCGCTAATACGACTATGGTGCATCTGCTGCTGGGCTATTCCTGCGAAACCCTGGGGGTCTATCCCTTTACACCCGTGAATATTGATAGGATCACGCTGTCCTTTGCAGAAATGTTCGGGGAGGATTACCTTGCGGCGCCAGTTACGGTACTACCGGGTATTTCGACCTTTGTAGGAGGGGATATTGTTGCCGGACTGTTGACCTGTGGCTTTGACAAAATGGAGGAGCCCAGCCTTTTGATCGACCTTGGTACCAACGGTGAGATGGCAATTGGGAATAAGGACAGGATTTTGGTCACTTCTACCGCAGCGGGACCGGCCTTTGAAGGGGGAAATATCTCCTGCGGAGTCGGAAGCGTAGCCGGAGCCATCTGCAATGTACGAATCGGGGATACCCTTGTTTATGATACAATTGGGCAGAAGCCGCCAATCGGAATCTGCGGCACAGGGGTCATTGAGCTGACAAGTGAGCTGCTAAAAACCGGACTGATCGATGAGACCGGGCTGCTCTGTGACGAATATTTTGACTCAGGATATGTCCTGGCAAGGGATGACCATGGAAATGATATTACCTTTACCCAGCGGGATATCCGTGAGCTTCAGATGGCAAAATCAGCGGTCCGTGCCGGGGTAGAGACCTTAATGAAGCGTTATGGCGTCACCTGTGGGGAGATCGGAAAGGTATATTTGGCGGGAGGCTTTGGCTACAAGGTGAACCTGGAGAAGGCGATCCACATTGGGCTGCTGCCTGAGGAGCTGGATGGAAAGATCACTGCCATAGGCAATAGCTCCCTCAGCGGGGCGCTGCATTACCTTGTGGAGGAGGATGCTCCTGAACGGATGGAGCGTATGAAATCGCTGTCTAAGGAAGTACACCTGTCGAACGATGTGGACTTTAATGATTTATATATTGAGTTTATGGCGTTTGGGGAGGAAGAGTAAGGAAATGCCTTATTCTACCCGGATTCTAACGCGATAATTGACAAGAAGCGTTAGAAGCGTTAGAATCTGGGTAGAATAAGATGTGAGGAGGTGGTTGTGTGAATCTCAAAGAGAGTGAAACGGTAGAACTGAAGGAAATCATTGTAGATGATGTGAAAAAAGAAATTATTGCTTTTGCCAATAGTGCCGGTGGAAACTTATACATCGGTGTTGCTGATGATGGAAGCATTGTTGGAGTTGAGAATCCTGATATGGTGATACTACAAGTTGTTAATATGGTCAGGGACAGCATAAAACCAGATGTTACTATGTTTCTCCGCTATACAACCAAGGATATTGATGGGAAGCAGATTGTTGCAGTGGAAGTACAGCGGGGTGTAGAGCGCCCGTACTATTTGGCAAGGAAAGGCCTTCGGCCTGAAGGGGTTTATGTCCGGCAAGGTACAGCATCCGTACCTGCTACGGATACTGCAATCAGGCGGATGATTAAGGAAACCGATGGTGATAGTTTCGAGGATATGCGTTCCTTAGAACAGGATCTCACCTTTCGGGACACCAGCAAGGAATTTGCTGAGAGAAAGATTGAACTGGGCGCTTCCCAGATGAAAACCCTTGGAATACTAAATACGGATGGGATCTATACGAACCTGGGACAACTCTTGTCAGAACAGTGTGCGCATACAGTCAAGGCGGCTGTTTTTGAGGGGACAGATCAAAGTGTGTTCCGGGATCGGAGGGAGTTTTCCGGTTCCCTGTTGCAGCAGCTTAATGAAGTATACGACTACATTGACAGAAGGAACCAGATTAGCGCCACTTTTGATAAACTGCGCCGTATTGATAAACGGGATTATCCGGAGGTGGCTGTCCGTGAGGCTCTTCTGAATAGCCTTGTACACCGGGATTATTCCTTTAGCGCAAGCACGCTAATTAGCGTTTATTTAGATCGGATTGAATTTACGACCATCGGAGGCCTTCCCTCCGGCGTTTCGTTGGATGATATTATGTTGGGGCTGTCTGTTTGCCGGAATCCTAAGCTTGCCAATGTGTTCTACCACCTGGAGCTTATTGAAGCATATGGCACAGGTATGGGAAAAATCATGAAAGCCTATGAAGGCAGCCGAAAAAAGCCCATTATTGAAACTACGGAGAATGCCTTTAAAATTATTTTGCCGAACTTAAATGAGGGAGGCTTTTTAGGGTCTGAAGAAAAAGCAAAAAATAATATAGAAGAAAAAGTTTTGGAATTAGCCAAAAGGAATGGAACGATAACACGTAAGGATATAGAACAATTCACAGAACTCAAGCAGACCGCTGCCGGACGGCTTTTAAGGAATATGGTGAAGGAAAATCTGCTTGTTCAAAAAGGGCAGGGAAGAAGCACAGAGTACACTTTGCCAAGGTAAATATTTTACGCGGTATGAACGCCTTAATGTTCTATGTTTTTGAATCAATATGTAGTTAAAATAAAATGGTACGTCAAGAAGCTCATAAAAATCTGGTTTCTTGACGTACCATTTTAGGCTTATTATGTAAATGATTTGAAGCTTAATTGCTTTATAAGTGTCTTGTTTAAATTAGTATAGTAATTAATACAGAGTGGTGCCATGATCCACATAGAGAATCTGTCCAGTAATTGCCTTCGAGGCATCGCTGGCGAAGAAAAGGATAGCTTCGGCCTGATCCTCAGCCTGGGCTTCCGGCAGGGTAATGTCGATATGCTTTGCGCAGGCCGCTGCAAACTCCTGATGGAAGGTCTTGAAATTCTCCGGTGCGTTTAATTCTGTCGGTGTCGGACCCGGAGCTATGGCATTGCACCGGATCTCTGTCGGGGAATAAAGCAGCGCTATGTTCTTGGTCATGCTGTTAACGGCTGCCTTTGCTGCGCTGTAGGAGATACCCGCAATACCTTGGCTGCCGATGGAGGATATATTAATGATAGAGCCTTTGCCTGCTTTTTCCATATGCTCCAGCGCGTACTTGGACATATAGAAAACAGAGAATTGATCCACGCGGCAGACCGTTTCATACCACTCCTCGGAGCATTCATTGATAGGGATATGCTTGTCTGCGATCCCGGCATTGTTGACCAGAACATCAATCCTTCCGAATTTCTTAATGGTTGTATCGACGATTTTCTTACAGTCCTCCATTTTTGCCACATCTGCTTCCACGGCTATGATTTCTCCGCCTTTGGCTGAAATTTCCGCCACTGCTTTTTGGTTATTCTCCGCCCTCCTGGAGGCAATGACAACCTTAGCACCCTCTTTGCAGAACAGTTCCGCCGTAGCGCGGCCAATCCCCGCATTTCCGCCTGTAATAATAGCGATTTTTCCTTCCAGTCTTCCCATAATTAATAATACCTCCTAAGTTTTTATTTCAATATAGAAAATTGAAGTATAGCTTCACGGTTACCTGATAAATAGTTTAATATCAGTCCCATTATAATCCTTATACCTTGGATTGTATAATGCTAAATCTGTATGAACAAAACGTTAATTATTCTTTGAAAAGCGATAGGGTTCATGTATGATTAGGATAGATGATAAAATCTCTTACTATGGATGGGAAGCATTATTAGAATAGGGGATAAAGTAATAGGATATGGGACAATAGGGCATGAGGCAATAGGATATAAGGTAGTAAAGCGTAAGGTATTAGGACATAAGACAATAGGGCGTAATACAGTAGGGACTAAGGCAATAGGGACTAAAGACAATGAGGCGTAAGGCAGTAGGAACTAGGGCAATAAGGTATAAGATAATAGGACATAGGGAAATAGAACAGGAGAAACTGAATGAATAAAGAATACGATCATATGGCACTGCTGTATGCGGCTGCCCGCTATGCATATGAAAGAAAATACGGAAAATTAATGTCCTGGATAGAAGAGAAGTATTTTCAGAACAGCAGATTTCCAAGTGAATATTATCTGTATGCTGATGATTTCATCTACCGAATGGATGTCACCGAGCTGACCTATGGAGCGGTTCTTGAACTAGCTTACAGGGCATTGGTAAACGGGGATAACCGCCAATTTTTGTTGGGGATCAAGATTGTATATGCTAAACTAAAGGGAAACCAGCGTTACACCTATTATGACCGGGATCGGATTCTGGAGCTGGCAATGGAAATGTGGGAACATTATGAGTTTGAGCCCTTGCAAATTGATGAAGTAAAGATACCTAAGCTGTTACTTGACCAATGCAATACTTATTTACCTATTGGCTTTGAGGAAATGGGGCTGAAGGAATACCGCTTAAGCTCCACCAGATCCTTCTATGATAGTTATCCTACCGTGCCGGATAAGCTTTTTGAAAAGGAATATCATACCGCTATCGAACAGGGGAATATCTATCATCACATAATTGAGATTGATCATTATATCAATCGTGGGAATAATGTCGTTACCAAGTCTCAGTGGATTCATCTTGCTAAGCTTCTGTCAGCGCATTATGCTACGGAAAAAGCACCTTGGTCCGTAGATTTGACCAAGGATCTATTGAGAGTGTACCTTGGTTTAAAGGATTGCTGTGGACAGGAGGAATTCAGTGGGATTCTTTCCCGGATGGTGACCGCTACCTTAAAAATTGCCTTGGAAAAGATAATGAGGTTACAGGAGCAAAGCTCCCCCAAGGAGCTCCCAAATGTCTTGAATTATTTGATCAATGTCTATGTGTTAGGGGGTGACAATAAATTCTTGGATTATATCCGGGAACTGGTTAAGGTAATGAAGCGGGAAGACGCGACAGAGGAATTTATAGGTATCAAAGATTGGTTAATGGAACAAAAATAGAAGCCGGATGAGTCATCCCCTTTGGATAGGGGGCTCATCCGGTTTATTTGTAAGGCTATCTTTAAAAAACCACCAGTTTAACCAGTTCACACCGGTGGTGCTGATTAGGTTCTTATGCAGAATAGTAAATAAAAAGTGACAGATCTACAAAATTCACCATTTAATTTATTTTTCTATTGAATAGTAAATTAGTCCTATGTATAATTGGATTATCCCCAATACCGATTTCTGTAAAGGTAGATAATGTAAGAAAGAATGATGACTGCTGATACAGAATGGTTATGATTTGGTAAAATCACAATGAAGGAGGTCCTATTACAATGACACACATTACATGAATTTGTATGTTAAAAGTTTAACTATCAAAAGGTTACTTATCAATTTAATATCAAAAAACACCAGACGGAGGCCGTATGAAAATTTCAATTAAATTCAGGATTATTATGTCTTTGATTATTTTAGCAGCGCTTATTCTTTTGATTTTAACGGTTATATCCTTGAAAGGTATTAAAAAAACAACGGATGAGCAACAGACAGTAAACACGCCAATGATGATTACCTCCTTACAGCTGCAAAAGGAAGTAATCCAAATACAACAATGGCTTACGGATATTTCTGCAACCAGGGCTGAATCCGGTTATGATGACGGCTTTGAGCAGGCTGAAGTGTATTATAATATGGCATTGGCTGATATTGAGGCATTAAATGAGCTAGGTATTGAGGATGAGCTGGCAGCTTCAATGACGAAGGATTTGAAAGAATATTACCAAGTGGGAATTGAAATGGCCAATAAATATATCAATGAAGGAACCGCTGCAGGAAATGATTTCATGAGCACCTTTGATGCTTCTTCGGAGCTGATCCAGGAGGATATAGATATCTTAATCGGTGTGGCCTCCCAGACCTTTGAGGAAGGAAATAAAAATATTAAAGATCTTATCAAGGCCTTAGAGAGGCAATCTCTGACGGTTAATTTACTGATTATTGTTATATGCATAATATCTTATATTCTTATTCATATATTAATCATCCGACGTCTTAGTAAAATGACAGCATTACTAAAGGAGATCAATGGAGAGACCATTCGTCTGTCTACGCATATTCCTTTTCAGTCAAAGGACGAATTTGGCGTTATGGCCTCCTGCTTCAATGAGCTAATCATGAAGGTAAGGGATATCATTATTTCAATCAAGGCGGCATCAGAGCAGGCAGGGATCACACTAGCAGCGGTGAACGCTTCTTTGCAGCAATCCGTAACTGCAGTGGAGGAAGTTGGTCATACGGTTGAAGAAATTGCGAGAGGTGCCTCCGACCAGGCACTAAGCACAGAACAAGGATCTGCTAAGTTAATTGACCTTGGTGATATGATTGAAGATAATAAATACAATATCGATATTCTGGCAGAGAACTCCACACAGATTAAGGGGATTATACAGCAGGGTATGAAGGTCATTGAAGCGCTCGCAGTGAAAACCAGTGAGACGGGCAATGCAACGCAGGCGGTTTATGACAGTGTTACCAGAACGAATGAAAGCTCTATCAAAATCGGCGAGGCCAGCCGGATCATCTCAGATATTGCGGCCCGCACCAATCTGCTTTCATTAAATGCGGCAATTGAAGCAGCGAGGGCAGGAGAGCAGGGGAAAGGTTTTGGGGTTGTGGCTTCTGAGATAAAAAAGCTTGCCGAACAGTCCGCAGCATCAACGGAGGTGATCAATGATGTTGTTAACCTGCTGCTCCTTGACTCTGCGAATACGGTGAATATCATGACTGACGTTAAGAAAATCATTCTGGAACAGACGGGCTTTGTGAATACCGCAGAGAATTCGTATAAAGAAATAGCTGAGCTTATGTTCAAGGCAAATGAGAAAACCAATGAAATAAATAACTCAGTGAAATCAATGGGCCGGAAGAAGCAGGAGGTTATTGATATGATCCAAAATCTCTCCGCTACTACAGAGGAAAGCGCTGCAGGAACGCAGGAGGTCTCTGCTTCCATGGAAGAACAGATTGTGACCTTTGAAGAAATAGCTAACAGAACAAATGAATTGTATCAATTGTTCCGGGAACTAAAGCCTCATGTAGAGAAATTTGCCGTATAATAAGGGGTTGAAACTATCTATGAGGAGAAAACGGTATATCAGAAGACTCCAATATTCCAGAGTTTTTTGATATACCGTTTCAATCAATTTAGTACTCGCAAAGGATAGCCTGTGATATGGCGCTAAAATTTAGAAACTCTGCTACAATAATTTAATAAATATAGGAAATTCTTCAATATCAAATGCAACAGGGTTATAGTCTCCCAATAAATGAGTTTCTGGTGGTGTTGGTTTTTACCTGTGAAATTCATGCCCGATAGCGGAGGCTAGCAGGGATTCGCTTCTGGTAATAAAGCTCTCCACATCCTCCGGCTTCAGAGCCTGCTGGCTCATCAAGGCCAAATCAAAAAGCTGGTTCATAACGATGCGGATTGCAATTTCGTCCGAGGCTCCTAATAGATAGCGAATAATATCGTTATTCATGTTAATTAGCAGAGTACTTTTTGCCTGTATTTCCCTGAGGGAAACATCCGTTGGATTAAGGAAACCGTATATCTCAAGCATATCTGCCATTCTTCTGGATTTCTCATCATTAATAATCAAGGTGGAGATACTTTCCTGCTCAAGATTCGTTATCTTTATCGTCATAGAATGCAGGCGATCTCCCAGTGCCCTGCTTATCTTATCCTTCAAGATTCCAGCCTTTGCATCATCACCCGGATTCATATAGCCGAGAAACAAGGACTCAATGTTAGAATCAATGCGTATGAATTTCAAATTCGGACGTGCTACCTCGTATTTTCTCATAAAGGGCTGATCTATGACATGGTCAAACAGCAGCGCATTCAGTTTGCATCTTTTAAAAATTTCAATATAATGTGCCTGTTCCAGGGCATCTGAGGAATAGTAGATGGTATCTGGATGGGCAGCGGCAGCTACTGTATCGGCATATTCCTGAATGGTCTGATAGTTTCCAAGGATGTCCATAAAAATAACCTTACGGGTCATGACGGAAGCAAATATTTTATCCTGTAGTACACCATACTTTACAAAGGCATTCAAATTAGGCCAATTGGCCTCGTATTGATCCCGATGATTCTCAAACATATCGTGAAAGGCAATGGTAACCTCCTGTGAGAGGCATTCATAGATTAATTCCATCGTACCTTCCTGCCGGTCCTCTTCCCGAAGGGTGGAGCGTGAAACAACCAGGGGCAAATGATCACATTCTATAATTCCGCTTTGCAGGTTCACAAATTTAGGGATCAGCTCAGGAATATTTTCACCAACATAAACCCCTCTGTTGTAAACTTTAATGGTTCCGTCCAGCTCCTCTGTTCCGTTTTTGGTATCCCGGAAGAAGAGAATGCCACGTACACCGATATCCACACTGCCGAACTGAAGCCAGAACATTGGAGCGGATACATCCTGGAAGAATTCCTTGTAGAAGCTATTCATTGCCTCTTCATTTACAAGCTCCTTTGGCAGCCTCCAAATTGGTGCCGGATCATTAACCAGAACCTGATCATATCCGGGGGCGTCAAAGTAGATCGGAGTTTTTGAAAAGATAAAGTATTTTTTTATAATATCTAAGACTAGCCCGGGTTTTTCAAGATAGGGGCTGCTATCCTCCAAATAAAGCATCACCTCGGTTCCTACCTCAGTCTTTTGGCAGTACTCCATTTGATAGGACATGTCAGACATGCAATCCCAGCGGACAGCAGATTCCTCTTCCTGATAGGATTTTGTCTCAAGAGCAACATGGTCAGCCAGCATGAAAGAAGAATAGAAGCCCACACCAAAGTGACCGATAATCGTGTTTTTACCGGCATTATTATTCTTATTGATGAACTCGGAGGCTCCGGAAAAAGCGATTTGATTAATATATTTATGTACTTCCTCCCGGCTCATACCGATGCCATTGTCACCTATGGTTAGTGTTTTCTGATCCCGATCGAGTTTCACAAGGATCTTACCTTTCTCCAATTGAACGACAGGATCACCAGTATTTAAAGTGGAGAGCTTTTCTATAGCATCACAGGCGTTAGAGATCAGTTCCCGAAACACGATATCCTGTTCTGTATAAAGCCATTTTTTTAATATGGTAAAGATATTCTTGCTTTCTATGGAAAGCATTCCATTTTGAGTTGTTAGATTTGTCATACCGCACCGCTTCCTTTATTTTTTGATGTAGATTAATTAATATTATAGCAAAAATAACTAAGCAGCATAGGGAAAAATCAGATTTGGTTATGCAAAATATGAATTTTACGATCTACATTTCATTTTCTATAATGGCATTAACAGTTAAATTGCTGTTTTCTATGAAAGCTAAATTAATCGTTGGAGGAAGAGAAATGTCAAAAAAAGAAACAAATACAAATTATGTAAAATGGCCTACCTTTGAAGAAATTAAGGAGATGTTCAAAGAGCATTTTATTATGGACAGACGTGAGGACGGTGTTGTTACCGTAAGAATGCACTGCAAGGGCGGCCCGTTGATCTGGTCCATGGAATTGCATGATGCCATCGGCAAGATGTGGAGGCTTCTTGGTACGGACCGTGAGACAGAAATGATTATCTTCACCGGTACCGGTAATATTTGGGTTACCGACTTTGAAGCTGCCAGCTGGGCACCGGAGGGTGATAATGCAGGCGAAACCCGCTATAACCATATGTTTGTTGATGGACGCCGTATGATCATCACCATGATTCAGGATGTAGAGGTTCCTACCCTCGGTGTCCTCAGCGGCTCAGGCGGACATACGGAGCTTGCGCTGATGTGTGATCTTGCTATTGCAGCGGATGACATCACGGTACTTGACCCCCATATGCTTCCTGGAACCAATAACGTACCGGGAGACGGTATCCATAGCTGCTTCTTTGAATTAATGCCAAAGAGGTTTGCTGCCTGGTATCTGATGACAGGTGACAAGATGTCTGCCGAGGATCTGGTCCGCCTTGGAATGGTGTCTGAAATCGTACCAAGAGAGAAGCTCATGGACCGTGCCTATGAAATCGCAGACATGCTGATGGCACAAAACAGGGTAGCAAGAAGACTTACCTCCCAGCTGATCAGAAGAAATTGGAAGAAGCGTATCTCTGACGATTTGGATATGGCCTTCGGAACAGAAATGTTTGGTATGTTTTGTGCAAATGAGCTTCACTCTGAGCTTCTTTCCATGATTCAATATCTTGGCTTGGAAGGAAAGATTGATCCGCCGCTGGCTGGTAAAATTAGATAATACATAGATATACGTTAACAAGTTTTTCAGGCAAGTGATTCCGGGTTAACATAAAGGGCTGTTGTAATAGTAATTTCTTCAGCCCTTTAAAAGAACCCAAATTAAAGCTATATGGCCTTCTGTTTCAAATCAGGGATATTTGGTACGTTCAAGGTAAGTACTATAAAGGAAAGAGGAGAAGGATATGACGGAAAGAGAAAATATGCAGATGGTTTGGGATCATAAGCTTCCTGAATGGGTACCGATGATTAATACCGCCAGTCAGATTCTGATTACACCAGAGATTAACGACCGGTCACTTTTTCAAACCGGAAAGGATTGGTTCGGACTCACCTGGGAACTGGATCCGGAGCATCCGGAGCTAATGACTCATGTAAAGCCTAATATCAGCTTCTTTGACGATATGACCCGGTGGAAGGAATATATTCACTTTCCCAGTGTAAAAGATTTAAACTGGGAAATGATTGGTGCCCGGACAAAAGCCATGTGGTCAAAGAAAGAAGAACTTATGGGGTATGTGGTAGAAAATATAGGCGCATTTGAACGGTTAAATGCAATGATGGGATTTGAAAACGGTCTATGTGCATTGTTTGAGACAGAGGATTATGCTGAATATGTAAATGCTTATGCCGATTATCGCATTGAACAGATGCATTATATTAAAAAATATATGGATGCTGATTTTTTAGTGATGCATGATGATTGGGGAAACCAGGCGAATATGTTCATGGCACCGGATATGTGGAGAGAAATTTTCAAGGAGCCGGAGCGACGGATGGTGGAAGCCTGCAGGAATTTAGGCATGCACTATATGCATCATTCCTGCGGATATATTGAGCCTATAGTCGGTGACCTGATAGAAATTGGGGTAGAATCCTGGCATGCAGTATCACCGGTGAACCATTGGAAGGAAATCAAGGAAAAGTATGGAGATAAAATAATCTTTGCAGGCTGTGTGGATCCTCATGTAACAGATGCACCGGGAGCAACGGAAGAGGACATACGCAAAGCAGTCCGGGATACCATTGATATCCTTGGTAAAAACGGGGGACTTTTGGCAAGCTCCGCTGTTATGTTCTCTACCGTTCAAGGAGTCGATGCAATTATTGATGATGAGGGCAAAAAGTACGGTAGGTATATTAAATAATAAAAGTGGCTCGGGGAGAAGAAAAATAAAATGACTCGTATTTCCTGTAATGGGAAAGTACCCGGATGCTCCATAAATTTTAGATAAGGGGAATGAAATGAAAAGGATATTTGCCATCAACTGCGGCTCCACTTCAACAAAGGTAGCGTATTTTGAAGACGATAAAATGATAAACAAGGTTTCGCTGGATATTACAGCTGAAGATTTAAGAAAAATGCCGAAGGTACTGGATCAGCTGGAATATCGAACGAATCAGGTAAAGAAATTTCTAGAGGATAATAATCTGGAACCTGCCAGTTTCGATATGATTGTTGCAAGGGCTGGGACGATACCCTCTGTACCCTATGACGGTGCCTATGAAGTAAATGAGCTTATGATAGCGTCTGTTACCTATGCGCCGGAGGCCCAGCATGCCTCCACCTTATCCTGCCTCATTGCCAATCAATTGGTGAAGGGACGAAAGGTTCCGGTTATCATCTATGACCCCACCTGCGTGGACTCCGCAGATGAAATCGCTAAGATAACGGGTATTCCGGAAATCGTAAATATGCCAATTGCCCATCTATTAAATACCAAGATGGCAGGGATTACATATGCACAGTCCATCGGCAGGAATTATAAGGACTTAAACTTAATTATTATTCAGCTTGGGGGCGGTATTACCTTAGGATTTCACGACCATGGACGTATCTCTGACTGGGTATATGATGATGAAGGTCCGATGTCACCCCAGCGCGCCGGTGCTATTCCGACAAGATATATGGCAAATTTCTGCTACGAGAAATTTAAGGAAGGAAAAACGCTTCAGGAGGTCAGAATGTACCTGTGCGGACAGAGCGGCCTGGTGGCGTATTTTGGAACCCAGGATGTCCGTGAGGTATCTGGGCTTATGGAGCAGGGGGATGAGCAGGCGGAAAAAATCCTGAAGGCCATGGCCTACCAGGTGGCAAAAAGCATCGGAAGCTTAGCGGTGACCAGGAACGGAAGGGTGGACCAGATCATCATCACGGGCGGTATTGCCCATAGCCGGCTTCTTACTGACTGGATTAAGGAGAAGGTGGAATTTATAGCGCCGGTATCCGTCATCCCCGGTGAACGGGAGATGGAGGCGTTGGCAGCGGGAGCACTCCGTGTACTTAACAAAGAAGAGGAAGTCCATGAGTACAATGTGTATCCGAAGGGCTACAGCTCCATTGAGGAAATCATCAATAAACCAAACTATCTTGCATAATAGGGAACTGCCCTTGGGGCATGTCTGAAAACCCATTGCGGTTTTCAACTTAACGATCATTTGGCCGCTAGGCCACGGGGGGTCGGATGTGAAATGATCCTCATCTCATACTAGACAGAATGGAGGCATGAAATGTCATTAGAAAATAAAGTAATTATAACAGCAGCCCTTACCGGTGCCATGACACCGAAGGAATTGAATCCGCACATACCGTTAAAGCCGGAGGAAATTGCGGAAGACGCTTATCAGTGCTGGAAGGCCGGCGCAGCAGTAGTCCATCTCCATATGAGGAATGATCAGGGGCTGGGCACCATGGACAAGGAAAAATTTAAGAAAACCATAGATCTCATAAAGGAAAGAACAGATTGTGACGTAGTCATCAACTGTACAACCTCCGGTGATAACAGGGCGGGCTATGAGGAGCGCATGGCGCATCTGGAATATGTGAAGCCGGAACTGGCATCCTTTGATGCCGGCTCCTTCAACTGGATGCCCTTTGGAATCTTTGATAATGCACCCCAGTTCCTGGAGCCCCTTGGCCGGAAAATGAAAGAACTTGGTGTAAAGCCGGAGCTGGAGATCTTTGATTCCGGGTTTATGAATATCGTAAAATATTATGTAAAGCAAGGAGTGCTCGACACACCCTGCCATTATCAATTTGTGTTAGGGGTTCTGGGCGGTATGGAAGCTTCCGTCAAGAATCTCCAGTTCCTCTATGAACTGCTGCCGGAAGGATCTACCTGGTCTGCTTTTGGACTTGGCAAACAGCATATGCCGATCCTGTATACGACCCTGGCGCTGGGCGGACATATCCGTGTGGGTCTGGAGGACAATGTGTACTACAGCAAGGGAACCCTGGCAACCAATGTTATGCTGGTGGAAAGAGCGGCCAGGGCAATCCGTGAATTCGGAAAGGAGCCTGCTACACCGGAGGAAGCCAGGCAGATTCTAGGTCTTGGAAGGTAATTGGGTGGAAGCTATGTATAAAAATTATGAAGCATTGATTAAGGCACGCCTCTCTGGCAGCAGTAAGCCAAAGAAAGCCATAGTAGCCGGAGCAAATGATGACCATGTGCTGGAAGCAGTCTTCCTGGCACAGGAAAAAGGCTATGCCTATCCGGTTCTGGTGGGCGAGGAAGGTGAAGTGACGGGGATAATCAAGGATTTGGGCTTTTCGGACAGACCCTATGAGATCCTTCCATGTACCGGGCAGAGGAATCCTTCCGAAGTGGCTGTAGCATTGATTCATGAAGGAAAAGGCGACTTTATTATAAAAGGAAAGCTGGAGACAAGGGAGCTTTTAAAGCCCATCCTGAACAAGGAGAATGGCCTGAACCAAAAAGGCTTTATCACTCATTTTGGTCTGATGCAGATCAAAGGCTATCATAAGCTGCTGGCCATGAGCGACTGTGCGGTAATTCCATATCCGACGCTTGAGGATAAGAAGAAGATCATAACCGCAGGCATGGAAGCCCTCCGAAAGCTCGGGTATGAAGAGCCTATAGTAGGAGCCCTATGTGCAGTTGAAACAGTCAGTGAGAAAATGCCGGAAACAGTGGAGGCAAAAGCGCTTCAGGATATGGCAGAAGCGGGAGGGTTCGGAAAGGGCAGGGTAGTAGGTCCAATATCCTTTGACCTGGCAACCCGCAAGGAAGCGGCATTAATCAAAGGATATGATTCACCCTATGCAGGTGAGGTGGATATGTTATTGGTGCCTCAGATGGTAACCGGCAATGTCATGAGTAAAATCTGGAATGCAGACCCGGATAATATACTGGCAGGCTGCCTGATCGGTGCGGATATACCGATTGTCCTTACTTCCAGAAGCGCAAGCATGGATGAGAAGCTTTATTCCATACTGTTATGTAATATGCTCAGCTGATCATTTAAACAGACAAAGGCGGTTGTTTAGGGCACAGGCTTTTAACAATATCAATAAATTTGTTAACCAACTCCGTTGTGGCAGATTTTTTGTAGAGCATGACAATGTTACCGTTGGCTGAGAAGTTAACAAGGTTAATGTAGGAGATATTGTGGAATCCGCTTTTTGCTTTGGTAAGGGACGTTGGTACAATGCCATAGCCCAAGCCTAAGGAGGCTTCCAGCATGACGGAATCGGTTGTATTTACATAATTTATATTGATTTTCTTGCTGCCGGCAAAGGTCTGCAGCTCATGGAGGATTAGCTTCATAAAGGGCGGTTCGATATAGGAGGGAAGGATCAGGGGTAATTTTCGGACGATTTCAGGAATGGTTTCTACGGTAGGATTCTTATAAAGCTCGGAGGATACAGCTAATGAGAAGTCGTCATTGCCAATAGAAATACTCTCCAGCTCCTCATAACCCGAAGCAGCAAAATCATAGGTGAAGCCGATATTGTAGATATCGTACTGAATCGCGCAGGGAATTTCATTAAACTCATACAGCTCGACAGTTAATTTAATGAAAGGATATTTTTCCCTGAATATAGTTAGGGCATCGGACAGTACCGGGCATAGCTTTCCCGGAGCTGTGATGCGGAGAATACCGGAATTACCTTTGTCAGCCAGCTGGACATTTTTAATTACGGTTTCCATATGCTTAATGAAAAGGTCACATTCACTTTCAAATACCTTTCCGGCCTCAGTTAATTCAATCTGTTTATTATTGCGGATGAACAGCTTAACATCCAGCTCCTCCTCCAGTGCCATGATATAGCGGCTGAGGGTGGACTGGCTGATATAGAAATGCTTGGCGGCCCTGGTTATGTTCTTATATTTGGCTATATATTGGAAATATTGTAATGTTTCTAGATTCATTAAGTTTATCCTCCCAAATTCATAGTCTCTCACTATAGTTTACAATACATTGGAAGTATAATCAATGAAGATTGGACAATTGTGAAAACAAAATAATCCGCGTAAAAGTGTCATACATCATTAAGTTTAAAAGCGAGGAGTGCTAACATGGAAAAATGCATTATAGCGGCCTATGGCCGTTCTGCTATCGGCAAAGCAGGAAAAGGTTCCTTAGCCGCGGCAAACCCGGTTGACTTCGGGGCAGAGGTGCTTAAAGGGGTCGTAGCCAGAGTGCCGGAACTGGATCCAAATGAGATTGACGATGTCATTGTGGGCTGCGCCATTCCGGAAGGAAAAATGGGATTAAATCCGGCGCGGAACCTTGTACTTCGGGCAGGGCTGCCGGATACGGTGCCGGGGCAGACCGTCAACCGGTTCTGCGCATCAGGGATACAATCCGTAGCCATCGGAGCGTCCATGATCCTGAGCGGATTACAGACGGTGGTCATCGCAGGAGGTGTAGAATCCATGTCCTGTCCGGTTATTTCATCAGATCCACAGTATTTGGATGAATGGCTGCTAAACAATACGGATACCTATATGCCCATGGGAATCACGGCGGAAAATGTTGCAGAGAGGTTTCATATCAGCAGGAAAGCCATGGAGGAGATGGCTGTAGAAAGCCATGCAAAGGCTTCGAAAGCAGTAGAAAGCGGCCTCTTTGATCCTGAAATTATCCCGGTAACAGGCTATGGCCTGGAAGGCAATCCCGTAAAATTCGTCAGTGATGAATGCTACCGGAAGGGTACAAATGCGGAAACCCTGGCTACCTTAAAGCCCTGCTTTAAAGAGGATGGCCTGGTGACGGCAGCTACTTCCTCCCAAAGAAGTGATGGGGCGGCATTTGTCGTACTGATGTCAGAAAGTAAAGCAAGGGAGCTGGGAATTAAGCCCCTGGCAAGCTTTGTGTCCTTTGCTGTGGAAGGCTTGGATCCCGCGTTCATGGGTCTTGGACCGATTTATGCGGTTGAGGCGGTGCTGGAAAAAGCCGGATTGCAGCTGGAGGATATGGATGTTATTGAACTAAATGAAGCCTTTGCGTCACAGGCAATTGCTACGATTGATAAGCTGGAGCTGGACAAAAGCAAGGTTAACCCCAGAGGTGGAGCCTTGGCACTCGGCCATCCCTTAGGAGCGACCGGAGCCATTCTTCTTGGAAAGGCAATGAATTATCTTCAGGCAAGCAATGGCAGATACGGACTCATCACAATGTGCATCGGCGGCGGTATGGGTGCGGCCTGCATTATAGAAATGGAAAATTAGGGGGAATTGGCATGGATTTCGAACAGAAGAGATGGAGGTATATGGTGACAGCCATGGTTCTGGCATTATGCTCCGGCATCGGATATGCCTGGAGTGTATTCCAGAAACCGTTGATGGAGAACTTTGACTGGACTCTTAAAACCATATCACTGACCTTTACATTACAAATTATGATATCCACCATTGCCCCGGTATTCTTAAGCAGGTTCCAGAAGAAGCTGGGCGTTAAAAATTATCTGAGGATCGGGATTGCCATATATATTTTGGGATTGCTGGCTACCATGTTCACAAATTCCATCGGCTATCTTTATATTGTGTATGGAATTGTTGTAGGTATCGGTATTGCCATGCTCTATCCGACACTGATCGCCTATGCAACAAGCCTGTTTCCCGATAAGACGGGAATGGCCTCAGGCCTTTTGGCAAGCTCCTATGGCAGCGGGGCAATCCTATGGGCACCCCTGGCGACCTTCTTTATGGAGAAGCACAGCGTGCTTTCCGTATATGGATTGTTGGCAGCAATCTTTGCAGTTGTTATGATTCCTACCTCTTTTCTGATTAAGAATGTACCCGCAGATTTTGGGTCAGGACCGAATAAAGGAAAGGCTGCAAATCATAATATAAGCTCCGTTAAGGACTATTCCTGGCAGGAGATGCTAAGGACCGGGACGTACTATCTATTGCTCCTTGCCTTAACGCTGGGCGCTACAGCCGGCCTGATGATCGCAGGCCATGCCTCTGGAATGCTGCAGGAGATATTGTCCTATACACCGGAGCAGGCAGCGGTCCTGGTAGGACTCTTCTCTGTCTTCAACGCGCTGGGACGGCTTTTATTTGGCTTCCTTTCCGACCGGATGGGAAGATATAACGTCATGCTGTTACTGTTTACTGTGATTGGAGGCTCCATGATCCTCCTGTCAAAAACAAATGGCAGTGTATTTATTGTGGCCTTGCTGGCAATCAGCTCCTGTTATGGTGGCTTTACCTCCATGTTTTCACCGGTGTGTGCTGATAATTTTGGAATGAAGAATTTAGCTGTTAATTATGCCTTCTTATATATTGCATATGGACTGGCAGGCTTGGTTGGACCGCAGCTCGCGGCCAGGACCAGAACCGCCAGCGGTGGATATGATATGGCCTTTCTGGCAGTGGCGGGCATGAGTGTGGTGGGATTTGCCCTTATTCTGGTACTTAAAATGAAGTCAAAAGCCGCTTCCCATAAAAGGTTATAAAATAATGTAAGAATAAACCTGATTTAACACATTGATTTAATCATGATAAAATGCTAGCATTTGGTATCACGTGCAAATAAGCTGCACCAGGTGACGTTAGGAGTGAAGGTTGGAAGAAATAACATCAGTGAACGAAGGGAGGACCGGGTCCATGCCAACACTTTCACGGCGATTTGCACGGTAAGGTGCATGGACATAATTATGAGTAAAGTAAGGTTAGAAATCGATGGTTATAAGATTGAAGCAGATGAGGGCAAGAATTTATTACGGGCAGCGCTTGACGCCGGAATTTACATACCCCATCTATGCTATCATCCCGATTTGACGCCGCTGGGCAATTGTAAGCTATGTGGCGTTGAGCTTCAAGGGGAGCCAAATATTGTGCAATCTTGTGAAACAATTGTCAAAGAAGGCATGGTGGTCAATACAAAATCCGAGGCCGCGAACAAGCTTCGGATGACAGCACTGGAGCTCATGCTGGCAAGCCATCCCAAGGACTGTACCTCCTGTGATAAATATCTGAACTGCGAGCTCCAGGCTTTGATGCAGTACATGGGGGTAGCCCATTCCAGATTGCGGGAGGTCGAGAAAGAGAATACCAAAATTGCCGTATCGGACCGGTTAATCAAAAAAGAAATGTACCGCTGCATCCAGTGCGGCAGATGTGTCAGGGTATGCGAAGAGGTCAGGGGCGTCGGTGTGCTGAAGATCAATAAGAAGGACGGAGAAACCTATATCAGCACGAAGGACGATGTACCTCTGATTGATACGGAATGCAGATTTTGCGGAGCCTGTGTCGAGGTCTGTCCGACAGGGGCAATCCAGGATGTGAAAGGAATTTTCCCTACGGAAGGATCCCGCAATATGACCCTGGTTCCCTGCAAATATCACTGTCCGGCCCACACGGATATACCGCTCTATGTAAGGCTCGTGAAAGAGGGGAAATACAGCGATGCGGTAGCTGTTATCCGGGAAAAGCTGACCTTTCCCCATTCCCTCGGGCATATTTGCTCCCATGTCTGTGAATCGGGATGTAAGCGCACTTATATCAACGAGCCTATTGCAATCAGGGAAATCAAGAAATTTGCCGTAGAGAATGATAAAGACCAGACCTGGCGGCAGGGTGTTCTTCGGGGTGAAGCAAAGGGGAAAAAGGTTGCCATTGTCGGAGGCGGTGCGGCAGGCATGACAGCGGCCTATTACCTGGCAAAAAAGGGATATGGGGTGGAAGTATACGAGCGCCAGCCGGTACCCGGCGGCATGCTTTCCTTCGGGATTCCAAAGTACAGGCTGCCGCAGCAGATTGTAGATGAGGAAATCGAAATCCTAAAGGAAGAGGGCATCAAGGTCCATGCAAATTCCAATATCCAATCCCTGGAGGAATTAAAGGATAAAGGCTATGATGCTGTCCTGCTGACAGTCGGAGCAGGAAAGGGTAAACGCCCCCCGGCCTTTGACAAGGGCTGGAGCAATGCCATGGATGCAGTGGATTTTTGCAGAAAAGCCATTGAAGGAACATTGCCGGAGCTGGGAAAGACGGTGACGGTTTACGGCGGCGGAAATGTTGGGTTTGACTGTGCCAGGACAGCGAAGAAGCTTGGAATTAAACAGGTTTTTATCGTCTGCATGGAAGCAAGGGAGCAGATGCTGGCAGACCAGGAGGAGATAAGCTGTGGTCTGGAAGAGGGCATTGAAATTCTAAACAGCAGATCAATTGTTAAAATTGAAGAAGAGGGCAATGCCATATCAGCCCTGTCCCTGATTGGAATCAAGAGCTTTAAATTCACAAAGGACGGCCTGGAGCTGGAACCTGTGGAGGGCTCAGAGGAGATCCTAAAGACAGATACCCTGGTCTTTGCAACAGGGCAGCAACCGGATTTAAAGGCATCCTTTGGCATTGAGCTGGTCAGAAACAGCTTTGCAAAGGTGGATCAGAGCCTGCAGACCAGTGAAAAGGGGGTATTTGCAGCCGGTGATGTCGTCTATGGAACAAAGTCAGTGGTAGAAGCCATCGCCTCCGGAAGGCAGGCAGCAATCAATATCGATAAATACCTGGGCGGTGACGGCAATATTGAAGAAACGCTGTATGAGCGCAGGAAGCCTGAGGCAAACATCGGAACCGTAGAGCTTTTCTCGGAGCTTGAGAGAATTGACCGGTTTAAGGACGCCGGTGATGCAACAGCCGAATCCCTCCGGTGCCTGCAATGTGACCTCCGCACGGAGCTCCAGAAGGTGAAATACTGGGTGGATCCCCACTTTAAGACGGTGAAGGGGGTGTCGGAATGATCTGTGACAAAGACAGCAAGATTTTTACAAAATGGGAGGAAGCCGGCAAGGAAGCCTGTGTGGTGGATTATTGCATGAATCTCATGGGCACGGCAAAAAATGAATCCTGCGGTAAATGTGTCCTGTGCCGGGAAGGAACCTGGCAGGTATATCAGATCATGAGGGATATTACAGAGGGAAAGGCAGAAAGTGAAGACTTTGAATTGCTTGCGGATTTGCTGGGACAGATACAGAATTACGCCAGCTGTGAAATGTCAAGGAATGCTGCAGCTGTCTGCATGGAGCTCCTGAAAAGTCATGAAGAAGAGTGGGATATGCATATCCGCCGGAAACGGTGTACCAATCTGGTATGCAAAGGAACCTATACGCTCTACGTGGATCCTGATATTTGTGATGGCTGCGGCCAGTGTCTAAAGAGCTGCCCCCAGGAAGCCATCGACGGCGGAGACGGACTGATTCATGTCATCAGGACTGACCAGTGCAATAAATCTATGGTTTGTGTATCAGTCTGTCCAAAGGCAGCGATCAAAAAGGCAGGGGCAGTGAAGCCGAAGATTCCGGGTGAGCCCGTTCCTGTGGGCAGCTTTGGGGCTTCTGAAGGTTCTGGGGAAGGAGGGGGAAGAAGGCGGCGCAGACGTGGAGATGTGGAATAACGAAGGATTTTATTAACAAGATCATAACCGGTTTACGGTTAGTGTGAAATGAAGATCATTTCACATCCGACATTGAGTGACCTAATGGTCAAATGATCGTTAGTGTGAAATGAAGATCATTTCACACCCGACACCTGATGGCCTGATGGCCAAATGTTCGTTAATATGAAAGGAGAAAGTATTCATGGGCACTATGTTAGAAGCGGATGTTATTGTTATTGGAGGAGGAGCATCGGGAATAACGGCAGCTGTTGCTGCAGCAGAAAAAGATGCCAGTGTCATTGTGCTGGAGAAAGGAAGCACCACCGGCGGAGCTGCCAACATGGGGATGGGCATCTTCGCAGTTGAGTCGAAATACCAGAAGGCACAGCTGATTGACTTCACAAAGGAAGACGCCTTTAATCTTCTGATGAACTACACCCACTGGAGGGTGGATGCCAGGCTGGTAAGAAAGTATATGGAACAGTCCGGCAATACCATTGACTGGCTGGAAACAATGGGGATTGAATTCCTTGGAGCCTATAAGTATTTTGAGAAATCAACACAGACCTGGCATGTGGTTAAAACAAGGGGGAGCAATGCTCCGGCGGAAAGAGCGGCCTCCAACATGTTCAGGGCCCTTACGGAACGGGCGGAAGAGCTGGGAGTACAAATAAAGTACAATACCAAGGCAACCAGGATTCTTTTAAAAGACGGTTATGTTGCCGGAGTTGAACTGACCGGTGCGGATGGTGAAACCGTTACGGCAGAGTGTAATGCTGTAATTGTTGCAACCGGAGGCTTTGGAGATAATCCCAAGATGATCCATGACATCCTGGGATATGAATGGGGCAAGGACCTGCACTCCTTTAGAATCCCCGGGGTTCAAGGGGAAGGCCTTAGGATGCTTTGGGAGGCGGGAGCAGGTAAAACAGAGCCGACAATGGAGCTTACCTATACAACACCGGGAGTAACGGATATTTTTAAAACCCTCAGTGAGACTATGCGCCAGCCAAACCTTATGGTGAACCTGGACGGCTACCGCTTCTACAATGAAGAAATTATGAACAATACAGTATTCACCGGCAATGCCATCTCATTGCAACGGGAAAGGATGGCCTTTACCATTATTGATGACAGCATCCTGGATACCTACCGTAAAAATGGCCTGGATTATGTGACCGTCCACCATAATATCAAGACCGTAGATAAATGGGATAAGGAAATTGAAAGCTATCTTAGCGGTGGCCAATCAGAAACGGCAGGGCTTGCAGAGCTTCATGATGAAAACCAGAAGCACCAGCAGAATGTGTACGTAGCCGATACTTTGGAAGAACTGGCAACGCTGACCGGGATCAACCTGGAAAATCTCAAGGAGACCATTGAGGAATATAACAGGTCGTGCACGGAGTCAGACCAGATGTTCTTTAAAAAGCAAAAGTACATGAAGCCTTTCAAGGGCGGCAAGTATTATGTGGCAAGGCACTATCCGGCAGGCTATGGCAGCCTGGGCGGTGTAAAGACCAATGATAAGCTGGAGGTCCTCGATCCTTCCGGCATCAAAATCCCGGGGCTTTATGCCAGCGGTACGGATGCCTGCAATATCTATGGTGACAGCTATTGCTTCTTCCTGCCCGGAAATACCATGAGCTTTGCCGTTAACAGCGGAAGGATGGCTGGCTATAATGCGGTCGATTATATGGATTCTGATGAATTTAAGTAGTTTACATGCAGGAGCCGGATATCAGAAGCTGGATTGATGCTCAGATAAAATCATACATAACAGATTAAATAATATATGGAAGAGGTAATTAAATGTACATTACATCCAATCACCATGGTTTTAATTCCTGTGACTGGTTAGTACCAAATAAAAAATATATTATGGGGGTTTACTATGTTTAAAAATAAGAAATTTGCAGGCTATTCAATAATATTCATGATTCTTGGCGTTGCTTATATGTTCTTTTATTCCGGGCTCCAGAATGACCATCTCAACATCCTGACACCATTTCTTCAGGAGACCTATGGCTGGTCGGATCTAAAGATTACGAATCCGGTAACCGTTGGCGCAATTATCGTTATCGTGCTTTATCTTGTAATTGGTACCCTGTTTGTTAAATACGGGGTTAAGAAGGTACTGATTCCCAGCATTGTAATAATGGCAGTGGCCTGCGTCGGCATCGCTATGGCGGGCGAGAATTATATGCTGTATGCCATCAGCATCTTTTTGATCCGTATCCTTGTAGTACCGTTGCAGATGGGCGGCTTCATGCTCTGCGCTAACTGGTTTATCAAATACCGTGGGCGTGTCATGGGAATCATTACTGCCGGAAGCCCTTTGATGTCAGTTGTCGGCATCGGCTTATTAACTTCCCTGGTGGGAACCTTCGGTCTGAATACCTATATTATGATCGGAGCCATATTATTGGTTATAGCGATTGTAACAGCCTTTGGTATCAAGGATACTCCTGAGGAGCTTGGTCTTTATCCCGATGGTGCAGACCGCGCTCCGGTATCTGAAGCTCAGGAATCGGGGGGAGCTTTGACTGTAAAACAATTACTTAGCGAAGCAAGAGCCTGGAAACTGATTATTTCCTATGGTATCCTTCAATTTGTTATTGTTGCAATGATGGCATATATGGCGGTGCGTTATATCAGCCTAAGCTCACCGGAGGATGTTCCGAACCTTTTTGTAAGCAAAGGATTGCTGTGGCTTTCCATCGGAGCATTAGTAGGTATTCCCATGAGCTATGTCCTGGGCTGGATTGATGATAAAGTTGGATCCATCAAGGCATCCTTGGTTCTTAATGTATTATTCCTGTTTGCGGTAATACCTCTGGCAATCATGCCTGTCGGTGGAAATGTTGCACTGATGGCAGTTTGGGCATTTGGTGTTGCCTGCATGACGGGCGGCCTGCCAACCATGCATCCCTGCGTTACATCCTATGTATACGGACGTAAGCACTATATGGCAGCCAACAAATGGATCATGACCATCCAGGCGATCCCGATGGCCTTTGCATTAACTTTTATGGGCGCTTTCAACCAGATGGGACAATTGACAACGGCTTACTATATCATGATAGGATTGCTGGTAGTATCCTTTATTGTAATCATGACAATGAAAAACATACCTGATGCTAATGAAGCGGACAGGGACTACAGTAAAAATACAAATTAACAGGAAAGATCCTATTGAATTCATAGAATTCATGGGGATTGGACTAAAAATCAGACGAACAGGCTTTGGTCTGTTCGTCTTTTTAATAGGTAATAAAATTTGAGGTGATTGGATGATAAATAAGATAATAGATAAAGAAGCATTTAAAGCGGTACTAAAAGATGATATGACAATTATGTTCGGTGGATTCATGGCTTGCGGCACATCGGATGTACTGGTGGAGGCAATCTGTGAAAGTGGAATAAAAAACATTACAGCTATTTGCAATGATGCCGGATTTGAGGATAGGGGACTTGGTAAAATTATAAAGAACGGGCAGGTCAAAAAACTCTATGCTTCCCATATCGGACTCAATCCGCTGGTGGGCAAGATGATGTCGGAGGGTATGTTAGAGGTGGAATTAAGCCCCCAGGGAACGCTGGTAGAACGAATCCGTTGTGCAGGCGCGGGTCTTGGCGGTGTCCTGACACCAACGGGCCTGGATACTGACGTAGAGCTGGGAAAATGCATCATAAAGGTTCAGGGTAAGAAATATCTGCTGGAGGAGCCCTTGCGTGCTGATCTTGCGGTTATCAGGGGAAGATATGTCGATAGGCTGGGAAATGTGGTCTATGAGGGAACTGCCAGGAACTTCAATCCTGTTATGGCAACAGCGGCTGATTTGGTAGTTGCAGGTGCGGATGAAATTGTGGAAACAGGTAAGCTGGGCCAGGAATGCATTGCTACACCCCATGTGCTGGTCGACTACATTGTGAAGGAGGAAATATAGTTTGAAAGAGCTGATTGCAAAAAGGGTAGCAAAAGAACTTCATGATGGGGATCTGGTCAATCTTGGGATCGGCCTTCCCACCTTAGTAGCAAACTATATCCCGGAGGATATCCAGATATACCTGCAGTCTGAGAATGGCCTCATCGGTCTTGGGCCGGAGCCGACAAAGGAAGAATTCAACAGGAATATAGCAAATGCGGGCGGGGTGCCGGTCACAGTGCTAAAGGGTGGAATGTTTTTTGACTCAGCATTTTCCTTCGCCCTAATCCGGGGAGGGCATGTGGATGTTACTGTCCTGGGAGCGCTCCAGGTGGACCAAAACGGTAATCTGGCAAACTGGATTATACCGGGCAAGCTGGTACCGGGCATGGGAGGAGCCATGGATCTTGTGACAGGCTCAAAAACCGTCATTATTGCTATGACCCACACCAACAAAGGTGAGCCTAAAATCTTGAAAAAATGTACATTGCCACTTACGGCAAAGGGTCAGGTAGATATGATTATTACGGAAATGGGAGTTATGAAAATAACAAAAGAGGGAATTGTCCTGACGGAGATTAATCCGGAATATACAGTTGAGGATGTTAGAAATGCAACGGAAGCGGAGCTTATCATTGATGACGGCCTTAAACGGATGGAGATCTGATTTGTGCGCAATATTATCAGGGGAAATCAGGTTTGGAGCAAAGGAAGGCTATTTAACAAACATTGTACTCATTTTGCCCGCATATAATAGAGTAACCTTATCATGGAGTTTATGATATGCCTAGTGGAAAGATAGAGAATCAATTAAATCTGGCTCTGGAGTCTACACCGGAGCAGCGGGAGAAAACCGGAAACCTGAATGTGGGCTATAATCCGGACACGGATATGTGGGAGCTGATCGTCCGTTATACCGGAAGCCTGGACCGGGTTCGCCAGGAGCTTGGCGTATCAGCGGTTGAGTTAACCAATGAATATGCCGTCCTGACCATACAGCAATATCTAATTGACCGGCTGGCAGACTATGAGGAAATTGAATTTATAGAGAAACCGAAGCGGCTTTTCTTTGAGGTAAATGAAGGCAGGACAGCCTCCTGTATCAACCCGGTCCAGGCACCGCCCTATAGCTTGTTTGGCGAAGGGGTACTGGTGGCTGTCATTGATTCCGGAATTGATTATGCCCATCCTGATTTTATCAATAATGACGGAACCTCCAGGATTGATGTCCTATGGGACCAGACCATAACCGGCACCCCGCCGGAAGGGTATGATATCGGAACCCTTTATACCAGGGAACAGATCAATCAGGCAATTCGTACCCCGATGCCGGAACGAATGAATATTGTGCCAAGTACTGACCTGAGCGGCCATGGTACCCATGTTGCTGGAATTGCTGCAGGGAATGGCAGGGCCAGCAACGGATTATACCGGGGGGTGGCCTCCCAGAGCCAGCTGGTTATAGTAAAGCTTGGGATACCCGTCGGGGATTCCTTCCCCAGGACAACTCAGCTGATGCAGGGTCTTGACTTTGTCATAAAATACGCCATCAGCCAGAGAAAACCCATGGCGATCAACGTCAGCTTTGGAAACAACTATGGCTCCCATACGGGAACAACTTTGTTAGAAAGCTTTATCAATGACATAGCAAATACCTGGAAGACAAACATCGTCATAGGCACAGGGAATGAGGGCGCTACGGGAAACCATGCTGCGGGAATCCTGCAGATGGGTACCAATGCCGTGGTAGATGTCGCCGTCAGTGACTATGAATTCTCCTTAAGCCTTCAGATATGGAAGAATTATTTTGACCATTTTGATATTACCATCATCGCCCCCAACGGAACACGGGTAGGCCCCATCCCACGGATTCTGGGAAAACAGCAGTTTACCATTGCTCAGACACAGATCCTTCTATATTATGGGGATCCTACGCCCTACAACCAGCAGCAGGAGATATACATTGAGCTGATACCGACGGACCGCTATATTAACAGCGGTGTCTGGAGGTTTGAACTGGTGCCGAGTAAAATCGTCGTAGGTAATTATGATATGTGGCTTCCGGCGGGAGCGGCCAAAAGCCCGGAGACCAGGTTCCTTTCACCGTCGGAATATGTTACACTGACAATTCCTTCCACTGCCCTGCGTGCAATCACGGTCGGTGCATATAATGCCTACACCGATAGCTATGCCCCATTTTCCGGCAGAGGCTATACGAGGAACCTGGAGATCAAGCCGGATCTGGTGGCTCCCGGGGTGAATATTAATTCCTGCGCTCCCGGCGGCGGCTATGCGATCCGCTCGGGAACCTCCATGGCGACCCCCTTTGTTACGGGGAGCGTGGCTTTATTGATGGAATGGGGCATCGTGAGGGGGAATGATGCATACCTGTATGGGGAGAAGATGAAGGCTTACCTGATTAATGGGGCAAGGCCGCTGAGGATTGAAAATGCTTATCCGAACCGGACGCTGGGGTTTGGAGCGCTGTGCGTGCAGGATAGCTTGCCGGGGTGATGATGCTGGCTCTATAGCGCAATTAATACAAAAGGTATCAGATATTTGTATTGTATATTTTGCAGCAAAACTGGTTATCAGTGGAGAATTAACGGTTGGACAGATGGTTGCATTTCGCATGCTTGCAGGTAGAGTTAGCCAACCGGTTTTACGATTAGTCCAGATGTGGCAGGATTTTCAGCAAACATCCATTTCCATTAAGCGGTTAGGAGATATATTCAATTCAAAGCCAGAGCCTACGATGGAGGGAACGAAGACCAGACTTCCTGCGATCGAGGGGACAATTCGCTTTGATAAAGTACGTTTTCGATACAGGCCTGAGGGTGCAGAGGTGATTCAGAATATGTCTTTTTTAATAAAACCTAATACGGTGGTCGGTATTGGAACAATCCATAAAAGAGGCAAAGCGAAAGCTTGTATTAAATGTCCCATACCGTCTTCAAGCTCTTTTCTCGGACAATTGACGAAATCCAAATGGCGTAATTATGACTATGTTGCCAGTTTAACTCAGCAGAATAGCAGAGTACTATATTATTATGAACGATTGAATAATAAGAAAAGAATCCATATCAATGAACGCTGGGTATCCTATATGATTAAAAATGAAGCAATATTGAAGGGTTGGATTCAAAATGAATTGATTCAATATCTTCAAAAAAGAAACCCCAATGTTCCTGGAATACCGTTTAAGATACGGCCTCCTGAAAAACGTGATTTGAAAGTTGCGATTAAGTTTTGGAATACGATGATCAGTAATTATGAAATAACAGATGTTTACACCGGAAAGGTGATTAATGAAGAAAGTATGTCCCAATATGGGAAAATAGCAATTGATCATTTTATGCCGTGGTCCTATGTGGCAAGCGATGAAATGTGGAATCTGACACCTACATTTACGGCAATTAACAGCAGTAAAAGCAATTATCTTCCAGGGCAGGAGTCCGATAGATCAAATTTAGCGCGTCAACAGTTCGTTGCTAAATGCATCGCTTCAGATAATAAAAATATTGGCAGGTTATATGAGGCATTTAAAAATAAGCATATCAATGGGACTGATATGGAAGATATATAATGAACAAAACAGTGAAAAAGAGTTTGAAGGAATACTCGGAAATATTATAACGCCCATCTATATATCGGCCAGTAACATGGGATTTATAGATTGGGACAAGCGTAATTATGAAATTGTATAATGAATTAGTCGGGTGACTGATGAATGTTAGAAGCAAAGTAAAACAGATGAAGGCGATGCACGGGTATTTTGCAATTATTGATCATGTAATCGTCTTTGAGTTTGCAAAAGACTTAAGAGGTAAAGTCAGAGAAGCACTATAGGGGAGTATAGCTCAAAGTGAATGGTACGTCAAGAATCCACAGAATCTCCGGGCTTCTTGACGTACCGTTTTATTATTAGCTTATAGTGGCAAAAAGAGGTGTTCTGTTAAAAATAGCATCAAGCCCTAACCGCCATATCTCTACTGTCCTAGAATCACATCATGCCGAATCGGCAGCCACTCCTTGAGTGCCTTACGTAATGACAAATCCCAGAAATCCCATTCATGGGCATAGCCTGGAACCTCTTCATACATAACGTCATAGCCATATCCTTTCAGCAGATCCCGGCATATGTATACGAATGAACGCATAAAGTCATCCCCTCCGCAAGTCATGATAATCTTAGGCAAGGGCTTGCCTTCCTCTGCAATTCTTTTTGCAGTCTGGAATAGGTCGTTTTCCTGGTCTACGAGATGTACTCCCTGGGCTTCCATTTTTGCAACATCTACACTAAAATTTGTGGCACCGTTATTAAACTGGTTAACGGCATGCATGATTTTTTGGGTTTCCAATCCTCCGCCGGACATCAGTAATGCCGCGCAGCAGCGCTCAGCACCATACACTGCCCATTTTGTTGCAGCCATTGCACCCATGGACAGCCCCGCCACAAAGGTATCCTCGCGCTTAGTTGAAATGGGGAACAAAGAGGCACACACACGGGGTAATTCCTCAAAAATATAATCCCAATAACGGCCCGGCCAAGGCTTAAATTCTGGCAGGTTGCCTTCGTGTTCGTTCTCATATCCGGAATTGTATCCGCTGGGCATGATGACAGCTAGCTTGTGGTCATCGGCATACCGCACAATATTAGAATAGTTGATATAATCCGAATCATCCCCGGTTCCGCCATGGAATAGATATAAGGTCTGGAATTTCGTGCCAGGGAGATAGCTTTCCGCTTTACCGTTAACAGTGTCAAATAAGGTCCATGAAGGTAAAATCATCGTTACATTCGTTTGCTTCATCAAAGCCTGTGAAAGAAAATTAAATTTAATGACCATATTAGTTCCTCCTTCTGCCATAAATCTATAAACCCATAAATTTATAAGTTCGTAAGCTCATAAGTCTATAAATCCATAAATCTCTGTGACAGTTCCTGTAGTTTGAATGATTGCCGTATCTGTTATTTTGTTTCAGTAAATATCATTTTTGTCAATTCCGCTGCAGGACCATACTTTACTGCAAGCTGGTTATCTGCTTCTTCCTTTGTAATTTCGCCATCATTGTACCTTGCCATGATCTGCACATCCTTATCCCGGAGCTTATAAAATTGCAACAGGACTACAGCCAGAACTATTCCAAGGGCTGGCAGCAGAGAATAGCAGAGCCAGATTCCATTGGATACAGATTGGGGCTGCACGGCATTTTCGCCGGAGACAAATCCAAAACCGGCAAGGATCAGCATTGCAATGGGACCGCTGATGCTTCCGACAAGCTTTGAAAAGAAAGTCTGTACCGACGCCGCGATACCTTCTGCCCGCTCTCCTGTATGGTAGGTTCCATATTCGAGGCAATCCGGCGTAAAGGTAAAGAGCAGGATATTAATCGCGCTTGTAAAAACGGCCTGCACTACATATAACGCAAAGAAAATGGTTATATTGGAATACCCTAGAAAGTACCGGATTACTCCAAGCACAGCAGCAGCAACCTGACAGATAATATATAAATTGAATTTATCAAGCCTCTTCGTGATGGCTGGAAGCAGGGCACCGATAATGAGCATGGGAACCATGGACAATAAGCTGATGAGCCCGGCCATATCCTGGTTGCCAAGGTTGTGGCGTGCAAAATATATTCCAATATACTGGCTGAAATTAGTGAGCCCACTAATAAACATGGCAAGATAAAAAATTAATAAATATTTGTTTCCTGCCACATATTTAACCATCTGCCCCATAGTTATTTCTTTTTCAGGGCGTACTACCCGCCGTTCTTTTCCTTTAAAGCAAAGGGGCAGCATTGTCAGCGCGGCTATGGCTGAAAAAATCAGGGCAGTAGCAAACCAGCCGATACGTGACTGTAAAATCGGGAGCGCAATACTGGAGCCTATTACACCAATCATTGCAAAATAGCGCCCCATTGTCAGGAGCTGTCCCCGTTCCTTGATGTTATCTGTCATCGAGGTAGGTAAAACAAATATTGGAACATCACAAATCGTATAAGACATATCCCATGCAACATAAGCAACCGTTGCCCAAATGACTTTTAAAAGAGGACTTCCGTTTCCTGGCAGCATAAAGAAGAGGATACAGCTCACTGTAATGGCTGGCAATGAAATGCGCAGCCAAGGCATAAAACGCCCTTTCTTAAACCGGATCTTATCAATCATAATCCCGAGCAAGGGGTCATTGACAGCATCCCATACCTTCGTAATAAACAAAATGATAGCAACAGAGGCAGCAGTAATGCCTACATCCGAATAAAAGGTCTGCATGTTAATCGCAACTAAGCCGTAGAAAATGTTCTGTCCCAGAAAATATAACCAATAGCTGAAACGTTCTGATTTTGTGGTACGGTATCCCAAGGTGGTGCTCTTATCTTTTCCCATACGCATCCTCCAAAAAAATATTTTATTTTGTTTAAATAATACCGGCATCAAGAAGCTTGACCGTCGTCTTTTTCCTCCTTTCCGTCTTATTAGAAAACCTTTGTACTAATTGTTTAAAATATCTGGATTTTGTGGTACTATCATGTATATAATAACAACTTGTATGTATCATTTTGCTATCAGTTCTTTTGCTTTGTATCATTATTGCATCTCTTCGGGGGCTTTATGGGACATAGGAGGTTTTATGGGAAACAGGTATGATGACATGGATTATATAGAAATTGATTCTGCAACAGGCCCGGGTGTTAAAATCAAGGATAAGGTTTATACTAAGTTCCTGCCGGATACGATTATTTGTAATAATCCTGTTGAATTACAGGAATTTTATTATTTTCCTGATGGGAAGGGATATCGGACCGCATATAGCTGCCGCCCTACGGTATCAATAAACTTTAATGCGGCCCATACCTCCCTTCCCCTGAAAAGCAAGCTGCACAAGCACAATTATTTTGAGTTAATGCTGGTTGCATCCGACCAATTTGAAATGCAGATTGAATCCCAGTTATGTAAATTTGACAAATGGGATATCTGTATATTAAATTGCTCTACCCGCCATTCGGAGCTATTTAAGCCAGAGGATAAGGTATTTTATCTGGCCTTATCTCCCGAATATTTACTTGGCTGGCCACAGGAGGAGGGCATGAGCTTGTTACATACCCTGTTATTCACGAAATTTTTCAACAAGGGCTTGCGGGATACCTTGCAGCAAAATAAGGACTATATTGCAGCCAAATATACGGACCGGGAGGTAATACATCCTTTGCATGGAATTATGGGGGATATACGGAAGGAGTTTGAGGAAAAGCGCCCGGGATACCAGCTGTTTATCCGTGGGCTAATCTATCGTTTGTTCAGTATTTTGGCCGACCCGGTTTATTATAAAACGGAGTATGTTGATTTGGGGTTTGATGATGGATTTTCGCTTGCTTTGTCTGCAAAGCAGATTTTAGATAAGAACAAACGGAAGATGACAAAGCTTCAAATAGCGGAACGCTTGAATTACAGCAGCGAGTATATCAACAGGGTATTCAAAAAGCATTATGGGTGTACAATACCGGAATATAACAAATTGGTTTGTATCAGGCATGCAGCCTATCTGATAAGCAGCACCAACCAGCATATACATGAAATCTGTAAAAAACTTGGTTTTACAAACCGGACTCATTTTTATAACTTGTTTGAACGTGAATATGGCTGCACGCCATCGTATTACCGGGAGAGGAACAATAAGTTTATCTAATAATAAAAGTTGACATACTGGTTTTTTCGTGGTAATATGTGAAAAACTAAGAAGAGGCATAAGGATGAATCGTAACTTACATTTGACAATATATACACATGTATATTATTACAGACGTATTCGCTTGTAATCTGCTGAAATTCTCGTAAAGAGAATTATTCATTGCACAGATACAAGCCGGTAGGTCTTATATGTCTGTGCAAGAATGTAAAAAGATATGATTCATAATGAGGCTTCCTCGGATTATATATTGATTTACTTTGATCGCACCAGACATATAATATTAGGTGCGATTTTGTCTTTATACGCAGCATAGGACACTATGCCGCGTATGGACAATGCCGGAGAGGAGATCAATATGGGTAACAAGGCAGTAACTCAGGGTATTTCGATTCGACTGGGAGGGCTAAGGGATGTGGAGCTGATCCACAAACTAAAATATCAGGCCTTCCTACCGTTGTATGAGAAATATCATGATGATGAAACAAGCCCTGCAAGGGAAAGCCTGGAAAAGGTGATAGATCAGCTAAAGCAGGATGATACCGAATATTATCTAATCAGCTCTGGCAGTAATGAGGTGGGCGCGGTAAGAATAAAACATAAGGGAAAGGGCGTCTATACAATTTCTCCGGTCTTTGTCATTCCGGAATTTCATAATAAAGGAATAGCCGGTAAGGTGCTTGAAAAAATGTTTGATATATATCCGGAAGCTGTGGCCTGGAGGCTGGAGACGGTTTTAGAGGAGGTTGGGAATTGTCATTTATATGAAAGGCTAGGCTTTGTAGCCACTGGGAATATGAAATATATAAATGACAATATGACCTTGATTGAATATGAGAAAGTTATATAATGGCAATAGAAGAAACCGGCCCTAAAAGGAACCGGTTTCTTCTTCTAAACATAAATAAAAATTACTCTAACCTATTCTGTTTTCCCGTTTAACGGTGCCGGTGAGGTTGTCATGACAAACTTATCGACCGGCATGGTAAAACAGATGCTGTTGGCGGGAGTGCCAGGACCGGTCTGCCGTCTTAGGGCCTGGATGACCTTCTCAGTCATATCCCCGTCAATCACACTTAAAATAATTTCTTTCTCCGTGTCAATGGTAATTCCCAAAATTGATTTATGCACGGCTCCGGCTCCGCGGGCATTCATGATCGTTGCACCGCCCACCCCTTCTTCGCGTAAGATTTCCGCAATTTCATCGGCAAACCCGATATTGGCAATAATATATAATGCCTTTTTATGACTCATTTCAGCCACTTCAAAATCCTCCAAAAATTAAAACGAAATATTTTCAATCGGTATGGTAAATGCAATACCTGTGTTTGGTTTGTCAAAATGAAATTTATTGACCAGCATATCCAGCACAGTGTCGACCTTGTTGCAGGGCAGCAGGCAGGTTATCACAACCTTATTCTCTTCCGGTACGAGCCCCAGCATATCATGCAGGAAATCGGATTTGACGGAACCCTCGCCATACATAATGGTTATCAGCCGTCCCCCCTGTTCGGATAAGGAATTGGTGAGGGTATCTCTTAGTTTTCTTCCGGCGATTATAGTCATAAATTCCAGACAAAATGGAATATCATATGTCACTGTTTCTATCCTCCGTGGATAAAATCCCGTCTGTTGCTACTGCGTCGGGATAGTTATTACTTGCATGAAGGTCGTTGTCACTTCCCTCAAGATAATTATTACTTTCTTCAATAGAACTGTCAGTTTTTGTAAAATAATTATTAGCTTCTTTAGAATGGTTATTAGTTTCTTCGGGATGGTTATTAGCATCATTGGAAGAATCGTTAGCTTCTTCCAATGAGCTGTTAGTTTCTTCGGAAAAGTTATTAGCTTCTTCGGAAAAGTTATCAGCTTCTTCAGAAGAGCTATTAGCCTCTGCAAAATGGCTGTTAACTTCTTCAAAATGGTTATTAGATACTTCAAAATAGCTGTCGGTTACTTCAAGATTAATATTATTAGCTGCTGCCATCTGAGGAGCTTGCAAGAAAATGGATTCCAATTCATGAAGCTCTGCAAGTTCACCTTCCTCAATAAGCTTCTGTGATTTTTTCAGCTTGATATCATAAAGGATACCTAAAGCCTGCACGGCAATTAAAGGTGTCACAGATATGAATGCAATAATTCCAAACCCATTTGATAAAATTGATTGGGCTCCCTCTCCCGCCAAATCAGCCACAGCCTGTGCAGCTCCCAGGGTAAGGGGGGTTAAGAATGCCGATGTCAGCGCACCGCCCGTGACTCCGCCGGAATCAAATGCCAACCCTACAAAAAGATTCGAAGTGAATTTCATCATAATGAGGGCTATGGCATAAAGCGGAATCAAAAACCAAAGGATGTGTATCTGAGTCAAAATTTTAACCATTGAAATTAATGAGGCAAAACCAATGCCGATAGCAAGCGTTGAACGGATCGCTATTTTTTTGATATGCCCATTGGTAATTTCTTCGAGCTGTTCGCCTAATACAGTAACAGCCGGCTCGGACAACGTAATTGCAACACCCAGTACAAATCCGACCAGAAGCAGCAGCCACTTGAACCAGCCTGGACGGGAGGGGGCTAAAAATACTTCGCCGATATATTTGCCTGCAAACGCAAAGCCGAAATCAATTCCTGATAAGAAAATGAGGAGGCCTACGTATGTAGAAATTGAACCAAGCAATATCTGGATAAGCTCCTTCTTTGGAAGCTTTATAAGCAGAAACTGGAATGGCAAGTATACAATCACAATCGGAAAAAGTGCGAGGGCAACACCAACAAAATTTGACTGGATAATTGCACCTAAGCTTTCTGTTGCACCTGGATCATATACACCAGCTGGAGGAAGCACTCCTCCGTTTACTGCTTTTAAGATGATGCCATAAAAGAACAATGCTAAAATAGGCCCTACGGATGCAAGCCCTATAATGCCGAAGGTATCTTCGTTAGCCTTGTGCTTTGACATAGTGCCGGAAACGCCCAGACCGAGTGCCAGTATAAAGGGGACGGAAATGTCACCTGTAGTTGCGCCGCTGCCATCAAAGGCCAATGCGACGAACTGCTCGGGCACAAAAAAGACAGTAATAAAAATTGTAATGTAAAGTATAGCAAATACAATCTTAATATTCAAGTCTTTCATGATTCTGTACAGCGAAAAACCAACCAACACGCCAATTCCCGTACCCATGATCCAAATGAATACTGTCTCATTGACAATAGGCATGATCATGTAGGTCTGTCTGGCTAATACTGCCAGAGCCGGTTCGGCAACGGTAGCAAGAAGGCCAAATAGAAAGCCAAAGAAAATAATGAATATGGCTTTTTTTAATTTTATCAGGGAACTTCCGACCAGTTTACCAATTGGCAGGATGCTGATGCTCAGGCCATCCAGAAACAGCGACTGTCCCAGAACAACACTCGCGTAACCAACTATTAACTTAATGTAGTCGAATGCGTTATCCATGGGAGCCACGAAAACGCAGACAATAATAATGACTGCCGCAAGGGGCAATGATGATAAAAAAACCTCTTTTAATGTATTAAAGAATCTCATAATACCTAAAGCATAACAAAGAAAAAAGATAAATGCAACCGTTTTTGGGTATATTTTTGAGACTTTAGATTTTTTTTAGATTTTATAATAAATATATACATTTTTAGATCTGTTGACAAATAATTTGACATAAAGAAAGAAAAATGGAATTTAAAGGATAAAAAAGCCCTTAAGCACGGCTGTTACAGACGATGCTTAAGGGCTGCAATAAAAGGAGTGGGTATAGTCTCCCTTTACTAACCAAAAGGGCATTCCAGGGCGTTATCTCTGGACACGGCCGGAGGCATCTCCCCCGGCAAGCTTTAGCACTTCGGCAACGGATACATGGTTAAAGTCACCTTCAATGCTGTGCTTTAAGCAGCTGGCAGCCACGGCAAATTCGATAGCCTCCTGGGGGGCATAATCATTTAGCGTGGCATAGATTAGTCCGGCACCGAAGGAATCTCCCCCGCCGACACGGTCTACAATATGCATTAGATATTTTTTGCTGAAATAATGGTCTTTTCCGTCATAGAGCATAGCTGCCCAATAATTATCATTGGCTGAAACAGATTCACGCAATGTAATGGCGACCTTATTGAAGCCAAATTTTTTCGTTAGCTGGCAGGCTACGTCCTTATAGCCATCATGGTTCACTTTTCCGGTAGTAACATCAGTGTCGGCTGCCTTTATGCCAAATACGTCATGTGCATCCTCTTCATTGGCAATGCAGACGTCAACATATTGGCAAAGCTCACTCATAACCTGGTTCGCTTTTGCCTTTGACCACAGCTTATTCCTGTAATTTAAATCACAGCTTACGGTGATCCCCTTTTCCTTTGCATATTTACATGCATCCAGGCAGACCGCCGCAATATTATCACCGAGGGCAGGGGTTATTCCGGTGAAATGGAACCAGTCTGCATCCTCAAATATTTTTTCCCAATTAAAATCGTCGCTTGTAGCCGTCTGGATGGAGGAACCGGCACGGTCATAAATGACCTTGGAGGGTCTTTGGCTGGCGCCCTTTTCCAGAAAATAGATACCGACACGGTCACCGCCGCGGGTGATCAATGATGTATCAACGCCGTATTTCCGCAGGGAATTGACACCTGCCTGCCCGATCTCGTTCGTGGGAAGCTTTGTAACAAAGCTTACATCCATTCCAAAATTGGCCAGGGAAACGGCAACATTTGCTTCGCCGCCGCCATAGGTTGCATTATATTGTTCTGTCTGTACGAACCGGCTGTAGCCTTCCGGGGCCAGCCTCAACATGATTTCTCCAAAGGTTATAACTCTTTTAGACATAAACGCCTCCTCGATATTGATTATTCATTAAGTGGTTCTCTTGGTTTGGATCTCTTTATTTTTGTACCAGGTGTAATGCAAATCCGCCATAATTACCTTTTAAATAGACGGCTTTCAATTGCTGTGCAGCGTCATATTTAGCTGTTGGCATATCAACCTGGAAGCCGCGCATTTCCAAATGATAGATTGCCCGTTCTATGTAATTGGTAGCAATGGCAATATGCCCCTTTGCGCCGAGATAGGGGGACTTCATGATTTCGAAGCCTGTTCCGGCAAAGATGGAGGAGGTCTTTGGATCCTTCTTAAAATCAAAAATTTGCTCAAAGGTATCAGCCAGCGAATCAGCCTCGGCTTCACTCTCCATATTTATCCCCACATGGGCCAGCTTAAAGCCAAGCATGGAAGAGACGGCCTGTTTTGTCAGGGCAGTAATCTCCGCAAAATTTTTACTCCTTATTAAATCATTGCTGACCATCCAGCTTCCGCCGCATGCTATTATTTTACGGAAATCCAGATAGGTAGTCAGGTTGGCCGGGCCAATTCCGCCGGTGGGCATGAACTTCATATTGGAATAGGGTGCAGCCATGGCTTTAATCATGTTCAGGCCGCCGCATGCTTCCGCAGGAAAAAATTTCACTACCTCAAGCCCTTGTTCTATGGCCTGTTCAATATCGCTGGGATTTGCGCAGCCGGGCACGATAGTGATGCCTTTGTCAACACAATATTTCACAATTTTAGGATTAAAGCCGGGACTTACGATAAATTTGGCTCCTGCCCCGATGGCACGGTCCACCTGCTCCGTGGTTAATACGGTACCGGCACCGACCAGCATTTCCGGAAACTCTTCTGCCATGATGCGGATGGAATTCTCAGCGGCGGCAGTACGGAAGGTAACCTCAGCGCAGGGGAGGCCACCTGCACAAAGAGCCTTTGCCAGGGGTGCGGCATCCTCTGAATTGTCTAGGGCTATTACAGGTACAATTCCTATTTTTGAAATTTGTTCTAAGATTTCATTCATGATTTTTACCATATGATTTGTTCATTGCCTAAATCATATTTTCCTTTCCTTGATAATTAATAGTGATAGAAGTTTGCCATAATCCCATGGAGATGGTAGCTGCTATAGTCTGGCCGGTTACGGCAGGGATTGCTTTGGTGGGGTGTTAAACTAAAGTCTGCAAAGGAAATGACTTTATAATTATGTTTCACAATATGAAACAAGGTTTCATAAAATTATAATTTGAGTATAAGGTGATTAATGTAATTTGTCAAGAACTTATGACCGTATTTTTCTGCTATTATTCTATTGGTTTCCACTATTGCTGTATTTTGTATTTTCCTTCTTCCAGGTTGTATTTTTTTTCCGTAGCTGTTAATATTAGATTGTTTGATGGAGTGGGGTTGAGCGGCGTGGAATTGAGTGTAGTGGGATTTAGCAGCATGAGACTGAGTAACATAGGACTGATGGCACGAGATGGAATAATACAAGCTTCAGCAATATAAAATTAAGAAGGTGAATGATAAGATGGCGGACAAAAATGAAAGGGATGTTAAAAATCCGGTCCAAGCGGCAGAGCGGATATTTGGGGTATTGGAGACCCTGGCGGTAACAGGACCCATAGGGCTTGTAGAATTGAGTACCAGGCTGGGGCTGCACAAAAGCACGGTGCATAGGTTATTGCTGTCGTTAATCTGCATGGGATATGTGAACCAGGATGAAGAGACAGGGAAGTATATGCTTTCCTTTAAGATAGTAGAGTTGTCAGGAAGGGTATTATCGAAGGTTGACATTATCAACCTGGTACGCCCGTATATGGAAGAACTGGCAAACAGCTGCAGGGAAACGGTACATTTTGTACAAAGAAGGGGAACGGAAGTTTTTTATCTGGATAAGGTTGCGCCCCTGTATCCCCGGGAAAGTGCCATACGGATGGCATCACAGGTGGGATTGGCAAGACCGCTATACTGCTCGGCTGTCGGAAAGGCAATCTTAGCGGAAATGACGGACAGTGAGGTCAGATATCTCTGGGATAACAGCCTGATTGAGAAAAAGACGGAAAAGACAATTACGGAATATCAAGAGCTCCAAAAAGAGTTAGCCCAGATCAGGGAAAAAGGGTATGCACTGGATAACGAGGAAAATGAAATCGGGGTGAGGTGCATAGCCGCCTGTATAAAAAACCATAACGGGATACCGGGTAATGCCTTTAGTATATCTGCACCGGCAGTCCGCATGTCGGATGAGCGTATCGCCGTCCTGGCCCAGGATGTCCTAAAGACCAAAAGGACGATCCAAAAAGCCCTGGGGAATTAATAAAGGGGCATTGTTCGGGCTGATGCATGGCGTCTTGTTCTTCTTATCCGTGGGGCTGATCCACGGTGTTGCCAATACCTGCTCATCCATTGCCGCCTTGTTTAATCTGATATAAATTAATTGCTGCAATGGCAGCCTGTACAAAAATAATACTGGGTGAATGATATAAGAATGCGTTCTGGAAATGGCTGTTGCAGCTTGGCTAATCAGGACGCATTCTCTATATATTTTTATTATATTAATTTTCTTTTGGAGCTATTTTACGACAGCTTCCTGCTAACAGCCAGCTTCCCAATATTGGATATTTTAAATACATCATCTAATTTGTCGGTTACTTATTATGTACAAAAATCAATATAGAAATGGTAAAAAATTAGTAAAAACACAATACAATATGACAATGTCACATCCTTAGTATAAGGAAAAATGCTATTCTGTGATTACAGGAAACAATCACAGAGACATCTTAAAAACAAAAGGAGTCAACATGATTGTAATTAATAATAACGCGTTATTAAAAGAATACTGTGAAAAGTATGATATTAATTCTCATTTTTCTAATTGGGAGGCTTTGACAAAAAAACTAGTACATTATGAGAAGGGCGAAATCATAGCATTTTACGGGGATCAGGCAAATAAACTTTTTTTCCTTGTAAAAGGAACAATAAAGTTTTGTTGCTTTACAGATGATTATGAAGAGTACTTCTTTTTTGATGCTACCAATGAGGGATTGTTTGGAGAAGTAGAATATGTGATGAATATACCATTGATTACACAATCAGAGGTTATTGAAGATTGCCATTGCATAGTAATCCCAGTTAAAGAGAATAGAAAACTATTAGACAACGATTTGAAATTTCAGGTCTTTTTGACAACTATACTAGCGAAAAAATATAACGATATGAGAAATCTTTGTATGAATGCTGAATCATATCCGTTGGAGATACGGCTGGCAAAATATTTAATTGCAGATAAAAACAGTAGTAAAATTTCAGACTTAACGCAAATTGCAAAAACAATAAAATGTAGTTATAGGCAGCTTTTAAGGACGATTAAGCAGTTTGTGGAAAATGGCTGGATAGAACATCTTCCCCAAAAGGGAAAATACAAGATAAAAGATCGTGATGCGCTGGAAGAAGTGGCGAAAAGATAAATGGATAATTTCAAAGAAAGAAGGAGGATTAGTTTTGAAAAGATCAAAGTCAAATGAAATTATTCAGTATACTATTGATGAATTAAAAAAGGCACAATTTCCGTTACCATCATTTGCTTTTTATTCAACAGAAGATTGGTCAAATTTAGACGAATCTGAAATTGAATTAGTAGAGAACATGCTTGGATGGGATATTACAGATTTCGGGAGCGGTGATTTTGACAAAATCGGATTAACAATTTTTACTTTCAGAAATGGAAACTTCTATGCAAAAGAAAAATACCCAAAGCCATACGCAGAAAAAATGCTATATGTAATGGATGGACAAATTTTGCCGTTCCATTATCATTGGGATAAACGTGAGGATATTATCAATAGAGGCGGTGGCGAATTAGAAATTACATTATACAATTCAAAACCAGAAGATTTTGCAGATGTTGAAGGCGGAAGAAATGGTAGGCCAGGACAGTTTGATATAACTCCTGTTACAGCTTCAATTGATGGAAAGAATGTGATTGTTGAAGCAGGTGGAAAGGTTAGATTAAAACCCGGACAGTCAATTTCACTTGCACCTGGTCAATATCATCAGTGGCAGGGAGTTCCCGGAACCGGTGATGTAATCTTATTTGAGGTATCCACAACAAATGATGACACAATTGATAACAGGTTTCATACAGCTGGTGAAAGAATCCCCAATATGGAAGAAGATGTTGATGCAAGATATTTAATGTTTGCAGACTACCCCAAATACACAAAGTTTAATTTTATTACTAAGGATTGATGGTATGCTGACAAAACGCGAACTGGAAAGATATTGCGGAGATTTAACCCAGGTATTTGGAATACAGGAATGCATCCTTGAAGGTGGAAAAGCGAAAGGAATTAAAGCCTACATTTTAAATAATGGCACCGGGCTACGTATGACGGTTCTTGCAGATAAATGTTTTACAATCCCAAGCTTATCGTTTAAAGAAATAAATATAGGGTTTATCAGTAAGACAGGTATCTGCGCTCCGGAATATTATCAGGAAGAGGGGACAAGAGGTTTTTTGAGAAATTTTGAAGCTGGATTCTTGACAACCTGCGGACTTACATATATGGGAAGTCCATGTGAGGTAGGTGGACAAAAAAATGGATTGCACGGAATGATTTCTAATACTCCGATGGAAAATGTATCTGCTCAATTAGAATGGGATGAAGACAACGGATGTATTTGTTTGTCAGGAACTGCGAGAGAGGGATTTTTATTCGGGCCTAACATTCATATTAAGAAACAAATCAGAATACCAATTGGTCAAAACGTAATAGAAATACACGATCAAATTGAAAATGTAGGATTTGATGAATCTCCACTTATGTTATTGTATCATTTTAATTATGGCTATCCGTTTTTAGATGAGAACTGTGAGATTTTTTGTAATTATGACAAAATAATGCCTCGGGACGTGAACAGTGAAGGAAGAATGGATACGCTAAATACCTTTGAGAAACCAATTCCTGGGTTTAAGGAAATAGTTGCACTAAGAACAATGAGTGATCTAAACGAAACAGAAGGCAAATCATTGGTATATAATAAAAAATTAAAAATTGCAGTATCTATGAATCTAAATGCCCATCAATTGCCAATTATGAATCAGTGGAAGAGTCCAAGAGCAGGTGATTATGTATTGGGAATGGAGCCTGGAACAGGACATGTTGGTGGATTAGTGGAAACAGAAAAAGATGGCCTTTTAATGAAAATTGGTCCGGGGGAAAAGAAAGAATTTGACATCATTATTGAATTTTTAGATGAACCGGAAAGAATACAGAAAAATATCAAGGGCATGAAGACACAAAATATATAAATCCCATGCGGGATTCATATAGAGAAATTTAAAACAGTGTTTATAATGAATTGGAGGGAAAAAATGAAAAAGAAAGTTTTGAGTCTTCTGGTAACAACAGTAGTAACAATGAGCATGCTTGCTGGATGTGGTACTCATGCAGCAGAATCAACAGCAACTGACGCTACACCAACCAAAGCTACAAAAGCTGAAGGGGCAGCAGCTGAGGGCGGAGATTATGCAGATGTAAAAGTTGCATGTCTTGTAAAAACAGAGTCAAATGTATACTGGTCCGATATGGGTGCAGCAATCCTTGCATGGGCTGATGAAAATGGTGCAACAGTAGATATGTATTATGCAGAATCAGAGGAAAACATTGCAGGACAATTGGAACAGATGGAAAACCTTATTACAAAAGGATATGATGCAATATGCTTTGCACCACTTACTTCTGTAAATCTGGTTGAAGGCGTAGCAAAAGCAACAAAAGCTGGTATTGTATGTGTAAACATTGATGAATCTATGGATTTCACAGCATGTAGGGAAGCTGATGGTGTAGTTTATTCTAACTTTGTAACAGATAACTATATTGTAGGACAGAAAGCTGCAAAATATATTGCTGAAAAACTTGGTGGAGAAGGAAAAGTTGCAATTGTTGAAGGCGCAGCTGGAAATACAACTTCCCAGCAGAGAACGAGTGGAGCAACAGATACATGGGCCGAAATGGATGGTATTGAGCTAGTTGCTTCTCAGCCAGGTGATTGGGATAGAATGACATCCATGGACGTTGCAAGTGCCATGATTACTGCAAACCCAGATTTAAAGGCTATCTACTGCTGTAATGACGTAGAAGCACTCGGTGTTACAGAAGCAGTTATCAATGCAAACAAACTTGGAAAAATCTTAGTAGTTGGTACAGATGCTACAGCAGATGGTAAAAACTCTATTGCAAAAGGAGAAGAAACAGCATCCGTTGGACAGGATAACACAGGTATTGGTATTGAAAGTGTAAAATCAGCAATTGAAGCTGTAAAAGCAGGTTTTGTCCCAGCTGATCACATTGGAGACGAGAGTTATCCAGCGATTACATATGTTGACTCCTTTTTAGTAGATAGCGATAACGTAGCAAACTACCAATAAGGTATAAAAAGCTTATAGTATGAGTTAAGAGTAAATAATGGGGAAAGAAGGATGGCGATAAAACTTTCCCCATTATTTTATAGAAAGAGGAGCACGTATGGAATATTTGAAAATGAACAATATTACAATGAAATTTCCTGGAGTTGTTGCCTTGGATAATGTTTCTTTTGATTTGAAATTGGGTGAAGTACATGTTCTTCTGGGAGAGAACGGAGCCGGTAAATCTACTTTAGTGAAGATATTGAGTGGAATTAATACACCCACTAGCGGGGAAATTACAATAAACGGAAAGGCAGTATCAAATTTGACCCCAAAGGAGTCTGCAGATAATAAAATTGCAATTATTTATCAGGAATTATCAGTTGTAGATAATCTGAGTATTGCTGAAAATATGTTTTTGGGAAAGTTGCCTACAAAAAAGAAAATGGGAATTACTGTTGTTGATAGAGAATTTATGTATGCTGAATCAGAGAAATACTTAAAGGAAATAGGATTAAAGAAAAATCCGTCTACTTTGGTACAGGATATTTCAATTTCTGAAAAGCAACAGGTCGAAATTGCGAAAGCTTTATGTTCCAATGCAAAGGTTATTATAATGGATGAACCTACATCTTCATTATCTATTGATGAAACAAAGAATTTGTTTAAGATTATCGGACATTTGAAAAAGAATAATATAGGTATAATCTATATTTCACATAAGCTTCCGGAAATTAAAGAAATTGGTGACAGGGTAACGATATTAAAAGATGGAAAATATGTAAAAACATTAAACATATCCGATTTAGAAGTTAAAGATTTAGTGCCTTTAATGATTGGGCGTGAAATAAAAGATAAGTTTGTAGGAACAAAAAGAGAAATCGTTCCAGATGAACAACCGACTTTTGTAGTAAAAAATTTAACTAGAAAAGATGGAACATGTAAGAATATTAATTTTGAAGTGTACAAGGGGGAAATTCTAGGCTTTGCAGGCTTGATAGGAGCAGGAAGATCGGAATGTATGGAGGGAATCTTTGGTGCAAAGACAATTTCTTCCGGGGAAGTATATTACAATGGTAAAAAACTTGAAATTCATAATCCCTATGACGCAATGAAGCAGGGAATTGCTATGGTTACAGAAAATCGAAGAGAAACAGGATTTTTCCCTAATTTCCCGATCTGGAAAGAGATAGCAGTATCTACCAGCTTGAAAAAATCCACCTTAGGTGGATTTACTGGGATGGTACAAACAAAGAGTGAAAAAAATATTGCTGAAAAGTTCACGAAAAAATTGAACACCAAATGTACAGGGATTAATCAGATGACATATAACCTTTCAGGTGGTAACCAACAGAAGGTAATTATTAGCAAATGGCTGGCTGTAAATTCAAATATATTCATTTTCGATGAACCAACCAAGGGAATTGATGTTGGTGCAAAAAGTGAAATTTATGCAATTATGAGAAGCATGGCAGAGGAAGGAAAAACAATTATTATGGTTTCTTCAGAGATGCCTGAATTGTTGTCTACATGTGATAGGATTATTGTCTTTCGTGATGGAGAAATATCCGGAATACTTAATAGCGATGAAGCTACGGAAGAAAAAATCATGTTAGCGGCAGTTCATCTTAATTAATGGAGGTAGTAAAAATCATGACAAAAGAAAAGTTTCAAAGCTTTTGGAATAAATTTGGTACATTATGTATCTTAATTGTTCTGTTTATAGCTTTTTCTATCGGATCACCAAAATTTTTTCCACAACCGGCGAACCTGATTCAATGTCTGTTACAGTCGACTGTTTATATTTTGTTGGCATTTGGTGAATTTTTTGCAATTTTACTTGGTGGAATTGATTTATCGGTTGGAGCCGTTGCATGTTTTTCAGGAATTATTGTTGCAGACCTATCTTTACAGGGTGTACCACCTTTTATCTGTTTGATTATTGGTTTGCTGGGAGCTGTACTGTTTGGTTTTATAAACGGAGTGTTGATCAATGCATTGGATTTACACCCCTTTGTTGTAACACTGGGTACAAATACAATTTTCAGAGGAATTTGTCTTGTAATGACGGGAGGAAATCCTTTATTTAATTTGCCAAAATGGGTTAAAGGATTATCTACATATATAGTGGGAATTCCTAAACCAGTAATTTATGCAGCAGTAATAGGTGTTATATTAGTAGCTTTCACGACAAAAACTGTAGCAGGAAGAAACTTGTATGCACTTGGTGGAAATAAGCAGTCCGCCTGGTACTCTGGTATTAATATAAAAAAATATACTGTCTTGGCACACATTTTATCTGGTCTTTTTGCCGGTATTGGTGGTATAGTAATGCTGGCCCGTGTAGGTGCGGCAGAACCAACAGCCGGTGATGGTTATGAAACCTATGCTATTGCTGCTTGTATTATTGGTGGAGCTTCCTTATTCGGTGGAAAAGGACGTATTTGGGGTGTTGTACTAGGTGGTATTACAATTGGTACAATTAATAATGGTTTAAACATTATGAATGTATCTGCATTCTGGCAGAAAATCGTAATGGGATCATTAATTATTGCATCTGTTGCATTAGAAAAACTTATTTCTAATAAGGTTAAAAAATAATACGATGAAGAAAGAGCCATCTCCGGCTTATGGATATGACGATGGGATGACAAACGCATCTGATGTTGGGACATGCGCTTATTAACTCAAAAAAATACGGCGGGCTATAATGCTGAAATAAAAGTGGATATTGATATGTATAAGTAAGAAAGAAGCCTTGAAAGTAGCATTTCAGGGCTTTTGTTTTCTAATGAAATTTTGAATAAAGATTTTATGGAGTAAAATGGAGATAGCAATAGAAATAACTTTAAAATTGTCCTAAAATTTTGGTGGAAAGAAATGAGCTTTTGTTGCTTAAATATCATATGCTAAAGGGATGGATTACTTTGAGAAATGAATTTATACAGAAGATTGTAATCAATGAAAAAGAGTATGAAGTGTACTGGGAAATTAATATAAATTTAAATTCCCCTGCAATTTTCCGAGTTTATATTTATTTTCTTTAAATTTATATTTATTTAATAAAGATGAAGCCAAAGTTAATTGATACCTTCCCTGAATATAGCTATAATACAGATTAGTATTACTTAAAAGGATATGATTGGAAGAAAGAGACACAATATCATATAGAGTTAAGAGAAATTTGGAGGAAACAAAATGGCGTTCATCACATTTGAAAATGTATATAAAGAATACGGTACGGGTGACAATACGGTACATGCGCTAAATTCGGCCACCTTTTCAGTGGAAAAGGGGGAGCTGGCGGTAATCCTGGGCTCTTCGGGGGCAGGAAAAACCACGGCGCTGAATATTCTTGGCGGTATGGATACGGCAACGAGGGGAACGGTGCTCTTTGACGGAACGGATATCACCCATTGGACGGAAACACAGCTATGCAAATACCGGCGTAATGATGTGGGCTTTGTATTTCAGTTCTATAATCTGGTGCCCAACCTGACTGCGCTGGAGAATGTGGAGCTGGCGGCCCAGATCTGCCCGGACAGCCTGGATGCGGTTAAGACGCTGCAGGATGTGGGACTTGGTGAACGTATCAATAATTTTCCTGCCCAGCTTTCCGGCGGGGAACAGCAGAGGGTTGCCATTGCACGGGCATTGGCAAAGAACCCAAAGCTTTTATTATGTGATGAACCGACGGGAGCCCTGGATTATGTAACCGGCAAGCAGGTATTGCAGATACTCCAGGATACCTGTAGGCTCCATGGCATTACGGTAATCATTATTACCCATAACAGCGCCATAGCACCCATGGCAGATCGGGTGCTGCGCTTTAAGAGCGGCAAGGTGATTGATGTGGCCCTTAATCCGGAACCGGTGAATATCTCGGAAATTGAGTGGTAGGATATGCCATTTGATAGGAGGATAAGGAGGCAGACAAGGGTATTGATGAAAAAGAGTGCTTATATTAAGGATATTACATGTACCGTCAAAAAGAATTTTTCCAGATTTATTGCCATTGTGGCAATGGCAGCACTGGGAACCGGTGTATTCACCGGCTTCACGGCAGGATGTATGGATGTATTTGATTCTGCTGACCGGTTCTACGACCGGCAGAGTACCTATGATATCAAAATTGCGTCCACCCTGGGGTTGACACAGAAGGATCTTGAAGCCCTGTCCCAGGTGGCGGGCGTCAACAAAGCATATGCGGATTACAGCATGGACGTGAAGCTGAAACAAAACGGTGAGAGCCTGCTGGTAGCGAATTTATCCACCCTGGATCCGGAGGGGATGAATGAACCCTACGTGCTGGAGGGCAGGCTGCCCGAGAAGGCCGGACAAATTGCGGTGACGGAAAGGTTCCTTCATGATACAGGCCTGAAGCTGGGGGATAATATTACACTGGAGGCAGTGGAGAACGCAGAGAAGGATGAAACAGCTGAGGAAACGACAGCGATAACGGATTCTTCCATAGAAGAAGACAGTCTGGAGACAGGGGATTTGGAGGTGTCGGTTGAGGATGACACCCAGGAACCTAAGCTGGCGGTATCAGAATATGAGATCACTGCCCTGGTGCTCAGCCCCCTTGATATCTCCAGTCCGGAGGAGGGACTTGCAAATTCCTCCTTCTCCTCCAGCAGCAGTGACTATATGATGTTCGCCGTAAAGGGGTGCATTGACAGTGACATCATTACCACAATCTACCTGACTGTTGACGACGCAAAGGAACAGGATACCTACTCGGAGAAATACAGGGCGCTGGTAGAGGGTGTTGCTTCAAATATAAAGGGCACCTTGGTAGAGGAAAGGCAGCAGGCCAGGTATGACCAGGTGGTGGGTGAAGCCAACCAAAGGCTTGCGGATGCAGAAAAAAAGCTGGCAGACAAAATGGCGGAAGCAGACCGGAAATTAGCGGATGCCCAGATAGAAATCAATGACGGCTGGGACAGCTATCAGGAAGGCCTGGCCGAGGTGGAGGAAAATGAGGCGAAGCTTGCCGATGGGCAGGAGGCTTTGACAAAGGCGCGGAAATCCGCCGATGAAAAATTCCTTTCCGCCCAGAAGGAGCTGGATACAAACAGAGCCAAGCTGGAGGAAGGGGAGGCTGGGCTTAACAGGGAGGAAGCCTCCGCCTTTAAGGAATTTGCAGCTTACGAGCAGCAAATAGCAGAGAGCCGGAAAGAGCTGGACCAGAAAAAGGCGGAAGCCAAGGCCGGCTTATCCGGCACGGTGGCAGCCTTACCAAAGGAAGCACGGGCGATTTGGAACAGCGGTGAGACCCAGTCAGTATGGGCGGATATGGTAGCAAAGGGGAAAGCGGCAGCTCCATATTTACTGGCGGCTGAGCAGGGAGGAACCCCTACCAGCGGCCAGACGGAGGCATATAATCAAGCGATGGCGAAGCTGCAGGAAGCTACACAGAAGCTGGCCGGCTATTTTGTCATGGGTGGGTCACCCCTGACGGAAGAGCAGGTTAAAGCCTTCCCTGCCCTGGCAGTCCAGCAGGGTACCTTGGATTATAGCCAGGGGCTTTTGGATGAAAACTCCTCCACCCTGGCGGCAAAAAAAGAAGGTGCCCTAAAGCAGATATCAGCTGCCCGGAAGGAAATTGAAGAAGGAAAAGCAAAGCTGGCCCAGGGACAGGAGGAGCTGGACACAAAGAAAGCGGAAGCAAGGCAGCAGCTTGACGAAAAGCAGGCAGAGCTTGAGGATGGCCGAAAGAAGCTTGAGGATGCCAGGAAGGAGTTAAAAGAGGCGGAGGCAGAGCTGATCGATGGCCAGAAGGAGCTGGACGATAATATAGCAGAATACCAGAAGTCCATAGCAGAGGCGAAGCAGAAAATTGCAGATGGGAAGGCGGAGGTTGCCGACATCGGAGAGGCAAAGTGGTATGTGTGGGACAGGTACGATAATGACAGCTTTTCCGGACTGGATAATGATATCAGCTTTATTGAGGCTGTTACCAAAGCATTTCCCTTTATCTTCTTCCTGGTGGCAATCCTGGTATGCCTGACAACCATGACCAGGATGGTGGAAGAGGACCGTTCGCTGATCGGTACTTATAAATCCCTTGGCTATGCCAAACACCAGATTAGTATGAAATATCTCATTTATGCCACCCTGGCCTGCTGTGTTGGCGGGATCCTGGGGACTGTACTTGGCTTTTGGGGACTTCCGGAGGTAATCCGAATTATTGCACACCGCCTTTATGTGATACCTGACTATAAGCTGTCCTTCTATCCGGTCTACGGCTTGGGAAGCTTTGGTCTGTTCCTGTTTGGGATTGTGGGAGCAACCGTGTTCTCCTGTGCCGAGATGCTGCACAAGCGCCCGGCAGAATTGATGCGGCCGAAGCCTCCGAAGGAGGGAAGCCGTATTTTGCTGGAACGGATCCCATTTATCTGGAAGCGCCTTAAATTCTTGAACAAAGTAACCTGCAGGAACCTGTTCCGCTATAAAAAGCGGGCGCTTATGACGATCATAGGCATCCTCGGCTGCATGATGCTGATTGTGCTCGGCTTTGGCGTACGGGATACAGTAGGCGGGCTGATGTCGGACCAGTTCGACAAGGTGACGGTATATGATGCAGTCGTAGTGACGGACGATCTTACAACAGAAGAAAGAGACCAGCTGCAGGAGGAATGGAAGGCCTCCGGCATGGTTAAGGATGGTCTGCAGCTGCAGATCAGCACCCTGACACTTTGGAAGGGCAGCCGCAGCGTAGAGATAGCTGTAATGGTAATCCCTGATGGTACGGACTTAAGCCCTTATGTCCATCTTAGACAGCTGTCCACAGGAAAGAGCAGGGGCCTTCCACCGGAGGGGCTTGTGGTTACGCAAAATGCTGCAAAGCAGCTGAAAATAGAGGACGGGGATAGGGTTTCCTTACAGAACGAGGATAATGTAGAGTATGATTTCCCCGTAGATTTTGTGACGGTCAACAATGCAGGCAATTATATCTATATCAGTGAGAGCCGTTACCAGGCGGCCTTCGGGGATTATGACGGATCTGCCTACCTGCTTAACCTGGAGGAAAGGGATGACCGTGAAAGCTGGCTGGGCAAGCTGTCAGAGGATGAGAGGATCCTCACCGTAAGCAGCAGCCAGCATCTAAGGGATGCCTTCGGAGATATGAAAAAAATCGTCAATATGGTTGTCTACGTCTTAATCGGCATGTCAGCGGTATTGGCATTTACGGTGCTGTTTACACTCTCCAATATCAATGTGAGCGAACGGGAGCGGGAGCTGGCCACCATGAAGGTGCTTGGCTTCCAGCCCAATGAAGTAGCGTCCTACATCAATAAAGAGACGATTATCCTCACCCTGATAGGCATTCTTCTGGGCATGCCCGCCGGTTATGGGGTCACCTATGGCATTTTGGCAAATGTCAGCATCGCAGATACAGCCTTTAATGTCCGTGTCTCCTTTTTCGCCTATCTGGCGGCGGCAGTACTTACCATGGTATTTACCTTGCTGGTAAACCGGATCACGGATAAAGCCCTGCGAAGGATCAACATGGTAGAAGCCTTGAAGAGTGTGGAGTAAGGTTTCCAGGGCTTTTCTCTATATGGGAATACTATATGGAAATATAGGGAAAGAATCTGTTGCAACAAAAGCATGCATAAGTATAAAAATCCTCCCGCCAAAAAGCTTCTTTACACCAACTAACACGGTGAATCTGAGGGTAGCTATATCCATCTGGGCGCAGACCGGGCATCCCATGATTGCCTGCACTTGGCAATTATGGGATGTTAAAGGCAAGCCC
>DUNO01000014.1 GCA_012839295.1 Clostridiales bacterium
GGGCATCCCATGATTGCCTGCACTTGGCAATTATGGGATGTTAAAGGCAAGCCCAGGTGGACATAGCTACCCTCAGATTCACCTCACAGCCTACCCTTCACAGCCTACCCTTCACAGCCTACCCCTCCGACCATAAAATCCTAAGCATGCTCCTTCACATAATCAATAATTGCAAAAGAAAGCTCATACGCAGCTAAAAGCCCGCAATCCTCGATCTTCATGCCCACCAGCTCGGAAATCTTTCCAACCCGGTAAAAGAAGGTACTCTTATGAATATGCAGATGTTTAGCAGCAGACAGGGCATTCCGGTTATGCTCCAGGTAAGATCTCAGAGTATTGAGATAATCTGTATGGTTCCTGGCATCATACTGAATTAAGTAATTAATATCCGGGTGGATAAAGGACTTGACCGGTAACCGGCTTTGTCCGAATAAATGGTATAAATAATGCTCCGAGTAAAAACAAATGCGGTCCTGGGGCGACACCTTTTTTTCATTCAGCAAAAACATTGCCTGCTCATAATAAATATAAGTATCCAAAATATTCTCATAACGGAAGCTGACGGCGGTATACATTTGGTTCAGCTGCAAAAAGTTGGAGAATTTCTGGGTATCAATATTGGCGAAGGCTTCCATGTTTTTGCTGGTCAAAAGCAGTACCAGGGTTCCCTTATAGAAAAAGGCCATGCTGCCATGGAAGATATTCAGCAGCTGGTCAATATAATAATTGGGCTTTATATGGCATACCGCTCCTTCGCTGAAGGAGAAGGTGAGTATCCAGAAGTATTTATAAAACTCCTGTCCCAGCTGGGCCAGGCGCTGCAGCGTGAACTCAATATTATCCAGGTTCCGCTCCAGCAGATCCGTTAAAAAATATTCATATTTCAGCCCGGATTTTAAGGTAAAGAACTCATCCTTCTGCATTTCTATAGAAAGCATATAGGCGGTGTCCATGACAAAATCCGGATCCTCCTCCGTAAAGGGGCGGGCGTCGCCGCGGATACAGATATATCCTACCACAGAACGTCGGATATGGATACTGCAAAACAGGTATTCTGTTCCCGGATCATCCTCAAAGCGGGTGACCAAGGGAGTGTGCTTTTTAAACAGGTGGTCCATGACCAGCTTTCTGTTCATGTTTTCTATGGAGCTTTTTTTCAGGTACCTCTTATTATTATGGACTTCAAAGTTGCTGTTATAATCATCCTCCGGGCTGCAGGCAATAACGGAAAAGCTGGTGTTGCAGACGGTAATGGGATTGTTTAAATAGGTCCTGGCAGTATCGATAATGGATTGGATACCATAGCCGGCATGGAGGATATGGAACATTTCCTCCCTTTTCAGCTTAGCCTGATGGAACCTTAGAAGCTCCTTCTGGATACAATTGCTTACCTCCATTGGGTTTAGCTGCTGATAGATATACAGGCCCGTTTCACTAAAATGGGCATTGCGGCAGCCCAAATATAGAACGTACCCATCCAAGGTATGGTGGCAAAAGTCCTGGTAGGAGGCAATATAAAGGACGGAGGGGGAAAGCTCGTAATTATCGTCGTTTCCCAGGAGCAGGAACTGGACACTTTCTATTTGTAGCTCCGGCTTTACAAAGCCGTGGACATGTATTTTAAAATCCTTTTCTATCTGCTCGATGATTTTCTTTAGATAAGCCATGGTAACTCCTTTTTCGCAATCAGACATTTGTAGGAAAATCTTAAAATTATAACCCGGTTTCTTCTACAGATGGTGGATGAAAAAATAGCATAAAAATGATATTATTTTAACAATGGTATAACATTATTGTAAAATATGCAATAAAAAAATGACTAAATCGGCTTTTGCTGATTTAGACAAATATACTAAATGTAAAAATAAAGAAAGGCAAGGGTGTAAAAAATGAAAGCAAAAGTAATGGGAGTTACGGCAGGCAGAAAGGACAGTAACAGTGAGATATTATTAAAGGAGGCTCTTTTGGCCTGTCAGGAGGCGGGAGCAGAGGTTCGGATGATTAACCTGAGGGACTACAATATTTTGGATTGTACCGGATGTACCTCCTGTACCATTGGGATGTCCCAGGGAAAGAATGTGGGCTGCGTCCTGGATGATAAGGATGATAAGAAGAAAATTATGGAGGTGCTGCTGGAGCAGGACGGAGTTATTTTTTCCACCCCTACATACGACCTGATGGCCTGCGCCATGTTTGCTAAATTCGCTCAGAGAAGCCTCAGCTATGAGACCTCTTTCTTAGAGCATATCCATGCAATTGAGCATAGGGACAGGGTTAGCGCATTAATCGCTGTGGGAGGCTCCACACGCTCATGGCAGTCCATGGCTTTGGAGAGCATGCAGGCAGCAATGTTCACCACGGACTTCAAGGTGATTGATATGTATCTGGCAACAAGGGTGCCTGCACCGGCACAGTGCCTGCTGGATGATGGAATGTTAGAGCGCGCCAGAAAAATCGGTGAGAATATCATGACCTCCATCAACACCCCGGTAGCAGAGCGTAAATGGCTGGGTGATGAGGACATGGGCTGGTGTCCGAACTGCCATTCCAATGCATTGATCCTTGGTGAGGTCCAGTGGGACGGCTTACATTACCCTATTGAATGCCAGGTATGCGGGGCAGGCGGTACGCTGGAGAAGACAGAGGATAATAAGTGGAAGTTTGTGATCCAGGAGGATGGCTTGCTTCGTGACCGGACAACGGTGGAAGGACGGGAGCAGCATTTGATTGAAATCGCGCATACCCAGGGCGGATTCTTCACGAACCCCAAGAACAGGGAGATTGTGGGCGCAAAGATCGGAAAATATAAGAACCTGAAGTTTGAGGGCCTGGAGTAATTGAGGACTTATAACTTTTGGTTATTACTGAAAGAACGATATGCTATTGGACGAAATGGATAAGAGTTGTTAAAATATTATCAGAAAGTTAAGCGAAAAGTCTATGCTTTTTTCGCTGTGGTCTGTAGATAGCCGGAAGCGGCGGATGGAGGTTAAGATGAAAACATTAGAGACGGATGTAATTGTAGTTGCAGCAGGTCTTTCCGGACTTGCAGCCAGCATAGCAGCAGCTGAAAACGGGGCTAAAGTAATTGCATTTGAAAAATCAAATACGACAGGCGGGGCTGCCAATATGGGTATGGGACCTTTAGGTGTCGGTTCTCCGGTCCAAAAAAATCAAATGGTATCCTTAACACCTGGAGAAGCTTTCAGAAAGCATATGTATTTTACACACTACCGTGTGGATGCCCGCATGGTACGTGATTACTATTATAAATCAGGTGATACCATTGAATGGCTCATGGATATGGGAGTTGAATTCGTTGGTGTCCAAAGGGCCTTCAGTGCCCCGGAGGTAACCAGGGCGTATTCTGACGGTGAATTCACCTGGCATGTGGTAAAACCGGAAGGCGGCGGTATGCCGGGACCCCGTTGTGCTACCACCATGACGAAGAAGATGACGGAGAAGGCGCTGGAATTAGGCGTTAAATTATTATTAGAGACACCGGTCACAAAGATCATCATGGAAGACGGAAAAGCTGTCGGTGTCCTTGCGAAGGATAAGAACGGCGAGGAAATCGAGGCAAGGGCAAAAGCGGTTATCATTGCAACCGGAGGCTTCGGCGACAATCCTCACATGATTAAAGAAGAGACCGGCTATGAATTCGGTAAAACAATCTTCAACTTTGCAATCCCCGGTATGAAGGGGGAAGGAATCAAAATGGCATGGGAAGCAGGTGCCGGACATACTGAGTGTACCATGGAGCTGATGTACCAATTGCCGGATAACATGAACCATTTCATTCTGGATGGGGCTTTCCGCCAGCCTTGCTTATGGGTAAACCGCAACGGACAGCGCTTTATGCCGGAGGATCAGATTGCAAACACAACCTTTACGGGAAATGCAATTACGGTTCAGCCAGGCAGGGTGGCATATTCCATCTTTGACAGCAAGCTGTTAAAGAAGTACAAGAAAAAAGGGCCTGACATTATATCCCATGTACATCCCCATGATTTATTCGATCATTTTGATGAGCAGTGGGAGAAGGATCTGGCTGACGGTTATGAATGCATTACACAAGCAGATACCATCGAAGAGCTTGCCAAAAAAGCCGGCATTGATGTAAAGGGCTTGGTTCAGCAGGTAGAAGAGTATAATGAAATGTGTGAAAATGGTTATGATGAGCTTTTTGAAAAGGATAGAAATTATATGCAGCCAATTGAAAAAGGACCTTTCTATTGCTGCAGACAGCATGTTGGGGCATATGGTTCCCTGGGCGGAGTTCTGATCAACCATAAAACAGAGGTTATGGATAAGGACGCAAAGGTAATACCCGGTTTATATTGCGTAGGAACGGATGCCTGCAATATCTTTGGTGACAGCTATCCCTTCATCCTGTCCGGTAATACAATGGGCTTCTGTTTAAATAGCGGACGAATCGCAGGAGAAAATGCGGCTGTTTTCGTGGAAGAGATGTAATGTTTAAAGTGGTTTTTGGATTATTTCTATAAAGACGGACAGAGGGAGCATGAGTTCCCCCACACACGGGCCTAAGAACATTTCATGGATGTTTTAGACAGTGCATTCTGGGGATCATACTCCTTCTTTCCTAATGTGTGCATAAGCTGGTTGCAGCAGCAATAGTCACAAGGATAACCTTGGAGGTTTGGTATGAAGATAACGATAGAAGGAAAAGTAATCGAGGCACAGGAAGGTGCATCGGTTTTAGATACGGCATTAAAGGAAGGGGTATATATCCCCCATATATGCAAGCACCCGGATCTGGAAGCGATCGGAGGGTGCCGCCTGTGTACCGTAGAAATTGACGGTATCGGGGATCCGGTTCCGGCATGTAAAACAAAGGTAGAGGACGGTATGGTGGTTCATATCCATGCACCGAAGGCGGATAAGGTGAGAAAGATGGCAATGGAATTGATCCTGGCCACCCATCCGGCGGACTGTACCGGATGTCCGAAGTATGGAAAATGTGAATTACAGTCCCTGTACCAGTACATGGGTGTGGGACCGGAGCGCTGGAGAAAGAAATCCAGGACCGTAAAGACGGATGACAGCAATCCGCTGATCCAGCATTTATTTACCAGATGTATCCGCTGTGGGCGCTGTATCAGGGCCTGCAGGGAGCTCAGGGGGATCAAGGTGCTGGATTATCAGAAGACCAGTGAGGGAGTACGTGTCGGTATTGACGGAGGCGTGTCCTTAAGGGAAGCGGGCTGTAAATTCTGCGGAGCCTGCATCGAGGTATGTCCGACGGGTTCCATCATGGATGCTTTTGGCATGATAAAAGAGGATAGATCCTATATTGATAACATGGTGCCTTGTAAAGCAGCCTGTCCGGCCCATACAGATATTCCGAGATATGTCCGTTATATCAAGGAGGGCGATTTTGCAAAGGCTACTGCAGTAATCCGTGAGAGAGTACCATTCCCGGATACCCTGGGCTGCATCTGTAACTATGTATGTGAGGATAACTGTAAAAGGAATGAGTTAGGCAAGCCGATCTCTGTCTGTAAGCTAAAGCGTGCAGCGGCAGTGAGGGATGACGGAGCCTGGAAGAGCAAGGTGAAAAAATCAGGGCCCACGGGTAAAAAGGCAGCAGTAGTAGGTGGAGGACCCGCAGGACTTTCGGCTGCATATTATCTGGCAAAGAAGGGGCATGAGGTTACCATCTTTGAAGAGAATGAAAAAGCAGGGGGACAGTGCCGTTATGGAATCCCCGCATACAGGTTGCCGGAGGAAGTTCTTGATAAGGAGATTGCAGATATCCTTGAAATGGGTGTCAGGCTGCAGACCGGAAGGAAAATTAAAGAACCGAAGGAACTGCTGGAGCAGGGATATGATGCTGTTTTAGTATCCATCGGTACCCATAAAGGAACCATTCTGCCCTTAGAAGGAAATCAGCTGCCGGGAGTATTGGTAAATGCCGATTTCTTAAAAATGGCAAGACTTGGCACGGTCAAAAACCTGGGTGAGCGTGTCATGGTGCTTGGCGGCGGAAATGTAGCTTATGACTGTGCCAGGACCGCAGTCCGTCTTGGAGCAAAAGAAGTGCATATTGCCTGCCTTGAAAATACACAGCAGATGACAGCCTCCGAGGACGAAATCCATGAGGGGCAGGAAGAAGGAATTCTTCTTCATGCAGCACATTCCTTCCTTCGCATTACCGGTGAAACAAAGGTAGAAGGGGTAGAGCTGCAGAAGGTGGATAAATTCTATTTTGATGAAAACCGTAAAGCAGTTATTGAATTGGTGGAAGGAACGAAGGAAATCATTCCGGTGGATACGGTAATCTTTGCCGTTGGGCAAAAGCCTGCCGGTACGCAGGACATGGGACTGGAGTTAATTAATAGTGCTTATATCCGGGTTGATGGGAAGACGACCCAGACAAGCGCTGAAGGTATCTTTGCCGCCGGTGATGTTGTAACGGGTACAAAGTCAGTGATTGCAGCAATCTCTGAGGCGAGACGTTCAGCAGAGGCAATAGACCGCTATCTGGGCGGAGATGGAGATATCTCGGAGCAGCTGCTGGAGGAAGAGACCCCCAGCCCGTATTTCGGACAATGCATCGGTTTTGCTGATCTGGAACGGAAGAAGCCGGAGTTATTAGAGGCTGACATCAGAAAGCAGAGCTTTGCCATGGTGGAGCAGCCCTTTACGGAGGAACTGGCCATGTGTGAAGCCGGCAGGTGCCTGCAATGCGACCAGAGACTCAGGCTCACCAGACCGAAGCTTTGGAATGAATATGAAGGGGAGGGAAAATGATGAGTGAGTATATGATATATAATTTAGTACCAACCTTTAGCGAAGCCCCTGTTTCCCTTGACCTGTTCCTAAAGGAAGCCTCCCAGGTAATTGATGCCCTAAAATCCAGTAAAGCGGATAAAAAATATATTGTTTACCCGAAGCAGCATAAGGAGATGACCCAATATCTCCAGCAGGCAGGGGAGAATGAGGATATTGTATACCTGCCGGTAGAAACTGGCGGAGCCTTTGTGTTCGGAAACAAAACAGCAGTAGTAAGGGTGATCCAGGGAGAAAAGCCCCTTCCAACGGGAGTGGACCATGGGCTTCCCGTATTTTCCGCGGAGGAATTTGCCGCTGCAGATACGAAGACCGTGGTGATTGGCGGGAACGCGAAAAAGAAAGGAACCTTTACATTTGCGAAAACAACTACCCCAAGGGCTATCCTGGAGCAATGCTCCTCTGTTAAGGAATGGAAGGGAATGTATTTCGGTTATCCCATGGGCAGGATGGTTGGTGCCGGCCAGTTAGATGAGGAGCTGGAATTAACAACGGATTATATCCATATTTTTGATGAAACAGATTGTGTCTTAGACCAATTATTTAAAATAGCAAACCGTTATAGTAAAGAATCCTGTGGAAGATGTGTCTATGGCTTTGAGGGAGTGACTCAAATCAACATGATACTGTCTGACCTGGTTCAGAAAAAAGGAAAGACGGAAGACATAGAGCTGCTGCTCGACCTGTGCATTGTGATGGAGACACAGGCGCTCTGTGATATCGGAGCCAGTGCGGCAAGGACGGTTCTTACAGCACTGCAGAATTTCAGGGAAGAAATTGAGGAGCATGTTGCGAAAAAGAATTGCAGGGCAGCCGTATGTGCAAGATATGTAACCTATCATATTCTTGCGGACCTATGTACCGGATGTACTGATTGTGTGGACGCCTGTGAGGATGATGCAATCCTTGGCAAGAAGAAATTTGTCCATGTCATTGACCAGGACGAATGTGTCCAGTGCGGTGCCTGTATGGAGGCCTGCGAGGAAGGGGCAATCGTTAAGGCCGGGGCGGTGAAACCGAAAACTCCGAAAAAACCGGTTCCCTGCGGCTGATGCAACCTTGCAGATAGGAGCCAGGCATTGCCTGGCAAGGGTCTGGCAGGCTCAGGGCTATTAAATTGCTAATACCTTATTTTTTTGAATAGTGTGCCAAAAGATAGCACCGTGGAAGCAGTTTTTTAATTGCTTTCACGGTGCTATCGCTGTCCATAGGTTTTATACCATTTTCAGATACCTCATAATCTTATAGGATAATCCGAAGGCCAGGTACTCGTCCCCTTCCTCGATTTTGCAATCCATGATCACCCTTATCTTATCCATGCGGTATAACAGGGTATTCTTGTGTACGTGGAGCCTTTTTGCGACCTGGGTCGGCTGTCCGGGAGATTCCAGGTATTCATGCAAGGTGCGCAGAAAGTCGGTTCCGTGGTTCTGGTCATATTCCAGGAGCTTGAGCATGCTTGGATGAATGAAAAAATGGATATTTTCCTGGCTTTCGCACATTTCAAAAATATGGTACAGATAGTAATCGGAGTAGTGATGGATCGGCAATTCAATGCCAAGCTTCTGCCCCAGTTCCACAGCCTTTACAGCCTGTTGGTAGAACCGTTTGGAATTTTTCAGATCGTAGAAGAAATTACTGATCCCCGCGGTAAGATGGTTCGTTTCCAGGAAGGAAATGAGCCGCCCGTATTCCTGTGCCTTGATACCATCCTTCCGGCTGCGGCTGATTAAAATAACGATGGTATTTTCATAAACCGCATAGATGCTGCTGGGTAAAATCTGGTGCAGCTGGTCCACGATAATGTCAAGCTTGGTGCTGGTATTGCGGTAGCTCCGTGCAGGGATGACCAGCAGATACTGTTCCTCCTTTAAATCATAACCAAGCACGGATAAGCGGTCCTTTACGGAGGAGTAATTGATATCCGGGTTGTCCAGCAAATCCGCCAGAAAATAAGAATACATAAAGCCTTTATTGGAGTTGATAAAGCTGTTCTTCTGTAATTCCATGGAGATGATCCGGCTGGTCCGATGGAGCATGACGGAGTCAAATTCCTGGAAGGGCTGGTCGATTTCACAGAGCATAACATGCCCCACCTCGATATTGTTGATCGTGATGGCATCCACCAGCATGCCTATTCCATGGAGGGGGTTGTCGACATAGATGGGGGAGTTCTTCGCCCGGATTTTCTCATCAATTTTCGCCTGCTTGATAAAGGACAAGCCCTGCTGGCTGATATAGCCTTCCTTATTCTCCTCGGTAAAAAAGGGGTTATCATAAACAATACCGGAGGAAACGGCCAAATATTTGTTGCTGTTGTCTATGATGAACAGGGGATTTCCAAATACCTGATAAGCAACATCAGCCAGATATTGAAGCCCCTGCTCCTTAAAAAATGCGTTGATTAACATGTGTAAGCCTGCATTGATCTGCTGTATGTTCTGCAGGAGGTCCTGTATTTTATTAAAGAGCCCCAGGGGATCCACATCACCTGTCAGATAGAGGATATGGAAGGTGGAGCCTGCATAGGCGGACCAGTCACGGGGAGCGCCATAGCAAAGGAGCGTGAACTCACCGGGAGTATCGGGCTCAGGCAGCAGCTGGGTGGAAGCCATGTACATAATATGGTTCAGGAATTTGTCCTGGCCCTTTGTAAAGAATTTTATAAGGTTAATATCGTTATCTAAGCCTGTATTTCCAAAGCAAAGAAAATCATAATCCGGCAGATGTTCTTTGATTGCATATAGTTCCATGCCATTCCTCCTGATCGGTCAAAACACTTGTGCATTCACACAAATAGTAGGGTTCTATTAACTGGAAGTTTGTGCCCAGTCCCATAGAATATCTAAGTTTTATTATATATACTCATAGTATATAAAGCAATGGAATGTTTAGAAAAGGAGAGAAGAAATTGAGTTTAAGAGATGAAGTAATTGAAAAAATCAGCGAGAGATTAACTGCGGTCCTTGGAAAAGGTGAATATAACGAAGATACAAAATTTGAGTCCATCGGGATGAAGTCAGTGAATTACTCCCAGTTAACAACTACCCTGGAGGATGCCTTTGATGTGGAGGTTCCTTATATGGACTTTAGGAGAAAGCAGACCATCGGGGCAGCGGCGGATTATGTTGTCCAGCTTTTAGAGGATTAATCCATGGCGGGCGGATTAGTTAGCTGGTTCGTTTTGTTGTATCAGGAGGTTACTTGATTTAGACCATATATAGAAAAGGCAAGGAGGAAACAGATGGAACAGCCAGAGTTATTTCCAAAAAAAGAAGTCTTTAACGGCGTGGAAGTTGAGACTTTGTACCGTCAGGCAAGAGTTCCGGTGGATCCTGAGGAAGGCTTGGATCTGTCCAAGCTGGAAGGCATTGCATCAACAGCACATGGTTTTTGCGCAAAATTCAACCAAAGAACCTATGTGAATGAGGATGGCATCCTTTGCGAACAGGACGTTCCGGTAATCCTAAGAGACGGAACCACAATTTATACAGATATTTACCGTCCCGTAGGCGAGACGAATATTCCATGTATTGTTTCATGGAGCTACTATGGTAAAAGACCGGGAGACGGTATGTCAGAATGGCAGGTAATGGGAGTTCCCCCGGGAACAATCTCCACCATGTCCAAATTTGAATCACCTGACCCAGGCTTCTGGTGCCGTCATGGCTATGCCATTGCAAACGTTGACCCCAGAGGTACAGGACATTCCGAAGGGGACATTAACCTATTTGGTACACAGGATGCGAGGGACGGCTATGATTTCATTGAATGGGTAGCAGGACAGCATTGGTGTAATGGACGGGTTGGTATGGGCGGAAATTCCTGTGTGGCTATGACACAGTTCAGGGTTGCAGCCCAACAGCCGCCCCACCTGGTATGTATTGCTCCCTGGGAAGCAACCACCGATATTTACAGGGAATCCATCTATGAGGGAGGAGTTCCTGCCTTAAGCTTTAATGAATTTATCGTAGCTTCCTTAACGGGGCCGAATAAAATTGATGACCAGGTAGCTATGGCAAGGCAATATCCTTTGATGAATGCTTACTGGGAGGATAAGATTCCTGACTTTAAGAAGATTAAAATCCCTACCTATGCATGTGCTTCCTGGAGTCATTTTCACTTAAGGGGATCCTTCAATGCATTTAGGAAGATCCGTTCCACGAGAAAATGGTTAAGGGCACACAGGGAACAGGAATGGCCGGATTTATATACACCGGAGAATATTGAAGACTTGAAGCGTTTCTTTGACCGCTATTTGAGGAATATTAATAATGGCTGGGAAATGACCCCGCGTTACCGTATTGAGGTGATGGACGCATTTGACTGTGATTACCAGACAAACCGTCCGGAAAAAGAATTCCCCTTAGCAAGGACCGAGTACCAGAAGCTATACCTGGATGCTGGAAATACATCACTTTCCACGGAGCCTGCCGCAGAGGAATCAAAGGTAAGCTATGATGCAAATGAGGGTGTCGTAAACTTCGACTTCCAGTTTGATAAGCAGACAGAGATTACCGGATACATGAAGCTTCGTCTTTGGGTGGAGGCTGATGGACACGACGAGATGGATATGTTTGTCAATATCCAGAAGACGGATGAAGACGGAAACTGGCTGCCGACCTATATCTTAGGGGAGCCCCATCCGGGAACCTGGGGGAAGATGAGAGTTTCCCACAGGGCTTTGGATGAGAAGCTTTCCACGGACTATGAGCCGGTCCAGTCACATTTGAAAGAAGAAAAATTAAGCCCGGGCGAAATTGTTCCTGTTGATATTGCGATTGTTCCCTCCAGTAAGATCTGGCATAAGGGACAGAAGCTTAGAATTCAGATTGCAGGAAGATATATTCGAGATGGCTGGTTTGAGCCGCTCTCATGGGAGACTGATAACAAGGGCAACCATATTATCCACACTGGTGGGAAATATGACTCCTTCCTTCAGATTCCTGTGATCCCTCCGAAATACCAGGCTGGAGACTATATTTACAGATAAACACAAAAGGGCTGTTTTTAACAGCCCTTTTCTATGGTTGGGGGGTGTGAAGGGTAGGTTGTGAGGTGGTTGGAGTGTATTTATATCCACCTGGGCTTGCCTTTAACATCCCATGATTGCCAGGTGCAGGCAATCACGGGAGGCCCGGTCTGCGCCCATGCGGATATAAATACACTCCAACCACCGCGTTAGTTTCTGTTTCTTGGGGGAAACTTTTGTTGGGTGAAGTGTTTTATGTTTATTAGGTTGATTTTAGGATGGGGAAGTAGTTTTGCTGTAGAATGTGTGGAGTTGTTGGGGCTTGGGCTTTTAAAGGTAAGTATGAGAAGCTGATAGAAAAGGATAGAGAAAGAATAGAGAAAGAATAGAAGAAGAGTAGATAGAAAGGAATGAGATTAGGATGAGTGTAATGGATGGTATTTTCCAGAAGGCGATTGCGAACCCGAAGAAGGTTGCATTCCCTGAGGTGGAGGAAGAGAAGATATTGTTGGCGGCGAAGGAGTCCCTGGATCGGGGGATTTGTAAGCCGGTGTTGGTTGGTAAGAAATCGGAGATATTGAGCTATGCCAAGGCGGCTAAGGTGGATATCTTTGGGATGGAGATCTTTGACTGTGAGGAGGAAGAGCAGTTAGAGAAGTTGATTGAAAAGTATACTTCGGCGAATACGATGAACAGCGCTAAGACGATGAAGAGGAAGTCTAAGGATTCCTTGTATGTGGCACTGATGCTGGAGGAGGTTGGTGAAGTGGATGCAACCTTTGCGGGAATGTCCCATACCACTGGGGATGTTATTTTGGCAGGTCAGATGGTGATTGGTCTGCAGGAGGGTGTAACTACCGTATCCAGTGTTGGTATTGCCAATATTCCCGGATATAACGGTTCTGAGGGAGAGCTCCTTGTAATTGGTGACAGTGCGGTATGTGCTAATCCCTCTTCTGAGGATTTGGCAAGCATCGCTATTTCGGCATGTGATACGGCGAAGAGTCTGTTGGGCTGGGATCCAAGATGTGCCTTAGTCTCGTTCTCAACTACTGGAAGTGCGGAGCATGAATTAATTGATAAGGTAGTTAATGCGGTGAAAATAGCAAATGAAATCAGGCCGGATTATAAAATTGACGGTGAGTTCCAGCTGGATGCCGCTATTTCCCCTGCAGTGGCGGCAAAGAAGGTGAACCGTCCCAGTGAGGTTGCAGGTAAGGCTAATATCATTATTTGGCCGGATTTAAATGTTGGTAATATTGGAGTGAAGCTGTTGCAGCAATTCGCCCATGCGGATGCTTACGGCCCGGTGCTGCAGGGCTTTAAGAAGGTGGTTTGTGACTGCTCCAGAAGTGCTCCGTTGTCAGAGCTGGTTGGAAATATAGCCATTTCTGTAGTACGTGCAAACGCTACACTGTAACGAAGGAGGTAAATAGTTGTGAGTGCATATAAAATATTTGCGATAAACCCCGGTTCGACCTCAACGAAAATCGCTCTTTTTGAAGGGGAGAAGGTTCTGTTTTCTGCTAATGTAAACCATGAATCGGAAAAGCTGGCACAGTTTAAGGAGTTATCAGACCAGCGTTCATACCGTAAAGAAACCATACTGAACCTGTTAAAGGAGAATAATGTATCCCTGGAGGGTGTTGATGCCTTTGTCGGACGGGGTGGCGGCCTGCTGGCGCTCCCGGGAGGCACCTATGAAATCAATGACATCCTGCTGGAGCATGCAAGGATCGGTGCTAACGGGGTAACACACCCGGCACAGCTGGGAAGCCAGCTTGCCCATGAGTTCTTCCAGGAATATGGCGGAAGGGAATTCGTTGTCAATCCTCCGGATGTTGACGAGTACCAGGATCTTGCAAGAGTAACCGGTATTAAGGAAATCACACGGGCCAGCCATATCCACTCCCTGAACCAGAAGGAAACAGCCATCAGGCATGCCCAGTCCATCGGTAAGAAATATGAGGAATGTAATTTTGTGGTTTGCCACATCGGAGGCGGTATCTCCATAGCAGCCCACAAGCAGGGGAAGATGGTTGACGGAACAGACATAGTAGAGGGGGAAGGACCGATGGCTCCCACAAGAGCTGGTGCAGTTCCTGCGGCTCCCCTCATCCGCCTGTGCTTCTCAGGGAAATATACGGAGAAGGAAATGCTTGCTAAGTGTACGAAAAACGGCGGTATGGTAGACCTGACCGGAACAGCCGATACCCTTGAAATCAGTAACAGGGCCACGCAGGGCGACCGTTATGCTAAATTAGTCTGGGATGCCATGATCTATCAGATCATCAAATCCATCGGTGCCATGGCAGCTGTTCTTCATGGAAAGGTTGACGGTATTTTGCTGGGCGGCGGCATGGTATACAACAAGGATCTGGTAGCCCAGATTACAGAGGCCTGCTCCTATATTGCACCGGTAGCTGCTTACCCGGGTGAATTTGAGATGGAGGCAATGGCCAGCGGAGCAATCCGTGTCCTGGACAAGGTTGAGGCACCGAAGGTATATACAGGAGTGGCTATTTGGAATGGCTTTGAAGATTATAAATAAGTTCTGGAGCTATGGGTGAATTTGAAGGGTTATAAGTGAATTCGAAGAATATAGATGAATTCGGATTATAAATGCCCCCAAGGACTATAGAAAAATAGCGCTGTAGACGAGTACATACTGGGAATAAAGGTAAAAAAGGTATTAGCATAAAAAAATTCAGAATAAGGAAGGGGTATCACAATGGTAAAAAGAACATTAGAGGAATTGAAGGCTTACAATGCACCTGGTCATTTTGGAATGACAGCGATGCGCATCCACGGAAAAGAGGAAACCGGAGCAGAAAAGTTCTGGATGGGTGTATCCA
>DUNO01000015.1 GCA_012839295.1 Clostridiales bacterium
GGCCTCCCATGCTTGCCTGCACTTGGCAAGCATGGGAGGTTAAAGGCAAGCCCAGGTAGATATAGATACCCCCGGATCCACCTCACAGCCTAGCCCCGCCCATTTATACATAGAATAAAAAAGCGAACCCTCCCCATTATCCATGGTTATAGGTCCACTATTCCTTATCCCTGCTTCATCCCTACTTCGTGTCAAGCTCAAACCAAAATTCAACTCCTACCGGCCTGTTAATCACCCCGCATTCACGGTTATGCGAATTCATGATCGCTTTAACAATGGAAAGCCCAATACCGCTTCCACCGTATTCCCTTGTTCTTGCCTTATCCACCTTATAAAATTTAATCCAGATTTTATCCAGGTCATCCTCAGGAATATTTTCTCCTGTATTAAATACCGCAATGCGCACCGTATCCTCACGCGGAATCAGCTTTATTTCTATAATCCGGTTGCCGCTTACGTGATTCAAGGCATTGCTGATGTAATTGGTTACCACCTGCTCAATCAGGTATTCGTCAGCCCAGACATAGACCGGCTCCTGCTGACCAAAATGAAGTGTAACCTCCTTTTGCCGGAACAATATTTCCGAGGAGCTCAGCACCGTCCATATCATGGCTACGATATCGAACCGTTCAAAGTTGACCTGCCCGCTTCCGAACTCCAATTCATTCAAGCTTAACAGCTTTTTCACCATCTGGTTCATTTTACCCGCTTCATCTATGATTACCTCACAATAGAAATCACGGCTTTCTTCATCCTCATTGACGTTTTCCTTCAGTCCTTCCGCATAGCCCTGTATCAGGGAGATCGGGGTCTTTAGCTCATGGGAGACATTCGACAGGAATTCCTTCCGCATCTCATCTATCTCCGTTTTCTTTTGTATGTCAGTCAGCAGCTCGTTATTGGCCTGCTTTAATTCCGTGATGGTTGATTCCAGCTTGTCGGACAAAGTATTAATGCTCTTACCCAATTCCCCGATTTCATCCTTGGATTCTACCTTATATTTTACTTCAAAATTCAGATCCGTCATGCTTTTTGCTATTTCTGCCAGTTCATGGATTGGCTTCGTGAACTTTTTACTGAAGATGAACATCGCAGTGGAGCCAAGGATTACGGCCACAATTCCGACATAGGCAAGAAAGCGGTTAGCCACCGCCACGCTTTCCTCAATACTCTCAAAGTTCGTACGCAGCAATACGATATTATCATCCTCCCCGCCATAATTTCGCATTGAATTATCCTGCGGGGATGGAGAGGCGCCATCCGTCTTCCCATTCCCGATGATCCGGCCGACCATATCGATAAAGCTGGCATCGGTCCTATAATCATGGATACTGTAAATGATATAGTTATTAGCCTGCTTTAAGATATTCCTTCGGCTAAAGGCAGCATTGGAAAAGCCAAAGATAAACATTTCCGTATCCTGCATCTTCGCTTTTTCCCTTAAACCGATGTTATCCGCCTCCGGATATACCATTCCCTGGGTTGAATTATAAATATATACATCCACATTATAGCTGAAGGCCAGCTGTTCCATCAGCTCCGTATTTTCGTCAGAGAGTGTATAGTCCTCGTCACTTTTGGAATAGACATCAAGCACCTTATGGTAGACTTCATCCAGGTTATTAACCTTGCTATGGATGTAGAAGTCCGATAAAAAGGTCCTGTTAATAAACCAAGTGAGGAATATCGTCAAGACCACCATTGCCGTTAAGAAAAATGTTATTTTAAACCGGATGGAATGTTTCATGCATATGTCCATGCCCTCTACCACACAAACTGCCACAAGAGTGTTGGCATGGACCCGGCCCTCCCTTCGTTTATCAATCCTATTTCCTTCAGCCTTATGTCCATGCCCTCTACCACACAAACTGCCACAAGAGTGTTGGCATGAACCCGGCCCTCCCTTCGTTTATCAATCCTATTTCCTTCAGCCTTATGTCCATGCCCTCTACCACACAAACTGCCATAAGAGTGTTGGCATGGACCCGGCCCTCCCTTCGTTTATCAATCCTGTTTCCTTCAGCCTTCCACCTCGAATTTATACCCGAGACCCCATATGGTCTTGATATAGTCGCCCTTGGCTCCCATCTTGCTTCTTAATTTTTTCACGTGGGTATCTATGGTTCTCGCGTCCCCGAAGTAATCATAGTTCCACACATTATTTAATATTTTCTCCCTTGAAAGGGCTACTCCCTGGTTCGTAACAAAATAGGTCAGCAGCTCGAATTCCTTATAGCTTAGCTCTACCTCAACCCCGTCTATTTTTACCTGATGGGCAGCTTTGTCAATCAGGATCCCCCCGATTTCAATGGATTCTCCCTCCGCTGAGGTTGTCCTTCGTAGCACAGCCTCAACTCTTGCTACTAAGATCTTGGGGCTAAAAGGCTTTGATATGTATTCGTCCACTCCCAAATCAAAGCCCTGTAATTCGTCCTTTTCATCGCCCTTTGCCGTCAGCATGATAATAGGAACCTTGGAGTATTGCCTGATTTCTTTCACGACACCCCATCCGTCCAGCTTTGGCATCATTATATCAAGTATGATCAATGCAATATCCTTTTTTGAAAAAAACAGTTCAATTGCCTGTTCCCCGTTCTCCGCTTCAATTACCTCATAATTTTTACGTACCAAAAAGTCTTTTACAAGCTTTCTCATCCTGCTTTCATCATCTACTACTAAAATCTTCAGCTGATCCATTTGGCACCTCCATGGTTTATTCATAGTCCTATTCCATTTAGAAGTATAACATCAATTTATGTAAAAATTGTGAAATAATCCGCAGAATTTATGGCTTCTTATTCAAATCTGCTTCCAGGGCATCCAGCTTCGCTTCCCGGGCATTTAACTCTTCCTCCCAGGCGGAGTATTTATCGAGGACCTGGTTTTCGTAGTCTGTAAAAACACCCTTATCACTGAAGGCAGAGATGAACAGCATGGCTATAATGATAACTGCCAAAAAGCCGCAGACAATCCAGGAGTTACGGAGCTTTACCTTATAATCCGCCAGGACCGCCTCATGCTTCTTCTCCCTCTCATGGTCCAGCTCCCCCGAATATACCTTTATCTCCTTTTCCTTTCTTTCCACCGGGATCGGGGGGATGTTGTCTTCACTGACGATTTCCTCTTTCCTGATCCTGTTTTGCAGCTCCTTTAAGAACTCAAAGCCCACAACCGTTTTTAACATCTTTCTCGCAGTCAGCTTCTGGTATAATTTAATCACCTTGGTCAAATCATTTAAATCCGTATTGGCTTTGATATACTGTACCGTTTCCTCTTCCCTTTTTGCTTCTTTGTAGTCATAAGCCTCAGTGAAGCTATAACCGGCCACTATATATTTATTTTCCTTCATACCCCACTCCTCTATATTTATATCAGAAAATTTCCTGGGGATATTTCAGCCCCGGCTTCCCCATATGAGGGCTCCGATATATATATCATCAATTTCCGGATTCTTTGTTGCTGTGCTACAGCAGCTCCTCTCATTATTTTACACTTGCAGCGTCATAAAATCAAGCATCTGGTAATTTCTCCCCCCGGAGCAGCTTAAGAAATCAGCTCATACCCGTAGCTTTCTCCCGCTACATTGTAGCCTACCTTTTCATATGCCCTATGGGACAGCAAATTGTCTTTATCAACGAATAGCGTGCAAAACTGATATCCCTCTGCTAAAAGGGATTTACTCAGGTAATACATATTAGTAGCTGCATACCCTTTTCCCCTGTATTCCTCAGGAGTATATACATAATCTATTGCAATGCCGTGCGGCAGCCTTCTGGTGGTCACTGCCATGGTCACGACCTTTTGGTCCTCTGCCTCAAATACATACACATCCCCGGAAGCAACGGCCTCCTCGGCCTTTGCTAATGCGGCCTCATAGTCCAGCTCGCTTGTAAGGGTTTCCATCTGAAATTCTATCATCCAATCCGCTATCATTTTAACCTCGTCGGTATGGGCCTTGCGCTGGATGCCCTCTGACGGCCAGATTTCATTCAGAAGCCGCAGCTCCATAATATCTGACGCCAGCTTTTCAATAAAAATTCCTTCCGTCGTCTTCTGGTACTGGTTTATAAATCCCTGGCAGACATCCTTCCTTCCAAGGATCCCTTGAATTTTTACCTGCTGCTCCAAAATGTAGTCAGCCAGGACAGCAGCCGCTTCCGGCCCCTTTTCCTGCAAAACCGTATGGATGGTCAAATCATGGGGTATTACATTACAAAACAACAACAAAATTGTATCCCCTTCCATTACTGCCCCAAAAGTGCCGTCCCCGGCCTTTTCACCGTCCACTTCCCGGTATGCAAGATAAAGCACCAGCTGGCTCACCGCTTCCTGCTGCAGCATAATATCCTCATAGCTCTCTAAAAATTCCTTTGCACCGGAAACTACTTCTACCTTCATGACACCCCTTCTTTCCATAATTTGTACTTTCTTTAAGATAATATCCCATATTTCTTTTCTTTAAACAAAATACGAAAATTAAGTTTTATTCTGCAAAAAAGAAGCATATTGTCTTCTTTGCCCCCTGGTTAAGTCAGACATCCTATGCTTCTTTTTTATTTTTGGACTTTTATTTTATTTCATTGATTTTTTTAGGTTGCTGCGGACCAGCATGCCGCCAAGAACCCCGGTTGCACCTATGGCCAGGGCCAAAAAGACGATATACGCGGTATTGCTTGTTTTCTCGCTGGTCTGCCCGGGCAGATTGGAGCTTTCTGGATTGGAAACGGTCTTAATATTCGCAGCGGCCTGGTCACTCTCAATGCCAGTCGTGTAGAATATGACATCCTCACCCGTACCTGTATCGGTACCCTCTATCTGATCTGGCTGATCCTGGACAGTTTCTCCCTTATAAGACTTCTCCTCCATAACCGGTCCGGAAGCGTAGATCACACTCTGGTCAAATTCTACTACCTTTACCTCATCCTTTCCGAAAATACCGTATAGGTAGTCAGCATTTTCATCACTATAAGGAGAGATTCCGATCTCAACATAGTCTCCAACTACGCCGGTGTAATTCACGAATATGTCCTTTTTCTCTAAATCCTTCGCATGGTCCTTGAAAAGATACTGGTCTATTTCCCGCTGCTTTTCCATCAGCGCCTTTTGACCTTCCGACTGTACTTCCTCACTGGAAACCGACGTATTATCCAAGGTCTCGCTTGGAACTGCCTGTGCAAAGACAATACTTGTCGAAAATGCCGATATACATAATCCTAAAACAATTCCTTTTAAATATTTTAACTTCATAATGTACCTCCTTACTATGTAACCTGCCATATCTGAGCCGTCATAGTTTTCTTATTCCTGTTTTTGGTTGCCGTAACCGTATGGGTTCACCCGCCTTCTTAGGTACCTTAAGAGGCTGGGCTTTTTACTTTACCATGTTCCGCTTACATACATTAGACGTAACAGCCGATTTATCCGTTCCATGATTCTGAAAATGTAATTAATTCCATAAACAAAAAAGCAGGATAAATATTCCACAAGCCTCATAAGATATATCAAGTTAAGGAATGCTAACCAGGAAAGGATTTTTATATGGATTTTCAGCAAAGCAGAACATACAGCAACATCGACAGCGCTTACCGAAGTGAATCCATCGTCCACACCCTGTACCAGATCTATGGCGATAGGGCCAGGGTGGACGGTTTCGAAGAAATCGGGAATATTTTTGATACAATAGCAAGAAATGAGAAGGAGCATGCCAGGATTTTCTACCGGCTATTAAACGGCGGCTTGGTTCCAGATACCCAGCAGAACCTCCTTCGGTCCAGCGAGCTGGAAACATCAAAGGCTGACGAATACAGGGTCTTTGCCCAAACGGCCCTTGAGGAAGGCTATGATGACATAGCCGCCCTCTTCAATGGAATTGCAAATATTGAGCTAAACCATGACCTGCAATTCCGTTCTTTACATGAGAATGTCGTACGTGACCAGGTATTTTGTAAGCCAACGGAAACTTTATGGATCTGCATAGAATGCGGCAATATCATGAGCGGTCCCTGTGCTCCTGAGGTCTGCCCCGTCTGCCAGTTCCCCCAGGGCTTTTACCGTGTTTATCAGGGTGTCAGCGAATAGGTCCAAACGTGTGCCCAACGGCACTCGCAGAAAGAAAAGGTGACTTTCCCAAGCCACCTTTTTTTGTTTAACAGTTAAGGACTGCATAGTAGTATTCATCATAGGTCATGCCGCTCCTGTAAATCTTCTCTGCCAGGTACCTTCCCACATAGCGGAAATGCCAGGGCTCATAGCTATAGCCTGTGATGGCTTCCTTGCCCTTCGGATACCGTAGGATGAACCCAAAATAATGGGCATTGCATGCCAGCCAGCGTCCAGCCGGGGTATCAGCAAAGGTTTCCTCCAAATCATTGATATCCACCGCCAGGCCTGTTTGGTGCTCACTATGCCCCGGCCTTGCAGATACCTGGTCCCTCTGCCGCCTGTATTCTTCCAATGGAATCCCTTCGGTCCAATTTTTCATATATACGGTGCTTTGGTAGGAATAGCTCCGGAATGCCGAGACCGCCTCCAGGAGGATCCCCTGCTGCTTTGCCACGCAGCACATTTCTTCAAATGCAATCCGCGCCTCCCTTCTCAGCAGCAGCCGCATGGGATTAAATTCTTCATGGATCATCTCTAAATCGTAAGGGACATATTCCTCATCCAGTTGGTTAAATTTGTCCACCAGAACATAAATGCTGTCCGGATCCCTTACCTTATTAATATTTACATAATACTGCCCCTCGTTGCAAAGCCTCTCTTCCATAGTGGTTCCTCTCCGGCAGTCCTTCCTTCTGGGCAGGGCTGCCGCATGCTCTTCAATGGTAATATATGATGCTTAAAACAATTTCTTTCCCCTAAATTCTTTCTTATCTTTTCCGGATAGCACAAAAGAAGCCCTCCGCAATATTTTTTGCCGCGGAAGGCTTCTTTTATGTGTGCCAAAGGGCACACTGGTTCATATTAATAATTCATATTAATTCGTAAATTCCTGTGTCCAGTAGATAACCCCGTTGCTCTGGTATACGCCTACTCCTAATTTACTAAAATTAGAATTCAGGATATTTGCCCTATGGCCTGTAGAGTTCATCCAACCTGTCACTACTTCCTGTGGTGTCTTTTGGCCGTATGCGATATTCTCGCCTGCAGCACGGTAGGTAACTCCATACTCGCCAAGCACTGTCTGGAAGCCGCTTCCATTCGGTCTTGTGTGGGAGAAGGATGTCTTTATTTCCTGGGCCCGCTTATTCGCTGCTGCCGTAAGGCTCTGGTTCGTCGTAAAGGCCGATAAACCTGCTTTCGCACGTTCCACATTCACGAGCCTGAGCACCTCGCTTGCATAGCTGCTGACTCCGGTATTGCTTGTGTTGTCAGCTGGTGTGGACGGCTTCGGTGTTGGTGTAGGGGTTGGTGTCGTTGTGGGTGTTGTCGTAGGGGTCTGGGGCTTAGTGGTCGGTGTCGTCACCTTCGTGCCTGTTGATTGATTGCACTTTTGGTTGTTATTTACATATTTGACTACATCCTTCACGCTGTCCATTTGTTTTACTTTACTTAACACAGCGTTGCTGCATCCGCTTTTCTTCAGTACTGTTACGACCTGTTTAACAGATTTACAGTTGGACAGGTTCACTGCTTTTGCATTTATGTTAGTAGTTGTGGCTGCATATACTACAGCTTTTGTCTGACTATCACCCATTAATCCGAAAATACTAGATAGTGATAACACGAGTGTACATGTTGATACTGCTAAAAACTTCTTCATGTTTTCCTCCATTTCACCACTCTACAGTGGCCCGTTGGTTTTTTGCCTCCCGGGAGGCGGTTCCTTATTGCCCCCTTAGAGTAACACATAGGATATAGGGGTTCAATAGTTAGATGCTGGTGGCATAAACAGGATTTTCCTGTCAGGTGACAGGGCCTTACCCCTTGAAATTTGGCATTTTTCATTCCATATTTTTCATCTAAATTGAAAAGCAGGCCGTGCTCATTTTTTGGAAATTTCCCATTATTTTTCACGGTATTTTAAAAAGCAGCGGGAATACTAATTAACAAAGCTAGTGCAAAGTATTGGTATTATGGAAAGTGAGGAAGCATATGATTAGATCTAAATTATGCGGCGTTGCCATGGCATCAATGATCGGATGCTTTAGCATGAGTCCTATATCAGTCGTTGCAGCTGAAACAAATATGGAAACAGTAACATTGTCTGAGAGCAATAGGGAGAACAATCAAACTTCTTTCGACCAAATCATGAAGGATGCCAGTGAAAAATGGAATTCTCTAAACGACAGGCAGAAAGCAGAAGTATATTCCTTAATGGAAAAGGAAATGAAAACGGAAGTAAAATTAATGGACAAATTAGTTGATCTCGGTATCATGAATAAGGAAGATGCTTCCATGCTGAAAGCACGAATGCAGGAAAGATTTGACGAGCTGAAAAAGAATGGTGAATTTCCATTATCCAGGCCAAAGCGCCCTAAAAAATAATTAATTGCTACTTTCAAGCAGGTTACGGTTATAATACAAATACCGCGCGCTAGCTTTTTATTTATATATATGCAGGTAGACCATATCCATAGAAAGGAGCCAGCCCTATGACCAGACAGGATGACATATTTAACAAGGAGGAATTACCCCAGACTACAAATGAGGAACCCAGGATTGAAAATGAATACGCTCCCCACCCGGAGATTGAGCAACCAAGCCCGGATACTGCTACTCCATCCATTCCTGCGGAAATACCGACGAGATAAGGCGGAGGGTTAGTGCAGCCGGCTAAGGGATTCTAAAATGTCCCCCTTCAGCCGCTGCCTTCCGGTACATACCTTTGAAAACGATCCCCTGGAGGAAGCCTTCCTCCCGCTAATACTGCTTTTATGCAAAGCGGTACTAGCAGCCTGGCTTCACATAAATTCCGTTTACCTCCACCTGGTCCGTAATCTCAATTACAAGGCACCTGCGCCCGTCCACCATCTTTGTCTGGACCAGCTCCGTACGCTCGGGATTAACCTTTATCACCACGTCCGGTGTCTTTACCTCGAATACCCTGGTGCTCGCCACGTTTGCCGCCAACAGGGCTACGTTTTCTCCTGCTACCTTCTCATAATTTTTCTCAAATTCCTGGAGCTTCTCCTCCTCCACACCGCTTTCTGCGAACAGGTTCTTCACCTCCGTCTTATCCAGTGTCAAGGGCTCCGCTATCTCCTTCATCTTGTGCTCTTCCAGGATTTCATTTAATTTTTCATGGATATTTTTCACGATTTCGTATTCACATTCTTCCCCGAGAGTCTCCACAATCAGGGTCTGGAAGGTTTCCTTCTGCCCTCCTGCCGACATGGGCACAGTGCAGCCAAGAAGCTCTGCGGCAAAATCATTATGTAGGTCTTCGGATTCCTTGGCATAATACAGGACGCTGTGGATATCCGTGCTGCGGTCATTAAAGGCAGGAAACAAAAAGCCGTTCACAGGAGCCCCTACAACCCAGTCCTGCACCCTTTTCTGGATCATATTCATATCCTCATTATAGCTCAGCCCCGGCTTTGAGAGCTTCACCGGACAGATGGAACAAAGGAGGAAGCGGTAAACCTCATCAGAGGCATCCTCCATCATGAGCTTATCCCTGGTTTTTCCCGGAACATCATAGGCTGCATAGATTAATAGAATCAGATAATTCCCTACAAAATCGTAAGAGCTGATCACCTTTTCATAAAACTCATCCAGCAGGGTCTCATCCTTTAATTCGCTGTCTCTTAAATTTAACAAAAACTGCTGTGTTCCCCCGTTAAATTCGGTCTCCGTCGGAAATTCCATATTAATCAGGTTCTTCCCTATGGTGCCCGACAGTGTCTTTTTAAATATTTCAAAATATTTGAAGGTCTCTTCTTCCGGCATACATAGGAAGGTTTCCGTGAATTTTGTCTTTACTGTCTTTTCTCCATCGACATAACAGCCGCTGAACTTTGTAATCGAGCTGTTTTCATGCTTGAATTGCTTTCTGATCTCTAAAACCTCACTATTTACCATGGTCTCTCTCCCTTACTTTTTTATCTGTCCATTAGTCTAACATGCCATTTTTTATTACGCAAGCAGTTGTTTACACTGTAATAAAAAAGTACCTAAGCCAGAATAACAAAGGTACTTTTGAAATGCTTTATTCAGTTTTGTAATGCTTTACTTGGATATGGAATCCTCTTAGAAAATAAACCGGCCTGCACTTTCATCCATTTCAGCCGCCATTTCAGCCAGCAGCCTGCTATGCCCTGCTATCCTCCCTAAATACTCCGTCTGCTCCTGCACGGACTGGGATACCTCCTCCGTCCCCGAGGCATTTTCCTCGGAAGCCGCTGAAAGATCCATCATAACCTTCACTACCTTATCCTTTTTCTCCGCCATCTCGTTAATGGAATGGTTCAAGGTATCGATATTTTCCCTGGTCTCCTTTATGGCATCTGCAATTCCAATAAACTTTGATTGGGTCAGCTCCACGCTTTGGGCCTGCTGGGTGACGGTTACAGATATCATATCGACCTTATCAACGGATGAAAGTGTTTTTTCTCCTAATTCCAGAACCAATGCCGCAATTTCCTTCGAAAGCTTGTCAGCCTCCTCCGCTAATGCTTCGACCTCCTTCGCAACTACGGAAAAGCCTTTGCCGCTCTCTCCGGCCCTGGCAGCTTCTATGGAGGCGTTGAGGGCAAGGAGCTTTGTCTGTTGGGTGATACCGCCGATGCTCCTGCTGATGGATTCAATTTTCCCTGCACTTTCATTGGTTTCCTGGAATACCTGGCTAATCTCCCTGGAAAGCTCACTGGTTGCTTTCGTCTTCGCTACCAAATCCTTTAAGCTGGCAAAGCCTTCCTCCTTTAACTGCTCCACTTTGTCGGAGGACTTCTGCAGTCCCTGCATGTTCTGGCCTTCCTGCTCAATTAATTCCTCAACGTCCCCGATTTGGCGGGTACCGAACTGGGTGTGCTCTGCCTGTTCCATATTCCCGGCAGCAATCTGCTCAACCGCTATCGAAACCTCTTTCATTGTAGTGGACAGCTTTTGCAGCATCCGGTCCATTTCCATGGAGGAGTTCGCTATCTTCCTTGAAACTTCCTTATTCTCCCGCAGCAGTAATTTAACCATGCTTGTTATGGAATGGAATGCAGCTGCAAGCCTTCCTATTTCATCCCGGCGCTTCCTATACTTTTCTTCCGGTTCAATAGTAAAATCACCGGTTGATATTTTATGGCAAAGCTCCGTCAAATACTCTATCGGCTTGGCTATCTTCTTCACCGCCACATATACGATGGCTAATCCTGCCAGGCAGAACAAAATTGCAATCACTATAAAGTTAAACATAAGCTCATTGATACTTGCAAGTGCCTCTGACCGGTTGATCTCAAGCCCTATGGACCAGCCGCAGCTTGTAACCGGTGCATAGCCCATGATCTTGCGGACGCCCTCAAATTCATATTCACCGTATCCGGGCTTTCCTTCCAGCATGCTCCTTTGGATTTTATCAAAGTTTGAATATCCAAGCAGGTTCTGCCCGTCCTTCTTCGAATCCGGGGCTGCCCCGTCTTCCGCCTCCACAGTCTGGGTTGCGGAGGATACTGCATCCGTCGCAGAGGATACCCCATCTGCTTCTTTGCCTTCCACAGCACCGGCACTGATCGTGAAGGAATCCAGCACATGGTTCATAATTTCCTGGTTGGAATGGGCTATGGTATTGCCGGACTGGTTGACAATAAATGCTGTTCCAGAAATCCCGGAAGCCGACGCCCCAGCCAGTTTTCCCAGCTCAAAGCCATCCCTGATCCCCAGAATCACACCATCTGCCTTATCCCCTTCCTTTACCGGCACGGCATAGACCATAGCAATACTACTGTCACCTAACAGCATAGGCTCTGTTACTACTTTTTCTCCCTGGATTGCTTTTTGGTAGTAGCTGGCATCCTTTACATCCGCATAGCTTCCATCCTCGTATAATGCCTTTCCAGCCTGATCCACATAGGCCATATGTACATATCCACCCCTGGCGGCTTCTGTTTTTAATGCCTTCAGGATATTCTCCTCTCCGGCTTCCTGGTTCCCTGTATGGTGGAACACCTCATTGTACGAAAGTGCATCCAGTGTATTGAGATAATTAGAGAGCTCCGCATCCACTGCCTGTCCGGCCTGAACGGCCAGTTCCTGCATAGAGGTTTCCGTTTTCGAAATGAGGGAAACCTCCGCCGTACCAAAGGATACTGCAGCAAGACCCACACAAAGTAATACCAGAAGTATACCGATCAATAAAGTCATTCTCATTTTAATTGTCTTCATAATCCAATCTCCTTGGGCGATAATTTATATATGGCGCAAAAAACTACGCCTTTTATGAGAAGTTAGAAAGCAACTTCCCATAACTTAATATTATTTTATTCCATTCCTAGCATCCATCATGTTATTGCCTTATATGATAAGAAGTTCTTTTAGTAACCCTTCCTGTATCATTGTCAATAACAGTATTATTATATCAATTTTAAATGACAAAAAAGTGACAAACTCTCCGGTTTTTCGAGATTTTATCACTTTTTCAGTAATAATTATCATTATTTTTATAAGCTTTTTCTTAAGCTTTTGCAATGGTCCATGAAATCCCGGTCTGGCATAACCCCCAGCTCTTCCTCCAAAAGCCCGCAATACTTCCCATAATAACCATCAAAGGCCTTCCTATCCTTTAAGCTGGCATATAACCTCAGGAAAAGATATGCCGTTTCCTGGTCCAGTTCATTCAAGGACTGTAATTTCTTCAGTATGTATAATACGGAGCTATATTTTTCTGTAATATTCTCCGCCAATATATAATTACACAAGCCCTTGGCAAAGCCCTTATATAAATTAGTGAGACAGTTGCGCTCATCATATGCCCATCTGTAATCCTTGTCTCCATATAATTCACCCTGGAACAGCTGCTCCGCCCCTATCCCGTCCTCCAGGAAGTCCGGTTCCCATCGGTCTATCCGGGATATCCTGTTTTTCATATCTATATAATCGATGTATATTTGGGAGCTGTCAATAAAATATCCCCCGTTTGATTGGATTACGGTATCCTTTACATCATTTAAATTCAAAGCCCTTCTTAATTTATATACCGTTGTTTTTAGATACCCCTCCCCATTAGCCGGGGTCAAATCCGGGAACAAATCATCAATGATCTTCCACTTGCCGATGATTTTCCCATGGTGATATAACAGGTAAAATAATAGCTCTTCACTTTTAGAGGAATAGAATTTGACAGGCTTTCCAGAGGAATCCTTTACGTTACAGCCCCCTAAGGTATATACGGAAAGTGTTTTCTGCTCCTGTATGCTGCTACGGATATACCCTTTTGCTTTCTCTATGGTAGTATTTAACCGCTCGGCAGAAATGAGCTTTACCATATAATCAAGGGCATAGAGGTCAAAGGCCTCCAGGGCATATTCCCTATGGGATGTCATGAATATAATAATTATTTCCGGATATAGTGACCGGAAATACCTGGCAACCTGTATCCCATTTTCTTCCTGGATAACGATATCCACCAGAATGACATCTACAGGATTGTTTAATAAATACCCTTCTGCATCCCGGCTGTTTGAAAAGGCCTTCACCGCCCCTACCTCCGGGATTTTAGACAGCATTTTCTCGGCAATATACCGTGCCGCAGCATCATCATCAATTACAACAATATTCATAACATCATCACCCTTACTTTTTATCATAAATGTATTTTTAATGTTTACTTTCTGCCGGAAGGGCGATATAAAAGATGCTTCCCGATCCCGGCTCCGAGGTGGCCCATATCCTCCCCTTATTTTTAAACATCATCTCCTTGCAGATTTGGAGGCCTATCCCGGTTCCCTGTTCCCCCTCCGTCCCTTCAATGGAAGTGATAATATTCTTAGAATCAAAAATTTCCTCTAAACGCTGCCTGTCCATACCGATACCCTTATCTTCAACCTCAATTATGATTTCCCCGCCCGATTGATTCCCTCTTATATGAATAATATCCCCCCGTTTCGTATACTTTACTGCGTTATAGAGTATATTCCGGATTACCATGCCGATCATATCCCGGTCTGCCAATACAATAAGCTCAGTATTACTGTCTATCTCATTGCTGATGTGGATTTCCTTGGAATCCGTTCTAATTTTACTTATCTGGATGCTTTCCGCTATGACCTCCTGCAGGTTCATAAGCACCGGTATGTAATTGAATCCGTCTTTTTGATGCTTGCACCAGTTAAGAAGATTGTCCGTCATATGAAATGACTTTATCATCTGCTCCCTGACATGGAGTACAATACCATGGAAATCCGCATCCATCGGTTCGACCTCTGCCATAATTTCCGTCAGGCTTAAGGCATTCGCCAAAGGCTGTCTTACGTCATGGGTAATGATCGAGATCAGCTTATCTTTTATGTCATTACTTTCTGATAATTCCTGGTTTTTTGCCTCAAGGATCCCATTCTGCCTGGCAATGAACTGTTTTTGATTATAATGCTCCAGATAATGGCCCCATAGCAGCAGGGAGGTACAAAAACTGATTGCTACCGCGGTAATCGAATTCGCTTTATTCGTTAAATATATGATAGAATCCGTCTGGACCAGCTTCATCATAACAATAAATAAAATATAAGCTGTCAGATTCAGCAGCAGAGCGAACCTCGGCTCCATTAAAATAATTACCGCAACAGCCATACATGCGATTAAAAACGGGGTAATATTATCCGTCACCAGCTGGTCAATTCCTGTAATGATAATACCGGCACCAACTGCTACAGCTACCGCAAGTGTAATCAGTATTTTTTCCAGCTTCACCATTCTATTTTTACAATTGATCAGCGCATAGGAAGCTATTATAAAAAAAAGCATGACAAGAATAAGTATGGTATGTACCTTCAATATACCATTCCTCCAAAGCAGCTCTATCGGGCTTTGATGTTCCTTGTCAGCTAAGAACATGGCTATATTTACCAGGCTGGCCAGAATACAAATGAAAGAAAAGATAAGGATCCTCCTCAAATTAATGTGATATAATTCATACTCCATATCCACTTTGCTATTTCTTCCAAAGAATGCAACCAACGCATTTTTTATCTTCATTAAAATTCTCCTTGCCAGACCCGGACAGATTAGAATTCAACATACTAATATGTTAAAGTTTTTTTTATTATAACACCTTTAACATATATGGTAAATACTATCACTGTCAATACTCTCTTTTGTTTTTGTAAAAAGTAACAATTCGTATTCTTCGTTATGTTCCTTTTCATAATATGTTTGATATGGCGGACTGGTTTCCTATCCCATACATTTCCTGGCAGCCTCCAAATCAGGAAGCTCATGGCTGAAGATCATAAGGGACAGAAGGCTGGCGGCTGTATGGTCTATTCCACCGGTTTCTTCTAAAAGCTCCGTGGCAATATGCTTGGTGTAGGGTATCACCACGATGCAATCATACCCGACCTCCTCCGTCACCTCTAAAGCCAGGCTCCCAATGACGCTGCCCGGCTTTGTTACTAAGGGGAATAAGGGACTGATATAGCATAATTTCTGGACAATGTCACCGTCCCATTCATTGATTCCAACTAAAACCGGAAGCCTCCCAAGTTCCATACATTTAGCAAGCCCCTCTTTTATTCCATTGATTACACTATCCTGGTCAGTTTTTAAAACACCATCAACCTCCTTTTGCTTAATTTCAAACTGATGCACCTTTTCAAGCTGCAGCTTGCCGTCAACCAGGTACCCAAGGGTTTGCTTCCCCTCCTTTTCTCCGATATCAACAGCCATATAATTGTTACCCATTGCGATTACCCCTTTCATCCTATCTAAATTATAGATAGTCATGACGGACAAAAAAAAGAACACCTAATATTTCAGGTGTTCTCTTAAATCTTATTTCTCCTTCGAGGGTTCCTGGGAGAATTGGTGGCTCGAGGATGACCATTCGGCATCACCGCTTACATAACTTCTTGTATTGTCCAGCGCATTCTTATACCGGTTCATATCATCCCCTGTTATATTTCTTTCCGCTGTTCCGTTATCATTTTGAACTGTATTGTTCGGATTCTTACTGTTTTTTGTATCCGGCATAATGACCTCCATTATAAAGCATTGAAGATATTATGTGTTGCTTCGGAAAAACTATTCAAATGCCAGGCCTCAATCCGTCACCAGGAACACGCCATAGAACCTATAGAGAAGGAGGACTCCTTGCCCATACTTATTAAAGTCAGGTTATGAGCGGAAGATATACTCCGACCTTTGAGATTTTGAGGGGTTCCATAAAGACAACGTAAATACCGGCCTATTCTTCCCCTGCCTTAAAATTATAGATGGGCTTAATTACCTTAACTATGTCCGCTGTGTCCTTAATGTTAGCTATAATATCCTCCATGCCCTTGTAGGCCATTGGGCATTCATCCAAAGTGTCCGCATTCACTGACGTAGTATAGATTCCGGACATCTGCTTCTTAAACTCTGAAACAGTGAAGGTATTCTTGGCCTTTGTTCTGGACATCAGCCTTCCGGCACCGTGGGGCGCAGAATAATTCCAGTCCTCATTTCCCTTGCCGATACAGATTAGGGAGCCATCCCTCATGTTGATGGGGATCAGGAGTTTCTCGCCTGCCTTCGCTGAGACAGCTCCCTTTCTGAGTATCAGCTCCCCGGTATCAATATAGTTGTGGATGGTGGTGAATTCCTCCTCCACCTTTAGCTTCATGCCTCTTATGATCTCCTCCATCATGGCTTTCCTATTCAGCATTGCAAAATTCTGGACAAGCTTCATATCATGGATATAATCCTCCATAAGCTGTCCTGACAGATAGGCAAGGGACTTGGGAATCCTGGTCTGCACCTGGGCCTTTAAGGTATTTACTGCCGTCTGGATCTCCTTTTCCTTTCCTGCGGATTTATATTCTTGAATCAGCCGGTTGATGTCCTCTGCCGTATTGCCATTCAAGAATCTATATGCCTGCTCCTGGTAGAAGGTAGCTACCTCCAGCCCAAGATGCCTGGAGCCGGAGTGTATGACAATGTAATTCCTTCCCTCCTCATCCCGGTTCGCCTCAATAAAATGATTGCCTCCGCCCAGGGTGCCCAGGGACTTGACGGCCCGGTCCAGGTTAATCCTGCCTTCCTTCCTGCACCTGAGCTGGCTTAAATCGATCTCATCATTGTACTTATGTATTGTCTCCCTGATATGAAAGCCCGACGGGATCCTGTCATAAATCAATTTATCCAGCTTTTGCAGCTCGATATGTTTATTCTTTATCTGTATAGTTTCCATTCCGCAGCCGATGTCCACTCCCACAAGGTTTGGGACGATACAGTCCTGAATCGTCATTGTCGTTCCTATGGTGCAGCCTGCCCCGGCATGGACATCCGGCATAATCCGGATTCTCGCGTTCTTTACGTATTCCTGGTCGCACAGGGTTTTGATCTGTTCCAGCGCAGTCTCTTCCACAACTTCCGTGAAGACCTTTGCGGTATTGTATTTTCCTTCTATTATTTGCATTGAAGCCTCCATTAATAATTTTCTTTTTTGGCGAAATCCTTCAAATCAGCCAGCTTATAATTATTCCTGCTGATTTTCCTCTTTCTGTTTTTCTGTATTCCCTTCGCCCTGGGATAATATTTATCACATTTCTGGCAATAGTGCTCGTGGCCGGCATTCCTGCCTTTTTTACATTGACCTAAAGCCATGTAATGAATACAAACAACTTCCCTATATTGAGCCATAATTTTAATTCCTCCAAACTAATTAATTGCATCCTATGGATAAGATAAACCAATAGGCTGATTTAACTTGCTATAAACAAAAAGAGCCGGTTACAGGGTGATACAATGTACCACAAAGAATCGGCTCCAAGCTTTATGTTTATATGGTTGCCGATAGCACTGAACTATGCTATCGTTTTTAAACGGCTTTATTTATGATAGGGATCCATTGTATGAAATGCAACCGCTATCATAATTATAGCATATTCCAGGCCTTGCTTTTATTCTGTTGTTACTTAGCTGCTGACGGCTTGTATTTCTTGTGTTTTTTATTGTATTAATTGTATAGGTTGATTTCATTGCAATGTCTCCTTTCTTTTTTATTTTGAATACAAAAGCTGCTTTTTGACTATAACACATAATTCCCAGGCTGTAAAGACATAAAACTCAAGTCAGCCCAAGTAGACTTAACAGACATAGCATAAATCCTAAGTCAGACTGAACGGCATAAAACCCAAGCCAATTGCCCAGGTATTTTACTACCACCAGGAGTAGTACGGGTTATCTTTTTGCTTCTTACCTCTGCCCTCACTGCCTGACGCGTTACTGGCATTACTGTTCGTATTGCTGCCTGCATGACTACTTGTACTAATGTCACTGCTGTTATTTACATTGATACTTGTATTATTCGAATTTCGTGTGCTGCGTTTCTTTGGCATATGATTTACCTCCAATTATAATTTACTATTATTATCTGTAAACCGCATCGAATAATTCTTCCAATTAAATGAAACAGCAGCTATAAATTAACATTCTGTAATTTAATATGTAATTCAATATATAATTCAATATGTAATCCCATATGTAATTTCATATATAATTTAATATCCACTACTCAGTAGTATAAAAGCTTTTCCTGTGAGTATCATTCTCAAAATCAAAAAATTCCTGATATGGCTCCCCGTTCTCATAACCCCATAGGGAAATAAGCTTTGGCTGTACTTCAAGCACTACTTCATTATCCATATGGGAATATTTATCGAAGGAGCCTTTGAAATATTCATTATACTTATTTGAAAAGCTACTGTTTTCAGCGCTGAGAGGATGCCCCTGCTCTTTGCATATCCCTTCAATCTGTATGTTATTAAAGCATAGTGCAACCCTTGGGTTTCTTACTATTTGATTATATTTCAGAAACTGTCTGTCCGTTTGAAAGTAAAACTTCTGCCCCATAACAATAACACTCATAGAGCGGGCAGTTACCCTATCTTCACTGGATGTGGCCAAGCACATAATCTGGCTCTCTCCTAGCTTCTGGAAAATTTCTTCTAATCTTTTATGAAACATTTTTCGCCTCCACCCTTCTCCAACACTCTATCAATGAATTACAAGAATTTTGATTTACTAATACTCTAAAAACAATTCTTCATACAAAAAACCCACCTGATATAAATGTCTTTCCATTACTGTATCACAAACAAAATAAAAAGTCATGTATGAGTTCTAATCCCATACATGACCCCAGCTTGAGAAGTTAGGTGAATATAGCTGTCACCCATTAAGCCGTACCTCTATCTCTATTTCTAAATTCCACTTTTTTGCACCTTACAGGATCTAACCCTTGAGCTCGCTTAAAGTGATTGAAACCGTCAGGTTTTGATTGTTACGTGAAACGGTGATTTGAATTGTGTCACCCACCTTGTGCGATTCCATAACGGCGTTATAGCCTGCCATATTGGTTATTTCGGTTCCATCAATCGAGATAATTCTATCGCCGGATTTGAGCTTGCTGTTGGTGGATTTGTAGATATATAAGCCGGTTTTGTTTACACGGTACATCATGGCTGTCTGTGCGTTTGTGAGGTCTATAAGTGTAAAACCGGTGTCAATACGCCCCTGCACATATCCATACTTGATAATGCTTTCAATTACAGTTTTTGCGCTGTTAACCGGGATTGCGAACCCAAGCCCTTCAACATCAGTGCCTGAGGATTTGGCATTTACAATGCCGATCAGTTCCCCGTAAAGGCTGAACAGTCCGCCGCCCGAGTTACCGGGGTTGATAGCCGTGTCGGTTTGCAAGAGCCGCATAGCTTCTCCATCGATGGTGATTTCGCGGTCAAGTGCAGACAGGATGCCACTGGTTACTGTACCACCCAGCTCACCGAGGGGATTGCCCACCGCAATCATCGTTTCACCGACCTTAAGTGAGGAGGAATCTCCCAATACTGCAGGTGTCAGGCCGGTTGCGTTAATTTTAAGCACCGCAAGATCGGATTTTGCGTCTGTGCCAACCAGGGACGCCGTATATTCCGTCCCAGCGGATAAGCGTACCGTGATGCTTCTCGCACCTGAGACTACATGATTGTTGGTAACAATATAACCGTCAGAGCTGATGATGACGCCGCTTCCGGCTCCCTCGCTGATAAGCTGTCCCATCCTGCCATTGGTAGTCATAGTTTCCGTGGTAATCTCAACGACCGTCTGTTTTACCGCGGCTGCAACTTCCGGAACTGTCATGGCTGCGTTTGCGGAGCTCCCACTGGAAGCAGCCGTGTGTATAAAGGACTGTGATAACGCTTCGGTTTGGGAAACGGCTGCTGCATCGGTAACTGTTATGGACGATGCTCCTTGCAGCTGGTCCGAAACATACCCGCCCGCAAAACCGAACAGTCCGGATGCTGCGACACAGGCTGCAAGCGCAAGGGCTGGAAACTTGGATCCCAGCTTCCTTGAACCACCCTGGGACTGCACTTCATTTGTCGTCCCAGGGATATTGGAGCCCGTGTAATTTTGAACAAAAGCGTTGTCTTCCTGGGTGTGGATATTGTCTTCAAACATGATTATCGTCCTTTCCATTTTAATGTATTTGCTTTTTGATTATAGAATAGCATTCCATTTTGTGGACATCTCCGAAAATCAAAAGCGATTTATACGCAAAACATACGAAATAGGTATCTTATGGCAATTTTTCCGTCCCGTGCTTTATTTTTGAATCTTTCAATATATAAACTGACAGACCTGTTAATGTGAACCCAAACCCAGCAAACCAATACACCTTTAACAGATCATTCGTTGTCCCGTAAATATCAAGCACGCCCTGCATAATACTGCCGACTGTGAGCGTTGCGATTCCGGTATTATAGAGATTCAAAGACAATCTGCCCGGCAACCGCCTGCAGCCGGACACCGACAGCATCATATACGGCAATGTCCCTCCGGCCAGAGGAAATGCGAAGGCATAAATCATATAGCCCGAATACACCTCATGGCTAAAACGCTCATATACCGCCCCAAACAGCGCACAAAAAAGCGCAATAAGCAAATATACAAAGCCGGTTTTATTTATTTGTCCATACCGTCCCTCAATATCCGATGTATACAATGTCGCTCACACTCCTTTCGCTGATCCGGTTTCCGCCTGTTGTTGGATTGTTGATGACCTCGCCTTGAAACACCATTGTGGAAGAACCGCCTCCATCCAGATTATAAGCGATATCTGCACCAAGCCCCTGCATAAATTCTGCCAGCTGGTACAAGGATAAACCTCTGCTATCACTGGTGCGGCCATCCGAAACAATAAAAATATAATGCAAGCTGTCAATGATCCCGATCGCAGTCCGGGGATTGCTTGCTCTTGCTTTATCGACCTCATCGTTTTCCGATACTGCAATACTCCCGTCTTCAACCAAAGCCGGTCCAAAAGATAAAACCTGGGCTGCACCTTGTTCCAGCAGCTTTGATGCCGGGCTGTCGTCCTCTGTAATAATCTCAAAAGAGCCGTCACTCCGGATAACCAGATCCTCTTGCCCGCTGTCGGCACTTTCCCTGTAAAGTGTGCCGTTGCGCAGGACATAACCTTTTGTCTGAGCGCCGTAATAGTCTCCATTTATGGCCAATACCGCTTCGTTTTTTTCGGCTATGGCAGACGTTTTTTCAGTGATGTTTTTGCCATATGCACTCTGCGCAAACGCTGTTTTTAAGTATTCCGGCGATGATACCTGGACATCCGCCACATATATGGTTGTGTCGTATTCCTGATACTCTGTAATGGTTATGGTGATATTGGAGTCACTGTATGTGTTCTCTGTAATTTCCGCCTCCGTGGCAGCGGGTGGCGCTGCTTCCTGCGTCGCGCCCGGCTTCACTGTTGCTGCTTCACCATCCTTTGCCTCCGGTTCTGAAGCCGAAGTATTTTGTGGGAGGCTGTCCTGCTCTGCCACTATCGAATACACCCGTGTTATGACGAAGGTATCCAGCGCTACATATAATGTAAACGAAGTAAGCACAATGGCAAACAAAACCGCCCAGACGTATTTCTTGAAGAAAATATTCAAAGCATCACTTCCTTTTCGTTGTTTTTTCACGGTTAAAGATGACGAAATGCTGCACGGACCAGCTTAGGGCAAAGAAAAATAGTTCGACGAGCAGCTTTGCCGCATAACGGTTCATCCCAACCTGCCCAACGAACATGCTTAGCGCGAATGTGTTTCCGGCCAGTACGACAACCGCCAGTGCAAAATATTTCAAAGCGGATTTCGTGGCATCCGTTTTGCTCTTAAACACCCATTTGCGGTTTAAAGAATAATTCATGCTTGCGCTCAAAACCCGCGCTATCACATTTGACACCGTAAGGCTGACGCTTGCACCAAGCCCTCCCGTCAACACGCTCATCAGGCTGTAAATGCTGTAATCCACCAGAAAGCTCAGAAGCGAGGAGGCTGAGAACTTAAAAATTTCTTTATAGATACGGAAGGAATCCTTAAACGTATCAAAATGCGAGCCCGCGTTATTGTCGATGTATATCGTCGTAATCCCAATTTCTTCAACCGGTATTTTTTTGCGGGTAAACTCAAGCAGCACATTCATCTCATACTCGTACCGCTCGCCCGTTATTTCAAGCATTGCCGGTATGAGCGAGGTTGAAAAAGCGCGCAGGCCGGTCTGTGTATCGTATATGTTTTGTCCTGTTGAAAGGCGGAAGACGTAACGGGTAACAGTATTGCCGAAGCGGCTTCTCAGCGGCACATGATCTTTTAGCTTACGGCTTCCCAAAATCAGCGCATCGGAATGCCGTTCAGACACTCCGCAGACCCGGATGGCATCTTCAATCCTGTGCTGCCCATCCGAATCCATAGTTACTACGGTGTATTCATCCGCAACATTCTCAAAAATATATTGCAGGCCTGTCTTGATTGCGCGGCCCTTGCCGTAATTTTGCGAGTGCCTTAATACGACTGTCAGCTCTGATACCTTTTTAAATAATTCCGTATATTGGGAACCGCTTCCGTCATCCACAACAATGGACCGGAAACCTGAATTGCTTATTTCCCCGACTAAATCAAGTAATGAGTTTTCCGGTTGATACGCCGGGATGAGAGCTATCCTGATCCGGTTTTTTAACATTATGCTCAACTCCTTATGCTTCAATGTGAAATATTCCATCTGCATTACATGAAAAACATATCACTTTTTTTAACCGACATCTCCGAAAAGAAATGGTAGTTTATACGCAAAACATACGAAAAGAGGCCTGCATTAAATGCAAGCCTCCCATTACAGCTCCCCGTTATCTTAAGTCCGCCCTTTTACTGATTAAAAATTATTGTAAAGCAAGTTCCACTGCCGCAGCTGACTGAGATCTTACCCCCGTGAAGCTCAATAACAGACTTTACAATAGCCAGCCCAATTCCATGCTTGCCGTCTCTTCCCTTGTAAAACCGTTCAAATATATGCGGGAGGTCCTCAGGCGATATCCCTTTACCGTCGTCAATTACAGATACCTCAATCTGTTTCCCGGATTGATGGCAACGGAGCGTCACATTTGTCCGGGCATACCGCAGCGCGTTGGAAATGAGATTTGATAAAGCCCGGTACATGTGCTTTTCATTATAGGAGAACATGACGGGATTATTATCGAAGAGATACTTAAACCGTATGCCGTTTTTATCAGCCAGGGGCTTTTGCGCCTCAGCGCACAGGGCAAAGGTGTCGCGCAAATCATTCTCATGCTTTTCCACATGGCCTGAAATGCTGTCAACGCGTGAGATATACAATAAATCCTCAACCAGCCCGCTCAGGCGGTCTGTCTCGGTTATGATGGTAGCGCCTGATTTTTTGGCGTCCATCAGACCGCATTCCACCCCTTCGGCGTAGCAGCGGATGGACTGGAGGGGAGTACGCAGTTCATGGGATACATTTTGGAAGAAGGCCCGCTGGTCCTTGTCGTATAAATCCAGCTTCTCAGCTGACTGGTTCATTGCTTCACCAAGCTCATCAAACTCAATATCGCTGAAATCAAATCTGTTTCTCGTAAAATTTCCTTTTCCGATATCTTCGGCAAACTTTGAAAGCCTTTTAAGCGGCTTTGTCACGGAGCCGGCAATCAGGTTGGCAATGACAAAGCAAATCAGCATAGCGATAGCCACGATCACCGCCATTGCAAGGTTGATTGCGTCCACCAGGTTATTTATTCCCGCAACACTTACATAGAAAACAAAATAGCTCTCCGGACGATTTGCGTCTTTGATTGACGACACGTAGTATTCGCCTTCCGCTGTATTAACCCGCACATATTCCGCGTTAGCCAAATCAATGTTTTTATTTTTTAGATAATTTGCGATTTGTGCCAACTCGTCCGTATCTTCGCTTATGCTAAAGGTATTGTATTCTTTTACCTCATAATCGGAATTCAGAATAATAACCTCGCCACGCGCGCCGATCCTGTTACGCCGCTGGCCTGAAAGATCCGGCAGCCGCAATTCGTCTTGCGGATTGTTCTGATGATTGCCGCCAGGCATGCCAAAATTATTCGTCAGGTCATCAAGCTGCATCTCCACATTGGAACGGATATATTGGTTGGTAAAGAGGTTAAACGCGATATAGATACTGGAAAATACCATGGCCATCATCAGAAGAAGCATGGAGAAAATCCTCGGTTTTATATGCCATTTCCGGCGAAGCAGTTTTTTAACCATCCGCGTCACGCACCTTCAGCCTAAACCCAAACCCCCATACGGCCTCAATGAGAACATTGCTTTGCTCCAGCTTTTTTCGGAGCCTGCGTACCGTATCGTCCGTCGCTCTTGTCTCAATCTCAGTATTGTAGCCCCAAATGCTCTCCAGCAGTTCATCGCGTGAGACAGCCTGGTCGTTGCGCTCGATCAGGTATTTCAACAAACCGTATTCATTCGGTGTAAGCATGACATCCTGTCCGGCGGCTTTCACGGTTTTCCCTTTGATATCAATCGTAATATCTCCGAAGCTAAGCTCACGTAAGCCGTCTGTCTGCCCGCTGTTTTGCTTTTCAAACTCAATACGCCGGAAGATAGCCTTAACACGCATGACAAGCGACATGGCCGAAAATGGCTTTGTGAAATAGTCGTCGCTGCCGAGGCTAAGCCCGGTTGCGTAATCAAGGTCGGAATCCCGGGCGGTCAGCATAATAATCGGAACCGTGCTCAGCTTGCGTATTTCTGAACAGACCGTAAAGCCGCTGGAGCCCGGCATCATAACATCAAGGATAATTAAATCGGCAGGCTTTTTCTTGAAATGTCCCAGCAGAAGGTCACCGTTTTCAAAAGCGGTGACCTCGTACCCGTCACTCATAAGAAATGTCTTAATAGCCTCGCGTATGTTCTCTTCATCGTCAGCAATATATATACTTTTTTTTATTTCCATGTTCCCATCTCCCGACCGCTCCTTATATAGCTATTCTAGCATATAAGAACAAGTTTTTTACCTGAAAGCTGCGGTTTTCTATACGCAAATTATACGCAGATGCAATTCTAAACGCTACGGAAGCCTCTTCCTATGATTTCTGTCGTATTGTTAGCAATAACAAATGCTCCCGGATCAATTTCATTGACCTTTCTCTTTAAGCGTACCGCCTCTATTCTTTTGCACACCGTCATAATCACTTTCTTGTCCTCACTGGTATAGGCTCCTGTAGCATCAACCACCGTTGCACTATGGTTCATATCGGAAATAATGTATTTACATATTTCATCAGGCTTGGTTGTGATGATCATAAAGGATTTGCACATGTCCAGGCTTTCCACCACGGAATCAACAACAAAGGCTTTCGCGAACAGGCCAAGAAGCGAAAACAGTCCTGCTTTAAGATCGAAAACGATAAAGGTAGGTATGGTGATCAGAAAATCCGTAATCAGGAGGGTCTTTCCTACATCCAGCTTTGTATATTTCTTCAATATCAATGCCACAATATCCGTCCCCCCTGAGGACGCATTACAGTGAAATAATATGGCCGACCCGAAGGCTGTGAGCAAAATGGCATATGCCAGCTCTAAAAGCGGCTGGTCTGTCAGAGGTTTTGTAATCGGCAGAAGGATTTCCAGCACCCACATAGACAGGGAAAACAGTATGCTGCTGTACGCCGTATAAACAACAAAGCTTGTCCCCAGGAACAGGAGTCCGATTATCAACAATAATAAATTAATGATGGTAATCAGCATTCCCGGTGTTACACTCGATATCGCCTTCCCAAGCACCGTTGCAATACCTGATACACCTCCGGTTGAAAAACCGTTAGGGATTTTAAATAGATACACACCAAAGGTAATCATTAAGGTACCTATGGTAATTTTTAAATATTTCATTATGGTCTGCAAAATTAAATCCTCCTGCGTAATAAATACTTCTACTCACCTATACCGCCCAAAGCCCTGTCACTTTGGCATAACCAGCTGTATCAATAATTACAATTCTGGTCAATTCTCTTTCTAATTAAACTATCTCGCCCGGTTCTCAGGCAGCCCCAATCCATATCTTTTGACCTGCTCCACCATATGGCCGATATTTCCTTCCCCTGCAAACCTGGCGGAGTCAAAAAAGTCCTCCTTCATATCCAGCCAAACAAGGGGATGTGCCTCCTCATGTAAGGTAGTAATCCCAGCACTTAAATATCCCACATATACTTCTACATAACAGTTCTGGTTATAATAAGTAAAATCCATCATGTGGCTTAGCTGTATATGATCAGAGCCGATTCCTGTCTCTTCTTTTAATTCCCGATAAGCGGCATCGTAGCCGTTCTCCCCTTTCTCGATCTTTCCTCCAACAAGATTGTATAAACCCAGATAGGGTTCTTTTGTTCTTTTACAAAATAGCAGCCTGCTTCCATCATGGTTATAAACCATGATACAATTAAATCCTTGCATATACCCTCCAATTATGTATCTCATGGGTGCTTTATCGGTTATGGTTACCAGCTTGTTATCATTTTCCATTATAACAAAATCCTCGACAGTAAAAAACAAATTTCTAAAATAGAATGTTTAAAATGGGAAAGCCCCCAAATCATTAACGCCTTTATTATAGACGCATCTCTTTTTATTTACAAATGTTATTTTTTGCTGTACTCTTTCATGGGAAATATTCCACATCCTACAGGAGGGATACCATGAAAAAATATTATCTGCTATTCTTATTTTGGCTTTATTAATCCTTTTTAATGTATCAGGCGCGGCATTTGCAGCAACCAAAACCTATAATATTTCTTCTATTTAAAAGCATTACTGCCAACCGGCGCAAAATAACTCTTTCCCCCGCTGACCGTTATATTGCCTACATTTTCACAGATTTTTTCAAGATGCTCCAGTTCCTTTAATTTATATAGTGTCTGGTTTTCATCCATCAGTATAAGCCACCCCCAAACACAATAAAAACACCAAAGCTTCAGAATATGATCCTGCTGCCATTCTGCTGCAGACTATCACTATCCCATAGTATTATATTCCGCGTTTTTGTTGCTCAATGGATAAAAATACTTTATTATATTGCTATAAAGCCTGATAAAGTTCCAAGATACGAATTTCTGCCCTAAGGATGCCTTGGTATTAGCCTTGTTCTAATTGCCGGCGGGCAGTGTAGGCAGTTATACTTTATATGGAAAGGGGTTCTTTATAATGAAGATTATCATGAAAAGCAAGAATTTACTGATTTTATTTCTAATCCTTATCCTATTAACAATCATCGGATGCAGCTCCCAAAAGGATGCTTCTGTCCCTGAATATTCAAAAATCACTGTAAAGGAAGCAAAAGAAATGATGGATCAGGACAGTACAGTCACTGTTTTAGATGTCCGGACAGAGGATGAATATAATTCCGGCCATATTGAGGGGGCAATACTTATTCCTGATACGGAAATCTTAGAAAGGGCTGAAGAAATATTGGCGGACAAATCCGCGACCATCCTGGTATATTGCCGGAGTGGCCGCAGAAGTGCCCTTGCCGCCGCTGACCTTGCCAACCTTGGATATTCCAAGGTATATGATTTTGGCGGCATTATCGACTGGGAATATGATATTGTTACTGAGGGTTATTCACATTGGACGTCTAAATTCCACATCCATATTAGCTAAGTTGCCGGACTGGCACATAATATAATAGGTTAGCCTGAGGAAATATCCCGCTTTTATGATACCTTTTTTCTTGCCTCTTGCTTTTCCTCCATCTTTTCCTTCACGGGCTTGAATGCCTTACAAAGCAATAGGAAGAATGCCAGTGTGATCGTAACACCCACCATAACATCGGAGGCAAAATGCGCACCCATCACCACACGTGAGAACATCACCAGCAGCGTCCATACCATCGCTCCGATAAAGAGAGGACGCTCCTTACCCTTAAGGGATGGAAGGAAGGTAGGTAACAGGCTAATCCAGATAACCACTGCCGAATTAGCGGAATGCCCGGATGGGAAGGAACGGAACTCCTCACCGGAAGCAATCCCCTGGGGCAGATACCAGGCTGTAAAGTTAAGTAACGGATCCACCATGCTCCTAAAGCGAGGCCTGCCCCAGAAATTCTTAATAATATTGACAATAATGATTGCACAGAGGAAAGTAAACAGTCCTATGATAGCTGCTCTTTTCAGGGCTGTGCGATGCTCCGGTTTTATTTTGCCTGCCCCGTAAAGGCAGAGACCTATAAGCAGCACAGCAACCACCGGAATAAGAGGTTTTGGTCCTCCAAGATAATTAAAGGGCATTACTGCATTCATCAGGCCAAATAATACAAGCAGAATTCCATATCCGATGATACTTACGGCGCTCTTCCATTTAACAGTCCGGTTTCGGGTAATTATTAGCGCCGCGATAGAAAAGGTTCCTACCAATATCCCGGGGAACTCACCGAACGCCTCAAAAAATTTACCATACAGGCTTTCCGGATTATAGATTGCCGTGGATATGGCCAAATCCGTAAAACTAAAGATTATCATCAGTACCACCAAAAGTCCTACCGCACACAACACTATCTTTTTTTCTGATTTCATAAATAACATCTCTCCTCTCAATTTGTATTAGAACATATGCCGTTCTTTCCTTTCATTTTAGCCTTGTATTGTTTTATTCGCTATCATATTTTTTTGAATATTATCCTATAATTTCTTGAACTTGTGCAAATTTCCTGATATTATTTCTCTATGATCAAAAAATTATATTTAAATAGCATAAACCTTGACTCCATGGGAGATATTACACCGGATTTTGTAGCAGCTGAATTTGAAAAGGGTACGGCGTATCGAAGGGAGACGCTGGAAAACCATATGTCCTATGAGGAAGAAACACAGTTGCTGCTGCTTGTAAAAAACGGTGATGTCGAGGGTGTCCAACAGCTGCTGCAGCATCTGGGCAGCCTGGGTGTCGCCGTGGGGAGCATATCCGAAAGTAATTTGAAGCAAAGCAGGTATCTCTTCCTCTGCGGCATTACCATGTTTACCCGTGCAGCCATCGAAGGAGGCCTTAACGAAGAACTCGCCTATGACCTTAGCGATGCCTATATTAAATGTATGGACCGGCTGGAAAATCAGAACCAGGTTCTGGAGCTTTCTTTCATCTCCGCGCTTGATTTTGCCAAACGTGTGCGGCGGATGCGAGTTTTACGCAGTATGCCCATTAAGAAATGCTGCCGATATATCAATAACCATCTGCACAATAAAATAACCCTCAGCGATCTTGCAGCTTACAGTGGCTGCTCTGAGAGTTATTTATCTACGATATTTAAGAAACAGATGGGTATTGGCCTTAATGAATATATTCTTCATGAAAAGCTGGAAGCCGCAAGGAAGGTGCTGCTTTATACCGAGCTGCCGGTAGCTGCCATAGCCGCCCAGTTCCATTTCTGCACCCATAGCAATTTTTCTCTGCATTTTCGCAGGATATACGGCACTACTCCGGCTAATTACCGAAACAGCACCCATAGTTTAATCTGGAAAGAATTAAATGCCAGGGACAAAGGTATCACTTAATAACTTGGCTGCATGGTGCGTAGAGTTAATGACTGTCCAGGTCTGGGGGCCATAGTCCATAATACTCCAAACACTGATCCCCCTTAGGTGATACCTGTTAACTAAATCTAAAATACCAATAATTGTCTTAGCATCCTTAAACCAGACAAAATGTTCTATTCCATTAATGGTATAATAGAAATATGGGGTTTGGGTTTCCTCATCAAACATGACATTCGCTCCCAAGTCATATGCTAGATTTAAGGATGAACTATTTGTAAGAGTATTTACATGGGATTTATTTTCTACATAGGGCAGCTCCCAATCATATGCAACCCTTGTAATACCTACAAGTATTTTCTCTGGCGGTATTTGTGTAACCGCATATTGTACATATCTTTCAAGAAACTTAATTGTCGTTTGTTCTACCAAAGACATATATGCATATGTCCATTGATACGAAATCAGTATTACTCTATCCGCTATTTGGCCAATTTGATAAAAGTAAGTTGAATCAATATTACCATCTGGAATAAATCCATGTGTGGAAGGCACAATTGTAATAATTACAATATAACCTTCATCTTGCAAACGTAATTTTACCTCTGCCATAAGATGTATATAACTTTGCAAGTCCTCCTGCAGGATATATTGACATCCAAAGTTTATTCCCGATAAATTATATTGCCTTAAGACCCGTACTATATTATTAATGTAATTATTCCGGACATTATTGTCGTTCAATATTTTATGGGTTATTTCATAGCTTCCTATTCCTTGTTTATTTAAAGTCGAACACATCATTAGAGGTGCAACACCATATCCCCTTGCGAGTTCAATGATATTTGCAGCATCCGGGACAGTTATATCTCCTGTAGCCGTTATTTGATAGCCCGTGATAGATAAATAGGTCAAAAACGGTAAAGTCTTTTTTAATGTGTCAATATTAATGTGAGGAAAAACATAAGCGTTTATTTCGATTTCGTCCTCTTTTGCATAACTAATAATGACCTCTTCACCTGTATTTAAGTAGCCTCTATCGGAAAGCTGCGGATTATTTTGCAATAATTGAATAATAGATACACCAAATGCTTCAGCTATACTTTGAAGTGTATCGCCGTCCTGAACATAATAAACTATTTCCGGATAAGTTATAAAAAGATTTTGTCCAACAACTAAACCGTAATTTGGCTGTGTAATGTTTTGTTGAAGCAATCTCATATATGGAACATTAAATTTTCCGGCTATCGTATATATAGTATCACCCGGTTGAACTGTATAAACGGTCATATCTACCTCACGTTATTATTTATACCATTATATGCACTGTGATAAATATATAATTTTATTTGTTAATACATTTATGCCGAAAAGTCAGAAGAGGCAGGGTATACAGCAGGAGCGGATAGTTATTAAACAAAGATCAATGCCTTAAAATTAAGACTTCCAGTTCCATGAAAGAAGAAATATAAATTAGATATTCCAGCAGGATTCTGTAAATCTATAGCAACAGGAACCCACTCCTCTGCATCCATATTAATATTCATCCTTCCTAATTGCTGATCCCCTTCCCTGTCTGCGCATACTGATATGTTTCCCTCTGCCTGTCCTTTCAGAACCAGCTGTATGGATACATTCTTATCCAGGTCGAATGCATGATATCCCCACTTAGTATTATTGATAATATTGGCTATATAATGCTCGAGGCCATTTTCTGTCCTGTTTTCAAAGAAATATGGCTCCGTTTCTTTATAGTCTTTACCATATGACATTTTAGGCTGGGTATCGCTTCTTTCCAAATAACATGCAATATATGCAGGATATTCCCCCTTCCCTTCAAAGGGCTTTCCCCTTAATCCATATGAGGTAACCGGCACCTGTTCTATCGCCCCATCCTCTTTTATTACAATTCTCTCTGCGCACCCCTGGCGTGAGGTTGCGAGCCCATGGGTATTCCTGTGATAAAAGATATACCACTCCCCCTGTATCCCGACTAATCCGCCGTGGTTTGTACCTACATAGTTTACAGCCTTCTGATTTCCCCGGTATCCTATATCGCCATTCGATATGATAACGCCCCTGTACGTAAAATCCTTATCCGGGTATCTGCCCGTCGCATAGCAGAGCTCATGCTGGCTTTGGCTGCTGTAGACCAGGTAATACAGGTCATTTATCTTCCTCATGGAGGGCGCTTCAAAATAAGCATGCTCCGGCGGGCAGGAGGCATCCTCACAGGACAGGCAGACCTTAGGCTCTGTTTTTATCGTCAGCATGTCATCCTCCAGCTGGACGACCATGCACCCAGGGCTTGGCGTGATCTTCCCAAAGGATCCGCTGATGAAATGGGCGGAAAAGCCATAATACAGATAAATCCGCCCATCATCATCGATTAATACGGATGGGTCATAGGGAAAGAATTCCTTGAGCAGGCTGCCGTCCTGCCTCCTCACATGCCCATAAAAGGTGAAGGGTCCCTGGGGCTGGCTGCTCCTTGCGACGCCGAATTCCTCCAGAAAGTCCAGGCAATAATACAAATAGTAATTCCCATCCTTGCCTCTTACAACATCAGGGGCAAACAATGCATGTGCCCCATCCTCATTATGGGGATCCTCCGTCCTTTTATAGCTGATGCCTTCATACTTCCATTTAGAAAGATCTTCACAGGGAGCCGACCACACGACATAATCCTCTACACAAAAGCCTGGGTTGTTCGCCTGGTCATGGGAGCCATATATGTAAAGCCTGTCTTGAAACACATAGGGCTCTCCATCCGGTACATATTCATAGGGTGGTAAATAGGGATTACAGATCATTTTTCGCCCGTCCTTTCTGCTGTAAATTTTATGCCTTTGACAATTCCGCTCTTCTCTTCCTCGCCAAAGCAATCCTCGCCTTTTTTTCCTTCGTGATATTCAAATTTGCATATCTCTCCTTAAAAATAAGGAATATGATAAATATAACATAAATAATAACTGTCTGAACGCTGCTGCTAAGTCCTGATTTCGCCAGCCCCAGCGTTATAAGCTGTACGGATAAGGAGCTGCAGAAAATACCGACGACCATGTTCGACCACTGCCCAATAAATATCCCTAAGAATAAGGCAAACAGATTCCCCGTTACGGCACTGATGGTAGACAATCCGAGCTCCGGCAGGATTGTCCCGGCATATGCCGCATCGAACACGCCAGCGACGCCAGCCAGCCCTCCTGCAAGCAGATAGCAGATAATGCAGTTCCTAAAAATATTGATGCCGCTGTTTGATGCAATCTTTTGATTGCCCTGTATGGCACGCCACTCATATCCAAAGCTTGTATAGTTGCAGATATAGCTCATCAACAGGATGACTGCCAAAAACACTAAGCCGATGAACCAAAGCTCGGACAGCAATTCCGCTCCGGGAATACCAAAAAGGATTAATCCGTTTGAATTGAAGCTGGCGAAGCATATGCACTCAAGAACCATGGCAATTCCTAATCCATAAACCATCGGCAGGATACGCATCCTGGTAAATAAGGCTCCAATCGCATAGCCTGATAAAAGGCCTATTGCAACAGCGCATACAATAATGCTGATGCCGATATTAAGCCCCGTCGCCTGGGACAGCAGCTTTCCAAGGTTACCCCCGATGATCGTTCCAAAGAGCACCTGGGCACCCATGGAAAAATCAAAGCGTCCATTAAAAAAATTCAAAGCGACTGCCAGGGAAAAGGAGAAGGAATATACCCATGTCCTTGCAAGATTTTTAAAATCGACCGTATATGCTAACAATCCTACTCCGGCGGTCATTTTAGAAAAAATATGCATGCATATGTAAACCGCCAGAGGGATGGCCAAGGTCAAGGACACGTTCTTTAGCAGGAAGCTTAAATTACTTTTGTCTTTCAAAGAAAGCTCTCCTCTCTATGTTCTTTTTCTGTTATTCCATAAAACCGCAGATTAGGAACGCACGAACTTCGTCCGCTCAGGTTGCACTTCCCCGTGAAATTCAAGAAATTTGCCTGAGCAAGCTCAGCAAATTCCTTAAATCCCACGGACTAATCTGCTCATCGTGGATATTATGCCTTAATTAAATAAAGAGTTCAGATCCTGGCTATAGTATTCCCCGACCTTTTCCGCCGTAATGTCTGGCTTAAACATGCCAAGCATTTCTTCCATATTAGAGGTCTGCATTACCCATGAGCCGGGATCTGTAGGGACATCCTTTGTATTAATTTTTTGCATGTCCTCTGTTGTGGTTACTAAGAAAGAGCCTGCGATATATTCAATTGAGTTTCCATCCGCCTTTACATAGGAAGCCTCATGGCCAGTTAATGCATTGATGATCGGGATCACCAGGCCGCCGATAACCCATGTGCCAGGCTTGATTACCGCCGCATCCAAGGTCAGGTTGCCAAAGGAATCCGTGTTGGTCATGGCTGTCTGCAGGTCTGCACCGACAGCTGCAACGGAGATCAATTTAATGTCTTTTTTCAGGGCCTTTTCCGCCTCATCAATAACCGTCATCATTTGGGAATATGCGGTTGTAGAGGATACCACCACATTGTACTTGCCCGTCATCAGCTGTGCTGACAGCCCTGCAAGGTATCCGTCCGTATTAGCTACCGTACCCGGATATACATAAATCGGAAGGTTCTTTGAATTCTCAACCGCCAGGGCTGCTGAGCTTGTCACGATCTCCTGGGGATCCTTTGTATAGGTTAAGCCAGCCATAGCCGCCACACCATCCAAAATATTTAAGCCGGTCTCTATGTGCTGGAGATTTCCCTTCGCCGCTACGGCAGTGGTAAGGATCAAGCCTTCCAGCTCCTGGCCTTCCATAATTGCTGCAAGCCCTTTTCCATACTGTTCACCAATCAGGTTGCTGTCCGCATATGCTGCACCTACAAAATAGTCGTAAGACAATAGCTCTTTTTCATCCTCCAGCAAAGGAGCCTGCATGGTCATATAAATCCCCAGCTCATTGCAACGGTCCGCAATCTGGTACTTATCATTGCTCGCAAAATCAATGAAGCCAACTGCTCCCTGGGCACTGCAGCTTTCCAGGAAGGAAATCTCTCCTGTAATATCCTCAACCTGCTCAGAAAAAATGAATTTCAGATTGTACTTTGGTGCTACATATTTCTCTAAAAAGGCCTTATATCCATTATATTCATCATTAATCTGTGCAAAGCACACTCCGATCACCGCCGGCTTTTGTGCCATCCATTCATCGTAGGACATGCCCGCAGCTCCTTCTGCATCCTTGTTCCCTGCATCCTCACCTGCTTTTGCTCCCTCCGGTGTTACCGTTTCGTCCTTTTTCATTTCCGTTCCTGCCGTTTCCTCCGATGCTGATTTACAGCCAACCAGGGAGAAAACCATAGCTACTGCCAACAATAATGCTATTACTGATTTTTTCATGTCTTATCCTCCTTATGAAAATTGATTTCTACTCGGTAAAGTATCCGGATGATCGCTGGTAAGGTATACAATTGCCAGGAATAGAATCCCCCTTACCCCCTGTATCAACGTATTGCTTACACCAAGCATTAATAAACCGTTGTTCAAAATGACAACGATAAACGCTCCAATTACGCCAGAATAACAATTCGATTTATGTCCGCCAAAGATTGACATGCCGCCCAATACCGTTGCCAGCATCAGGTCACTTCCCATGCTCGATGGCACTGACGAGATATTCCCATTCCGGATTAAGGTAAATGCACATGCAATTCCTACAGCCAAGGAAGCCATGATATATCCGATGGATATAATCTTCCTGTTATTGATGCCCACCGTAGCCGCACATCTTTCATTTCCGCCGGTAAACCGCAGTGCACGGCCTATCTTGGTAAAATGGAACACCACCAGGCATACGAGAAATAAGCCTGCAAAAATGATGAGCCGTATGTTGCTGTTTGAAATTTCCTTCATGGATCTGTAAATGCTGATCGTCTCGGCTCCTAAAAACTCAGCCCCTACCGCATTGTAGATATTCATCATCAGGATGGCCGCCATTACTGTCTTTAGTCCCAGGGTCGCACTTAGGACATTGTTTAAGTAAAGCATGGCTGCCCCAGCGGTGAAGGAAATCAAAAACAACAAGACCACAGAGCCAGTCGCCGCCCATACCTTACCGGCGATTACCCCGGACAGCATAATAATGGAGCCAACGGACATATCAATATTTCCTGTGGTGTATATAAATGCAATTCCAATGGCTGAGACCGCTACAATCAGGCTTTGCTCAAAAATTGCGGAAAGGTTATTATAGCTTATGAATTTACCGCCTGTAAGCGCTGTAAAAGCTATTACTACCGCGACTAGCAAAAGCAGAGGAAGTGCTATACCCACATATCGATTTCTAATTATTTTTCCCATCGCTTCACCCCCTTTAAATCATGCACTCAATTATTTCATGCTCACTAAATCCATCCTTACGGAAAAACTCCCCGTTTATTTCACCATCCTTCAAAATCAGCAGGCGGTCACACATCCCCATCAGCTCCGGCATTTCTTCGCTGATCATGACGATGGATTTCCCTTCCTTCTTCATCTCATAGATCAGCTGGTACATAGCCGCCTTAACGCCGATGTCGACACCGCGGGTAGGGCAGTCCATAATTAAAATGTCAGCGTCATATGCGATCCATTTTCCAAACACGACCTTCTGCTTATTTCCTCCTGACAGCTCCTTTACCAGCTGGTATTGGTTCTGGCACTTGATCGAAAGGCCTTTGACCTGCTTTTTGACATAGTCTCTTTCCTTTCTCCCTGAAATTAAGCCTCCCAGGGTACGGTTAATCTGGTAGCCCGTGCTGGCGATATTGGCCAGGATGGATGCATTCTGCTCCAGGGATTCCATATCCCTGTCCTTAGAAATATAGCCCATGCCGCTTTGGAAGGCCTGCTCCGAGGATTTTATCCTTAGCCCCTGGCTGGCGAGGACAACCTCCCCGTCCAAAACCTTTTCCAGCCCGAACAGCGCATGTCCCAAGGTATGCATCCCACAATCGGAAAGTCCTCCGATCCCGAGTATCTCCCCCTTATGCAATTCCATGCTAAAGCACAGGAGATCCTTGGTTGTAGTAACCATATCGGCTCTCAGCACCACCTCTTCCCCATAGCCATCCTGGTCGGAGCGGTAAAAATTATCCTGCACCTCCCGGCCTACCATCAATCTCTTGACCAGGCCCGGTTCAAACTGCTCCCTCCTCAAATTATCGATGACGGCTCCGTCCCTTAAGATCGTTAAGGTATCACAGTGCTCCATCATTTCATCCAAGTCATGGGAAATGATTAATACGGTCTTTCCCTTCTCCGCTACCTCATGCATGACGGAATATAAGATGTCACGTCCGCTCTGCCCCAGGGCTGTTGTCGTCTCATCAATGATGAGGATATCAGGATCATGGTTCATAATCCGCGCAAGCTCCAGCAGCTTCCGGCTCTGCATGTCCAGCCTTCTGACGGGCCAGGAGGGATTAATGTCCCTTATGCCGATCCTTTCCAATACTTTTTTGGCTTCCTTCACCATCGCATTCTTATCGATCAGGCCAAACCTCTTAAACTGCTTATACTCCCCCAGAAATAAATTTTCCGCTACCGTAATGTTCCCCAGGGTTCCGGCCTCCTGCACCACCATTCCTATCCCATGGTTCATGCCATATAATACAGAAGATGGTTCCCATGGCTTCCCGTGAAATGTCATAGCACCACTTGTTGCACGCTGCATGCCGGATATGATGGACGAGATCGTTGATTTCCCGCTTCCGTTTTCTCCGATCAACCCTCTGATTTCCCCGGCCTCAATTTTCAGGCTTACATGATTTAGCGCTATTGTTTCACCGAAGTTTTTGCACATATCATGTACCTCCAGTACAACATCATGTGATTGTGGCATATGTTCTCCTCCTTTCCTCTGTATTTCATTATAGACATCCCCATTCCCCTTCTCTATCAGGGACAGGTCGAAAATTGTTTGCTTTCCGACCACTTTTATTTCGTTGTTGTTTTTCCGATATGATTTTGTTGTTTTCCTGATATTTCTTTGGCCGGCGGAGGTGGCGAAGGGTCCAACGTAAAGGGCACCTTGGAAAACTGACCCTCCAAGGTGCCCTCATGCTAATGCCTATCAAACTGTTTTTGCTTCTCTTTTATTATCTTATTAACCCCTGCCTCCTCCAGCTCCTTTCGCATTTGCGGAATCGCTAAGTCCGGGTTAATCTCCCCAGCCATCAACGGATCCCTGTATTTTTGTATAATCACCTCACATAAATCCATTTCAACCTGTACGCTGGAGGCATCAAACAGAAAGCCATAGGCAGGGGAAACCTCGGCAGCTCCTTGCCCCAGCTCCTTGGAGCTAAGCTCCGGCCAGACCCAGCCTGAGGTTTGATACACTCCCCCTTCCTTACGCAGCATGCGGTAGGTTCCATCCTCCTGGCGCTCATAATCGATGCCCTCCTGCCCGAACCTGCACAGATCGTTCACCTCCTTGTCCGTAAACAACAGATTCAGGAAGGCTATGGTCTTCCCAGGATATTCGGCATTCGGTGAAACACACCAGTTTATGGCATTTAAGGTATTGTCAATCAAATCATTGCTCAGACGGATGACCTCCAGCTCCTCGCCGAGAAGATACTCATTATTTGCCACAACATAATCCTTTACGCGGGCAAAATAACCAAAGCCATCCATGGACATATATTCCGTCTGCGGCCCCTTGTTCTGGGTCAGGTATTGATCCAGCAGTCCTTCCTGTCTCCACCCATACATCCTCTTGCACCAATCATAAAATACATCGCTGGCATAATAATTCTCGAATTTGTCCCGGAATTTTCCTTCTTCATCACGGGTCAATACTGCTAACCCATCCCCCACCATATCTTCCCCGATACTTTCTGTGATTTCCCCTAGATGGGATACCACCGGCACTGCCTTCGGATGCGCATCCCTGACGGCCTTAAGAATATCATGCAATTCATCCAGGGTATAAATCTTATCAGGCTCTATTGCCAGCCCGTCCAAAAGCTTTTTCCTGCATACAAAGCCTAAGAAATAGCTCCGGTCCTTATTATCAGGGATCGCGTATATTCCAGAAGAGGTACCAATCCTCCAGACGCTGCCCGCTACCTCCTCCTCAAGCTTCGGGTATAGCTCCATATAGTCATCCAATGCTTGTGCATAGCCCCCGGAAATAATATATTTCAGGTCTTCGATCTCCCATACAAAAAAGGCATCTGCTTCTTCATTCCCAAGCACCTTCCGTCTCATTTCGCTGCGGTAGATACCGCCATTAATTAGTTTTAATTCTACGCTGCATCCAAGCTTTTGCTCTGTAATTTCACTAAGTGCCTCCGATACCCTGGCGGCTGTCTTCTCACTGACGGAGGAGCCAGGAAACATAATTGTTATCTGCGGCAGCTCCTCATGCTCTTTCCTGCTTCCAGATAAAAAGAAGGTTACAGCTCCTATGATTACAATGACTACCAGCAATATCCCAAGCATTCCTATTCTTTTTTGCTTCATGGCTACGACCCCCTAGTATCTATTGGCCTTTCTCCGGTTAATTTTTTATAGGCCTGGGAAAAATGGCTGAAATTATCATATCCTACCATGGAGGCTATAATGCCGATTGGTAAGGATGTGGTTTTAAGCAGGACCTGTGCATGGTTCATTTTTTGCTTTAATATATATTCCTTTAATGACAGGCCAACCTCTTTCTTGAATAGCTTAGAGAGGTAATCCGGGTTCAAATGTACGGATTTCGCCACATCCTCCCTGTGCAGCTCATCCTTGATATGCTCCTGGATGTAGCGCTGCGCATTATGCAGGACATTTTCCGAGGCCTCGCGGTTGCCCTTGTTGTCCGTTAACGCATCGATAATTCTGTCGATGAGGATTTCCATGGATTCCACTGATTCATATCCATGATAATATAGGTCAAAATCCTGGGGCGAGATTAATACCTTTTCCATCAGGTCAATCTCAGCTCCTGCTGCCAGAAAGGACAGCTGCAGGAAGTCGGAATAAAACCTCTTTAAGACCTCCTTCGTCAGGATCCCGGCTTCAGCCATACCCTCGATATGTTTTTTGGCTTCATATTTTGTCGTCTCCCCGTAGCCCTCTTTTAATTGGCTCAGCCATCTGTTCTTATAGATAAACCGGTACTCTGAGCTCTGGTTCGGCTTCTCTAAGAAAATCCCGGAGGAAAGCATCACGTTTTCTTCCCGCATGCTGCATAGCTCCTGCCAAATATGGGATATCTGGGAGCGCTTTTCTCCCTTGCGTATATAGATGGCCAGCCCAAAGGCACCATACTGCCCGCATACCGATATAAAGAATTCCATCTGCCTTGAGAGCAGCAATTGGGAAATCAGCTCCTCCGGACTCCAGACAATTGCGGTACAGGTATCCTGGTTACATAATGTCACCAGGTAACTCTGCTTATATGCCGCCAGCAATTCTTCACATACATTATCGATGGCAAATACCAGCTCCTCCTCGGTCCAATGCTCCTTTCCCCAGGAAGTAACATGAAAGGAAACCAGCCAGAAGGGTTGGTTTTTCTCAGGGATCAGCCCCAGGGAATCCAGGAAGCCATAATCATTGCTCTTCCCCTGTAAGATGGAGAAGAATAATGCCCTCGCAATGGCGATGCTGTTATCACAGATATTTTTCCCGATATCGCTTAAGGAATATAGGATCCGCTCCCTTTTAATGCCCTCTGCCGCCTTTAACACGGCTTCCCGGATATCCTCATATGCCGCCGGCTGCAGGATGTAATCAATGCTTCCTAATTTTAACGCCTGCTGCGCATAGGAAAATTCCGCATGGGCGGTCAGCATGATACAACGGACCGGCAATTCCCTCTGATTAATCCATTCCAGCAAATTAAGCCCGTTCTCATATGGCATCTCAATGTCGCACAGCATGATATCGATGCTGTGCATTGTCAAAAACTGCTTCGCTTCAATTGCGCTGTAAGCGCAGAACACCTGGTTGAAGCCATATTTCTTCCATTCAATGGAGTTGACAATTCCCTCCGCCACACTGACCTGGTCATCTACTACCAACAGATTCATCCTAGCACCCCTTCGTGTAAACATACATAACTGGTTTAACCATCAATAGGAAAATATAAATCTACTACAGCCCCGCCCTCATTAAAAAAGCCATAAAAAAATTCATTTTGGTATAGTAATTTGCAACGGTATAAGACATTATTGATTCCGACATGCTCCGTGGGACCAAACTCCCGGTCTTTTCTGTTTAAAATTTCAAGCATTTCCTGGCTGAACCCATTGCCGTTATCCCGGAAGGTAAGATTGAGCTTCGTCTTTTGCTCCACCTTGATCTTTCGGGCCGTAACCCCTATTTTCAATGCACCCTCCTTCAAATTGCTGTATTTGATGCTATTTTCTAAAAAGGTGAGCAGGCTGATGGGGGGAACTAAGAAATCCATCAGCTCCTCCGACACCTCAATGTTCAGGAACACTAAGCGGGAGAAATTGCACCGGTACAGCTCCACGTAATTGTCAATAAAGGATAATTCATTTCTTAGGTCAATTTTAGCCTCATTGATAGCAAAAATATACCGTAAATGCCTCGATAGAGCCAAGACAGTATTCTTAATGCTTTCATACCGCTCCTTTTCTGCGAGCGCATACACATTTTTAAGGCAATTCAGGTAGAAATGGAGCCTGATCTGCCCTTGCAAATTCGTCAGCTGGAGCTTCTGGGCTTTTAATTCATTCTCATACTGCTCAATCTGAAGATGCTTTATTTCCAGCATCATCTTATTAAAGGTTTCACTGAGCTGGATGAACTCCTCGCATTGCAAATCCTCCCCCGTACCGAATTCCTTCTGACCCTTGCTGATGGCATCCATCGTATCTACCAATTGGTTGACAGGCTGTAGGATGCGGCGGTTTATCTGCCTCCAGACAAGTACGATGAGTATAATCAACAGGACGGAGCCTAAAATCAAGCCGATAATCCAGACCCTCCCATATTCAAATAATAAGCCATGCCTTAATTCCAGGCCCATGCGTAACGGCCCCATGGCTTCCCCATAAACCATTGCAGAATTTATGGAGATATTGTTGTTGCTTATGACCTCACCGTCCTCCTTTTGAAAAAAGAGAAAATAGGGGGAATCCTCATCCGCATGTCCCTCTAAAACCATATCCAAATCAAATACTGCGGTACAATAAACCCCTTCATAGCGCACTGTTTTATATAGTAAATACTGTCCGTTCTCCTCTTTGAAGCTCCAGGACTTTCTGCTATACGGCTTTTCCTCTAATGCCTCTGCAAAGCTAGTCCTGACACTTTTTATGAATTTCTGCCGCTCCGATTGTGTCATATAGTTCAGGTTGCCATAGCTTAAATATTCCAATTGGTTTGGGGCGCTATAAATTATAATCGCGTTTAAATTGCTGCATATATCCAGCCGGTTGCTGAATTCCTTCTTAATTGTGCTGACATCATCAAATACCGCGAGCTCGCTTCCCTTGACCCCGAGCCTGTGGAAGGCGGCGTGGTCAATCTCTAAGGATGCCATATAGGTATCCACCCGTTCTATTTGGGCTTTAAAATCAGTGGCAATCAGCTCTAATTGGCCCACACCCAGGTTATTGACTTCCTCCCGCAGGCTTAAAATCATGTTAACCCAGAGGATTGTCCACAGGATGATCAGCAAAAAAATTAAAGTCAAGGTAGATTCCTTTAACACGAACCTTACTGAGATATTTTCTTTTTTATGAATTAGCATCATATCTCCTTTTTCATCCAGAGCTTCCGAGAGTACTCTAGGGCAAGCTGGCAGGCTTAACTAATTATGTTTTATGGCACGGCAATACTGGATTAATTCAATGAAGCTTACCTTATTTTCTATCATTTTCTTTACCTCTTCTTCCTTTTCCGGCGGCACAAGTGATTTTACCCTTGCCCAGGTCATCGCGGGGGTAAACCTTTGGTCCTGTTCAAAGGGGACGATATCAGAAGTGGCCTGCAGCCATTTCAGCAAATCCTTTTGCATTTTGAGGACCACAGCATGATAAGCCGGATTATTAATCTCGTTGCTCCGCTCCTGAGGATCCTTTTGCAAATCATAAAGCTCATCCTGTCCCAGGGTACGGCTGATATATTTATAATCGGTACTCCGTATCATTATGCCCTTTGCATGCGCTTCATCATCGGACTGCGCCTTCATTTTTGGCCAATATACGATTTTCTCCGAAACGGTGGATCCGTCATTATTATGGTATTCATCGCAATGGGTTTCTCCTGGCTGGCGTCCGCCTTCACAAAAAACATATTCCTTGCCTGGCTTCCTCCGGTCCGCAATCACTTCCCTCAGGCTCTTCCCAAAATGCGTATGAGATGGCTTTATTCCGGCGTAATCCATGACGGTCGCATAAAAATCCACTAATTCCGCCAGGGAAGAGGTGATTCCCGGATCAGTCTTCTCATTTTTCGGCGGTTTTATTAACAGGGGAACCTTCGTCAGGCATTCCTCAAAGGAATTCTGCGCCTTCTCGACCAACCCATAATCGCCTGTAAAATCCCCGTGGTCGCTGAGGAAGAATATGGCACAGTCATCGTAGATGCCCGCATCCTTTAATGCCTGCAGCATCCGTCCAAACTGCTCATCAAGCTTCATGCACATGCCAAGGTATACCGCCCGGAGCTCATCCCAGTCCTCCTCCGAGAACTGATCCATTCCCTGGTATTTGCGTATTTCGTCTAATATTTTTGCTTTACCGCTGCACTCCTCGGGACGGACTCTCGGCGGGAGCTTGTCCCGGTCAATGGCTGAATAATACGGTTCCTCCACACCATAAGGTGTATGGGGATACATGAGCCCCAAAAAGAGGCACAATGGCCTGTCATCGGCAGGATGAAGGATGCGGTCGATGGCTGCATCCACGATTTCATCGTCCCCATTGTAGTGCTTTCCAGCCTCGTCAAGCTTTAGTCTTCCCTCAAAGTGGGAATAATAATATTTGCTCCCTGGATTTCCCCTTAGGTTCGGCTGCTCAGGCCCGGGTCCAAGCTTTGCCTGTCCGCCATAATAGATCTCATCCGCATGGGCTTCTGTCCAACCGGGGATCTGGCCTGCCGTTAAATCATTGCGGTCATTCATCCATACATAATAGCCGCCGTCATGCAGCTCCTTCAAAAGCGAATCCTCTCCAGGCTGCAGCAGGTACCCCATCGTGCGGTGTCCCCTCACATGGGGATAAAGGCCGGTGAAAAAGCTGCAGCGGGAAGGAACGCAGACGGGATTCTGGCAATATGCATTAGAAAAAGAAACCGCCTCTTCGCTGGCAAAACGGTCCAGGTTTGGCGTGATTGCCGCCGGATTCCCCAAATGCCCTAAGGTATCCCCCCTCATTTCATCCGGATTAAAAATTATAATATGTGGCTTTCTTCCCATCTCTCTACCTTATATAATGCAAATATGCAAATGCATTAATTCCTTTCCCCTGAATTTTTATCTGTTATTAGTTATAGTTATTTTTATTATAGTAGGTTAAGGGGGGCTTTTCTATCAGTTTTAAGATTTGTTTTTTCGATTATAAGACCTTTTAGCCTCTGTTCTGGCGTTTGCATGCCTAGAAGAATGCAGCGCTTCCTTTTGCCCAACCGGCAGTAAGCCAGCAAAAAAGCTCGGCAACACCGCAGTGTTACAAAGCTTTTTTATCACCTATCTGCTATGATCTCTCTTAACACTGATACATAATGGTTTGGGCAATGCCAATAAAATACTCCGATCCTCTAATGATATAGTTAACTACAAACCATACGCATCTTATTAAGACATACGCTTACCAATTATAATTATAACGTCAAGACAGGCAATATAGAGCCCCCGTGCGGAATTAAAATAACTTTCGCATGACTCCCCAATATCTCCAACGCCTGCTCATAGGCATCCTGTATATCCCCATAGGGTTCGAGGAATATTTTCTTTACAAAATCCGGCTCCAAATCCGATACCAAGAAAACTCTTGAGTTTTGAAGTACCATTGCAATGGCTGCTGCCTTATGGCCCCCCAGTTTAAAATCCGCTTTTACTCTTTCTATCAACTCTTCTGATTTCTCCGCTCCTAAAATCCACTCTTCAAATACTTCTTCGCCTAACCCTTCTTTACAGGAAGCTACAAGTATAATGATACCGCCTTTCTTAACAGCATGCTTGGCATTATCTAATGCTTTCTGCGCCTGATACATGTTTAGGTCCTTTGGAAATCCTCCGGCACAGGTAATAACGATATCTGCTTTTTCCTTTATCCCTATTTTATAAAAACTATCCAAAAAATTACAGCCTTCCCTATGCGCCTCTATATAATGTCCCGCCACCGCATTAATGATCTCCTTTTGCTCATTCAATACCACATTGACGATAAAGTCTATGGGTACAAATGGTATTGTCGCTTCAATATCGTTTCTCACCGGGTTCGTATTCAGGTTGCCTGCATGGGCCTTTTCATCCACCATTCTGCTGTGGTTAGCCTGTATTGCACCTCTCGTAGATACGCCCGGCATGATGGCTTTCGCACCTCCGCTATACCCTGCAAAATAATGGAATTCTATGTTCCCTACGCATATTCTTCTATCCGCCTTTGCTACCGGTGTAAATATATCAATGGGCGTTCCATTTTCTGTATAGCCAAAATGCACAAAGTCTTTCATATCACTGTCTATACATTTGATTCTATTGTAAACACCCTCACCCACCAGATATTTTTTTTCCTCTTCTGTATGGTTTCTATGACAGCCTAAGGCAAATACAATGGTCACATCTTCATCCTTAACCCCAGCCCCAGTTAATCCCTCCAATATACATGGAATAATAACTTTACTTGGCAGAGGTCTTGTGATATCACTTGTAATGATAACTATTTTTTCTCCCGGCTTTACCAGGTCTTGCAGTTTTTTTGTCCCTATCGGGTTTTCTAATGCCCTTCTTACTTCCTGGGCACCTGTAAGCTTGACATCCACTTCGTTTGCATGCAGTACACCTAATAGATTTTGGTCATCAATGGCCACTTTCATGTGCGTTTTGGCAAATTCCAACTTATACTCCAATTTTTACCCTCCTTAAAATGATGGTATATAAAGAAAGAAACCCCGGATTTGATGGATGCAAACCGAGGCTTTCCTCCTTAAAACAGGCTTATTTGTTCTATCAGTCCTTAATTGCTTATTATTCCTAAATGCGTGTTACCTTTTATTTTTTCTTTCTATTGCTTTTTTAGCCTTAATGACAATCTCTTCTGCTGTTAATTCAAACCTTTCCCTTAAGTAACTTACCGGCCCTACTTCTCCAAACAGGTCCTTTACACCTACCCGCTCCAAGGGAACCGGTAGGTTCTCTCCAAGTACTTCTGCTACTGCAGAACCCAAAGCATTGATGATGTTATGGTTTTCAGCCGTAACAATTGCACCTGTTTCTTCTGCACTTTTTATAATCAGTTCCTTGTCAATGGGCTTTAAAGTAAACATATTGATGACTCTTGCCGAAATGCCCTCTTCTGCCAGCTTTTCAGCTGCATCCAAAGCTTCCTTTACCATAATGCCTGTTGAAATGACCGTTACATCCTTGCCTTCTCTTAAGGTCACACCTTTGCCAATCTCAAAGGCGGAACCTTCTTCATATATTTTGACGGCATTCTTTCTTAATAATCTGATATAGAACAGGCCGTACATCCCCGCCGTCTGAATCAGTAAATCTTGAAGCATCACCGTATCTGCCGGCTCCAGGATTGTAATATCCGGAATATTGCGCAGTATCCCCAGGTCTTCAAAAGGCATATGGGTGCCGCCATTGAACGCTGCTGTGATACCTGGGTCACTTCCTACGATCCTCACATTTAGCTTTGAATAACCTACGGATAAAAAGATTTGGTCATAGCATCTTCTTGAGGCAAAGGGTCCAAAGGTATGGGCAAAAGGGATTAGCCCTGTAGCTGATAACCCTGCTGCAACACCAATCATATTAGCTTCCTGTACACCCACATTAAAGGTTTTCTCCGGATATTTATTCAAAAAAGGAACCATTCCCATTGAACTCATTAAATCAGAGTCTAAAACAACCACCTTGTCGTCCTCAGACGCTAGCTTAAGCAGGGTTGCGCAATAGGCATCTCTCATTGCCATTTTCTCAGTTTCATGCTTTTCAGCAATAAGTACTGTGCTCATGCCTCCACCTCCTTGTCCAGCTCCAGTTGCAGCTCTGCTAAACCTTGTGCCATTTGTTCTTTGCTGATTTCCACATGATGGTTTTTTTCTTTGCCTTCCACGAAGGAAACACCTTTACCCTTTACGGTATCTAAGACAATCACGGTCGGTTTTCCTTTTTCAAGCTTCGCGGCTTCTATGGCTTCATAGATCTGTACCACGTCACTGCCATCAACGTCTATGGCATGCCAGCCGAAGCTTTCAAACTTTGCTTTAAAATCAAGGGTATCGTGGATATTCCTGGTAAATCCGTCCAGTTGCTGCTTGTTGTTATCCACAAAGGCAATCAAGTTATCTAACTTTCTGGCACCTGCAAAGGATACTGCTTCCCATACCTGTCCTTCCTGGGTTTCTCCATCTCCCAGGATAAGATAGGTATAATTATTTTTTTTCTGGTATTTATGCCCCAGGGCTACACCTACAGAGGTAGATGCACCTTGCCCTAAGGAACCTGTTGTCATATCAATGCCGGTTGTCAGGTTACGGTCACAATGACTTGGAAAATGGGTGCCCGGTTTATTTAAAGTCAATAATTCTTCCACGGGGAAGTAACCTTTTAACGCAAGAGCTGCATAAATTGCCGGCCCCGCATGTCCCTTTGAGGATACTAACCAGTCCCTATCTTCCCATTTCGGGTTTTTAGGATCAATTTTCATGGCACCACCATAGAGGACGGCAATCGTATCTGCTATTGACAAGGCTCCTCCTAAATGCCCAAAGCCCAGGGTTCCCATTGCTCTCACCGTTTCCATCCTAATATTTATGGCAAAAATCTTTAATGCTTTAATTTTTTCTTGGCTTAACATATGACACCTCCTAAAAAGGTTATTTTCTGCTTGCTTTTTTCATGGCTTTAATCAATGGCATTTCTTCCCCGGATAAAAACTGTACCATAGCTCCGCCCGCCGTGCATACATAGCCAATATTTTTAATATCTATAAATTTTTGTGCAGCACTGACTGTGTCTCCCCCGCCAATAACAGAGTAACCCTTTGCTTCTGCAATTGCCTTCCAGATTTCTTTTGTGCCTTTTTCAAAAACCTCTTTTTCATAGACCCCGGCTGGTCCATTGACAAAAATCGTACCTGCTTTCCTTATTTCTTCTGCAAATACAGCAATTGTTTTAGAGCCAATATCAAACAGTGGCGCTTCAACGGGTAAATCTTTCATGTCAACTTCCCTTCTCTGTCCATTTTCTTCATAGGCTAAATCTACCGGAAAGATGATTTTGCCTGGATACTTGGTTAGATATGTTTTTGCCGGCTCTATAAACACATCTAAAGACCGGTCTTTAATGAATTTTTCCGTAGGCTTACTTATACTATATCCACTTGCCATCAGCATGATATTCCCTGTCACCCCGCAGGCTAAGATTTTATCCGCACTGCCGTTCTCCAGCACCTGCTTCATCATGCCAAAGGCATCAGATATCTTAGCGCCTCCAAGGACAAATATGGAAGGCTTCTCCGGACAAGTCATGACTTTTGTCAATGCTGAAAGCTCCTTCATCATAAGCAGCCCGCCTGCCGTAGGCAGTAATTCCTGAAAAGCCACCATAGAAGGTGCATTTCGATGGGCTGCCGAAAAGGCATCATTTACATAATAATCTACCAAGGGTGCGATGTTTCTAACCAGGTACGTACCCAGCATCTGATCAGGCTCCAGCTTAACAGAATTTTCAAAGGTAGAAATCTCTTCCGTTAAGTAACGTAAATTACCCAGTAAGACCGCTTCTCCCGGTTCTAAATTCTTGATAGCATCCTGTGCTGCGGGTCCTGCCACATCATCCACATATTGTACCGTTATCCCCAGTTTATCGGAAAGCTTTTTTGCATGTTCCGTCATAGGGATTAAGTTTTCATAATCTAAGGTATCCCCCTGGTGTGCAATAATAACTAATTTGGCATTTTGGTCTAAAATATATTGAATCGTCGGGATACTCATGTTGATTCTATTTTCACTGACGATTCTTTTCGTTTCCGGATGAAGCGTAGAGTTAATATCCAGTCTTAATAAAACTGTTTTTCCCCTATAATCAAATGCCTCCATGCCTTTTATTCCAAAATCTACTTCTCCAGCCATTTTCCCATCCCCAAATATGTATTTGTCTTTCCAACTGCTTCTAACCGTTCCGACTGCATGCCTAAAGCTGCACGGATGGCATCCATACTTTCAGGAATAACAACCGATTCCTGCGGTATATTAATGGCAAACATGATGTCATTCCCGGACTCTACGACGGAATCCTCCCAAACTGCAATTTCATACATGTCCCCTCTCGGATTTCCTAAGTCTCTTGCATATCTAAACAAAGAGGCATTTCCAAGGAAGCCTTCCTCTATGCTGACCACCCTGATTCTTGGATGCTTTCTAAAGGTTTCTAAAAGCTCTGCTTTATTGGCTTTTCTCTTGGTCGTTGCAACAACTGTTATGATATGACCATGGGTTACAGGTGTATGGACTAAAATACCTGTAGCACTGATATGGGGCATGATGGTCATTAAATCCAAGGCCTGGTGGCTTGGTGCCTTGTCAATCTGCAGTGCATTGGTAAGACCTCTATGATAATCCCCCGGATCTGCAACTCTTCGGATGATTGTGATAGCAACCTTTTCTACTCCCATTTCTCTATCCAGACAATCTACTGCGCGAATTAAGCCTGTTGTATTGCAGGAGGTCAGTTTTAAGAATTGTTTGCCGATACCCTGCTCAAAGTTAGCATAGCCATGGAAAAATACATCTGCCACGCTGTTTTTCTCACCGCCCTGGAAGACAGCTTTTTTGTGGTACTTTTGATAGATTTCTTTGTTCTTAGCGCCAACTCCGGCACTTGTTGCGTCTAACATAATGTCTACTTTTTGCACCAAATCCTCTAAAGTGCCCGAAACTTTAATGCCGGCATCTTCAAAAGCTTTATCATTTCCGGGAATTGCGTTGTAAAGATCATAAGGCATTCCTTTTTCTTTTAAGGCTCTTATTGCAAGAGTTGGTGAAACATCAGCTACTCCTACAAGCTCCATATCCTTTTGTAAAGCTACACCATCTGCAAGTCTCTGTCCTATTACGCCGTATCCGGCAATACCTACTTTTATCATTTTGAAATCCTCCATTTTTAACAATTGATACGTACTTGCTTCCCGCACTTCTTGAATATATTTTGAGAATATGCCATCTTAACTTTATGCTACTTTATACTTGGTTTAATAATTGTCTTGTATGCTCTGCTACCCATTCAGGTGTCACATCTTTATTTCTGGCTACGCCGGTTTCAATCGCTGCCCTTGCCACGGCTTCTGCTACCTTTGGTGCTATTTTTAAATCAAAAGCCGCCGGTATAATGTATTCTTCATGTCTCTCTTCATCGGTGATCAGCCCTGAAATAGCTTTTGCTGCTGCAACTTTCATTTCTTCATTAATTTCACTTGCCCTTACATCTAAAGCACCCCTAAAGACTCCCGGAAATACCAACACATTATTGATTTGATTGGGGAAATCCGATCTTCCCGTTCCTATGACTCTTGCACCGCCTAATTTTGCTTGATCCGGCATAATCTCAGGATTTGGATTGGCCATCGCGAGTACGATGCTGTCTTTATTCATGGTAGCAACCATTTCTTTTGTAAGACAATTGGCTGAAGATACACCAATAAATATATCTCTGCCTTTAATAATATCTTCCAGTGTCCCTTTTTCTAATCCCCTATTTGTTACTGTTGCAATTTTTGCCTTTGCAGCATTAAGCGTTTCATCGCCTTCACAAAGAGCACCCCGTTTATCACACAGGATAATATCTTTTGCTCCGGCCGTCAGCAACAGATTAGCGATGGAAATCCCTGCTGCCCCTGCCCCGTTAATGACTATTTTCACTTGATCCAAGGTTTTATTGACCACCTTTAATCCATTGTATAAGCCTGCTAAGGTAACGATTGCCGTACCATGCTGGTCATCATGAAAAATAGGGATATCACAAATTTCTTTTAATTTCTCTTCAATTTCAAAGCATTCCGGTGCTTTAATATCTTCCAGGTTAATGCCCCCAAAACCAGGCTCCAGTAATTTTACAACTTCAATAATTTTAGCCGGATCTTTTGTATCGATACATATGGGGAAGGCATCTACACCGCCAAAGGATTTAAAGAGCACTGCCTTACCTTCCATAACCGGAAGCCCTGCGCCTGCACCGATATCGCCAAGCCCCAGGACTGCTGTACCATTCGTTACAATGGCTACCCAGTTCCCTTTCGACGTATAGTCATAGATCGTATCATAATCCTTTTCTATCTCTAAGCAGGGTGCAGCTACCCCCGGTGTATAGGCCAATGTCAAATCTTCTTTGGTTGCTACAGGAACTTTACATTTTAATGTAATTTTACCTTCATAATCTTTATGGAACTTTAATGCCCTCTCTTTTAAATCCATGTTATAATCCTCCGTAATTTAAAATCTACAATCTAAAGCCTTCTACAATCAGATCCATTTCAGCTGCAAGTTCATTAAGCTGCATTGCTTCGGCAGTCAATTCTTCCAGGCTGGCTAATTGTTCTTGCACTGCTGCGGAAATACTTTCACTCGATGCTTCATTTGCAAGAATAATCCCATTGCTTAATTCTGTACTATTGTCCATTTCCCTCATTTTCTGAGTCAGCTTTTGAAGTTCAGCTGAATTTGTGCGCATCTCATGGTCGACCAGTTCACTGGCCTCTTTAATTTTTTCAAAATATTTTTGCGTTTTGTTAACGATGATATTACCTTTTTCAATTTGAGCCGCATTATCTTGCATCTGGTCATTCATTTCATTTAATCCTTTTTCAAACTCTTTAATCATTTCCCCGATCCTACTGGAAAAATCCGCAGAATTTGCTGCAAGTTTTCTGATTTCTTCCGCAACAACTGCAAACCCTTTCCCAGCTTCACCTGCCCTTGCTGCTTCAATTGACGCATTGAGGGAAAGCAAATTGGTTTGGGCCGCGATATCCGTGATGGCTTGGAGCATATGATTCATCTCCGCTGAGCTTTTGTTGAGCTGCCCGGTCATATGCATGGATAATGCTATTTTCTCACTAATTAAATGCATTTGCTCCACAAAATCATGAATATAGTTAGTACCCTTTGTTGCTAATTCAACCGTTCTATGGGCGCTGTCTACGATTTTATGGTCGCTTTGGTCAATTTGCTCTGTAATTCGGTAAACCCTTTTAATATGCTCACTATTCTCTTTCGTTTCACGGCCTTGCAATTTAATGCCTTCTACCATTTGTATGACAGATGTAGAAATATCTTCCCCGGCCTGGCTATTCTGCCCTGCTATTTTTGATAATTGGGTGGAAGCATTATGCACCTGATGGCTGACTTCCCTTATTTTCAACAAGCTCTTTTTAATATGATCCACCATTGTATTAAAGGCCATTGCTAAATCCCTGATCTCATCCCGGGTACCGGCCTGCAAGGTTTGTACTGTTAAATCTCCGGATGCTACCTGACCGGCACTCACGCATACAGCTTTTAATGGTTTGGAAATGTCACTCATTATTTTAGATATCACTAGTAAGGCACTTAGGAACACAAAGCCCAGCAGCATTGATGAAACTGTAGCAAAAAAACGTGATTTTCTATCAATCCCATCATTTAAAACCTTTACCTGCTCCAATAAAAAGAACGTATATTTTTGCATGGCTTCCATAGTAAATCCTACAATTTTTTTAACATTGCTGCATTCGTCAACTGCGTTACCCAGCTGACCCGAATTTCTATATCCTTCTGTCACATTGATACTTTTTTTAATGCTTGCCAGAAGTCTTGATGTAGTCTCCAGCATACCAAGACCCTCCTGGTCTGTTGTATTTTCTGTTAATTCACCAAGAATCCCTTCCATTGTCACTATGTAGGCCATGTAACTTAAATCTCCTGCTGCTTCTCCTTCTAAAACATATTTTCTTAGCTCAGGTTCAATCTGATCGGCTAAAGATATTACTTCGTAAGAATCACTGATTTGCCTTAAAACAAGATTATAATCCTGGTTCGTCTGGGCATTAAAGTACATCGTAGACAGGTTCGTGACACCCAATAAAACAATAATCCCAATGACAGTTTGACAATTTGCTGCCAATAGGAGCTAACATTCATTAAATTGAGCAGATTATTAATAACACCAATAATCATTGCACCTAATAATGTACCTACAACCGTGCCCGTACCACCGCTCAAGCTCGTGCCTCCTACAACTACGGCCGTAATTGCATCGAACTCATAAGAAACAGCACCGCCAGGCTGGCCCGAATTAATTCTGGACATAAATACGATGCCTGCCACAGCCGTTAGGATACCATTGAAAATAAATGCTAATAGCACAACCTTCTTTGTGTTAATTCCTGATGCCTGGGCTGCCCTTTCATTACCGCCTACCGCATAAATTTGCCTGCCAAACTTTGTTTTATTGAGTAGAACCCAGGAAATCGCCATAAACAATAATAATATGATAACCGAAATCGGAACGGGCCCAATGGAATCCTGGCCAATCACCTTAAAATTTCCCAGCCCTGATATTGTCCTGCCTCCGGTGTACAGTAATATTGTGCCTCTTGCAATTGTTGTCATAGCCAAGGTCATGATAAATGCCGGAATATTAAATTTTGTAATTATGTACCCATTAGCGAAACCAACCACTATCCCCAGCGCAAGCCCTCCAAGAACTGCTACAAATATGTTTTGGGTATAGTGCATAATACTTGCAGCCATCGTACCTGTCAATGCAACTACAGAGCCCAGTGACACATCAATATGGCCCAGGATAATAACAAAGGTAACGCCAAATGCCAGCAAGCTGACGACCACCAATTGTTTTAATACGTTTACCAAGTTTGCACCCGTTAAAAATACCGGATCAATAAGTGAAGCTATAATAAATATCCCGATAAAAATCAATATCGTTCCATACTTACTGTAAACACCTGCAAATCCCATACCCTTAATATGGCTTATAAAATCATTTCCGCTTTTGCTTGAATCACTTTTACTCATTTAATTTGCCTCCCGTAGCTAGTGTCATTATCTTTTCTTGGGTAAATTCTTCCCTTCTCAATTCTCCTTTAATGCGCCCCTCTTGCATTATCACAACCCGGTCACTCATTCCTAATATTTCTGGCAATTCAGAGGAAATCATAATAACTGCCAGGCCACTTTTCGTGAATTTAGACATCAGCTTATGAATTTCTGATTTCGATCCCACATCAATACCTCTCGTTGGTTCATCCAGCATAAGTACATTCAGTTCACCAAGCAACCATTTTGCAATAACTACTTTTTGTTGGTTACCGCCACTTAGGCTGCTCGCTTTTGTGAACATTGTAGGGACTTTCACCTGAAGCATTTCTATCATCCGCTGGGCTTCTGTTTTTTCTTCGTTACCCTTGATCAGCAATCCAGGCGCAAATTTCCTCAGGTTTGCCAATGAAATATTTTCGAGCACTGATCTGCAAAGAATCAAGCCTTCATCCTTTCTGTCCTCTGAAATCATAGCAATTCCATTTTTGATGGCATCTTCTGTTTTCGTAATTTTAACCAGCTTGCCATTCAGATATATTTCCCCGCTGTCTATAGGATCAAGTCCAAAAATCGCCCTAACAACTTCTGTCCTTCCGGCTCCGACCAATCCGGATATCCCAAGGATTTCCCCTCTCCTTACATTGAAGCTGATATCTTTGAAGACACCCTCCCGTGTTAGATTTTTAACTTCAAGTACAATTTCTCCTATTTCAGCTTCTTCTTTTGGAAAAATATTAGAGATAGTTCGGCCAACCATCAATGACACCAATTTGTTATGATCGTATTCACTTGCTTTATTCGAGTCAATGTATTGCCCATCTCGAATAATTGTAATATCGTCTGCTATTTTAAATATCTCATCCATCTTATGGGTAATATAAATAATAGCTACGCCTTTCTTCTTCAAATATCCTATCTGTTCGAACAGCATATCAACCTCAGTATCTGTCAATGCTGATGTTGGTTCATCCATAATGATCAGTTCTGCCTGCCTTGAAATTGCTTTTGTTATTTCAATGAGCTGCATACCTGCCACACTGAGTTCTTTCATTTTCATGTGCGGGTCATATTTCAAGCCTAAAGTATCAAGAAGCTCCTGTGTTTGTTTGTATAGCACTTTGAAATTAATAAATCTTTTACCCAAAAACGAAGTTTCACTATAAGTTGGCTCCCTATCCAAAAAAATATTTTCAGCAATTGTCATCTCAAGAACAGGACTCAGTTCCTGATGAATCATTGCTATGCCAGCATTTAATGCCGATCTCGCATCCTTATTTTCTAATCTTTCACCCTTAAAGAATATTTCTCCTTCATCAATCTCGTACTCACCGCTTAACACCTTCATTAATGTTGATTTACCCGCGCCATTTTCACCGCACAGCACATGGACGCTGCCTCCCCTAACCTTTAGGTTCACTTTGTCCAAAGCCAATACTCCGGGAAATGCCTTTGTTATTGCTTTCATTTCCAGAACATACTCAAGCTTTTCAATCGATTTAAGCATTTTGCAAAACCTCCATTTATAAACTCTCTTTCTGCTTCGTCAATGCCAGTTTATATCCTACTTCACCAATTATTTCTTTTACCTTTTCTCCCTCTTTACTGCTTATTCCATCCCCGTTATGCAGAACCTTATCTACAGTCGAACAACGAGCTCCAGCTATCCCAACTATTTGTTTCATGAAAATTCTTATATTTACCCTCTCATCATTATTTTGCCTTGATAACCTTTGTATTACCAAAATCACCATGAAATCATTTACGAGCTCGTGTCTCTTTTTGTAATCCCTATTCTACACCATTTTTTTCTTGGTGTCAACATTTATTACTAAATTCTTTTCCCGATTAATAATTTTATTAGTCATTATATACAGTACTAATCAATGAGACATCATTAACTCTAAATAAAAGCCCTATTTTCAGGCTTTTTTTATGAATAATTATATCTTAATTTATAAGTTACAATCCAATAAATCACCTGTATATCCAATAAGAGCCCATGCTCGTTATTTTTTTAACGTTATTATGTTTCTATTTTATTATATATTTAATAAGCAAAAAAATAATGTAATATTCAACAAATGGTAGCGTTATTTCTTTAACAAACAAGTCATTATTACTTTTATAATCTTTTAAATATCCAAAATAAGCAACATTCTATTGACAGATATTCTAGCAAGGGTTATAATCTGTATATATTCTACGATTACGTGCTCGTGATTGTCCTATATTACTAAAATGTTAAGCGTGCTTATATCGTTTTAATTACATAAAACGCATAGGTTCGAGATTTATTCCAACATTTTATCTTAAGCAAAAAATTGTATTTAGGAGGTTATTTAAATGACATTAAAGGTTGGCGTTATCGGTACTGGTGCAATTGGCAGGACACACATTGAGAGAATTAATCATACTTTGCAAGGCGCTCGCGTCATTGCAGCTGCTGATGACCATATTGAGTTTGGCAAGTCAGTTGCTGAAAAATATGGTCTATTGGCTTTTGAAACCTGTGAAGATTTAATAAATTCCGATGAAGTGGATGCAATAGTTATTGCCACCGGCGATGAAACACATGAAAAGCATGTGCTATCGGCTATCAAAGCAGGTAAGTATGTATTCTGTGAAAAGCCTTTAGCTCCAGACCAGGCAGGCTGTAAAAATATTGTTCAAGCTGAAATGGCCGGTGGTAAGCAGCTTGTTCAAGTTGGGTTCATGAGAAGATATGACCCTGGTTACAATCAACTGAAAAAAGCTATTGAAAACAAAACTTATGGAGAGCCATTAATGTTACATTGCGCTCACCGTAATTATGAGGTAGATGAAAACTATATGACCCCAATGGCTGTAGAAAATTCCATGATTCATGAAATCGACGTCCTCAGGTGGCTATTAAATGAAGATTACGCTACTGCTGAAGTTGTTTTCCCAAAAAAGACAAAATATTCACATAAAAAACTTCAAGATCCACAAATTATGATCCTTACAACAAAATCGGGTGTACGTATTGATGTTGAAGCATTTGTCAATTGCCATTACGGGTATGACATCAAATGTGAAGTGTGTTGTGAAGAAGGGATTATCAATTTACCCGAACCCTCCAATGCAATGGTACGTACAGATGCCGCCAGAATTACCCCCATCTGCCGTGATTGGTCAGAGAGATTTGTTGATGCCTACAATATCGAACTCCAGGCATGGATCAATGCTACAAAAGAAAACCGTGTAGATGGCCCAAATTCCTGGGATGGCTATGTAGGCTCCATTACAGCTGCCGCTGCTTCTAAAGCTCGCGATACCCAAACTGTCGTTAAAATAGAAATTGACAAAATGCCTGATTTTTATAAAAAATAACCCCCCACTAAGCTACTTTGTACATAACAAAAAAATCGGATGTCCCTATAGACATCCGATTTTCTTGTTAAACTATTAATCCAATTCACTTGCCAAACTGTTTCTGTCAAATGATATTCGCATTCTGCCAAGCTACATGCGTGTAACCTAATGCAAGCTGCACTGCCAGTAAGTTACCCTCACTCAAAAGAGGCGAGGGACTTCCTCCCTTAGGTTAAATATCAATATTTTCTTTTAAACGTATTTGTATCGCTGTTTTTATGTGATCGTTTTGAGGTTCCCGGTTATAAAATAAAAATTCAAAAAGAGTTTTAAGTGCTTTATATCCCTGCAGCTGTAACTCCTGACCAATTGTAAAATTTATTACCCCTTCTTTGATTAAGTTAACAATTTCGGGATAAACATCAAAAGTTATTACTTTTATATCTTTATGTCTCCCTTCCAGCTTAATTGCCTTACCGATTTCGCCGACACTGCCGCTGGTTACATAAATGCCCCGTAGGTCATTTTCACGTCTCAGTAATTCCAAAGTACTTTGAAAAGCTCTATTTTTCGCTTCATATGTTTCAATGACATCTATAATATCTATTTCCGGATAACATTCACTAATAATATCCTCGAAAGCCTTTTCTCTTTCCTTTGAGCTCAAAAGACTATCTGAGCCTGTTAAGATCGCAACCTTCCCACGGCCATTTAAAATTTGTCCCATTAACTCGCCTGCAACTCTACCTGCCGCTACCATATCTTGACCTAAAAAACACAGCCTTTTACAATCATTAAGATCTGTATTCATTGTTACTACAGGTATATTCATATCGACGAAATTATTAATCTTATCTTTTATACTTGGGTGATTGATGGGATGAATGATAATTCCGGCTATATTCTTCTCTGCTAAAAATCCAAGAACACTTGCTTGCTCTTTCTCATCATCACTATTTGTATAGTAGTATTCCACTTTCAAACCATAATTACTATATTCACTATAGGCTTCTTCAATACCTTGCTTTAATTCTGTCAATGCATCAACATTAAGTAAAATTACAGCCACAAGTAAAGGGCGTTTCTGAAAAGTTAAGGCTTTACCAATGACGTTTGGTTTATAGCCCAACTCATCTATGATCGTCTGAATCCTTTGCCTGACCTGGTCACTAACGCCTTCACGATTGTGTAAGACTTTATCAACCGTGGATCGATGCACACCGGCTATTTCAGCTATTTGTTTAATAGTAACTTCCATATATATTATTCCTCTCAGCTGTTCTTTTCCCTTGTCTCTCGAATAAAAAGCATCCAATAATGAAAGGTCCGTTATTATTATAACATGTCTTTTCGCTTGTTGCATTAATATTTTAGTAAAAGTATCAACTACCTTCGGCAAGCTAATGGAGGATTAGTCAGGAAGATGTCAGCTCTCAGATTTGTTATCAGGCAGTGGCATATTACAACATGCAGACCATCGCTAACTCTACAATATGCTATTAAACATAATTATTCGCAAAATGATCCATGGGAATTAATTAGTATATCAACGACATTGTGTAAAAATGATGACGACGATAACCAACAGATTGCTATACAAAGAAAAAACAATAGCCTGGAAATTCAAATTCCAAGCTATTATTTATACTCTTTCAAATCCGCTGTTTAACTGTAAAATAGTGGTTTTCTATATAGAGAAAATTTCAACAGCCTTTTTCATGTTATGAATAATAGAAACCGAAAATGGACATTTGCTTTCACAGCTCCCACATTCAATGCAATCGCTGCCATGGGCAGAAAGTTCCCTATAGTGCCGGCCTATCCCTTTGCTGACAGCTGTTTGGTCAACCAGGGCGATATCAATGTATTTATTGACTGCTGCGATATCAATATTACTGGGACAGGGCAGGCAATGGTTACAATAAACACAGTTTCCTTTGAAGTTCTCGTTCATACTGCTGATGGCGGCGGTAAAATCCAGTTCCTCCTCCTGGCTGTTAAGATAAGAGATTGCTTCCAGCATTTCGGCTCTGCTCTGGCAGCCCACCAATGCGCTGGCAACTCCCGGCCGGGTCAGGGCATAGTGGATGCATTGCTTCGGTGTAAGTGCTGAGGCAAAGGGGGTATGCTCTTTGGAGAGTAATTTGCCGCCGCCAAAGGTCTTCATGACAGTGATTGGAATATTATGCTGTTCGCAAAAGAGGTATAGCTCCAGCCTCTTTTCTTCTATCTTGAGCATTGTTTCTTTTTCAAAAGCTTTTGACAGATAGTCCAATACATCGGTACCTGCCGGGACCATATCAAATGCCGGGTTGATGCTAAACATCAATAGCTCCACAATGCCTGTCTCCACCACCTTTTTAGCAATGGCAGGATTGTGGGAACTGGCACCTATGGCCCGGATTGTGCCGGACTGCTTTAACTGCTGCGCATATTTAATAAAATCGGAATGGAACACCGCATCAAAATGTTCCTCAGTGTCTATGAAAAAAAGCATCCCCACATCGATATAGTCTGTACCCAAATCGGTCAGCAGGTTTTCGAAGTACTTTTTCACTGTGGCCATGTCTCTTGATATATCATATTGCTGGTTAACATCGGTGGAACCAATATGCCCCTGAATAATCATTTTCTCGCGCCGGCCCTTCAGAGCTTTGCCCAGCTTTTGGCGGATATCGTGCCCGGGCATAAAGGCATCCATTATATTGACGCCATTTTCTATTGCGGTATCAAGAGTTTCTTTTACTGCTTCGTAAGGCTTTCCATCCAAATGCTCAGCGCCAAGGCCAATAATGCCGGCCTTCATTCCAGTGTTGCCAAGTGCACGGTATCTCATAATCTTCTCCTTTATTGGGTATATGTAAAAGTATCGATGAAATAGAATTTCTTGTGTAAATTATACCATTTTATCTGCATTATGTCACCTATGTCCATATAAACCCGCCACACCCTCCTGCTTCTGCTCAGCCCTGAAGGATGCCGACAGAATCTCGTTTCTTTCCTATGCTTGACATTCCTCCGTGCTTTACATACACTATAATAAAAAGCCCCCCTTTCCAATCGTTTGAAGGGGATACGATATATGACAAGGAGGTGAGAGCATGCCCAAAAGTAATAAGTTTGTAAAAGCCCTTTTACCTGCGTGTGGTATTGTATTCGGCGCTGGCGCAGGAATACTGGTGTCAGTATTGTGCGACATCCACATTGGGGCAGGTACAGTAAGCGGTGCAGCAGCAGGTTTACTGATTAGCCTTATTGCATTAAATTTATTCAGAAAGTAAATCGTCCCAAAGGGCAGTGACGGATTATGAAAGGGAGGAGCTGCTGTGAAAAGGGTGGTGTGGAAAGAAGTGTCCGCATTTCTTGCGGTAACCTTTGGCGTGACTTGGCTTTTTTGGTTTGGGGCATCTTTTGACTTTGCCCCTGTTTCCGCATACCTTATTATGACCGGAACGGCAGTTCCTTCCGTGGTTGGTTTGATTTTTACCATTGCGTTTGGAGGAAAGCCGGAGCTTAAGTCCCTTCTTCGCTCTGCACTGCGCCTTAAGGCTCCGCGGATATGGTGGTCCTATGCCACGTTGCTTTTTCCCGGGATCCTGCTGTGCGCCTGTGCGATTTTTACTATGAAAGGCTGCTCCCTTCCCCCTGCCCAGTTTCCCATATGGTTTCTCCCTCTCGCCTTTTTTTACATATTTGCCTGCATGGGTCCGCTTGGGGAGGAGCTGGGCTGGCGCGGCTTTTTGCTGAAACGTTTGCTGTCCCAGTGGAACCCCATAAAGGCCGGAGGGCGTAGCCCCGGTTATCCTGACAAAAAGTGGGGCGGCGGTCCTGTTGGTCACCCTCATGTCTACCACCGCCTTCATTGCAAAAACGACGGGAAGATATCAGAAGCCTTCCGCGCCGGATAAGGATGGGCGGCCCAATGGAGATTAATGCCTGAGGGACAATGGCCTCACACCGAATCCAGACTCACACCGAACCCACGCCAAAAAAGCTCTGCAACCCTTAGTATTGCAAAGCTTTTTTATCATTTCTCTGCTATAATCTGTCTCTTAGCACTGATACATAATAGTTTGGGCAATGCCAATAAAATACTCTGATTCCCTAATGATATGGTTAACTACCACTTTTCCGACTAAATCCTTCGCAAGCTGAGGACGTGTCAATAAATCATTCAGAAACTGTACGAATTGTTCACTCTCTTGTATCGCATATCGGGTAAATTCCATGATATACTGTGTCATCGACTGATTAATCTGGCCCTGTGACCTCACAACTGTTTCGATTAACTGAACTGCTTTTTGCTCCGTCTGATTAAATTTCAGCTCAAATTTCTTTAGCTGATTTATCGTCGCCGCATCTAAATTTGATACAACTTCTTGAATAACTGTCGTATGCTCTGCTTCCTGCCGCTTCCAAAACTCTACCTCATCTAATACACGTAAGTAATTCTGATCACCATAATAGAATTGCATACTACCCCTGCCATTAGAATCTTATCACTAATTCATATGAGATATCCTGGGAAAGTATTCGTTTTTAATGTTTTCTGCCGCCTCTTCCAGTTATTAAACAAAGATCAATGCCTTAAAATTAAGACTTCCAGTTCCATGAAAGAAGAAATACAAATTAGATATTCCAGCAGGATTCTGTAAAGCCCAGATAAGTTTGATTTTTTAATGCCTCATATGCTTCTTTATATATTTTTCGCTGGATATCTAATTATAGGAAAAATAAATCAAAGTGAAGCTGTTCCCCCAATAAATCCACGAAAAAAGGGCTTCCACTTTTCATAGCGGAAGCCCTCAAAAGGCTCGGATTTGCTGACTTTTTAAGCAACAAATCTTTTTAACTTTAATTTTTAATGGAGCTGCGGGGAGTTGAACCCCGGTCCGAAAGCCCATTCATTGCAGTTTCTCCCATTACAGTCAGTCTTTTATGCAATGCCTAAAGTGCTATTAACATAGCGCTTTGCATGCTGTTCCCTCCATCCAACGCCGACAGACAGGCTCTGGATTTCAGTAGCTTCATAAATCTTTTACCATCTCAAAGCTTTGAAGGTAAAGGTCCCCGCTAATTTGATGCCGAGGTCTTAAGCTGCGAGTTGCCTAAGGTCGACAAGCTGCATGCTTACGCTGCAGCTAATTCGTAATTATTGTTTGCGTTTAATTTTAGTTCTAAGTTGTTGACGCAGTCCTAGTCTGCGAATGGCTTCTACAACTTCAAAACCCCCGTCGAAACCAGTACAACCCCGAAAGGTAGGTGCTACGTGGATAGCACTTTGAATATATCCTCTGGTTCGCAAACAAGCTGTCTGCCCACCCTGACCTATTGTCTTTATAAAGCCATGACCAGGGGTGGCCTGACGCGTTTATCAATTGTCTGAAACTATAATAGCATAGATTATAAAAAAAATAAAGTGTTTCTCGGAATTTCTTGCTGGCAGCGCTGGTAAAATACAACATGCAACATCTTCCAGCAAGAAACTTGTATCCATTGCTTTTTTAGTTCCTAATATAGATTCTTCACCTTAAAGTCCTTCTCGGCTTCCCTTCGCTGATCCTTCTTGGCAATGTCCTCCCGCTTGTCGTAGAGCTTCTTTCCTCTTGCCAGACCAATCTCCAGCTTAACCAGACTCCCTTTAAAATACACCTGCAGCGGCACCAGGGTATACCCCTTTTGTACAATCTTGCCTGCAATCTTATTAATCTCATACTTATGCATCAATAACTTTCTTACCCTCAAGGGATCCTTATTAAAAATATTCCCTTTCTCGTAGGGACTGATGTGCATATTATAAATAAATACCTCCCCTTTCTCAACCCTGAGAAAGGATTCCTTTAAGCTGCATTTTCCCATGCGGAGGGATTTTACCTCCGTTCCATGCAATGCCATGCCAGCTTCATACTTTTCCTCGATAAAATAGTCAAAATAAGCCTTCTTATTATTGGCTATTAATTTAAAATTTTCCCCCACTTACTTTTCAACTCTCCTTTTTATATGAGGCCTTGCCCCTATTTTTATGGGGCTTCTCCTCCTTTGTTTTATGAGGCTTTACCCTCACCGTTTTATGAGACTTTACCCCCATCGTTTTATGAGGCTTTACTCCCACTGTTTTATGAGGCTTTACCCCCATCGTTTTATGAGGCTCTTCCTCCATTGTTTCATGAGGCTCTTCCTTCATCGTTTCATGAGGCTTATCCCCCGTCTCCTCATAAGGCTCTTCTTCCACAAGGGCAAAGTCAATGGTACGCATTATTTTATCGGCATTCACTACCTGAACCATGACCTTCTGCCCCAATTTATATGTTTTTTTCGTGTGTTCTCCTACCATCTGGTAGCGCTCTTCATCATAAATGTAATAATCGTCATTCATTTCACTGACACGGATCATTCCTTCCACCGTATTGGGCAGTTCAACATACATACCCCAGCTGGTAACACCCGAGATAACACCTTCGAAAATCTCATCGATGTGATCCATCATATATTCTACCTTCTTCAGCTTCTGTACCTCACGCTCGGCTTCATCAGCCCGGCGTTCCGTCTTGCTGGAATGGTCGCTGACCGGGAACAGGATCTTCTCATAGTGGTGGATCCGCTGCTCTCCCAGCCTGCCGTTTAGGTTCTCCTTGATGATCCGATGGATCTGCAGGTCAGGATAACGCCGGATCGGGGAAGTGAAATGGCAATAATACTTCGCTGACAGGCCAAAATGCCCCGTATTTACAACCGTATATTTTGCCTGCTTCATGGAACGCAGGGTCAGCCTGCTGATTAAAGCCTCTTCCGGGGTATCCTCCACCTTGACCAGGAGCTTTTGTATCTCCTTTGGATGGATCTCCTCCTGACCGATCTTCATACTATATCCGAAGTTATTGATGAACACTGCTAATTTCCTGATCTTATCCTCATCCGGATTGTCATGGGTACGGTATACAAAGGGAAGCTCCTGCCAGAAAAAGTCCTCTGCAACGGTTTCATTTGCAATTAACATGAATTCCTCAATGATCTTCGTTGCCTTGTTCCTTTCGTAGGGCTTTATTTCAATCGGTTTCCCCTGCTTGTCAACGATAATCTTACTCTCAGGAAAATCAAAATTAATGGCTCCCCTCTTATGCCTTCTTCCCTTCAATATTTCTGCCAGCTCCTGCATCAGCATAAACATTGGGACAAGCTCTTCGTACTCCTTGCATACTTCCTCATCCTGCTCTTCAACTATCTTCGCTACATTCGTATAGGTCATCCGGCGGTCGGAACGCATTACCGTCTCCGCAATCCTGTGGCTTAGCACGGTTCCTTTCCCGTCAATATCCATAAAGCAGCTTAAGGACAGCCTGTCCACCTCCGGATTTAAGGAGCAGATTCCATTGGACAGCTTATGGGGAAGCATCGGTATTACCCTGTCCACCAGGTAAACACTTGTGCCCCGCTTCAGCGCTTCCTTATCCAGGGCGGAGCCCTCCTTTACGTAATGGGAAACATCAGCGATATGGACTCCCAGATGGTAGATGTCCCCTTCCTTTGTCAGGGTAATGGCATCATCCAAATCCTTCGCATCTTCACCGTCTATGGTTACCGTCATCATATCGCGGATATCCATGCGGTTCTCTATCTCCGTAGGGTCGATTTCCTCCGGAACCTTATAAAGTGACCTCATGACCTCCTCCGGAAAATCTACTGGCAACTCATAGGCTTTAATTACCGACATAATATCCACTCCCGGATCATTCACATGACCAAGGATTTCAATGACCTTCCCCTCCGGGCTATGGGCCTCATCACCGTAATCCGTAAGCTTCACCACAACCTTATGGCCGTTCACCGCTCCCTTGGTATGCTCCTTCGGAATGAAGATATCCTTGCCAAATTTTTGGTTATCCGGTATTACAAAGCCAAAGTTCTTGTTTTTTTCAAAGGTGCCGACGATCTCATTCTTTCCGCGCTCCAGAATGCCCACTATGGCTCCTTCCTTCCGCCTTCCCGTCTGCTCCTCTTTAACGGAAACCATGACCCTGTCCCCATGGAGCGCTCCTTTGGTGGCCTCACCGGGTATAAAGATATCCTCTTCCTCCCCCTCAAGAACTACAAAGCCAAAGCCCCTCTGGGTTCCTGAAAATGTCCCGACCTTAATATCATCTCCTGGGAGCCGGTAACGTCCCTGTGCATCCAGAATGACCGACCCTTTAGAAATCAGCTGGTCCAATACCAGCTTTAGTTCATGCTTCGCGCCCCTCGGTACCTGCAGTAATACGACAAGATCCTTAAATTTTAATGGTTTATATTCTTTGCTCGAGAACAGCTCCTCCAGCATCTCTTCTTTTTCCTTCAACACTTCACTTTCCTTCAATCCTTCATGTTCCTTCAATTCTTCACTTTCCTTCAATCCTTCATGTTCCTTCAATTCTTCATGTTCTTTCATGGCTTCCTCCATTCTGCTGCCTGTCGCAGAGGACAATTTATTAATAGTATACCATAATTTTGGCATTTTAAAATAATAAATCTAAACAAAACAGTAATATTTTTTTATTATTTTAAAAATAACTATATTAATATATTGACAATAGTGTATGTCATACAGTATATTGATATTAAAGAGAAAAAAGAAAGCTATCTTTCATAAAGAAATGGCAGGTGATTATTTTGGAAGGCTATGACGAACTGATAAGCTCACTTATCATCGAACTGAAGAGGGGAACCCTGGTGCTTTCCGTGCTCAGCCAGTTAAAAAGCCCGGAATACGGCTATTCCCTGGTACAGAAGCTGGAGAATAAAAGCACCCTGATTGAGGCAGGAACCCTATATCCCCTGCTGCGCAGGTTAGAGAAGCAGGGGCTGCTGAAAAGTGAATGGGATACCAGCGAAAGCAGACCCAGAAAGTTTTATGTCCTAAGTGAAGAAGGGACAGTTGTTTACCAGCATTTAAAGAAGGAGTGGCGGATCCTCTCCGACCAGCTTGAACTATTATTGAAGGAGGATGAAAATGCATGAATCTTATTGAGCGTTATGTTTTTGCAGTCACTGAACATCTGGATGAGGGCATCCGCAAGGATGTGGCGGATGAGCTTACATCCAATATAGAGGATATGTTACCGGAGAACCCTTCCGGGGAGGATATCCGTGGGGTTCTGGAGAAAATGGGTAACCCACATAAATTAGCTGATGAATATAAGCCTGTTAAGAGATACCTGATCGGCCCCACCCTCTTTGACAGCTATATTTCCTTGCTGAAGCTGGTAATAGGAATTGCCGTATCTGTAATTGTCTGCATCACCCTGCTGGGCTGGGGCTTCAAGCCTCCCCAAGATTACAGCTATGTGAAGCTAATTACGGATTTAATCGTTACAGCGGTTGATACCGCATTCCAGGCCGCCGTATGGGTGACCATCATCTTTGCCATACTGGAGAGAACGGGAGTAAACGAAGGACAGCTGCCCTTCTCAAAAAAGAGCTGGACCATCGATGACCTGCCCCCAGGAGAAGTGCCCCAAAGTAAGAAAATATCACGTGTAGAAACTGCCCTGTCCCTGTTTTTTACGATATTGTTTGTCTCCATTCTCTATTTTAGACCTAACCTTATCGCCATCTATATCCGTGAGAATAGTAATACACAGGCAATTCCCTTATTTTCCGTGGAGCGTTTGGGCTTTTATTCCACTGCAATTATACTGATTGCCATAGTACAGCTCCTAATTATCGTATGGAAATTTATCCAAGGTAAATGGAACCTTCCCCTGGCTGTCGCAAACCTTGTGGAAAATGCCGCTTCCTGCGTACTTATGATTCTCCTGTTAACTGACAGGCATTTGCTTCGCCCGGAATTTTTTAATGGGCTTGCAGCCATCTCCAGCGTCTCCGCTACACGGATCACCGATATCTGGTTCCGGGGAACCTCACAGATCATTATTATCGTTTTTATAATAATCATCATATGTGACAGCATCTCAGCATTTGTCAAAGCGAAAAAATAAAAGGCTAAGGTACGATCTATAAAAAAGGGCTGCGCACCATTCGTTCATTAACCATTGGTGCACAGCCCTTTTTTATATGTTCTTACCAGATATTCAAATTTAAAACAATCGAAAGTATCATAAACGCCGCTGCTAAATACTTCGTTATTCTCTCCATATTGCCTTCCATTGAGCGCCCTTTATTCTTTGCCCAATAGGTTTCACTGGAACCGGTTAATGCGCCGGATAAGCCTGACGTTTTACCTTCCTGTCTTAATACTACAACTACCATCGCTATACATATCAATACATAAATAACCTGTACTATAACCTTTAAGGTTGCCATCTTGTCTACACCTCCTACAAAACTAAACACTATTCTATCATAGATAAGAAACTATTTCAACTTATTTTTTAATTAACAGGGATTTGCCGGTCATCTCCGCCGGTTTTTCCATTCCCATCATTTCAATCAGGGTTGGAATGATATCCGCCAGGCATCCACCCTCTGCTAAGGCATAGTCCTTATCGTAGTTCACAAGGATAAATGGAACAGGGTTCGTTGTATGTGCGGTAAAGGGCTCGCGTGTCTCATAATCTACTAATTGCTCGGCATTTCCGTGATCCGCACAGATGAACATCTGCCCGTCAACCGATAAGAGGGCTTCAACTGCCCTGCCAACACATTGGTCAACCGCTTCGATTGCCTTAATGGCTGCCGTCTCAATACCCGTATGGCCTACCATATCAGGGTTAGCAAAGTTTACGACGATAACATCATATTTTCCTGATTTAATAGCTTCCACCAAATTATCCGCAACCTCGTAGGCACTCATTTCCGGCTGCAGGTCATAGGTAGGAACCTTGGGGGATTTTACAAGGATACGGTCCTCTCCCTCGTTTGGAACCTCCACACCGGCATTGAAGAAGAAGGTAACATGTGCATATTTCTCTGTCTCCGCAAGACGGAGCTGTGTCTTATGGTTGGCCGCAAGGAATTGCCCGAAGGTATTATCCAGGGAAATCTTATGGAAGGCCACTATTTTATTCGGAATCGTTATGTCATACTCCGTAAAGCAGACATAGGTCAAAGCCATCCTCTTTGCACGGTCAAAGCCGCTAAACTCATCATCACAGAAGGTTCTTGTGATTTCTCTTGCACGGTCAGGCCTGAAATTGAAAAAGATAACCGAATCCTTCTCCTTGACCGTCGCAACAGGCTTGCCGTTATCCAGGATTACCGTTGGCAGCACAAATTCATCAAATTTTTCCACATCATAGGAATTCTGTACGGCAGTTACAGCGCTTTCTGCTGTCTCTCCTTCCCCGAGCGCCATGGCACGGTAAGCCTTTTCTACACGGTCCCAGCGGTTATCACGGTCCATTGCATAATAACGGCCCATGACGGAGGCAACCTTGCCGACACCGATGGATTTCATCTGGTCCTGAAGCTGCTCTATAAAGCCTTTACCGGAAGCGGGAGGCGTATCCCTGCCATCCAGGAATGCATGCACATAGACATTCTTTATTTCTTCCCTTTTTGCTAACTCAAGCAATGCATAAAGGTGGGTGTTATGGCTATGGACACCACCATCGGAAAGCAAGCCGAGTAAATGCAGGCCTGAATCATTTTTCTTGCAATTTTCAATTGCCTCTAATAATGCGGGATTTTTATAAAAGGTTCCGTCCTGGATTTCCTTGGTTATCCTTGTCAGCTCCTGGTATACGATCCTGCCTGCACCCATGTTAATATGTCCTACCTCTGAATTGCCCATCTGGCCATCCGGCAGGCCTACCGCCATTCCGCTTGCATACCCCTTTACAAAGGGATATTCCTTCATCAACCGGTCAATATTTGGCTTCTTTGCCTCAGCGACTGCATTTGCCTCCACTCTCTCATTTAAGCCAAAGCCATCTAATATCATTAATACCGTAGGTTTCTTACTCATGTTATTCCTCCATTCAGCCGCAGTTTGGCGGCAAACACTGATTAACCACTCTGTGGGATATGTAGCTCCACATTTATTTACTTCTTTCAATCCACGCTCCCATAAAGGTCACGACGGACTAGAAAAATTTTACGAAGCCCCTGGCAGAGGTATGAGCCCTGTCAGGAGCGGTAACTCCGGTTGCTGCCGGATATTTTATTGACAAATGAAGCCACGGTCCAGGCCTTCATTCATCATGTATTATTTATAATTAACAATCTTACCAAAGTCAGCCTTTAAGCTGGCGCCGCCAACTAAACCGCCGTCAATATCCGGCTGTGAAAACAGCTCAGCCGCACTTGCTGCTGTTACGCTGCCGCCGTACTGGATACGGATTGCCGCTGCCGTGGCTTCGTCATAGATCTCGGCGATACACTCACGGATTGCTTTGCAAACTTCCTCTGCCTGCTCTGTCGTAGCAACCTTACCGGTACCAATAGCCCAGATCGGCTCGTAAGCGATGACTGCCGTCTTCGCCTGGTCTGCTGTTACGTTTAAGAAGGCAATCTTGATCTGCTGACGGATCCAATCAATTGTAATGCCCTGTTCCCTCTGCTTTAAGGATTCACCACAGCAGATAATCGGTGTGATACCATGCTCAAATGCCTTTAACACCTTTTTGTTCACAGTTTCATCTGTCTCCGCAAAATACTCTCTTCTTTCGGAATGTCCGATAATCACATATTTTACGCCAATGCTGGTCAGCATGTTAGGAGCGATCTCACCGGTATAGGCTCCACTCTCCTCATAATACATATTCTGTGCGCCGATTTCAATATTGGTGCCTTCTGCAGCTGCGAGCGCTGTTGTCAGGCTGATTGCCGGCACGCAAAATATTACATCCGCATCCTCTGTAACTACTAAAGGCTTTAACTCGTTGATTAATGCAACTGTCTCAGCCGGAGTTTTATTCATCTTCCAGTTACCTGCAATTATCTTCTTACGCATGATAGTCCTCCTATATTTTTTTATACTTGGGTGCTCTGTTTGATTGTAGCAAGCTTTCTCCGAAAAATCAATCAGATTCCTCAAGATAAGCTTGCCACACCCATAATTCAACAAGGAGCTTAAGGCCGCCGGCCTGTCCCCTTGTTGAGATTTTATTCCATCTTATTATTTATCGTTAGCTGCCGCAACACCGGGAAGCTCCTTGCCCTCAAGGAACTCTAAGGAAGCGCCGCCGCCTGTTGAAATATGTGTCATCTTATCGCCGAAGCCAAGGATATTAACAGCTGCCGCGGAATCACCGCCACCGATGATGGTAGTTGCATCAATCTCGGATAAAGCCTTAGCGATTGCAATGGTACCAGCAGCAAAGTTAGACATCTCGAATACACCCATAGGCCCATTCCAAACTACAGTCTTCGCGTCCTTGATTGCATCAGCATAGAGCTTACATGTCTCCTCGCCGATATCAAGTCCAAGATAGCCTTCCTCAATATCCTGTCCAACGGTCTTAAAAGGAGCATCGTTGTTAAATTCTGTAGCAACAACATTATCAACTGGAATTAACATCTTAACATTCTTTTCAGCCGCTTTATCAAGCATTTTCTTCGCATAGTCGATGTAATCCGGCTCTAATAAGGATTTACCGGTCTCCTTGCCCATAGCCTTTAAGAAGGTATAAGCCATACCGCCGCCGATGATTAAGGTATCTACCTTATCTAAGAGGTTCTCAATTACGGAAATCTTGCTGGAAACCTTGGAACCGCCAAGGATTGCAACGAAGGGCCTCTTCGGATTATTAACCGCATTGCCAAGGAATTCAATTTCCTTCTGCATTAAATAACCAACAACAGCTGTATCCACGAACTGGGTAACACCCACGTTGGAGCAGTGTGCCCTATGGGCAGTACCGAAGGCATCATTTACAAATACGTCACAAAGGGAAGCTAATTCCTTGCTGAAGGCCTCGCCATTCTTTGTCTCCTCTGCCCTGTAACGGGTATTCTCAAGAAGAACCACATCGCCATCCTTCATTGCAGCAACGGCTGCCTTTGCATTCTCGCCAACTACATTGTCGTCCTTAGCAAATTTAACTTCCTGTCCTAACAGCTCGGCTAATCTTACTGCTACCGGGGCTAAGGATAATTCCGGCTTCGGCTCACCCTTGGGCTTGCCTAAATGGGAGCAAAGAATTACCTTTCCGCCATCATTAATTAACTTCTTAATCGTAGGAAGCGCTGCTACCAGACGATTCTCATCCGTGATCTTTCCTTCCTGTAAGGGAACGTTAAAGTCACATCTGACCAGAACTCTTTTCCCTTTTACGTTAATATCATCCACTGATTTTTTATTTAACATATCTACACCCATGCCTTTCACTTTTAGATGACCTATTCAAAAAGTGAATAGGCCTTAATAAGTAGTTTGAAAGTGACTTTCTTTCAAAGTTTACATCCTTTCCTAATCAAGTATAAAAGGGTCCGGTCCTGAAAGACCGGACCCATGATGGATCATTAAAACACGAATACCAGATATCTATTATGCTAATTCAGCAAAATACTTGATTGTCCTAACCATCTGGCTTGTGTAGGAATTCTCGTTATCATACCAGGAAACAACCTTAACTAAAGTCTTGTCACCAAGATCGGTAACCTTAGTCTGGGTAGCATCAAATAAAGAACCCTGAGTGATACCAACGATATCAGAGGATACTAATTCTTCCTCTGTATAACCAAAGGATGCGCTCTCAGCTGCCTTCATTGCTGCGTTGATATCAGCCTTAGAAACCTTACCGTTAACAACAGCAACTAATTCAGTAAGGGAACCTGTAGGAACAGGAACTCTCTGTGCTGCGCCGTCTAATTTGCCGGATAACTCAGGAATAACAAGACCGATTGCTTTAGCTGCACCTGTGGAGTTAGGAACGATGTTGGCTGCAGCTGCACGTGCCCTTCTTAAATCTCCCTTTGGATGAGGGCCGTCTAATGTCATCTGATCACCTGTATAAGCGTGGATTGTTGTCATGAAGCCTTTTTCTACCGGTGCTAATTTATTTAATGTATCTGCCATAGGAGCCAGGCAGTTTGTTGTACAGGAAGCTGCAGAAATGATTGTATCAGATGCCTTTAAGGTATTCTCGTTAACGCTGAATACGATAGTAGGAAGATCATCGCCAGCCGGAGCAGAGATAACTACCTTCTTAGCGCCTGCATCGATATGAGCCTGTGCTTTAGCCTTGGATGTAAAGAAGCCTGTACACTCAAGAACTACATCAACGCCTAACTCGCCCCAAGGTAAGTCAGCAGGATTCTTCTGAGCGTAGATCTGGATTTCCTTACCGTCAACTACGATTGATTTTTCCTTTGCTTCAACTGTGTGACCAACATATCTACCCTGTGCTGTGTCATATTTCAATAAATGTGCTAACATTTTTGCGTCTGTTAAGTCGTTGATAGCAACAACTTCGTAACCTTCTGCGCCGAACATCTGTCTGAATGCAAGACGGCCAATACGTCCAAAACCATTAATTGCTACTTTTACTGCCATGATTAATTCCTCCTAAATGTTTAAATTTATTAATCACCACCATATGGTAGTGATTTTTTACTATCATATGGTAGTAAATGATTCACCATCATGAGATAGTAAATGATTTACTGTCATAAGACAGTAATTAATCATATTGTGCCAGATACATTGACAAAAAAATCTCAATGCAAATTTATTTTACCTAATTATAAACAAAATATCAAGGCTTTCTTTTTCCAATTCAGCAATATGATGAATTTGTTGGTTATTTAAATTAAAAGCTTTGGTTTTTTGTGCAAAACAGGGAACCAAAACCACGGGAGCCTCAGGCTGCCTGTTTTAATTCCCTGCTCATATACTACAATATACATCAGCGCTTTTGCCGGGCTTGACAAAACTTTAACATCTACGCCCTCAGCTTATATTCCAAACGGATCTTATCCGCAATTAATGCCACGAATTCTGAATTAGTGGGCTTTCCCTTTCCGTTGCTGACGGTGTAACCAAATAACTCATCAATTGTGTCCATCTTACCCCTGCTCCAGGCAACCTCGATTGCATGGCGGATCGCCCTTTCTACCCTGCTGGGTGTTGTTTTATGGCGCTTTGCGATGGAAGGATAAAGGAGCTTTGTAATGGAATTTAGCATCTCCGCATCATTAACGGACATCATAATTGCATCACGTAAGTACTGGTAACCTTTGATATGTGCCGGAACTCCTATTTCGTGGATGATATTTGTAACATCCGATTCCAGGTTTCTTTCCATATAAGTACTTTTGTTCTCATAGGCACTGACCCTGTGGTTATCTATTAGTTTCGTATGGCTGTCTCCTTTGATTTGTTTAATCCTGGATAAAATCATGTTATTATCGAAGGGCTTCATGATATAATAATTTGCTCCCAGCTCAAAGGCATTCTCTGTTACCCCTTCTTGTCCTATGGCTGTGATAACAATAAAGGAAGGATTCTTCTTGATCTCAGTGTCTTTTCTGATTTTCTCCATGACACCAAGCCCATCCAGCTTCGGCATAATCAGATCCAACAGAACAACATCCGGCTTCTTCTCCTTAATCATATCCAATGCATCAATTCCATTTTCTGATTTGCCCACTACTTCAATATCGGCATCTTCCTTGAGGATATCTTCCAACAGATTTACCATCCTCTCGTTGTCATCAACAATAGCTACATTAATTTTACTCATTTACTTTCCAACCTCCATACAATTTTTTTATTCTCTCCTTGATCTGTTCCCATGTTCCCTTAGCAGTATGCGCATCCCCTTATTATGCACCCCTGGCTGGAACCTCATCGTTCCTTTTTTCTCAATATGGTATATTTCATTGATGTCTTTAAGGTTGTCTGTATTTCGCTTCTCTTTTCGTGAATCTTAGCGTAGCTTTTTGGCTTTCATGTTGTTCATGAATCTATTATACAACTTGACTAATTATGAGTCAATATTTATCAATTTGGCAAAATAGCTAAAAAATCGATATTTTTCTACGACAAACCTTATTGATATTTTACATAAAAAGTCAGCATACAACATGAATCCCTATAATATTACACATAATTCTTATCTTTTAGCAGATATTTTAACCAAACATCATCTGTAAATTTTTACCACAATGGAATTATATCTATAAATAAGGCTTTTATCAAACCTTTCTTGTCGCACCATTCGACAGCGGAACAAGGCTATAATTCAAGGAAAATGCGTTTACCACAAGATTTTGTGTAATTGTAAATTTTATACAGTTTATTTGCTGTTGTATTTTTTTGAAGCCCTTTTTTCTATGACGCAATTTGTCGATTTTTTATTATAACAAAAGAATTCCTTATTCTAAATTATTTACCATGTTCTCGATGAAAGTACCGTAACCTTTCGTTGAATCCTGTATAAATACGTGCGTAACAGCACCAATTATCTTGTTATTTTGGATAATCGGGCTCCCACTCATCCCCTGGACAATTCCACCTGTCTGATTTAGTAATCTTTCATCGGTAATTCTCAGAACAATGCCTTTACTATGGTTTGCATTGCTGATATCTATATTTTCAATCTCGATGTCGTAGTCGTTGGTAGCATCCCCGATGGTACATCGGATCGTTGCCCTTCCCTTCCTGACCTCCTGTTTTAGGCCGATTTCCAGAGGACCTTCTCCCGTCTCCTCATACTCCCCGTTGATTGTCCCAAATATTCCCTGAAAAGTATTTTCCGTGATTTTCCCAATACGGTAACGGTCACTCTGCCTGATCATGCCGATTAATTCTCCCGGCTCCCCTTCTTTCCCCTTGATAATCGACATTATCTCGGCCGTATAAATGGAACCGTCTCTTACATCCATCAGTAAGCCGGTGTCAATGTCCGTGATTCCGTGCCCCAATGCCCCGAATTGCCCGTCACCGGAAACAAAGGTCAAGGTTCCGATACCCTGGGTGTTGTCACGGATCCATGCCCCGATCTTATATTCCCCGCTGGGGGTTTTGACCGGCGTGACGCTCACCGTGATCTCCTCTTTATTTCTTCTTACCTTCAGGGTAATGTCCGTGCCTCCGCTTTTTTGTATTTCATCAATCATTTCACTTTTTTTATTTAACTTAACACCATTGATGGACAGGATATAATCCCCTGACTTTAATTTATTGCTGATCGGTTCATAATTCAGCCCATCCTTACCTGTAATGCGGCCGCTTCCCAGTACCAGTATTCCGTCCGTTTCCACGTAAATACCGATGGGTGTGCCACAGGGAATTAACTCCCTGGTTTCAATTACGTCCAGGGAGATATTCTTAAAATTGAACAAGCCGAAAAGCTTCAGGCTGATATTGTACTTACCGGTGCTGGAGGATTCCAAGGTAAAGGGCTCATTCAAATCTATATTGATCTGGTTTGACGGCACCTTAAGGTTATTGACACTGATAACTCCAATGTTATCCGTCTCAATCATCCCTTCCATCGGCATATTAAAATCAAAGCTTTCCTTTTTATCCACCACAAGCTTTATTTCGTTCGGTATCTTTTTTTCTATATTATAAAAGAAATAAAATATAAGCAGCAATAACAACACACCAAGTAACCCGACACTGCATCTTCTGACTATTTTCTTATTCCTCATCCTTTCACCTCATGCCACATAGAATAAGAGCTTATACAAGAGGAACCTAAAAAGCAGATTCGCCTTATTATAAACAAAAGGATATACAACACGATTGTATATCCACAATAGTATTGTATATCCTTGCAGTTAGTATGCGTTATTTTTTAATATTTAAAGCTTATATTTTTTGGAATTATATGCCAACTCCTTCATTTCCTTTGCGTTTTCCCTCACGCGTTCTGTTATCTGGGCACCTCCCAGGATCCTGGACAGCTCATCTATCATCTCCTCTTCCTTCAATTCCCGGATCAGCGTCTGGGTTGAAATGCCATCCGTTTGTTTTTCAATCACATAATGGGCATCGGCCATAGCCGCTATCTGGGCGAGATGGGTGATGCAGATAATCTGGTGGTTGCCCGCAATGCTCGATAATTGCTCTGATACCTTCTGTGCTGTCCTGCCGCTGATCCCCACGTCAATCTCATCAAAGATCAGTGTCTCTATCTCATCCTTATCAGCCAGCACAGATTTAATTCCCAGCATAATCCTGGACAGCTCTCCGCCGGAGGCAACCCTTGACAGCGGCTTCATTCCTTCGCCGGGATTAGTAGATATGATAAATTCCGCATCGTCGAAGCCGCCGGCGGTATAATGCTGCAGCCTTTCAAAGGTCATCTCAAATTGTACATCCAGGAAGTTCAGGGCGACAAGGGCTTCCTTTATCCTTCCTGTCAGCTCCTTTGCTTTGCTTTTGCGGATGTCGGACAGGCGCTGTGACAATGCGTCTAACCGGGCTTCCGCTTCTGAAAGCTTTTTCGCAAGCTTTTCCACATATAAGTCGTAATCACGGTATTTCTCAAGCTTTTCCTCACATTCCCTGCAGTGGCTGGTTATCTGGTCGATGGAATTGCCGTATTTTGATTTAAGATGGTTGATCAGGTCAAGCCTTTTTGTAACCTCCTCCAGCTCCTCCTCCGGATTCTCCACCCCCGCCATATACTGGGACAAATCCCTGTTCAGGTCGTTCATCAGGCCATCAATCTCTGAAAGCTGGTTTAAAAATCCGCTTATGGTGCCGTCGAATTCAGATAGCTTCTGCAGCTGGCGCAGAGCCCTGCCTATTGCATCCCCGGCCGCAGAAGGGTCGTATCCCGTATACCGGTAAACGCTCTGTAAGCCCTCTGATATCGCATTCGCATTCGACAGCTTTTTATACTTAACAGATAATTCTTCATCCTCACCAGGGATCAGGGCCGCATTTTTAATCTCAGTTACCTCATATTCTAAAAAGGATATCTCCCTCAGCCTCTTATCCTCGTCCATGCCGGCCTGCAAGGACTCCTGCTTTAATTTGCTGTATTCTTTGTAGCCCTGTTCTAAATCAGCCTTTAGCTCACCAAGCTCATCCCTTGCGAAACGGTCAACGATCTCTAAATGCTTTGATTTATTCAGAAGGGACTGGTGCTCATGCTGCCCGTGTATGTCGATTAATAAGCCTGCAACCGCCGACAGGGCCGAAGCAGTGACATTCTCTCCGTTGATCTTGCACACGCTTCTCCCGGACATGATCTTTCTTGATATGATAATCTGGTCCCCTTCAACCGGGATGTCCAGCTCCCTCATGGCCTTAAGCACTGCTTCTGCTTTTGTCTCAAATATCAGCTCAACCAAGGCATAATCCGCTCCGCTGCGGACAATGTCCTTGCCCATCTTGGCTCCAAGGGCAGCATTGACTGAGCCGATAATAATGGACTTACCGGCGCCAGTTTCACCGGTCATGATATTCAGATGGTTCTTAAAGTCTACTTCTACTTCATTAATAATGGCAAAATTTTTAACATGCAGGCTGATTAACAAATATTATCCCTCATTTCCGTGAAGTAATTCTGATTCTTTCGTAAGGCGGCTGATAATTGCTTTCTTCTGAAGAGCTGATGCTATGTATCAGTTCCAATAAGAAACATATGTTCTGAATCTATTGTATCATAGGGAAATATGATAATCAATGGGAACTTACAATCCTTGTCATTTTTGACGAAATATTAGGCCGTTCTTTGGCATTTTGACCAGAATATGATTTTAGAGTCAGATGGGAGAGGTTTCGTATAAAACAAAAACACGGCTGGATTCCAGAGAAGAAATCCAGCCGCATCTTTATTTTTATTTACAAGGAGGAAACCCTAGTAACTGTTTTTTGCGCCTGCCAGAAATTAATTTACGGCAGACTTCCGATAACCGGGATAAATCAATATTTATTCCTTGAAATCAGCATTTATTTGTAAGATTAGTACTTATTTGTAAATCCAATATTTATTTATAAGACCGATATTTGTCTATATACCCCGTATCTATTCATAAGACCAATATCGTTAATTCATGATTTATCTAGGATTTTTTACCTATTGGCGTAACCGTTAGTTTACATGTCAGCCTCCGGCCATTGACGGTTGCTGTAATTGTAGCTGTGCCTACTGCCCTGGAGCTGACCTGGCCATTGGTAATTACTGCAACCTGCGGCTTATCTATGCTCCATTTTACGGGGGCTGTTGCGCCCTCCACTTCCAGCGGATAAGGATAGGTGGTATATTGTTCCAGGGTCAGGGAGGTCATGTTCAATCCGATTACTGTAACTTCGACTGTAGCAGTCTTGCCTGAATCCGTCATTACCGTAATATAGGCCTTTCCTGTTGAACGCGCCGTAATTCTGCCCGTAGTCCTGTTCACGGTTGCCACAGCCGGGTTATCGGTGCTCCAGGTGAAGCCGTCCGTTGAAGTGGCTGGGATTAAAACCACCCGGACAATTTTTTCTTCTCCCGGTACCATGGTTAAGGATTTATCCTGCAGGGTAATTCCCGTAGAAGGTACCCTTTCATATACAACTACCTGGCAAATTACTTTCTTTCCGCTATTATCCAATGCCTGTGCGGTGATTGTCGCACTTCCGGCCTTCAGCCCGGTTACCGTGCCGTTGTCATCAACAATGGCCACACTGGTATCACTTGAGGTCCAGCCGGCTGTTTTAAAGGTTGCATTACTTGGCCTGATGGTAGCCTTCAGCTTCTTCGTATCGCCAACATACATGGAGAGGTAATTACTGCTTATGGTAATGCTTTCTACCGCATTGACAACACGGACTTCACAGGTGGCCTCCACCTCACTGCCGTCCAAAGCCATGGCCGTAATGGTAGTATAACCATTCTTAATACCTGTTACTTTACCCTTTTGGGTTACTGTTGCAACTGCCTCGTTGCTGGAGGTCCATAATACGTTTTGGTTTGTGGCTGTCTCGGTAGTTACCGTTGCTGTTAGCTGGAAGGACTTACCGACGCCCAGGTAATAGGTTTCATGGTCTAATTTGATGGTTGTTACCGATTCCCTTACCGTAACTACACAGGTCGCAACATATCCGCCTTCCACTGTAGTACAGGTAATGATGGCTACTCCTCCCTGCAAGCCGGCTACCTCACCAGTCTTTGATACCGTTGCGATCTTCTCATTGGAGCTTTTCCAGGTTACATTCAGGTTCGTTGCGGAGCTTGGTGAAACGGATGCCTCCAGCATGAATTTTGTTCCGATATAGATCGTCTTTTCGGAAAAATTAAGGATTAAGCCTGATGCAGGCTGGGTTACCGTTACATTACAGTAGGCTGTTCCTCCTACCTCCGTTTTGGCCACGATGATCGCTGAACCGGCACCCTTACCGGTGATCTTACCGCTGTCATCAACCGTTGCCACTTTAGTATCACTGGATTCCCATGCTAAATTTGTATCCGTACTGTCCGTTGGGGTAAAGGTTGTTTTAATTTCATAGGATTCACCGACCTTTAACTTCAAGGTGGATACATCAAACTTAACCGAGCTGGCTACCCTTCTGACGTTAATGGTACAGTAAACCGACTGTCCTCCGTCAAGCGCCTTAAGGATGATTACCGCAGTTCCTACACCCTTCGCAGTTACCAGTCCTGTGCCGTCAACAGCTGCAACAGAGGTATTGGTGGAGGTCCAGGTTACCGTATTGATGCTTGCATCAACCGGCAATAGCTTATAAGTCAGCCTTGCTGTCTGGCCGACATACATCGTCTTTGTTGTTTCGTCCAGGGTCACGGTTGCTACGGGAACCTGGACGTTAAAATTACAGATTGCCGTTACCGCCGGATTATCCACGGAGGTTGCTATAATAGATACATTGCCTGGCGCTACAAAGGTTACCATACCGGTCTTCTTATCAACGGTTGCTACCTTCGTATTCGCAGATGTCCATTCTATTTCTTTGTTCGCAGCATTGTCAGGGGTAACGGTGGCACGAAGCTGGAACTTCTTGGTTGCGAGGCTTACAGTCGCCTCTTTTTCCGATAATTCAATCTTTGTTACCGGCTGCCGTACAGTAACATGGCAATAGCCTACCACTACGTTGTCCTTATCAATTGCTGAAATTACCGCCGTTCCGCCGCTTACACCCTGTATCGTAACCGATAAATCCCTTGCGGACATTATTTTTACTATTTTTTCATTCGAGGATTTCCATTGAAGTACAGCCTTCTTATCTTCCGGGGTGACCGTTGCCAGCAGATCCTTGTTTTCACCGATTGCCAGCAGTAAGGTCTCCGGATCTACCGTTATTTTATCTGCTGATTTCTTTACATATATCTTACAGGTTGCCGTCTTGACGACACCATCAATCGTTTTTTGCGCTGTAATAACAACTTCTCCCACTCCTTTAGCAGTAACTAATCCGTCTTCGACTGATGCAATTTTATCATTTCCAGAAGTCCAGGTAACTCCTGAATTGTCCTCCAAGCCTTCCGTAGTAATTGCGTCAAGCTTCAAAGTTCCACCCACATAAAGGTTTACCGAGTTAGCACTTAATGCAATTCCATCAATTACTGTGACAGTAATCGTCTTGCTATATTGGGCATCGTCCTCCTGCTTATCGTCGAATAAGTTGGAACCTGTATTATATGGCAGGGTAATGCTGACGGTTCCTTTCTTCTTCGCCTTAATAACGTAGGTCTTTGTATCAAGGGTAGCAATATTCATATCATTGCTATAGGTCGGATTCCCAAATACCTTGGTATCCGGAAGATTGGAATTCTCCAGGAGATTATAGGTATCTCCTACATTCATCACAATATTCTCACTGTACAGGTTAATCGGAACCACAATCTTCATGTATGCATATGGCGCATTGGCCTGCTCAGAATAATTCTTGCCCGCAAAGGCAAAGACCTCATAGGTTCCTGCCTTGACATGATAAAAGCTCACCGTTCCATCCAGCTCACTGACACGATATTCCATCTTGCTGGTCTTTCCGGTGTCTCCTTCACTGATTATCTTCCCGGTGCTGAAATCCTTAACCACCCACTTTAATTTATTTGCCGGACTTCCATTGGAGTCCAAGTGAAAATTCGAGGGGACATTGAAGGCCGCTCCCGATACCGAAGATGTTCCGATCCGCGAAACGGATGCCTTGCTCGTCTGCTGCCCTGTTACAACATCGTCATAATTCAGGGTAAAGGAGGGCTTTACCACAACAATCAGGGTATCCGTCAGCTGCTTATTATTCTCTGACACCGGACTGGCTGCCGTTATTGTTGCCTCACCGCCACCCACCGGTATAATCGTTCCGTCAGCTTCCACCCGAACTATTCCAGGGTCACTGCTTTTAAGGTCAACCCCAGCCAGCTCGATTGCCGAACCGGAAACCGTTCCTCCTGGTTCATCAATATACTTAAGGACAACCTGCTGTGGTGTCCCCAGCTCCAAAAGCAGCTTCTCATGTTGGTCACCCTGGAAAACCGTCACAAACTCACATCCAGCCTGTTTCATTTTCGCTTCATGGAATTCAAGCGCAACCTGAAGAGCAATCGTAAGCACCATTGTCCCGGAGTTGTCTGTTATTGTAGCTGTAATCGTTGCATATCCTGGACCATTGCGGCGCAGCGTCACTGCTTCTCCAATTTGCCGGTTATCTGCCGCTCCTACGATTGATACAACACTAGGATTTCCGCTTTCATATTTCACCCTTGCTTCAAGAGGAGCAGGAGCCGACCCTGCAGCCAGCTTCACAAACAGGTTAGTTGTCTCCTTCACTATCGCCTGTTCCTTGTTATCATCCGGCTTAACCGTAGCAGTACCTAACTGAAACACATAGGACGGTGTGGTTGTCGCCTTTACCGTACTGTCATTATAATGAAATATAAGAAAAGCTAATAAAAAGCCAAAGAAAACCTTAAGTCCAAGATCCCGTATTTTGTTCATAGTTAACCTCCCTAAAAAACCTAATCATAAAAGTATATCGGCAGCATATATGGATTAATTTAGCTTCTTTTCCTTAATTTTAAGTAGGATATTTGGCACTTCTGTGTCAATGTGTGGTATTTTTTAGTCCTATTGTCAAAAAATATGAAAAAATGGCTACACCGTCTTTGCCCTTACATAGCCTAAAGACTACATAATACAGCAAGCCCGGCATAGCCAGTATCTTCTTATTTTCTTTTAACGATAACCATTGGGGTTATTTTTCTGCCATCTCCAGGCATCCTCACACATCTCCTTAATTCCTCGTTCCGCTTTCCAGCCAAGCTCCTTTTTTGCCAGGGAGGGATCTGCGTAGCAGGTGGCAATATCTCCCGGGCGGCGGGGCTTTATCACATAGGGGATTTCTTTCCCACAGGCTTCCTGGAAGGCTTTTACCAGATCCAGCACACTATAGCCGCATCCCGTGCCCAGGTTATAGGTGCATACCCCCGGGGCAGTCTTTAATTTCTTGATTGCCTTCACATGGCCCGCCGCAAGGTCGACAACATGGATATAATCACGGACTCCTGTTCCGTCCGGGGTATCATAATCATCACCGAACACCCCGAGGGCTTCCAGCTTGCCTGAGGCCACCTGGGTAATATAGGGAGCCAGATTATTCGGTATCCCTTTCGGATCCTCTCCGATCAGTCCGCTCTCATGGGCACCAATCGGATTGAAATAACGCAGCAATATCACGTTCCAGTCAGGACCGGCTGTATGCAGGTCACGGAGGATCTCCTCCAGCATCAGCTTTGTCCTGCCATAGGGGTTTGTCACAGACAGGGGAAAATCCTCACGTATGGGTACCGTAGCGGGATTGCCGTAAACCGTCGCCGAGGAGCTGAATACGATATCCTTCACGCCAAAGCTTCTCATAACATCACAAAGAATTAGTGTTCCTGTCACATTGTTATGGTAATATTCCAGGGGCATGGATACGGATTCCCCCACTGCCTTCAACCCGGCAAAATGGATTACTGCTTCTATCTTTTCTTTTTGAAACACCTGGGCCAGTGCCTCTTTATCCAACAAATCAACCTGGTAAAAGGTGATATCCTTCCCTGTGATCCGCTTTACCCTCTTTAGGGATTCTTCACTTGAGTTGCATAAATTGTCAACTACGACCACGTCATAGCCTGAATCCAGGAGCTCTACGCAGGTATGGCTTCCTATATACCCCGCCCCTCCGGTAACTAAGATTGTCACGATATTTTCCTCCGTTAAATTATGGCATTCAATACATCCTGATTGTATTATACCTGATATTTGATGATTTACAATACCGTGATTGGAGTTCTATCGCCTGATATTTTCCCGCCTCAGCTGAAATATTGCATTGCTATTTTTTCCGAGGTGCGGGTTGCAAGCGCCTGGGTGGTAAGTGTGGGATTGGGTCCGCCAATCCCATTGCATAATACGCTGTTATCCGCAATAAAAAGCCTCTTTACCTGGTATGCCTCGCAATTTGCATCCGTAACATAGCCCATACGCATAGTGCTCATGATATGTATAAATAATTCCGGAGGCCAGTTGGAGCGGATGATTGTTTTGGCTCCCGCCGCCCTGAAAATATCTGCGGCAATAACGGCAAGCTGCTCCCTCTTCTCGGCATCCCTGGCACTGGGACGGTAACGGATCACCGGTAAAAACCCATTTTCATCCCTGCGTTCCGGATCCAATACGACTTCATTCCTCTGGTCCACATCGTCATCCGTAAAGAGGTAAACGCTTAGGGATCTTGTATAATCCCGCATAAACTCCTTCAGCTGTTCCCCTACGATTGCTCCCTCATAATCCCAGGGTGCCTCGGCAATTGGTTTATTCAAAAAGCTATAACCCTTACTGCTTGACGAATAGAATATGGAGGAATATAAGCCCGGGCCATAGCCTACCGTAATCAATACCCCAAGGCCTGGATAATCAAACCTGGCCGCGGAATTCTGCCCGACATAGGGCTTAATGTCAGATACCCCCAGGGCATCCATGATTGCAGCTTCACTAAAAATTCCGGTCAGGCTGTCAAACCAGTGGTTTGTCAAGCCCTTGCCCACCCATGGATTCTCCGGCAGGCCTGAATTCAACCAAAGGCGCGGTGTTTCTATGCCGCCCCCCGACATGACAATAACCCTGGCCCTGAATTCGTTCCTTTCCCCTGTCCAGGTATCCCTTGTTATTACGCCGGCAGCATGAAGCCCTTCTGTCGCGCTATCCTCCGTCAATACCTTTGTAACAAAGGTATTTGGCCTTACCTCAACATTTCCCGTACTTAAGGCCCGGGGTATGTAGCTTACCAGGGTTGACCTTTTAGCAACCCCTTCCACAGTGGGTCCGATATGGCAGCCGTTCACACAATGACCCTGAGGGTGCAGCCCACGGAACGGTTGCTTTGTATATCAAAAAACGGATCATTAATTGATGGGTTGGGTCGTAAAATTGCATTTGGCTGTGTCCGGTAACCGGGAGTAGACAGCTCCTTTCCCTCCAGATTGCTCCAGCCCGCTTTTCTGGCCCCGTAGTAAAACAGCTCCTCCTTCGCTGTCACCGGAGCCGGATTAACAGGCAACGCGGCCTCCACCCTTTCGTAATAAGGAACCAGCTCATTATAGTTTATTGGCCATATATTATCAATTGCCTGGGGAATGGCCCTTGGGGAATTCCCGAAATAATGCAGGGTGCTTCCCCCTACCCCGGAATTTTGCCAGACCTGTCCCCCGATTCTTTGCCAGGGAGGCAGCTCCCTGTTGGCAGGCCCCCAGCGCAGCTTTCCATTGACACGGTTGTTCATGTCATCCTCCAGATCCGTAAAGCTGGCCTTCAATAAATCAATACTTAAATCATCATAGCTGGAGCTGCTTGCAGCACCCTGGGAGGAGTTCGGTTCCGGCCATTGCTTATTGCCATACCAGGGTCCGGCTTCGATCACAAGCACCTTGATCCCCTTCTCCCCAAGTTCTTTTGCAACAACAGCGCCACCGCCTCCTGCGCCTATGATTATTACATCAGCATCATATCCGTTTGTCACATGCTTTCCCCCTTATATTGGCTTATTATAATGATCCACAACGATCATTTGACCATCAGGTCACTCCATGCCGGATGTGAAATGATCTTCATTTCACACTCTGGAAGCCCCTGCTTCCCAGGCTGGACCAGCTTAGTCATTTGTTTATTTATATGAGGGAAAATCATGTTATATAACAGAATCCATTCCATCTGCTGAGGTTATAGCCTATATTCTGCTATAAGCTCCTCCAGCTCTCCTTCATGCAGGCTTAGGTATTCATTGAATCCAAGATCCCTGTCCTTTAATTTCACAGCGAACCGGTATAGGAATTCAGGAATATCCCTGGCACGCAGGTCACCGTAATCCTTGGCCAGCTCCGCACCTGCCCCGCTTACTTTACCACCGATTTGCAGGGTAAAGGCATCCTCCGACTTCTCCCCGACCCGCTTTTTCTTTCCCTGGAAACCGATTTTGCCAACCTGGTGTCTGGCACAGGAATTGACACAGCCTGAGATGGAAACCGATGGCAGCCTATCCTCCGTAAAGCCCTTCGCTTCAAAATAGTCCTGGATATCCGCCAGCAGGGCCTGGCTGTCCTGAATTCCGATCTGGCAAATGGAAGCCCCAATACAGCTGATGCTGCAGCCCAGCCTGGTTGTCTTGCGGATGGCTTTTGTCAGCTCCAATAGTCCCAGAGCCTGCTGTGATGTCAGGTTGCGGATCACCATTCCCTCTTCCATGCTAAGACGGATCTGTACCTCTTCCAGCTCCCGTACAAACTCCAGGATCCTTCCTAAATCCACAGACCGCAATAAGCCCCCTTGGGGATGGATAACCACGCTATACAAATCATTCTGCTTCTGGGGAATTGCGCCCTCGGGGCAGCTGGATAAGGCCGGCTCAGAAGCCTCCGGGTTATTGTAAATATTGTTAGTGCCATTGTAAGTATCGTTAATGTTATTGTAACCATCATTAATTTCAATGTTCAGGGACTGTGTTTGCTTTGTATTGTCAAGATGCTTTTTATAGCACTCCAAAAAAGCATCTTTTCCCATGCGTTGGACAATGTAACGGATTCTTGCACGCCCTTTATTTTGATAGTCGCCTTCCGCCTGATATAAACTGAGCATTGCCTCTACATGGTAGAGGATGTCCCGGGGGCTGGCCAGCTCATCATAGGGCAGGGAAATTGCCCCGTTTGCGCCCATACTACCTCCGAGGTATACCTGGAAATATTCCTTGCCATCCTTTTCCACTGCCAGAAATCCCAGATCTGCAATTGATGCATTGGCGCTGTCGTTTCCGTTATTTGAGAAAGCTACCTTGAATTTTCTCGGCAAACGATAGGTATTGATGCGGGAAACAAAGTATTTATTTACAAATACGGCATAGGGGGTAACATCAAAGGCTTCCTCCCGTTCCACGCCCGAAAGGGGTGACAGGGATACGTTGCGGGGATAATTCCCTCCGCCTCCCCGGGTTATAATGTTATGCTCCAGGCTCTGCTCCATCACGTCAATCATATCCTCCAGCCCCAGGTTGTGCAGCTGTATCGCCTGGCGTGTTGTCAGGTGGATATAATCCAGGGAATATTGCTTTGTTATATCGTATATGAATTTTAAGGCAGGATAATCCACAACCCCGGATAGCACCCTCAGCCTTATCATAAATTTTTCGCCGCCCCGCTGTGCATATACGCCCATTCCTCCGGAAGCAGCCTTGAACTCTGCACTTGTTATTTCTTTTTGGATAAATTTGCGGCCTGCTTCCTTAAAGGCCGGAATTTCTTTTCTTAGCTCTTCTTTTAATTCGTTGATTTTACTGTCTAATTCTTCTTCCCGTATAACACTCATTTTACTGCTCCTTTTCATCCTCGCCTTATTGTTCCGGAATAAGCTTACCATGGTACTATCTGTTCTTTTTGTCACAGCTTGCATTAAGGCAAATCCATACTTACTCTCTATGATTTATATGTTTTATGTTTTATTTATAACAAACAGGATACTTATTTGTCAATCATTATTTCTAAACTGAAAGCCAGGTTTCTATTATGTATCGCCTTTAACCTGGGCGTAAAAAATGAGAAGCACCTTCGAGCAAGCACTTCCCATCTTCATTACAGGGTCATCTTCCATATTTATTGCCTAATGAATCTACGGCTTATTTAGTCTATGGCCTATTGAACCGCATATGTCCTTAATCCATGGTATCCCAAGGAGGGCCCGGGATATCCTACCTGGCTCCAGCTGACGGGGGCATATTCCAGAACCCGTTGGCCCGGTGTTGCCAACCGTGTGGTTCCATACCCTGCCCATTCCGAGTAATAACCCATTATTGTCCAGGTAACCAAAGAGTTAACTGTTGACGCAACCAATTCCGGATCACCCCCAAAGGGCTGGGGCATACTGCTGATTCCGGCTAGCTCTGCCAAAACCTCCGAACTTACCAATACTCCCGAGTTACTATAGGCGTAATTTAACAGCTCTGCTACCGGGATGGCTAAGGATTCCTCCAGGCTATCCAGGTTTAGTATTAAGTATTCATCTATTTGCGAATCCAATGCCCCATAATATTGTACAATACCGTATTCATAGGCAAGCTCCGGTGTTCTTGGTATTATTTCATTTACCAAATACTGGTATGGCGCCTTTAGTTGCTCCGTCATATCACGTTCCAAATAATCATCCCCTGAATAATCATGCTCCAAACCAATGCACGCCTTCTTTTCACTGACATGGTATCGCTATATTTATATGATATAAATATAGCGTTCAGAACGCTGCAATGAGCTTTCAGGCACGTCCCGGGTAAATGAATCCACTAAAGATAAAAAATCTCTGTATCAGCTTTTTCCTTCTACAGAAATTTCAATCCCCCGCTGACAACAATCAACAGGGGATTCTATGTGGCGCACGATATGAAATGGATTATTTAGCAACAACCTTCTTAACCTTAGCCATCTTCTGGTAGGTATCATAGCCGATGGAAGCCATCAGAATAAGACCCTTTACAATATTCTGGGTGTAAACTCCCATACCGATCAGCTGCATGCCGTTTCCAAGGATTCCAAGGATCAGGCAGCCTACAACTGCATCCTTTACACGCCCTTCACCGCCGATAAAGGATACACCGCCCAGTACGCAGGCAGTAATGGCATCAAACTCTACGCCGGGCCCGATGGAGGAGCTGGCAGAGCCGCCGCGTGAGGTTAATATTACAGTAGATACCGTATATAATACACCTGCGATTCCAAATACCATAACCTTTATCTTGCTGACATTAATACCTGCCAGGCGGGCAGTCTCCGCATTTCCGCCGACGGCATAGATGAACCGGCCAAAGCAGGTCTTTTCCAGCATAAAATGAATGATTAAGGCTACTACGAGGGCTATAATAATAGGAACGGACACAACGCCCACATAGCCCTGGCCGATGGCAACATAGCTTGGGTCAAAATTAAAGAAGGATTTTGACCCGGAAAGGGTGTAGGAAATACCTTTGTAAATAGCCATGGTTGCCAAAGTAACAATCATCGGGTGGATCTTTAAGATATTCGCCGACAGGCCGTTAAATGCACCCAGGGCCATACCGATAACGCCTCCCAAAATAATTGCAACGGGAACCGGTAAACCGGCGCTCTGCATCAACATGGCAATGCTGACACCGATAACTGCCAGGATCTGGCCAACGGAAAGGTCTGTACCGCCGCTGATCATAACCAGGGCTACACCAATGGTGGCCACAATAAAGTAGGCATTTTGTGTACAGATATTCATCAGGTTCTTCACTGTCAGGAAGTTGGGGGACAACAGGCCGAAGACAACCACCAACAGTATCAGAATTAAAATCATCATATTGCTTTTTATTATTTGCTGTATTTTTGCTTTATCCATTATTTAAATAACCATCCCTTTCTTCAAAACCTGCAAACTTTGGGCTGCAAGCACAAATTTGCGTGTGAAAATCGCCTTTTATTTTCACACTAACGGACATTTGGCCGCAAGGCACTCAATGCCGGATGTGAAATGATCTTCATTTCACACTATCCTCCTATTCATGAGATGCAAGAGCCATAATATATTCCTGGCTGAATTCCTGTTTTGCTACCTCCCCGGTTAAACGTCCGTTGCTGATTACAATAATCCGGTCGGACATCCCCAGTAACTCTTCCATATCAGAACTTACCATGACAATCGACTTCCCGCTTTCCACCAGCCTGGACATCATCTCGTAAATTTCATGCCTTGCACCGATATCAATCCCCCTGGTTGGCTCATCAAAGACGATAATGTCCGAATCCATGGCCAGCACCTTTGCCAGAACAACCTTCTGCTGGTTGCCGCCGCTCAGCAGGCCTACCCTCTGCTCTAAAGCCGGGGTTTTGATATTCAGCATATCCCGGTACTTTTCGGCTTGTCTTCGGATCTTCTTTTTGTCGATCATCCGGTTTGAGGTTAGTTTTCTAATGTTTCCTATACTTATATTCCATTCAATGGAGTTATTCAGAAAGCACCCCTGTTCCTTCCGGTCTTCCGGGATCAGCCCCATGCCTGATTTAATCATATCCTGGGGAGACCTGGCATTTTTTTCTTTTCCGTTAATAAAAACCTTGCCGTCAAGCTTTTTGTCAGCCCCGAAAATAACCCTCATCAATTCCGTTCTTCCTGCCCCTACCAGGCCGGATACCCCGAGGATTTCACCCTTATGCAAATCAAAGGATACCCCCGTATTTTTTAAACCGCTTACATTTTCCACTTTTAATATGATATCATTTTTTATACAATCCCGTTTCGGGTATGTGTCGCTCAGCTTTCTTCCTACCATCAGCGTAATAAGCTCATCCCTGCTGGTCTTAGCCGTCTCCACCGTAGTTACATAGGCTCCGTCCCGCATTACGGTCACGCTGTCAGTGATTGCAAACAATTCGTCCAGACGGTGGGAGATATAGATAATCGTCTTCCCTCTCTCCTTTAGGCTGCGGATCATTTCGTACAGGTTTTCCACCTCCGACATGGTCAGCTGGGCCGTAGGCTCATCCATAACAATAATGCCGGCATCCTTGGAGATTGCCTTTGTAATCTCCACCAACTGCTGCTGGGCTGTAGACAGCTCCTTTACATAGGCTTTCGGGTTAATGTCAATGTGGAAACGTTCAAATAATTCCCTGGTGATCTGAACCATTTCCTTTTTATTTACCAGCCCGTTCATCTGTCTGCCCAGGCAGATATTCTCCGCAACGGTCAGGCCATTAATGAGATTATATTCCTGGTAAATAACCTCTACCCCGTTGGTTCTGGAAACCAGGGGCGTCATTTTATCATACTCATTCCCATTGATCCATATGGTTCCTTCATCATTTTGGACCGCACCGGAAAGTACCTTGATTAAAGTTGACTTACCAGCACCATTTTCCCCCAGAAGCGCATGCACTTCACCGCTCTTAAAATCCACGCTTACATTATCAAGGGCGACTACACCGGGGTACCGCTTTGTAATATTCTTCATTTTTAGTACAACTTGTTGTTCCATAGGATACCATTTCCTTCTTTCTAATTGGTATACGCAAGCCAAACCAGCGGGCTGATCCACTTGTCATGAATAAGAATTCGCCAATCGATTGATTTGATAGTAATAATATAATAAAAAATGCAGGAATCAACAATGAGGGTACATTTCAAAAAAGTGGAGTATTTTTCGATTTGATCCTATGGAGGTGGTTTAAAACAGGTTTTGCTTTGGATCCTGGAGGATTTCGATTTTTTGGATTTCCTTCACCCTTTCCCCGTTCCCGTAGCTGTTTAATACGTAAATGGTATCACAGATTACCTTCAATTCCCCAAGGTTGGAGGAGGTGACCAGCACAGCCGCCCCGTTTCCTGCCAGCTCCTCCAGGGCTTTATATATGATGTTTCGCATGGTAATATCCGTTTCTTCGCAGATTTCCTCACAAATAAGCAATGCCGGCTTTGACAGGATCCATTTGCGGAAGATCACATTTGTCTTCACATAGGAATCAAAGCTGCTTACCTCTTTATCCTTATCCTGTTCCTTGATCCCCAGCTCTTCTAAGTATTCCTTTTCCAGGTAACGGTTCACCCTCTCATTTTTGAACATGGTAAACAAGCTCATCTTCAGCATGATGGGCAGCAGCAGGTTCTCGGCAAAGCTCATGGAGCCAACCACGCCGCTCCCATCCCTGTCCTTTGGAATATAGCCCACATTGGAGGCTATGGCGTCATCAATGGTCAGCGGCGCATAATTTTTGCCCTCCAAAAACATACGTCCCTGCTCTGCCTTTCTATTTCCAACCAATATGTCTGTAACTTCCAGGTTGGCGCTGTTATTCATATCATATAAGCCCACTACTTCTCCCCGATGGATCTTCAAGTTCATATTGCTGATATAACATGGCCCCGTCAGCTCCACTGTATTTAAAACAACCTGGCCCGTCCTATAGCTCTTCCTTTGGAATCCGGTCAGGACCGGGTTGCCCACCAGCCATTTCCTGCATAGCTCTTCATTATAATTATCCGAATAAAAGGTCTTTACTGCTTTTCCCTGCCGCAAAATAATGATTCTCTCCGCAAGCTGGGTTAATTGGTCCCGTTTCCTGCTGGCATAGATAATGGAGATGTTCCTCTCCTTCAGGACCCGCAGCAGCTCCAGGATTCTCAATACCCCCATCTGCCCGTAGGAGCTGAAGGCATCATCAATAAAGACTAATTTTGCTTCATTTTCAATGGAACGTAGTAATTCAACCACATGGCACTGTACTATGGTCAGCTCATTCACCAGCATGTCCGGGGATAATTCAGGGGCATATTGCTTTAATAGCAGGTTCACCCGGTAATTGATTGCTTTTTTATTTATGACTCCCTTTACTTTGCGCTTCCCGGTAATAATACATAAATTTTCAGCAATCGAAAGATTTGGTATCAGGGTGCTTTTTTGCCCCAGACATACCATATCCCTGATTGCCGAAAACCGTTCATGCTCTTTCCATATTTGATTATGAAAGACTACTTTGCCCTCCCGGAGAAGCTCTTCCCCGATAAAATAAAAATATAGGGCGGTTTTACCCGAGCCGGATACTCCAAGCAGGTTCACCATCTCTCCCTGGTATACTTGAAGCTGGAAATCATTTAGGGCATAGCGGGCCATCTCGTCCCCGATACACACATTTTGCATAGACAGGATTTCAGTTTTCATATTTATGTCCATGCCCTTTACCGCACAAAACGCCATAAAAGTTCTAGCATGGATCCGGTCCTCCCTTCGTTTATCTGCTTTATTTCTTTCAACCTTTTCCCTTCCGGCAGAGGTTTTTTTACTCCAAAATAAAGGGCAGGGCAATCTCTACCTCCGTGCCCACGCCAAGTGTGCTTGATACATGGATTCCATAATCATTTCCATAAAGCAGGCGGATCCGGTTATTCACATTTTCCATGGCAATCCCATTATTATTTTCTTTCCCCTCGACCCACTCGATCTTCCTGCCCACATTCCTGAGCCTGTCATTCAATTTCTGGAGCACCGCCGTCTCCATCCCTATCCCATCATCCGAGACCAGGATCGTGACCCGCTGCTCCCCTGCCTCGATATGGATATCGATGTGCCCCTGCTCAATTTTATTCTCTAATCCATGGAAAATCGCATTTTCCACAATTGGCTGCAGGGTCATCTTAGGGATCCGGCAATGATAGATCGCGTCCGAATCATCATGGTTGTAGATATGGAAAACAAAACGGTCTTTAAACCGGTATTGCTGGATCTGCATATAAGTCTGTATATTCTCCAGCTCCTGGGACAGCTTCACAATACCATTATCCTTACTGATGTTGTACCGGAAAAACCTTGCCAAGGCCTCCGTCATCTCCGCAATGGTGAAATTGTCATCCACAATTGCCTGTCCCCGGATATTTTCCAGGGTATTATAGAGGAAGTGGGGATTGATCTGGTTTTGCAGCTCGGCATATTTCATCTTCTGGGTCATGATCGCCTGGGCATGTTCCTTCTCTATGGCCTTTTTCTGCAGCTCCAAAAACTGGTCCATCTGTTCCAGCATAGTCGCCGGTTCAGAAAAGGAGCCGCTGCTTACGACATCCCTCTGCTGTATAAATTCGCTCATCTTATCCTCCAGCTTGCTGATGGGGATATAGATCTTATAGATAAACAGGATTAACAAAACTGCCAAAATAGCCAATATGACAGCGTCTGCCGTATAGAATACCCCCACCGGAATATCCCAGGGCATGACGGGGGAGGATATTAAGGTAATGATTAAGATGCTCGCTACCAGCAGTATCATGATGAACAGATATTTTCTTAGAAAATTCGTATTGATTATTCTTTTAATCACAGCTGCACTCCTGTCAACGATATAATTTACGGTATTCCGTCGGCTTTAACCCGACTAATTTATAGAAGGTTTTGCTGAAATACTTTGCGTCCACATAGCCCACTTCCTCGGCGATCAGGTTGACCGGAAGGTTCCCGTTCTTCAGCCTGTCCTTTGCCGCCTCTATCCTGCAGGAAATCAGGTAATCACTGAAATTAATCCCGACCTCCTTTTTAAAGACAGTACTAAAATATGCGGGGCTTAACTCAATAGCCTCTGCCACCTCCTCCAGCGTGATCTGGCGCATGTAATTTTCATTGATAAACTGCTTTGCCTTTCGGACAGGGAGCTGGCTTGTATTGCGCTTGTCCTCAATCACCCGTTCAAAATAACGCTGGTAGGTTTCTATAAAATTACGGAGTAACAGCTCCTCCCTTATATTGCAATCCAGGATAAACTGCATCTGCTGCTCAAAATCCCCGATAATGGCCTCCTGGACCTTATTCCCTTTCCAGATATCTATGGTAAGCTCCTTCATTTTTTCCATTAATTCAAAGATCAGCACCGGAGAATAATTTACCATGGTGTGGATGTCATCTACAAGCTTATCAAAATCACTGATGAAGGCCTGGATATCCATGGCCTCAATTTCATTTTCAAATTGCCGCCGGATGCTTTCCTTAAAAATATCTTCCACGCTGATCTGCCTGTAATTCAGCTCACTGTAATTGATGATGCGGTTTGTCCCCTTTTTCAGCCTGCATTTGACTGCTGCCACCGCTTCCCCTATGGTAGCTTTTATATCCGCGATGGAATCCTTTTCCTCTCCAATGCCGATTGTCACGTAGAAGCCATTGAATTTATCCAGTTCAAGCCGGCAGAGCTTCAAAATTTTATCCATAGCATTAAGCACCTGCTCCCTGTGCTCCGCCTGATAATTCACCACCGTCACTACCCCGGTCTTGACGTAGGAATTAATATATTCCCATTCCCCATCCTCCATGGCTTTCTCAATCAGATAGTCAATCCCGTTCAGCAGGCTTTTGATATCATAATTCGGGGCATTGGAATCAATCTTGGTTAAAAAGGCTATAAAGTATCCATTTTCAAATTCACAATGGAGCTTTTCATCCAGTTCTTCCAGCTCCCTGTCCCCACTAAAACGGCTGCTGTGTATGATAGAGCTTAGGAAATGCTTCCGGATCCTCTTCTTCCCGGAGCTTGCAATCTCTTCTAATTCCTTTTTTTCCTCAACTATGGCGCTGGCTTCTTTTCTATGCTGCAGGATACGGTCAATGGTTTCCTCTAATTCCTTTTTATCAATCGGTTTAAGCAAATAATGCTTTACCCCCAGATTAAGTGCAGTGTGGGCATATTCAAAATTTTTATAGCCGCTCATGATTACAAAATCAGCATTCAGACTCATATCCTTGCCTTTTTGGACTATTTGGAGGCCGTCATAGCCAGGCATCCGGATATCGGAAATAATAATGTCCGGCTGCTCCTCTTCCATTATTTTTAAGGCCTCCAGACCATTATGTGCCATCCCGATGATCTTAAGCCCTTTTTCTTCCCAATTAATTAATTTGCAGATCATTTGGCAGATTATCTGCTCATCATCCGCAATTAATACCTTTAACATAGTTATACCTCCACACTCCATCGATTACCTTCTTGCTGTTATACCATATGTCCGCAGATTAGGAACTCATGGACTTTGTCCATTCGTTCACGTTGCACTTATCCATAAAATTCATTCCGCTTGCTTGAGCGAGCTTAGCAAGCGGCATAAATTCCATGGACTAATCTGCTCATCGTGAATATTATACCATGGAATCGCCGCTTTAAAAAGGCGCTGCCATAATTAATGGAAAGCAGCGCTGCCGCAATGCTTCCATGGGCACTGCGGCAACGCTTCTTTAATATAAATATAATTATTATCGGCTTCTTATTCTTTCTCTGCCAGGGTCTCAGGTGTAATGATATAAGCCTGACCATCCACACGTTCGATTGGTGTCTGACCGGTAATCAAAGGAGTAATGCCCTTCATAAAGTCATTGATGGTATCATCAAAGGTTCCCATGGAAATGGTTCCCCTTAGTACGCTCTCATTCGTCTCAGATGCCTTGATCTTAGCAACAATTTCTTCTGTTTCATCAATACTGAAAATTCCAAACTTACTTTTATCCTTAATCGAAGATGAGGAGGAGCTTATGTAAGACTCCGCTCCGATGGCAGAAGCTGCGCCAAATGCAATAATCACATCAATATCAGGGTTTGTAAGCATGGTATTCTCTGTAAGCGTACGTGCTGCATCAGTACTATCTTGATTCTCCACTTCAGCAGCAATTACTTTAACCTTCGGGTTATCAGCTATTGTCAGTAAAATTTTGCTACGTACAGCAGCTTCAGGCGTGTTGGAGGCTGTCATAACAAATACATTAACCTCTCCATCGCCAGCATCAGCAAACGTCTTGTCAATCCAATCGCTGGTCATGGACACACATTGTACAGCCATTGATTCTTCACTAGCCGATATTATACTGGTTGTCACTCCCGGAATTTCATAAGCAAAAGCCAGTACTGGAATACCCGCATCCATTGCCGCCTTACATGCACTTGCAACACCATTACCATTAACTGCCCAAACCACAATTACATCAGCATCCATAGTTGTAAAATTTTCAATTTGTGTTAACTGCGTTGTTACATCGTTTTCCGCCGAATCAATTTGAACTCTACAACCCTCCGCCTCTAATGCTCTCTGAAAGCCTTGGCTGAGCGCTAACAAAAAGTCGTTTCCAACGCTTGGCATTGTAATTCCAACTAATTTACCCTCTGCTGACCCCCCGGTTGTATCTGTTACTGCCTCTGTAATCTGGTCAGCCGCTTTGGTAACCGCAGCGGAATCACCGCCGTTTGTAACGGAATCTCCTGATTTTTGTGTACTACAGCCTGCAAGCATTGTTAAGGACATTGCAATTACTAAAATAATGCTAAAAATCTTTTTCATAAATATTCTCCCTTCGATAGATTTGATGAATTAACTATAATAGAAAACGCAATGTCCGGCAATGAGAGTACTTTTTTAAAAAGTGGATTATTTTTCGATTGACCTATTCTTTGCATATGGAGATTCTTAAATTGATGGCTTTGCCCATTTTACAGGTGGTGCTGATTTATTCACCGATCAGGCGTTTCAGCATTTGATGATGGCGTCTGACTTGATCGACTTCATCAGCAAGATGCTCCCTGCCCTGGTCTTGGCGTGAACGTTGCCCTTCAAACTCTGTACATATATATCCATTCCAGTTATTCTTCTTCAGGACTTCAATTACTTCTGCATTCATCGTTGACGGATCATCATAAACACCGGGAGCAACCTCAATCATATCATGAACTTTTCCATGAATACTACAAATATAAGGAAGAATCAGTTCGATATCTTCCGGTTGTGCAACTGTTTTCCAAGCGAAGGATCGTTTTTCCTGCGGTGAAAGCCTGCCTGGATATTTTTTCTCGATTGCTTCCCCAAGTTCAGCTAAAGGAACCTCCTTCATCATCGCCTCAACATTCGCAGCAAATTTTCTATCCTTCATGTGGCGAACAGCTGCTTCTACTACATCAAGATATGGTGCCTTCGTAAAAATTCCCATATCCGGAACAAAACCAACATGCTTCGTACCAGTTTTCTTAATAAACTCAACCGTATCATATACAGCAGTGCCAGGACTCTCACAATATAAACCTTGAATGGTAGGATCCGGCTTAATCGGAATAGGGGTATGAATCTCCCACGCAATCTTGACATCTAATTTAACCGCCGTGTCCAAGGCCCATTCAATCACCTCGGAAGGAAGTCCCGTCATCGTGCGAACATGCTTAAATCCCATATCTGCTGCCAATTGCAGGTCAAGCTTCAGCAGCTCTCCCGCTTCTTTCCTGGTCATAACATGGTCACGGAAACGCAGCGTGTCGAGGAATCCGTCCAACGCTACAGGTGTGAGGTCATAGCGTGCCATCGTGTTGTGCCAATCCGCTAAGAATTCACGGGTTGGAAATGGATACTTTGGCACCGTTGTCTCATTAATAATCTCCACACCGTCGCAACCGAGCGTCTCACGGAGCTCACGGCACATATCATGATAATCCATTTCACCGAAAAACTGCGCTTGTTGATAGCTATAAAATGAAACTCCTCTTTTGATTCCCATATTTCTTCCTCCCCTCACTTTACTTCCATGTCAAAATAGTATATATCGTGCTGCTTACCGCCTGCCACTGTACCGGGAGCCGGCGGATTATGGATCCACTCCTCGTCATGTGGCATCCAGCCGTATTGGGTAAACACGCTCTGCATAATACCAACACGATGCTTCCCTTTCGATAGTCCTCCCGGGCAATCTACGTACACAGTCCCAAAATCATCAAAGTCCCAATGCTCATAGCATGCCTTCTTGATCTCATCAAAATCCCTCGGTGGCTTACCATTAATCTCAAATTTCTGCAATTCCCTGGGGTACTCCACTCCGTCAATATTAATGTAATAACCGTTGTGAAGGCTTAGAAAGCATCCACGGTATTCTGCTATACGGACCTGGAATTTAAATCCGGTCACTTCCACATTTTCTAAGCTGTCTTCTTTTAACAAATACCTATCAAACATAAATTGTACTCCTTTCAATTTCAAAAATAATTTTGATAATTTTAGAACCCGACATCAAACTTAACTATTTCATTACCGATCTTTTGCTCCGGAATGAACAGTGTCGGACTCATAGCCACAATTTCATCAGCGGTAACTGAACGCCCTAACTCTTGGGAAAGGAAGATTCCATCGGTAAAGAGGAGCTGTTGGAGAGCGATATCCGGGGTGTTATAACGGGTGGAATCATCAAGCAGACCAAGCTTATATGCCAGCCACATGATTTGGTTATCATTAAACATCATCATACGTGGATCTTTACGTGCCTCGATTATTCCATTCTCATCACAGTTAAGCTCCATCGTTACATGCCTTCCATCCATCTCACCATAGAACTTCAGCTCCGGTTCACCACCCCATGCTGGTCTTCCCATTCCAGGACGTGCGAATTTGCCGCCAACCGTATCTGTATTAATAATTTCGAGACCGCCCTTGGAACCCAATACATAGGTCATGGAATAATCCTTATAGTTCATCGCAGTTGCTGCCAGGAAATGAAGGCCCATGCCATTCTCAAATTTTGCGAAGCCGTCGCTAATATCCTCTACTCCATATCCATCCGGGTTTGTGATAAGCTTTGGGTCAATTTCCACCCCCCTGGTTGCAAAACCGGAAACGCTTTGAAGCTTTGGCTGCCCCAGGATATATAGAATCTGCCCAACGACATAAATACCAAGGTCGATCGCTGCGGCATGGCCTGCAATGCGTTTAGAGTAAAAATCGCTTGTAAAATTCGGGATATCATATCCCGGGCGGCGGCGACGTGTCAGCTGCTCAATATTTACAAAGTAAGGTGTACCGATCCGGCCGGAAGCAATCATATCACATGCAACCCGCGTTTGGGGTGACATAAGGGAGCTTATCTGCACATGGAATTTACGCCCCAGTTTCGCAGCACAATCCATCATCAGCTTCGCATCATGATATGACGCAGCGGATGGCTTCTCACAATAAACGTCAAAACCCGCTTTCATAGCCATAATTGAAATCGGAGTATGATAGTTATTATGGACACACACATCGATTGTATCTATATCATCCCGTTTCAGCAGCTCACGAAAATCCGTATACAGATCTTTTTTATCAAAGCCATATTGCTCCCTCCAAGCTGCAAGCCTCTCTGGAATAATTTCTGCCACAGCCACAACCTTTGCTGTGAAGCCTAATAATTCAGCATTTTTTTGTATATTTTCATAAATAACCATATGACGATGTGATATCATGCCTCCACCAATAATACCAACACGAATTTCTTTCATTGTCGTACACCTTCCTTTCAAAAATTGATCCTTTGTACATACTATTTTCTATATATTCACATTATAAAAGCTAAAGTCATCTTTCGCTACGTTAATATGATGCATAAATATGGCTTATATTGCCTACCTTTATATTTATTTGCATGAAGCAGAACAAAAAAGGACAACATAAATTGTCCTTTTTTGATTCAATGATTCACTTATTCAATAATTACGGTACGGGTCATATTACCCTCCAGGGGGAACGGAATATATGCAGTCCTCGTGCAGACCGTCAGCTTTACCTCGTGGCTGCCCTTGGAAAGGCCTCCCTTTTGCAGTACCCTGACTGTGGCGGGGATTCCGTATTCCCATTTGATGGTGGCTACTGTTTCCATTTCTTTTAACGTAAACCAGTCGATGTGGTCCGGTGTAAAACGGATATCCTCCTCTGGGACCTTAATGCCGTCCACCTCGACAGCCACGAAATTCACCATGGATAATGGAATTCCCCGGTAGTAGGTGATATTGGTTTCCATTTCGTAGCCGATGATCTCTCCGTTTTCTACGACATTTTTGCAGGTGCCTTCTATAAATACATTATTATCAAACATGGTATCCCCTCCTATCCTTCGATTTCCTTAATCAGCTTCTGGATTAGCTTCTGATGCGACGCTACTTGCTCCTTATCGGGGATCTCTTCATCAGGAAGGATCCATCTGTTGCCCTCGTATTCTGTAGCCACATGACCGTTATAGCCATGCTTGTGCAGGTAGTCCAGCACTTCCTTAAAATCAATGCTGTATTCGATGCCCTCATCGGTCATCTCATAGAGCTTGAAATGTACGTGCTTGATATACTTAACAAAGGGATCCATGCAGGATAGGGCACAGTTTTCATAGCCGGAAAGGTTGGCAGCGTAGAACATGTCCTTTGCCGGATCCTTGATGAGTGACGCTAATTTCGGATCCATTTTTCCATGTTTTTTCTCCAGGGCGAAGAAGTCTGTTCCGTTTTCAAAAACCTCTTCTGCATATTTAATCAGATCCGGGTTCGTTCCAAACAGCTTGTTGCAGTAGTTTCCGACAATCCGGGGAACCTTCCGACAGAAAAGGCTTGTATCAGGCACGATTCCGATATAGGGGGAATCTAAGCGCAGCATCTCATTTAAGAATTCATCTGTTTTGTCTACGCCAAAGCCCAGTCCTCCATGAACCTCGATGCAAAGGGCAACGCCGTACTTTTCGGCTGTTTCCAGGCAGGGCTCCAGGATCCATGCAGGTGTCATTGACACGAGGCGTATGATTTTAAAGCCCAGGCGGTGCGCCATAATAATTTCCTGCTTAATCAGCTCAATGCATTCACGCCTTGTCAGTTCCCTGCTCTTGTACAGGTTGGTGTTCAGGAAAATATCGTCGCATACTAAGTCCAAATTATACTTGCTTGTGAGCGCGTCCCACTCAGCATAGGTAGCCTCCGTCGGTGTCGGTGTGCCACGGAGCATCTGGTCAGGAAGGATCTCAATCCCGTCTGCATTTATGTCCTTTACAAATTTGAAGATATCGTCCAGGGTCATTTTCCCCTGTAGAAATTGGTATTGTAAGCTGTATAAGCTTACCGCTGTTTTAATTCCCATAAAGGTTCCATCCTTTCGTTTATAAATAGGGTTTTCATTTAATAATAAGGCTACTGGTTAAATCTTTTTTCACCCCTACGGTCCGGTTTGTTCAGTGCGGCTTCTACTTCACATTCTGGCCTACATTGATATATTTTTCCTTCAGTTCTTTCAGGCCCTCTACCCTTCTCTGGGTTATGGCCCCGTCCTTGATCTCCTCAGAATGCTCCAGCTTGCCCGCTTCATATAGCCTGGAACGCTTGATCTGATGCTCCGGGAAGGTAACCTTGATTTTACCGTCTACCAGGTTTAACTCTCCCTCAATACCGCAGATGGGACATTCCACCTTATTCTTATCATGCATGATGGTAAGCAGGTCCATATGGCATACGGGACATACTCCCTCCTCGTTCCCGCGCCATTTTGTACGTTCTTCCTCCGTTGTTGAATTCAGCGCCTCCACAATATTTCTGCCAAGGCCTTTCATACGGTCCAGCACCTCGGGCCTGCCAAGGACGTGCTCCACATTCATCGCACCATGATACTGGTATTTATCAACCACATCAATTCCCATGGGCATCGTAAATTCATACATGTTAGGCATTGCAAGGGAAAGCCAGTTCTCGGTCCTTGCTCCCCCTACGGTAATCAGTGCACCAACCCGCTTTTTCAGGCTCCTGGCATCAGGATAGGTTCCCGGGTCTTTTCCCTCTGCGATACCCGCTTCGATTAAAGGCTTACGGAAGGTGATATCATGGGAAGGTCCGATACGGTCACAGACCACCTTAAAATTCCCCGTAGGCGCCAGCACATAGGTCGGTGATCCTACAATCACCGCATCCGCCGACATGAGAGCCTCATCAATAACCGGGAAGTCATCCTTAAGGACGCAATCCCCCTTACCCCTGCCGCTGACCATTCCGCCGACACAGGCACAGCAACCCGTACAGATATGTATGTTTAAATCATCACAGCGGATAAATTGTATCTCAAAGCCCGCCTCTTCACATTCCAGCAATGCTTCCTTAATCATTATTTCAGTATTAGACATCTTCCTGCCAAAGGAAAACCCAACCACTTTCTTTGCCATATTGATCCTCCATTTTCTAATTGCTTTTATCAATTCTTAACTTATAATCCAGTATAGCGGATCCCGGCTGCTGTAGCATTCAATTATTTACACCCTTTTAAGCCAAGTTTTTAATAATTCCATATCATATTGTTAACTTCGCCTTTTACTACACAAAAAATATAGTCGAATTTTTGCTTTGACTTAAAAACCTTATCCAGCTTATAAACCATCCAATAAAGCATAAACAAAAAGCGCATTCCAGCTTTATAGAAATCGGAATGCGCAAAAAATCATATCTCCCTTTTTTCAAAGGCCCTCATCAGCTTGGATACTCCAATGCCCCTGTAGTTCTCATGGCTAAAAATCCCTTTTCCATATCAGGGAAGGGTCTATGTTCGTAATATCTGCAGAGCCCGTATATGCCATTGCTCCGGCCAATTCCTCCGTCATAGCTTCAATCGTCTTCTGTACCCCGCCAGCCCCTTCTTCCTCCAGCGGCTTTAACAGCTTACGGCCTACACATACTGCTGTTGCCCCCAGAGCCATGGCCTTAAATGCGTCCATGCCGCTCATAATGCCGCAGTCCACAAAAATCGGCATGCTGCGATCCACTATTTTCACAATCTTAGGCAATATCATCAGCGGGGGCAGGGCATAGTCCATGATTCCGTGGTGATGGGAAATTACCATTCCCTTAACCCCTGCTTCCATACACTTATATGCATCTTTTTCACTCAGTACTCCCTTTATGATAAATGGCAGCTTTGTGGCATTTACAAAGCTTTTGATTTCCTCCAGTGTCTTTGGTGACATGGTTGAATCTATGACCTTATCATATTGTCCCTTTCTGTTAAATGCATGGTCAACATCCATACCCACGGCCAAAGCCCCGCACTTTTGTGCATGCTCAATTTGCCTGTAGACCAAATCGTTGTCGGAATAGGGCTTTACGATTTTAATGAATTTTGCCCCTGTTGCTGCTATGGACTCCAGTTCCTCCCCGCCTCCCATGCCTGTCCACAATACGGCACCAGCTTCCTTAGCTCCCTTCGCCATTTCAATTGTGCCGTTTGGACTTGTCCTGTTAAGATGTGATAAGGCGGCCGTCATAACCGGTGTGGAGAATGCTTCCCCATAAAGCTCAAATTTCGTGGATGGTAGCACTGAACCGATGTGGCACATTTCAATTAACAGGGAATCAAAGTAATCCCGGGTGATCTGATTGGAATCTCCGGCCTTGTGTTGTAAATCCTGTTTCATAAGTAGCCCTCCAGTTTTCCTAAAATTTTGTACCGTTAGTAACATTATACTCTTTTCTATTTTACCATACGAATAACTTTTATGTAAATCCTCCAAGCTGCTATTTTACAACAAGCGTCCCATCGGATAAACCTATAGCTGGTACAGCAGATGAATATATTGTATTTCCAACGGCTGGAGAACCGTCTCAAAATTTAAAATTCCGTCCGTCACCTCACAGGTTCGGATTGTAATATGCGGGGTGCAGATCTGCCTTAAATAATCAAGCTCCTGCTTATTTAAATTCTCCGATAAATCCATCTTGATCCATTCATCCTGCACACTTCCATTCTGCGGACCCAGGGATCTGGTTTTCAGCTGATAGGTTCCGTTCTTTACATGCTTTATCTGAAAATTCAATCGAAGCAGTTCATTATTATCAAACAGCTCCTGCATCTGTGCGATATCCATAACATCCTCCATCTTCATATAGTATTTAAAATTGGGATGCTTATAGTTATGGCAGGCCACAGAATAATTTCCATGCCCGTTCGTGGTCACGACACAGTTTTCATTGCCTCCCAGCAGGAAATTTCCCATTTGATTCATAAATTCAAAGGCGTAAAAACCCGGTTTCCGGATTCCATCCTTGGAAAGCAGGCCTCCGCTTCCGTTTAAAAGGCAATGGGAATCCAGGTATTCCGAAAACAAATCCGAGCCAACCCAGTAACCCATTAAATCCACCTGCCCAATGACATCAATGATATTCTTCATGATATAGGCTCCCTTGTAGCAGCTGTCATTCAGGCAGTTACGGTTCGATATGGTTGAATTCCACTCAGATATATGCAATTCCGGATTATAAAGCCCACTTTCATGAAGAATATCCCTCGCCATCAAAACCTGATTACGGACAAAATCCGGATCCTTGGAACGCCGGGCGTCATATTCCATATTAACTTCCCCTCTTGTATAAGGGTAGGAGTATAGCGAAATAAAATCCGGATAGCACATCCTCTTTTTCCATAAAGCGATAACCTGCTGCAGGGTAACATTTGTATCCGACTGCTGAAACCCTCCCCCTCCCAGTTTAATCTGCGGGGAGATGGACTTTAGGGTATCATAGGCCGTTTCAAACACCTCAAAATATTCCAGGTAATCCTCAGAAACAAAATAGCGGGGATCGTTCCATTGTTCAAAATACCACCGCTCCACCTCTTCCATTCCATAGCGATTTACATAGTGGGTAACCAACGTATATAGAAACTTTTTATATTCGCTCAAATTCCGAAATAAAATTTCACGTTCCTGGCTTACGAAATAGTTCTCCGTATTCCGTATCAGCCGGATAGGCTTAAATCCCAGTTCAATATAGGGCTTAATCTCATTTTCCGTAAAGAAATCAAAGATGCGGTCTAATTTTGTAAAGTTATATTTATTATCCTGGGAATTAATATTCAATAAAAGCTCTGGCGAGTAAAGATCCCAGAACCTCACATACTCAAATTTTAATTCTTTTTTCAACAGCAAAATATGTTCCTGCATATCCGAACGGAGCAGATCACTTCCCAGTCCGATATTAATCATACGCTTCCAGGACTTTGGATATGGGCGCTTGTTTAATGCATCCAAAATAACATAATTATAGCTTTGGTTCTCAATTACTTTCATTTCAAGGTGATGCAAGTGCTTTCTGACCTTTTCTGATATCTCAGCTTTTGTGTCTGTCAGCTTCAAATCGGTCATCGCATTTTTCCGCATTTTTTCCGCATAGGCTGAGGGTGTCATTTGATAAGCCTCCTTAAATACCTTATCAAAGGCTGCCGTATTCGGAAATCCATTGTCTAAGGCAACCCGTATCATTGACTTATTTGAAAATTTCAGCTCATCAACTGCATGGGAAAGGCGTATGCTATTCAAATAATCCTTAAAATTCATACCCAGCTTTTTTTTAAAATATTTTGAAAGATAGGTTTCAGAAAGATATAGCTGCTTCGACAGCTCACTCAGGCAAATTTCATTTTGGTAATTGGCATAAATATAGTCCACAATCCCGTTAATACGATTTTTCTCTTCATTTCCTGTATTTTCAAAACGTATATCATTTTTTTCAACCACAAAATTGCTGATGATCAAATTAAGAAGCTCATAATACAGACTGTTGAGATAGACTAATCCATTTCCGTTTTTATCTAGATACTGGTTAAATATTTTATATAAAACTTTTCTCACTTTTTCATTGGCATTATTATTATCAATTACTGTATTACAAAAAAATGTTATCTTATTCGTATTAATGTATCTGCTGATTTTTCTAAAATTCATATGAATAAAGCCGGTCAGTACTTCAATTGATGAGCTGTAGGAATGCCTTCTGTTTACATTAATAATAACGAAGTCATCCCTTTTCATATGAAAGCTGTCATTCTCCACCTGCAGAGTAAGATCCCCCTCTAATACATAAAGCAACTCCATATTTTGGTGAAAATGCTCATTAGTATTTTTTGCTTCGCAAAAATCAAAGTCCATCAATTCATCATTTTGAAGTATAAAGTCCTGCATAGCTCTCTTCCCTTTTCCTTTGATATCTATTAATGTACCAATTACCATATAGGTATATTATAGATGCTATATTCACATTTAACAATATTGTACCGGGGTATTCCGGATTTATTTAAATCAAACTGAATCAGCAGGCTGATCCACTTGCCATGAATTGTATCAAATACAGTTAGGTGGGATTCAGAGCATCCCACCTAACCGTTGGTATAGAGCTATTGCTTAATTTGTTTCATCCGATTATTACTCATATCCAAGACACTTTCTCATCAGCACCTGATGTTTGCGCACATACTCTATCTCATTAACCCAGCCTGCATCATTCATGCGCCTGTTCCCTTCAAACTCGCTGCAGATGTATCCCTTATAGCCTCCATCCACAAGAGCCTTAAAGATCTTCGGATAATCCATGTTGTCTACCTGTCCGTCCTCATCGATATCATAGAACTTTCCATGGATATATACGAGCCTGGAAGCATATTCCTTAAGAGTCTTATATAGATTCTCAAAGGATTTTGATTCATTGATGCCGTAGATAAAATCATTCTTCAATAACTTCTTATCAACTTCGTTCAGCCCAATCCTCTCTATCTTTTCCCTGATATGCTCAAAATCAAATATTTTGCCACTAAAATAGGCTTCTCTCTGGCTGTTCCTGATCAGGTTTAATATCTCAGGGTTAGCACCCTGACGGGTGTACATACCGACATCGGCACTGGTAATACAATATTCATAGGAGCTAAAATCAGCCTGCAGCCCCACAAAAGGTAAACCAAGACGCTCTGCGGCTTCTAAATAAGGCTCATGGCAGGGATCACTGATGGTGCTGGGAGCATGGCATTCCAGTGCCATCATAACATTGTATTCTGCTGCTACCGGAAGAAGCCTTTCAACGATCTCCACATTAGTGAGATGGTAATCCCGGCTCATTGGACTGCTTTTGTCAAAAACACCGATATGCTCTTCATGGAGCAGACGGACCGCCGGAGCTCCAAGTTTTGCGGCAGCCTTGATGTACATTACGCCGCGCTCATATAAATCGTCGTTGCTGAGATTTTTATTTTTCCACATCCGGGTATCGGAAAAGTGGTCAACACAAACACATTTCAAGCCGTAACGTTCCAGCATTCCTGTAAATTTGTCAACAAAAGCATCAGAAATATATGGCCATTCCGGTATCATTGCGTCAGGAAAAATCTCAATACCCTCAGCACCTGCACCCGCTGCTGCCGCAAGGCATCCTTCCAGATCATACTTGTGAAAGTAGTAATTATCCTGATAGCTGTATAAGGAAACACCTAGTTTTATATCATGGTTCGTTTTCAATTAACACACCTTCTTTCTAAGCAAATGTAAGTACTTTTTCGCAGATAGCCACCATGGTAGGTGTATAGGACCGGCGGGTTCCCAGGGTCAGCTTAACCTTGTGCTGTCCCTGTTCAATTCCGCCCTCTTTTTTAACAACTACGCGAAGGTATTCGCCAAAAACCCAGTAGAAATCCGTTGGGAAATCATCCTTTAGGATATCAAGGTACTGGAATTCCTTTCCTCTGTGCTGAACATAGATCGTGGCAGGATCTACGATTTCCCCATCGATTTCGAGAGTAATTTCATCCACACAGCACAGCGGAAGTCCTCTGTAATAATTGATTGTCAGATTTACCGCATAACCGACTTTGTTGCCGTGTTCCCAAATACTGCGGCAGTCATAATCGGTCAAGACATGAGTATCATACATATGTTTCACTCCTTTTTTTCATAATAGCTATATAAAATGGTTATAGCTTTCCTATCTAACACCTGTTATACTCAAGGTTTACTCAAAATCCACGTTACAGCCAGTGATTGCGGATTTACGGATTGCCTCCATTAAAGATAAGACCCTTCTTACCTCCGGAATCTTAACCAGAAAATCCTCCTGACCATGCCATGCCCTGATATAATTTTCAAAATAGTCCACGTGCTTCGTCTGAACCTTGGGTAACTCCTCCGTTACAAGGATACCGGGAGCCGGTTCGCCAAAGGAACGGGTTGGTCCTGCCGCAGTCATCGTCGCTTTTCCTGGAACATTTGTTAAAAGCCTTGTTGTCCGTACTATTTTCCCCTTGGGCTCGAAACCGTCGATGTACATGGTACCGGTATTGCCCCCCATAATCCAGTGGCGCTCAAACCAGTTTTCCTTATCACTCAGGAAATAGGTTCCAAGCTCAACCTCCGCCGTTATCCCATTTTGGAACCTCAGCAAGATTTTGAAATAGTCATCGACTTCCGTATTAATCACATTCCGTAAATCTGCATAGACTGTCTTAATTTTACTGTCGACCATCCAAAGCATCTGATCCAGAAGATGTACTCCCCAGTCATAAAGCATTCCTCCGCCTTCTTCGACGAAAATATGCCAGTCATGCATATTTCCATTAAAGCCGTATAGGCTGGTCTTGATGGTATAAACATCACCTAAGAGCTTTTGATCATATATTTCCTTCACTGTCCTAAAATCAGGATCATATCTTCTCTGATGATGAACCGTAAATTTAACGCCGCACTCATTAACAGTTTTAACCATTTCGTCTAATTCGGCGACAGACACTGCAACCGGCTTTTCACAAATGATATCCTTCCCAGCTCTTGCAGCCTTGCATACCAGTTCCTTATGTTGGTTATTGTTTGTAGCAATTAAAACAACATCGATCTCAGGATTTTTCAGCATATCATCAATATTTGCATAACGAATCACGCCTTCCATTACATCCTCCAGCCGGTCCTCCCGGATGTCGCAGATTCCGGCCACCTTGATTCCATCCAGCTGTGCTAACATAGTTCCATGTTTATGTCCCATGAATCCGTGGCCTATAATGCCAAATCTTATCGTCATCCCAGAAAAACTTCCTTTCCCGTCTCCGAAGACTTATAAATTGTCTCTAATGTCTTTAGTTTGCTTCCTCTGTCACTCCAATCTTCCTGGCAGCTTTTTTGACCCCAAACCTGGAATACATCAGCAGGGTAAAATATACTGTTGCCAAAAGTACTACGCCGCGGATTCCTTGGGTAATACCGCCGCTGGCACCGCATAATACCAGACCATTTTCCAGAAGTATAATCGTAGGTGCGCCGACAATCAACTTATACAGCTTCGACCCCATGCCACCCTGAACTGGAATACCTCCGATAAACATTGCCATCATAACCTTCATTTCAAATCCGCTCCCCAGGTTATTGCTCGCCCCTCCAATACGGACAATGGTAAACACACCGGCAATTGCCGCCATAATTCCTGAGATTATAAAGGCAATGATTTTAATCTTATCTACATTGATACCGGCATGTTTTACCGCATTTTCATTTTCACCGATTGCCCTGACATAGGTTCCGAAGGGTGTAAAGTCAAATAGGTATCCGATGATTAGAATCATGACAATAAGAGCAACGAGCTTAAAGGAATTTTCGTCAATAAAGGTGATTTCCTCCGGCACCATAACAACACGGGAGTTTAAAATCCAGTTTACAAAGGCCCGGAATGCGATTAGCATGGAGAGGGATGCCATAAAGGACGGTACTTTAAATTTTGCATTCAGTGTTCCCAGCAATAATCCTGAGCAGGCTCCAATCAAAATCGCTACCGGAAACATCCATACCGCACCAAAAGACTGACCTACGATCGCCGCAAAGGCTGCCGATACTGCCAGCAGGGAGCCATGGGTAATATCTGTTCCACCCATTGACGCGACGAAAATCATTCCGAGTCCTGCAATAATCGTGGCAACTGACTGACTGAATAAATTCAGAAGGTTCTGACCGTTAAACACCTGTCCCTTCGTTGCAACCCCAAAGATTATCAGCATGAGAAAGAGGACGGCAAAGGGCAACAGGGCATCTATTTTTATTTTCATCTTCATCATAGCATCACCTCAATTATCTTATCCTCGGTAAAATCCGTTGTCCTGCTCAGAATACCCGCTTTTTTATGATCTCTCATAACCAGGATCCGATCCGACATTCCCATGGCTTCCGATAATTCATCGGAAATCAATATAATACCAAGGCCAGCTTTCTTTGCTTTTCTTAATACTTCATAAATATACGCCTTAACGCCGATATCAACGCCGCGGGTCGGACAGTCCAGGATAATAAACTTCAGATCCTTAATCAGCCAGCGGCTTAAATTTACTTTCTGCTTGTTACCACCGCTTAATCTCTTGACAATATGGTCAATCCCGGTAGATTTGATCGCATAGGCCTCTGAGGTCTCCTGCGCCAGCTTTTTGACCTTTCCCGGACTTAAGAAACCGAATTTACCTGTCATATCACCGACATTCGGAACTATGATATTATCCCCGATGCTTGCATCCAGCATCAGTCCGTCTGCGTCACGGTCCTTCGAAAGATAAGCCCCTCCCGCTTTAATGACATCTTTCGGCCTGTTCAAAAGCTTTCCGGTAGCCTTCATGCAGACCTTACCGGTCCGGTGCTCCAAAAGTCCGAATAAGGCAGCACCAAGGGTATGGATTCCGGCATCACTTAATCCACATACACCAAGAACCTCTCCCTTATGTAATTGAAAGGAAACATCCTCCAATTGCCCGGGTACGCCCAGCTTCTCAACCTCCAGAATAACTTCCTCCCCGTACTGTTCTTCCTGGTCATTGCGGTAATAATCACCGGCAATTTCACGGCCGATCATCTTATGCTTTAATTCTTCCAGCGTAAAATCGGCACAAGCCTTTGTTGCAACGATTTCTCCGTCTCTTAAGACAGAAATGGTATCACAGATTTCCAGCATCTCTTCCAGATCGTGGGTAATCATAAGAATTGTCTTTCCTTCTCCGGTAAAGTGCTTGATGAACTTGTAGAGTATTTCACGTTTATCCTGGGATAATGCCTGTGAAATTTCGTCCAGGATCAAAAGATCCGGATCAATGGATAGAGCCCTGATTAACTCCAATATCTTTCTTTGCCCGATGGAAAGGGTTTCTGTCATTCCATCCAGCGCGAGTTCTCCTAATTCCCACTTATCAAGCTGTTCCCTGGCAGCTTTCTCCATCTTATTGAAATCCAGTATTCCATTCTTTTTAAATTGCTCCGTCCTTCCCAGGAAAATGTTCACTACGGGAGACAGATTTCCCACAATGCCTAACTCCTGGACAACCATCGAAACATGCCGGTTGCCGGCTTCAATGGGATTTGCTGGAGAATATTCTTCTCCATCCTTATAGATTTTTCCGCTGTCTTTCTTTTGAATACCGCAGACAATCGATGCAAGGGTTGACTTTCCGGAGCCATTTTCTCCTGCCAGTCCGTGAACGGATCCCCGCTTTAAGCTTAGATTGATATTTTTATTTGCCAGTGTAGGGCCAAAGCTTTTTGATAGATTTTCAATTCTTAAGATCTCTTCTGCCATTATTTCACCACCCCTTTAAAGCCCCAATGGGAGATAATTCCACATAGAATAACAATTCCGCCAAGGCAGATTTCCTGGCCGGTGCCGGAAGGAACGCCCAGTAGTGTTAATACATTGAACAGGCCTGTAATAAAAACGGATCCGACCATAATACCTACCGGCATGCTGATAATTCTTTCAAAGGAGCCTGCAAGCAATACGGTAGCCAATGATTTAAAGATGGTTGAAAGGCTGCCCAGGCCGCTTTGGGAACTTAATTTTCCGGCATAACTTTCCTGGATTACAGCAGCCAGGCCGATGAAAACAGCACCCACAAGAGCACCTAGCAGTATCGTTTTTTTCTTATCAATTCCCATTGCATCTGCAACGCCTTCATTTCCGCCGATTGCCCTGATATTAAGTCCCAGCGTTGTGCGGTTAAATAAAAGATAGGCGATGATAAATCCCACAATCCAAACAATGGCCATCAACGGCATGGTCCCCATCCCCCGGAACCCTTTCAAGGTAATAACACTGGAGCCTTCCGTCTTGCTCCTGATTGTCGCGTAAATTGTGAGTATTGCTTCAAAAACCAGTGCCATACCCAGACCGGATATCCAGGATGGAATTTTCAGGCTGACGGAACAGTTCACGCTCAGCTGTTCCAGAACCACAGTGCAAAGAATGGTTGCAAAGATCAGACCAAAATAGCCCATTCCAAGATCCATCGCAAAGATTGCACCGACATTGGCAGACAGCAGGATATTGGCACCGATGGAAAGATCGATTATTCCGCTGGTAAATATAAACATCATACCCCAGGTAACAAAGGACGGGAAAATTGCATGTGATATGATGGTTTTCAGATTACCGAAAGTCAAGAGGCTTCCGCCTACAATAAGATTACTGATAACAACCAGCAGTGCGATACCTGCGAACAGAATGATCTGGTTCCTTATTCTTTTCATTTTTTCATTATTATTTTTCTGGGAAAATGACACGTTTTACCTCCTAAAAATTTTGCTGTGCCACAATTTCGCGGCACAGCTAAAATTTATTGCCATTCTGAAATTAATTGGCTATTCAACATTAATACCAACTGCACTAAGTTCTTCTTTTGTGACTTTTCCTTCCTTATATTTTGCAATTAACCGGTTATCCAACGAATAATCCGCAATTACCTGTAAAAATGCATCGTAATTGAAATCCGGATTTGTCTTTCCGCTCATCTGTTTAAGTTCATCTGCACTATAGCAGTATTCATCAAGGAAGAATTTCTTATATAAGTCATATTTTTCTGAAGGTACTTCAAAAGGCATTACGTTATCAACCCATACCGGATTTCCGTCCGCATCCTTCAAAGGAGTACCGTCCAGATAGTTTTGAAGCACCACTGCGGATAACATGCCACATACCCAGAAATCACCGTTTACCATTTTCAGGGAAGAGGTTCCGAGCAATTCAAGTGCCGCCTTATCCAGTCCGGAGGTTACTACGATGGCTCTGCTATTTCCTGCATTCTCAAGAGCAGAAACAGCTGCAATACCAAAGTCAGAACCAACACCATATACAAAGTCGGGATCCGGATTTGCTACCAGTGCATCTTCAATCTGCCCCTGGGCAGCATCCGCCGCATCTGCATGGAGTTCAGCCAGGATCTTTCCGCCTGCAGCAGTAAATGCCTTTGTAAAGGCATCAAGCCTTGGTGTATCGGATGCATCACCTACACTGGAGGAAGAGATAATACATGTCTTTAGATTATTATCAAGTGCATAATTCGCAATAGCCTCTCCATATACTGCATTTGCCGGAGCAACTGCACCTGCAAAATAAGGATTTGCCTTTAATTTCTCGATAATGGATGGATCGCTTGGTATCTTATCGTTTAATACAAAAGGAACCTTAGCTTTTTCACACATGTCTGCAACCGTTAAATATAAGGATTCTACCGGAAGCCAGATGATCAGCCCGTCAACACCGGAGGAAATCATGTTCTCTGCATCCTGAACGATCTTCTCAACAGAAAATTCGTCGTCCATGGATGTGGCTTTATTTCCAAATGCATCAATCACTACCTTTGAATTATTTGCCAAGGATAATAATGCATAGGAACCGCTGCCGAAATAATTATATCCGATATTATATGTACCTGTGGCAGCTGCGCCCGATTCCGGCGCTGTTGTTGTGGTTGCGTCCCCAGCGCTACCCCCCGTTGCGCCTGTTGTATCTTCCGTCTTGGTGTTATTTGCACATCCTGCAAATAAGAACGCTGTAAATACAAGTACCAGAAGAACACTCAATAGCTTTTTAATTCTTTTCATAACGCTACCTCCTAAAAATATAATAGTTTTTATACCCTCAAGCTGCAGGAATGCAGCCGCTGATACCTTTTATTCTTCTTCGTTCCATTTATGAACTTAAGCATAGTATACCAAGCTTATTCTTCCTTCTCTTTTTATATTTTTATCAAAGGATAACGAATTTCCGCCGACTTTTTTTCTATTTCATATTTGTTTCTGAAACAAAACAATCTTTAAACTATATTTCTTGCACTTAAATGTCTTTTGCATCTTTATGCTCATAAGTTCGTCATTCTGCACAGTTATTTATCTTTCCGCCCGACCACAAACATAAATTTTTACGAATTTTAAAAAAGAAATTTTTATAGTTATTATGCATTTTCCCATTTATACACATTTCCCCTTTTCAGCTTCTTTGAAATTATTTCATTTTTCTGTGTACATTTCCGTCTGTTTACTATAAACTCTTATACAATAACTAACTTCAAGTGGAGGATTTCTTATGGAAGGCAAAAAACTCCCTACTGTTTATGACATAGCCAAAAAAGCCGGCGTATCTGTGGCCACAGTCTCGCGTGTAATTAACCATCCCGATATTGTAAAGCGTCCTACATACCAGAAAGTCCTGGATGCAATGAATACCCTTGGCTATCAAAAGCTTGCTTCTTCTGAAAACAATGTTCATGGACATAGAAGCATCCACACCTACGAAAATCATAAAAGCAGGGAAAATTTATTGTTTCTGATTAATATGCCGTCGAATAATAACCCCTTTTACGGCGATATTATTGAGGGAGCACAGTCAGCTGCCAGGCGCCATGGCCATTTTCTTTTAAGCAGCTGTCTGAATCTGAATGATTTCAGCATCGACTCCTTATTTCTGCTGGTTAACAATCACCACATATCCGGTATCATTAATACGACCGATACACCATACCATTTATTAATGCGGATCCAGAATACCATGCCCATTGTCCAATGCAGCGAATACAATGAAACCTGTACTTCCGTTTCCTATGTGAGTATTGATGACATTGAAGCAAGCCGTAAGGCAGTGGAGTATGCAATCTCAACGGGGCACAAAAAGGTCGCCATCCTTAACAGTACCTATCGTTTCCATTATGCAGACCGTCGTAAGACCGGTTATGCATTGGCACTTCTTGGTGCCGGGCTGGAGATCGTCCCGGAATGGGTTATACAGATCCCGGATGTTGATTTCAGTATGGCCTACTCTGCTGCTTCAAAGCTGTTTGCCCTTCCGAATCCGCCGGATGCTGTTTTTACCATTTCAGATATTTTTGCAGCAGCGACAATTAAGGCCGCAGCGGCGGCCGGTCTGCGTGTTCCCCAGGATGTGATCGTGATCGGCTTTGATAACATTAATGTATCCATTACCACCACTCCATCAATCACTACTGTCGGACAGCCCCGTTATCAACTAGGTTATACTGCTTTTGAGATTCTTCTGAACGAGACTATGAATCCAAATACACCGAAGCAGCAGATATTATTGGACACAGAATTAATTATCCGCGAGTCAACATAATATATCATTTGACTATTTTTTGCTTATGCTAGTCCGTTTTAGCTAAGGTATACAAGGTTCACAAAAACAAAAATGCATCTATACAAAACTCCCTAAATGTAAGTTATAAAACAAACATTAAATAGAGATTTTTGTATAAATGCATTCTCATTTTATTAATAATCTTCATCACCTTAGGAAGATATTTTTATTAAAAAAGCGCTTCCATACAGGCTATCAGGTAAAAGGATTCAGAGAGACACTCCAATAAAGGGAACCGAAATCCTTCGGTTCCCTAAGCATCATCTTATCTCCTAAAAAATTACCACCCTAATATCTTCAAATATTCCCTGCTTCTTCTTGCAGCTTCCAGCGCACCTAGCCCATAGTGTTCATCCTGCTCAACAATGACCCATTTTGCCCCTGCTTCAACAGATGCACCGAGAATAGGTTCCCATAACTGCTGACCGAAACCAACCGGGCGGAACTCGAAAATTCCAGTATCCTCTGAGTTCTCCTCCGTTTCGATTCCAATTAATTTATAAAGATTTTTTGGCTTTCCCTCTTTAATAAAATCTTTCAAATGAATAATCTCACATCTCTCACCGTATTTCCTGATATAGGCTTCAGGGCTCTGACCGGCGACTTTTATCCAGCAGGTATCCGGCTCAACCATTAAAATGTCGGCTGGAATTTGTTCATAAATATCATCAAAACCAAAACGCCCATCCGGGAGCGTTACAAATTCAAAATCATGGTTGTGATACAACAATTTTAGTCCATGGGATTTCATGACCCCACCAACACGTTTCATCTCACTGATTACAGTTTCGTATCCTGGTGTCAGATGACGGTATTCCTCAGGAAGATATGGCACTACAACATATTTGCAGCCAATGGTAAGATAGTCCTTTGCAACCTTCTCTGCATCCGTCATAAAGTCAGCAAGCGGTACATGTGCGCTGATCGGAACTAATCCAACTTCCGCCAGAGTGTCCCTCACCTCTTCCGGGGAAAGTCCATAAAGTCCAGCCAGCTCAACACCATCATAGCCATACTCTTTTACTTTTTTCATTACATCCCGGAAATTGTCCGGCTTATCTTCAAGCAGATCACGCAGTCCATAGACCTGTATCCCAACAGGAAGCTTGTTCATAATAATTATCCTCGCTTTCTTTATCAATTAATCGTTTCTTACCTTCGCTTCAAAATACCATATTCCTCCCATAGCTGTCAAGCCGGAAAGAGGCCATGGATTTTCTATAAATTATTCCACAAATATTCCGCCCCAAAAAGCAGGACATTTTTCTAATGTGAAAATTTGTCCTGCTCCAATCGCCTAGGGTTTATTAGCTTTTCACCTCAATCCGGAATGTATTTTCTTTGCGATTTTAACAAAGAACTGCAACCTTCAGTTTAGAGGTTTCATTGCTTTTTCCATTTCCATTCATATTTGCAGGTAGGCGGATGATCCGTCAGCTTATGGAATTCCATGCATACCCGGCAGTTACTATGCCGCGCACAACCCGTGTTACCACACAGGCATTTGGGGTTGTATCTTACATTCTCAGGAAATTCAAAAGCAACTTCCTGAATGATTTCTGAATGCGTCCCCTTTAATTTTTCAATTTCATTTTCCATAGACACCTCCACAAATTAACGTATACACTCCCTGCTTATCCGGCACATCGGATACTGTCGCATCAGAATCCAGGTTCAAGGCAGGGCGTATTCCACATGCTGCTTTCACCGGCATTTCCCTAAAGCTTGCCCCATTATTATCTCCTACCTTATGATCCGAATTATAATACATTGACATTGTGTAGGAACCGGCTGCAGGGGTACGAAGCCAATAATAAAAGCTGCAATCGTCATAATTGTAGTCGTCAGGCCTTCCTATGGCAGCAGGAATCGGTGCGGCTACTCTCATCCTTCCATCATGAAACAAAGGAAAGCGAAAGCCTTCTGTTCCATTCTTGTTTTTTTCAAATCCCATTTCCGGCGCACTTAATAAAAATACTTTTGCTTTTAGCTTATACGGCTCCGGAGGGCCAAAATGGATCACTCCCGGGGTCGGCTCCTTATAGCAGTGCACTTCTGATTCAAGAATTCTATCCCTGAATCCCTGGGAAAACCACGTTAAAAATCCCGGATCCTTCTGATAGGAATGATCTCCTGTAAACTTTGCTTCCTCTGAATAAAAAGGAGACTCATAAAAATCCACTCTTCCGTGATCAATATTGTCTGATGAAGGTGGGGCATCATATTCATGTATTGGCATATACCAATCCGCCTTATCCGAATTTAACCATTGATGAATATTACTATGGGGATAGAAATTGTTTCCGAATTCCTTTATGGAATCCTTCGGATTATCCGGTTCCGCCCCATCAATAGAGGCCAATTTAATAGCACAATCTGTTATCAGTGTTGTACCTTTGTAGCCAGTATGATTATGGTCGGCAATCAGAAAAACCAGGGATGTTCTTTCTTCCCTTACTTTTGTACCAATCGGTAAATCTTTTAGAATCATCTTTCCTGCTCCTTACTGAAATAATTTAAAGCTCTGAAAATGTCTTTTTTAAGCATTTTCCATTCCTGTATTTATATTTTTAAATAAGATAAAGCCCACCGACATTTTTTGATTTTTCCACCATGCTTCCAGAATCTATGTTGACTACAGGCCTTATGCCAATCCAGGCACAACTGCAGAATTTAACACTGCTGGGATTAACCGTATGGGCATAATAGCTGAACCCTTGCTCGTGCAGCTTTGGCGTCCGCAGCCAATATGCTGCCAGCACGCCGAGTATCCCACCCACCAAAAGGCCTACGATAACACACATGATTCCGATGGGCAGTGAATATCTCGCACCGTAGATACATCTGCTGAATATGTCACGGCCAGTACCGTCCGTGCCGAATATATGCCGGGAGCTCGGTGGCTGAAGAATTGCCGTATAATCCTGCACTTGGTAACCATAGGGGGCGATGAGGGGCGCAAATAATCCTACCAGCAGTAGAATTGCGATGATCCCTAAGCCGGCAACCGCCGCTTTATCCCTTATAAGCCTTTTCCAAGCCTCTTTTCCCGGTGAGGAAACACCTGCTGTGTTATACTTTTTCTTTTTATAAAGCCGTTCCATCGCCGGCGTTGTTAGCTTAGCCACTTATCATGACCTCCTTCTTGACCCTTTTCCTCTTTTTTGCAGTGATAAATGTCGTCTTAAGGCGCGGATCAACCACGGTGTAGCATATATCAACCGCGATATTGATAATCGCATAGATGAATGCGAGCATGACAATGCCCCCCTGAACCGCTGGAAAATTGCGTTGCGAAACGGCATCCGTGACGTATTTTCCTATTCCTGGAACAGCAAACACTGTTTCTACAATCAGTGATCCACCAAGGAGCATTCCCAGCCCGTTTCCTATACCCGCAACTACTGGGACTAGGGTGTTACGAAAAGCGTGGTTCACAATAACGATGGATTCCTTCTGCCCCTTTGCCCTGGCAGTCCTGACATAATCCTGCCGGATCATTTCAAGCATGTTCGTCCTCATTCCCCTCACGGTAGCTGAAATTGCTGTTAAGCTTACTGCGATGATTGGCATTATGAAGCTCACCCAGCTACCGTTATACATGGCTGGAAGCCAGCCTAGCCGGACCGAGAATAACATAATCATCATAAGCGCGAGCCAGAAGCTCGGCAAACTGGCACCCACAATCGTGAACAACACGATCAGGTTATCCACCCAGGAATACTGCTTGACTGCAGCTAGAATCCCGAGGGGAGTAGCAATAAGCAGGCTGATACCAAGTCCAATCACGCCAATTGCCACGGTTTTGGGGAAACGCTGCAACAATTCTGTCATAACCGGCTGCTTGGATTTATATGATGTTCCGAGATCACCCCGGCTTATAATCCCCCAGACATAGTCGCCGAACTGCTTGATGACCGGGTCATTCAAGCCCAGCTCTTCCCGCAAGGCCTCGCGCTGTTCCTCCGTAGCGGATGTGGGAAGCAGCTCCTCTACCGGGTCTCCGGGCATCACGAGTTTCATCAGAAACACCAGTACAAGAACACCGAACATGACCGGAATCAGATAAAGAAGTCTTTTAAACACATATCTTAGCAATCCAAATACCTCCATTCATTAATTTCTTTCGTCTCATTGATTTACGTAAAAACATTTTGTTTTTAACTCATCCAGCATTAATCCCAGCTCCTCCCGTAGATTATCCTTTTTAAGCACTTTGAGTCCCCCTTCTTTTATGCTTTCTGAAAATTCTATAGCCCGAATATACTTAATCAACATTTTGACTAATAAAATCTTCAAAAGCTCCTTCTTTTCCTTTTTCCATTTGTGCTAGTTGTATGATATCATTGATTTTTTTTGATGTCATTTGACCATTTTTGCTAATGGTAATCCATTTTTGCTTAAACATATAAAGATTTACAAAAACAAAAAATGCATTTACCGAAGTCCCTAGAAATGTAAGTATAAAACAAACATTAAAAGAGATTTTCGAATAAATGCATTCTCATTATCTTAATGATCTTCATAATCCTTAAGAAGATATTTTTATTAAAAAACCGTCCACATAGCTTATTAGGTAAGGGTATTCATAGAAACACCCATGGAAAGTACGCGATAGCCTGATGGCGAAATGCCCTCCAGCTTTTTAAATAAACGGCTCAATACCTGGGCACTGGAGTATCCCACGTGGATAGCAATATCCTCCACTGTTTCGTCCGTCTTCGCTAACAACAATTTTGCTTCATTTAACCGCAGGGTCTGGATATAGGAAGACAGGTTGACTCCCATTTGCTCCCGGAAACTCCGGGACAGGTGGGACTGGCTGATATGAAAAGCTTCGCAGATGGTCGCAGCCCCAAATAAGGGATCCCTGAAATTTTGGTCTATATATTCATGTATCCGTTTCATTTTTGGGTCATAATCCGTAAATTCACTTTTCTTCTGGATATAATTTTCCAGAATCAGAAAAAGCTCATGAAAATGATGTTCCAGCTCCGTCCGTGTACGACAGGTCTGCACCCGTTCCTGGATCAGGGCAAAACGCCTATCCTTATCTGCTACTCCTGAAATATCCGTAAGAGTCAATGCCATGGAGAGGTTGACTAAATAAAACATGTTCCCCCGCCATCCGGCAAACAGCTCCAGATCATCCAGCAAATTTGAGGTAATGAAACGATGGATGACCATTTCCGCATGGGCAAAGTTATGATTAAGAATCGCCGTGATCATGGGTCTTTCAAAATTCGGAAGCTTATAGTCAGGGTTCCTGGCCAGCACATCCTCTTTTAAGCGAAAGTACTCCTTCTCATGGATAATCCGCGACTTTCCCTCTACAAATCTGGCATAGTCGGCAAAATTTAATGCAACCGTACAGGCATTTCTAACACAATCCCCAGGAGCAAACAGTGGACTGATCGAAGCGCACAGGGGCAACCCTATTCTCTCCTCCAGTGCCCCTACCATTTCTTCACATGCCTGTTCAAGTTTTTTTTCATTTTCTTCTGTATGCGCAAAGTCAGGTGAAACTAACAACAGGGCAAGGCAGCTGACCAGAGCCACTTGATAACAGTGGGTCTGCACCGGAAGGCTGAGCTTTGTTTGCTCTAAGATTCCGCCTCCTAATTGATCAGAAAGTAATCGGACCGCAGAGCTGTCAAGCATAGAACTGCCACCTCCGTAAATGCAAATCCAGACAAAGGATTCTTCCATGCTGCCGGTTTGAAGCCACTTGTTTCCGTTTTCATCCAGTAACAACGGTTCCGGCTCAAAAAGTGAAATTGCGCCAAAGCAAGGATTGGTTATATGCTGATATGGATTAATTCCGGCCATTTTCCTACACCTCCGAGCCCATTATCCCATATCCCTGTCAAAGCTGTCAAGCTGGAAAGAGGCGCTTTTGATCCCTCCTGATCTGCCAGATACTGTTTTTACCGTTCCAGATATCTCCGTGACCATGGCTGTGGAGTATGGGATAATTTTAATAGTGTAAATTAACCTCCCCGCACATTCCCGTTCCCTCTGATACCTCATGGTTCAGGACAACGAAGGGTTCCGGATAATTATTCTGGTCCTTATCCAGGGTTGTCGTAACGATTGCTTTCATGTTATTCCTGCCCTTAACCAGATACTTCCCAACCTAAGGACATAGGGTATTACCAGGGTAAAAAACTGCTGCCCGTTCAGGAAGAAGCTGTCTTTATCCACAGACCCGCCATATTCCGCCGGGTTTATCAACATATCCGCTGATACGATGTCGAATTCCACCTGGTTTTGCAGCAATTCCTTCGCCGGCTTTTGGATCAGCATACAGTTACCTCCCCATTCTGCATCAGCATGGTAGAGAACCGCCACCTCTGCCAGATGGGCTCCTCCGCTTAGGAGCTCACACATCCGGTTTGCATATTTCATCAGGTTAGCAAAGTGGCTAAATTGCGGATTATTCCCTCCCGCATAGAAGTGGGGCGGGCAGTCTGCATCAGGATATTCTGCCATGGAAAAAGCGTGGGGTACCAGCTTGTTAATTCCCCTTCCCAGCATGTGGTCAAGGATATATTTCATGTCACGGACCCCTGTCTTCCAGCCGGCGGCACCAAAAAGCTCACACATGGTACGTCCGTTTTTACCTGGATCCAGATGTCCGCTGGAAGCACCCAGCTTGCCCAGGGCATAATGCAGAAATTCCCCGTCCCGCTCAAAAACTCCGGTCCGCAGATATCCTGCACCGCCGATGGTTACCTGGTCTCCAGTCACGTCGATGCCCGCCATATGCTGGCCTTTCATTGCCCTGAAATAATGGGCTGTCCCATTTCCCAGCCTCTCCTGTGATTCCCCCTTCATCCATAGAAAGGGAAGAATATGGTTGCCTGTCTGGCTATTTTTGATCTTGTAAAATTCAGAATTTCATTTTCCATACCTCTCCATACCTGATGTGTATTTCATGTGATGGGGCAGGTTTCCCTTAGCATCACATGTTTTTCTTATAATAGTTAAGATCTGCCTGGAGGCACTGGATTCTTTCGCCTTCGTAGCTGTGCTCCCGCTCTACGATATATCCGCGGCAGCCGTATCCGTCAGCGATTGTCCTAAGCTCCTTCCAGTCCACCAGCCCTTTTCCGGCAGCACAGTTCATCTCCACATTCCTGCGGTGCCTTTCCTTCTCTTCTTCACTGAGAGCCGGGAAGCCGTTTTCATCGTATTTCATGTCTTTCGGGTCAATGGAGGGCTGCACCCCGATCACAGTGTCGCTTTCCTTTACATGGATAAGCTTCACCCGGTCCTTATATTGGTGCAGGAAGATAATCGGGTCATGCCCTGCAGCAGCACACCAGCCTGCGTCCAGCTCCATAAACACATGGTCTGGATTCGTCTTCTCCAGAATCACGTCGATGATCCTCTGGTCCCCAAAGGCACGGAATTCCTGGGTATGGTTATGGTAACCAAGCAGGATGCCATTCTCATGGCACTGCTTTCCCATTTCATTCAGCTGCTTCGCAAAGGCCTCTGCCGCCTCCAGATCCGGTAAATGCTCCATCGCTATGACTATATGCTTTAGCCCAAGTGCCTTTGCATATGGGATCATGTCAATTACGTTGTTGCTCGAAGTATGCATTGAGATGGCTTCCAGCTGGTTATCCGCCAGGAGCTGTTTCATCCGGTCTGCTTCCACCGCAAAATTTGGCCCGAACAGCTCCACTCCATCGTAACCCATTTCATGTGCTGCCGCTAAATGTCCCTCCGTTAATGCGGGATCAAACTCTCCAAAGGAATACATCTGTAGGTATAACTTTTCCATAAATAGCCCTGCCTTTCATCCGTTTATAATATTAAGTTATGAGAAGCTGCTTTTTAACTTCTCATAAAAGGCGCTGTTCCTGCGCCGTGCAAAGTGTACCCTAAGGGGCGCACCGATTATCAGAGCATGTACTTGGTTCCGATAATATTAAGTTATCAGAAGCTGTCCTTTCACTTCTGATAAGGGCGCTACCTCTGCACCGTGCACCGTGCAAGATATACCCTAAGGGCACACCAGTTACAGGAAGATATTTTTGCTCCCTATAATATATAATTGTATCCGTTAGACGTCATAAGTCAACAAAAATGCAAGATCACTGAATATATACACTATATATCTCTCTACTCCAACCTCGATATATATACTTCAGCCTCAGCATATATCCACTTCACCCGGCGGCATCCGCTTATCAGCCCAAGCCACAATATCCTTCCTAACAGGTAATTACCATTCAAATACCTTTTTCAGCTCTTCCTGATCCCCAAAGGAATGATAGGACTGCGCCCTGCCAGGTATCCCCTGCTCCTTGCCTTCCGCGTCAATCACCAGCACCCAGTCCTCCTTGCTGCCCAGGGTCGGCGCTTCTACTTCCAACACTCCGCCGAAAACCAGAAGCTCTTCCGGCTGCTCTGTCTGCGTTGCTGCGTCCAGATAGCATTTTCCGTCACGCGGGTTAAACCACCAAAGCTGAAGCTGTTTTCCTGCTAATCCGCTGACGTCAACAGCCGCTTTTCCCCCGCTCGGGAAATAGATACAGGCAAAGCTCCCCTCCCTGCTGATACAGGCCTGGAGATGCTGGTCCATTTCCTCTTCTTTATCCCCTTCCTGGGACTTTAGGATTTCCTGGGCCGGCCTGCAGCTGCTCAAGTCCCTGGATTCCAGAAAATCCCGGAGAACCTTGATCTGGTACGCCCCCGGATGCTCCAGGGCCTCATACCAGGTGTACTTGCTTATCTCATTCCTTTCCCTTTCCGATATCGTGCACCAAACAGAGGCATGTCCGTAGGTGTGGCCAAAGGAGCCCGCAAATAAGCTCCAATAAGCTCTTTTCCGCACGATCCAGTCATCATGGAATTCCTTTATGACAGGCCAGGTGGTAGGCATCATCTCATAGGCCGGTTCCCCGTCCCATACGGGCATAGCCACAGGCCTATCGTACTCCTTCTTCACCAGCTCATAGTTCCTCGGCTTTGTCCCATGGCCGGACTGAAGCATAATAAAGCTGATCCAAGCCTCGTCCCCCGTCCAGTAAGACATGGTGGAGCACTCTCCTGTCTCCATTTCATGGCAAGCATGATAGGTAATCATAAGCTTTCTCCACTCCTCAGGGGAAGAATCATAGCCCAGCTCCTTGCCGGTGATTCCCTTTGCCAGCCCCTCTGCCATCCTTCTCCAGACATCTTTATAATCCACGCCCAGATGGATGGGCTGACGGTCCCCGCCAAGGCACCAGATAATATTCCGCCGTCCCTTATAACGGCTGCCAATCCAGTACCCATATTCATAGGCATTCCCTTCCGTTACCGTCTTCTCATAGGTTCTGCCGGCCCAGTCATGTCCGACCACCAACTGTCCCCAGACCGGAAGAAGCAGCACATAAAACCCATATTCCTCCGCCTTATCCAGAATCCAGTCCAGATACTCAAAATATGCTTCATTGGGCGTCAACAGATTATCATCAATCAGGGCTTTCTTCCCTGCAGGATTTCGCATCTCCATATCCCGTTCCGGATCCAATGCCACAATTTGAAGCACCGTAAACCCCTGAGCCTTTCTCTTTTGCATATAATAATCCACATCATCCCACTTCATCCTCTGTGGCATAGTCCAGGCTGTATCGGCAATCCAAATAAAAGGCTTTCCATCCCCCCGCACAAAATATCTGTTATTTTCTGAAATACGTAATCTTTCCATACCGGTTCTCCATTCATCCCTTCTCCGCATGTATCTGCAATAGATAACCATGAAACTTCATATCCGCCAGCTATTTTCACCGCTTCCACTATCCCTAATTACCCACTATAATTCAAGCGTCAAAAGTCCTCATTATACTAACGCGGCGAATCTGAGTGCAGCTGTATCCATCTGGGCGCAGACCGGGCCTCCCGTGATTGCCTGTACTTGGCAATCATGGGATGTTAAAGGCAAGCCCAGGTGGATATAAATACACTCCAACCAC
>DUNO01000016.1 GCA_012839295.1 Clostridiales bacterium
GCAAAAACAGCGCCTTTTATCAGAAGTTTGGAATACAACTTCTGATAACTTATATTATCCCGGGAGCAGAATAACAGCCATATCCGGGAGCGTGAAAACCACAATATAATTTTTCCACAGTTAGGGAGGAATTCGTATTGTGGTTTTCTGAAATTAGGCTTATTATTATAAGCCTGGTGCACTGCCCATGCCCATAATTAGGCGGGTAGTGCTGCCTAATTATGGGCATGGCAGTACATTGGGCAACTTGACCCGGAATTGGAGAAGAATGATGGATGAGAAAATAATCAGCTTGAGCAATGTAGCAAAAAGCTTCGGCCGAAATCAGGTTTTGGATGATATTAATTTAACAATACATAAGGGGCAGTCCATTGCATTAGTGGGAAACAATGGAAGCGGAAAAAGCACCCTGCTTAAAATAATCTGCGGATTGGCAAATGCCACCTCCGGGAAGGTAACATATTCAGGAAAGCTAAAATTCAATTACGTACCGGAGCATTTTCCTAAAATGGGTATTACGGCGAAGCAGTATTTAATGCATATGGGCTTAATCGAAGGGATAGCGGCGGACAGAATTAATGAAAAGCTGCAGGAGCTGCTGCAGACCTTTTTTATGGAGCATATGGCAGATACCCAAATGAAAAACCTGTCAAAGGGCAGCCTGCAAAAGGTTGCCGTTATCCAGGCCTTATTATCCAGGCCTGATGTGCTGCTGCTGGATGAGCCGCTGTCCGGCCAGGATCTACAGTCCCAGAGAAGGTTCATCCATCTGGTAAAAGAATTAATCCTGCAGGAAGTTACAGTCATCATGTCCTGCCATGAAATGCTCCTGGTTAACCAGCTTTCCGATGTGGCTTATGAGATAAAGAGCCAGAAGCTGGAGCCCTTTGCTATTGATAAAACCCCGAAGTGGGATTGGGACATCCTGTATTTTGAGAAGCCCGTGGAGGGGACAAGCATTCATCCGGGCATTACTGGGAGGGCGCATAAGCTGGATTATACCGAGGATGATATAAGGATTGTTGTATCCAGGGAGGATAGTAATAAAATTATTTTACAAATGATACAGGATGGTTTTAATTTGAGGGCTATGAAAGGTATTGACGAATGGGAGAATTGATTAAATATCAAAGCAGAAAATATTTTAAGTCAAATAAGATAATAATGCCACTGCTGTTTTGGCTGGTTTTTTTGAGGATTAGTTATTCGGAAGCGAATCTTTCTTACGTTCCCAATATAGTTATGTCCATGGGGGTTTTGTTTTTTGTAATGACCTGGATCGGTTATAGCTACCAGGATGTAGAGGAGCCTGTTTCAGAGCAGCTCTTAGTCCTGAAATTGCAAAGTGCTGATTTTTATAATCTGAGTAAAGTGGTTTTCCTGCTAATAATAAGCTTGTCCTTTAGCGTTATTGGAATAGCTTTTCCGATGATACAAAATGTATTGAACCATTTTAGGGTTTTTAACAGGGCGATTACTTTCCTTGACATAATTGCCGGTGTCGTATTACACTTTATCGTCGCTGCTGTCGGGATTGGGCTGGGCTCCCTGTTCCATCCAAGAATCGTCAAGGATAAGAAAATGTCCGTACTAATGGTAGTAACAGCCGCCTTATTAGGTTACACAAAGGGAGCAGTCATACTAAAAATCCTGGCATTACAGTTCCTATTATGGATATTTCCTCCGGTCTATGATATTTTAGCCAGCTTTAATGGAATGGAGTATTTTGGTATACGGCATATGGTATTACCCGTGTTATATGGGTGTGTATATTGTTTGGCAGTTGTCATGCTACAGTTACTATGCCTGAAAAAAGTCAAATTTTAACCATAAACTGGTGCAGGATAGTTTTTATTGGTTGGATATATTTGCTATAGGTGGCAAAAATTTTACAAAATCTTCTTGACATATGTTCCCTATGCTATATAATAGCGTTGGCGTAATTTACGCAGGGAGCAAAAAAGCATCAATAAAAGAAAAGTATCTCACTTATGGTGCAAAGGCTGCTTTGCCGGAAGAATAGAATTCATAAATGAAGGGGGGCGGATCCATGCCGGCACTTTTATGGCAATTTGTGCGGTAAAAGGCATGGACATATTTATGCATCGTTTTTATGTAACTCCAGCTCAGATTGACGGAAGTATCATTGGGATTAAAGGTACTGATGTTAACCATATAAAAAACGTCCTCCGCATGAAGCCGGGCGATGAAATTGTAATTTGCAATGGACAGGGAAAAGATTGTTATTGTATAATTAATAAGGTATCAGATAGTGAAATTACCGCGGAGTGCAGGTTCGAGAAGGACACGGGCACGGAGCTGAAGGCGCGTATCACCCTGTTCCAGGGCCTGCCCAAGAAGGATAAGATGGAACTGATCATCCAAAAGGCGGTGGAGCTTGGGGTATACGATATCGTACCGGTCATGACAAAACGGACCGTCATAAAGCTGGAGGATAAGAAGAAGGAAGAAAAGAAGCTGGAACGCTGGCAGGCAATCGCGGAAGAAGCGGCAAAGCAATCGGGCCGCGGCATCATTCCCGTCGTCAGGCCGGTGCAGAGCTTCAAGGAAGCGGTAAATAGCGCAAAAATGCTGGGGCAGGGGATTATTCCTTACGAGAACGCCACTGGAATGCAAAATACGAGGCAGCTTCTGGGTAGTTTAAAGGAATATGACAGCATCGGGGTCTTCATCGGGCCGGAAGGCGGCTTTGAGGAGGCGGAGATCGGGCTTGCCATGTCTGCCGGGATTCAACCCATTACGTTAGGCAGGAGGATCCTGAGGACAGAAACAGCAGGCCTTGCCGTATTATCCATGATGGTATTCAACCTTGAGGAATAATGCATGAGAAATAATGCATGAGAAATAATGCTTAAGAAATGATGCTCAAGGAATAAAGGAAATACATCATAGGAATTCGTGCAGGGATAATTATTTCCATGGATGAGTAAGATATGCCGCCACAGGCATAATGGCATTTGGCCATACTTATTTATGGGTTCGGTAGGAGGTTACCTTTATGGAAATACAGCTTTGGAGAGAGATATTGGATCCCTATGCTTTAGCCGTTAATGAATTAATTATTAAGTTTAACCATATCATAGATGAATATAGGCACGTCGGTGTGTATTCACCAATTGAGCAGGTTACCGGCAGGGTCAAAACCATATCCAGTATTTTAGAGAAGACGCAGAAGAAGGGGATGGAATTAGCTAAATTTGAAGAGGAGCTGGACGATATCGCCGGAATACGGATTATATGCCAGTTCGTGGAAGATATTTATAAGGTGGCCGACATTATCCGCAGACGTTCCGATATGCGCGTCGTAAATGAGAAGGATTATATTGAAAATGTTAAGAAGAGCGGCTATAGATCCTATCATATGATTGTATCCTATGATGTTGAGACCCTAAAGGGGAAGAAGGAGCTGCAGGTTGAAATCCAGATCCGGACCCTTGCCATGAATTTCTGGGCTACCATTGAACATTCCCTGCAATATAAATATAAATCAAACATGCCGGAGCATATCAGGAAACGCCTTTCCTCTGCGGCTCAGGCCATCTTGATCCTGGACCAGGAGATGTCCGAGGTAAGGGATGAGATCATGGATGCCCAAAATTCCTTTACGGTGAAGGCAAACATAGTGGCGGATATCCTGACGAATATACAGAACCTGTATAAGGTTGCAAACAAGCAGGAGGTTATGAAGATACAGGATGATTTCTTCCGGATTTACCAGAAGGGGGACCAGGCGGAGCTGGCTGAATTCAGCCATCAATTAGACCTGATTTCCGCACGCTACCGTGCACAGAGCTTACGATAGTTTAACAGATTAACGGAGAGAGAAAATGAATTTACCAAAATTATTCGAGGACAGAATGAGGACGCTTTTGGGGGAGGAGTATGAAGCGTATTTACAGTGCTATGAGCCGCTTCGCAGCGGCCAAAGACCGCTTTCCAGTGGCTCAAAGCCGCTTCGCGGCGGCTTGCGTGTGAATATGCTAAAATCCACCCCAGGGGAATTCGAAGAGATCTGTCCTTTTTCAGTGAAAAGAATTCCATGGGTCTGGAATGGTTATTATTATGATACAAAGGAACAGCCGTCAAAGCATCCTTATTACTATGCGGGCCTATATTATATACAGGAACCAAGTGCAATGACACCGGCAAGCCTGCTGCCCATTGAAAAAGGGGACAGGGTGCTGGATATCTGCGCAGCGCCGGGAGGAAAGAGTACGGAGCTGGGGGCAAGGCTTGGAGGGGAAGGCGTTTTAGTCTCCAATGATATCAGTAATTCAAGGGCAAAGGCCCTGCTTAAAAACATAGAATTGTTCGGAATCCGCAATGCGCTGGTGCTATCGGAAGCGCCGAATAAGCTGGCAGGGTATTTCCCGGAATATTTTGATAAAATCCTGATTGATGCGCCCTGTTCCGGGGAAGGGATGTTCCGTAAAAGCCCTGCAATCATGAAGAACTGGGAGCAATATGGAGTTGGCTATTATAATAAGCTGCAAAAGGAGATCATCCAATTTGCGGCCAAGATGCTAAAGCCGGGCGGGTATATGCTTTATTCCACCTGTACCTTCTCCCCGGAGGAAAATGAGGGAACCATAGCTTACCTGTTGGAAGAATGCCCGGAATTTGAGGTCGCGAATGCACTTCCTGATGAGAAGGTCCAAAGGGAGCTGGGAATTTCCTATGAGGGCTTTGACTTTGGAAGACCTGAATGGGTGGATGGCAAAGAGGAATTGAAGCATTGTATCAGGCTTTGGCCCCATAAAATAGACGGGGAGGGACATTTTGTGGCCTTGCTCCATAAACGTGGGGAAGCGGGTGGGCCGGCCTATGACCTGCCAGGCAGCCAGAGCCAGGGCAAAAAGCTGTTGTCAGAGGAAGCCTTAGACTTTTTTAAGGCCTTGAAGCTCCCCATAAAGGAGGAGCTGCTGACAGTACGTGAGGACAGGGTTTATCTGCTCCCGGAAGGCCTGCCGGATTTAAAAGGCCTTCGGATTCTCAGGCAGGGATTATTGCTGGGGGAGATGAAGAAGCAGCGCTTTGAGCCATCCCAGGCCTTGGCAAACGCCCTGGGCTTTAAGGAATATGATAAGGTTATACAGTTCCATGAGGATGACCCAAATGTAATCCGTTACTTGAAATGTGAAGCGATTGAGCCGGAAGGGGAATACCAGGACGGCTGGTACCTCGTATGTGTGAAGGAATATCCCCTGGGCTGGATTAAGGTGGCGAAGAATCATTTTAAAAATAAATATCTTCCCGGCTGGAGATGGGTATAGCTGGGAACATGATTTGCACAGAGAAAGAGGTAGTTATGTCTATGCAGCTTAGGTTGGATAAATATCTTGCAGATATGGGCGTTGGAGCGCGGAGTGAGATCAAAGCATGGATCCGGAAGGGCAGGGTAACGCTGAATGGTGAGGTCTGCAGGAAGCCGGAAAGCAAGGTGGAGCCTTCCGTTGATGAGGTCCTGTTTGATGACAGCAGGGTTGATTACGTGGAATACTGCTATATTATGCTCCATAAACCGGCCGGCGTAGTGTCCGCGACCAGTGATAATGTGAGCCGGACGGTGCTTGACCTGATCTCTGATAAGCAACGGAAGGACTTATTTCCCGTAGGAAGGCTGGATAAGGATACGGAGGGGCTTTTGCTTATCACAAATGACGGCGGGCTTGCCCACCGGCTGCTTTCGCCAAAGAAGCATGTGGATAAGGTATACTATGCCAAGGTGAAGGGTGAAGTGACCCGGGAGGATGCGGAGGCATTTGCAGAAGGCGTGGATATAGGTGAGGAAAGCCTGACCCTGCCGGCGAGATTAAAGATCATCGCCTCCGGGGAGGTCTCAGAGGCGGAGCTGACGATCCAGGAGGGCAAATTCCATCAGGTAAAGCGGATGTTTGCGGCTGTGGGAAAGGAAGTCATCTACCTAAAACGCCTGTCCATGGGCAGCTTAAGCCTCGATCCGGGTCTGCAGCCGGGGGAATACCGGGAACTGACGGAGGAAGAGCTGCAGCTGCTGAGGGATTGACCGGCTTAAAGGGAACCGCGTTAGTATTTAATATAGAAATGAATTTAGCCGGGCTTTCCTGGATAGGTATATTAAATTAAATAGAAAGGATATACGGTCCCGGAGGTGTTAATGGTAACGGGATCGGTGAGAATAGAGGTTATGTTAAAGGATACGGATGCAGTGATTTTTGACTTGGACGGCACTTTGGTAGACTCTATGTGGATGTGGAGGAGTATTGACATTGAGTATTTAAACCGTTTTGGTATTGAGCTTCCGGAGGAGCTGCAGTCCCTTATAGCCGGAATGAGCTTTTCGGAAACGGCAGTTTATTTTAAAGAACGGTTTGGGCTGCCTGACAGCGTGGAGCAGATCAAAAGGGACTGGAACCGGATGGCCTGGGATAAGTATTTGAAGGAAGTCCCCTTAAAGGAAGGCGTGCTGGAGCTATTAACGTATTTGAAGGAGAATCAGATACCGGCAGGGATTGCTACCAGCAATTCCAGGGAGCTGGTTGACTTAATTATTAAAAGACATGGGATCAGCGGGTATTTTGCCTCCATCCGTACCTCCTGTGAGGTGGAGAGGGGAAAGCCTTCACCGGATATTTATCTCCTGGTAGCGAAGGATCTGGGGGTTGAGCCTTCCAGATGCCTGGTCTTTGAAGACATCCCCATGGGAATCCAGGCTGGAAAGAATGCAAATATGAGGGTATGCGCTGTGTATGATGATTTTTCCATGGAAGAGCAGGAGGAGAAGATAAGGCTGGCGGATTATTTCGTAACCTCAATGTCCGAGGTGCTGGGGGTTATAAAGGGATTATAAAAGGAAATGAGGTAAAAATAAACGGCTTATACTAATAGGAAAGTTAAGCTGTTTTCAGATAAAAATCACATCATACAGGAGTAGAATGAAATGAAAGAATTCCGGGTTCAGCAAAATGAGGCGGGTCAGAGACTGGACAAGCTCTTGGCCAAGATATTGAATAAGGCACCAAAGAGCTTTATTTATAAGATGCTAAGAAAAAAGAATATAACCTTAAATGGGAAGAAAGCGGACGGCTCAGAGAAGCTGGCGGTTCAGGATGAGATTAAGCTTTTCCTTTCCGATGAGACCATAGGGCAATTCAGTGAGCAGATAGCGCCTGCTGAATTTGAGACTACAAAAGTAGAACTTACTCCAAACATAATATATGAGGATAAGCATATTATGGTTTTAAACAAGCCTCTGGGAATTCTCTCCCAAAAGGCGGACAAGGATGATATCTCAATGGTGGAAATCGTCATCTCTTATCTACTTAAGTCGAAAGAAATAACCAGGGAGCAGTTGGTCAGCTTTAAGCCGGCCATCTGTAACCGCCTGGACAGGAATACGGGCGGCATCCTGATTGCCGGCAAATCCCTGATTGGTCTCCAGGAGATGGCCAAGCTCCTGAAAAGCCGTGCCTTGAATAAATATTATTTATGCATTGTCAAGGGAAAGGTTGAGGGGAAGAAGCGGATAGAAGGCTATCTGAGCAAGGACGACGAAAAGAATCAGGTAAGGATTTACCCGAACCAGGCGGAGAATACAGAATATATCTGTACGGAGTACGAGCCGCTGGCCTATTCCTTGAATGCGATGAAGGATGAGGCAGTAGCGAAGAAGGATGCATATCTTAGGAACCTGAGGAGGGCTTCGCTGCAGGAACAGGATATTCCCGAGGGTGCCCAGGGACTCTATACTTTATTGCAGGTAAAGCTAATTACAGGGCGGTCCCATCAGATCAGGGCCCATTTGGCTTCCATCTCCCATCCGGTTATTGGTGATTTTAAATATGGAGACCAAAAAACCAACCATTTCTTCCGGAAAAAATATGGCTTAACCTATCAGCTATTACATTCCCACCGTATGGTTTTTCCGAAAATGGACGGCCCGTTGTCCTATTTATCAGGAAAAGAATTTGTGGCAGAGGTTCCTGAGCTGTTTGCAAGGGTGCAAAAGGATTTATTCAGCCATGGAGTGACCCAGGGAGAAGTGCCAAAAGAATTTAAAGCGAAGGGGGAATAAGGAATGCCGTCGTGGAATTCCAGGGGCTTAAGAGGCTCAATGCTGGAGGAGCTGATTAACCTGACTAACACGAAATACCGTGAAAAGGGACTGGCCCTGATCCAAAAGGTGCCGACGCCCATTACTCCCATATCCATCGATAAGGATAATAGGCATATTACCCTTGCTTATTTTGAGCAGAAGAGCACGGTGGACTATATTGGGGTTGTACAGGGGATTCCCGTCTGTTTTGATGCGAAGGAATGCGCGGTTGATACCTTCAGCATTAACAATGTGCATGAGCATCAGATCACTTTTATGAAGGAATTCGAGGAGCAGGGCGGCGTCTCCTTCCTGCTAATCTACTACAAAAAGCATGATCTCTATTATTACCTCACCTTTGACCGGTTATATGAATTCTGGAACCGGGCAGTGGGAGGAGGGAGAAAGAGCTTCCGTCTTGAAGAGCTGGATCCGTCTTACCGGATCGGGATCCAGGGCGGGGGCTGCATCCACTACCTTGAGATCCTGGGCAAGGATCTGGAACGGCGTGAGAATACATAATCCATAACGGATAAAAGGCTTTCGGTACAAACATAAACGGATATATAACATCTGATATTAGGATACGCAACTTTTAAATAAGGACACGTATCCTTTAAATATAGGATTGACAGGATCAGCTTTTTAAATTATAATGTTGAAACATATTAGTATGGTAGCGAATTATCACGTTACTATGATAAAGTAACGAAAACAAGAATTATAATTTATATTTTTAAGAAGAAAGGCTTGGTGTTATTATGAAGGAAAAATTACTACATACACCTGAGGGAGTAAGGGACATATACAATTCGGAATGTGCGATGAGATTGGCATTGCAGAACAAACTCCATCATGTGCTGGAGCATTTTTGCTTCCGCGACATCCAGACGCCGAGCTTTGAATTTTTTGATATCTTTAGCCAGGAGCGGGGGACGGTAGCGTCCAAGGATATGTATAAATTTTTTGACCGGGATGGCAATACCCTGGCGCTTCGGCCTGACATTACCCCGTCCATTGCCCGCTGTGCGGCGAAATATTATAAGGATGAGACCTTCCCAATCCGTTTATGCTATATTGGAAATACCTTTATCAACAATACCAGTTACCAGGGGAAGCTAAAGGAGGTTACCCAGCTTGGCGCGGAGCTGATAAACGATGACAGCATTGAGGCGGATGCGGAGATGCTTGCCCTCACCGTTGAGTGCTTGCTGCAAAGCGGATTAAAGGAATTCCAGGTAGAGATCGGTGATGCTGATTTCTTCCGCGCCCTGACAGGGGAGGCGGGCTTTGACGAAGAGGAGATAACAACCCTGCGGCTGCTGATCGAGAAAAAGAACCTGTTTGGCGTAGAGGAAATGGTTATGTCGAAGGAAATCAATAAGGAGCTGAAGGAAATATTCCTGAAGCTGCCGGAGCTGTTTGGAACCCTGGATATCCTTTCCTACGCAAAGAGCCTGACCTCTAATCCCAGGGCGGTTAAGGCAATTGAACGGCTGGAAAAGCTGTACGATATCCTTACGGAATACGGCTATGAGAATTTTGTATCCTTTGACCTGGGCATGTTAAGTAAATATAATTACTATACGGGAATTATCTTCAAAGCATATACCTACGGCACCGGGGATGCCATAGCTACCGGCGGGCGCTATGATAACCTGGTAGGGCAGTTTGGGAAGGAGGCACCGGCCATCGGCCTTGCCATCGTGATTGACCAACTGATGCTTGCCCTATCCAGGCAGAAGCTTCTGGAGGAGCCGGAGGCTCAGGATACCATGATTTTATATGAGGGGGCATACAGAAAACAGGCAATAGCCCTCGCGAACCATTTCCGGATGACAGGAATGAATATAATTCTACAAAAGTCGAATGGAAATTCAGGGATGGAGGAATATCTTGCTTACGGTAAAAGGGCAAATGCCGGCGGTGTATTATACCTGGACAGCGATGAAGAGATTAAGGTAATCGACATCATAAACGGCAATACCCAGGTGGCTTCCATTAAGGATTTACTGCGTTAACAGGGATGATAGAAGGGACGGATAGTATGAGATATATTACGATTGCCTTAGCCAAAGGGCGCTTAGCTTTAAAGACACTTGAGATGCTGGAACAGATCGGGATTACCTGTGAGGAGATGAAGGATAAGTCCTCCAGGAAGTTGATCTTCGTAAATGAAGAGCTGAAATTAAAGTTCTTCCTGTCAAAAGCAAATGATGTCCCAACCTACGTAGAATACGGTGCTGCGGATATCGGCGTGGTCGGTAAGGATACGATCCTCGAGGAAGGAAGAAAGATGTACGAGGTGGTTGACCTTGGACTGGGAAAATGTAAAATGTGCGTGGCAGGTCCTGCTTCCGCAAAGGAATTATTGCGGCATGGGCAGTTGATCCGTGTTGCAACGAAGTATCCAAATATTGCAAAGGATTACTTCTATAATAAAAAGCATCAGACAGTGGAGATCATAAAATTAAATGGCTCTATCGAGCTGGCTCCCATTGTGGGGCTGTCCGAGGTAATCGTTGACATTGTTGAAACAGGCTCTACCCTCCGCGAGAACGGTTTGGGAGTTTTGGAGGAAATCTGTGACCTCTCAGCCCGTATGGTTGTGAATGAGGTCAGCATGAAGATGGAGCATGAGCGGATAACAAAAATCATCAAGGACCTAAAGGAAGTGATCCAAGCTAAATGATAATGTTAAATAATAAATAATATAATAAAGAAGGGACAGGTAAGCAGGGATGAAGATAATCGAATTAACCCCGGAGACAAAGAAAAATATCCTGGAAGACCTATTAAAGAGAAGTCCGAACCAGTATGATGAATACGCGGCTGCCGTATCGGAGATATTGGAAGCTGTAAAGAGGGATAAGGATAAGGCATTATTTGATTATACGGCGCGTTTTGATAAATCAGTCATCACAACGGAGACGATCCGGGTAACGGAAGCGGAGATTGAAGAGGCCTATACAAAAGTAGAGCCTGAAATTATTAAGGTGATCCAAAGGGCCATCCGGAATATCGAAAGCTACCATGCAAAGCAAAAGCAATACAGCTGGTTTGATTCCACAGAAAACGGAGCCATCCTTGGGCAGAAGATAACCCCAATTTCTGCTGCAGGCGTCTATGTGCCGGGCGGTAAGGCGGCTTATCCTTCCTCCGTACTGATGAATGTGATTCCCGCTAAGGTTGCCGGCGTGGAGCGGATTGCCATGACCACTCCTCCGGGAAAGGACGGAAAGGTTAATCCGGGCACCCTGGTTGCAGCCAGGGAGGCAGGGGTGACGGAAGTTTATAAGGTGGGAGGTGCCCAGGCCATCGCTGCCCTCGCTTATGGGACGGAAAGCATCAAAAAGGTGGATAAAATCGTAGGGCCGGGAAACATCTATGTTGCACTGGCGAAGAAGGCTGTTTATGGGCATGTAAGCATTGATTCCATTGCAGGCCCCAGTGAAATCCTGGTTCTTGCTGACGAGACCGCTAACCCGAGATATGTGGCGGCGGACCTCTTGTCCCAGGCCGAGCATGATGAGCTGGCCTCCGCGATTCTGATCACGGCCAGCAGGGAATTGGCAGAGAAGGTCTCTGCTGAGGTGGATCAATTTGTAGCCCGGCTGTCCAGGGCCGAGATTATGCAAAAATCCCTGGATAACTATGGCTATATCATGGTTGCAGGCAGCCTTTCAGAGGCCATTGATGCGGCAAATGAAATTGCCTCGGAGCACCTTGAAATCATGACCAGGGATCCCTTCATGGTCATGACAAAGATCAAAAACGCAGGCGCAATTTTTATCGGGGAATATTCCAGCGAGCCACTGGGGGATTATATGGCAGGTCCAAACCATGTCCTGCCCACCAATGGCACGGCAAAGTTCTTCTCCCCCTTAAGCGTGGATGACTTTATTAAGAAATCAAGCATCATTTCCTATTCAAGGGAAGCCCTTGAGCCGCTTTATAAAGATATTGTGGCCTTTGCTAATTCGGAAGGACTGACGGCGCATGCAAATTCCATTGCCGTCAGATTTGAGGACAGAATGAATTAAAAATTGACATTTATTTAGGTTAATGTATAATAATAAAAAAGGAAGGATGAAGCCGATGAGCAGCAGAAATACTGAAATAACCCGTAAAACGAAGGAAACAGAAATTAATATGGAATTTTCCCTGGATGGCAGTGGCAAGGCCCAGATTGAGACTGGAATCGGCTTTTTTAACCATATGCTGGAGAGCTTTACGAGGCACGGCTTTTTTGACATGAAGCTGTCGGTAAAGGGGGATTTATACGTGGATTCCCACCATACGGTGGAGGATACGGGGATCGTCCTCGGCCAGGCGATCAAGGCGGCCCTGGGGGATAAGCAGGGAATTAAGCGCTATGGCTCCTTTATCCTTCCCATGGATGAGACCTTGGTTCTCTGTGCCATTGACCTGTCCGGCAGGCCTTATCTTTCCTATGACCTGAATTTTACCGTAGACAGGGTCGGCTATATGGAAACGGAGCTGGTCAAGGAATTTTTCTATGCCATAGCTTACTCGGCAGGCATGAATTTACATATTAAGCTGTTGGATGGCGGCAATAACCATCATATCATTGAGGCTGCCTTCAAGGCATTTGCAAAAGCGCTGGACGAGGCCTGCAGCTACGATGAACGGATTCAAGGGGTTTTATCTACAAAGGGCACCATCGACTAAAAAGCGCTCTCGGAAAACCATCCCACAAACTTTCAGCAACGAATTTCCGAGAACAGACTAAAATATTTTGAAAAGAAGGTAGGGTACGTAATGTTATTATTTCCGGCAATTGATATTAAGAATGGACAGTGTGTGAGATTAAGACAGGGAAGTTTTCAAGATGTTTTAGTATATTCCGATATACCGCTAAAGATGGCAAGACAATGGGAAGCTGCAGGAGCTTCCTTTATCCATATTGTGGACTTGGATGGCGCACTGGCAGGGCACTGCGTGAATGATGAAGCGATTAAGGCCATTGTCGGCGGAGTAAAAATCCCTGTCCAGGTGGGCGGCGGAATCCGTACCATCAAGGATATTGAAAATAAGCTAAGCCTTGGGGTGGAACGGGTCATCATCGGTACAAAGGCAGTAAAGGATCCCGGCTTTGTCAGGGAGGCAATAGCAAAATTTGGTTCCCGGCGTATCGTAGTCGGCATTGATGCAAAAAACGGGATGGTTGCCATAGAGGGCTGGGAAAAGGTAAGCGAATATACGGCAGTAGCCTTGGCTCTGGAGATGAAGCAATACGGCGTAAAAACCATCGTTTACACCGATATTTCCAAGGACGGAATGCTTCAGGGACCCAATATCCCCCACACGAAGGAGCTGGCAGATGCAACTGGTTTAAACATTATCGCATCCGGCGGCGTATCCTCCTTAAAGGATCTTGAAATGCTGGCTGAAAATAACATTTACGGTGCAATCATCGGTAAGGCTCTTTATGAAAATAAGGTGGATCTAAGAAAGGCAGTGGAGTTATTTGAAAAAAAGCTCCATCAATAGCCGGCCGATTATCATTGACCGAAGCCGATTATCATTGACCCAAGCCAATTATCATTGGCTTAGGATATATCAAAATTAACTAGATTCGTACAGGGAGGTACAAATTCAATGTCTTACAAAAAAATTATACCCTACATCAATGCTGAGACGGAGGTGCCGGCAAACGTATTAAAGCTGGTCCAGGCTTATGCAAACGGGGGAGCTGATGAGCTGTTTCTTTATAATTATTCCAAGGATGAAAAATCCAGGGAGGAATTTCTGTCTCTTGCTAAAGAAGTCACAAAGGACATTGATTTACCGGTTATTGTCGGTACCTACGTAAAACGATTTGAGGATATAAAAAAGGCCATCTATACAGGTGCCGCCTCGGTCATGGTGAAGTATCCCATGCTGGAGGATAAAGAGGTGCTAAAGGAAGCGGCGGAGCGGTTTGGCCCGGATAAGATAAAGGTTGAGCTGGACATGCTGGAATTTATGGATTTCGAGGAGGATGTATGCCAGATTCTGGAGGAAGCCGGAATTGGGACCGTCCTGATAAAGCATGTAGCCTTGTCCAGTAAAACGAAAGCAAAGCTTGAACAGGCGCCCGTGAAGGTGATTGTCCGGGACAGCCTGGTAAGGAATGATATTGGCAGCTTAATGAGCTTAAGCAATGTGGTGGGTGTATCCACTAATTTTTTCGAGAATAAGGATATCCTGAAAGCAAAATATGCCTTGAAGGCGGATGGGATCGAAGTAAACGCCTTTGAGAGCAGGATTCCCTTTTCCGAGTTCAAGCTGGATGCGGGTGGCCTGATACCGGTAATTGTGCAAGATTATCGTACGGAAGAAGTTTTAATGCTTGCGTATATGAATGAAGAAGCATATAATAAGACTGTTATGGGTGGAAGAATGACCTATTATTCCAGAAGCCGCAATACGCTCTGGTTAAAGGGTGAAACCTCAGGACATTTCCAATATGTGAAGGAGCTGGTCCTGGATTGTGACAAGGATACGATCCTGGCGAAGGTGCTGCAGGTGGGTCCGGCCTGTCATACGGGCGAGCAAAGCTGTTTCCATACGGAACTGGTGAAAAAGAATTATAAGACCGCAGATACCCTCCATGTATTCAATGATGTTTACGGCGTTATCATGGACCGGAAGCTGAACCCGAAGGAGGGCTCTTATACAAACTACCTCTTTGACAAGGGAATTGATAAAATCCTGAAAAAATGTGGGGAGGAAGCGACGGAGATTACCATCGCCGCAAAGAATCCGGGAGCAAATGGTGGGGAATTGCGCTATGAAATCGCGGATTACCTTTATCACCTGATGGTTCTTATGGCAGAATGCGGACTTGACTGGGAGGATGTCACAAGGGAGCTGGCCCATCGGAAATAACATATTATAAGTTTTATTAATAAGCTCTATCTTGAAATAGGGCATATATAATATTTAGGAGGCAATTAACGTGCAAGCATATGGTGTAAACGAACTGAGAAGGATGTTCCTGGAGTTTTTTGAAAGCAAGGGGCACCTGAAATTAAATAGCTTTTCGCTGGTTCCGCACAATGATAACAGTTTATTATTAATTAATTCAGGTATGGCACCCTTAAAGCCATATTTTACCGGACAGGAGCTTCCGCCAAGAAAGCGTGTGACTACCTGCCAGAAGTGTATCCGTACCGGCGATATTGAGAATGTGGGTAAGACCGCAAGGCATGGTACCTTTTTTGAAATGCTTGGTAACTTCTCCTTCGGGGATTATTTTAAGCATGAGGCCATTGCCTGGTCTTGGGAATTCTTAACCCAGGTGGTTGGCCTTGACCCGGACAGGCTCTACCCCTCCGTGTATGAAAATGATGATGAGGCCTTTGAGATCTGGAATAAGGAAATCGGGATCGCACCGGAGAGAATCTTCCGTTTTGGCAAGGCAGATAATTTCTGGGAGCATGGCGCAGGTCCCTGCGGACCTTGCTCCGAGATTTATTATGACCGCGGTGAGAAATACGGCTGTGGTGAGCCAGGCTGTACCGTAGGCTGTGAATGTGACCGTTACATTGAGGTGTGGAATAATGTATTTACCCAGTTTAACGGGGATGGCAACGGTAATTATACAGAATTAGAGAGCAAAAATATAGATACAGGAATGGGTCTGGAGAGGCTTGCAACCGTTGTCCAGGATGTAAGCTCCATCTTTGATGTGGACACCATGAAGGCAATCCGCGACAAGGTTTGTGGGCTGGCCCACACCGAGTACCAGGTGGACCCTAAGAAGGACGTATCCATCCGCAAAATCACTGACCATATCCGTTCCGTAACCTTTATGGCCTCTGATGGCGTCATTCCGTCCAATGAAGGGCGGGGCTACGTCTTCCGCCGTCTGCTCCGCGGGGCTGCCCGCCATGGCAGGCTCCTTGGCATTGAAGGAAACTTCATGGGTGAGCTGGCAAAGGTCGTAATCCGTGAATCCAAGGATGGTTATCCGGAATTGGATGAGAAGAAAGAGTATATTATCAAGCTTTTGAATATTGAAGAAGATAAATTTAACAAGACCATCGACCAGGGCTTAAGCATTCTGGCTGAGATGGAAAAGGAACTGGAGAAGGGCGGCAAAAAAGTCCTGGCCGGAGAGGATGCCTTTAAATTATACGATACCTATGGCTTCCCCATCGATTTAACAAAGGAAATCCTGGAGGAAAAAGGCTACACAGTAGATGAAAAGGGCTTCCGTGAGGCCATGGAGGTTCAGAGGGTTACTGCCAGAAGTGCCAGAGGTACAACAAACTACATGGGGGCGGAGGAGACTGTTTATCAGCAGATCGATCCGGCCATAACCTCTGACTTTGTTGGCTATGAATATCTGTCCTATACCTCAGAAATAACCGTCCTGGCAACGGAAACAGAGATTACGGAGGAATTGGTGGCCGGCCAGAAGGGCACCATCCTTGTTAAGGAGACACCATTCTATGCAACCAGCGGCGGACAGGCAGCGGATACCGGTATCATTGCTACGGAGGACGCAGAATTTGAAGTGGAGGATACCATCAAGCTTCAAGGCGGCAAGATCGGACATGCTGGAACTGTGACCAAGGGTATCTTCAAGGTAGGCGAAAAGGTTGAGCTGCAAGTAAATGGAGCCCAGAGGGCAGCAACGGCGAAGAACCACAGCGCTACCCATTTATTGCAGAAGGCCCTAAGAACCGTACTCGGTTCCCATGTTGAACAGGCTGGTTCCATGGTCAGCGAAGACCGTTTAAGGTTCGACTTTACCCATTTCTCCGCACTGACGGCGGAGGAGCTTGACAGGGTGGAGGCCTTGGTAAATGAACAAATTGCAAATAACCTTTCCGTAAATACCAAGGTCATGAATATTGAGGATGCGAAAAAAGAAGGCGCAATGGCATTGTTTGGTGAAAAATATTCAAGCGATGTCCGTGTGGTTTCCATGGGCGACTACAGCAAGGAGCTTTGCGGCGGCACTCATGTAAGCAATACCGGCGTGATTACCGTATTCAAGATTCTCTCCGAGACAGGCATTGCTGCCGGAGTAAGAAGAATAGAAGCGTTAACCGGAAATGCTGTGTTTGCTTATTATAAAGAATTGGAAAACGAGCTGAACTTAGCGGCAAAAACCGCTAAAACAGAACCGGCACAGCTAACAGCCAGGATAGAAGCCTTATTAGAGGAAATCAAAGCAGTTAAGTCTGAAAATGAGAAGCTAAAAAGCAAGCTGGCAAATAGCTCCCTTGGTGATGTTATGAATCAGGTGGCAGAAGTGAAGGGTGTCAAATTATTGGCGGTTAAGCTGGCTGATGTTGACATGAATGAGCTTCGTAACCTGGGCGACCAGTTAAAGGAGAAGCTTGGAGAAGGTGTTATCATCTTAGCCTCCGCTATGGCACCGGATAAGGTTAACCTTCTTGCCATGGCTACGGATGGAGCCATGAAGCAGGGCGCCCATGCAGGTAATTTGATTAAAGAGCTTGCAGCCTTAGTTGGCGGCGGTGGCGGCGGCAGGCCGAATATGGCCCAGGCCGGCGGTAAGAATGCGGCTGGTATTGATGCGGTGATTGAGAAGGCAAAGGATGCGTTGGGTGCGCAGATTAAATAGAAGTATGATTTGAAAGACAAATGGTGAGGTTTAGGCTGTGAGATGAATGCGATAGTTATAGAACGGCTTTTTCCGCTTGAATCGTGGTATATGGTGTTGTAAGTGGATTAGTATGAGGTATAGTTTAAGAACAGAAAACCCTTGATTTTAATATAAGGAGCTTTTTAGTATCAGGAGCTTTTCTATCAGTAATGGATGGAGAAGCTCCTGATTTCTGTTTTGCAGATTATATCTATATAAAAAACCTCCTTGATACTTTAGATAAAATAGGATATATTGGTTAGTATAAACTAACTGCCTTGGTTTAAGATGCTGTGGATTAAAAATCAATCGTAAAAGAGAAATCATGGCTTCAGAAACTAAAATTTTGGCTATTTCAACAAAAAGGAGAGAGCTGGTACATGATAAATAATGCGACGCAGATGGTTTTTGATTTTTTAAAAGAGGGCAATTTCTCCGTGAAAGAAAAGCATATCTTTGGAAAGCTTGGCACGTGTTTTACCCTTGAATGTGAACTGCATAACATAAATTATTGGCTGTATAATTTCGAGGATTTGTTCACGATTTCAGTCAGTGACATGTATTTTGAAAAGGATTTTACCCAAACCTTCCCTTCCACAGACTATATCAGCTTATATTATTATGATTCCATTGACGGTTATGAGCTTCCCAGCTTAAAGCCCATCAATTGTGACTGTGTGTCGGCGTTTGTCGGAAGTGATGGTTTTTATACTGCAACCTACCGTGGAGGGGTGCCTGTCCGGGGAGTCGGCATCAACATTACGCCCCAGTATTACGATACCTATATCGGTGAAAAGCTGCCAGGGGGATTTTCAAGGCTGAAAGCGGCCTTTCTCGCGCTGAACAGCCAGGAAGGAAGTCCGGAGCTTCTTATGGTCATGAAGCAAATACAGAATTGCCGCATGACCGGGGACAGCGCCCGGCTATATTATGAGAGCAAGGTCAATGAAGCGGTTGCCCTGGTCATCGACCATGCTGAGAAGCAGCACAAAACCTTTTCCTGTACGGAATTTGATAAGCAGCGGATGGTCCAGCTGGAGCAATACATAGGGCTGAATTATGCCGGGAGCATCTGCCTGCCAGAGCTGGCAAAGGTAGCCTGCATGAGCATCAGCAAGCTTAAGTACACCTTTAAAATGACTTATGGGTGTAACATTTCTGAATATATCAATGAGATACGCCTGACCCAGGCAAAAAAACTGCTGCAGGAGAATACAATCTCTGTATCTGGTATTGCAAATAAGGTGGGCTATAAGACCACCAGTGCTTTTACTAAGATGTTCAAGGAAAAGACAGGGATTTTACCCAGGGATTACCGTAAAAGCGCTTTAGGTCCCCGGTAAATAACCGTATGATTACAATGGAAAGAGCCAAACTGAATTACTATCCGTTTAGAAAGTAATATATTTTAGTGAAATAAATTCAATTCCAATTTAGTAACGTGCCTGTAGTCTGTATAAATATTCTGTTTTTACATAATCCAAAATTCAAAAATTAATTTGTCCGGAATCTGAAGGAACCTTCTCCCCAAGGTTCCTTGTTGTTTTGAAAGCCAAAACTTTATCTGCCAAAGTTAATATTCAGGGAGAGGTCTTGAAAAAATTCTGCCTTCGTGCTTTTTTATTCCTATGGAACATTCCTCCTGTGGATCATTTATCCTATGGATATTCGTTCTATGGAGCAATTCAAGATATGGAGTAATTCAAGAGAAAGGCGGATTTTATGGAGATATTTAAGAAGGTGTATTCCTTTGCGGAGCAGAGGGGAAAGTATATGGGCAGGGCAATCCTGCTCCTGTCCCTGGGGGCAGTATTTGGCGTCGTACCCTATTATGAAGTATACCGTATTATTTTACAATTGATAAGCCACAGCACGGAGCCAGGCCCTTATATCGGCGGCGCCGCCATAATACTGGTATCCCTGCTGCTTAAAAATTTAGCAACGGAATATGGGTTAAAAGCTTCCCATCATCTTGCTTATAACACCCTTGCCGGCATGAGGAAGCATGCCGCAGATAAATTGCTGAAGATGCCCATGGGAAATATCCAGCAATATGGCAGCGGAGAACTCAAGAAAATTTTTGTGGAAAATATTGAAGCCATGGAATTGGTGCTGGCACATGGCATCCCGGAGGGGATCGGCAATATTTTAGGGATTATCGTCACCTTGCTTGCAATGTTTTTCGTTGATTGGCGCCTGGCACTGCTTTCACTCGCTGTCTTACCCATTGGTATGCTGGTCATCGGCATTATGGGCAGGAATTCATCGAAGAAACTGGCTCATTATTACCAGAGCTCCCAGAATATGAATAACAGCATCGTTGAATATATCCGGGGTATGAAGGTCATAAAGGTATTTGTCAGGGGAGATACCTCCTTTGCACAATACCGCAAAGCCATCCGGGAATATAAGGAGTTTTCTTTAGACTGGTATAAAAGCTGCTGGAAGTACATGGCGGTATATGGTGTTATTTTGCCGGCAACCTGGTTATTTGTATTGCCCTTTGGGATGCTTTTTTATCTGGAGGGCAGCCTTGGATTCGCCGCATTAGTGCTCAGCCTGTTATTTGCTTTGGCGGTCGGACCCATGTTTATGAAGCTGGTTGTTTTTATACCGATCCTGCCAACCTTGACAGAAAAATATAAGCGTATTGAGGTATTGTATGACCAGCCTGATATGAAGTCAGGCCATATTGATGAAAAGCTGGAATATTGCACCGTAGCCTTCGAGAATGTTACATTTGCGTATCAGGAAAAGGAGGTGCTTAGAAATATTAATTTTGTGGCGCGGGAAGGGCAGGTGACGGCCCTCGTCGGTGAATCCGGGGCGGGAAAGTCCACGGTAGGAAGGTTGCTTGCACGCTTTTGGGATGTGAAAAGCGGGAGCATTAAGCTAAATGGTATTGATATCCGGGAATACTCCTTTGATGCACTGATGGACAGCGTCAGCTATGTCACCCAGGATAGCTTCCTCTTTGACACAACCATTATGGAAAACCTTCGCCATGGCAATCCAAAGGCGACGGAGGAAGAGGTGATAGCGATTGCCAAAAAAGCACGGTGCCACGACTTCATTGCCGGACTGCCCTCCGGCTATCAGACAAAGGTGGGAGAAGCCGGTGACCGCTTAAGCGGAGGACAGCGCCAGAGAATCACCATCGCGAGGGCGATGCTGAAAAATTCGCCCATCGTGATTCTGGATGAAGCAACCTCAAGCACGGACACAGAGAACGAGGATTTGATCCAGGAGGCATTAAATGAGCTTCTGCTGGGGAAAACAGTGCTGGTTATCGCCCACAGATTATCCACGATTGCCCACGCAGACAGTATCCTGGTATTAAAGCACGGGGAAATTGCGGCCATGGGGACACATGCTGAATTATTGGCAGCTTCTAAGGATTATCAGCATATGTGGAAGCGATATGAAGCCACGGCTGACTGGAAATACCAGACACAAGAAATAGGGGGGTGAGGTATCACGTTAAAATTCGTACTTCGGGTTTTGCGTTTTTCAGGTGAATATGCGGCACGTTTAAAGGTTTCCTTTGTGTTAAGCTTTATCGACGGCATCCTAAGCAGTGTGCCCATTGTATTGATATGGCAGGTCATTGACCGTGCCCTGAAAGGAACGCTGGTACATAAGGATGTTTTTTTGTTTTCCATCCTATTAATACTTTCCTTACTGATCCGTATGGTATTGCGTTATTGGTTTGTTTCGCTGGAAAGCGGTACCGGATATGAATTATGCGAAAGAGAGCGGATAGCACTTGGGGATAAACTGCGCAGGCTGCCCATGCGTTTCTTTAGTGAAGGCAATTTAGGCCATGTTACCTCCGTTATCACGGTGGACCTGCCCTTTATTGAGGAAATGGGCATGGATGCCCTGGATAAAGTTATTGGAGGGTTTGCCACCTCTTTGATCGGTGTGGCTATGCTGTTCATGGTAGACTGGCGGCTTGCCCTTATCAGTGTGGCTGTGTTTGTAGCCGCAATTTTACTGCTGAAAGCCCTGGAGCGGGTTTCTAAGAAGCAGTCGCCCATACGCCAGCGCCAGCAGGCAGAGCTGGTCAGCGCAATTCTTGAATATGTACAGGGCATCTCTGTCATAAAATCATTTCATATGTCCGGTGAAAGGGCAAACCGTATTAAGGCTGCAATTGATTCTACCAAAGACCACTCCATCGATTTTGAAGTGTCATTGCTAAAGCCGACCCTTTCCTTTAAGCTTTGCTTTGCATTTGGCATAACGCTCACAATCCTGGCGGCATCCCTTCTGGCAATCGGGGGAAACTTAAATCTGTCTTTTGCCATCGCCATGTTTATCTTCGTATTCACCATTTACACGCCGGCGGCGGGATTTGCATCCTTAAGCAGCCAGCTGCGTATCATGGAGGCCGGCCTTGACCGCTATGAAGCCTTGGATAACCTGGAGGAGATGGAAGAGAGCGCACAAAAAGCACCGGTTACGGACAATGATATCACTTTTCAAAATGTTAGCTTCTCCTATGAGGATGAGAATATATTGGAGCGAATCAGCTTTATCGCGAAGGAGGGAAGTGTTACTGCTTTAGTCGGACCCTCCGGCGGCGGAAAGACAACGATCGCAAATTTAATCATGCGGTTTTGGGATGTGGGGGAAGGAAGCATTTCCATCGGCGGTGTCGATATCCGGCAAATGAACAGCGGGGATCTGCTTTCAAGGATCAGTGCGGTTTTTCAAGATGTCCATCTATTTAACGACACGATTGAAAACAATATCCGCTTTGGCAAGCCCGACGCAACAAAGGAAGAAATCGTCGAAGCCAGTAAAAAAGCAAAATGCCATGATTTTATCATGTCTTTGCCGGAGGGTTATGATACAATTGCAGGAGAGAACGGAAGCCTGCTGTCCGGCGGCGAACGCCAGCGTATTTCCATTGCCCGGGCAATACTGAAGGATGCGCCTGTCATCATTTTAGATGAAGCAACGGCCAGTGTTGACCCCGACAATGAGATAGATATCCAACACGCCATTGGCGCTTTAATCCAAGATAAAACCTTAATCATGATTGCACACCGTTTATCTACCATCCAATACGCAGATCAGATCCTGGTGGTAGAAAACAAGCATATTTCCGAACGGGGGACACACAGCGAACTGCTTGGCAGGCAGGGGCGTTATGCAAGCCTATGGGAAAAACGGCAAAAAGCCGGCGGGTGGCAAATCAAAAGCATAAAACCTTTCTGTTGACATAATTTCTTTGCCATAACAGAAAAAAATCATGTGCTGCCAACCGTTAATCAGAAAAACTGGTTGACGAAATTGAAAAATATGCTATAATCATTGTAGTGCTATTCAAAAAATACCCAAACAGTTGTATACGCACAATACACAACTGGAGGGAGGTTAGGGTGATACTATGTCAAATGTTATCGTTAAAGATAATGAAACATTAGATAGTGCTCTCCGCAGATTCAAAAGAAACTGCGCGAAGGCTGGAATCCAACAGGAGATCCGTAAGAGGGAGCATTATGAAAAGCCAAGCGTAAGACGTAAGAAAAAGTCTGAGGCGGCTAGAAAACGTAAATATTAATTGTGTAAAGGACTTCCAATGAGTTTAAATCATTGGAAGTTTTTGTTTTGTTCTATCCGATTCTGTAATTTCATATATTACAATAGTACATATGCCGTTTTCTAAAAGGAAAACGGCATTGCATAGGGCTGGGTGTTGGCATGAAGAAGCTGAAATCGTCTCATAATGAGTTTAAAAAAAATTCAAAAAACACTTTATATAAAGGGTTTGCTAAGAAGAAGAAAACGAATGAATATGAGAAGCAGACTTATCTTGAGGAACTGTCTAACCGCCTGAACCTGCCGGCGGATATTCTTGCAGGGGCTCCGATTATTACGGCTACCGGCAGGAATGAGATATGTCTTGAGAATTACAAGGGGATCATTGAATTTAACAGCGATCTTTTACGGGTACAGACGAAGCTGTGCAGGATATGCATTGAGGGAAAGAATCTTAATATTCTTTATTTTACCGAGGATGAGATGAAGATCACGGGTTATATCCATTCAATCAGCTACCAATGATGGCTTATATTTTCCCGGGAGGTAATCGCAGGTGTTAGTCCGATTTTTTCAATGGTTACGTGGTTATCTGTATGTCCGCATCCGTGGAACTGCCCCCGAACGCTTTATCAATCTGTGCTGTAACAAGAATATAGGGCTTTGGGAGCTGGCGCGGGTTAAGGAGGATTATCAATTCCGTATTTCTATAAAAAATTTTAAAAAGCTGAGGCCCATTGCCAGGAAGACGGGGATTGTTCCCCATATCACCAGGAAGGTCGGGTTTCCCTTTTTTTTGCACCGCTACCGCAAGCGGAAGGGCTTTGTGCTTGGTCTGCTGGCCTGTGCCGTGTTAGTATATATCCTTTCCTTATATGTCTGGGATATCAACCTGGAGGGCGGTTCAAAATATACTGCGGATACCATGCTCCAGTTCCTGCAGGAGAAGGACGTCTATGCTGGGATCCTAAAAAGAAAAGTGAACTGCCAGGAGATTGAGGAGACGATCCGGCTGGCCTATAACGACATCGGCTGGGTTTCCGCAGAGATGAAGGGCACAAGGCTGATCATAAACATTACCGAGACCAATATGCCCGCACCGGCGCAGAAGGCCTTGCAGCCAAGCCATATTGTTGCGACAAAGGATGCCATGGTCAAATCCATCATAACAAGAACCGGAACCCCCCTCGTCCGGGAGGGGAGCGTGGTAAAGAAGGGGGATATCCTGGTCTCCGGCATCGTTCCGGTCATGGATGATTTTGGGGTTCTCATCAACCAGCACCCGGTGGTCGCCGATTCGGACATCGTCTGTAAGACCTATTATGATTACAAGGAAGTGTTCCCACTAGCCTATACCTATAAGAATTATACCGGGAGCACGAAAAAAGGCTATTATGTTTCTTTTTTATTAAAAAAATTATTTTTATATAATCCTAGATATTCCTATAACACCTATGATATAATTGTAAATGAGAAATCTATCCATATTACGGATAGCTTTTATTTGCCCTTCCGGTACGGAACCATCACGGCGAGGGAATATACCGAGGAAAAAAAGACTTATACGAAGGAGGAAGCGGTTTCCATTGCAGAGGCACGCCTTGAGTATTATTTTGAGCAATTAAGGAAGCATAATGTAATAATAACGCAAAATAATGTTAAAATAACCGTAGAGAATAATAAATGTATCGCCCAGGGGAGAATTCTTGTGGAAGAACCTGCGTGGGAATATAAAACAATAATAGAAGACGAATGGAGGCTCCCACAGACAGATGAGCATAGTGGAAACGATAATTGACATACCTGCAGAGCATGAGAAAAATGTGTTTGGAGGCTTTGATGCTTATGCAAAAATTATTGAAAAATCATTTAATGTTACAATTATTGCAAGAAACGGAGAGATAAAGGTAGTTGGGTCAGGCATGGATGTCGGGAAGGCAAAGAGCGTATTTATACAGCTTTTAGAGCTTTCAAAGCGCGGCAACCAGATTACGGAACAGAATGTAAATTATGCAATTTCCTTGTGCCACGAGGACCGTGAAAGGGAAATTGTAGAGATAGATAAGGATTTGATCTGTCATACCATTAGCGGCAAGCCCATTAAGCCAAAGACCCTGGGGCAGAAAAGCTATGTTGACCAGATCCGTAAAAAAATGATCGTATTTGGGATCGGCCCCGCCGGTACGGGAAAGACCTACCTGGCCATGGCTATGGCAATCACAGCCTTTAAGAATGATGAAGTCAGTAAAATCATATTGACCCGCCCGGCAATCGAGGCAGGGGAGAAATTAGGCTTCCTGCCCGGGGACCTGCAGAGCAAGGTGGATCCCTATCTGAGACCCTTATATGATGCCCTGCACCAGATCATGGGGCCGGAAACCTATCTTAAGAATGCGGAAAAAGGATTGATTGAAGTGGCCCCCTTGGCCTATATGAGAGGCCGTACCCTGGAAAATGCATTCATCATATTGGATGAGGCACAGAATACGACCCCGGCGCAGATGAAGATGTTCTTAACCAGGATCGGCTTTGGCTCAAAGGTGGTAATCACAGGGGATCTGACCCAGAAGGACCTGCCGGTAGGAGCCAAGTCCGGCCTTGACGTGGCATTGAAGGTGCTGGGCAGGATAGAGGATATCGGTTTCTCCTACCTGACCAGCCAGGACGTTGTAAGGCATCCTCTGGTCCAGCGGATCGTTAAGGCTTATGATACCTATGAAGAGAGGCAAAAACGCAGTGAGCTGAAAACTGAGGAGCTGGGGAAGAAAAGATGGGAACGGAAGTTGAATTTTAAATCTGCGAAAATCAGGGGAAATTATAATGAAAACAGGGGACGTTAAATTGGAAAAGGAGCTGCTGCCCGGGGGCAGCCCGTCAAAGGCTCCCGCTAAAAAGGAGGATCCCGGGCAAGCGCCCGTAATAGTTACATTGTTCCCCCTATTATCGATGCTGGTGGCCATTTTACCCGGTATCCTAAAGCATAGCCCCGGCACGGAAACCGTAAAGACAGGCATCCTTGTGCTGATACTTACCGGGATTGCTTCCTTTTATATCAAATATTATTATGGGCAGCTCCAGGTTAAAAAATTAGCAAAGACAATTATTATCCTGGGATATCTGGTGTCCATCTGTCTGTTGCTCTATATCCCGAATCCCGAATACTATAATTTTTGGATGCTCGGTGGGTTATTAGTTGCGATACTGGTTGATAAAAAGCTGGGCCTGCTGCTCCATTTTAATCTGTCCTTTTTGCTGGGCATTGCGATTACCATGAATGTGGGGACGGTGCTCCAGGTTCTGGTAATGGGAGTGATGCTTTGCTTTTTGTCAGGAGCCTTACAGTCAAAATCAACGATAATATATGCGGCCATTATCCTGCTGTCCATGGATATTACGGTGGCCTTTGTAATCAATAATTTTAAATTTGACCGGATTTCAAATTATGATTACCTGCTGTCCATGCTGAGCCTGCTGGTGGTGATCCTTCTTGCATTCCTTATATCAGGGCTTTACTATTCCATGCTGGCAGCTGCCGGGGATGGAACGGATAACGTTGGGGGAACTGTGCTCTCAGCCCAGGAAGTGGGCGTGACCTCTGTCAGGACAGAGGAGGAGCCATATGCGGCCATGTTATCCCAGGGGACAAGGACCGACTATAGTCTACTCTGTGACCTGAACAATGTACTGCTGCAGAGAATGAGGGATTATTCCGAGGCTTTATACCAGCATGCCTTAAGGATAGGTGACCTGTCACGCCGTGCCGCGAAGGAAATCGGCGCGGATGAGGCGTTGGCCTTTGCAGGCGGCCTGTACCATGAGATGGGCAAAATGGTTGGTAAAAATTACATTGAGGAAGGGCTGTTCCTGGCCGAGGAATATGGCTTCCCAGGTGAATTAAAAACCATCCTAAGGGAGCATAATATCAAGTATGAGAAGCCAAGTTCCGTAGAAGCAGTGATCGTAATGCTGGCGGATAATATTGTAACGACAATCGAATACATAGAAAAGAACGATGACCACAAATTCACAGAGCAAAAAATCATCGAGAATATCTTCCGGATGAGGCTGGATAAGGGAACGTTCGATTCTGCCAATATTGCCCTGAGGGATTATAAAAAGCTGAAGGAATTTTTCGTCAGTGATTTCTCCGTAAAGCAGGAGCAGTAGAAATTAGTGCATTGTTCTGCTTTATCAGGCAGTGCACCCGTCTATGGAAGGTGAGGTACAGATGACAATTCATATAGAGTATGAAGCGGCAGGAAAGCTGGAATTTGATTATGAGACCCTGGTCAAGAGGGTAATTGAAGAGTGCATGGATTATGAGGATTGTCCTTATGAAGCGGAGGTAAGTGTCTTATTTACCGATGATGTGGAGATACGTGAGATCAATAAGGAACACCGGGGGATTGATTCGCCTACGGATGTATTATCCTTTCCGAATAATGAATTTGAAATCCCGGGGGATTTTTCGGAGCTGGAGGAGCATATGGCAGCCTCCTTCCATCCGGAGACAGGGGAATTAATTCTCGGGGATATTGTGATATCCGTGGACAGGGCTAAGCAGCAGGCAGAGGAATACGGCCATTCCTTGGAACGGGAGATCGCATTTTTAACCGCCCATAGCATGTTCCATTTATTTGGTTACGACCATATGGAGGAAGCTGAGGGGATTGTTATGGAAGAAAAGCAGAGCAAGGTATTGGACAAGCTTCAGATATTACGTTAGGCTGACATTGCCGGAAGGGACTGGATGAAGGATGAAAAAATATACAATCTATTTACTTTTATTATTAACGGCAGTTATGCTGATTGGGTGCAAGAAGAAAGCGTTGGAAGGAGATGACTACGACACGGACATGCTGCCAACGTCACCACCGACACAGAGCGTGGAAGCAACCCCGACACCGCCGGAAGAAAACCATGATGGAGAGATGAAAAGCTATCTAAGCGGCTTATGGGTACCGGAGGAAATAGGGAAGAAGCGCCCCTGGGCCATACAGTTTAATAACTTAAAGATTGTAGGTAACCAGAGCGGAATCGGACAGGCGGACATTGTATATGAGTGCCTTGCGGAGGGCGGAATCACAAGACTGTTAGGGATCGGCGAGAACTATACGGGAGACCGGTTCGGCTCCGTACGCAGCTCCAGGCATTATTTTGTGAGCATATTGGACGAATACGATGCAATCTATATCCATTACGGCAAGACAAAATACGCAACGAGTAAAATGGATCAGCTGGGGATTGACCATATGGATGGCACGGTAATGGATTCCACCGTGTTTTACAGGGATAAATCCATTAAAGCACCCCACAACGCCTTTACCAGTGTGAAGGGAATTGAGGCTGGAATTAAAAAGAAGGGCTTTCGGACGGAATATAAGGAAGGATATGAGCCTCATTATACGTTTTATGACGAGGATACGGATCTGTCCGGGGGAAGTGCTGCAAATAAGGTGAGCTTGAAATTTTCAGGCTATGCCTCCCCGTATTTTACTTATAATGCGGAGGAGAAGCTGTATAGCCGTTTTCAGTACGGTAAGGAGCATATTGATTCCGTAACCGGCAAGCAGCTGACCTTTAAGAATATCATCATCCAATTTGTAAAGGAATGGAATATTGATAAGAACGGATACCAGACCATGGATATTGAAAATGCCAGCGGAACCGGGTTTTATATCACAAATGGCAAGGCAGTGCCCATAACCTGGAAGAAGAAGGAAGCCGACAGCTGGATGCGCTATTATGATGAGAAGGGCAACGAGCTTACTATTAACCCGGGGAAAACCTATGTTACCTTATTCCCTAAGGACCGTCCGGGAGATGTTGTGATAGAATAAAGGTGTTAGTGTGAAATACAGAATATTTCACATCCGACATTGAGTGACCTGGCGGTCAAATGATCGTTAGTGTGAAATGAAGATCATTTCACATCCGGCATTGA
>DUNO01000017.1 GCA_012839295.1 Clostridiales bacterium
AATGAACCATAAAACAGCCTATCGCCTTTTATATATTCTTTATTTGCCCGCGATTGCGGTTCTTCCTATCTATATCGCGACGTGCCGCGCTCAGCCTTTAACACCTCCCAACGTCACCCCTTTGACAAAATATTTCTGCACAAATGGATAGATACAAAGGATGGGTAAGGTGCCGACAATAGTGACGCAATACTTAACCAGGTTGGTCGTATAATCAGCCTTACTTAGCGCATCGGAACCACTCAGTATCTTTCCTGTATCGTTTTGGACAAGGATCTCCCTCATAAATAGCTGCAGGGGCCACAGATCCCTTCTTTTCGTAAGGTAGATTGAAGCCGGGAACCAGGAATTCCATTGCTGTACAATGTTAAACATGACAATTACAGCGATTGTCGATTTAATCAATGGAACGAGTATCTTGATCATAATGGTCAAAGGCCCTGCCCCATCGATTTTAGCTGATTCCTCATAGCTGTTTGGAAGTTGCTCAAAAGCAGATTTCATCATAATAATGTAGAAGGCGTTAATCACTCCCGGAATAATCACTGCTACGCTATGGTTAATCATGCCCAGCATTTTAATGATCATGTAGGTTGGAATCAAACCACCGCTAAACATCATTGTAAACAGGATCATAATTGTGATTGGTGCCTTTAGCTTCATATTCTCCCGGCTGATGGTATACCCTGCTAAGACCGTAAGTGTGGTGCCTAAAATTGTAGTGATCGCCACATAAAACAAGGTGTTCATATATCCGGTGATAATATTAGCATTTTTAAATACGAGCTGGTATCCTTTCCAGGTTATGTCACCAAGGGGCTTAAGAAGCAATCCCTTTGCTGCCATAAGCGCCCTGGGGTCACTGACCGATGACATCAATACATGCCATAGGGGTGCTACGCAGGCGATACAGAGTAAAATCATAAACCCATAATTTAATATATTGAAAACAATTCTGCTAAACGATACTTTCTCTATCATTTCTTACTTTCCTCCATCGTACCTACTTATCTATAAAACTGGCTATGGTCGCTTTAACGAAAAACTCATAATCCGCTTTGCTACTTACCTGGGAAGCTATATAACCGAATGCTCTGCGTATTTTCTGCTGATCGCATTAGAGACAAGAAGCAAGGTAGTACCTACAAGCGAATTAAACAGGCCAACTGCAGCTGAGTAACCATATTGGGCCTTTTCAAGACCCATTCGCTGGACATTCGTGCTGATTACATCGGCGGTCTCATAGATACTGGGATTATATAGCAACAGGATTTTCTCAAAGCCTACGGTCATAATCAAACCGCATCTTAGAATCAACATTGTTACAATGGTAGGCAGGATACCAGGAAGCGTTACATGCCATGCACGTTTGAGCCTCCCTGCCCCATCGATTGCGGCTGCTTCATATTGCTCCTGGCTTACCCCTGAGATAGCGGCGATATAGATAATCGAGCCATAGCCAAGACCCTGCCATAGATCTGATAGCAGGTTGATTCCCCAGAAATAACGGGGATTCAGCAGGAGGTTCTGGCGTTCCAGACCAAGCTTCACAAGCATATTTGTGATGATGCCGTTGGAAGATACAAAATCAATAACCAGGCCGCAGATAACTACTGTTGATACGAAATAAGGCATATAACTGAGTGTCTGCACTGCCTTTTTAAAGAAGGTTCTGTGAATTTCATTGAGTAATAATGCGAAAATAATGGACATAGGGAAGCCCACCGCAAGCCCTAACAGGCTGATGGCAAAGGTATTGCGAAGGATTTGAAAAAAATCCGGAGCAGTAAAGAACTGAATAAAATTGTCTAATCCTACCCACTTACTTCCAAAGAATCCTTTTACAGGATTAAAATTCTCAAATGCCATAATTAATCCACCCATCGGAAGATAATTAAATACAAAAAAGTAGATGACGATCGGTAAAGCGATCAGATAGATTCTCCAGTTCATCTTAAAATCTCGCTTCCAGGAGGTTTTTACCACCCTGGGAGCCTTATTCAATTCTTTGTTTGCGCTCATGCTTTCCTCCATAACTATAAGCCAGGGTCTAGGTACTTAAGTTTCCCCATACCCCGGCTTTTTCTATATCTGCATCAATGGATTTATGTGCAGGGTATTCTATCGATTCAGATAACGGTCATATGCTGCCTGCTGGATTGCTATATTTTCTTCAATACCATAGGCTTTTAACTGATTTTTAAAGGTTTCCCAGGTTGTCTCATTTAATGTTTCCGTTCCAAGGATGAATTTAAGCACTGCAGCATTGACATAATCATCAATATTTGTTTGGTTACTTGTATAGGTATCATCCTCCTCTGTCGTTCTGCTAAGGGAGGTTGGCAGATTCTTTGAAGCTTCATCATAGGTATACCAGATGGCACTCGCTTCTTTATTGAGATCTGAATTATTCTCTACTTCATATATATTGTATCCTAAGCCGGGAAGCCGGTTTCCGCCAAAGGCATCAAAGCCAGTTAAGGTTCCTCCTGCATTTGACAATATCTTATTATACTGGAAGGTTCCGTTTTCATCGAAGGAATAGGTTCCCTCCTCTAAGCCATTCTTTACATAGATGTCATCTCCAGCGGAACCATGCTCCTTATCCAGTCCGTAATTCCTTAGCATTGCTCCTTCCTCTGAATATAAGAAATCTATGGTCGCAAGAAGTCTTTCCACATCTTCACATGCAGTAGTGACTACATATTTAGTCACTGATTCATAAAACTTTGTATGCATCCTGTTGGGTGCGTTTGTGATGCCATTTGCCGCATCCAATGGATTCTTAAGTGCACGGATGTCCACGTTAAGGCCATAGTCAGGCATGGACAAGGCAGTACCCAGCTGATTGTTTATTCCAAACCAGATACCCGCTGCACCGCCGTAGGTAAGGGAGGTGTTTGGAAGATAAAACATATCATTTGTCCTGCTGGCAAAATCCTTATAAATATAGCCAGCCTTATACCACTCATTCATCTTTTTTAAGTAGTTATAATAGCCATCATCCATCGGTCCATATTTAACTGTACCATTATCCAGGTAATAGCTGATGGACGTCCCGAAGGAGCTTATTAATTCGTCACTCGGGAAATATCCGACGGCTGGTAGGATAAGTACAGCATAATCCGCCATCCCGGCTGCTTCAAAGTATTGCTTCATTAATGGCAGCATATAGTCCCAATCCTCTATTGTGGTAGGCTCCGGGTTACCGCTTGGGAATACGACATTGCCTCCGGTCATGGTCTCCAAAATATCCCGGCGGTATACCATTCCGCCCCACATCGATCCATCCTGTATATTATAGGCTCCAAGGGACAGAATCTTGCCGTCATCCGTATATGTACTCTTACGGTAGTTCTCATCTTCTAACAGCTTTGAGAGGTTTGGCATATAGTCCAGATAATCAGCGATATCTATGATAATACCATCATCATAAAGCTGGCTGATAGACCCGGTATATTGTGTAACATCGATCATGTCCGTATATTCCCCGGTTCCAAACATAAGATTCAGGGAATCCGTTTCAGTTCCTACTGCAGGCTGTTGGCAGTCCAAGGTCATATTAAATCTCTTGTTAAGGTACTGCAGCACAGGATTGTCATTGTAGCTGCTGTAATAGTCATTGGGGCTTGAAAACAACCAATAGGTGAACTCGGCAGGCTCCGAAAAATCAACCTCTTTTAATTCCTTTGCCCCTTCTGTCGGGGTTCCTTCTGTCGATGTCCCTTCTGTTGTGGGCTTTGCTGTCGAACCATCCGTTCCCGGCTTGTCTGATTTCTTGCAGCCAGCCAGTGAGCTGATAGCAAGGGACATGCATAAGAGTATTACTAATACTTTTTTCATACGTTCCATTTTTGTCCTCCTCTTAAAATATAATTTATTGGGGATATTTAAGGGTTTGTTATACTATCCACTCACCTTGATATACATTTTATACATATCCTGCAGTTTCATATATTATATTTCTGTTATTTTTTACAGATTTTCAACCTTAATGTTCATAGTTATGATTATAAAATTATAAGGGAAAAGGGCTTCCTATGTTTTTACCATAGAAAACCCTTTTCCTTTATAACATCCATCCTACGCAAAGCGTACGAAGGTTTTTATCATCCAGGCCACATTCTCCTGAAGGCGGGCAAGCTCAATGGTGCCCTTGTTAACGCCTTCAATAATTTGCCTTGTATAGGTATCGTCAAGTGACCCGGGTGTGATCCAGCAGTTACCCGCCTGTACCATTTCAGCAACATCAACAGTATCATAGGATGTCCAGTCCGTCATGACGAAACCATCAAAACCATTTTCTTCCCGGAGCAAGCCAAGGATAAGCTCCGGATCTGAGGCTGTCGGCTGCCCGTTGCAGGCGTTATAGGCTGTCATAACAGATGCGGGCATATGCACCTCCATGGCAATTTCGTAGGTTTTAAAATATATTTCCCGAAGTGCCCTCTCCGTGATAATGCTCTGGTTTCGCTTTCTGCTGGATTCGCAGTTATTTGCTATCAGATGCTTGATGCAGCTGGCCACACCTGCTTCCTCCATGCCCTTGCTGTAGAAACCGGCCATCATTCCCGACAGGTACGGATCCTCTGAGAAGTATTCCGGCTGCCTGCCGTTTAGGGGATTCCTATGGATGTTCTGGGCTGGAGCCAGGATCATGGGCATTCCAAGCTCCCTTGCTTCCTCTCCAATCACTCTTCCGACCTCTGAGGATAATTCCTTATTAAAGGATGCACAGATCGTTACGCTGGAGGGAAATCCAATATTTGATTTTTTCAAATTCACTCCGCTATTGCCATCGGATACAGGAAAATGAGGCAGATGATAGCCTTCCACCTGATAGATGCTTCCGGCTTCTCCGACACCCTCCATACCCCAGCCTGAGGAGGCGCATACGGAAATTCTGGCTAACTCCTCCACGCTCATCTGTGCTACAAAATCTTCCGCTAAGGATGGATCTTTCTTTACATCCTCATAGCTGATTCTGGAGGATGGCTTCCTTCCATCAAATTTGGGCTCATAATTTTTGCGTTTTTGAAACGGCAGAAAGCTGTGAACGCCTTCCTTTACACCAGAACGCTCCCCCTTCGGCCAGGTGCCCTCAAAATCCCTTTTTGATAAAGCCTTAGGCGGCTCCTGGGGAACCATCAGGTTTGTTACCTTTTTGATGGTTTCCGTTTCGTCAATACTAAAATGCCCGCACTCCGGCGCATCGATCTGATTCCCGGCATAGATGATGTATTTCCCTGCCTCCATGATATAAGAGGCTGTTTCCTCACAATAGGAGGTCAGGTGCTTTTTCGGTATTTCTACCTGGAAGCTTTGGCTCTCCTTTGGCTGCAGCTCCCCCGTCTTTTCAAAGGCTACAAGCTGGCGTTCCGGCTTCTCCAGCTTGCCCTCCGGCTGTCCTACATATACCTGTACTACCTCCTTACCGGCAATGCTTCCGGTATTGGTAACATTAATATCCATGGTAATTCCAAATTGGGGGTCATACTTCACATTCTCTGCCCTGACGGAGAAGGTAGTGTAGCTTAAACCAAATCCAAAGGGATATGCCACAGCCTTGTTAAAGGTTGTAAAATAACGGTAGCCAACATAGATATCCTCTTCATAGCAGGTATCAAGGTAAATATCAACCTCTGCATTCAGACGCGGCTTATCAACACAGTCGTAAAAATTACGGCTGGAGGGATTATCGAAATAATCCAGCGCCCAGGTATCCGGAAGCTTGCCGGAGGGATTTACCTTGCCGGACAGGACATCCAGTAACGCCGGACCTGCCAGCATGCCCCCAAATCCTGAATAAACCAGGGCATCCACGCCATACCTCGATGCAAAGGTAACATCAATCGGATAGCCCACATTCAGTATTACAACCGTATGCTTAAACTCCTTTGTCAGCGTCTGGAGCAAGGCCTCCTCCTGATCTGAAAGATAATACTCTCCCTTCGCTGTTGAGTTGTCCATGTTCTCCCCGGTTCCCCTGGTAATAACCATAAGGGCGGTGTCTGATTTCTCCTTTGCCCTGTCTAAGGCCATCCGATCCGGAATCCTGTCTTCATCACAGTGATAGAATTGAACCAGCTCTTCGTTTAAGGTAAAATCCTTGCTCTCCCTGACCGCCTCCACCAGGTCAATGGTATAGCGTGGGTTGATTTTCCCCGCACCTACGGCGCTCACGCGGAACTGAAGAACCCCTTTTCCAAATAGATTTAACTCCATTCCCGGCCTAAGGGGCAAAATACCTCCTTCGTTTTTCAGCAGAACGATGCCTTCCTGGGCTGCCTGCAGGGCAACCGCCTCATGCTCCTGGTACTTCGCTTCAGGGCTGACCCTATCAATTCCCTTTACAATAAAATCCTGTGGATTCATCCTGTTTCCATCGGTGTCTGTAAATCCTTCCACATGGAGGCTGTATTCCTTGGAATACTCCGTAACAAAGCCTCTTAAGTGAACTCCCAACACCCACATATTCCCCATAATCTCCATATGCTTTAGTACATATCTGGGAAGGGGCTTACCATCCAGGGTAACCTGTCCTTCTATGGAGGGATCCATGGGCTTTGCAAACATCATCAGCATGCATCCGGAAAAATCACGGTCCAGCATATAATAGAGCCCATCCGTATCATGAAAATCATATACTAAGGGACCCATTCCAAAGAGCAATGGCTTATCTTCCTTTCCCCTGGGTAATTGTGCAAAAAAATCATTCTGATCCATCAATCTTATCCTACCTTTTCTATCTTATTTTTATGCTAAATCATATTTTTGATTCGAGCGTCAAAAGTCTTCATTATACTTGGCAATGAATAAGGGTGCATATATATTCATATGGCGCAGACCGGCATCTTGGGATTGCCTGCATTTGGCAATCACTGGATGGTAAGGCAAGTCCAGATGAATATATATGCACCCTTATTCATTCAGAACTCTAAATCTGACTTTTGACGCTTGAATCATTTTTTATATTAAACCGTTTCTGGCTTATCCATTAATTCTATGGGATAATCCCCTAAGCGCTTTACCTCAAATCCATTTCTTTTAAACTCCTCATAGTCAAAGGTATCAAGCTCATCACAGGCAAGCTTATGGAATTCATAGAAATTAGGCCACCACTCATATCCATCCCCTAAGCTATGCTCCAGGAATGCATCTGCAATGTCTTTTCCCATCTGTGGAGCAACATAAAAGGCTCCCATTGCCAGGACATTTACGCCATTTCCGGTAATTGCCCTTAATGCTGCGGGAACGCTTTCTACAACTCCTGCGTGTACTCCAGGGCATTTACTCGCAGCAATATGTATTCCCATTCCAGTTCCGCAGAACAATAATGCCCGTTCAAATTCGCCTTCTGTAATTTTAGCTCCTACCTTTAAGCCGATACGGTGGAACATCTCCGGATCCTCATCATCCGCCGACCTTACCCCAATATCAGTAACCGTCCACCCCTTCCTTTTTAAATGCTCCACCACTACTTCCTTTAATGGAAAGCCTGCAAAATCTGCACCTACGAGAACCTGTTTGTCCTTTACTGTTTTCATCGCTACATCCTTTCTGGCATTTCATTGCCCAACACGTTAGGTATTATGAATTCCAATTCCTACAAACTACAATATTTTCTATATTAATATCTTAAGGTATCCTGCAGGGGGTATATACAAAAAATCTGCTGTTTTTTATATATTTTTAAACCTAAGATGTAACATCGCCTGGGGAATACCAGTGTGCTGTCACATGTGAGGCAGCACACTAGTCACGGCCTTCGATTAAATCCCGGGCAATTCTTTCATGCTGCTTTTCTGTGTCGCCGAGCCATAGGGAAGCCAATGCCAGAATACCTGCGATGGCTGGGAGCAGGCTCATCAGCAGCCGGATCCCCATCAGCGCTGTCCCGGATTGCTCTACGCCTGCCTGGTACCCGAAGGTCGTCAGCAGGATCCCGACAACCACCCCTGAAAAGGCAGTACCTGCCGTGCCGATAAAGCTATTCAGGGAGCTCATGAATGCACCTACATTCATCCCCGTCTTCCACTCCGTATAATCAATGGCATTGGGCATCAGGGTACCTTGGGCAGGTGTTGATAATCCGTTGAAAAAGTTGCTGATGAATAAAAGAAGAATATATACATATATCCCATAGCTCCTGGCAGGAATTACAAAAATCAAAGCGGAGGTCGTAATCGCGACAATCGTGGACATCACCAGGTTGTTCCTAAGCCCGATCCTTTTTGTAAGCATTGGGCTTAGCATTGCGCCAATAAATAGCCCTACCATCGTTAAAAGCCCCACCTGCGCCATCAGATCCGGCTTCAGCAAATAATATTTTAGATAATGCATGGATACGGAGGACCGTAAGCCCGTTGAAAGGTTGATGGATAAGGATAAAAGAAAAACAATCACCGCCGTTTTATTATGGAAAACTGCCCCCAGCATTTGCTTTATGGTGTATCCAGAGGAATGGGCACGCTTTAATGGCGGATATTTTTCTTTTAATACTGCTGCTTGAAGCAGGGCTATCAAAATGGCAAAGGCCGCAAAAATTGCCATGGTCATGCGAAAGCCCTTCGCCTCATTATCACCTCCCAGTATCCGCACAAAAAAGGGAGTACCGGATACCGCAATCACTGACCCGCTTACTGCAAATATGTAGCCCAACAAGCCCATGGACATTCGATCCTCCGTATTCTTGGTCAGCAGTGGCCCCATGGCACTTTTTGGCACGCCTCCAATGGAGCAAAATATGCTGTAGAGGAAATAGGTAATAATGATATAGACATATACCCCTGTCCTTCCCATATCCCATGTGGTGAAGGTCAGGAATCCAAATAATGCGGTAGGAATTCCCATAATGATATAATAGGGCCTGTATTTTCCCCAGGGCGTCGTGGTTTTATCTACGAATATCCCAAAGGCCGGAGCGGCAATGGCTGAAATGATACGGACCACTAAGAAAATTGTTCCTACAATGGCTGCATTGATTTTCACAACATCTGTGTAGAAGTAAAGTAAAAATGTCTGCACCATCAGTAAATCCATGGCAGCAGTCATGCCGCCGGAGCATGCCACTATTCTTTCAAACAATGACATTCTATTCTGCTCTTGATTCTCTCTTGATTTTTTACTCTTCATCGGCTTTTCTTTATCAGCTGGACAGCCAAACCTTTCTCATTTAAAATTATATTTCCCACAACCAATTTCGTGAATTCTGCCATCAGGAAGGATTACCCTGGCCCTTGTATTGCAGGGGATTTCACAGGCAAATTCATAGCCCTCCGTCCCCTTTTGCCAGCTCACCTTTACCAGGCCGTAGATGCTCTTATGCTCCGCGGCGACGTAGTTAAGTGTTCCTCCTGGAACCGGGCGGATTTCAAACTGGTTTTCTGCGATGACACGAATTCCTGCAGCCGTATGGAACAACCATTCACAGAAGGAGCCAGGGGCATAGTGGTTACGGCTCGCCTCCCCATCCCAGTTTTCCCATATGGTGGTAGCACCTGCGTTCACTTGTGCCAGCCAGCCCGGAGTTTCCTCATTTTCCAGCATTTTGTAGGCGATATCGCTGTGCCCGGCATCACTCAGCATGGTGAGCAAAAAGGATGTTGACAGAAAGCCGGTTCCTACCCGGTATCTGTAGCTCTTTACCGCCTGGGTAAGGCGCTCCTGGACACGCCTTTTGATTTCGCCGTCCAACAGCCCCAGGGCTAAAGGACGGACTAATTTCGCCTGTCGGTCCGTATCGATGGTTCCATCCTTTAGAAACAGCCAATTATATGCTTTTTTTGCCCCCTCTGCATATTCCTGGAAGAGCTCTTCATCCTCTGGCTTGCCAAGGCAATGTGCAATCTCCGCCAGAGCCGACATGGTATAGTGAAGATAGGCCGTGCACTCCTCCGTATGGAGGGATTTTACATCCACCTTGTTAGCCTGGAAATCCTTGGGTTCCAGCCATTCTCCAAGATGTGTTCCTTTTTCATAGGTATATTGATGGAAGGGATTCATCTCAGCATCTTTCTTATTCTTGTGCCCGGTCTGCCTGATTAGGTATTCGCTGCATCTTTTCATCATGGGATAACAATCCTGCAGGATGGCCTCGTCACCATAAATTTTCCAGTAGCGGTAGGGAATCAAAATTGCTGCATCCAAAAACCCTACGCTTCCACCCGTTCCATTATATAGCATATCTCCGCCCTGATAGGGTGCCACTGCAGAGATCTTGCCATTCTTATACTGGTTATCACTCAAATCGATGAGCCACTTCCGAAAAAAAGGTGCCGTATTCATAAAATAGGTTCCGGTACGGAAGAAGACCTGGGCATCCCCTGTCCACCCCATACGCTCCCTGGTAGGGCAATCCGTAGGAACATCCAGATAATTCCCCTTCATGCTCCAGATGGTATTCTCTACTACCCGGTTAATCTTATCATTGGAGCAGGTAAAGGTTCCTATTTGTTCCAGGTCAGAATAAACAGCTATGGCATAAAACTGGGAAGCGTCAAACTCGACATCTGTTTCGATCTCTGCATAACGAAAGCCAAAGACTGCAAAGGAGGTCTTATAATGGTCGTCGTCCCCGCTGCAGAAAAACTCTACCTCCTGCTTAGGTGTAAGAACCGTCTCTCCTATGAGGGGATTCTTATCCTTTCCCATCATAAGCAGCATAAATTTAGCATTCGTATAATTCTTGGCTGGCTTAACATGCTGGAAATTCTTCTGGGTCAATTCTCCGTTTTCATCCAGAATTTCTCCCAGCCTCAGCTTAATTTCCTGGCCTTTCTGTCCCTTCACTGTAAACTCAATGATTCCGGCAATATTCTGGCCAAAGTCCAGAATTTTTTTACCGCTGGGTGACACTATCAAGTTAGCCCGGAACCGTTCTTTTTCACGTATTTCCACGTTGTTTGAGGCAGTTGGAACCAGCTTTTCAGTAGTTACCCTTGCCTTCTTATTATAGGAGGGTGTCCTGTCCGCCTCATAGATTTCCCCATCCTTTAAATCCGCAAAGCGTATGGGGCCGTCATTGCTCCAGGCAAAGCTGCCGTCACTGCACACGGTTTTGACGCTTCCATCCTCGTAGACAATCTCAAGCTGGCTAAGGAGCTTCGTCTCCTTGCCAAATACGCCGGTAAGGCCAAAGCATCCGATGGAGCCACGGTACCAGCCGTCTGCAAGCTGTATTTCAAAACGGTTCTGGTACTGCAGCATGGAGGTTACATCATAGGCCTGGTACTGGATGCGGAACCGGTAATCCGTACAGCCCGGCGCAAAGGAAAAGCTCCCTATCCTTTTGCCGTTTAATTTTGCTTCATAGAGCCCGCAAGCGGTAATATAGAGGCGGGCTCTTCTTATATTCTCTTTTGCAGTAAAGGACTTTGAAAAGCAATCCACCGGGTAACGGTGGTCTTTTTTCGGTTTATAATTGCCGGTAATCCATTCCGCCTTCCAATCCTCTTTTTGGAGCAGACCCATTTCAAAAAAGGATTCGCTCCATTCCCCCTCCACATCATTCTCATCCCAGAGCTTTACCTTCCAGTTGATAATATCACGGCTGCCCAAGAGCTCCCCTTTATATTTTATATGTGTCATCCTGTCTGATACTATTTTATTGCTGTCCCAGATTATGGCACCGGAACGCATTGCGAGGATCTGGTACGCCGTCTGTTTCAAGCCCCCTTCACAATTCCAATAAAATCTGGGCTCCCGAATATCGATCCCCAATGGCTCCGTCAGGTATTCCGTTTGTAATCTAATCGCTTTCAAGCTGCACTCTCCCTTCAATTGTTTTATGATCGTCCAATTGTTTTATCATTGTCCAATAGTTCAAACACATGTTGGAACTTCTGATTTATATTATAATACGATTAACAAATGTATCAACCATCAAAATTACACCATGTGTTGGAATCTTAAAAAGAAGGGCTGTGCATATAATATAAATTATAGGCAACAGCCCTTGGACAGAGATCAATACATTATCCATTGGTCCCATATCCTTATTTAGTTATCTTCACCTTGTCCCTGTATTGCTTCGGCGTTATGCTCATCGCCTCTTTGAACACTGCATTAAAATGGCTTTGGGAGCTATAGGATAATTTTGTACTGATCTCTACGAGGGAAAGATCCGTATATTTTAATAAAAACTTGGCTTCCTTCACCTTGACCTTTTTAATATAATCAACAACTGCGATGCCTGTTTCCTGCTTAAAAATCCGGGATAGGTACGTATGGCTGATTCCCAGGTGGTCCGCAATCACTGCAACACTTATATTCTCATTGGCATGGGCTTTGATATACTCAGAGCATTGGTTGACATATGGGGAATAGCTGCGGATTCTGCTCACTTCCTTGACCCTGTTTGCAAATTCGTAAAACATATGCTCAACAATTCCCTGGTCGACAGACCGGCTCATGCTCTCAATCTGGCGGATGAAAATATCTGCCAGGGAATATGCCACCTCGCTGTTAAGCCCTCCGTCCATCGCCGCCCTGGAAGCCAACGCAATGCCAACAATATATAGGTTCTTCATATTCCTCAGCTCATTACCAGAACATAGAAGCCCCATATTAACCTTGACACCGCTATAGAGCAATTCCTTTAGTTTATCTGTTGCCCCTATTCGAATGCATTCCCATAGGTACCGCTCGTATTGATAGCTGCCATGCTCCTCAACCCCTGGAAATCCACTGGAGGATTCCTCCTCCAGCGAGGGGATTTTTTCTATTTTTGCCTTACTGGCAATGCGGATGGATTTCTCATTTACTTCAGCATCATATAAATAACTGTTTGCCAGCCGGATGATTCTGATATATTCGTCGTAGGAATAACAGGGTATGTCATTGCGGTAATGCAAAAAAAGCATCTTCCCCGTATCGTCTGCATCCATTTTATCAATTTCATCAATCAATATTTTTTCTGATAAACGGTAGCTATAAAAGGGACCGACTGCAATGCATCCGCGTAGGATATCTCCGTCAATAATCGGGAGCGCTATGATTGTAACGGCGATCTCACTAATGCTGATATGGATCTCTTTTTCTTCCAGGCACTGGCGAACAACATGCTTTGTATCCTCAAGATAACAGTGCAGATGCTCCCCTTGTAAATTATGTGATAAAGCTTTGACCTCCCCATCAATATCATAAAACGCCGCAACCACTTGATAACCGGCTGAAATCATTTTACATAGCTTGGTGACAAAATCCAGATTCATCAATATCCCTCCCCAGGAAAAGAAATAGACCTATTTGAATAGTATCAAGTAATTCCGCTATATTATATCATGATTTTGTTATTTTTTATATTTTTTTGCACTGACGAGGAAAAACATACAAATAATATTCTCAATATTCCCATACATTAGTTGAAGATGCTTTATAAATACTGATCTATAGCCATTGGATTCCCTTGATACGCTACTTTCACCGCTCCTACTGTAAAACGGCCCTGCCATATTCAAAATTCTTATGGTAGCTGATTACCTCAATGATTCCGGGTTGATATAAAACCTCAAAAATCGCATGATTGTCTGCGCCGGCTCCAATATTCTTTCTGCCATAGCTTTCACCATTTACGAACAGCTCTACTTCGCTTTCATCAGCCAGTATAATGATTGTTGCCTTTAATCCTTCCTTTCCCGGAAAATTCCAGCTTGATACTGTAATTGGATCAAGCTCACAGACGGATATTCCTTCTGGGATGCTCTCACCGGGTGGTAATACCCGGATCATCGGATCTTTACCTGCGCAGTTACTGAGATATGTCTTGATATTCATACCAGAATGGATTCCTTTTCGTTTCACTCTCCCGCTCCCCCCTTTGCTTTGATGTGTAAATTTTTGGCTTCTATTATGACTATACCATCATTTTATCGTTTTATTTACAGGGTTTATACAAAATATCTATTATTTTTTATAGTTTTTTAACCTAAAAGGAAATTAACTTAAACACTTGTTGGAATTTAGGTTTTCTACTATAATGCTATTAGAAGGCATGCCAGCTAACCGCCGGCCACTAATTTGTTCTTTTAAATAATGGAGGATTTTAATGAGTAAACCGAGAAATCAGTATTATAAAAACACGGATAAGAAAATACAGAACGCAATGCTAGAGCTTCTCCAAACCAAGGAGATCCATAAAATCACCGTGAATGATATTTGCAGCAAAGCGGAAATTAACCGGTCAAGCTTCTATGCCCATTACGAAAACATCTATGACCTGATGGAGAAAATGGAGAAGGAAATAGAGCTTGGGGTTGTAGAAATATATAAGAATTCTGATATCAGCTTGGATAACTTTTTTTCAGAACGGCGGGAGGAATATCTTGCTATCATGATCCGCTTTATTGGGCAGCACAGGGATTTTTACCGGGCTTACATGAAGCTCCATCCTAGTAATGATATCGTAAGCTCCATGAGATTGCTGCTTGAAACTGGGAGCCGTCCCTACTTTGATCTGCTGGGACTGGAATCAGAGAAGGATATCATTTACCATCTCACCTTTTTTAACAAAGGCATGATGTCAGTCATCCAATACTGGATCGATACCGGCTGTGAGGAGACCCCGGAATATCTCTCGAACCTAATTTGGAAGGGCATAACGGATTTAGGAAAAAGATAAGTGGAGGGTGTTGCAAGGGCAACACCCTCTCAGCTTTAAACTGTCTGGATATCAACATCCGCTACAAAGCCTCTTTTTGTACCATCAATAACCAGGCTGTCCTTTATACGGCAAATCCTTTCAGCACGGATATCCTTGGAGGACGCAGCGATTTTCAATGTAATATCACCCTCTTCTACAACCCATCTCATATCCTGGTCCAGGAAGGCTGTCTGATCCGTCCGCATAGTGAACATAACCTTTCTGGATTCCCCAGCCGGTATAAAAATCCGTGCAAATCCAGCCAATTCCAAACCAGGTCGGAGCATAGAGGCATATTCATCCGTGAAATAAAGCTGCACCACCTCTTCCCCTGGCCGGTTCCCAGTATTTGTTACTGTTACTGATGCTTTTATCACTCCAGCTGCTGTTGTTTCTTCATCCACCATAAAATCACGGTATTCAAATTGGGTATAGCTGTATCCCTCGCCAAAATACCATAATGGCTCCTGTATGCCGTTGGAAAAGGAGTTGAAGCCAGGATTCCTCTGGTCCGCTGTCATAAGGTTGCCACGCTTGGAGGATGCGTACATGGGGATCTGTCCGGCATGCTCCAGGGCCGTCACCGGCAGCCGTCCGGCTGGGTTATAGTCTCCAAAAATCACATCAGCTACTGCACTGCCCCCTGTTTGTCCCGGGCACCAGGCTTCCAGAACTGCATTGGCATGATTCTTGGCATACAAAGAAGAGATCGGGCGCGTATCGCCATGTACAACCACGACAGGTGTTCCTGTCTCACAAAGAGCCTTAAGGAGCTCCTCCTGGACGCCTGGCAGTCCTATCTTTGTGCTGTCCCGCCCTTCACCGGAGGTACAGGGCTCTCCCCAGCCATATTTTCCGCCGGCAGCAAAAATCACCGCATCGCTATCCGAGGCTAAGGCTATGGCTGCCCCGAAGGCGCTCCTGTCATCTCCGGCAATATCACAGCCTTTTTCATACAAGACAGTTGTATCAGGGCATTTTTTTGCTATTGCATCGAATATGGTAGGAGTTATTCGTCCCAGCATAGCCTCCAGCATGGGCTCCAGCTGTTCTGATTCTTTTTTTACAGAGCTGTTTGGATAATATTCCTCTGCTTCCCCACCCATATTGATGCCGATCCCTTTTAACAGGCCGCCCATGCTCATCTCCAAACCGGCGGGTGCCGTATATCCCCCAAACATCATGCGGATGCTGTCAGCCCTTGGGCCTATCACTGCAATCTTGTCCAATTCCTTCGACAAAGGTAACATACCGTCGTTTTTCAATAGGACTATGGATTCCCTTGCCAAACGGATGCTTTGTGCTTCATTGGAAGCATCCCTATATACCTCAGGAATCAAATCTGCATGGGGATAGGGATTTTCAAATAGCCCCATCTTGAACTTTAAGGTAAGGATACGCAGAACTGCCTGGTCTATTTGCTCCTCTTTCACCCTGCCGGACTTTACTGCGTCGTAAAGGCAGGGATATGTCTCCGGGTTTTGGCACTCGATATCCATGCCTGCGTTAAAGGCACGCGCAGCTGCAGCTTCCCTCGTGCTTTCTATTCTTTTTTCCATCAGCTGGATAACCGAGCCGTAATCAGACACGGTTACTCCCTGAAACTTCATCTCTTCACGTAACAGTCCTGTCAGAATGGATTTTGAGGCTACTACTGGCTCGTTGTCCGGTGCTGCGTAGGAGTTCATGACCGTCTGCAGGTCGCCGTCTGTGATTGCGGCCTGAAAAGGCTTTGCATATGCTTCCCTGAGATCCCTTGGTGAAATTGCGTTGGATGCGCTATTATATCCGCCTTCTCCCATAGCATACCCCAGGAAATGCTTGCCGGTGGCACTGACCCCTTCCGTCAGCTCCTTACCTTGAAGTCCTTTTACGAATGCAGTGGACATAGCCGCACATAAGGTAGGATCCTCACCATAGGTTTCCCCCATGCGTCCCCATCTGGGATCCCGTGCCACATCCATCACGGGGGAGCATGCCCTGCGTATGCCGACAGAGCGCATTTGCTCCTGTATGATCCCAGTCATTTCAAAGACAGCCGGAGTGTTAAAGGTTGCGGCCAGCCCAATTGCAGAGGGAAATGAGGTTGCCCCTGGGCTGATTAAGCCGGAAACAGCCTCCGCCTGGAGCACGGGCGGGATTCCCCCTGTCTTCTCCATGACGGCATCTATGATTCTCCGGTTGACAGAAGCTATGTCCTCCGGTGTCTGCGCCATGCTTGCAGACAAAACCTCTCCTACCCCGTCAGGATAATCTTCCAGGGTCTGCTTTGGATCCCCTGTAAACATTTTGCACATCAGCTGCCCGATTTTTTGTGACAGGGTAAGCCGTTGCAGGAGATCCCTGGCCCTTTCCTCCGGCGGCAGATTCACGTTTTTATAATCCTCCATAACCTTCTCCTTCTCTTATATAAAATCCTCTAATTTCCATTCGTCATACCATTCGATAATAGGCCTGTCCCCGTCAAATCTGACCGGCAGCCACACATAATCTGCCATGGCTGTATTGCAGTTATCGATTTTGATCTTCCGTTTGACCTTTTTCTCCTTGCGTATCATCTCCTGCACACGCTCCTTGGAAATGAACCTGGCAAGGTTTTTCAGGGATTTTTCATATTGGTCCATATAGGGCTTGGAAGCATCCTTTACCAATTTCATGTCCGGCAGCCAACGATCCCCCATGGCAATGTATAAATCCGTACCCACAACATTGAAGATCTCGCTGATCTGGCTGCCATAGGAGGTCCGTGTCTCATCCTTGGGGTGCAGATCCCCAAGCTCTGTAAAGGGACCGAGGTAGCCGCCTCCAACAGCAACCTCAGAAGGATTGGGCTTGTAGCCGGTTATCCCGGAGGTGACCAGATAATGCTTGCCCTTCCGGATGAAATGCACCGGTGCTTCCCTCGCATAGGGTGGAAAATCCCGTTCATAATGCACGGTATAGTTCTCCGACACGGACAGGTAATCATCGGTCAGCTCGGCGCTGATGATGCTGGTATGTATCTTATCAAAATAATAATACGCCTTCCCTGTAACGGCATCCTTGCTCAGGTAGAAATCCCCGGCGCTCATTCCATAAGGCCGGTACCCTGTTTTCACCAGGGTATATGGCCCAAGGAAGCTGTCCGCAGTATAGATCGTGACGGTTTGGATGTTGTTATGCCCCATAATTTTAAGCCAGCAGACATACTTTCCGGTTTTATCGTTGAAGAGGATATGGGGTCTGTCCATCAAGGATGTCGGGTGTACCGGTGAGGATGGATCCTCCTCGTCAGGGGCTATGAGCAGCCCCACATCCTCCCAGTTATACAGGTCTGTGGATTGATAGCAGCGTACTCCCCAATGCCAGATGTTCTTACCCTTTGTAGAGAACTCTTTGTTTTCGCCGTACCAGTAATAGATGCCATCAAGATAGTAAATTCCGCCGGCATGTGCCTGGATCCGCTTCCCTTGCGTATCATACATGGGCCTGCCTGGGGTAAATGAAGATACCATTATGTTCCCTCCTATTTGTAAATTTTCTTTCTGATCTATCATTATTCCTAAAGTTTATACACTTGTTGGAACTTCTGTCTCATATTATAATGGATTACCAGCGCTTATATCAATCATCAAAAATAGAGAATCTGTTGGAATTTATCCGCTCTTTATACGATTATCCAGCATCATACTACAGCGAAAGAGAGATTGCTTGAGCTTCAACCTCTCTTTTCCTGTACTGGCAACTATCTCTTCATATAACGTTCATATGCTGCTTGGTTAATTGCGATATTTTCATCCACACCCAAGGCTTTCATCTGTGTTTTAAAGCTTTCCCAGGTTGTTTTGTTTAATTCTTCTGTTCCCGTGATAAATTTAAGGATCATGGAATTTAAATAATCATCTATATTAGACTGGTTGCTTGCAAATGTATCATCCTCATCTGCTGTTCTGGTAATTGATGCCGGCAATTTATTAGAATCCTTCGGACTGGCCAGGCAGACGTTGTAATCCAAGATTCTCCATTCACTAACCGTTCCGCCCATAAGCCCGCGAACATCAACATATTATCCCTTTATTGTACTTTTTTTTGCCGCAATGGCTGCTTTCATCTCAGCACGTACTTCATTTGTGATGGGATATTTGCGATAAATAAGAATAGCGATGAAGCACAACACTGCAGGAACTAGTCCAGAGACAAGCATAAAGTTGTTTAGCATGCCTGGAATTGCAGATAAATCCCCAAGGAAAGCTCCTGTTTTTGAATCGACACTATATCCAACAATCACTAAAACAAATCCGATTAAAGAAGCAGACAATGCACCTTGAAGTTTTTCAAGTAATCTTGTAGCAGCAGCAACCATTCCACTTTTGCTATCGCCAGAAATATAAAGGTTATAGTCCATTGCTTCCATGCTAAGAGACATAGCAGGAATATTAAGCAGGCCAACTCCGAATTGGATCAGGAACTGGACAATAACATAAATTGTAATGTTTGTTTGCAGTAAACCAACCAATTGTAAAATATACATTACTAGGCACATTACAGAAGTAATGACCAGGCTAACCTTTAATACTTTTATAGCAGAACCAAGTTTTTTAATTAGGAATGGACTGAGCATTGCAGCGCCGAGAATTGGAATTAACTGCATTAAGCCCATCATGCCCGCGAGCATACCGTATTTTGCATTATCTACTTCGCCCGTTACAAAATCAGCACAATATGCCCATTTTATATAATAGGAACCTGTTGCAAACAAAAGTGTCCAAACAAAGCCAACAAAAAGTGCTGCTGATAAAACAACTTGAAGCGGTTTGTTTTGCTTTATCATTCTGAAAAAATCTTTGAAACTAATTTTAGAGTCATCCTGCTCTTTAACGCTTGATTTACCTTCTTTTATAAGAAGAGTTCCAAGAATAGAGATAATTGCGATTGGAAGGATCCAAATAATTGTTGTAATACCAAATGATTTATGTAAATCATTAACGCCGGCGTTAACAGCCATAACCGATGAGATAAAAAAGCTCATCGGAACAGCAATGACTGTACCTACAACACGTGCCCAAGTCAATAAACTCGAACGGACAACATCGCTGTCAGAAACTGTTTGGATAAGTGCAATGTTCGCAAAAAAAGAAGTCCCAAAATCGTACGCTAAATAGAACACCAAAACCCATATTGTTACAAGCACCGGACTTCCCGTAAAGCTTTTTGGTAAATTGAAAAGTATAATGATTGACAGCGCCGTTATAATTGTAGAGTTTAAACAGAACCTTCTATACTTACCAAACTTTGTTGTTTTAGCGCGATCCATAATCATTCCTTGTAACGGATCGTTAACTGCATCTACAATACGTCCTATTAAAAGAACAACTGTTGCGAGTGATGCCCCCCACGCGCCAAGACCCGCATAGTCTGTTAGGTATAGCATAAACGTAGATGTCATTAACGCTGCCCCGGCAACATTCATCATTGCCATTGACCCTGCTCCAAATTTTGTTGCAAAATTATTTGGATAAACCTTTTTTTCTCGTGCCATAATTTTTCCTCCAATTTTTAATTCGTCACCAGAATAAGTGACATTTTTAAATATTCCAGAACGATTATAGCTGTCTACCAAACCAATTTATATTGATTTTCTATTATTTTTTACATATTTTCAACCTGAAATCCATCGAACTGCTTAATCCAAAAATTTTCCACACAGCTCCTTACGCTTCCCGTCAATCAGCCCCACATGATCGAAGTAATTCTCAAAGGTTCCATATGTCTTTAAAATTTCATCCAAGGCTGCATTCAGGTAGTCCTCATGGGGATAGAAAAATGCATTGATATTTTCTTGCTTAAATGAAGCATCCATGCCCTGATGGGTATTCTCCGTCTGATACCTTTGAAGCAGCCTGTCCACAAATCCCACGGAAAGCATATAATCCTCTACTATTGTCTTCTTCGGCACTCCTAAGGCGATTAGGATCAAGGCACAGATGATGCCGGTACGGTCCTTGCCACCCACACAATGAATCAGCAGCGGAAAATTCTCTTCGTCTAAAAGCACCTTAAAGAATTTGCCGCAATGGGGACTGCGCACAAAATTACGATAGGTATGATAGGAAAATTCCCTTACCTTCTCCAAGTCCTTTAACACATCCAGCTGGAAATCATTTTCCTCCGTCAATGGAAAATTAAAATACCTGCAATTCTCCATCACCTCTTCATTTAATGCCCCAACCTCCCAATCGGACCTCAGGTCACAGATGGTCCGGATCCCTAAGCTCTGGAAGCATTCCAGGTTTTCTGGTTTAAGGCCTTTTGGTTCCGCCGAACGGTATATCATCCCCCATTTCACTCTCCTACCGTCCACTGTTTCATATCCGCCTAAATCGCGGAGATTTAGCTCATAATTGATTATTTTCTTTTTCTCCATAGCTTACGCCTCCAAATTCTCAAAGGGATTATTTTCTTTTCTATATTCTGCCGGTGTAGCCTTGTAGGTTTTATGAAAAATACGATAGAAGTATGTAATATTGGAATACCCTACCTCATTCGCGATTTCTTCAACCGGTGTACTGGTGTGGATCAGCAAGCGGCAGGCCTGCTTTAACCTGGCCTCCTGTACGATATGATTAAAATTAACACCAAGTATTTTCTTAAGGCTGCGGCTTAAATAGCTTGGGTTAAAGTGGAACCTCTCTGCAACTTCATTTAAGGTTACTGTCTGGCAATGCTCCTGGATGTACTGCAGCATCTTCGTTATCTTATTATGATGAAATAAGGGGTCATATTTCCTGGACATGTCCTTCTTATATGACCTTAACATTTCGGTGAAAATCAAGCTCAGATAGTATTCTACATTCCTTTCATAAAAAAGCTCTTTATTATAATATTCGCACATCGCTTCCTGCATCAAGCGATGGATTCTTTCTTCCCCGGCAGTCCGGAATATGATGTAATGGGAGCTTTCTTTCTGGTTTTGGAGCGCTTTTGAAAAAAAGCTTAGCAAGATATCATTATCCTCTAAATTCAAAAAAAATGTATAGTCAAAATAACTCTTCCACATCATACAGTTAATGATGATGTCGTCCTCGCCACAGTATTCTATCTTTTGTATCACATTCGTATCCAGCAGGCAGATATCTCCCTGTTCTAACATAAAATATTCGTCATTAATCCATTGGATACACCGTCCTGAATATACATACACCAGTTCAATAAATGGATGCTTATGCTCTATGCCATACAAAAACCGCTCATGCTTGATAAAGCTGATCCGTTCCTTAAAGGCCAAGATCTGGGGCAGATACGCTTTCTTTTGCGCTTCATGTTTTAAATATTCCTCTATATGGTCAAGGTCGCTATAGCTAATATATTGATTATCAGGGGCAACTTTTACCTTCTTGAGGGCCAGCTCTTCCCTTGGGGAATGCCCCCTCAAAAAGGTGTCTAATTTATATCTGTCCAAATTACATCCCCTTTCTGAAGCAAGTGATCGAAAATACAACATAGGTTCCACGCTACAATTCCCAGTAAATATTTAACCGGTCCCTGCTTCGTGAAACCTATATTTAGTTTATCTTATCCTGCTATTCCTGTAAACACTTTGTCTTTTAACGTTATTTTATTTCTCTTGCCAACTTGCCAATGATAATTATACTCTAACGTTATTAATCATCAAGCTGTACGTCCATGATTTTTGCCATGATTCTTGCAATATCCGTATTATCCTGGTAACCGCCCAGCCAATCTGCATTTACCCCAATCGCAGTAAATGGAACCGTCTCCGCTGTATGTGACTGAGATCCCCAATTGATCCTGGTATAATAGGATAAAATTGGTGAAATAGCCCAACCAGTATAACCGAACATGTATCCACCCACATAGGGTTCAATCATAGAATCAGGGGTTCCTGGAGGAAATACGGACCTTAAAGCGTCCATGGACATCTCAAGGGTTTCAAGGTTCCTCCGGTCAATCGTCGCTTTTTCCTCGCTGCTTAACTTAATATGCCAGGCATCCTCGACCCCTTTATAAATGCTCTTCGGATCCTTTTGGAATGCACTGATAACCGGAGCCACAGAGCTCTTGATCTTAGTGATTGGTTCAAAATTAAGGCTGTAGGTATTATTACTTAAAGACAAGCCTCCTGTTTCATGATCAGCGCCAACCACAATCAAGGTCTCGTTAGGATGCTTCTCATAGAACCTTACTGCCACCTCCACTGCTTTATCAAAAGCCAGCACCTCCTGGATGACGGATGCCGTGTCATTATTATGGGAGGCTTCATCTATCTTCCCGCCCTCACACATTACAAAGAATCCGTTTTCATTCTGCGAAAGAACCTCAATGCCTGCACTTAATAATTGATATAATTCAGGTGTCTGCCTTTCGGCTGCATTCATCTGATCAATTTCATCCGCAAAGAAACCATCTGCATATAAGCCTAAGACACGGTCTTCCTTTGAAAAATCAGTGTTTTCAAAATCACTGATGCTAGTTAGGACTTTATATCCCTTCTTTTCGAATTCCTTTGTTAAATCCAGGTCATCCTTACGGCTTCCCCCCCGTGCTTTGGGCAGAAAATATTTTAAACCACCGCCTGCTAAATAATCGATATCCCGGGCAAAATATTGGGATGCGATTCCCGCCTCATCAGCACGGTCCATGGTATGGGCAGCAAAGGTTGCAGGTGTCGCATGGGTAATGGTAACCGATGTGATCAGGCCCGTTGCCATTCCCTTCTCCTTAGCAGCCTCCAGCAATGTCTTATACTCCACTTGTCCCGTCACATCCGTAGAAATCATAAAGGAATGTGTCTTATGCCCTGTTGCAAGGGCGGTACCAGCTGCCGCTGAATCCGTAACAAGGCTGTTAAGGCTATGGGTAGCAACATTACTGAGGACAGGAAGCCGGTTCATGGCCAGCTGCAGATTAGGCTTTCTCGTGACATACTGCTGATAATACTCCGCCAAGGCTCTATGGGATGCTCCCAGGCCATCACCAATTAAGTAGAAGACATATTTGGGCTTTCTTAAGGCATCCTCTAATTTAATCACATAATCGATTGCCTCGCCATAAGTGATAGGATCCTTCCCTGTAAATACAGATCCAGAAGACAATACCTTCATATTCCTAAGGGTCTCTACTGCTTTTTTAGCACCCTTGCCTATGGTATAGTCATCCGAATATGTAGTAGAGGCTGTATCCACCAGAACAAGCTTATAAGCCCTTGCTAACATTAATGCCGCATCCTGGCGCGTCAGCTTCCCCTCCGGTGATACTCTGTTATCCACTCCGCGCAGATAACCTGCTTGTTTAGCGATGCTTAAATCCTTGGAATACCACTCTGCCGGCTTTACATCACTAAATGGTACTTCTGCCAATTCGGTTAGCTCAAGCTCACGATTTAATATTGCTGCAAACTCAGCCCTTGTCAGCACCTTGTTTAAACGGTAAGTATCTTGTTGCCGTGCATAGCTGATGTTACTGGGTATTAGCATGGTAAAGACTAAAGCTAATACCGTCAATCCTCGTACTATCTTTTTCATAACTGCACCCTTTCCTATAGATATCACAAATGTTATTCGTTACATTTGTTATTATATGAAATCCGATGCATTATTTTAGTGACTAAAATTGACTTAGCCTATGACCTTATTTTACTTTTAACTGTTCAACATCGTAATCATTTCTTCCAACTGCTCCATGCTAATTGCTCCAAAACCGGCCAGACTGCCTAATGGCATCTCAAGCATCATAACCTCCATCATTTTTGCTGAGCCCTCGCCGAGGCTGTCCGTCTGCTCCGGCTGGCTTCCAGTCGTTGACTGCAGGAGCTTTTCCATGAGTGCCCGTCCCTTGGCGGTTTTCTTAAGCGTACCCACGGGGGAAAGGACTGTATAATGGAAGGGTATTTCTATGCTGCCCTGTACCTCTATAGGCGAGGCTAAGCGGATGTCCCGGCTGGAGGCACCGATTTCTATCCGGAACATACCGCTCTCTACAAACCAGTCATGAATCTTCGGTTCATAGTAGGCAAAGCTTCTCTTGTCAAGCTGGAAGGTAACCTCTTTCTCTTCTCCCGGTGCAAGCGCAACCTTGGTAAACCCTTTTAATTCCCGGATCGGGCGCCCTACACTGCTTTCCTCATCCCTGACATATAGCTGTACTACCTCTTTTCCTGTATGTTCTCCTGTATTTTTAACTTTACAGGAAACTGTCAAAAGCTCATTGTCTGCCATGCTGTCCTTATTCAGCTTTAAATCACTATACTGGAATTTCGTGTAGGACAGACCGTAGCCAAAGGGAAACAGTACCTCCATTTCCTTTTTATCATAATAACGGTATCCAATATAGATTCCTTCCCGGTATTCTACAATGCCATCCTCTCCAGGGAAATTCAGGTAGGATGGATTATCCGACAATTTGATGGGCCAGGTCTCAGCCAGCTTGCCGCTTGGATTTTCCTCTCCGTAGAGCAGCTTCACGGTTGCCTCACCGACACCCTGTCCTCCAAGGTACATGCACAATACACCCTTTACCTTGTCAATCCAGGGTAGTGCCATCGGTGCACCTCCGTGCAACACTACAATTGTATTGGGCTGAACCGCTGCCACTGCCTCGATGAGAATATTCTGGTTTGCCGGCAGATCGAGAGTATCCCGGTCAATTCCCTCTGTTTCAAAATCATTTGGGAGGCCTGCAAATACCACTGCAACGTCTGCCGCTTTCGCAGCTGTGACAGCTTCTTTCACCAGCTCTTCATCACTTAAGGTGCTTTTTGCATGGTAGCCTTGCGCATAAGTAATATTTTTATCCTCAGCGGCTTCCAGGGCGCTTATTACATGACTTGTATTAATATAACTGCTTCCGCTGCCTTGGTAGCGGGGGGCTTTCGCAAAGTCACCGATGAAGGCTGCCTTCGCAGATTCGGACAATGGAAGTACCTCATCATTTTTCAAAAGTACTGCGCACTGTGCAGCTAACTGGGCGCTTAGTTCAGCACATTTTTCACGTTCAATAACAGAGCCCTGTTTACGGTTTTCTTTATAATCCAGCGCAAACTGCAGCATATTTCCTACGGCAGCATCCAAATCCGCCTCATCCAGCTCACCGATTTCGATTGCCGCAAGGATTTGTTTGCTTTGTACATCATAGCCACCCGGCATAATCAAGTCCAGGCCTGCCGCAATTCCTTTTGCAGGGTCTTTTCCAGCACCCCAATCGGTCACAACAAAGCCCTCAAATCCCCACTTGTTTCGTAAAATACCGGTAAGGAGTTCCTTATTCTCTGAACAAAAGGTTCCGTTAATACCATTATAAGCGCACATTACGCTGCGGGCCTTTCCCTCTTTTACTGCCTCTTCAAAGGCTGGCAGATAGATTTCATATAAAGTTCTGTCGTCCATATTGGAGGAGCCGCTCATACGATGGGTTTCCTGGTTATTGGCCGCGAAATGCTTTACACAGGCCCCAATCCCTTTTCCCTGCAGGCTTTTTATGTAAGACGTAGCCAGCTTTCCGGCAAGGTATGGATCCTCGCTGAAATACTCGAAATTGCGTCCGCAAAGTGGACTGCGCTTCATATTCAGCCCAGGTCCTAAAAGCATCCCCACATCCTCGGCCTGGCACTCATCACCAAGAGCCTCGCCGAGCCTTTCCAGCACCTCACAGTCAAAGCTGGCAGCGAGGGCGGATGCCGTTGGGTAGCATACTGTTTCAATGCTTTTATTAATTCCCATATGATCCCCTTCGCCTTCCTGCTTGCGCAGTCCGTGAGGTCCATCACACATCATTACCGATGGAATTCCCAGCCGCTCCACAGCCTTCGTGTGCCAAAAATCCGCACCAGAGCATAGGGATGCCTTTTCCTCCAGCGTCAATTGGGTTAATAACTCCGAAATATGTTTCTTCATCATTTTTTCTCCCTTCCTATATTTATATGATTTATATGGAATCATCAATTGGTCAACCTATATCGCCGCTTGAGTAACCTCACCCTCCGTAATGCCCGCCTCGTTGAAGGCATCAACGCGGACATAATATTTTCTGCCCTTCACCAAAGCGCCAATCCTCTGGGCATCCTTCCCCAGGATCATGTAGCTGTGGTACAGCTTGTCAGGCTGGTGTCCCCATAGAATGTTATAGCCCACTGCATTACAGCCTTTCCCTGCATTTTCAACCGTGATCTCCATGTCCAGATCTCCTGTCCGTACTGCCCGGAAAACAGGCACTGCCGGCTTTTCTCCGGTACCAATACCAAATACCCTGAGACCTGAAATGGCAGCCGGCTGCCCATAGGGCACTTCCAGCACAAAGAGACGCAGGAAACGTAGCATTACGCCCTTCTCCCACACCATAAAATCATGGGAAAGGTCTGACTGGGCCTGGGACTTATCCTCTATCAGGAAATACTCCTCCCCGTCTACAGAGCCTTCCAGATACCAGCGAGTCATAACGGCTGCCTCCTCGATGTAGCGTGCCTGATCCGTTTCTGAACGGATCCTGCCGGGAACGGGAATCTCTATCTTGTCGTCCGCAAAGTTGACCTGTACCGCACGGACGTCACAGGGCTTGCCCAAATCCAGCTCCAGCCACTGCCCGGGGCTGGCATCAGCTGCCCTCCACCAGGTCTGTACATTTTCATCCACAGCCAGCTCCGGTTCCTTTCCTTCCTCAAAGGAAGAGGCCTTCACCGGCTTTTTGAAGCTCAACAAATACCAGTCCGGATTTCTCCAGGGATCCTGTGCACTGCCCTCCACGCAGATGGGCCAGGTGCCGTAACGCTGATTGCAGAAAAGATCGCCCTCTGGGTCAAATCCGGCAGGCCATAGCCCTACACGGCGTTCACAGGTATAATTCTTGCTGATACGCATGGTAGCCGTGTGCCAGAGATTCCCATGAACATCCTCCATGGTAGATCCATGGCCTGCTCCAGGGAAAAAGCCTCCGGGCGCATAGGAATAAGGATTATTCCTTGCCAGCTCAAAGGGTCCCAGGGGAGAATCACTGACATAGACGCCGTCCCCGTAAATATTGTATTCCGTCCCTGCAAATGCGTATTGCAGATAATACACTCCATTGTGCTTGTCCATCCAGGCTCCCTCAATATAAGGCCGGTTACTTAAGAAGGCTCTTACCTTGGGGATCAAATGCTCCGGAAGCTCTACGCCCGCCTCCTTGGACTGCTCCATCATCGCCTGGAATTTAATCTCCACCTCTTCCTCCGGGCAGGGCATGACGGTATGATCCTCCCCGATACGCTCAAAGCCCTTGGTCAGTGCATCTCCAAAAATCAGCTCCTTCGGCTCCCCTACAGGGTGCATGGTCACCGGATCCAGCTCCACGCCCCAGATGGGAGTAGTATTGTCGCAGCCCCAGTAAAAATAGGCTCTTCCGTCATGGTCCACAAAGAGATGGGGATCCCAGAAGGGGAAGCTTCCCGCAATCTCTTCATAGGGGCCGTTTACCACATCCTTTGTACGGTAAAAGCTACAGTTTTTCGTGGCTGCAGACGCAGAAAAATAGACATACTCCCCCATCACCCGTACATCCGGCGCATAATCGTAAAGAGGCAGAGTGTCCGGCAGCCTGTGGTTTTCCCAGTGCACCAGATCCTCGGATACCCATACCCCCAATGTCATGGAGGCAAACAGATAATATTTTCCCTGATAGCAAATCAGGGAGGGATCCGCTCCCTCCCTGCCTACTTGAAGCACATCACTGTGCATGACGGTATTAAACTGATACCGATAATTTACGTTGATTGGATTACAATAATATTTCCTTTGATTATTCATAGAAACCTCCCTTTTTCTGTTCTAGCTTGTCAAACACCCTTCTCCAAAGATATGCACCGATATATCCGAAGATACCCATCCCAAAGAAGGCAAATATAATCATTAACGGCACGGACACATAGAAGCCGTAGCCCATGCAGACCAATAAGATGAGCAGTGCTCCACTGTAAGGCAGATACCCCAGTGCCATACGGAAGGAGCCGGCAAGGGTTTGCCTCAAGGTGGAAGGATACCAAACCAAATAGTAGAATACCAGCTGCAGGGCTAGCAGCAATACGATCAACACAGCAAAGAACAGCCCGGCTATAAGAATTCCCGCCCAGCTTCCCATTCTGACAAAGAAAAAGATATCACCACCGATCAAGATCAAGGCTGCCACAAACAGGAGCCATACTGCTGTCGCTTGTTTAAAATGTGTTAAAAAGGCTTTAAAAAAGCTCTGGAACAGATACCCTTCCTCGTCCCGCACAAGCCGAAGCATCACGCTGCTTAACGCAGCGGTAGCAGCTCCCGCAGTAAAGAGCGGAAGGCTGCACAGCAGCCAAAGGAGGCTGAGCACCGCCCCCTGGCATACCTTGGTCATTAGACGAAAAAAAGCGTTATCCGGGCTAAAAAAAGACATATTGATACCTCCGTCTGCTGCGACCTATTCTTTCACTGCTCCTGACATCATACCTGCTACAAACCACTTCTGGAAGAAGGGATATAGAAGCAGGATGGGCATAATACCGACCACTGCAATTGCCATACGTATCGTCGTGGAGGGCATATCTGCCGCGGTAAATGCGGAGCCCACATTGTTTTGCTGCAGGTATTTTACGTTTTCATTCATGTTGTTAAGCAGGGTCTGGATGCTCTGCAGCTTGCTATTGGCTGACAGATAATATAAGCCGTTCTGCCAGTCGTTCCAGTACATCAGCGCCACGGTCAGTCCCACCGTAGCAACCATGGGAAGGGACAGCGGTACCACGATCTTAAAGAAAATAGCGGTATGCTTCGCACCGTCGATCTTGGCAGCCTCCAACAGCGCGCCAGGGATCGTGGTCTCAAAATAGTTTCGGAACATCATGACACTGTATGCGTTCATCAAAAGGCCAGGAAGCAATAGCCCGAAAATCGTGTTCTTGATATGAAAAACCTGCGTATATACGATATACGTCGCAGTCAAGCCGCCGTTAAAGAGCATGGTAAAGGTCAGGGCAAACAAAATAACGCTCCGTCCGGGCAGCTCCTTGCAGCTCAACACATAAGCCAGCATGGAGGAAATGACCACGCTGACCACAGTTCCGGTTGCGGTAACGAAAATCGTCACCAGATAACTTCTGCCGATGGTCGTCCACTGCTCCAGGATATAACGGTATGCGTCCACTGACCAGCTCTCAGGAAAATAGCTATACCCGTTTCTAATAGCGGCACCCTCCTCTGTGAAGGAGCCGATTACCAGAAGAACAAATGGAGCAACCGCCAGAAAAGCGAGAACCGCCATCAATACATGTCCTACGGCTCCCCACCTCTTATCACTTTCTGTAATCATCTTCTTACCTCCTGTCTAGAATAATGCATCGTCTTTGCTGAATTTACGCATCAGCGTATTGGCTGTCAGGATCAGGACAAAGCCCACTGCGGACTGGTATACGCCCGTTGCGGAGGACATGGTGATGTCTCCCAGCTTCATAAGAGCCCGGTAGGAATACACATCGATGGTGGTCGTTACCGAATACAGCGACTGGGATCCCATGGGAATCTGATAGAACAGGCCGAAATCCGAGTAGAATATCCTTCCTATGGAAAGCATGGTCATCATGATGATAACCGGCCTCAGCATCGGAAGAGTTATATAGCGGACTTTCTGCCACTTGGTGGCACCGTCCACGGTAGCCGCCTCGTAGTAGGATGCATCGATTGCCAGAAGTCTTGCCGTATACATCAGAAGGCTGTAGCCCATTCCCTTCCATATGTTCACAAAGGTCAGGATATATGGCCAGTATTTCGGCTCAGAATACCAGGCAACGGCCTCCTTCCCGAACAGCTTCAAAAGTGTATTATTGATAAAGCCCGTCTCACTGCTCAGATAAGAGTAAGCAAGATAGCTTACAATTACCATACTCATGAAATAAGGGATCAGTACGGCAGACTGATACACCTTGCGCGCCATTTTATTCCGCACCTCATTAAAGAGAATCGCCACCGTCAGGCCAAATACCATACCTACCACAATGAACAGCAGATTATAGAGTATCGTATTGCGGGTCATTATCCATGCATCAGAGGTGGCAAAAAGGAATTTGAAATTCCTTAATCCTACAAAATCACCGCGGAATACTCCCTTGCTGTAATCCAGCTCCCGAAATGCCAGCTGCATTCCGTAAAGAGGCATATAATTGTTGATAATCAGATATGTCACAGCCGGTAATGCCATGATATAAAGGGGGATAAATTGCTTCCAGCCTGTCTTTTTTTTCTTCGTTTTCACGCTGCACCTCCGTCTTCAATCTTGTGAAAATACGTGAAGCGGCAGGCAGTAAGCCTGCCTGCCATCTTACATTTAATGCTTTTTATTCTTACTGTACAGTCAAACTGTCGCCTATTTAGCAGCAACCCATGCGTCCATCTGGCTCTGCATCTCATCGATCACGGTCTGCAGACCTGCAGCCATCATCTTCTCTTCCCACTTAGGTATCTCTGTTACAGGATCTACAGTGCCGTTGAAAATCGGCAGCATATACTCATCACTCACTGCGGTCACGCCTGCAACCTCTGTCTTCACGTTGGCAGGGTTGAAGTTGAAGCCGTATGCCGGAGAGAGCTCAACCTTCCAGGATAACAGAATCTCCGTGTACTCCTCCGGAGTCGTTGCATCGGAGAGGTCGATATCCCCCTGTCTGATGTATTGCTTAAAGAAGTCACCGAACATTGGCCAGTAGTTCTGATAATTTTCGTTCATACTATTATCAATAGCACCATTCTCCAGAACCTTATAGTGTACATCCTCTACGCCGTTCATCATCAGGTTGGCGATATCTGCACTGGCGTAGCACAGATTCAGGAACTGGATTGCTTTGTCCGGGCGCGCACAAGAAGAAGCAACGCCCCAGAGGATCAGCTGGTCATCTGAAGTAGACAGAAGAGGACGTTCGTCATGAATTCTGACCGCATAGCTCCACCGGTCACCGGATGCCGGCTGAAGAGAATTCGCTGCTGATGCCAGGCACTTGCCGGTCTGCAGTCCCGCTGCACCACCATCCTGATCCGTCAGTACATCCTTTGAAATATAACCCTTCTCGTACCACTCTCTCACCTTCGCACAAGCGGCAATCACAGATTTCTGTTGGGTAATGGGAATCACCTTAAGTTTTCCGTCTGCCTGTTCCTCCAGCGCTACACCACGGGTACCAAGCGAGTCATAGTAATCCGCCAGCGTGCCAGCGATTCCGCCGCCGGTGGTCTCAGGCATAACACTGATTACATTGGGCTCCTTTTCTTTCATCATATCAAAGACAGCTTCCAAATCCTCCAGCGTCTTGATGCTGTTAGGATCAATATTATATTTATCACAATACTGCTTTGAAATGTTAAAACCATTCTCATTCTTTCGAAGGTTTCTGTTCTGTGCGATTGCGTAGGTATGTCCATCATATTCTCCCGCGCTTATCATATCACCCAGCACTTCCTTAATATCGCTGCCCCACTGATCCACATAATCTTCAATGGGCATCAGCATATTGTTGTTGGCAAACTCAGCCAGATAGCTGCTGCCGGGGAACAGGATCATCAGATCCATCTTCTCCTGGCTGGATGCCTTCAGGGCATAGATGTTAGCCAGGCTGAACAGGCTGACTGCCTCCAGCTTCACCTTACAGTTAATCTCCTTCAGGGTGATCTCGTTCAGCTTTTCCTCAATCATCGCCAGGTCAGGCTGTGCCTCACCGAGAACTGCATAGCACACATTCAGGGTGTAGGGATCCTCATCGAAATCAATGGCTGACGCCTCAGTCTCGCTGCCGCTCTGTTCCTCACCGCCGGTCGGCTCCCCTGCTTCCTGAGATGCATCCCCACTCTGTGCATTGTCTGGTGCAGGTGTTTTTTTGTTGTCACATGCTACCAAAGACATGAGCATCGCCAGGCATAATAATACGCTAATTAGCTTTTTCATATCCTCTTTTCCTCCTTCTTTTTTTCCTCAGAACTGCTTGCAGGTTTATTATATACCAGATTTTTTTAAACCCGGTACACATTTGCCGACCTTTCTTTTGCATTTCCCGACTTCTTAAGGCCCACAGCCCTCTCCCCTTCATGGCTGCTTTGATTTCCACTTCTGGGGTGTCATTCCGGTCGTCTTTGTAAAGCTGCGTGTAAAGCTGGAATAATTGTAGTATCCCACTGCTGCCGCCACCTCCACAAGAGTCCAGTCCGTGTGGTGGAGCAGCCATTTTGCCCGCTCCATCTTCCGCTGTATCACGTAACGGCTTATGGAGATCCCTGTCTCCTTTTTAAAGATTCTGTTCAGGTAATCGGCATTCAGATGTACCTGCTCCGCAAGCTTCTCCACATGCAATTCATCCCCCAGATGCTTCTCCACATAGCCCTTAACCTGTTCTATGGTGTGGGGAGGCCCTGCCTCATCCCATTCATATGCCTGAATGATTTCCAGAATGTAATCGAGCCATGCAAGCAAATCCTCCGGGGAATCTCCTGTCTTGACCAAAAGGCTGCGGTTCTTTTTCAGGTTGATCACATTGCTTAAAAAAATCCCATGGTTGTCGGCAAAACCCTTCAGCATATAATAGATACCCATATAAAACTGCTTCAGGAAATCCTCGTCCAGCTTAAGCTGCCTGCGGTATTCTGCCAATGTCTGGCGAATCTCCCCGATGATTTTTGCGTAATCACCCTGGTACTTCAAAAAACGGTCCGTAATAAACTCTTCATAAAGAAAGGTTTCCGCAAGTGGCATTGACCGCTCTGCATATAAAAATTCCTTATAAAAAAAGACATTATTAATGTCTGCCACCATCAGGCGTTCCATCTGCTCCGGAATCTCATACAGGCTCACTACCTCGCCCGCCAAGCAACAGATAGGCATGTTCAGGAAACGGTCCGAAGCCTCAATCAGCCTTCTGCCGCATTCCGGCAAGAGCTTCCCCAGAATTTCCTCCTCTTCGCTGCTTTGCAGAGTCACTACCACCAAAAGCTTTTCCTCGGACAGCGGCATCAGCTCATGGTGCAGAGGCAGCTCCTGCAGAATTTCCTCCGCCACATTGCGAAGCGCAAAACCAAAAAGCTTCCGGTCGCTGCTCCCAAGAATCTCGGAGAACTGCCCGGGACTGACAAGCATTGAGAGAAATTTCCCATCCAGGGATATATCAAGCTGCGCGCGTTTTAAATACATATTAATACCCTGTTTCTCAACAGAGACCTCACCCAGAAAGAGTGCATGCCAGAACTGCTTTTCCAACGCTCTCTTTCCGCTTTCCAGATAGCTGCTGGCCTGATTCCTCTGTCTGTCCGCCTTCACCTTCTCCGCCCCGCGGCGGAGCACTTCCTCCAGATGTTCCATGTCCAGAGGCTTTAGGATGTATTCCAGGCTTCCCAGGCTGAGTGCCTTCTGCGCAAAAGTAAAGTCTGCATGGCAGGTCATAAAGATGCAACAAATCCCCGGCTTGTTCTCATTAATCCATTTTAACAGATCCAGGCCGGTGCCCTGGGGCATCTCAATATCGCATAGGAGCACATCAACCGAATGCTGCCCGATCTGGGCAATTGCCTCCGGCATACTTTGGGCCACATATCTGTTTTCATAGGGAAGCCTGTCCCAGTTTACTCCCAACTGCACTGCTTCTATTGCACTGATTTCATCATCTACGATCAAAAGATTCATATCTATACCCGTGCCTTTCACTTTTTCGACAACCTACAACTATACATTGACAGGATCAACTTTACTTTCTATAATTGACTAAACTAACTAGAAAAACGCTTTTTGAAAAGAGGTTTCTATGAAAAATAATCATTTGCGCTATATTCCCAATTCCATCAGCTTCAAGCTGCTTTTATCAATCTGCCTCTGTGTCGTTCCAATGGTAGCGTTGCTAATTTATAATAACCAGCAATCCCACAACGTGCTGCTGTCACAGGTTGACAGCACCCACCGCAACATGCTTCAGATATACACTGTCCAGCTGGACAGCCAGCTGAATTCGGCTTCCTCTTATCTTGCCAACCTCGCCCTCTACGAAAACGACCCACAAATTATCGCGCTCAGTGGAAGTGAATCTGCCGTTAAGCTGGCGACTATGCGCGTTAAAAACGATATGGATGACCGTATGCTCACCAATAATTTTCTTGATGGATATTTCCTCTGGGTGGAGGAGAAAAGTGGGTATGTGACCTTTTATAACTGTGTGAACCCCTTACATCCGATCACACCGGGAGATGATTTAAAAGCTTTTATCAAAGAACAGGCCATTTCGGAGGGCACGAATTTTTCCTGGCAGTTCCGCCACTTCCGCAATAAGGACTATTTGTTCCTGATCGTTGGGAAGGATGGTATCTACACCGGCGCTTACATAAGCCTGGATAACCTGATATCTGAATTTGAGCCCAGCGATGTCCCCGGAAGTCATTTGGCAATCATCCCTCCCGCGGATGAGGCCTCCTATCTGCTCTCACTCCCGGAAGGCATCCAGAGCATTGCTGTCCGCTCCGAAAGTGCCGACCTGCTTATGATGGAACATTTCTCCCGCAATGAAATTACAAAGATCCTGCCCCTGATGCAGCAATATTCCTGGCTGATTTCCACCCTGTTGTTTCTGCTGGTGATCGTCTTACTTGTATTGGTAAAACACATTGTGACAGATCCCCTCATCCGCCTGGTAGCAGCCATGCACCATATTGAGGATGGTAACCTGGATTACCGGATGCCCCCTGAGCATGCATCGGTGGAGCTCGCCCTGGTGAGCTCTACCTTCAACCAGATGATTGGGGAAATCCAAAATCTGAAGATCAATATTTACGAGCAGCAGTTGAATGTCCAAAAGGCTCAGCTGCGCAATCTTCAGCTGCAGATCAAGCCCCACTTCCTGATTAACTCCCTGAATATGGTATACAACCTTATGGGAACCAGCCAGATCCCCCTTGCCCGCAAGCTGATCCAGCACTCCATCGACTTTTTCCGCTATATGGTACACGTGGATGAGCACCTGGTTCCGCTACATGCTGAGATCAATCATGTGAAGGCCTACTTAGACATCCAGTCTGTCCGCTACCAGGATCAGTTTATCTATTCCCTGGAGGTGGATCCCACAATCAGCGATATGCTGATTCCTCCCGTGCTGATCCAGGGCCTGGTGGAAAATTCCATGAAATACGGGCTTTCCCTGGATTCCATTTTGAGGATCGACATACGGATTACTGCCTTTGAAAAAGAGTACTTCCCCTATGCCAGGATTGAGATTTCCGACAGCGGATCCGGGTTTTCAGAGGATATCCTTGAAAAACTGAACGCCGGGAAAAAAATCCTCCGTGAGGACGGTTCCCATATCGGTATCCACAACATCACCCAGCGCCTGCGTTTCCTTTTTGGCGACAATGCCAGCTGGGAATTCAAAAATCGTAATGGTGCCGTCAACACCATTACGATTCCCGCTACCTTTTCAGACACTGCCCTGGATTCACCTGACTGATTGGCAAGCAGCAAGTCCACCTAGGGGGCTTCCTTTCTGTTTCTTACATGCGCACTGCAAGAAGTGCAATTCCCTCTTTTCCGGGAAGCTCCACCTCAACCGTTCCATTCACGCCCTCAAGGGCTGTTTTTCTTGTCATCTCCCAAACGTCAATCACCTCTATTTTATACTTTCCCGTATCGGGAAGCTCCATGGTTCCTTTTCCGGCACACATGCGTTCAAAATATTTAATAAATATTTCATCCCCATAATGCCCGCTGATATTCCGGAAGGATGCAACCAGCCTCTCCAGGTCCTCCTTCGGCAATCTTGCAATCGCCTGGAACATGGGGTTATCCGTAACTCCCGGTATCTCCTGCCCCTTCATTTGCTCCATCATCTCAGGATCCGGGCTTTTTCCGTCGTCTAAGTAAGTGACCGGCCCAGGGAATGAGTACAGTAATTCTTTTAAAAAGCCTATCCTTGCCGGACTTTCTCCCTTTAAGGTGCCACCCTTGCTCCACCATAAAATTTCTTCCTCATTTACAAAGGTTTCCCCATGGGTACAGTATCCTCCACAGACACAGGCAGTCCAAAAACGGTTTACCATCTCAAAGGCCGAAAGGTTTCCCCAGGACTGTGCGGTATTTCCCTCGTAACCACATTCATCATAGATAACCGGTTTATTGTACTTCTTTGTCCATTTCTTCACTTCCTCCACATTCTTGTCCTGAATGCAGACATGGGTTGTTTCTGGATTGGCAAAATCCCAGAACCGTATAAAATTATGGTTGCTTAAGAGATGTCCATAGGGATCATGGGCAGCAATATATCTCGCAAATTCTTTCCAGCAGTCCATGGATTTATCCAACAGGTCATATTCATTGGCGAGGCTCCACCAGAGATTGGGGAAGGCCGATAAACGCCTTGTCGCATAATCTAAGTATACCAGGCAGTCTTCCCGGGGAAGGGTGGCAAAGCCCCATTTATCATAGGGATGAAAAAGGATCAGGTCTGCCTCGATTCCCATCTTTCCCAGCTCGGCCAGCCTTTGCTCCATCGCATCCCAAAACACAAAGCATGGGCGGTGCACGTCGAACTTACCCTCTGTCTTTTCAAATGCAAAATATTCCGGGTCGTTATGATTGTAATCAAAATGCTTTGGAAAAACACAGAAACGCACTTTATTGAAGGGAGACCTGCTTAAGGTTCCCATCGTCTCATCGGTGAGGGCTTTTTCCTGATGGAGGAGCGCATAAACAGTGGTTCCAAAGGGTAAATACATGGTTCCATCCTCGTGCTGAAAATGTGTCCCATTTGCTTTTACCATTCCATGGCCATCCCTTGAGGCTTCACACAGCTCCTCCCCTGATGCCTCTATGATTCCACTCACCTTCCATTGGTACAGTCCGGCTTCCCTTGGATAAAACCGCACCTTATAGACACCACCCCCGGCATAAAAGCCCGGTACAGAGATGCTCACACCATCCTTTGTAAATACCGCATTAAGGTCAACTAAAGCCTGGGAACCCACCGGCTCCCCGGCATGGAAGCTTAATTCCATCATCTGATATTGTTTCATTTGGTTACCTCTTTCCTCATTCATTATCGACCAGTATCCTTTTAACCCTTGCTGATTTCTCCTACAGTGTTCCTAATTCTGCATATAATGCCTGCAGCATCTCATTTAGCTTAACTGCATCCGCCATCCGGGAAATCAATGTCATGCCAAGGAAGTCTGAGAGCGTGTTATAAGCCATCATAGCCATAGCCTCTTCCCCGGCCGAACTCATCATGTTGTTCGTATATTTATCGATTACGGCAAGCGCTTCAGGACTTCGGAAGATTTCTATCATAAGGCTTTCACCGCCCAGCTTATAGGCATTTTCCCCTTCCACCGTTAAAGGAGCCTCTGCAAAAATATGCGCTGAAGAGGTACCGATGGAAAGCTTATGTTCTCCTACCGGCTGGATCCAGGCCTTTTTCTCAATGTCATAATAAGCCAGGGCATCTTTCTTGATGGTGACCTGAACCTCTTTTTCTTCTCCCGGTGAAAGGGTGACCTTTGCAAATCCTGCCAGCTCCTTAGCCGGACGCAGTACATGGGGCTTTACCTCGGTTGAGTACACCTGGATCACCTGGCTGCCCGTCCTGGAACCCTTATTTTTCACCCGTACCGGAACCTGGAAGGCCTCCGCCACCCTGACATCCAGGCGGTAGCTATCCTGCAAAAGCTCCTCTTCAAATTCTGTATAGCTTAAGCCATAGCCAAAGGGATACATAACACCGAGCTTACGCTTTTCATAATTTTTATATCCCACGAACAGGCCCTCGCCGTAATAGACATCATTATGCTCTCCCGGGAAGTTCGGATAGGACGGTGTATCCTCAATACGGAGGGGAAAGGTTACCGGAAGCCTTCCCCCCGGGCTTGCTTCTCCGCAGAGGAGCTTGGCTGCTGCAACACCGCCCATGCAGCCCGGGATAAAAATCGAGAGCACGCTGTCCGCATAATCAATCCAGCTCCTCATATCGATAGGGCCTGCCACATTTAGGAGTACTACCGTCTTTCGCCCTGCAGCCTTTGCCTCCTTTAGAACCTCAGTCAGGCGTAGCCTGTCCTCTTTCTCAATGTCCATCTCCCTGCGGTCAATATTTTCCCCAGCAGGTGCCGTTACGGTATACACCACCACATCTGCACCCTCCATGGTTTCATAGGTCACAGAGGATGACAGCTTTTGGTATTCATCAAACACATTGCTATGCAGCCCTGTTTCTACAGCAGTAGATCCAGTGCCGCATTCCATAAACTCCTTACTGCGCCTTCCGTAAAAGGTTACCTTTTCGTCCCTTGACAATGGCAAAACCTGATTTTCATTTTTCAAGAGAACAGAGCCTTCTACTATTGTCTCATAGGCCGTCTGCTTTAGCTCATCCAGATCATAACGGAGCGGGGTTTTCTCCTGCTCCTCTCTGAGCCAGACAATGGTCTCCAACAGCTTCTCCACACGGCAATCCAATACCTCTTCGGAAAAGCTGCCAGCTTCAATTGCCGCCTTTACCCCGCTCATATCGTTTGGCCCGCAAAGGATCAAATCCATCCCTGCATCTAAGGACTTTTCCTTATTTTCCTTCACCGCGCCCCAGTCACAGACTACAAGGCCTTCAAAGCCAAACTCCCCTCTAAGCCAGTCTGTCATAAGCTTTTTGCTAAAGGATGTAAATTCACCATTAATGGCATTGTAGGCAGTCATAACGGACTTTACATTCCCTTCTTTGATCGCAGAAATGAAGCCCCTGGCATAAAGCTCCCGCAGAACACGCTCAGATACATGGGTATCCTTTGTATTTCGATTGGTCTCCTGGTTATTTGCAAGGTAATGCTTCGCACATGCGCCGGTACCGGTTCTTTGTATCCCCTTTACTACCGCTGCTGATACCTCGCCTACCAGCTGCGGATCCTCCCCGTACATCTCATAGCCTCTGCCGCCGAGGGGATCCCTGGAGATATCCACATTCGGTCCCATACAAAGATCCACTCCTGAGGAGCGGAGCTCCCATCCTATGGCGGTTCCTACCGTCTCAGCCTGCTCCGGGTCAAAGGCAGCTCCTATATTGATACCGGAGGGGAAGCTCATGAACTGCTTTCCCTTCGGCCTGAACCGTTCAATACTCGCAATCAGGCTTAATATGTCAGCATCCTCCCTGTATCTCTCTTTTGCTTCCTCTAAGTCCCCATAATTTAATTTGGAGAGCTCCCTATACTGAGTATATATTTTCTGTTGGATATCCTGGCGTCCCTGCTTTTGCATTGTAGAAATGAAATCCAAGACCATCTGTGCACCGTTAACTCCGGTCGCTCCATCGAGCAAATAGATCGAGGGGATGTCCATATCCTCAATTGCCATCGTATGGCATGCTGTATATTCTCCTACCAGGTTCAGCTTTTCATCTAGGGTAAGTTCCTTTATTACATTTTTAATGGATTTTTTATCTGTTAATTTTGTACGCATTTGCTTCCTCCCTCATGATCCCCACTGCTCCAAGCATTTGGGAGCAGATTTCCTCTTTCATATTATATTTGTTTAACTGGATGCAATATATAAAAAATCCATTATTTTTTATATATTTTCAACTAAACCTGTATTCCTTCTATCCATTTTTCATAGGACGGCGAATTCATAACGAAGTAAAGAAGATGTGCTGCTGCCTCCATCAACTGCTCCTTGCTTACCCGCCCCTCTCTGTAGCCTTGAAGAACCTGTTTGATAACCGGAGGGCCTCCCGGCATGATTACATCATTACCTGCCGCAACCGCATCAGCACCATCCACTGCAATGTCCATATCGCCCCAGTCAGTAACAACCACGCCTTTAAATCCCCACTCATCCCGCAGTATTTTTGTACAGAGGTCATGATTGCCGCCAGCTAAGGTACCGTTGATCTTATTGAAGGATGTCATAATCGTAGTAATCGGGCAATTTTTAACGATGATCTCAAAGGGCTTTAGGTACAATTCCCTCGCTGTACGCTCTGATACGATAGAATCTGCCGCATCTATGGATAGACGGGAGGATCCCCTGCGGTAGGTTTCCTGTTCATTAATAGCAAAATGCTTCGGGCATGCCGTTACTGATGAATTTTCCGCCACCCCCTTGCAGATATATAGTCCGCAGATTCCCGTTACAACCGGGTCTTCTGAGAAATATTCATAATTTCTGCCGCCAAGAGGATTACGGTGCAGATTAATGGCTGGAGCAAGCCAGCTATCTACCTCTAGCTGCTCAGCCTCATAGGCTGTGGCAGCGCCAAAGGCATAGAATAAATCCTTGTTAAAGCTGCAAGCCATAGTCATTCCCGTTGGCCAAGCAGTCAGTCCCACGCTGGCTGGGCCATCCTTATAGCATGCGGATGGAATGCCATATTTAAGCAGTGCAGGCGATACATAGCCCATCATTCCGGTCTTGTGGGTTTTCATGGCTATATCAGTACCATCCTCATACTGAATGGTGGCTACCGCCTCTGATCCCATACCGCCAAAGGGTAACCCTGACCCGTATCCATTGGCCAGAACCGCCAGCTCTTCAATCGACATCTGTGAAAGGAATTGATCCATGGTCACTACCCCATTCTTCACATCAGCCAGCTTGCTTTTTACCGGCTCTGCCGGCTGCGTCTTAACCACCGGAGACACTGCATTGGTCCTGATGTCTGAATTGGTTAGCTGGATACAAATAGCACGCTCCATCTCCTCCTGCTCTTTGCTATAGGTAATTGGTGAGCAGCCCTTCGTAGTAAGAAAATCAATCTTGCCGCGGTTTGCCTCATGGATGGAGAGCGCATTGCTCAGCTGTTCACAAAGAATGGTTTCCTCCACTGCCAGGCCGCCTGCAATATGCGTATTTCTAGAGCTTACACCTGCGCGGATATAATATGTTCCCGGCTCAAGAATCCACGCAGCCTGCTCCTCATCATAGGAAGCCATGTCTGAGGCGGAAAATGAAACTGTAACCCGCTCCTTCTCTCCTGGTGCCAGCAAGCCGGTTTTTTCACAGCCAAGGTAGGACTGATACGGCTTCTCCAAGGCTCCCCGGGGTGCGGATACATAGATCTGCAGTGTCTCTTTTCCACAATATTCCCTTGAAAGATTCGTTATGACGGCTGAAACTGAGATACTTCCCTCCTGCTTTTCCAGCTTAAGATCCGAAACTGAGAATTCAGCATAAGAGAGCCCATATCCAAAGGGATAAATTACGTCCTTGCCAAAGGAATCAAAATAACGGTATCCCATATACAGCCCTTCGCTATACAACGTCACAGGGCTCTTCGCAAAGCCAAGGCTTCCATTTGCAGCTGCATCCAGGCCATAATGCTTATATTCCAGGATGCTGTCAGGCTGATCCTTATCGTAGCTAAAATTATGTGCCGTCGGATAGGCTCCATATGACCCTGCGATGGTGAATGCCAGCTTCCCGGAAGGGGTTGCCCTTCCTGCCAGAAGCTTTGCCACCGCTGCCGGCCCTTGCTCACCAGGCGTTCCCATAAAAAGGACTGCCAGGATATTAGGGTATTTAAAAATCCATGAAACATCTATGACACCATTGATATTTAGCAGCAGGACTACCTTTTGAAAGGATTTGCAGACAGAATCAAGCAGCTCGGTTTCACCGGGCAGCAGCTCATAATCATTTTTAATTCTGCGGTCGCATTCCTCACCTCCGGTATTCCTTCCCAGAACGATCAATGCAGTATCTGTCTCGGCCCTTGCTTTAAGCATCAATTCGTCGGATACCCTTAACTCCTCCACCTGTGCATGGTACCGGCCAAAGATCTCGTAAATGGCGCCGCTCGCCACCAAATCCACCCCAGAAGCTGCCAAATCCATCAATTCCTTGAACATCCCACCGTCTTCTTCCTTCTCCATGGTCGATTGGTAGAAGCTGTGTAGCTCCGAGGCTGGAAAGATACCCTGCTTCTCGCATTCCTGGGTGATGGTTGGAAGTTTAAGCTCCTTAGTGGATGCGCCAGAGCCCATGCCGCCAAGATTCGGTTTATAGCATGCCCTCCCAAAAAAGGCGACCCTTCCTCCTTTGATGGGCAGGCACTGTGCTTCATTTTTTAACAGCACGGCAGATTCACCTGCTATTTTATTTGCCAGCTTAATCCTGGCTTCTTCTGATGCGTATGGATTCAATGATATGTCCCTCCTGGTATCCCGTTTATTTTATCTATTACCGCCACCAATTCTTCCATCTTCATATCCTTATTAAAAGATAATAAAGAACGGAGCGGTATCTCATCCATAAAGGAAGACATTACGTCCGGAGTCATAGCCCCTTCTTTTTTTTGCCCGTCAGCCTCCGCCTCATTGCCGCCGAACAGCGTTTTGAAGCAATCCTGTATAATGGCTGCCGCTTCCGGATATCCCATCATTTGCCCCATCGGAGTATGCACGCTGAAGCGCGGCCTTTTCCTGGAAGTCGACCTTACATGGATCCTTTTCTCTAACAAAATATCTGAGGCGGATGCGCCAATCTGAATTTGATAATCTCCTGTCGAGACATGCCATTCATGGAATGTCGTATTCCAATAGGCAAAGGCGCGTTTATCCAGCTTGAATACAACTTCTTTTGACTCTCCCGGAGCCAAATTTATTTTATCAAAGGCACGGAGTTCCCGTTCAGGCCGGATGATCCCCTGGGTCTTTCCCGATACATAAAGCTGTATTACCTCTTTGCCTTCAAACTTCCCCGTATTTGTAACAGTAACCTTAACGGCTACTGCCTCCGTATCGTCCATCTCATCTTTATCAAGGGTAAGGTCTGAGTATGAAAATTTCGTATAAGAAAGTCCATATCCAAATGGGAAAAGTACCGGTTTTTTCATTGTCTCATAGTATCTATAGCCAACCAATACCCCTTCCCGGTAAAGGACGTCATCATTTTCTACATCATAGTATGGATAAGTAGGTGTATCCTCGATTCTTAACGGGAAGGTTTCAGCAAGCCTGCCGCAAGGGTTCGCCTCTCCGTATAGCAGGTCCGCCGTGGCAAGCCCCACCGCTTCTCCTCCCAGATATACCTCTAAAACAGCCTTTACATTATTGATCCATGGCATTGCCACTGCAGAACCGTTATGGAGAACTATGATTATGTTTTGCTGTATTTTTGCAATTTCCAGAATCAAAGCCTCCTGATCCTTCGGAAGATTTAATGTCTTTCTGTCAACGCCCTCCGATTCATCTGCCTCCGGAACACCTGTAAAAATAACGACCTTATCTGCCTTTGCCGCAGCTGCTGTTATCTTATTTAATGCTGCTTCCTTTCCGTCCGGTTCCTCCATAAAGGAGACATTTTCCTTCTCCTTCATAACCTCCCAGGCCCCGGATACTTTATAAGGCTTGATGTGGGAGCTGCCGCCTCCCTGGAATCTTGGACTTTTTGCATAGTTACCAATAACCAGTATTTTTTCATCATTATGTAATGGCAAAATCCCGTCTTCATTTTTTAATAAGACAGCACATTCACGTGCTATTTTTCTAGTGACCTGGTGTCCTTCTTCAAAACTATAAGCTACATCCTGATTGCGCCCTTCCTGATACCTGAATATAATATTCAGAATACGCTCCAGAGCCCGGTCAATTACCTCTTCCTCCAGCCTGCCCTCTTTTATCTGCTCAAGGATTCTCTTGACATAAGCTTCTGACGGGCCAGGCATCACAAGATCCATTCCGGCTCTCAGCCCATCCCCAGGATCATTACATGCGCCCCAGTCCGTCATCGTGTAACCGTCAAATCCCCATTCCCCCCTTAGTATATCCGTTAGGTAAGTCTGGTTCTCGCAGGCGTAGACCCCGTTCACCCGGTTATAGGAACCCATGATTGTCCATGGCTTTCCTTCGGTTACGGCATATTCAAAATTTGCAAGATAGATTTCACGCATGGTGCGTTCATCCACCACGGAATTGCTTGTAAAACGGAACCGTTCCTGGTTATTCGCCAAAAAGTGTTTTGGGCATGCTCCTACACCCTGGCTCTGCAGGCCCTGAATCATGCCGACAGCAAGCTTGCCACTCAACAGGGGATCCTCTGAATAATATTCAAAATTCCTGCCACAAAGAGGTGAGCGCTTAATGTTCATTGCCGGCCCCAGCACAGTGCTGATTCCCTCGGCCTGTGCTTCACGGCCATATGCACTTCCCATATACTCAGATAATTTGGGGTCAAAGCCTGATGCCAGTGCGCATCCTGCCGGATAGCATATCGCAGTTTTGCTTTCATTCAATCCAAGGTGGTCAGCTGCCTGCTCCTGCTTCCTAAGTCCATGGGGGCCATCCGTCACCATAACCCTGGGAATGCCCAGGCGCTCCAGCCCCTGCAAATGCCAAAAGCCCTGTCCCACACAAAAGGAGGCTTTTTCCTCTAACGTCATCTTACCTGTCATATCCTTTATTTCATCACGGCTCATCTGTATCTTCTTCCTTTCTCAATCAATATTATAACCCCCCGCATACATTGCGGGCTCAGCCCTTCACGCCCCCCAGTGTAATTCCCTTGATAAAAAAGCGCTGGATCCATGGATATACAAGAAGCACAGGGATCATTCCTATTACGGAAATCGCCATCCGGATCCCTTCTGAGGGAATATCCACAGCCCCTTGTGATGCCCCTGACAGGCTTTTATTGGACAGCAGGAATTGCAGGTTTTGCTGCATACGGTTTAACAGATTTTGAATGCTGAACAAATCCGTCTTGGTTGAGATATAGACATAACCATTGTTCCAATCATTCCAGTATGCCATTCCCGTAAATAAAGCGATCGTTGCAATGATGGGTACTGCCATGGGCAGCGCTATCCTTGTGAACTTTAGAACTTCATTTGCCCCGTCTATTTCTGCCGCTTCCAATATTTCATTGGGCACTCCGGTGAAAAAATAGCTTTTTACCAGCATTACATTGAAGCCGTTCATAAGCAGATTTGGCAATAAGAGCCCGAAAAATGTATTCTTAACATGTAAGATATTTGTATAAACCATGTAGGTTGGTACCAGACCCCCATTAAACAGCAAGGTAAAAACCAATAGAAAGGTGATAACCTTTCTTCCCGGAAGGTCAGTTTTTGATAGTCCGTATCCTAAAAGCATTGTCATCGTAGTACCTAGCAAGGTGCCGGCTGCAGTGAGCGTAATGGACACTCCATAAGCCTTAAAAATCTTGCTTCCATTGATTAAAATATACCGGTAGTTTTCGATGGACCACTTTGCCGGGAAGAAGGAATAGCCATTTCTAATCAAGGTTGTATTGTCTGTAAAAGAAGATGTCAGCAATAATATCATTGGGACCACTGCCAGAATTGATAATATAATCAAAAAAATATGTGAAAAAATTCGAAACGCTTTTTCACTATGAGATTTCTTCATTTTCTATTTCCTCCCTAAAATAATGCGCTTTCCTTACTTTTTCTGCGGACAATCAGATTTGACCCCAGGATCAGGATAAAGCCGACAATCGATTGATAAAACCCTGATGCAGCAGAGGTTGCAATATTGCCGCTCTCCAGTAAGCCCCGGTATATATAAGTATCAATTGTATTGGTAACAGGGAATAAAGCGCCTGAATTCTTGGGTACCTGGTAAAATAGCCCAAAATCAGAATTAAAGATCCTGCCGATGCTGAGCAGCGTCATCATAATTACTGTTATTTTCAATAAAGGCAGGGTGATATGCCCGATTTGCTGCCATTTGCTGGCTCCGTCAATGGCTGCTGCCTCATAATAGGCCCGGTCAAAGCCTAAGACTGTTGAAAGATAAATAATACAGCTATAGCCCACGCTTTTCCAGGCGTTTACAAATACAAGAATGAAGGGCCAGTATATTTTCTCAGAATAGAATGAAATTTTTTCTCCTCCGAACCACTGTATCACCTGATTGATTAAGCCCTGGTCTGTGCTCAAGAATGCATATACCAAATAAGACAGGATTACCGTAGACAAAAGATAGGGCAGTAAAATTGCACTTTGGTAAATCTTTTTTAGTTTACTTGTCAATTCACTTAAGATTATGGCTATTACAACACTGAGAGTTGTATTAACAACAAGGAAGGCCAGATTGTAGAGAATCGTATTCCGTGTGATATACCATGCATCATTTGCAAATAAAAATTTGAAATTCTGTAAGCCGGCCCATGGACTCCCAAAGATTCCTTTTCCTGCATTATAATTCTTAAAAGCAACCATCATGCCCGGTAATGGAACAATGTTGTTCAACAACAAATAAAGTAACCCGGGCAGCATCATGATATAAACAGGCATATATTTCTTTATCAGCTTAAAGGTTTTTCTTTTTGGCCTGCTGTTTTTGTTTGTTTCTGTCTGAAATGTCGTATCTTTCATAAGAATGTCCCTTTCATTTATATCACGCTCACAAGAAAGGAGCCAAATGATTGATTTGGCTCCTTTCTTGCATTTAGCCTTTAATTAGCTGTGATATTGTTTGCGGCAGCCCACTGGTCTAACTGTTTCTGTTTCTCTGCAATATAAGTGTCTAACCCTGCGTTCTTCATTCTGGATACCATTTCTGCAATCCCTGTCGCCGGATCCAAGAAACCATATTCCACCTGGTACCTATACTCTTCATACACATTATTTAAAGCGGTAAGCTCGGAAGAGACAGATGAGCTGTCAAAGGAAAATCCCATTGCAAGACTTTTGATGGCACCGTCGTTAAAAGCCTTTGTTTTCTCCCAGACATCAGCCTCATCACCCTTCCAAACACCTACTATGAATTCGTTTTGCATAAATGGCAGAACATTTGGATGATAAACCGTAGTGGCATCCTCTCCCTCCGGATAGGTAAAGAACCCGTCTTGATCCACTACATAATCCTTATCTTCAATTCCATAGCACAATAAATTCTCTAATACCGGGTTTGTATAAAACTCATTCATAAGCTTCATTGCAGCTTCCGGAACCTCCGTATTTGAATTGATCATCCAAGGCATATCTGCAAATGAGCCGCTGGGAAGAATATACTCCTCCTGACCCTCAACCGAAAAAATTGAGATTGCCCTTCCATTTGAGGTGCTCTCCTGCAGTATAATGCCCGGCTTTAGGCCAAGGGCGTAAGCCATTGCTGCTCCAGAGGGAATTAAGGTCGTACTGCCAGCAGAATCTGTCAAAGCATCCGGTGAAATATAACCTAGCTGGTTCCATTTATAAAGCCGGTTGCACTGCTCAAAGTATTCCTCCGTCTCGAACAGGTTTGTAAGGGTCAGGCTATTCTCAGGATCCATCAAAACGCCATACCAATCCCCGCCAGGATAATCACAGGGGATGTTCGTTCTTGCTGCCGGCTGGGTTACAAAAACTGTTTTATCCGGGTATGCTTCATGCAGGTGTGCAAAAATGTCATCAAGCTCTGCCTCTGTAATTTTGTTAACTTCATTCGGGTTATAGGTATATCCGATCTTATCCAAATATTCATTGACGATGGCATATCCCTTTGGCGCAGCATAATCCCTGTTCTGGGGCATCCCATAAAGCCTGCCATTCACCCTGCATCCGTTAAGATAGTCACCCATCGTATCTATGATGCCCTGTCCATACGTCTGAATCAGGTCATTTTGTTCTAAATCCAATGCATAACCATTGTTAACCATGGAGGAAAAGCTCATTCCAAGGCCGCTGAACAGATCCAGGTGCTCACCGCCGGACAGCATCAGGGGAATTTGCTGTGTATAAGAGGCCGGATCCATAATATTAATATCTACTTCAACCCCGATGCTATCCCTTGTTATAGCATTGATGGCCTCCTCAACCGCCCTCGTATTCTCTTCTGACGGGATAACAAATGCCAGAAATGACATTACTACCTTGTCAACCTTCTCAACCTTATCAGCCTTTTTTTCCTCCCCAGTAGTGCCTTGGGGTTCCTGGTCGTTGCTTTGATTGCCTTTACTGTTTGAAGCACAGCCGGCAAGTGCGACGATCATCATAACTACACTTAATAATAACGCAATACTCTTTCTCATAATCCTCCACCTTTCTTATTTCCTTTCAATCAAGAGGCCATCCCTCCTGATTGATTTTCATTATAAAGAACCGGCTCTATAAAAGAAATAACATTTCTGAGGTTAAATAGAACGTTTTTGAGAACATGCTCCACTCTGCTGCTCCTCCCTTTACAACGCTTCATATTAATTATATACTGTATTCGTAGCAATACGGATAAGACAGCTTTGCAATCATTGCAGCAATTCAAGGAGGCCATGCAGCATGCAGTTAACAGGTAAGAACTATTCTTTAATACACAGAATAACATCTGTGTGCATTATCATATATTGTGCCCTTTTATTGCTTATGCTTCTTAATAATGGTTATACAATCAGTGTTATGCGGCAGAATACCTACAACCAGCTGCATGACATGCTTGTTCAGGAAAACCGTCAGATTACAACCGTCCTTAACAAAACCAGCTCCTATCTTGCTTCATTTTCACTTAAGACCGCAAATCTGTCCACCGTTGAAATGTACCGCCAGGACAGCAATTATTATACGGCATTATATAAGCTAAAGACCGAATTAAGCAGCACTCTGACTTCTATGTCACTGATTCAGGGACTGTTCATCTTTCCCACAAGCAGCCAACAATTTATCCACGCTTTTAAAAGTATTTCCGATGAGACCGCCGCCCATAACCTGCGGAGCCAATTCCGTGCTGCCTATCAGACCGGTTCCCTTGACCAATATGTAAGCAGATATTGGTACCCGGTTCAGTTTGATGGCCACTATTACTTGGTCCATGTCCTCAAAATCGGAAAAAGCTACATCGGTGCCTGGACTGATTTTGGCAAAATATTATCATGCATTGAGGATACTCCCTCGCTCAAGCCAACGGCTCTGTATATCTATCAAAAGGATCAGATTTATGATATCAATTCAGAAAAAACAGATTATATTATCAGCCTGCCGGATACCGACAAGAAGATAAAATCCTTATATCTTGACCACTATTATTGGGTGGTAGGGGTAGCGTCACCATATACAAAAGAGGGAGGGATTTATTTGCTCGTACGGTACAGTGAGGTTACGCAGCGTCTGGCGGCAAACTATATCTTTGTGTTTATAATCAGTACTATTTTTCTTGGGATAGCCCTAGCCGCCATCAGAGTAATCCGGATTTACCTTGGCCGCCCCTTAAGTAAGCTGCAAAATTCGCTGACTTCCCTGCGCAATGGGGATTTTTCCATACGGCTTCCGGAAGAGGAGGCCTGTAATGAATTTGCCGACGTTAATTCCGCTTTTAATCAAATGGTCGAGCGTATCGAGAATTTGAAAATCAGCATTTATGAGGAAAAGCTGGTCCAGCAAAAAACGGAAATGCAGGCGTTAAAAAATCAGATCGCTCCCCATTTCCTGATTAATTGCCTGAATGCGATCTATCATATGGCTGCCGCTAAAAAAAATGATGAAATACAGGGCATGACCGTTTTTCTTGGGGATCATCTGCGTTATGCCCTCGCTGATGTCTCTACGGTTTTACTGCAGGAGGAACTTGATAAGGTCCGTAATTATGTAGCCCTCTCCAAAGCACGCTTCCCTGGTTGTATTGAACTTTTTCTTAATATCCCGGAGCACCTGTCAAATGTCGTAATATTACCGATGATTTTACTGTTCCAGGTTGAAAATATTATTAAATATGAAGTGGTCAATGGTGAGATTACAGAAATCCATATCGATATTTATACGGAAAACAGGGATGAAAATAAAATGCTCCACCTCTGTATATGGGATACCGGCAATGGGTATGCGCCGGAAATACTGTCACAGCTAAGGGATAAGAAAATGCTAAGCCAATCAACCGGGCACAACATCGGAACCAGGAATACCTACCAGCGCCTTCATCTCATGTATGGAAATAACTTTTCCTTGCAATTCTCCAACAGGGAAAATGCAGGGGCACAAATTGATATATGCATTCCTTACCAGGAAGCCGATAAAACAAAGGAGAGCTTGCCATGAATATTCTAATCGTAGATGACGAAGCCCTAAGTGTTGATGGAATTGCTGCTTCACTACCCTGGGCAGAGTTAACCATACAAAATGTTTATAAAGCTTATAGCATGCAACAAGCGCAGAAGGTATTTATGGAACAGAGGGTTGATATTTTACTCTGCGATATTGAAATGCCCCGTGGCAGCGGAATCGAACTGATGGAATGGATCCGCAACCAGGGCTATGAACCCGTCTGTATCTTTTTGACATCCTACTCCAGCTTTAATTATGCTTCAAGCGCAGTACGTCTCCAGATGTTTGATTATGTATTGAAGCCTTGTGAGTATTCCAAGCTGACAGAAATTATAAGAAAAGCCGTAACCAAAGCAACCGAAAGCTATGACAAGCGGGAAAAAGAAATACGGGGAAAATATTGGGATGACGACTATTATAACAGGCTATCTAATTTCTGGGACAGGCTTCTCCAAGGATATATTTCTGCAATTGATTCCCTCATACACCGTGAGCTTGAATTCAGGCACCTGGATACCTCCTTGTTAAGGGATCAGTACTATTTATTCCTGCTACAAGTAATCCCCCACGGGAAAATGCAGGACTGGCAGGATAATTCATGGAGCTATGCGATCCATAATGTAATAGCGGAGCTCTTCCATAATCCTCCCGTATTAATTTGGGACACTGCTTTTATTGTCATTTTACCATCAGGCTCTTACATAGACCTGGATGATTTTGGTAAGGCGTGTATCAACCTTGTAAACACCCTCGGTACAATTATCCCCGCCAATTTTCAAGGGTATTATGCACCCAAATGCTCTATGCAGGAAGCAAACCAAAGGATACGAGCCCTAAAGAAGGATTCCCATGAGAGGTTTTCTCCGCAAAATGCTATTTTTCAATTAGGAAAGCGATATACTCCACGGGCTACTCCAAGCTTTTCAGACGAACGTTGGCAGGATGCCTTGCTTACGAATCATCCTAATGTTATTAGCGATGATATTAAATGTTTTCTTGCTGCCCCGGCTCCATATCAGTATATTGACAGACAGCTGCTATACTCCATTTATCATCAATTGCTCAAAGTGATATATCGTGTACTGGACCGGCATGATTTATCGGCACAACAGGACTTCCTGGTGCAGTCAAATAAAGCGGAAAATGATATCTGCTGTTCTATTCACAGCTTTTATCAATGGGTTCAGGAGACTTCTGAAAAAACTGTCCAGCTAATATCAGAAAAGAAATTATCAGCATCTGTTATGGATACCTTAACACAGTATATCCGCTCCAACCTGAATAGCGAATTAAACAGGATGGAGTTAACTAAGGTTGTACACCTTCACCCGGATTATCTGTCTGCAATGTTCCGTAAAAATATGGGGGTTTCACTTTTAGAATATATCACAAGGGAGCGCATTCGGGAAGCGAAATCATTACTGCTGTCGACAGACATGCCGATCAGTGAGATTGCGATCCGAACAGGTTTTCAGACGATTTCCTATTTTTCCAAGCAGTTTAAAAAGCATGAGAATATGACACCGTACCAGTATAGAAAAAGGATAAGGTGAGCTTAAATCTTACATAAAAAGGAGCTGTCCACTAAAGCTGACAGCTCCTTTTTATTGCAAAACTACATTAGGTTTCTTACCCTTCAATTCCAAGCCTGGGATAAAGCTCCTTTGGCGCATCGTTTTTTCTCATATATTCCCCAATATAGCTAACCATTCGCTTTGTTACCTCATCATCTATAATTTCCTTGCCCTGGTGTGGGTCATTTTCCAGATCAAAAAGCTTTGTCCCAAATGCTGTAGTATCTCCCATCCTGTTTGCCGCCTTTATTTTCAGCACTTTGCATCCCTTTGTAAAGGTAAAGGGATCCGCCAGCTCCAATTCCTGCAGCTCAGATGGCTGGAACATCTGCCTCATATGGGTCGGCATTAATGTATATTCATATACGGGCATATCAGGATTAGCTGCTGAATGCATATATACATACCTGCCGTCAGTTACATTTACCTGGCTGCCATGATACCCAAAAATCGCATAATCCCTAATCGGTTCATCCCTTTCTGCAACTTGGTAAAGCGGCTTTCCTTCCATATCCTTTGGTATGTCAAGTCCAAAAAACTCAAGTAATGTAGGGGCTATATCGATGGTTTGGACAAGCGCCTGGCGTTTACTTCCTGCAAATTTACTTAACCTAGGATCATAAAGATAAAAGGGCACATGTGCAATTTCGTTATAAACCGGCATGGTTGTCTTTCCCCACCAGCCATGCTCCCCCAGCAGGAAGCCATGGTCGGTGTTAACAATCAGCATCGTATCCTTCCATAAATCGTACTTATCCATTAAATCAAGTATTTTCCCCAGATATCTGTCACACTTGGATAACAATGCGGCGTATTCATACCTGACATGCTGTACTGTCTCTTCCTCCTCCATGGCAGGTGCATAAGGAGGCCAGTCAGCTTCCGCATCTCCCACAAAATGATGGGGATATAAATCCTTATCCGGCTTCAAGGAGTAAAAAGGTTCGTGGGGATCAAAGGTTTCAATCTGTAAAAACCAGTTGTCTTCCTTATGGTTCGTTTCAATAAAACCGATTCCATTTTCAAAGGTTACTGCCTGTGAGGTCTTCTCTTCCGTAGCCATATGATTGCGGTTAATCACATCCTGGGCAAGCATTGTCGTATATGCCGGATATGCGAGCATATCCTTTTTTCTAATAAATACTGTGTCCCTATCGTATTGATAGGATAAATCCGCCTTCCAGGGATCCCCCTCCTGGCCTCTGGTAATCTCCCAGGATGAGTACCTGGTATGGTAGGTCGCTCCCCCATCCTCCCAATAATGCTGGTGGTCACTTACTAAATGAGTATAGATTCCATTCTTTTTTAAAATCTCCGGCATGGAATCATCAAAGGGCTCCATGGGCCCCCAGCTCCTATGCAGGAAATTGATACGCCCCGTATGCAGCTCGCGTCTGGCCGGCATGCACGGCATACTGCCCACATAACAGTTTTCAAACTGTATACTTTTTTCTGCCAGCCGTTTAAAATTTGGTGTGATTGTCCAATCACACCCGTAGGTTTCAAGCATCTCTCTATTTAACGAATCATACATAACCATAATTGCTTTCATGACTAATTCCTCCTTGTAGCATTGAATTGAGTTCATTTATGCAAACGCTTTCAAATCTGTCAATTCTTAATTTAAACTAGTATTTTTACGGAGCCCCTGTCCAGATATTTGGGCAGGATATTCTTCGATCTTTCCTTTACCTCTTTCTCCTGCAATGTACTTATCACTTTTTTTGCGATATCCTCACCCATCTGCATCGCAGGCACATAATAACAGCTTATCTGTGGGAACAGCATGGCACCCTCCCCCACAGCATGTTCAACAGCCATGAGGGAGATATCCTCTGGAATATTCAGATTTAGCATTTTTAGTGCGCTAATTGCTTTTGCTGCGTCATCCGCACCGCTACAGATAATCCCTGTGCATTTTTCCTGCTTGATATAAGCTTCTAAAATCCCCATTAATGCTTTTACCGTTAAGCTGGCTCTCTCTAACACAAATAGTGTAAGGGACAGCCCCTCATATTTTTCTTCTATGGAAGCCTTAACGCTAAGCATTGTCTGAAACTTATGCTTATCAACTAATGCAAAGACCTTCTTATGTCCAGCCATATAATATTTTTCCGCCATGCTGTACATATAAGTTTCATATTGTGCGTATACATTGAGGCCCGATTCATGGAATTTCTGCCCGATGTAGCCGACGGGAAATCCCTCTTCGATAATGTTTGCCAAAGAAAGCTCCAGCCTGGTATCTGAAATAAGGCTAACGACAATTAACCCGTCGATTTTATTCTGCTTTACATAATCCCAGAACCGGGGCTTTCCATCATCATACTTATAATAAGCCTCCACTTCATTAATGAGCACCAGGCTGTAATCACCACTGCCACAGATCGCCTTATCGATTCCTCTTAGGCATTCCAATATATAGCCGTTACTGAACATTGTTGTCCCTAAGAAAGGCGAATAAACACCTATTAAGCCTGAGGTCTGCATTGCAAGCCCACGCCCAAACTGGCTCGGATGGTAATCATAGTATTCCATTGCCTCCTTGATCGCCATCACTTTACTTTCTTTGACACCTGCAGAATTATTAATTACTCTTGAAACTGTTGAAATAGATACTCCCGCCCTTTTTGCGACATCATAAATAGTGTATTTCATTTGCACCTCGATCAATTTCAATTCTTGTATTAGATTAATTAATAATACTGCATATGATCTGCTCTGACAAGGGATTCCCCTTACTTTTTCTTGTTTTCCTTCATAAGAAGCCCAACCGCATAGGGGATTACCTGCCCGATTGGCATTCCCTTTCTGATCTGCTCCTTGACCAGTTCCTCGTGCTGGGGTGGGCAGAAGCTCCTGGCAATTCCCCAGATATACTCTTTTGCAAAACGGCTGTCAAAGGTTCTGGGTACAATATCACAGGTTGCCTGATACCATTTCAGCATAGCTGTTTTTAGTGATTGTACCATGTCAGAATTCTTATTGTCCTCATAAATATTGAAGCGTTCTCCAGGGTCAGCCTCCAGGTCATAGAACTCATTTCTTCCAGAAAGGCGTTCCACATATTTATATCTTCCATCAAATATCATGGTTCCTTTTTCGTGGGCTTCCGGGTCGGACTGGGCCATTTTCTTTGCCCAATAATCACCCTCTTTCTTAGGATGGCCTCCCTGTCCTTCCGAGTGGCATTCATCGCACTGGAATTCATGGGCAAGGCGTCCTCCCTCGCAAAATGCATAATCCCGTACCTTATTCTCCCTGTTTTCTATCACCTTACGCAGGCTGATCCCAAAATGGTCATGAGTTGGCTCTACCTGAGCATAATCCATGGCTGTTGCATAAAAATCCACAAGCTCAACAATGCTTTGCGCGTTTCCGGGATCCACCTTTTCATCCTTGGGAGGCTTGATTAACAGAGGAACCTTTGTCAGGCAATCTTCAAAGGAATTCTGTGCCTTCTCAGGCAGCCCGAAGTCTCCTGCAAAATCCCCATGGTCGGATAACACAAAGATTGCGCTGTCATCATAGATCCCGGCTTCTTTTAAGGCATCGCAGATTTTCCCAAAGATATCATCCACCTTAGCACACTGGGCCAAATAGATGGCCCTTAATTCCTGCCAGGCTTCTTCGGCAAAATCATCCATGCCCACATAATGATGGAGCGTTTCGATCATTTTGCTTTTCCCCTTTGTTTCCTCCAGCTTTACACGGGGTTTCATCTTGCTTTTCTGGATTTTATCATAATATTTCTGTTCTACCATATAAGGTGGATGAGGGTTCACAAGCCCTAAAAACAAACACAATGGTTTATCCTCTACAGGATGCAGAATCCGTTCAATTGCCGCCCCGGTATCCTGCATGTCCTTGTCCTTGTCAATTTCCTTCACACCCTTGAAATGGGAATAAGGATACTTTTCCTCCTTCTGGTGGGACATCCCTCCCAGCATTTCAGGAGACATGAGTTCGGCCGGCTTTGATACGTCATAATAATAGATTTCGTCTGCATGGCTTTCCACAAGGCCTTCTATCTGGCCTGCCACCAGATCATTGCGGCTGTTCATCCACACATAATATCCGGCATTCTTTAATTCCTGGAACAGGCTGGTTTCATCCTCATGCAGTAAATGCGCCATCGTACGGTGCCCCCTCACATGGGGATAAAGCCCGGTAGAGAAGCTGCACCGGCTTGGCACACAGACTGGATTTTGGCAATACGCATTTTCAAAGGATACTGCCTCCGTCCTGGCAAACCGATCCAGATGGGGGGTATATGCCGCTTCATTTCCCATGTGTCCCATTGTGTCCCACCGCATTTCATCAGGATTAATAATAATGATATTAGGTTTTCTCCCCATAATGGCCACTCCTTCTTTCTTTACCTATAACACCTTTATTCGCTGGCTGCAGCGGCATTATCTGCGGCTGATCTCTCATTCAGCTCTGAGCGGATCTGCTGTATCATCTTGTTATCAATGTTGTAGAAAATAATCGCCAGTGCAGATATTACAGTAAGAATTGTCGGTAATCCGAAACGCAGGAAAACAATAGTATCCTTTACCGCAGCGGTCGGTTCAACATTGGCTATAAACCCGGCTAATCCCATAATAAAGCTTGCCAGGAATCCTCCCAAGGCTGTTCCAAGCTTGTTTGTAAAAGTCAATGAAGCTGTAATTGTGCTATTTCCCCGTAAACCATATTTCCACTCGGAATAGTCTACACATTCCGGCAGCATGGACCAGCCGAGATTTGAAGGGAAGCGTGAGAAGAAGCTGGTCCACCCCAATGCGACACAAAGGACTGTGGCTGTAGCATTCGGCTGAAACCATAGAACTATTAATGAAAGCACACTGATTAAATCACATATAATATAAATCAGCTTCTTGCCAAATCGTTTGGCCAATGGAGGCATGATAAATATAACTACTACTGAAGCAATAATAGATATAAATGAGGTTATCATAACCAGATCCATTCTATTTAAAATGTATTTAAAGTAATACACATTCACTGCTGCGGAAACCGCACCTCCAAGCAGAATACAGAAGAAGGATACCAACAGGGATATTAGGGGACGATTTTTAAAAATTATTTTAAGCTGGTCGGAAATTTTGACCTTAGTTTCCTTCGTCACCTCAGGTAATGTGGAAAGATTATCATATCTCTTGGCACTTGAAGCACAAATATAAAAGGATATTGCAATGATAATACCGCACATAGCACCAAACCAAGCCCATCCAATCCGTCCGCCTCCACAGGCCTCAACGATATTTAAACCAAAGCTGGTTATAACTAGCTGGGCGATAATTCCCATTCCCTGCTTTAATGAGACGATGACATTACGCTGATTGGGATCCTGCGATATAACCGGCGTAAGGGAATGATAAGGAATATTGGCAAAATCTGAAAAGGTTGAGTAAAGGATATATGTAACATATACATAAATTATCTTAGCGCTTTCACTTAGCTCCGGTGCATAGAATACTAAGAAGGTAAAGAGACCCAGTAACGGGGCACCGATAATAATCCATGGACGGTAACGTCCCAAGCGGGTACGGGTACGATCTCCTAATATACCCATCAGCGGATCGGTAACGGCATCAAAAATACGGGTAACAAGCATTACTCCTGAAACAACAAGGGCTGAAATTCCCATGACATCCGTATAAAAGTAATTCAGATAAGTCATCATTAGAATAAAGGGAATGTTCGATCCCAATCCGCCAAAGGAATAGCGGATTATTTCTGAGGTTGTAGCTTTTTGAAACTTGTTGCTTTGACTCTTTCCATTGCTTTTCATAAAATAGAATCCTCCTAATTATATTTGTCGGTAATTCTTCCGACATTTTTGAAAGCGCTTTCAACATTAAACAAAAAAATTCGGCCGTAAAGTTTTCTTATTCTGAAAGCGCTTTCAACCATTAACAATTTAATAATACTGTATAATATCTTCTGTGGCAATTGCTATTATCTACAAAATATCCAATTATATTTTGGTGTTTTTTCACAATCATCCTGGCTATCAGCACCTTGCATCATAGGTATATGGTCTTTGACTTCTAAGCTTATCGGGCTTTTCGGATTCAGCATAAACTTAATGAGTATATTATACACGTTTTTAATATATCACTGATATTTTTTTGATTATTTTATAAACCTTTTTGAGTATGTTCGTATTGACAGCATCATACCATTCATGTATAATGAAATCCGAAAAGGAGTGAACATTATATGTCAGTAACGGATAAAGTAAAGGCTTTACTATCCATCAAAGGTAATAAAAATATAGAGCTTGCACAATACTTAGGAATAACACCGCAGTCGTTGCAAAATAAATTTAATCGCGGAAGTTTTTCAGCTGAGGATCTGATCAAGATAGCTGATTTCCTAAGTTGCTCCTTGGAATTCAGTATTGATGATAAGCAGAAAATCGTTCTTAGTATGGAAGACATCAGAGAATAACACGAAAGAAGCATTATCAAATGAAAAGGAAAGGAAGTGTTATAATGCCATTACCACAGGAAAGAAAATATACCGAGGATGATTACAACAACCTGCCGGAAGATGTCCGAGCTGAACTTATTGACGGGCAGATTTATTATCAGGCGGCGCCAAGCCGTATACATCAAAAGATACTAATGGAATTGGCGGGAACAATCAGAGATTACATTCGTTCCAATGATGGCTCATGTGAGGTCTACCCTGCTCCATTCGCTGTTAAATTGAATGAAGATAGCAGTAGTATAGTCGAACCAGATATAAGCGTTATATGCGACACTGGCAAGCTTACAGACAAAGGGTGTACTGGTGCGCCAGATTGGATCATTGAAATTGTATCCCCTGGGAATTCTAGTCATGATTATATTGTAAAGCTGGGCTTATATAAGGCCACAGGAGTAAGAGAATACTGGATTGTGAATCCGCAGGCTAAGTCTGTTCTGGTATACTACTTCGATGAAGTAAACCTTGTCCCTAAGTCATATACCTTCAGGGATGAAGTAAAAGCGAATATTTATGATGGTTTGATTATTGATCTTTCTACAATTAACATATGAGGCACCGTATGCGCATACATGGGTATATCTCTGCTGTAGAGCCCCATCTCCTCCCCAGATCCCTAGCCTTAGGGTTTCGCCAACATTGGGAAGAATGTTGCGTAATAATAATGGCGGGAAATTCTTCCCGCCTACGGTGGTCCAAAGAGTTTACACCCAGACCATATTTTTACTGCTCCTTCCATTGCATCAAAAATGGCTTTGCCGGAATATCAGCCTTGTTATATAAATTAACTTGATAATATCCGGTCTTAGCAAATTCAACCGTTACCTGCTTTGCCTGCTCAAATTGTTCCGATGTGATGATAAGCTGGTCTCCCTCAATCCTTAAGCCGATATTATTGACTTCCGTATCATCAACGGAAATCCGGATGGCATTCAGGGAATTCCCTTCCATATGTAATCCCTCTCCATGCAAAAACGAGACAATTACCACCCGCCCCTTCTTCTTTATCGACTTAGCTTCCGGCGCATCGCTTAGGATATCTTCCCCATACACTTTGTTCCTTGCACATAAAGCCAATCGGTGCCCTACCGGTTTTTTTCTTTTTGGATGAATATCATATTCATCGCCAACATCTGAGATGGAGATCATATAGCTATCCTTAACCGTTTTGCTTACGGCCTCCTGCTGCTCACGCACAATGATAAATTGATCACCTGTGGAATTCATCCACTGGCCAAATGGAGGCAATTGAACAAATAGAAATGGCAGATCATCCTTCCAGTCCCTGCGCCAGCATTCGATCATCTTGGAAAATAGCTTTGTATATAGGCCAGCCTTCGCCGCATCATTTTCTCCCTGATACCAAATTACACCCTTTGATGTGTACCCTGATATCCGGCTTAACATCATTTTATACAGACCGGAAGGACGGTTCTCACTATTTGGGCCAACCGCTGCATAATTTTCTGCATAAAGCTTATCTTGCTCCGGCGATGATGTTGTTTGTCCTGATGCGCTGACTAGCTCTTGAATCATTTCCATGGAATTGATGGAATTCCTCATTAAATAATCCATAATTTTTTTCGACTCCGGCATTTCTTTTCCTTGCCGTATTATCTTATTAATCCTATAATATTGTTCCAGATCCAGCTTAGTCTCCTGTGCCTCATAATCCGTCAGATAGGAGCTTAACTCTTGATCAGCGGCTAAATATTCTTCTTCAATCCACGCTGAAGCAGACGTCCCACCCCAGTTACAACCCACGATGGCTACAGGTACTCTTAATTCTTTTCGTAATTCCATCGCAAAATAAGTTCCTACCGCTGAAAATTCAGAAGCATGAGCTGGTTGGAGGGTGAGCCATTTATCCCACTTGGAATCATCCTTGAAGCCTTCCTCGCGCTCTCCCTCAAAAGCATATTTTGCTACATCATAATATCTAACGTGGTCATCGTCTGCATTTGCAATCACAGCATCTCCTTCCACATCGTATCTTAGGAAGAATTCCATATTGCTCTGCCCACCGGCAATCCATACTTCACCAATATCTACCCGCTCTAACACTACGCTACCTATCTCCAGCTTGACATTCTCTGCTGCCTCCTGTGCCGGAAGAAAAAATTCAAAGGATCCCTTAGGAATATCCTCACAAGCGATAAGGTGACCATCTATTTTTATCTTAATCTCCTCAGCTGAATCACTTTCTCCCCAAAACCTGATCGGCTTTTGTCTTTGTAATGTCATACCACTTTGGAAAATATCGGCCAGCTTAATCATGATTCTCCTCCTTCAAATCAAAACACATGTTGGAACTTCTTATTTTATTATAATACTTAAGAATCACATATCAACCACCAAAATCATGAAAAATGTTGGAATCTCTGCAAACTAATGATATCAGCAACCACATGACATTAAGGCTGGCAGGCAAACAGCATTATCCATTCAGCTGCTTAAGAATTCCATGCTTTGTTTCATAGCGATTATGCCATACATGATCCGGGGATTCTAAGACATCTGGAGTTGGTTCATCATCTGCGTAAACGACAGGTCCCCAGATCAAATCCAAGATATGCCAGGATCTTGCCCCTGCTTGAAGTATCGATGACCTGCAAGTTGCACAATAAACTACCACCGGATAATTTTCTAAGGTTTCTACACGCCGCTGCATAACCTTCTTAGCCACCTCCGGATTCACCGGATCCACCATGCCTCCGAAGCCACAGCACCTTGTTTTGCCTTTGGAATATCCGGATTCTACATATTTATAACCCAGCTCTGTCAATATCCACCGAATTCCGTCTTGGAGCGCAGTCTCATTCCGTGTGGTGCAGGAGTCATGGACCGTAAACACCATGTCACTACCCTTAGCCTTTCCCCTTAGCTCACTCGGAATACCTATCAAGGGTAAGATTTCCCATAACGAATGTGATTTTGTCCTGCTTTCCCCATCAAAGGTAGCTTTGCAGGTTGGACATGCGAGGATCATTTCTTGAATATTTACATCCTCCATATCCTTCTGAAGATCAGCAAACCTTTCTTTAAAAAGATCATATTGGCCAACCGATTTTGTTGGTCTGCCACAGCACTTAAGCACTGTAGAAAATTCAGGAAATACAGAGTTTAAATAAGCCGTAGTCTTAATAACAGCCTCTGGATTGTAGGATGATAAGCTGCAGCCAGGCATGAAGCCATAGTGTTTGTTTTTATCAATTACTGTTTCCATTATTACACCCGTCCCTTTCATTTTTTGATGACCTATCCAAAAAGTGAACAGGCCTTAATAAATAGTTTGGAAGTGACTTTTCTTCAAACTTTTTACCTCCGCAAACTTTAGTTGTAAACAGCGCAGAGAAGCCAAGGGTCTGGTGTATTTTAATTGCCCTATGTCCTTTCAGTGGCGATTCGCCGTCATTGGCTGTGACAAAGTCCTTCCGTGAGTCCATAAATGTATTTTTCATAGGCAATTGCAGAGGACATACGATGGTACAGTTATCACAATCGTTACATGAGTAGGCCAACAGCGTATCCAGCTTTCCTTCCTCCACCAGAGGCTCCAGGATTTCCTTCGGACAGCTTCCGAACTCATTCATCATGATACATTCCGTCATGCATAGCTTACACTCGCATTTTAAACAACGGGAGGCCTCTTCTACCGCCTGTTCCTCGGTAAATCCTAAATCTATCTGGTTAAAGTCCTTGATCCGCTCCCGGACAGGCCTCAGGTTGTTATGCAGCCTGGGTTTGTCTTCGGTTCCTTCCGGCAATGGTATCTCTAATTTCGTTTCATAGGCCCATTCATGCTTTAAATCCCTGTCTTCTTTCAGATCTCTTTCATTTAAATAACGATCCATACTGATGGCAGCTTTTCTGCCCAGGGCCATAGCCTCCACTACGATTGTTCCGCCGGCTGCATCCCCGGCAACAAAGACATTCTCTATGCTTGTAGCAAGTGTTTCAGGATCTGTTTGATATCTGCCACCCCCAATTTGGGCAATAGAACCGCCGGTAATATCCTCCACCAGCTGTCCGGTAGCCATAATTACGGTATCTACTTCAATTAACCTTGTTTCTTCTTCATAGCTGGGGTTAAACTTACCATTATCGTCAAAAATTGATTTTACTTTTTGAATCCTAATAGCTCCTACTGCCCCATCATCTTCTAATATCTCCACAGGCCCCCAACCAAAATTACAAATAACGCCCTCTTCCAGCGTTTGATCCGTTTCTTCCTTGCAGGCCGGCAAAGTTTCCAGTGTTTCTAAAGAGCACTGATAAACCTCCTCTGCTCCTATTCTCAAGGACGAACGGGCGCAGTCCATGGCAACATCTCCACCACCAATGATCATGATCCGTTTGCCTGCTCCAGAAAACTTTCCCGTAAGGCTTATTTCTTTTAAGTACTCCGTTGCGGGATATACCCCGTCTGTACTATTACCCGGCATCGAAACAATATTACCCTTATGGGCTCCATGTGCCAGCAACACAGCATCATACTTCTCCCTTAATTCCTCCAGGGAAATATCTTTTCCGATTGTTACTCCCATTTTAAAATGAATGCCCAGTTTATCCAAATAGCTGTATTCATAATCTATGATATCACCAGGCAGTCTATATTCCGGAATACCTACACGCAGCATCCCTCCAACCATGTCCAGCTTTTCATAAATTGTCACGGAATGACCCGCTTTTCTTAAGTCTATGGCTGCCTGTGCCCCGGCAGGTCCGGCACCAACAATAGCCACATGCTTTCCGGTATCTTCACCAGTTGTCAAATCCCAAATGGACTCATGATCTGCTTTTTCTGCTGCAAAACGCTTCAGGGCTGCGATTGAAATTGGCTGACCGTATTCCGCTTCTCTTCTACAGACACTTTCACAGGGATGGGCACAGATCCTGCCTAAGGTGTTAGGCAAAAACACCTTCTCCCTTATTACTTTGACTGCCTCAACATAATTTTGCTCAGCAATCAGATTTACATATCTTTTTGCGTCCGTACTCATAGGACACCGGCTCGTACAAAAAGAATCCTCTAGTCCCATACATTCATTCACTATCTTTTCCGCATTATGAATAACGCTTTCGCTAAATTTGACCGAGTTCATAAGTTTCACCCTTTCCTACTTGATAAATATTCTTTTTAGCAGCCACAACAGGAACAGACTTTGATATTTATTTCACATTTTCCTATAAAAAAATATCTGATGAGGATTAGCTCCCCGATCAATGTTGTAGGCCTTCATTCATCAAATCAATTTTCCCAAAAATTATAGTTGTCACTTCCCTCAGGCTTCATATTACGCTTTTCCGCTTCTGTTCTTAACATTGCAAGAAGCTTGACGTGAGGTATCTGCGAGGGACAGACAATTTCGCAGCTGCCACACATGACGCATTTCCATATTCCTGAGAATACTGCCTGTTCTACTCTGTCAGCCTGGTCATATGGGTCAAGATGGCGGAAGGCAACCTGCGCCATTGCCCCAGGCCCAATATAATCCCAGTCGTTAAGCTTCAGCGCCCCACACACATCATAACAAAGCATACACTCACGGCAATTATTCAAACGTTCCAATGTATTCCAGTAAAGGTCATAATCGATATCTCCAGATTTCTCAACCGGGTTGATGGTCTTCTTAGCCACTTCAGTTTCAACGAACTTCTTCATGTAAGGCTTACGGTCGATCATGAGATCTCTGATGATCGGAAGACCCTCTAAAGGCTCAAAGGTATGCACCCCCCGGCTTAAGAGGAGTATAGCATGCCAGTCCCGGCTCGCCGTCGATCACCATGGAGCACCTGCCACAGATACTGCCCCGGCAGTTATAGTCATAGACAATCGGTTCCATATTCTCATATATGTAGTGAAGTACCTGTAAGCCAGTCATAAATCCACTGGGATCGTCCTGCCAGGGTACTTCATAATCCTTATAATAAGGAGCGTCGTCTTTGGATGGATCATATCTGAATACCCTTGCGATAATTGAATCTGTCATTATTCTGTCTCCTTTCCTATCGCCATCTTATCATCTTGATTATTGAGGGCAAATGTATTAAGGCCGATGTCTGTCGGAACCATTTGAGCCATAATTGATTTAGGAACGATTTGGTCAAATTTCGGAGCAAAGTCTGCATTCCATTCGCCATTATCCTCCAGCTTTACCACCGTATTATCTAAGCCAGTGTTATTATCAAGATTAGGATAATCCGTACGCATATGGAATCCACGGGTTTCTTTCCGGATCAATCCGGCATAGGAAGCTCCGAGTGCGCAGTAAAGCATATTCTCCGCTTCAAAGCAATCACGCCATTCACAATTCATGCGATAAGACTTGTCAGCCGTCCACATCCTGGGAATATCCTCCTCTTTGATACGGGTAAGCTCTTGAATGACTGCTTTAATTTTCGCCTCATCCTTTAGCGGGCCATTTTCTCTGTCCCAATATGTATTCTGGATGCTTCTCATAACCTTATTTGCCCTGATTGGATTTTTTGGCTCCCTCTCAAGATAGCTATAAGCTTTGTCAAGGATTTTATTAACCTCTCCTTCTGCAACGGGCGGTGTATCAATGCTGGATGCCAGCTTTACAGCTCCATTTGCAGCGATCCATCCACCCGACTGTGCTGCGATCTGCGTCATGCCGCCAACACCTCCAGGAGCCGCGCCGGCAAAGAACATGCCTGGTAGGATGGTTTCTGATGTAGGGGATAGTTCACGGGGGCAACCGGCGCTGTCCCAGGTTTCAGGAACGACCTCGACATATTGGGGAAGCTCATAGTCAAGCAATTCCTTTTGCCTCTCTTCAACGCGGCGGAAATAACGTGGAAGAGCCGGTGCGCAAGCTTTATCAATCAGGCATCCGCCATTTTCGGTAGCGCGCCCGGTATGCCTCAGTCCATAGAAAATCCTCATGCTCGCACCCATATTAACAAGAGGATGATGGCCTTCCAGCAGTTCTTCCCAGGATACCATATTGGCATCAAAAATCATATTTTTTGGAGTTTGATGACCATCAAAGTTAAAGTTACCCATGGTCTGCCTGATGCCCGCCGGTGTCCACTGGGAGGCATCCCCGCAGAATTGTTCCATATCGGCCATAGGAATGCCATGCTTTAGCAGCATTGCGATACCGTCTCCCGTATTTTCTTTACCGGCCATTGATTCGGCACCCATTCCATTCCATCCCGTAATCCAGCAATAGCTCCCAGTGGCCATAATCGTGGCCTTTGAACGAAATACATGTGGGATTCCATGAATCATATCGATTGCCACAGCCCCAGCCGCGCGCCCTTGTGGGGAAAGCAGTATATCAACGACATAGGTGTTATCAATTATTTCTGTCACATTGCCATTACGCTGGCACCATTGTGCCATCATCCTTGGCCAGAATCCTTGGTCGTGTGTGACAGGAAACTCCGGATTTATCGTATTACGGCTTAACACGGTTCCATCCTCGTTGTAAAGCGGTATGCTTCCGTATTTAAGGCCGTTTTGGATAATCTTCTCTTCCTTGTGTGCCTTAAGCAGGTGATAAAAGTAAGGCTGGTTAAGAAGTCCTTCACAGACCATATCCATAACTGCAATGGTGTTTCCCAGCGTTGCATCATCCTCCGGACTAAATTCCATACTCTGATACGTATGACCCCAGTTCATCCCAGAAGAACCAGAATGCCCGAACACACCCTTATCAACGATGATCGCCGTCTTTCCTTGGCTAACGACACGCAGTGCCGCTTCCATGCCGGCTATTCCACCGCCAATGACGAGCACATCACACTCATGTGTCTGAACCTGCCTCGCTTCGCCGGCACCAGGTCTCCTTGGATTAACAGATTCCGTATGAGAAGTACCCGTTTTATTCCCTGCAACGCCTCGTAAAAAGTCCCTTCTCGAATTAGACATGTGTACATCTTCTCCTTTTTTAATAAATTTCCCATCATAGTACATAGGATAGGTGAAATGAAGTTATTTCACATCCAACTACTAAATATGAGTTACAATTATGTTAACATGAAACGCTATCCCGGCACTAGAAACAAAATCCCCGTTTTTGTGTCATTTACTAGGGCGTGTTTGAAAATTGCTTATACTGGCCTGTGCAATGAATTTTCAAACACGCCCTAATCCGTTAATAAGCATGAACCCCTGAAAATATGCCCGGTTAAAGATTTAGTAATTGGCAACAATTTCTGTTTCCTATTCAAATTTCATAACATCTGTGATATGATGAATCTATCAATTCTGTTTCATAAAGGTAGGTGTTTATGATAAATTCTAAAGGCTGTAAATTCAAAATCCAGGATGCTTTTCTTGAGCTTATGACAAAAAATTATTTGCAACGCATCTCCGTTAAAGAAATCATTGATGAAGCGGGGATTAGCCGGTCGACTTATTACCGCTACTACTATGAGCAAATTGAAATTCTTTATGATATCATCGACAGCTTTATCCAGGAATTAGCCCGGGTTACCGAGGATGTCGGTATTCCCAATGTTGATCCGGAACAAAACGCTTTATACTCACTGTTTATCCAAGAAGAATTACAGTGCTATTATGAGCATGCAAATATTCTGCGTAAAATTTTTAAGAATGCTGAAGCGGCGGAAATACTGAAGGATAGAATCTATAATCACTTCGTGGAGTGTTATGATGGCTGGATAGAGAAGGCCCGGAAGGAATATCCCCAATTGTATGGGGCGGGTCAATTTAACCATACCATCCATAGAGGATTTTCCTTTTCCGGGAATTATGAGTTGATTCGAAATTGGATTCTTACAGGCTGTAAGGAGCCTGCTTCTGTGCTGCTGGAATTTCTGACAACCATGGGAAGCAGCTATCCCTTCTTTTTTAACGGGAGTAAAAAGGCTCAGCTAATTGAATTATGATTACGAAAAGCTTCAAAATACATGATTAACTGGTTCACAGCCTGGTCGATTTCAAATTTCGTTGTATATCTTCCCACGCTAAAACGGATTGCACCCAATGCAATTTTTTCTTCAACTCCCATTGCCGCCAAAACCGGCGAAATGGTTTTTGATCCGGAATGGCAGGCAGAACCGGTTGATGCACAGATTTCAGGCAACGCTGCCAAAATATCTCCGCCAATACTGCCAATAAAACTGACATTCAACGTATTTGGTAAGCGGTTTACACCGTCTCCATTGAGGTGGATTCTATCACCGAAAGCTTCTTTTAATGTATTGTAGAAATACTCTCTAATCTGGAGAAGCTCATCCTTCTTTAGATGTTCCTTTGCCTGTACGGCGGCTTCTCCCAGTGCCACGGCATAAGGAACATTTTCTGTTCCAGCACGCCTGCCGCTTTCCTGGCTTGCACCATGCAGAAGCGGTTCAATCTCCAATCCTCCACGGATATATAGTGCCCCAATTCCTTTTGGAGCATAAAGTTTATGCCCGGCAATCGTCAGGAAGTCTATCGGTAATTTAGAAACATCAATCTCCACCTTGCCAAGAGACTGGGATGCATCGGTATGGAATAAGACATCTTTTTCTCTGCATATTTTGCCCAACTCTTGAATGGGCTGCAAAGTTCCTACCTCATTGTTAGAATGCATAACCGTTACCAAGATAGTATCCTTTCGTATAGCTTTCCTCAAATCCTCCGGGTTTACCAAGCCTTTCTCGTTAACCGGGAGATAAGTTACCTCATAACCGTTCTTTTCTAAAAAAGCAAGCGGCGCTAAAATCGCCGGATGCTCAATGCAGGAAGTAACAATATGCCTTCCTTTGCTTTTATAGGTATAAGCAACCCCTTTAACAACCATGTTGTTTGATTCACTTCCACAGCCTGTAAATAAAATTTCGCTGGTCTTAGCGCCGATTAAATCTGCAACTTGGCTACGGGCATTTTCCACGCCCTTCTTTGCAAATTGTCCCAGCTCGTAGCTGTTCGAGGGATTTCCAAATTGCATCTCCAGATACGGCTGCATAGCTTTGTATACGTTCTTATCAATCGGTGTCGTTGCATTATAGTCCAGATAAATCATAGTTTCCTCCCGGGTTAAATTAATTGTATTTGATAAACAAAATGCCCAATTATTAAATAATGCATGTTTTAATCATAACAGCGCTTATTAACTGCTCAACAAACATTACACTTGTAATAACATTGACATGCGTCGTACTTTTTGCTATATTATATAATTATATATTTAATATGTCAATTACGCCGAAAAAGTATGACAAATTGGAGGTATCTGTCGTGTATAAAGGAACAAACCCTTCTGCTAAGCGGTCTCAAGAGTGGATTGCAAACTCGCTTATTTCTTTAATGAAAGAGAAAATGCTTGAGCAAATTACAGTAAAGGAAATCATGGAGAGCAGTGATCTTTCCAGACAAACCTTTTACCAGGTATTTGATTCAAAGGAGGAAGTGCTTGAATACTACATGGATAAATTGTTTGAAGAATATTTAAAGCGTTGTAAAACGGATGATATTAAAAATCTATGCGATGCCGGAAAAATCTTTTTTGAGTTTTTTCATCAAAATGAAATTTTTATTGAAGCATTGGCCCATAATCAAAAGATCTGTATTCTGCAGAAAAAGTGTCATGAGTATCTGCAGAATGAACAGTTTATGAAGTTTACTCATGCAGCTATTCATAATCCACAGGAAAAATCATTTTCTTCTGCTTTTGTAACCGCTGGGTTAATCGGTATGTTAGTAGTTTGGATTAAGAGCGGCAAACCAATTAGCACCGATGAACTGGCAGATCTTGTTTGCAGGATTACAAACACACCTGTAAGCACCTAATAAAATATAGAGAGATAAAATTCATGTGGAGGTAAAATCATCTATGAAGATTGGAATTATCAGATGTATGCAGACGGAGGATTATTGTCCCGGGACAACGTGCTTTCGCATGGCACGGGAAAATAAAGGTGGCTTTGAAGGGATTGAGGAGGATATTGAAGTAATCGGCTTTATCAACTGTGGAGGATGTCCTGGGAAAAAGGCAGTGCTCCGTGCTAGGGAGCTGGTGAAAAGGGGCGCTGATACAATCGTATTTGCATCCTGTATCCAAAGAGGTACCCCTATCGGCTATCCCTGTCCGTTTGCAAAGAAAATGAAGGATATCATATCCAAAGATTTAGAAGATAAAATTAATTTTATTGATTATACCCATTAATTTCATGAAGCTTGAATTATATACAAATACGCAAATCAAGACAATTGGATGAGTATACAGCGTGTCTTATCAATATAGAATCATGACCACCGGCTATGAAGCCGGTGGTCATGATTCTTGCTATTCTATTCCTAATACTACCTCTTTTTTTGCGCATCCCTCTGCACTGATTGTTACACGGATTTCTCCGGCTTCAAAGCCGGATCTGACTACCGCAAGAACATATCCGTCATATAGCTTCCAGGTATGGTTATCATAGGAATTCTCTGTTCCCGGATCGGCATTTCCCATCCCTTGCAGTGTTCCAGCGCCTTCTACGGTAACGCTCACCTCTCTGGCTTCCTGGAGATTGGGGGTTCCAGCCTCATCCTTCATGGAGATCATGAGATAGGATAAATCAGCCCCATCTGCTTTCAGGACATTGCGGTCAACCTCTACACAGAGCTCGGTAGCTCCCCTTGCAGATTTCAAAACCGTCTTTTCCGCTTCCACTCCATTCCTATAATTTACCGCCTCTAATATGCCTGGTTCATATGTAGTCTCGAAGGAAGCATAGAAATCATGCTCCTCCCCTGCGCCTTTCCTGCCCAGTGAGACTCCATTTTTGTATAGCTCTACCTCCTCTGCATCGGAATAGACATTAACCACAGCACCCTTTCCTTCATACCCGTCCCAGGTCCAGCTTTCTAATTCATCCTTCCATGGCCAAGCACTCTGGTTTGGTTTTTCTCCGAAATGGTTCACCCGTTCCACCCCAATATATGGTTCCTTTCGAAGTCCATAGACGATCTCCCTGTAATAGCTGATTGGGCGGCGGTTGCCGATAATATCGATATCACCCATGCCGGATAAGCTAATTGGCCAGTTCGTCATAAATCCCTGGCGGCCATCGTAATAAAAACAGCTGGAGCCGGCCTCGCCAAGATAATCGTATCCTGTCCAGGTCATATCCCCGATTACGTGTGAGTTGTTCTTTACAATTCTCCAGAGACGGACCAGATCCGAGGGTAAGGTTTCCGTACCAAGGATCACACGGTGAGGGAACAATTCATGCTCCATCTCATGACGTGCAGTCAGGTAGTTATATCCGACCAGATCTGTAACGGATGCAAATTCATCCAACAGCCCTGTTACAATATGATTTGCCGCAAAGGCATCCGCCATCGGGCCTTTCATCAAATCAGTACTGCCATTTGCCGCATCTACTCCGGCATCTGATTGGGGCGCCTGGGCCTGCATCTGCATCATCTGCTCCATGGTCATCCCTGTAATGTCGCTCATAATTTCTCCCATATGTTCAATACAGGAGAGTAATCCATTGATGGCTACCGTTACATACCGGCTATCATCCAGGCTATGGAACTTTTCCGTGATCAGACGGTTTAACTGGGCACCCTTTGCTGAGGCTGCTTCCTGAATCTCATTACCGGACACATACATGATGACAGAGGGATGATTATAGTCCTTGGCAACCATCGCTTCTACATCCTCTTCCCAATAATCCGGGAATTTATTCGCATAGTCGTTATTATTTTTAGATCTGGTCCAAAAGTCCGCCAGCTCATCTAAGACTAACATGCCCTCCCTGTCACAAGCCCTAAGCATAGCTTCGCTCATAGGATGATGGGAGCTTCTCAAACAATTAAAGCCAGCTGCCTTTAGCTGCTGTACCCTTCTTTCCTCTGCCCTTTCCAGCGTTACGGCTCCAATCACACCGTTATCATGGTGGATACATGCTCCCCGGAGCTTTACCTCTTTTCCGTTTAGCCGGAACCCTTTCTTTGCGCTCAGTGCAATTTGCCGGATACCGAATTGCTCTATCGTTTCATCCAGGCATTCCTCATCCGTCATGACCCTTACAATACAGGTATAAAGGGAAGGTGCTTCACAGCTCCATAGCTCTGGATTTTCCACCTGGATTCTGGTACGGATATGCTCCTCGCCTTCGCCAAAGACAGTAACCGGGAGGGTTACATTTGCAACCTCCTCTTCCCTTGAATTCTGTAGCATAATATGAACCCTTGTTTTTTTCTTTGAACGCTCCTGATTGGCCAGCTTCATGTATACTTCAACTGTTGCAAGATCATCATCTATCTCTTTAGTCCCTATACGGAGGCTGCCACTCTTAATATGGACCGGATTTGCCTCCAGCAAATATACATCCCGGTAAATGCCGCTGCCAGTGTACCACCGGCTGTTTTCCTCTGCTGAATTGTTTGCAATCACGGTTATGGTATTGCTTGCACCATAATTTAAGAAATCATCTGCGCAAATAAGGAACCCCCGATAACCATTTGGGCAGCCTCCTGCATAATCTCCATTGATGTATACTCTTGCATTTTCATAAACGCCCTCGAATTCTATATGAATTGATTTTTTGCTCCATGCCTGGGGTGCTTCAAATACCTTCGTATAGGTATAGCATCCACCTGGATAAAACCCGGTTTGATGCTTGTTTTTTGTGCTCTCGGTCCGGGTCTCATGTATCATCGCATCATGTGGAAGCGTTAACATTTCCACATCGGTCTGCATCCCCATCATAGCTGCCATCATCGGGTTATCGCCTGGTTTTGATACGGTCCAATCGCTGTTCCACTTTTTACTAATCATTATCTCTCTCCTTCTTTTTACTGTTATCATGAAAATAAAATGCTAGAATGTACGGGAAGCCAGTATGGCAAAGTACTGGATCATCGGCCTGCTTTCTTCTGGTATCATCATTTCAATCACTTTAAACATGTGTGACGCGTTTATTTCATTTTCACTAGCAAGCTGTTTTATGATACCATCAGCTGCTGACATTGCTTCCTTTGGTAAAAATCCCGCCATCGTGTGATATATGTTTGCTGCTCCTCTGTCCCAGGTTATATCAGACAGTGCTTCCGGAATCCTCTCCTTCTCCTCCCGCTCTCTTAACCGGCGGATATCATCCTCTGTCACCTTGCCTTCTGCCGGGAATCCATATCGCCCGTAACGCTCCGTTGGGCACTCATCCTGATGCATGATTTCAAGCATAGCATTAGCCATGATAGTTTCCTGTTTCAGGTTGTTCAGGTTATTCTCCTGCTTTGGATCCTCTGATAACCGGAATAATTTCGTACCATAATTTGTATGGTCATTGCTTCCAAGCTGGGCTTTTTTGAGAATCTTCATCGTCCTGCATCCCTTTGTAAAGGAAAAAGGTTCCTGAAGGGATATATCCTGGAGTTCATTTACATTGAACCTGCTTACCATATGGGTCGGCATCAATGTATACTCATAGTATGGTTCATCGGCAATCGGCGCCTTCATATATACCCAGTCTCCGTCGGTAATATTACAGCTGTTTTCATGAAAACCAAACAAGGCATAGTCCCGAATTTTTTCATTCTTTTCAACCACATTGCGGAGTGTTTTTCCCTGCATATCCTTTGGTATTTCTAAATTGAAGAAATCCAAAAGGGTTGCCGGGATGTCGATTGTCTGTGTCAATTGGGACCGTCTCTCTCCACAGATCTTATTCCTTGGGTCATAGAGAAACATTGGCGTATGGCTGATCTCCTCATAGGTAGGCATAATCGATTTTGCCCACCAGCCGTGCTCTCCTAACAAAAATCCATGGTCCGTATTTACGATAAGCATGGTATCTTCCCAGAGATTGTACTGATCCATAAGATCCAGAACCTTGCCCAGGTAACGGTCGCACATGGTAATCAGTGCAGCATACTGGTTCCGCATATGGGCAACTGCATCCTCACCCTCTGTAACCACATAATAGGGCGGCCAGTCATGCAGCGGCCCCTCATATCCATCCGGAAACAGCTCCTGGTATTCCGGCTGTGTAAAAAATGGCTCATGGGGATCAAAGGTTTCTATCTGTAAGAACCAGTTATCCACATCATGGAGCTTGTCAATAAACTCCAGCCCATCTGCAAAGGTAACTGCCTGTGGCATCTTCTCTTCACAATCCATATATTCACGGTTTGCCAGGTCATGGTAGTTTACCCGGCCAGGCATTTTATGTTCGTGGACGGCTTCCAGCAGCTCCTTATTATATTTCCACGTATCTCCCTCCTGGCCACGGCTAAAGGAATATGAATTATAACGTGTATGGTAGGTAGCCCCACCATCCTGCCAATAATGATCGTGATCGGTGGTCAGGTGCGTATAGATACCATTATTTTTCAAAATTTCCGGCATCGAGTCGTCGAAAGGCTCAATAGGCCCCCAGCTGCGGTGTTCAAAATTGTATCTCCCTGTGTGTAATTCCCTGCGTGCAGGCATACAGGGAAGGCTTCCCACATAATTTCCGTCAAAAGTTACCGCATGCTCTGCTAACCGGCGAAAATTCGGAGTTTTTATCCAATCACAGCCGTAGGGTTCGAGCATCAGTCGGTTTAAAGAGTCATACATGACCATTATTGCTTTCATTTTTCTTTTCCTCGCTTTCTTTACAAAGACAAGACTAACTGATCGTTCGTCTTATCCGCATCTTAATAATTTAGCCAATATCCTCCCGGTCATACATCTTAATGATGTATGGATGGTTTTCATCATATTCCGTCAACGGCACAGGATTTTCTACCCTGCCAATTGGCCTGACATTGTCCCCATAAAATCCTTTGGCCTGGTCTCCTAAATCCTGCCTGCATTCTGCCAGCATTTCTTGCATCCTCTCTACAATATCCGGATGGTCCTTCGACACATCGTGCTCCTCTGCAACATCCTCTCTTAGATGATACAGCTCACACATGTCATCGAACTTTGTTTTAACTCCTTTTTCCATATGCTCCAGATCATAATCATAGCCTGCAAATTCCCTCACCCGCAGCTTCCAGTCGCCCCACCTGACCCCATGTAAATCAAAGCCATAGTAATAATAAAAGGTATCCCTTGGGCTCTTGGCATTCTCATCAAATAAGAGGCTGCTAAAATCCATACCGTCTATTTTATTTTTGCTCTGATAATCGATTCCACACAATTTGGCAAAGGTAGGCAGAAAATCAATTGAGGAAACAATATCCTTGCAGACACCCTTACGGATATGCCCCGGCCAATAGAACACGCAGGGTACACGCAAGCCGCCCTCCCAGGTGGTCAGCTTCGCACCCGAAAGGGGGGCATTGCTGCCTCCGTAGCGTGCATTACTTCCGTTATCCGATGTAAATATAACGATTGTATTGTCCGTAAGCCCTTGCTTCTCCAGCTCATGTAAAATACATTTGGTGGACCAGTCAATTTCTTCTACGCATGCCCCATAATCCCCATTCTGGGAGTTTTTCACAAATACCTCAGGCGCATACAGCGGCAAATGGACATGCATATGTGCCATATACAGAAAAAATGGTCGGTCTTTGTTCTTACGGATGAATGAGGTCGCCCTTTCAACGTAGCGTTCCGTAAGGGAGCACTGATCGGGCTGCTCTTCAATAACCTCCGAATCCTCCATCAAAGGAAGCGGAACCTTTTTCCGGTGATGTGGTAAGTTAAATTTCTCATAAGGATCTTTTTGTACCCCTAAATCATTGCTGTATGGAAGACCATAGAATTCATCGAAGCCGTGGTCAAGCGGCAAAAATCCGGGCTGATCCCCACAATGCCACTTTCCTATCAGCTTGGTACGATAGCCACCGCTTTTTAGGACATCTGCTATCGTGACCTCCGACTGGCTTAATCCCATCCCCTGTCCCGGGAAAAGTACGCCATTTCCTTCAAAGGTACCAAACCCGATCCGGGTCGGATAGCACCCGGTCATCATGGCACCTCTCGATGGCGTACATATTGGTGACGCCATATAAAAATCCGTAAATAACAGCCCATTCTCCGCCATATGGTCGACGGCAGGTGTCCGGTTTAATTTTGAACCGTAGCACCCAATATCCCCATACCCTAAATCATCGCAGTTAATCAGAACAATGTTTGGTTTGCTCATTTCCAACCTCCCTTTCCGCCGCTTCTTAATTATATTATCTTGGAGCCTCTATATTTCCTGCCAGAGCTTCACACAATATGCCAACGCATCAGGCCATTCCACACCACCAGTCTTTAAATAATTCCGGACTTCCTCTTCCTTTCCTTTTGGGCAAAGGCCACGGATGAAGGTCCATGTCTGTTCCGGTGAGTTCCGTTCATCGAAATGCCTTGGCACAATATCACAGGTTCTCTGGTACCAGTTCAGCATCTCTGACTTCATCTCATACAGAAGCTCCTTATCTGCTGTACGGATGATATTATGGCGTTCTCCCGGATCCTTTTGCAGGTCATAAAGCTCATCCCTTCCAGAAGGGCGATGGACATATTTAAACCGTCCATCAAACATCATTGTTCCCTTCTCATGACAGTCGTCATCCTTTTGTGCGGTTACCTTCGGCCATATTTCCATGGAAGGGCTCGGCCCGTTTTCCCCCTTAGAATGCCACTCGTCACAATGGGTCTCCCCAGGATTCCTGCCGCCTTCACAGTATACATAATCCCTGTTTTTGGTACTGCGCTGTTCAATCACAGGGCGAAGGGATCTGCCGAAATGAGTCTCAGAGGGCTCTATGCCTGCATAATCGAGTACTGTTGCATAGAAATCAATCAGTTCTGTTAAACTGTCCGAAACACCGGAGTCTACCTTTTCTCCCTTCGGCGGTTTGATCAGTAATGGCACCCTGGTCAAGCAATGCTCAAAACTGTTCTGGGCTTTTTCAGTAAGATCATAATCTCCTGCAAAATCCCCATGGTCTGACAAAATAAAGATAGCTGAATTGTCGTATTCTCCCGCCTCCTTCAAGGCATCGCAGACCATACCCACCATTTCATCTACCATGGAACACTGGGCAAGATACACAGCCCGTAATTCATTCCATTCCTCTTCAGTTATCACTTCGTTGCCTGACAGTTCATGAATTTTCTGTACCATCAGTGATTTGTCTGTACATTCATGAAAAGGGATTCTCTTTGCCAGCTTCTCATCGCGAATTAATTTTCTATACTTTTCTTCAACCCGGTATGTCGGATGTGGATTCATCCAGCCCAAAAAAATACAATAAGGTTTATCAGGCTCCACCGGATGTTTGATCAGTTCAATAGCTCCCAATGTATGATCCAGATCCGGTCCTCCATTTTTACTTACTACACCTTCAAAGCAGGAATATGGATATTTTTTTTCATTTTTCTGTGGCATGTTCTGTGCCATGGTAAGAGGGTTTACCGGGGTAATTTCTTTTTTCTTATCGTAAAAATATACCTCATCAGCATGTTTTTTTTCCAGACCCTCTATCTGCCCTGCATAAAGATCCCCCCTGCCATTCAGCCATACATAATATCCCGCATCCTTCAGTTCAGAGAATAAGCTCTTCTCTTCTTCATGGAGTAAATAGCGCATGGTCCGGTGTCCTCTGGTATGGGGATACAGCCCTGTCAAAAATGAACAACGGCTTGGAACGCATACTGTATTTTGGCAAAAAGCATTGGAAAATGATACTCCCTCCTCCAAAGCTAATGTATCCAATCTTGGGGTATATGCAGCTTCATTTCCCAGATGTCCCATTGTATCAGCTCTCATTTCATCGGGATTAAGAATAATGATGTTAGGTTTCTTCATATTTTTTCCACTCCTTCACTCTCATTCAGCTTTGCGAGTATCATTTCAAGCAATTGCGCAACCTGGGGAGGTAACACTGAGCTGATATCTAATATGGAACGTTCTTTCGCAAACTGCATAAACATCGGGTTATCAAGCATTTCCGATGCATATTCCCGGAACATCTGTGAAGCAATGGGATTCTCCAAGAGCTTTCCCAGCTTCCAGTCCTTCGTATACACCTCCTTTTCAAAGGACAATTCTGTGGCATATTCATAATGATAGTCTCCGGAGCCCACCGTTATCTCTTCAGCTTTGTCTGGCAGACGCAGAACGGCGCTGGTATTTACCGGAACACGGACATCAATAATAAATTTCTTATTTTTGCACTCCACGCTACAGGAAAGCTCACCATAAACTGTTTGTAGGGAGGCTTTCATTGAAGGAATCCCCTTAACCGGCTTGGGCGCAATCCTTGACTTTTTATAGCCGGGCTCCAATGCCTCAAGGCCGCATAGCTTTTTATGCATCCAGTCACCGATGGAGGCGAAGGCATATTGATTCAGGGAATTCATTTCATATTTATTAAAGCTTCCGTCAGGATTTACGCCGTCCCAAAGCTCCCAGATTGTTGTTGCTCCTAATTTGACACTATATAACCAGGACGGGCAATCCTCCTTTAAGAATACATTTCCGGCAGTTTCATGCGCCCCATTGTCTGATAGCACCTGGCACAGGAATTGGGTACCGATAAAGCCGGTGGTCAGATGATTCTCATGCTTTAGCAGGTTGCTTAACAGGGTTTCAAAAACACGCTTTCGGTCCTTTTCCTCCACAAGATTATAGTGTAACGCTAATGCACAGCCGGTTTGAGTTTCGCTGATCAGCCTTCCGGTGCTGGTAACGTATTCATGCCGAAAGCTTTCAAGGATATCCCGGTAATGCTTCTTATACTCCTTTGCATCCTCAGTATGCCCTAATACCTCAGCTGCTTCTGCAACAATATAAGTTGAATAAGCATAATATGCATTGGCTATGTAATATACATCGGTTGACCCGGCTTTTTCTCCGGGGCTAAGATTCAGCATTTCATCAGTAGCAGGCTTCATCGGTCCCTTTTCCATGTCTAATGCAACCCAATCCCCCAGCTGCTGCCCGGATTGTATCAGCCCATTGCCTCCTGCTCTGCTCCGTGAATAGTCCACACAGGCCTTCATGCTTTCGAACTGCTCCTCCAGGAAACGCTTATCTCCATAAGCCTTCCACATCGTCCATGGTACAATCGTTGCGGCATCATGCCAGATTGCAATGGCCGGTGTACTACCCAGTATATTTGGAACAGCCATCGGTACGCCATATTCTGCTGACTGTTCTGCCTTTAGGTCACGAAGCCATTTTGATATGCATAAGGCAACATTCTTGTTAAAAGCAGCTGTAGGGAGAAATATCTGTAAATCACCCGTATATCCTAACCTTTCATCTCTTTGGGGACAATCTGTAGGAATATCCAAAAAGTTACTGCGTAAGGTCCAGTTGATATTCTGCCAGAGCCGGTTGACATCCTCATTGGAGCATTCGAAGCTTCCGGTCTGCTCCAAATCGCTGTGCAAAGCACAGGCTGTAAAATTCTCTAAATCAGGGTTATTCCCCAAGCCATCCACCTGTATATACCGAAAGCCATGGAAGGTAAATGCCGGCAGGAATACATCCTCGCCCCCACTGCAGATAAAAGTATCCGTTGCCTTTGCGGTACGCAGGTTCGTAGTATAGAAGCATCCCTTCTCATCCAGGGCTTCCGCATGCTTGACCGTAACCTTCGTTCCCTGCGGGCACTTGAGGCGTGCTTCGATAATGCCGGTCATATTCTGTCCAAAATCAATAACCACCTCACCCTTCGGCGTAATAATAAGCTCCTTTGCCTTCAGGCGTTCCGTAATTCTTACCGGCTCACTCTCCTGTCCGGTCAGGATATCCTTTGGATGCTCATATAGCACTGCACTCACAGGCTCCGGCGCTACAAAAGTATAGTCAATGATTTCCCCGTGATATATTTCGCTGTAACGACGTGCACCGGTGGTACTTTTCCAGCTTGCATCCGTTAGAATGGTTTCTTTTGTTCCATCCTCATAAGCAATCTCGATTTGTGCGATGGCAGCGGTTCGGTTGCCATAATGGCTGCCTTGATTATGAAATCCCAAAATGCCCTTATACCAGCCGTTGCCCACCGTCATCTCAATGCTGTTTTTTTCATTTAATGATGACGTTATATCATAGGTCTGATATTGTAACCGCTTGTGATAAGTGGTCCAGCCGGGTGCAAAGAAGGTATCTCCAACCTTTGTTCCGTTTAATGCAAGCTCATATACGCCTAGTGCACTGGCATAAATACGGGCCGACTTTACCTTCCCTGACAGGGTGAAATCCTTGCAAAAAATAGCGCAGGGCTCCAAATCATCCTCGAAACCGTGGGTGATCCAGTCTGCCCTAAAGTTCTCCCAGCTCATAAGGCCCGTTTCAAACCAGCCCTCTGCTGCCGCTTCCTCCCCATGGTTATCTTTGACCGTGACTTTAACCTCGTACCGGGTGGCTGGTATGAAATCCTCTCCCTGATATTCCACATGTATGGATTGCTCACTTTGCATTTCCCCGGTATCCCAGACCAGTTTGCCCTGGGAAGTAACTGCTATCTGGTAGCTTATCTGCATTGTGTCACGTTCAGAGGATTTCAGCTTCCAGGAAAATCTAGGTATCCTTGTATCGATTCCCAGTGGATTCACGCGATATTCCGTTTTTAAATCATATATTGTTAACATATTATCATCCTTTCTTTGATTTACAAGGCTTCACAAAAGGCTACGGCACGTTCGATCCAGCCCTCCACATCAGTTCCACGCCCTTCGCCAAATCCATGCCCGCCTTTCTCGCCTTCCTCCAACCGGACAGGGATGCCTTTTTCCTCCAATACCTCTTTTAGCCGTTCGGAATTTTTGCTTGGCACGACCGGATCATCCTTACAGCATACAATATAGCAGGGTGGGTAATCCCTGCCTACATGCTCATCCACATTGTATTCGCGCAGCTTTTCTTCACTATAATTTTTACCAAGCATCGTCTCGCAAAAGGTATTTGCTGACTTATCCTTATTAAAAAGCCTATTGGAAACAGCCGGATAAACAGGGAACATAGCCTTGGGCTTTGGCAAGCCATATGTAGCAAATCCATGGTTTTCCGTTCCCCAAAGGGAGGTAAGGTTTCCACCCGCAGAAAAACCACACACAATGTAATGCTTTGGATCAATTTTAAACTGATCTGCATGCTTTATTACATATTTTATTGCAGCTGCCAAGTCATCCAATGGTTTTGGCAGCAGTCCCTTTCCACCGGTACGATAAGTTAAGACGAAAGCAGGATATCCCAGTTCATTCAGCTTGGCGGCCACCGGATATGCCTCTACCATGGAGCAGACAGCGGTATAAGCTCCCCCAGCGCAAACCATTACAAAGGGCCTGCTCTTATCATTAGGAGCAATGGCTTTTTTCGGAGGGAAATAAATAATGTTTACATCCTTTTTCTTAGGGCCGCCTTGGCTCTCCTCTTGTGAATATACAGGATATAGGTAGTTGCCAGCCTTTGCCACCTCTATGAGACGCTTAATTCCGTTCAATGTACTTTCTGCATTCCAACCAGCATTTTTTTCCAAGTTATCTAAGCTGGCATATGAGATCATTTGGGTAGCGAGTCCGCCACCGGAAATAAAATATGGTATAGCCTCTTTTAATTCCGGGATTTTCTTAATGTCCTTAACTAAAGTCTTTGATGTTATTTCTATCATTACTACCTTTCTCCCTTCAATTCACTTATCCTCTCCCTTACACGACTTTCAAGCTATCACCTTCGGTTATACCCCTTTCATTAAAGGCATCAAGCCTCAGGTAAAGCGGCTGGTCTTTTATAATAGCGCCAAGATTCACCTGGCTTGTTCCAAATACCATATAGCTATGATAAAGCTTATCAGGCGAGTATCCCCAGACAACATTAACGCCAACTGCATCGGAATCATCCCAGGATACCAAGAGGTCAAGGCCGGATAGGAATTTCGTCTTAATTCCCTTTGGTTTTTTCGGAAGCTCTCCTTCACCGATGCCAAACACCCTAAGACCTGATAGATTTGCATTCTGTCTATAGGGAAGTTCATTTACCGTACATCTAATATATCTTGCTTCGATCCCTTCTTCCCTGACAACCAGGTCATGGGATAAATCTGTATCGGCATCGGATTTATCTTCAATTACAAAATACTCTTTTCCGTCCAGGGAACCTTCTAATATCCATCTGGTATAGAGCTTTCTATCTTCGATATGCCGCTTTGAACTGGTGACATCCTGCAAGGCTACCCCTTCCGGGATTTGGATGTTCTCTATCTGATCAGCAAAATTGATCTGAATGGCCCGGACATCACAGTTATGCTGTAAGTCTATCTCCAGCCATTCACCCGAATGATTGGTAGCAGCCCTCCACCAGGTCTGTACATTTTCATCCGTTGCCTTGGAAGCATCCCTGCCTTCTTCAAAGGATGAGGCTTTTGCAGGCTTTTTGTAAGAGAGGAGCATCCACTCGGGAGCTGCCCATGGATCCATGGTTCCCTGCACCATCCTCCTAGGCCAGTCACCATATCCTGTATTACAGAATAATTCGCCATCCTTGTCATAACCGGCAGGCCATAACCCGACCCGCCGTTCAAACTGTTGGTTCACACTGATCCTCATGGATGCTATGTGCCACAAGTTCCCGAACCTATCTTCGATTGTTGACCCGTGACCGGCACCGGGCAGAAAGCCACCCGGCTGATAAGAATAAGGATTGCTCCTTTGCAGGGTATAAGGCCCAAGAGGATGATCTGAGACATATACACCGTCTCCATAAACATTAAAATGAGTACCTGAGAAGGAATATTGTAAGTAATATCTGTTGTTATGCTTATTTATCCAGGCTCCCTCTATGTATGGATCATTACCGAAGTATTTCCGGATCATTTCCACCTGCTCCTCCGGTACCTCCGGCATAGTGCTTAAAAAGCCCTGAACCTTAGCCTCTATTTGTTCCGGCGTCTGAGGTGGGATATGGTTTTCTCCCGCCCGCTCAAATCCATATTCCCTAATATGGGCAGAAATGAGCTCCACTGGCTCGCTCTTTGGAGCCATATCCTCCGGGTTTAATTCTACCCCGTAAATCGGTGCTACATTGGAGCATCCCCAGAAAAGATAAATTCTGCTATCATCATCTGCAAATAAATTCGGATCCCAAAAAGGGAAGCTTCCCTTAATTTCCTCAAATTCGCTTTGAAAGGGATCCTTCGTCCGAAAAAAGGAACAGTTACCGGCATTGGATGCGGAAAAATAAAGGTAATCTCCGATGACGCATGCGTCCGGGGCATAATCATAAACCGGAACATCCTTTAACGGATGAAATTCCCACTCCACAAGATCGTCGCTTGACAAAAAACCGCCGGCCATAGACGGAAATAACAAATACTTTCCTTTAAAGGATACTAAGGTTGGATCCGCAGCCTCCCTGGCTAGCGAAAGCTTTCCGTATTCATCGATAAACTGATATTTATACTCCATGCTGATTGGATTGCATATATACTTCATATCACATTCTCCTGTTTGCTTTTTATTACTTACTTAAATCACATATTTTCTATCATTGGATATTTTTCTTTCCATTCAATAATGTTTCCTAGGAAGATATAAAAACATACCTTTTTCCCATTCTTACTACGAATATGTGGAATGAATTCCTGCTCATTTTTAACCTTCAATTGGTACATAAGAATACCAGTCAAAGGCAGCATACTTTTCCTTTGTTTCCGTGACGCCGCTGGCAAACATACCGATATATGCACCTACAAAGCCTCCAGCTGTTTCAGAGCCTAAGAAGCCTCCATCCACATTTTCACATACAGCTACCAGCTGTTCTTTGCTGGTTCCGGCATAGAAGCTGTAATTTGTTTCATTCCCTTTAATTTTTAAATATATCGCAGGTTTATCCTTCGTCATATTGACTTCTACGCTTCCATGGCATTCTTCCTTGTAATATTGCCTCTCTTCCTTGACCAGCAGCTTTGTCGAAACACACTTGACACATGGATCACCTTTTTCATTCAGGCAGCATTCCAGCCGAAGCTGGTGCGCATCATTTTGTAATACAACAAGACCGGCGTGTTCCGATTCTTCCGGAAGGAACACCAGCTTAACCATTACCTCAAAGCTCTTATGCTGTTGCCTTCTGCCCAAAAAGCTGACACATTCCTTCGTTTTGCCTATCAGAAGATACTTTTCATAAAAGCTTGTGCCGATTCCATCAAGCTCCCAGGGAGTTATTTGCTTCTTGAGAAGCTTTAGCATAAGGCAGCTGTCCTGTAGCTTTACGAAGTCCTCATAGGGAGTTCCAAGGAAGTTCCACTCCATTCCAAGCTTATCCCCATCAAAGTGATCCAATACTACAGCCCGCTTCTCCTTTGTACCATTGACAGGAAGGCTTTCCGGACTCGGATAGCTCAGCTCCACCTTACCCGTACCATAGCTGACAACCGGCCATCCATCCTCCCAGGTTACCGGAGTAATAAAGGTTTCCCTCCCCATAATTTTATGGTATCCGCCCATTAACCTTGATCCCAGCATCACCATATACCAAGAGCCATCCTTCAGCTCAACAAGATCCCCATGACCGACATTGCAGATAGGGTAATTTTTGCCCAGATGCCTGTGTGTCAATATTGGATTTCCTTCGAAACCTTCATATTCTCCCATAACCTCTTTACTTCTGCTGATCGTAATCGCATGATAATGTTCCGTGCCACCCTCTGAAATCATCAGATAATACCAGCCGTCTTTTTTATAGATATGGGGACCCTCCGGAGAAGCTGCATTCTTTAAAGCTCCCGCCCAAAGAACTTTACGTTCTCCGACCAATTCCATCTTTTTCAGATCAATCTCACTGCACCATACTCCGGGTTCTTCGCCATATCCTGCCGAACCTGTATAATATACTTTGCCATCATCATCAAAAAACAGGGATGGATCAATACCTACCGCCCCTTCGATTACATGCAGCTCCGACCAGGGACCTTTCGGATCTTTTGCTGTTACAATAAAATTCTTGCCCTGCATGGATGCATTTGTGGTTATCATATAATAGGTACCCTCGTGATAACGGATTGTAGGGGCAAAGATTCCGCCCGAGATCATTTCATAGGTAAGGGACAGCTGGCTTTCCCTGTCAAGAACATGTCCAATCTGCTCCCAATGTGCCAGATCCCTGCTATGAAAAATGGGAACTCCCGGAAAAAAGCTAAAGCTGGATGTGACCATATAAAAATCATCTTCTACCCTTACAATTGACGGATCCGGATAAAACCCGGATAAAATTGGATTTGTTAACATTTTTTATACTCCTTTTCAATTGATACAAATTCTATTTAACCTCTCAAGTAACAATGCGGATTATGAATTTCCTCTTTGGCTAAAGCTTAAGGATTGCCTAAAAACCTTATAAGCTACGCTGTATTTTATTAATATTCTAAGCTTTCTGCCCAGCCTTATATATAAAAGATTTGTTATTTTTTATATATTTTCAACTATAGTCGTATTTATTTATAGTAAAAACTATGAATTCACGTGAACACCCCCAATTTCAAACACTTGTTGGAACTTATAATTTTATTATAATATTAGTAAAACAAGTATCAACCATCAATATTTCTATATCTGTTGGAATTTAAGTGACCAGGAAAGAAACTGAAGGAAAAGCCCTTTATCCTGTTTATGAATAAATGAAGGGATCCTGCTATAATCAAACAAGCAGGATCCCTTCATTTATTCATTTACTTCTTATTGCTTTCTTTCTCATCCCTTCTGGCTTTGAGAGTGGTAATAACTTCTTCCAATTTGTGCTTATTAATATTGTATCCCAGGATAAAGATGATACCCGCTATTACGGTAAATACTGCCGGAACTATGATAGTTACCGCGATAATGCCAAGCCTTGCACTGGGACTTTGTTCCTGGTGCGCAACATATCCTGTTGCTGCTAATACATAGCCTGGAATGGCACCGCCAATTCCTCCGGCAGCCTTGGCAACAAAGGAATTCAAGGAAGCCAGTGCCCCTTCCGCACGTATTCCCTTCTTATATTCAATATAGTCAATATTATCAGCCTGAATTGCAAATGCATTTGTCATCATGGCACCGCCGGAGATACCTACTATGACCGCACTGATATAATACAGCGGCACGGAGGTTACTGCTAGTAGCCTTATCAAGCCGGCAGCTCCTGCCAAGATAAACGTTCCACTGTATAAGGCCTTCTTACCCAGCTTATTTGTTAATTTTTGTCCTATGAACATACCTATGAACATGGTAAGCATCTGAATCAAGCCCACAACACTTAATACCTCAAGCTTATTATCCAGAATATAAGTGGCAAAGAAAATATTGACGGAACTCGATCCGGTAGTGCCAATACTATAGATCAGTACTGTCAAAAATGTAGTCAGCACCGGTCTTTGCAGCAGCATTGGAATAACATCCTTAATTTTATATTTTTCTTCCTCAATGGGCTGTACCCTTTCCTTTACCCCCAATACCCCTATAATGGAAAAGGCCAGGGCAACCACCGTACCTCCCACGATTAATGCTGCATATCCGGCAAAGCCACCTCCAAAGCCCTTTAAAACTAATGGGCCAACAGACATTACAATAATTGAGCCTGCCATAATACAAGCCCCTTTTATTGTACTTAAGGACGCTCTTTCCTTCATATCAGATGTCATAACCGGCAACAGCGAATTCAAAGGAATATCCATCATATCAAAGCTTATTCCAATCAATAGATATGTAATATATACGATCACCAGTTTTATGCCTGGGAACATGATCGGCCCGAACCATAAGAGCAAATAATTAATGGAGCATACAATAACCCCGATCAATAAATAGGGGCGGAATCTTCCCATTTTCGACTTTGGCAGGTGATCAATGATAAATCCCATAATGGGGTCATTAACACCATCTAAAACCCTGGCTATAATAAATAAAGTTGCAACGGCTGCCGGATCTATTCCCGCAATATCCGTATAGAAAATCAATAGAAAGCTTCCAATCAATGTCATAATCGGGAGATTTCCCAGATTCGCTAAACCAAATGCCATTTTCTCCCCAACACGAATTCTATTTGGATTGTCTTTGTTACTCATCGTATTGCCTCCCATAAATAATTTTTTATTTTCGCATATGCCTGCGCATATACTGTAACATCATCCTTCTCAATTAATGGATCAAGCAAGAATACTCATAGTGACCGCTGCCGACTGCATAGGCTGTTCCGTCCGGCAGGATAATGTCCGCTGTTGTATTGCATGGAATCTTAACACTCAGATGGAAGGTTCCATTCTCCTTTCGCCAATCGGAAACGATATCACCGTATTCGCTGCTGAAGGTTCGCTTCGCCCATTGCATCCTCTCATCCGGCTGAGGATGTATCATAATATGTTTATAACCAGGACGGCTCTTATCAATGCCATTGACATATCGAAAGATCCAATCATCCACACATCCAAAGGCGTAATGATTCAAGCTCATAGTAAATACCATATCCCCAAGGCTGGAGCAAAACGGCGTACCATCCTCTGCAAGAGCATACCAGCTCTCCCAAATCGTTGTTGCACCATGCTGTACCTCATACAGCCAGGATGGCGCTTTCTCCTGATATAAGAGCTCATACGCCAAATCAACCCTTCCAATTTTGCACAATGCATCCTGTAATATCGGGGTGCCTAAAAAGCCCGTATCCAGGCACCCCCCGTTATCCTTCAGAATTTGCACAAGCCTGTCTGCAAAAAGCTGCTTATGCTGTTCCGGTACCAAGCCATAATAAATCGACATAGCATATGCACCCATAAGCTCAGCCGGCATTCTGCCGTCCTCCCGGATGACTCCCTTACCGTAAGCATCCTTGATCTTTTCGGCCATATCCTTATAATAGGCAGCATCCTCCGCTTTCTTTAATACCCCGGCGATTTCAGACAAGGAGGACACACTGTAGTAAGCATAAATCGGCGCAACATACTGCTGGGAGATACGGATAGCCTCGTAGGTTCCTTCCCCATAGCCATCCTTTGAATAACTGGGAATCAGGTGTTCCCCATAATGGAATCCCGAATTCCACAGATACTGCTCCACCTCATCCGGAAGGCTGCTTTCAGGCGGACGCCGGTTTTTTGCCGTGCGAAGAACATAATCGCACCAGCTCTTCATGGATTTATATTGTTCCTGAAGGATCCGGGTGTTCCCTGTTACCTGGTACATATAGTAAGGAACTAATACCGCAGCATCACTCCAGCCGGCGGAGCTAACCTCTCCCGGCAGATTATATTGCTGCTCATATCCCTTCTCCAGGCCAATCCAAGCGCCGGCATTGGGTACCACACATGGAACAGAGCCATTGTCCCTCTGCTCAATCGCCAGATTCTTAAGCCATCTCGTCAGGAACGGAGTTACGTCCTCATTCAACAGGGCTGTGGTAGTATATACCTGGATATCCCCTGTCCAGCCGGCTTTTTCCCGCTGAGGGCAGTCCGTCGGGATGGAAAGCATATTGGCACGCTGCGACCAGCGGGTATTTTCATATAAGCGGTTAACATCCTGATTAGAGCACTCAAAGGTTCCTGTATTTTCTTTTTCAGAGCTAATTACGACAGCCGTAAAATCCTCCGGATTAATTGCCTCCAGGCCGGAAACCTGCACGTAACGAAAGCCGTGAAACGTAAAATATGGCTCATAAACCGATGGATTGCCATCAGAGATATATACGACCCTCTGATCGGCAGTAGGGTTATTGATAAAGAAATTCCCATCCTTATCAAGGCCTTCCGTATGCTCCAAAGTAATGGCCTGACCCTTTGGGGCATGAACCCGGAAGCGGACCCGGCCGGCAATGACCTGCCCAAAATCCAGAATATGCTCTCCTTTTGGGGAGACAGCCGCTGCGACTACCGGTAATGTCATAACAGGCCTTACGGGCTGCCCATATTGTGCCTTCAAGTTCTTATAACCATGATCAGCCAATCTGCCCTCCTGCCAGTTAGTATCGTCATATCCGGGCACATCCCAGCCATGCGGAATCAGGTTTGCATCAAAGCACTCTCCGGCGTAGAGATCAGAGAAGCGGACCGGCCCCTCCGATACCTTCACGGTTTCATCAGAAACCACCGTTTCCCGGGTTCCGTTATCGTACTCCACTTCTATCTGCAGTAAAATGGCGTGGGCAGGATTATAGTCATCTGCAACGGTCTTGCTCATATAACAGTGGTACCAGCCATCACCTACATACATGCCAACCACATTCTCGCCGTCTTCCAGCAATGAGGTGACATCATAAGTCTGGTAACTCAGATAATCACGGTATACGGTAAATTCAGGAGCAAATTCACGGTCGTCCGGACGCTTACCATTCACTGTCAAACGGTATATACCATGACAGGTCGCATATAGTCTTGCCTTGACAACCTTACCCTTAAGCCGAAATGCTTTCCGAAACATCGACGCACAGGGCTGTTCAGAAAAATGCATAGCTCTTTCAAAGGTGTCCAAGGGTGATTCTACCCATTTGGCTACCCATTCAGACTCTTCAAGAAATGCGCTCTCAAATATGGAATTTGCCGAGGCTTCATTTCCATAGTTATCAGTTACAGTGACCGTCCATTGGTAAGTAGTTCTACTTTGTAGTGGCGTTCCTTCATAGGGAACAAAGGCAGAGGTACCTGATTCTACCCTTCCTGTATCCCAAACAATCCCTCCTTCCTGATCGGTTACGGTGATTTGATAGGCTGCTTGCATTACATCACACTGGTCACTTTCAATGATCCAGGAGAAGTACGGTATACTGTCAATACCAAGCGGTTTCTTCATGTTCAGACATCTTAGTTTGCTTAAACGTATCATGCTCTCTCTTCCTCCTTTGCTAATGCAATAATAGCTTAGCTTTTCATGCGCCATTCCACAATGTAGTAACTCGACTTATGAAATAGTGAATTGTTCTATTACGACTTTAGATCCGTGAAACACATTTACTTTTGGTGTTGGGTTTGCTATCATAACATTGATAAAAGGAATGTTGCTGAAGGAGCTGTTAAAATTGAATAATTTTACATTAACATCTGTCTTAGACGTGGTAGAAAAAGCGGTTTCCGAGAAAAAATCAGAGAATTTGAAAAGACATCAACAGGAATTTATAGAATATAATCCACAGGATAACAATTCCATTGTTTTTGAACCAACGGAGTCCTCGTCCGCTTCCCTGGGCATGGACAAGGTTCTGCGTCTTCCCTATTCATATTTCATGTCAATAGAATACTGCATTTTGCCTAAAGAACAGCCTCAGCAATATCATCTATGCACCTATGTCCCGTCTAATATGCCTGTCAAAAATAAATGCGGGGTTTTCAAAAGCTGTAAAGAGGATCATGTATTGCACAGACATGATTACTTTGAACTCATATATGTATACAAAGGGAAACGGGTTATGCAGGTGGAGGATGAAAAAATCATACTCCACGAAAAGGATATTTGTATTTTTGATATGCAGTGTGCCCACCTCGATATCCGGATGGACAGTGAGGGAATTGCGTTCTATTGCTGCTTTACAAGCAAACTGGTAGATTCCTATTTTTTAAGATGTCTAACCAATAAACGTATCCGGGAATTCTTTCTAGCCAAAGGAGAACAAAAGACAGATGTAAGCTATATGAAATTGACGCCTGATCCTAAGGCAACAGAAGCTTTGGAAAAGAATTTTGCTGAAATATTTGAAGAAATGGAGACTTCAGAAATAGGTTGGGAAAGGATGGCCCAAATCTGTACCCTCCGCTCAATGAATCGCTTTCCTACAAATGTCACTCCAGATGTAGTCGTTTTTTCGAAGCGTTTGCAGGGAACAAAGCTGTATCATGCCGTTGCAAAGTTTATTAGCAGTAATATAGCTGACATTAGCCTGGAGAAATTGTGTGAACAGTTCCACTACCAGGCTGATTATTACAACCGCCTGATTAAGAAAAATTCAGGATTAACATACTCCGAATATGTCCGAAGCCTACGGATGGAAAAAGCGAAAAATTTATTGATCAATACTGATATGTCCATACAAAGTATTGTGCTCCTTCTCGGATACCAATGTTATTCCTATTTTTATAAGGCCTTTCAGAAAGAAAACGGTATGACACCGATGGAGTATAGAAGAAGGCACCAATAGCAACCTGCCAAAAAGAATTTTCTTTCTATTGGCAGGCTGCTATCTTTCGTTTATTTGCTTTTTCTTTAAATCACTAATTATCCCACTGTGTGGCGCGGCTAACCTTTCACACCACCGATCATAATGCCCTTCACCAAATATTTCTGGAAAAATGGATATGCCATCAGAATTGGAAGTAAACCTATTACTGCAACTGACATTCGTACACCTGTGGTGGGGAGATTAGATGTCACACTGCTGATTCCACTTTGTGTTGCTGCCGCCGAAGACAAGAACTGTACATCTGACAGCATTCGGTTCAGAATATTCTGCACGCTGAAATACTTCGAATCAGTAACATAATACAGACCGTTCATCCAGTCATTCCAATAACCTAAACCTATCATGAAAGCCAAGGTTGAAATCATCGGCTTCGCTAAAGGTATAATTACTTTAGATAGGGTTGTAACCTCTGAACCACCGTCAATTTTTACCGCTTCAAGCAATTCCGTTGGAATTGTCGTAGTAAAATATGTACGCATCATAATAATATAAAAAGCATTCAGCAGCAGGTTTGGCACTAATAGAGCCCCGAATGTATTTTTAATATGAAAGACCTTAGTCCACATCATATAGGAAGGGACTAAACCTCCATTAAACAGCATGGTAAAAAACACAAAAAACGCAAATATATTCCGCAATGGAAGATCTCTTCTTGATAATGGATAGGCAAATAAGATCGTCAAAATAATACTTGTAGCCGTGCCGATTAATGTCACGCCAATGGATACCACATAGCCATGTAATACCTTCACGCCACCTCCACCTAAGATATAGGTATAAGCATAGGTACTCAGCTTTTCTGGGAAGAATGAATATCCATTTATCATTAATGTAGTTTCATCCGTAAAGGATGAAACTACAATGAGCAGGAAGGGAACAATGCATATAAAGCAAAGAATAATCAGGGCCAAGTGTAAAATCACTGTAGCGTATTTCATTTTTTTCATATTCATTCCGTTCTCCTCCTAAAACAGTGCATTTTCTTTGTCAATTTTATTAACCATCAGGTTCGCACCGTACACAAGGATAAAACCTAACAGGGACTGTAGAAATCCGGCTGCAGCAGCCCGCCCCACGTCATTTGACACCAGCAATGCCCGATAAACATATGTATCAATTGTCTGGGTTACATCCAACAAGGTACCGGCTCCCATAGGAATCTGATAAAACAAACCAAAATCAGAGTAGAAAACTCGCCCGATAGAAAGTAAGGTTAAAGTAATAATGGTTGGCTTAAGGCAAGGGAGAGTGATTGAAACCACCTGTTTCAGCTTTCCTGCCCCATCAATAGAGGCAGCTTCATAATAAGTCGGATCAATACCGATAATGGTTGCAAAGTAAATAATTGAGCTATATCCAAAGCTCTTCCATAGCTGGACGAAGGTAAGGATAAATGGCCAATATTTCGGTGAAGTATACCAGGAAATCGCATTCTCTCCTCTTAATAATGTATGGTTGATAAAACCATTATCCTGGCTTAAGAATGCATATACAATGTAGGAAACGATTACTGTGGATATCAGATAGGGAACCAGTATTATCGTCTGGTATAATTTTCTTGCCTTCCTCCCGGCCACTTCGTTTAATAAAATTGCAACGATGATTGCCAGCGTTGTTCCCAAAACAATAAACACAAAGTTATAACCGAGCGTATTCCTAATCATTTTCCATGCATCAGCTCCTATAAATAAGAACTTAAAATTTGAAAGTCCATTCCAAGGACTCTTTATCATCCCAAGGGAGTAATTGAATTTTTTGAAAGCTAAAACCAAACCTCCCATGGGGATATAATTGTTAATTATCAAATATATCGTGCCTGGCAACATCATCATGTACAGCGGAATATATCTTCTCCACTTATTTTTTTTATGTGGCATTTATCTTCACCTCGTCATTTATTACTTATTTGCTAAGAACTCATCCAACTGCCTCTGTTTCTCGGCGATAATCTTATCCTCACCGGCAGCCTGTAACTCTTTTTTAAATACCGCGAGCGTTTCCTGAGTATCTACTGCACCACACATAATAGAAGCTAAATATTTATCAATTACATTAGAGCATGCTGCATACTCATCAGATACAGGAGTACTGTCAAATACACATCCCAGGGTACCTGAAATATTTGCGTTATTATCATACTCTTTTAGTGCCTTATAAAATCCTGAAATAGTGGCATCATCGTCATATGTAATCTGCATGTTTGGAAGTACCCAGGCATTGATAGATCCAACGGTATATGTGTTATTCTGATCGGTGATGCCGTCCGGGTTCTCTGCTCTTCCCTCTTCATCAAGTACGTAGTTGGTTCCTTCCATACCCCAGGCAAGTAAATTTGCAACGTCTGCATTGGTATAAAGCTCCTTTAGCACTTGAAATGCCACATCCGGGTGCTTGGTATTGCCTACAATTGCATAGGTCATTCGCGATGTAGAGAAGGAACAGTTCTGCATCAGGGACAAGGTATAGTAAGTGCTTTCCTCATTGAATGTACCATTTGGATAACCGCCATTATTGAATGCACAGAATGCTTTTCCTGTCGTTACCAGTCCAGACCATGCCTCTGTATTACTTAAACAGTCCTGCATAATCAGTCCTCCCTTATACCACTCCCTCATAGTTGTTGCAAAATCAATGAAGTCTTTACAATCAGTGATACTAACCACCTTACCTGTATTACCGTAGTCTTCCACCACTCCAAGGCTCTTAGGGTCGGCCATGGTATCCCAGGTGTAGCCAGTTAAAAGCAAGGAACCATTCTGAGGCACGATACCATAAATGTCAGGATATTTCTTTACTGCCATGGCTGCCATGTCATGAATTTCATCCAGAGTCCAGATTTTTTCTTCATCGGATAAATCCAATCCCAGATCATCTGCCATCTTACGATTTACCATAACGCAGGCTTCTGAAGAAAAGTTATTATTGTTTGGCACGACATAAACCTTACCATTTACTCTTTCAGAATCAATGTAAACCGGGTCAACGTAATTGGTAAATGCCTCCTTGTCACTTTCGTAATAGTCTGTGATATCTAATAACACCCCGTTATTAACCAGGGTTGAGATGGGATAACCGGCCAGCATGACCACATCTGCCTCATCCTCCCCTGTCAACATCAGGTTCATCTGATTGCTGTAGGCACCCCACCCAAGCCATGTAATATTAATCCTGGCACCAATCTTCTCAGCCAAAATCTCATTAATGGCATCCTGTACAGCCGGTGTATTATCCGTGTTGGCACCAGATGGCATCACCACTTGGATAACCGGTACATCACCAGACCCCTTTCCCTTATTTTTAGTCTCAGCGCTGTTGCTGCAGCCAGTAAGCATGGATGCTACCATCATAATTGACATACATCCCACAATGATTTTTCTCCAATTTCTCATTTTTTGCATAATACCCTCCATTTCGTTTTTTTGCCACTTGTTATGGACAATTGTATCTTAACAGTTCTCTTTCTTTGTCTCTATCAAAAAAGAGACTCGAAATGTTCTCCTTACGACTTTCGGGCTTCAGCTGTTGAAGCATATAAAGAATGATGTTAATATATACTCACATTGATGGACTGTCAAATTGTTTTACTGTGATTAAAAGTTTTCAATCATTCTTTCATAAAAGAAACAACTACTTGAAGGAGCGTTATTATGTTATCTAAAAAAATGAAGTTTCACCGAAAATTAATACAGGTTTTTATTCTGGGATATATATGGATTATCGCAACTCTTTGCATTTTCTCTGGATTTTTATATCATGAATATGGACAAAGCATAAGAAAGACAGGAAACAAGATGTTAGAACTCTATGAGAAGGAACTAGAAAATATTTTAATTCTTTCTGGCAACGATCTTCTCAACATATTATTCAACAATTCCTATGCTAAACTTCTGAAGCTTAGCAGCTCTGATGTAAAAAAATACAGTGCTGCTTATGAGCTTAGATCTATTTTATATAATCAGATGTCCCTACAGCCTGGTATCGTCGGCTTTCAGATTCTGTATAATGATGGGGGCGACTGTCTTTACACTTATCGGGAAACCGTATCCCACGAGGATAAAAAAATTATTAAGAAATATGTTATGAAACAACTGACTCAAGGCCAAAAAATGAGTCAGTGGAAAATCATATACGGTAACAAAAAAAATTATCTATTATTCACCTCCGGGGATTGTGGAGTATATCTAAGCGTGATTGTAGATTTTGAAACGATTGCTGCAATTACAGATATGGATGAGTATTCTGATAATGATGTAGCAATTATCTTTTGTGATAATGTTAAGGTCTTATCAAATGCACAGACAGCGTCTGACCTTGGGATTATCAATGCAGGAAATATACATAACGAGGAACGAATGAAAGGCAACCTGCTTCTTTCACGAAAAATAAATCAGACGGACCTTACCATAATGGTGTCTATCCTATACTGGAATACAAATGTATGGATAATAGCAATGATTATAGTTCTGCTGATCATCACAATGACGGTGGTCTGTGTTATCTTCAGCTACTCTTCCATCAATAAATTATTCATTCTACCGCTTAATGCTATAAATCAAACCATCTTAAAAATTAATGATGGAAATATGGATATCCGTATGTCTTCTGATATGGCTATTACCGAATATGCCCAGATTAGCATGAGCTTTAATGATATGATGGATCAGATTAAATCTCTGAAAATCCAAGCATATGAGGAACAAATCAAAGAACAGTATGCCAGATTTCAATATCTGCAGCTTCAGATCAAACCTCATTTTTTTCTAAATTGCTTAAAGATATTTTATGCCCTTTCGCAACAGAAAAAATACCAAAATCTCGAAAATATAATCATCGACACCTCAAAATATTTCCGTTATATTTTCCGAAATAATTTTGATTTGGTTACAATCAGAGAAGAATTAGATTTTACTAGAAACTATTTAATGCTACAAAAAAACAGCGCCCAGCTTGACATAGATTACTCTTTTGAAGTAAAGGATGAGTTGCTGGAGGAAAGAGGTATTCCCCTTATGATACAAACTTTTGTAGAAAATACAATAAAATATGCTAAGCCGGCAGAGAAACTAATACTAAAAGTAAAAATTATCTGTCTCAAGGGGGAAGACGACAACTACCTAAATATAATCATTACCGATAACGGCGCCGGATACTCCCCTGAATGGTTAGATAAAATTAATCAGGTTGATTACAACTCACCAGATGGAAATCATGTAGGAATCCTCAATCTAAAACAAAGACTACAACTCAGGTTTGGCAAAAATGCAGAAATCATAGTGCGAAACCATAATGGGGCTATCAGCGAAGTTATCTATCCTCTCGGAAATACACTTTCAACCTAAATGGAGGTAAAAATGAATGTTTTAGTAATTGACGACCAAAAAGAAGTAGTACTTGGAATCGTAGAGGTAATTAATTGGGATAATCTAGGTGTTACCCAGGTATTCTCAGCCTACAGTGCAGCAGATGCGCGCGAAATTCTGTCAAAATATTCGATTGACATCATGCTATGCGACATAGAGATGCCAAAGGAGAACGGCTTAGAACTACTTGCGTGGGTGCGATCACAAAATTTAAATACCGAGTGCCTATTTTTGACATCACACGCAGAATTTAATTATGCAAAGGAAGCTTTAAGATTAGGAAGCTTTGATTATATCTTACAGCCGGCTCCCTATGGAGAAATAGTGGAAGCTCTGACTAAATTAATCAACCAGATTACCCAAAATCGCAAATTGGATAAGCTGAAAAAGGTACAAAAATATGAAGACGAAGTAACAAATAGAATGGCAGATGATTATTTCAGAGAGGCTTTAGAAACTGGCAGCAGGGAATTAGATGTATTGGATCATATATTTGAGCTGCATCTGATGCAAAAATATGTCGGTGAAAGCGTTGGCATCGTCTTGCAACAGGTGCTCACATATGGAGAGGACAAGGAATCACAAAACCTCCATCACCTGACAAAGACCATTTACGAGATCCAGAACCGAATCCTAAAGAAACAGAATCTGCAAACAATTTTGTTAAGATATCGTCCACTGCAATATATTCTTATAGTGTTTGGAGAATCACTAAACACGGACAGGTATTGCGCCTGTTTTCAAGAATATCATTCCTATGAACGAAAGTATCTGGATTTCCAATCTGCACAGTATCTAGGAAATGTCATAGAACCTGCTTCATTTTTGGATGAAGTACAGCGATTATTACATTTTGCTGAAAATAATGTTATGAGAAAAGCCGAAATCTTCTTATATTCCGATGTTATTGTAGATGATGCAACTATGAATTTGGACAAGCTACGCATAGAGCGATGGGAATATTATCTGGAACATAACCGAGGAAATCAGATTATTACAAGCATTCGGCAATATTTTGAATTCTCACCCCAACAAAATAGAAATGCATTAAAGGTATTGCAGAATCTGTTCTGGAAATTCAACTCTGCCGTAGTGTCCGTAGCCCACAAAAAAAACATGGAATATAACAGCTTTTTCTGTGAAAGCACGTTTCCCTTTGAGAAGTACATTGAGGCTTATAAAACCTATGACCAATTTTTACAAGCTGTGACATTTGTAGTCGATACATTGGATAAGGTCGGTTTTAACCTTAATGATGTAACTGAGGAGGATATTGTCCAAAAAGTAAAAAACTATATTGACGATAATTTAAGTCAAAATTTAAGCCGAAAAATGATCGCAGATTACGTGCATTTGAATGAAGATTATCTGACCAGAGTGTTCAAGAAAAAAACCGGATACATGCTGAAGGAATTCATTATCAAGGAAAAGATGGCTCTAGCAAAAGATTTATTGGTTAAAACTAATATTTCCATCAGTATAATCGCAATAAAGTCAGGCTTCACCAATTTTTCTCACTTCTCTCAGGTATTCCGAAAGCTAGAAGGAATGACTCCAAATGAATATCGTAATCTGTTTCGATGAAATGAGTTGATGTGGAAACTTCTTTCTTTTGCTCACACATAATAATCTAAAATGACATAAAAAGTGGGGTGATTTATATGAAAAGGCACTGAAAGGACTTTTGACTATGTCAATAACTTTTCAGTGCTCTTTTCATTACTATTGCATAACAATATATTATTGTTAATTAACAAAGTACTTTCGTTTCAAACGGTTTTACCGGATTTCCTTCTTTATTGTAGAGATTCACCTCATAATATCCCGTCCTTGCAAAGGAAATAGTTACGTCGTCAGAAAATTCTCCTAATATCAATAATCTATCTTCCTCTACAGTTGTTTTCAGTGGCTCTAGTATCTTTCCTTCTGTATCCTTTACGACATTTATTCTAATAATGTTTATCGCATGAGCTCTTTAGAAACTGGAGCCTTCAGAAGCTTTATATTCCTCATGCCGCTGCCTTGCGCAGCTCTTCATTCCTCTTTTCCACGTCGAAGAGCAGGTACAAAATCAGGGTAATGATTGCCCCAATCAGCGGAGACAGGATTACACCATCATCAGCATATCTTTCAAAGGGAGCTGATTTATACTGTTTATCCATCCACATATTAAAGACATAGTGCAAAAACATATTTGCCGGCACAGGACTGATGACTCCGCCTTGTGGCGTTCCCGATGTTCTTTCTATGATTTCTCCTTTTACTGTCACAAATGGCGTTTTCAACCATCTGCTGCCCCCCTTGTAACCAGCTGAAATATCTACTAATTACAAGGGTCGCCTTACTAATCGTGATTAATAAGGCGACCGTATATGTATGACACTTTTGTCAAGTATAAAATCGAAAATTCATATTTTTTTCAGAAGTATGGCTCATATTTTAACTTAATGACATTGCGTTGAAACGTGCGCCCACCGGGCGCACTAATTTAAGAAATAAGCCCGGGCAATTAATTACCCAGGCTTATTTCTTTAGATGGGTTTTTCTTGACAATTCTGTTGTCTTGCCGGCATCAAAAACGAAAGAGGTGCTGTTTCATACTTCAGCCTCCTTCCGTTATATCAAACATTATCTATTATTATAACGTTCGTAGGCTGCTTGATTAATTGCTATATTTTCCTCCACGCCAAAAGCTTTGATCTGTGCTTTGAAGTCTTCCCAGCTTGAATCATTTAATTCTTCTGTTCCCATGATGAACTTAAGAATCATAGAGTTTAAATAATCATCTATATTAGCCTGGTTGCTTGTATATTTCTGATCCTCTTCTATCGTTCTGGAAACCCCTACCGGTAATTTATTATCATCTTTCTGATATGCTACCCATAGCTGACTTGCATCATATGCCTCTTTTGTATATGTTACCTTCTGATTATCCATGTTAGCTAAACCTGGCAAACGGGCGGCTGCGAGGTTATTCATGTTATCAACATTTCCTCCCATAAAGGTAAAATTGCTGTTAAAGATAATTGTGCCATCCTCTGCCAAGGTATATGAACCTTCTTCCAATCCATTATTTATCATAATTTCATTCCTATCAGCACCCTGTTCCTTCGTCAAACCATAAGTTTTCAGTAAAGAACCTTCCTCTGTATATAGATAATCCAGCGTTGTTAACAGTCTTTCAATATCCTCACAGGCTGATGTAATTACTACCTTCGATACATCCTCAAACCTGCCACTATAAAGACGGTTAGGTGCAGTTGTAATCCCATTCTTTGCATCAATTGGGTTCTTTAACCCGCGAACATCTACATATAGTCCATAATCAGGCATCGACATTCTATCTCCCACCTGTGAGGTTAATCCAAACCAAATGCCGGCCGCCCCACCATAGGTTAGTGAAGTATTCGGCAAATAGAACATATCTGTTGTTCTGCTGGCAAAATCCTTATAGATATATCCCGCCTCATACCATTCATTCATCTTCTTCAGGTAATTATAGAAGCCATCCTCTATTGGCCCGTACTTCACTGTGCCATTATCCATATAATAAGTCATTGATGCACCAAAGCTGCTTATTAAATCATTGGACGGAAAATAACCATATGCCGGAATAATCAATGGTGCATAATCCTGCATTCCTGCCGCTTCAAAATACTGCTTAAACAATGGAAGCATATAATCCCAGTCTTCAATAGTTGTTGGTTCCGCATTTCCACTGGGGAATTTAACATTATCACCAGTCATCGTTTTTAAGATATCATAGCGGTAAACCAATCCCCCCCACATTAACTGATCCCTTGTATGCAGCACCGAAAGCTTCAGGATCTTTCCATCATCGCTATAGATGTTCTTCCTGAATGCCTCATTTTCGTCCAATAATTTCTTGAAGTTAGGCATATAGTCTAAATAATCTGCTATATTGATGATCACATCGTCTTCATATAGCTTATCGATCGATCCTGTATATGATGTAACATCAATCATATCCGTATATTCTCCGGTACCAAACATCAGATTCAGAGATTCCTGTTCCGTTCCGGATACCGGCTGCTGGCACTTCAAGGTCATGTTAAACTTCTCATTCAAATACTGTAAACCCGGGTTGTCACTATAGTCAGAGTAAAAATCATTGGGAGATGAAAATAGCCAATAGGAAAATTCCTTATGCTCAGAAAAATCAACAGTTTTTGGCTCCCCTGTCCCTTCCCCTGAGGTTGATGCCGGTGAAGCATCTCCTGAAGTGGAATTATCAGGGTTATTGCTGTTATTGGCATCGCCCGCTTTTTTACAAGCGCTAAAGGTACTGAATATCAGCAGCGTGCACAATAAAATTGCTATGAATTTTTTCATAACTTGTCTCCTCCTTTTAATATATAATTGGGCTATGTTGGACAAACCAAACTTGGTTTAATCCCATCCATATATGTATATTAAACAAAAACAGGAGGCATTTATATCAACTTTCTATTATTTTTTATATTTTTTTATTCTAATGTCACAAAAACAAATCAATACTCTCACAACGTACATATTCCTTCAAATTATCAAAAAGCGAGCTATAAGGCTTAACAGCTACCGGCTCATACCCTGTCTCTTCATTGTAAACATATTTACAGGTTGAGGATTTTAAAATTACATTCAACAGGTTCATCGCAGATTTTTGAACATCACCCAGTGTAATATAGGCATCCCTCCGGGTTCCCTTATAAGTGACCGTCTTCGTTCCATCCTCATTTTGAGTTATCACGGCGATCCCCTGCTCTGCCATCTCTTTCACCTTTTCGCCGGCTTCCATGCCGGCGGCAACTGTTACTCTGCCTTAAGCTCCTCCGTTTTCCCAAATGCGATCAGGGACTGGTAGGGCTTATCAAGGCTTCCCTCCGGAGCCGAAAAATATACCTGGACCACTTCCCTGCCGGAATATTTACTGCCCTTATTTGTAACACAGGCTTGGACAGTTATGGCTTCCTTATCGATAGAAACCTTCCTCACCTCCATGTCAAAATCCGTGTAGGATAAGCCATAGCCAAATTCATAGGCCGGTTTTATGTTGAAGCTGTCAAAATGGCGGTAGCCTACGTAAATACCCTCCCCATAATTCACCTGCTTGCCGTCCCCTGCATTGGTTCCAAAGGTTTTGGATGCAGGGTAATCGGAGTAATCCGCTGCCCAGGTCTGTGTCAGCTTGCCGGAGGGCGTAGCAGCTCCGCTTAAAATATCAGCCAGGGCATTACCGCCCTCCTGTCCTGCCAATGACATTAAGAGCAGGGCATCAAGGCCTGGGGAAAGCCTGCGATCATCTTTAATGTAAATGCCTTGGCAGATGATATATTAGGGTTTGCAGCCATACCTGGAAAATATTTTTCTAATACCGCCTTTGCTGCTTCGCTTTTTAATAAATCACCTAACTTTGAATTTACTGAAAACATAGTATAAATACCTCCTTAGCAGATAGCTTATAAACTTATTGGAATTTCACAGTTCTATTATAATGGGCTACCAAGGGATATATCAATCAACAAACAGGAAGGATCTGTTGGGAATTAGATATAAAGATAATCCGTACTCCCCAGTCAGATCGTTCCCTGCGCCTATTCGTGCTTAGCATAAGCAGCAAAAAAGCGCTCCAAAGTGAACGCTTTTTATTTGAGCTTATGATATGTCTTTTTACAACAAACAACCCTATTTTCTGATTCTCTGGGCACCATAGATGGATTTATTCCCGTTAAATACATAAGCGATGGCACAAACTACAAAGAAATATGGAAGGTAATCATAGCCGAATACCTCAACCCCGATAAAAATCGGGGCAAGTATGGTATTGGTGGCACTTCCAAACAATGCGGCGTAACCTAAGGCTGCCACAAACTGTACGGGCAGGCCAAGGAAGCCCGATAGGACTACCCCCAGTGTTGCGCCAATGGAAAATAAAGGTGTCACCTCTCCCCCCTGGTATCCGATTGCAAGGGTCAAAATAGTAAAAGCCGCTTTTAAAAGCCAGTCATACCAGTAGACCTGCTCTCCCAGAAAGCTGTTTTGAATCAAATTGGTGCCCAGGCCGGAATATCTGCCGTGATGGATAAGAAACAATAAAACGCTCAGCATGCAGCCCATTATAAAAATTTTAAGGAGCGGATTTTTAAACCGCTTATTAAAATGGTTCTTACTATAGGCGAGGATGTGTGCAAACAATCCTCCGACAACCCCAAATATAATACCTAAGAATATCATTTGAAAGGCGAAGGGCAGTGATAGTCCCAGTGAACTGTGCAACTCAACCCGGAACTTTTCAAGCCCTAACAAATGAGACGTATAGCTTGCCACAAAGGAAGCTACAATGGAAGGAAACAGTGCACCGTATTCAACGGATCCGGCAACCAATACCTCCATGGCAAAGAAAATCGCCGCAACCGGTGTCTGGAACAGCCCCGCAAAGCCGGCGGCCATACCGGTGATGAGAAATACCTTCGAACTATCCTGCAAGCCTATTTTTCTGCCGATTGTATGGGATAGGGCTCCACCAATCTGTACGGCCACACCTTCCCTGCCGGCACTTCCACCAAATAAATGGGTCAGCCAGGTACTTACCATCACTAATGGAATTAACCGCTTCGGAATCACATTCTCCTCTTCAAAGCCGGCGGCAAAGATCAGGGACATTCCTTTTGCGCTGTTTTTGCCAATTCTTTGATAGGTATATACAATGAACACGCCGATTAAGGGCAGAAAGATGATTAACAGGTTAAAATGCTGGGTGCGAAAATCCGTAAGCGCTAACAACACCCTTCCAAAGAGTGCATCAATAGCTCCGACTAATATCCCAATACCAATGGAAATAATCCCAATAATCAATATATTTTTATATTCCTTGCTTATCCCTTTCACGATCCGGCTAATCAATTGTCCATTCTCTCCCATCTTGTGATAAATATGATCCTCATTAATATTGCTTAAGTTTTAGAATCAAGCCAATCAACAACATCCTTCATAACCTCATCCCGATTGGTTTCATTCAGCATCTCATGCCGTCCCTCCGGGTAAAGCTTCATGGAGACATCCAAAAGACCGCATTTTTTATAGGTATTATATAGTTTTCTGACTCCTTTACCGGCTCCCCCAACGGGATCCTTATCCCCCGAAAAGATATAAACCGGCAAATCCTTTGGCACCAGCAGCACATTCTTAAGCTTATCCGTCTCCTTCAAGCCCTTCATAAAATCATAGAAAAAGCCGGCGGTAAATACGCTTCCGCAGTAAGGGTCATTGATGTATTTATCCACTTCCCCATTGTCCCTGCTCAACCAGTCAAATTCGGTGCGGTTAGGACGGAAGGCGTTATTAAAGCTGCCAAAGGAAAGCTTGTTCATTCTTTCACTTTTCACCCTTCTGCCCCTCTTCTTAACCTCATGGCCTGCAACAAGAAACCCCAGGTTATGTAATAGCGCCGCACTGCCATTGGAACCGGAAAGGATCACGCCCTTTATTTCCTTTCCAAAGAGCATGATGTACCTCTGGGCCGCGAAGGATCCCATGCTATGTCCGAACAAAAATACAGGAAACTCCGGATATTCCTTTTTAATCAGGGTTGTTAACTGGTGCATATCCTTTACCATCCAGTCAAAGCCATCCTCTTCAGCCAAATAACCGACATTCTCAAGGTCTCCCGAGGTCATCCCATGCCCCCGGTGGTCATTTGCATATACAATATATCCATTCTTCGTCAGTACCTCTGCAAATCTCCCGTATCGGGCTGCTGTTTCCGCCATCCCATGTGCTATCTGAACGATCCCCTTGGCTTCCCGGCCCGGGTCGGGACTCCAATGGTAGACGAAAATAATTGACCCATCACCTGATTGAAAGCTAAAATTCTTCGATTGCATGTGACACCTTCCCTCTTATATTTTTTATAAGTATATGGAGCGTGAAACAAGTCTCCCTGCACCAGGGCACTGCTGCTGTTATCTCCCTGGTTTTGGATGGCTGCCCTCCATGTTAAAATAAGTAACATCCCTTTACAAGTATAGGTTTAATCGATGGAAAATGTCAATCGGCACTCAGATATTATTTTATAAAATCTCCAGCGGGAACCTTGTCATTACTGTTTCCGGTACGCCGCTTTTGATCGCCTTCCACTTACTGGATATAGCAGGCCAGAAAATCCCTCAAGGCATCTGCAGCCATCTTAAGCTGCTCCATCCCAGGCAAATATACGATACGGAAATGATCCGGCTGCTCCCAATGGAAACCGCCCCCGTGGGTTAATAGGATCTTCTTTTCCTTGAGGAAATCCAGTACCAGCTTCTCATCATCCCGGATGTTAAATTTCTTCGTATCAATCCTGGGGAAGATATAAAAGGCCGCCTTTGGCTTAACGGCACTGATTCCGGGAATTTCCTTTAAGGCATTGTATATGAATTCCCTTTGCTCGTAAACACGCCCACCCTTTACTAGCAGCTGCTTTGTCTCATCCTTATATTTCAGTGCGGCTTCAATCAGCGATTGTGCCGGAACATTGGAGCATAAGCGCATGGAGGAAAGCAGGTTAATCCCTTCGATATATCCCCGTGCATGGGACTTGTCGCCGGACAGACACATCCAGCCGCAGCGGTAACCGGCAATCAGGTGGGATTTTGACAATCCGTTAAGGCTTACCGTCAGCAGGTCAGGGGCGAGGGAGGCAATTGCAACATGCTCATGGTCATCCATTACCAGCCGGTCATAGATCTCATCTGCAAATATAATCAGGTTATTCTGCCTTGCCAGCTGGACAACCTCCTCCAATACCTCCTTTGGATAGAGGGCTCCTGTCGGGTTGTTTGGATTAATTATGACAATGCCCTTGGTATTTGGCGTTATTTTTCTTTTAATATCCTGGATATCAGGATACCACTCTGCCTCTTCATCACAGATATAATGTATTGCATTTCCTCCTGCCAGGATGACGGAAGCGGTCCAGAGGGGATAATCCGGAGCCGGAACCAGGATCTCATCTCCCGGATTCAGCAAAGCCTGCAGGGATAAGGTGATTAATTCGCTGACGCCATTTCCCGTATAGATGTCATCCATGGTCACATTAGGGATATTCTTCTGCCTGCAATACTCTTCAATTGCAATTCTGGCTGATCTGATACCCTTGGAATCAGAATACCCTTCCGTCTCTGTCAGCTGTACCGACATGGCCCGGATGATTTCTTCCGGTGCGCGAAAGCCAAAGGGCGCAGGGTTTCCGATATTCAGCTTTAATACATCGATTCCCGCCGATATCATCCTGTTTGCCTCATCCATAACCGGCCCCCTGATATCGTAGCATACATTGTCTAACCTCATGGATTTACTAAATTCTCTCATAACAATTCTCCTCTCAATTCGCTTTTGTTCGTAAGTAATTGCGAAGCCCAATAACTGCCGTTATTTTTCATTGACTATACAGCTTCGCAATTGACAGAGCCTAGATTAGCCGGGAATAAAAAAAGCCCCAAACGCTATATAAAACGTTTAGGGCGAATATATCATCCGTGTTACCACCTAAATTCAGAGACACCTCTCTGCACTCTGCCAGTACAATCATACTGCTTCCCTGTAACGTGGGAATACGTTGAAGCCTACTGGGATTTCATTATACATCCGTTCGGTCCAAAGCTCCAAGACTGCTTCCATACAAACTCCATAAAGATTCGCACCAACCATCTTCTCTCTGAAATATCATTCATATGTACTACTTCTTTTCATAGCCGTTTCTTTTTCTATGTAATGAAGGCTTAATACCTGGCACAACCATGCTGATATGATCGCTGGCCTTCATTAATTTTTCTTATTCTAACAATTTAATATCCCGTTGTCAATACCTGAAATTTTTATTAAGCTTTTGTCTGAAAAGTCTGAAAAATTTATGGATCTTTTGTTACTGAAGTTTTATTAAGCTTTGTCTGAACTTTGTCTGAGTTTTTTATTGATCCTTTGGTCGTGCAATCCACTCCTGCTGCTGGGGGCTCATTCTTAAAGCTGACCTTGTCCTTCCTCAAGCCAAAGATATTCAGCTTCACTAAGCCTTTGCCCCACGGTACCCGCTGTCGTTGCTACATGTTTAGCGGACGGGCTTGTAATTGCATATACATCAAAGGGCGCGTGAAACAAGTAGACCAGTGCCAGCTCTGCTACAGTAGTTCCCTTTTTCTTGGCTAATTGCTCCAGCCTTGAAAGCCGTTCCATATTTTGCGGATGATAATATTCCTTGATAAAGCCTTCAAAAAACATGTCCTTTACTTTATCCAAAGGATCCGTGGATTTTACTTTTCCAGATAAGAAGCCCCTGGCCAGGGCAGAATATGCAAATACGGGCATTTGATTCCTGCGGTACCACTCCCGTTCCTCTTTGTTCTTTTCACCTGCCAGGCAAACACTATCGAAGGGATCCTCTATCTGCTCCAGGTAGCTGTAGCATTGCTGGGCAACCGCAAAGCCCTTTAAGCCCTTCTTATAAGCATATTCCTGAGCCTCTTCAAGCCTGCCCCTGGCCCAATTAGAAACGCCAAAAATACCAATCTTATTAGCAGAATGCAATTCATTCAATGTCTCAATAATTGCTCCCACATCAGAAATCTTATCATCTTTATGCAGGAAATAGATATCCACAAAATCCATTTTCAAGTTTTTCAAGGACTCTTCCAGTTCGCCTTTGATTAACTTCGGTGTGATTTTAATGTCCGTCCCATCAATCATGCAGCCCTTGGTAATAACCGTGATTTTGTCCCGGTTTTCACGCTTTGATACCCAGTCTCCCAAGGAGGCCTCACTGCCCCCATAGCCCCTTGCCGTATCAAAGGTTGTTATTCCAGCCTCATAAGCGCAGTCTAAAGTCTCTGAAGCATCTTTTCCTCCCCACATTTGAGGAGTAGCAGCTCCGTATATAATCCGGGAAACCGGATTTTTAACTCCTTTAAGCTTTGAATATTCCATTCTCGTGCCCCTTTCTATCCGTGCCCTTTTTAGCTCAATGCTATTGCTTATAGTAACATCATTATCTTATTATTAGTATAGTTTTAATCACTGGCTGCTGTCAAACAATATAACGATCTAATTTTATAAGCTCTAACCAAGCAGACAAACCAGGAGGAGCCCGACTTAGTCTACATTAGTCGACATGGAACAATTTTTTTATTCCTCCAATAGAAAAAGCATTGACAAATCCTTGGGAACGGGCATATCCTGCTGCTTCATCCGCATTGATACCATAACTGCAGAAGAAGACGATAAAAGACTCCTTTGCCATACTACCAAGCCAGTCGGGAAGCTCCATGGGAGGTAGGGCAATACTTCCTTCCAATTCCTCTCCTGCCTGCTGTTGTCCCTGTACTCCGCGCAGGTCTACCAGGATTCCTCCCTTTGCCAGCTGCTGTCTGGCATAGTCAAGGGATATTCTAAACTGTACTGCCTCACGGAGGGGGAGCCGAAGCCTTTCACCCTTTTCAAGGAGGAGCTGCAGGGCGTCCCCATCTATATATCCCTCCAGGATGCCAACGTCTGCTACTTTCTTTATCCGGACGCATTTTGGGCAATCAGGCAGAGTTACCAGCTCCCCGTTGCCACATAAGAGAAAGACCTGTTGTGTTGCTTCATCGCAGAGGATGCCGTTCACCCTCCCGGAAGCACGCCAAAAGCCGGATACCGGTGATGCTGCTACCAGGCTCATCTGATCCCAGACACCGCCAAGGAGGGACTGGAATACACAGGGATATCCATCCTCTTCGGACAGGCCTGCCGCAATAAAGCCCTGGTCAAAGCATTCTAACGCCGTAAAGCTGCAGGGCGGATAATAGCCCCGATACATCTCATTAAACTTTAACTCTTCCCAGATGCCGTTGTTATGCCTTTGCCACAGCTTACCCTCCGGTGATAACCCAAGTACCGGCCTGCCCTCCGTTCCGCCGCATTGCTTTAAGTCATGCCTCATTATATTATCCTTCTTCATCCTTCTTCCATATCGCAGACCTCTATACCATAGCCCGCTCATAAAGGTGGTATTCTTTATGCTTCATCCTTGTTATAGGGATTGCTTCATAAAACCTGTTTTATAAGGCAATCCCTATAAAGCTTATTATAGTATCATTGCCTATCTAACTGCAAATGCCACCTTCGTACTCTTCGTAACATTTTCATACTGAACAGTTGCAACAACAATAGCCGTACCGGATCCCAGGGCTGTTACTACACCATCAGAATCAACATCTACAACTGTAGAATCCGTACTCTGATACTGGACTACGTACTCCTTGGCCTTAAGGTGGACCGTATCCTCAAGAGTTGCGGCTACTTCAACGGTTGCCATTTCCCCTTGCGCAAGCACCTGCCTGCTGCTAAGGGCATACACATTGCTGAGGGCAGCCTTCCATTCACCTGTAATTCCAACCTCAGCCGTCAAAACAATATCAGCGGAGCTTTTTCCAATTTCCAGCTTGTAGGTGCCTGGTTCTACAATCATCTTCTTTTTCAAATAGCTCCAGAAGGTGATATCAGAAACCGGTAGTTCCAAGGTTACCCGCTTCTTCTCCCCTGCTTTCAGCCAAATCTTATCAAAGGCCTTCAACTGGCGGAACGGCTTATTGTCCGATGTCCCTGACGGTATCACCTTGGAAACATATAATTCCACGATTTCGGCACCATCCATTTTGCCTGTATTCTGGAGGTCGAAGCTCACCTCCATCCGTTCATTTGCATCAAATTCTTTACGGTTAACCATAAGGTTGGAGTATTCAAAATTAGTATAGCTTAGGCCATAACCAAAGGGGAATAACACATCCCCTTCAAAATACATGTAGGTACGCGTCTTTAAATCCAGGGTATCATGCTTTCTTAAGCCATAATCATTGATATGGGGCAGGTCAGCTAAGGAGCGGTACCAGGTTGCAGTCAGCTTTGCATTTGGATTTACCTCTCCAAACAATATATTGGCAATTGCGGTACCCTGTTCCTGTCCGGCAAAATGGGCATTTACCAAGGTATGTGCCTGGTCAATAAACTCTCCGGTAACCGCACCTAGCGTGGTCAATACAACAACCGTATTTGGATTGGCTGCCAACAGCTTTTTGATTTTTTCATCCTGCCCGTAAGGTAAGTCCAGGGTCTCACGGTCATGCTCCTCGGAGGCGTTGGTTGCATCCGTACCGGCAACCACGATTACATAATCCACTTCTTTTGCCGCCTTAAGGGCACGTTCCATTAACACCTCATTGTCAGCACACTTGTCCGGATCCTCCGGTTGGAATTTCTTTGGAGCCATAAAGGCCATTGCGGCATCCTGGGGATTCACATTGGGGCCAAAGAAATCGCCCATCATTTCTGCCATTCTTTCCTGGTCCATACCAGGAAGCATATCCATCAGGCCTGATTTACCAAATTCCTTATCCGTGCACCAGCCCTTTTCGTAACGAACCTCAATTCCGGTTCCAGCCACTTCATTTTTGATACCATCCAGGGCAAGGACATTGATGACCGTGTCAACTACCACTGACATGCTGCCGGCACTGTAGCCGCCCAGCTCCCGGTAAATTGCGTTCGGACCTACAACCAGGATGCTCTTTACCTGATCCTTTTGGATTGGCAGAAGGTTCTTCTCATTTTTTAGCAGGACAATGGTGTCATTTGCCATGTCAACGGCAAGCTCTGCCATCTCCTTACTGCAGATATATTCTTTGCCGATATGACTGTAAGGAACCCTTTCCTTATCATCGAATAACCCAAGGCGGAATCTTGTCGTGAAGATACGGATCAGCGCGCGGTCAATGATTTCCTCCCGGATCAGCCCCTGCTGGACTGCCTTGAACAGCGACTTTTTGTGCTCTGTTCCGCAGCTCATATCTGTTCCCGCAATTAAGGTCATGGCCGAAGCTTCTTCCATATTCTTTGCATAGAAATGCCCGGAGTGCATGTTCGGTGACATGGAGAACATTGGATTGGTATAGGTGTCGGCCACAGCGCCGCAGTCGGAAACCACAAAGCCGTCAAAGCCCCATTCTTCCCGCAGCAAGGTGGTTAGCAGCGTATCGTTACAGGAGGCAGGAACGCCGTTGATCCGGTTATAGGAGGTCATAATGCTCTGTGCCCTCCCTTCGCGGATTGCATATTCAAATACCTTTGCATAGTATTCACGCAGGGTCGCCTCGTCCACATCGGAGGAGCCCCTGTGCCTGTTATTTTCACTGCTGTTGAGGGCATAGTGCTTCGGGGTGGCAATTACCTTTATGTATTTCCCATCCTCACCCTGCAGGCCCTGGATGTAGCCTGCCGCCAATTTGCCTGCCAGATATGGATCCTCCCCGAAGTTCTCATCACTTCTGCCGTTACGGGGATCCCGTGCCAGGTTTATGGTGGGGCACCACATATTCAGCTCATCCCCGCAGGTATTATAGTATGCCCGGCACTCATCGGCAATGGCATCCGTAACCTTTTTAAGCTTTTCCACATCCCAGGACTGGCTCATGGCCAGGCAGACCGGATAGCTGGTAACATCCATGGGCCTGAATTTGAAGGGGCCGAAAAAGCCATGGGAAGCCTCGCTCCAATAGTTATAGTAAGGTATCTCAAGTCTTGGGATGGCGGCTCCATGATTTGATACTTGGCTGATCTTTTCCTCCAGGGTAAGCTTCGACACTAAGTCCGCTGCCCTTTCCTCAAATGTCCGTGTTTGATCCTTGTAAATGCTCATAGGTACCTCCTTAAAATATTTTATAACTATAGTTTAGACCTTTTGCCAAATTTGTGTTGCCGATTTCCGCCATTTCCTATCCCATTTCTGGACATACACACCATATGGGAAGGATAGGATAGACAGAATTTGATCAAAGACAATCTTATACAATCTTATTAGTTTACATAATATAATTATGATTCCTTATCTCAATACAGAACATTTATTTTAGGAATAACAGCCTTTCACCCTAGACCGGCGTTCTCTATTTTTATCCTTCCCTCCAGCAGATCCTTCCTGGCGCTGCTGGTTCCGATATATACCTCATACTCCATATGCTCCAGCTCAAATTGGCCTGTCGACGGATTGTACCACTTTATTTCTTCCCATGGACATAAAAGGGACATCCTGATTGATTCCCCGGGAGCCAGCGTAATCCTCTCAAAGCCCCTTAGGAGCTTATGGGGTCTGTCAATCCTGGAGTTTTTGAAGCCGACATAGAGCTGGAGCACCTCATCCCCTGCCCTGCCACCGGTATTTTTCACGGTACAGGAGGCTGTTATTCCCTTTTTATCTGCCGAAAAATCCCCGTCACTGATCTGGAACCGGGTATAGGAAAGGCCGAACCCAAAGGGCAGGTCAGGCTCCTTCCCTTCCTTTTCAAGCTTAGCATAGCCATGATAATAATCATACCATTGATACTCCGTATGCCAATTGACCTCCGGCAGATCCTCTTCCCTCTTCGGGATTACAAATGGAAGCTTTCCGCTGGGATTAACCTTGCCGAAAAGGATTTCTCCCAGAGCAGTCCCTCCTTCCATGCCCGGATAATATGCCATCAGTATGGCACCAACCTCTTCCTTCCATTCCTCCAGCATGATCATATTGCCGCCAAACAACACTACAACCGAATTCGGGTTAACCCTGCTTACCTCCTTAATCAGCCTGACCTCCTCCCGGTGAAGCCCCAGCTCCACTGCCCTGTCACCTCCAGTGCTTAACCCGGCAATTCCAAGCTCTTCATTATCTGTAAATTCCCCTTCATCCAGATAATCATAGCCTACCGTAAAGATAACTGCATCCGCCTGGGAAGCGATCCGCTTGGAATGCTCCAGGTTCATGCCTGGGTAGAAAACCACCTCAATATCCGGCGCTACTTTTTTAATCCCTCTCAAGGGGGTAACCACATAGGGAGGCCATACATTGCTGGAGCCGCGGTCCCCTGTATTTTCAGCATTTCCAAGCCTCCCAAGTACTACGAGCCTGGTGGTCTCCTTTTTATCCAGTGGCAATATACCATCGTTTTTAATTAATGTGATCCCTTCCCTTGCAGCCTGCAAAGCCAGCTTTCTGTGGCTAGGGCTCCCTATCATTTCCTCTAAGCACCTTCCGGAGTGCATAGGCAAGAATAGGTCTTCGGTGTTTTCCTTATGATAATATTGGTGCCGCTTTGCGCCAGCCGCCTTCTCAAAGGCCAGCAGGGTACGGATAATCCTAAGGGCTGCGTCATCAATGATTTCCACCGGAACTGCTCCGGCTTCTACGGCATGGAGGAGCCGCCTGCCAAAGTACTGCTCGAAGCACATTTCTATATTCATCCCGCCCAGGGCAGCCTCCACCGTATCCTTGACACCAAAGGCAAAATCGCTGATGACAAATCCGTCAAAGCCCCATTCTTCCTTTAGTACCCGGTTAATCAGGTAGTCGTGATGGCTGCAGTCAACGCCCTGATATTTATTATAAGCGGTCATAACGCAAGCCGCCCCGGCCTCAATGCATTTCTTAAAATGAGGCAGGAACACCTCCCGCTCTGTCCGCTTGTCACATTCAATGTTGACCTTGAACCTTGAATACTCCATCTGGTTAAAGGCATAGTGCTTTAAGCATGCAATTACCCCTTCCCGCTGGAGCCCCTTGACCAGTTGGCTTCCCATCTCCCCGATATGGTAGGATTCTTCCCCATAGGTCTCCTGGCTACGTCCCCAGCCCGGATGGTAGGGCAGGTTAATACATACCCCGCCGGATAAATTTCCACGATATGCCCGGATTTCCCTGCCGATGGCCTGCCCAATCCTCCGCTCCAGCTTACGGTCAAAGGTGGCACCCCTAAGCATGGTTACGGGAAAGCAGGTGCTCTGTCCCGCCCCACAGGCCGCACCCCGTGGGCCATCGCAAAATAATACCGGAGGTATCCCTTTTCCTTCAATTCCTCCTGCCGGAATCGGCGTCATATTGTAGTGATGGTTGTCCGGGTCTGCGATAAACTCCTGATACATGTCATCAACGGTCATATTGCCGCCCATCAAGCTGATCTTTTCCTCCAGGGTCAACCCTTGGAGGATTTCCTTTGCCTGTTTTGTAAAGTTTAATCTATGTTTTCTTGAAATCCCCATTGCGCCCTTCTCCTGTACCTTATCTATACGCTTTTCCTAATTTTATCATTCTATGCTTTCAGTTCATTGTTCCTATACCGGCTTTTGCTATCATTACTCCTGCTTCTATTCTTATGTATTCTCGCTCAGCTTCACTAATAGCTCCTGGGCTTCTCTCATATTGAAGCCCAGGTATCCCTGGATATTCTTATTTACTGCCACTGCCGCACCGTATTTTCTATACTCGTTGGGCGTGACCCCAGTATATTTTTTAAAGACCCGGTAGAAGGTATTCTCCGAATCGAAGCCGCATTCCTCAGAGATTACATTGATGGATATCTGGGTGGATTTTAGCAGCATCTGGGCAAAATTTATCTTAAAACTCAGGATCAGGTCCTTGGCTGTCATACCGATGGAGCTTTTTAATAGACGGTATACTGATTTTTCGCTCATCCCAATATTGCGATACATATCCTCCAGTACGGTTTCGCTTTTGAATTCCCTCTGGATGTAATCGATGATATTTGACAGTATCTCCATCTCATCCGCTTCCCTTTTATTCTCCGCATTCTGGTAGATGTCATAGGGAACCCGTTCTAATATGACCGAGGCTAAGAGGTATAAATAACCTTTTATTTTCAGTGTCTGGGGATGGGAGGTATCATAGGAGGATATCCCGATCTGTGTCAGGAGCCGGGTCACCTCTCCAGCATAATCCTCCGCTGAAAATTCAGTTCCCTTGCTGTTCAGGTAATAATGATAGGTGCAATGCTCATGGCTTGGATCAGAGAGAAGGGAATGGTGCAGCTGGAGGAACAGGCAGATATTGTCCTCCTCTGCCCGGAACAGCTCATGGGCAACATGGGAGTTAATCAGGATCACATCCCCTGCCTCCAAGCGCGTTGATTCAGATCCCTCACGGACCAGCAGGCTGCCCTTTAACACCAGGATCATCTCATATTCATAATGCCAATGGAGGTCTGATTTATCAATAGACATGGCAAATACCTTCGCTGGATACTGTTTGTTTAATTCAATCGGTTCAAAAATAGAAGAATACATAGACACCATGCCTTTCTTGGAATTAAAATTTTGTTACTTCTTAAAAATGATTGTGCCCGAAGTAAATGGTACAACTTTATTTTACCAGAAAAGGATTCCTATTGTTATCCCTTTTCGCCTTCTTTTATTGCATTTTTGGACAATGCCCCTATTCGTATGTAATTGAAGAAACCTCTTAATTTAAAATAACCGCAGAAGACATTGTTTGCCATACTGCGGTTATGCTTAACCAACAAATAGCCAAATGCATTTTACCATCATGCTTGCATCCTTCGGTATGGAGAACAATAACCAGGTGCGGAATCAGGTTCAATGATGGTTCTTTTACAAATAGATATTCACTGCATCCATTAGTTTTTGCATATATTTTTCCCCAAAAAGAGTGACATGGCCAAGCCACTGATTGATCTGCCACAAAGACTTCCTCTCTTTATATCCTGGATCTATCGGATAAACCTCATGATATGCATTAAAGAAATGTTCAGGTACCGGATAAAAAAAGTCAACTGTAGATAAATCTATTTCTCTGTTTCCATAATAAATACCGCAATCTATGGCTATCATCTTTTTTCCATCAAACAGCAGGTTTCCAGGCCACGGATCACCATGAAGCAGGGAAAAGGCCTGCGCCTGGCCACATATTTGGGGAAGCTTATTTATCAGCTTTTCGACAGGCAGGCATTGCCTATAAGTCATATTTCCAGCATCCACTGCCATTTTCATTGTGTCCCTTAACCTTCTCTCCCCAAAAAATTCTTCCCAGGTATCCATTGGCCTGTTATCTTGACGGAATACACCTAGATAACTATGTGTTTCAAGTCCACACTTGTTCCAACAGGATTTATGAAGGGTGGCAAGCCCTATACCAAGAGCCTCCCAATCCTTTTTTGTTTCTACAGGCTTCACATCAACAGCTTCCATGATCAAAAGTGCTGTTCCCCCGACATTAAGGACATCTATTACATCAGGCGTTATTACCTGGGAATTACTTCTTATATAATTTAACCCCCAAGCTTCCTGCGTAAATTGGTCGAATGAAAAAGGATTCGTACCCGCTTTTACAAAAACCTTATCGTTCTCACCTATAAAAATTGCTGCGTCATGCATAGCACCAACATTATTATTTTTTATGGAAAGAATCTTAAACTGTTTGCCTAAATAGTCTGAGACGGATTTTTCTATAGTTTCTTTAAATGCTCCATCAGCAAGTTTTTTTACCCCCATAAACAAGTACCTCCCTATTGGCTCTTTTTAACTGGATATTTTGGACGCTCTGTATCAATATGTTCATGTTCCACAAACCGGCTAAACCAGCTGCCGTAGGGAAACAAGTTGTGGTCCGCACCACCATTTTGTTTTCTTAAACCAAGGAGCCGCCTTCCGGCAGCCCCTTTCGCTATTATATATTACTAAAGAATGTATGGATTCCCCTTGATATTTCATAGGATTTCCCGGCAATCGTTACATATGCCGCCACAGGTGTTTCTATTTCATACCGCCATGCTCCCGCCACCTTTTTCCACTCGGAGCGGATCAGGCCGTGTCTGGTTTCCAGAGACACCTTTAACCAGTCCAGACGCTCATCCGGCTTCGGTGCAACTACTACCCTTTCATAGCCCGGGAATTCCTCCATTGCCTTAATGCCGCCAGCCACACCGTATACCCAGTCGGCAACCGCGCCATAAGCATAATGGTTATAAGAGTTCATGTCCGCGCTCCAGAAATCACCGTTCTCCATGATGCCATCCCAGTGCTCCCAGATCGTGGTAGCTCCCTTGGTGATAGGATATAACCAGGAAGGATAGCTTTCACGCAGCAGCAGGGAATAGGCTAAATCCCCGTAACCATAATCACTTAATACATGGAGCAGGTATGGGGTTCCGACAAATCCTGTTTTCAGCTGGACACCGCATTCCTTTACCATGGATGCAAGCTGGTCCGCAGCGGCCTGACAATCCGGGGCTAATTTAAAATGCGCGGCAAGGACACATTCCGTCTGGGTATAATACTCCGGATATGCCTTCCTAAAAGCAGCTACAATAGAGTCGTACAGTGCTTCATACTCGGAAACATCCTCTTCTAATACCTTTCCTGCCTTAACCACCAGGGAGGTAGAATAAGCATAAAAGGCGGAAGCGATAAAATCCTCCCTGCTGGATCCCTTATAGCTTCCAGAGGGTGCATCCAGCCCCAGCCAGTCCCCGAAATGCTGTCCACCAGTCCACAGATGGGTATCCTTTGTATGGGCAGTGATATATCCCACCCATTTCTTCATGCTGTCAAATTGGGAGGCAAGGATCTGGGGATTCCCATATGCCAGATAGATTTCCCAAGGGCAGATGGTGGAGGCATCAGCCCAGGCAGCACTGCTCTCCCCAGCTAGTACATCAGGTATTACATGGCCCACACGTCCGTCCTCTCCCTGGTCCGCAGCCAGGTCAGCCAGCCATTTCGTAAAGAACTTCTCTACATCATAATTAAGTGCCGCTGCTTTTACAAACACCTGTGCATCCCCTGTCCAGCCAAGGCGCTCATCACGTTGGGGGCAATCCGTCGGGATGTCTAGGAAGTTTCCTTTCTGCCCCCATATAATATTGTCAAACAGCTGGTTCAGCTTCGGATTGGAGCAGCTTAAATAGCCGGTACGCTTAATATCGGAATATACGACAACCGCCGTGAAGTTTTCCAGCTTTGCTGCTTCCACTCCTCCGGGGAACTGGTCAATGCGTATGTAGCGGAAGCCAAAGAAGGTCTGCTTTGGCTTATAGGTCTGCTTGCCTTCCTTGCAGATATAGCGGTATTTTGCTTTGGCACTGCGGTAATTTTCCGTATAGAAGTTGCCTTCCTTGTCAAGCACCTCCGCATGGGACAATTCAACTTCCTCACCAGCCTTTGCATCCACCTCTAATTCAATATAGCCCGTTACCTCCTGGCCAAAGTCGATTACCACCTCACCCTTGGGTGTATGGAACAGGCTTGCCCCATGGACACGTTCCTTTTCAAGAATCTCTTCCCCCTGCTGTAATATCAGGGTATGGGAGGGACCATCAAAGCTTTGGACCTGATTTCCTTCGCCGGTTATGACCGTAAGGGACGCATCATAGGTCTCACCGTCGTAAATTTCCGAAAAACGGACATGGCTTTCACCAAAGCTCCAGGTTTCATCCGTAATAAGCGTTTCAGAAGTCCCATCCTCATAACCAATTTCTAATTGTGCTAGAAGCCCTGCCGGGTTTTTACGCAGCTCCTGCTGGATCTCTGACGTTTCCCAGCCTACGAGCCTGCTTCTGTACCAGCCCTTACCGACGGTTACGAGGAGACAGTTATCTTCCTTAAGCTGTTCTGTTACGTCATATACCTGGTACTGCAGCCTCTTATTATAAGTGGTCCAGCCGGGAGCGAGTACATAATCCCCTACTCTTTTTCCGTTCAGCTCTGCTTCATAAATACCAAGTGCCGTAATGTAGAGCTTTGCCTCCTTTACCCTTCCCTTGGCAGTGAAGCTTTTTGAAAACAGGGGAGCAATATCTCCCAGGTCAAAGGATGGTCTAATCCATTGTGCTTTCCATTCCATAATCAATACCTCCATTTTTACTATTATGATTCATACTAACGGTCACACTATTTTGCTTATTATGACTTATTATAATTCTTATGGTTGACTTTTAGCTTAACAGATTCTATGATGAAATAAAACACCTGATTATTACTCAAACAGGGGGTGAATTTAACCTTTATGAATACGGATTATACTATTGAGTTAAATGAAGCTGCCTTAGACAACGGGGATAAGTTTGTGATAAAGACCTATTACCAGGAGGATGTGTCAACCCACAACCATAATTTCTTTGAATTGGTCTATGTCATCGGCGGTTCGACCCTCCATACCTTAAACGGGATCAGCGGTTCCCTAGGCCTGGGTGACTACTTTATTGTAGATTACGGAAGCGAGCACTGCTATGCCCAGAGCAAGGATCTGACCTTGATTAATTGCCTGTTCCTGCCGGAAATTATCGATGACACCTTAAAGGGCTGCCGTTCCTTTGAAGCCCTCCTGCATGTATGCCTGCTCCGTTATTATAAGCTGTATTTTGGAAAGACCTCTGCCAACCGGATCTTTCATGACGATGACGGACGGATCCTACAGCTTTTAACAGGAATGATGAAAGAATATGAGGAAAAGAAGGTAGGGTATGCTGAGGTTTTTCGCAGCAGGCTGCTGGAAATCTTAATATTGACCATGCGCAATGTGGTGGACAGCAATTTAAGCAGGATAAAAAACGATACCATTCTGGAGGCAATCGGGTATATTAACAGTAACTACCCCATCCAAACATTGTTGTCCAAATTCTGCGAAGAGTATCATTACAGTCCCCAGTATATCAGCAGGAAATTTAAGCAGGAAACAGGCTTTACCATCAGTGAATACCTCCAGAAGGTACGGATTGAGAAAAGTTGTGAATTATTAGCCGGCAGTGATATGCCAATTTCAGATATCGCAGAATCAGTAGGATATGCCGATTTAAAGTTTTTTAATAATCTGTTTAAACGGATGATTAAAATGTCTCCGCGGGAGTACCGAAAGGTATCCTCTTAGTGAGCTTAGAATAGAAAAAGCGAAATTTTTTTTATATAGGAGGAGGTGAGCTTCTTTCACTATACTACATAGAAAGGAAGTGAGCCTGATGATAACAGTTTCAGATGCTCTATCTTTGATGATGAGCTTTGGTATGTTGATCATAGCATTACTCACATTTATTGTTGTAATAATAAAGTTACACAATAAAAAATGATTATCCCAAAACTGTCCAAGGTAACGGATAATCATTTTTTATTCCAAATCTAGGGCAAGCGTAAGTCTTTAACTCATGTTTCCTGTTACCTGTATTATAATCTCTTTGAAAGAAAAGTAAAGCGTATCCATAAATATTCCTTATATAACTTATATATTCTGCTGAAAGAATGTCCGCATATGAAGCACCCATTAAAATACTACTTAAACAATATCACCAGTAAAATAATCCTTACGGTCATTGTAATCTGCATCCCTATCACAATATTCAGATTTACACTTCTTTCCCAAACACCTGTATCTGAGTCAAAGCACAGTACTTCTCTCCGTTTGGACGTTTCAAGTCGGTTATAGTCAACCGGTTTATTTTATTTCCTTCCAGAGGGATATTATAGCTTTGCTTTAATGGAGAAAAAGCTAGTGGGATATCTGTACCGTCGGAAAGTAAAAGTCTCCCTGAGAGCCAGTTTGCGTCATGCTCTTTATATTGATCATTTCTTAGGATGATGACACATTCCTCTGCTATGATATCTCTGCCAAAATCTACGGTAGCACTTACGTCGTCTGTATAACCTACTCCCCAGGAACAGAAGGGATATGGTCCGTGACTCTCTGTATTTATGATGCCGTCTATAGCATTTCTCGGCTCAAACCACGGCTCTCCCCGTGTTACTGTGTTTGCAGTCACATGGGGGAAGCCGAGCATATTGTCCTTTTGATCAAGAGGGTTCTCTGAGATGTTACGACTGCCCATGAGTTGCATTGCCGATGTTTCACATATGCTTATATGGTGGACTTCACCTACAAATGCGTAATAGTGATAAGCCCATGAAGCTATACCGTAAGGAATCTTAAAGACAAATTCTCCTTTTGGCACATAGAGAGTGGTCTCTGCTATAAAGTCATCGACTTTAATATTTACGAAAGGAACTGATATTTCAGAAAATAAAATATAATCCCCTTCTCTGTATAATCCCTCGTATGTCAGGAACAGCGCTTTTCCGGTATCATTTTGTTCGGAATAAGCCGATATTATTTCATGATTAAATCTGCCAAGCATACTTATCTTCATAATGGCACCTCATTTAGTTCTCTACTTACTGTATTACATGTTTTGACTGAGATTCTGCCTCCGGAGTATTTGCAAAATGCACCTAGCGGCATCTTAAGTGCCATTTCAAACTGAGGGAGCGAAAAAAATGAACTGAAGTACTTCTCCATGATTACTTTCGCAGCAGGATTGTTCAATGCTTCTTCCATGGTATTATCCATGGTAAAATACCCCTTGGGGAAGCTATAATGCGGATAGTCCTTTAACTTTTGCACAAGCACAGCCATCCCTTCTTTTCCGGGAAGCTTTACCCGCAGTTTACCTCTTGCGCTTCTTTCTATAGCAGTTCGGCTCATTTCCCATATATCTATAACTTCTACATAGCAGCCTGTATCATTTTCAGGGAGCTCAAGATCCAGAAACGCTCTGCATTCTTTACCAAGATAATATAGCGTGTAGTCATCTCCGATCGTTGCCGTATAGTTTAAATGACCTATAATAAGTTGTTCTCGCTCTGAAGTGGTTAGACTGGCCACGGCTTTTGCATAAGGATTTTCCGGAGCTGCTTTTCCCGGCAGGTTGTTGGGATCCTGTACGGGAATCCTTAAGTTTGGTTTCGGGGTACCGCCAACTTCACATAACAGACTCTTTAGAAATGCGATACGCTTTGGGCTTTCTCCATATAATTTACCGCCTTTTGCCCACCATAGTACTTCGTCTTCTCTGTAAAATGTCTCTCCGTGGGAGCAATAGCCGCCAAGCATCATAACTGCCCAAAATCTGTGGGTAAGCTCAAATGCAGATATATTCCCCCAATCGGGTTCAATGTCACCTTCATAACGAACCTCATCCAAAATCACCGGTTTCTTGTAATCCATAACAAGATTCAAAACCTTTTCATAGATATTGGTCTGCAAAGACAGATGGCTTATCCAAGGCGTTTTCGGATCAAACACTCTCAACCAGTTATGTATGGATAAAAGATGATTATAGGGATCATTCGAGCTTACATATTGACCTATGGTCAGCCAGTCTTCATTCGTCTTGGTAAAGACCATATCATATTCATTTGCAAGGCTCCACCAGATATTTCGATATGCCGAAAGCCTGCGTAGCAAATAGTCAAGGTATACTAAATTTTCTGAAAGTGAAAGCTTTGAAAAGCCCCATCTGTCATAGGGATGAAAGAGTATCAAGTCTGTTTCGATCCCAAGAGATAGTAAGTCGTTTAAACACTTCTCAAGATGATCCCAGTAAGAAAAGCTCGGTTTGTTAACATCCCACGCTCCTGCGTCATTTTTCTCAAAGGGGTATAGCTGCGGGTCATTGCTGTTATATATGGCGTGTTTCGGGAATACACACATACGGACTTTATTAAAGGGGCTTTCTCGCAGAGTTTCAACCGTCTCTTTGACTATTTCGTCAGTTTGATGAATCCAGGCGTATATCGTGGTGCCATATGGCACGAACTTTGTACCGTCGTCGTAAACAAAATCGGTACCGGCCGGTTTAACTGCACCATGGTTTAGTCCGGTTGCACGGATACATTCAAAGGTACCGCTCTCTGTCACTCTGTCCGGAGAATTTAAGTACAATGTAAAATGCCATAAGCCTTCTTCTTTGGGCATAAAGCGAATCTTATAGTCACCGTTTCCGGCATAAAAGCCTTTGATTCTGATCCCTCCGGTTTCTTGGCCATCTTTTAAAAAAATTCCGTAAAAATCCACGTCCACATGAGAATTGTGTGGTGCGGGGCTTTGTATTGTGGCCTCAAAAATACTATATTGTTCGATTTTTTTCAAAGTTTTCCCTCCTCGTGTTATTCAATGAAAACAAATCCAGAGCTTTCGATTAATCTATCAGCCATATGCGTCTCCTTTGGTTAATGTGAAAATATTTTTATAGATCCGCATATTAGACCTTCACTTATTGCTGCTAAGGTCACTCCCGGCACTTGATTTTCCAAGTTCGATACAGGCTGATCAGATGCAATGATAACCTGAGCCAAACCATTAAATGCCTTAATACTGCTTTTGTTAGGTAAATCATGATTTGAGGGATTACCGTTTGCTGTGCCGAGAATTCTAAACTTGTCCTCATTACAGTCATCGCTAATTATGCTGAAATTGATTTCATTATCCGACGTAGGGCAGGTGTAACCTGACTCGTCTATAATTTCAGCTTTTATAAGAACTTCACGTTCACCTTTATGCATCAAACTAAGTCTTATTGCATATGGATCTCCTACAGTTGTGACCTCATCCTCTGCGGCAATCCCACCGTTGTTATATGCCACTATCTTGGCATTACCCGGTTCATATGACACGTTCCATGAATTGATAAGACCTTTGGTATGGGCTTTTTTCCCATGTGATACACCATTTATAAACAACTCAACTTCCTCGCAGTTCCTGTAAGCATCTATCTGTATCATTGTGCCTTCTTTGCCGGGATGATTCCAATGAGGCAGCATATGTACCATAGGTTTATCAAGCCAACAGCTTTGCCAGAAATAGAAAGCGTCTTTTTCAAATCCGCAGAGATCCATAGCACCGTACTGGCTGATAACGGCAGGCCAATTCCACGGGGTTGTTTCACCACGATAGTCGAAAGCAGTCCATGCAAATATTCCTCCGAGAAATGGTGCTTCATCTTTGTAATGTTTCCACATCGTCCATGTCATAGTTAAAACCCGCTACAGCCGGTATCGCATTATATAATTCATCCCTTATGGCAAAATGTCCCGCCATAGTGGTTGGGCGAGAGGGATCAAGTGCTTTTGCATGCTCTGCCAAGCTTTTCAGTATCCGTCTTCCGTTTTGAAGTGATGCTATAAATTCTTCATTTTCAAGAGACCACATAAATATGCTCGGGTGGTTTCTGCTGCTTTTTATCATTTCGTATAATTCATCCAAATTCTCGGAAGAACTCCCAAAACGTCTGTTTTCATTTAATACAAGTCCTTCCTTGGAGTATTTTATATCTCTGATGCCAAACGGTGTTTCATATACATCCATGATTTCACCTTGAATAAGGATCTGTGTCCGCATTAAGTAAAGCTTTGGCGAATCTATATCCCACAACAGCGGATTTTGGAGGTTAAAAGCCGTTTGAATCTTACATTCTGACACTGCTTCTAATGATGAAGATGTCTCTGTAGTGGATAAAACGAAACCATCGGGAGAGATCAGTATATTTTTGACCATAAAGTCATGGTGTGAAAAGCTGCTGTTTTCTATTTCGACATCTAAATTTATGTTACATACATCATATTTACGATCTGTATCCGGGAACCGGCAATATACAAAAGTTCCATTTCTCTTGACATGAACATATGGTACTTCAGTTAACCATGCATTTCGATAAATTCCCGCTCCTTCCGCCCACCAGCCTTCTTTTAAATGTGTTTCTGTCTTTACCAATATGACATTTTCCCCTTCTTCACCATAGAAAAGGTAGTCGCTGATATCATAGGCAAAGCCTGTGTATCCTGATAGATGTGAACCTATGAAACAGCCGTTTACCCACACGGTGCTATCCATCATCACACCTTCAAACTCGATGAAGATTCTTCGGCTCCCGGATTCCTTAGAAACCGAAAATTTCTTTCTGTAATAAGCGGCGCCGCCCTCCAAGTAGCCTGCTTCTATCTGCCTCGCAGTACTGATAACTGCCTTTTGGTGCGACCGGTGCTAAAAGAGTACTCCAGTCATGAGGCAGAGTGACATTTTCCCAGGAACCTTCTAAATCATCAGCGACATTATAGAGATCATTGGCACTTTCCTTTCGCATAAGAGCTGCCAGATGAGGATGGTATCTGTATACAAAACCTTCTTTTGCTGTCAGGTTTGATGCACCACCGCAGGTACCGGTTTTACCTGTAACTTTAGGAATCGGTGTTTCAAATTCTCCCATATGGAATGACCAGTTGTCGTTAAACTCAATTTTATTTCGCATACTCTCTCCTTCCTGATAGATCCAACTTTTATACTTGATGAATCTTAACTTCAATTGCATAGGGCTTATCACTTTCAACTGTATCACTTATTATAAGCCTTAGACGCCATACCTTATCCCCCCAGACTTTTGAGAGACGCATATCTTTTCCGGTATCGTAGCTGTCTACGGCAGGTTTAACATTGTCTGAATAGATGACCAGCACGTCTTTCCCGCCATTGACTCTTATAATTGCACCTGATTCGGTAAGTTCAGGTTCGTTGGCAAGTACCAGTGAAATATAAGTTTCACTGCAACCGGTGGAGACGACTTGTGTAAACTCAAATTCATCTGTTATAGATATTTCTTCCTGTGCTCTGTCAAATCTAAATTTCCTTCTCCAAAAGACAAGACCGCTTTCGGGTAAATATACATCTTTTAAGTCCATGGAAAGCTCACTGATCTCACCTGAAGTATCGTATGTCACCGCTTTTGCCCTGTAAACTCCGGCATCTTCCAGTTTCATCTTAAACATATCAAGGTACTGACCGTAGCCATTTACACAGGGCACGTTATGCCACCCGCTGCTGATCGGGACTACCTGCGCCCGCCTGGGGCTAAATGCATCAGAACCATATTCGCCTCTGCCCATATCTATGATAGCAGGCTTTCCGTCCGAATAGATGATTAAACTACCGACATCGAGGTGATTGTGACTACCCACGGTAGAGCCTCCTTTTACTGCCAGATAAAGTCCGGCAGAGGTGCCTTCTGTCTGTCTTTCAAACATAAGCTCTGCATCAGGAAGGAACCGGCTTTTTAAGTAGGGGAACCCCTGTGAAGTTTCCTTATAAAATTCTTTATACTCAAATAGTTCCCTTATTGATAAAAACGGATGTAGTAAATATCCCGTGCTTGTGACAAATACTTCCGTTCCGTTTACATCACGCATACCCAGCGAGAATTTCTTCAATGTCTCATTCCCGCTGATATTTGCTATACTGTAGAGTCTTTGGGCAGCAGTATGAAGATATACGTCGGCATCGGCGAAATTTACAAAGGCATTACCGTCAATGTGGTTAGCGTATATATACGAGGTGAGCTTACCAAGCCGTTCATTCTTCGTGAAGTCAAAAGCTCCGCCGGTGGAGATACGAAGAAGATTAAGACTGTCAAAGAGGCTGCCGCATGAGGTCGTCCAGTAGCTGGTGCCTTCTTTATCGCTGCCGTCTTCGGGATATTCGGCTATAAATTTATCAAGATAATACAGGCATTTTTCAAATACTCTGCTTTTAGTCTCTTTGTCTTTGTTTGTGAGGAGCGTAATGGAAATGACATTTGAGATAATCCATGCAAGCCAGTTATTTATAAAGTTTCGGCACTTGCCATGACCCATCCACGGATAGTCGTCATGTGTTAAAAACGGGATAATGATGCGCTCATCCAGGAGCTTGTTAAGGCGTTTACCGATGGATATTGATATGCTGTCAAGAAGTGGTGCTGCCATGTGATAACAGCTTGCAAACAGTGCAGCAGAATCAGAGCCGAGGATATCAATATACATAATCGATGAATCTGAAACATCAGGCAGCCTGGGAACCGACGAACCTGTCTTTGGATAAAGTTGATTATGTATGGGAATAACCCATGTAGCCTCGTCACAAGCCGCCCAGATACCATTTGCGATATCGTCCGAAAAACGGCTCTTGTTTTCTATACATTCGGCAACGGTAAGGTAAGCAAGAGCAAGGCGTCTTGCAGTTATCTTATCATCTACCGGTGCTCTGCTGCCGGTTCTGTCACAGTCCAGGATGTCTGAGGCGAGAATAGGAGGCCAGCTGTAACCACAGTACTCTTTGGCACGCTCCAATATGATTTTAGTCAAATCAAACGGAAGTCCTTCCCACGCAGCCCGGTCTGATATAGGCGGGAGGAGAACGTTTAGATTAACGTCTGTAAGTAGTTTATCAAAGTCTTGGTAGTATTTTTCGAACATAATGTCTCCTTTATTATGGAAAATAGTTTGTCACTCCCGGGTTTGCTCCGGGAGTGACTCTTATTCATGACAAGTGAACCAGCTTGCTGATTCATCTTGTTACTACGCCGCCGCTTCTTTTCTCTTCTTTATATCTTCCTCTATCTGCGGCAGCATCTTGTCTATCTTATAAAAGCGTATGAGTACGAACATCAAAGCAAATAAGACCAGTGGTAACAGTGAATACAGTGCCTTTATCATAAACAATGCCGCGCCTGACTGTGATGCTGCCATACCGTCGTAACCAACTGCTCCGAGCAGCACACCCACCAAACCAGCTCCTACTCCGGCACCGATTTTATTTAACAGATTGTTCGCTGCGCAACAAGTTCCGTCCATACGACCGATACCCTTCCAGTCATTAAATGTACCGCAGTTCAACAGCATCAGAGGAATCATGTAGGAGGTAGGCATCTGTGCCAATCCTGTGCATATGAATCCTACTGCGAGCATGGCCATATTGGATCCTGCAAGAAAAATGATGGCTGATCCTATAGCACCCAGTATGGCACCGGCCGTAATCAGAAATGACACCGAAAACTTCTTTATCAATTTGGGGAAGAATATCATTGAGAACATCATAGGCAGCGTAAGTGCCTGAAGGCTGCCGAATTTAGCGATGTCGCCAACGACCCATTTGAAATAATACTGTGCTGCATTCATACCGGTTATCATATTGGCAAGAAGTGTGATTCCACCCACTATAAGGATATATGGGTTAACTTTAAGTGTTTTTAGCATATCTGCAATTTTAACTGTTTCTGTGGTCTTTGTAACTTCTACAGGATAGTCTTCTTTTACAAAAAAGTAACGTAAAAGCCCAATTAAAGTTATGGGAACCGCATAGATAAGTACGAGTTTTGTCCAGCCTGCGCCTGATGTTGCGATATGTTTCATCAGTATGGGGAAGGAGATGGAAACAACTACTGAGAGTAAGGTTCCGATTATAGCACCGTAGGACTGCACTTTTGATATAACACTCATATTCTTAAATGCCCTGATGGTATAGGCGCTGCCGGCTGCTTCATACATGGAAGCAAACATATCGCTTGCAAATGAAAATGTAAATACGATCCAGATACATTTTCCTACCAGTCCTATATCTGGCACCGAATACATGAGGACGGTTGTCGCCCATAGTCCGATCAGTGAGAGATCCCAGGGACGGCCTTTTCCTGATTTAAAATGGAACCTGTCCACGAGATAACCTGAGATGATGTCGGTGACTCCATCGGATATCTTAGAGAGAATCATAAGTACTCCCACGAGAGCCGCCGGTAGCCCCAGCGTATCAGTACAATAGAGTGCCAAGTAACCAATAACGATAAATGATGCCGATTTTGAAAACGCCGCAGTTCTCCAAAGTAAAAGTCTGCCTACCGGAACACGATCCGGGTTTTTAACCTTTTCTTCTTTTTCCATTTCTTCTTCCTCCTAATAAATTGGATTATTTATGTATTTGGTGTTGCTTTATAACTAAATCTTTTACTAAATCGATTCAAATATTTCGATAATCATGAAACGAATTTCGTTTTCGCGTAACGACTGTCACCAAAGCCGTACCCCCTTACCTAACAGCCTCAGCACTGCCTCCAGAAAATAATAATCCCCGTATATAATCGGCACATCGGCATCGAATCTGTTGCCGTTATGCCCGTGATACGATCCGGTACCACCGGATATAATGCCGTCATGTGACTCATCCCAGTCAGCGTACTTTTCCTCCGTGCTTTTCAGTATACAAAGTGCAGCCTCCGAGTAAAAAGCCTTCTCAAACTCCGGAACATATTCCTCTATTTCCAGCAGGCCCGAAGCCGCTATCGCACCGGCTGTCGTATCAATATACACCGGTTCTTTTGGTGCCCTAAAGTCCACAAGCGGTATCCAGTCTGCCAGAGAAACATTTGCAATAAAGTAATGCGCTACTTGCTTGGCTGCATTCAGATACCGAATATCTTTCGTATGCCGATAGCTGAGTGCAAAACCATACAGCGCCCACGCCTGCCCCCGCGACCATGATGAAGTGCTTGAGTACCCCTGGTTTTCCGGAAATCCTGCTACAGCACCATTCTCCGGATCAATAGAGACAATGTGGTAGACACTACCGTCTTCTCTGATATGATTCTCAAGTGTAGTATCTGCATGACGTATGGCGATATGTTTATACCTCGGATCACCGGTCACCTCATATGCCCAGTACAGGAGATTTATATTCATCATACAATCGATGATTGCGAAGCCCTCCCTGCCATCATCATTCCAGGCTCTGATAAAACCACCGGCCGGATTAAATCTTCCTGCCAGAATATTCGCCGCATGAAGCCCGAATTTTCTCGCATCTTCATCTTTGGTTATCCGATAATCCGCCACTGAAGTATTCAGCCACATAAACCCTACATCATGATACAATTCGTCCGCCTTTAAGAGCAGTTTATTTAATATATCCGATGTAATACGGGCAGTATCTTTGTATTTCTCATTCCCTGTAGCTTGATACATCTGCCAGCAAATCCCCGCCCAGAAACCATTGGTCCAAAATGAAGGAAGAAAGCTTCCGAAATCCTGTTTATACTCATTATTTACAGCAAAGTATGGTATCTTAGATCCCATGCGTTCTCGCTCTATAGCGAATTTCTTTTGTAGCTTATCCCATGTGGCCTCAAGCCATGCTTGTTCTTTTCCCATGTGTTTCCTCCGTTCGCCCCGTTGTCTTTTACAGTGACCCTTTACAGTGACAGGATAACCTAAAATCAAAGCATTTAATATAATTACGTTAACATTTTTGTAATTCTATTGTGTAGTTTGCACTTGTGTAATCGCTCAGGGTGATATACAATAAAAAACAGAAAGAGGCGATGATACAATGAATATAACTGAACCACTAAATCGATTAACCATAGTAACCGGCATCCCTTTCTTTACTATGAATATTTCCGATACACAAGGTATTGATTTCAAGATTTTATCTGCACTTGCAAAGATTTCCCCCGATAAAGACCGTACCAAACCATTTTATTTTGAAGATATAGAAGGACGTTCTTTTGGAGGGTACGCTATAAGCGGGGAGGACTTTCTGATACTCGGTCCTGTCTCCCTTGATCCTGCCCGCCACAAAAATTTAAAGCATATACCTTTTGCAACCTTGTGCAGTGCACTATCTCTTGGTATCTATATTTGCACCGGAAAAGATATCCCCGAGATAGTTATAACAGAAAATGAAAATCCTTCCTTATCAGTGGAAGATAATAAGTTGGAGACATATGACCTGGACAATACTGAGAAGGAGAAAACACGCCACTCTTATGAAGATGAGACCCGGTTTATGAATGATATACGTTATGGTCATCCTGAAAACATAAGAAGCCGCATAAAAACCTCAAATATGTCAGAGTTACAGAAAGTTGGGCAACTGGCGCGGAGCGAATTTAAGCAGATGGAATATATGGCTTGTTCGGTCTTTACGCGCTGTACGATAGCTGCCATGGAAGGTGGTCTTCCCATGCGAAATGCGTATGCCCTATCAGACCTTGCCAGACAGAAACTGGAGTTATGCACCAATGCTTCGCAAATCCTCCATCTTATGATGAATGTGATGATAGATTTTGCCGAAAAAGTAAAGGATAATCAAGAAGAGAAAGAGAGGATTTCTTATATAGAAAAAACCAAGAATTATATAGCAAATCACTTGAATGTAGATTTTTCTCTTGCAGATATCGCCGATACCATAGGTATAGAGAAGCATTATCTCTCCCGTAGATTTTCCGAGACTCAGGGCATAGGCATACAAAACTACACCTTGGAAAAACGCCTTGCCGCAGCCGCAAATATGCTCAAATTCTCTGATGTAAATATCAGCCATATCGCAAATTATCTGCGTTTTCCATCCCAGAGTTATATGGGGAAACGCTTTAAAGAAAAATACGGAGTAACTCCAAAACAATATAGAAAAAAAGAACAGCTGGTGGGATTTTTATAAGCCCCACCTTTTAGATAGATGGTCTCATCCCCACGGAACCGGTCATGGCTTCCATATACATAGACCCTGCCATCATATATATTAAATATTTTGTTATTTGTTCAAAATATTTATTTTAAAAATGCAAACCGGGCTATGCCGATAAGAAACAAGACTTGGAAGCAAATAAGTGATTCCAAGTCCTGCTATAATACTACTATAAAGAATACCGGACCTATGCTGGCCTCAGAATGTTCCAGGAAGCAAGCACAGAGAATATTATCCAGTATGCATCAGTCAGAAAATAAAATCGATGCTTTGCTCGAGTGGCTGACTACCATACCTCAGGTTAACCATCATCGGTTAGTTGGCATCCTGAAGTTGGTTCATTTATCGGTGAATGATACCGTACCACAGGAGATTGTTAATATTCCGTATTCAAATGAATTAGATCCAAACGTGTCCATAAGCAACGAACCGGAATTCATCGAACATTTCAGCCCGGAGCTTGAACGGGCACTTTTGTCGAGTATTGAACATGGTAATGTTGCCGAGCTGGAGAAAATAGTAACTATCCTCCTCCTTTTAAAAAAGATGTTCCTGGACTTTGCAAAAAAAGTCGCCCGAGCCAATGAATTACCTGCTAATTCCATATTAGTGAAGCAGATCACCAAGGAAATACATGCCCATCTGTACGAGAAAATAACTCCTACCTTAATTGCGGAGCACCTGAACATGAACTGTTCCTACCTCTGTAACCATTTTAAGAAGGAAACCGGTAAAACAATAACCGAGTATGTTAACCAGTTAAAAATCAATGAAAGCAGGCGCTTACTAAAGAATACCCAGCTATCCCTAATTCAGATTTCAACCCAGCTGGGTTTTTCAAGCCAAAGCTATTTTCATATTGTCTTTAAAAAACAAACCGGCATGACTCCCAATGGTTACCGTAACCAGGCATGATTTCATATTGACTTTCCTCCCTCTCTTCGCCTGTTTTACAGGACATAATCTGGAGGTTGTGCGACCACGTCAATTCCCACAACCGTGTTGCAAGTTTTTCGTTGCCACGATACGTTTCATTGTTTCATTTGCCAAACGTTGGACGCTGTCCATTGATCCTTTAGTAAATCTCATTCGCTAATCTTTAAGGACGCTCCACTAATACCTGTAACCAGTACCGCTATCCCTTCTTTTCCCGGTAAACCGATTTTAATGTGGCCATTGACTTCTTCCGCCATCGTAGTACGTGTCATTGTCCAGATATCAATTACTTCAACCCTGTATACACCGTCTTTTGGCAGATTATCCCTCATATAAATTGGGCAAGTCCGTCCAAAATAATGGAGCCGGTAACCATCGGCGGAAAGCAGCATCGGGGCAGAGGCAATTAGTTCCTCTTTTCTGTGTCTTGGTATTTTCTCCAGAAGATTTCTAAAGCAGTCATCCTGTCGAACTGCTTCTTCATCATTTTTATCCAGATTTGGATTTGTTCCAACGGGACGAAATAACGCTTCTCCGTCCCCTGGTAAACTATATAATAAGTCTTTAAGGAAGGCAATTCTTTTTTCACTCTCTCCAAAAAGCCTTCCACCTTTTGCCCACCAAAGTATTTCATCATCCTTATGAAAGGTTTCTCCATGTGTGCAAAATCCTCCACGGCAAACCGCCCACCAAAATCTGTGAACCATCTCAAAGGCTGAAAGGTTCCCCCAGTCATATTCTATATCGCCTTCATATCCGCATTCATCTATGATAATGGGGATCTCATACTCCTGCTTCCAGTAAGGGATATGATGGATATCCTTTGTTTGTATCGAGCAATGGGTCATCCAGTCCTTTTTAGGATATAACATCAGTATATTATGTATTGAAATAAGATGCCCGTATGGATCCTTCCTCTTCAATAGTTCTCCGTATTCATTCCAATCATCCATACTCTTTTTATAAACCATCTCATATTCATTGGCCAGGCTCCACCATACATTCCGAAATGCTGACAGCCTTGCAATGCAGTATTCCAGATAAATAAGGGACTCCTTCTGGCTTAAGGCAGCAAAGCCCCATCGATCATAGGGATGAAATAGGATTAAGTCCGCTTCCACACCAATCTCACATAATTCTGCTATTCTTTCATCCAGGTTATCCCAGAAACCAAAATCCAGCTTCTCAACATCCCATTTGCCGTCGGTATCTGCAAAAAAGGGAAAGCAATCCGGCTCATTGTTGTTATAAGGCATTGATTTCGGGAAGATGCACATCCGGATGAATCTAACCTTGCAGCAAAGCCCCTGAGATAGAGCCCTACTCATAATCCTCAATCCTCCACTCATCCTTCCAGTCAAGATAAGCCATCTCACCATCAAACCGGAAGGGCAGCCATACATAGTCAGCAATCGAAGTATTGCGGGTGGCATCATGTCCAAACTTATCATCCCAGGGAACCTTTTTCTCCGGGTCGAACATCCGCTCAAACAATTCCTTATACTCTTCATAATCATAATCCATATGATCCGGTACCCAGCGGTCTGCACAAGCTATATACAAATCCTTCTTTCCCTCTACCTTAAATACAGAAGCAATCTGGGAATGATAGGAGGTATTACTCTTATCCTCCGGATGGGGGTTGCCAAGCACCCGGAAGGGTCCATGCCAAGTATCTGCAATTGCCACCTCAGAAGGGTTTGGCAGATATCCTGTAGTGCCGGAGGTGACCAGATAATGCTTTCCCTTTCGATAAAAATGCGCCGTAGCCTCCCTTACATAGGGCGGTGCAGCATGGGGAAAATGTGTGCTGTAATAGCCTGTAACATCCGTATAATCCGGCGTTAAGTCAGCACAAATTGTCTCGCTGTGCACACGTTCAAAGTAATAATATGCCTTGCCATCCGGTGCCACCACCAAGTCAAAATCTCCTGCACTCATATTTAAGGGCTTTAGCCCTTCCCTCACCTTTGTATAAGGTCCCAAGATATGGTCTGCTGTTAAAACTGTCTCCGTCTGGCTGCCATCCTTATTCATGATCTTCAACCAGCATACGTACTTTTTAGTTGCTTTATTATAAATAATATGGGGACGGTCCATGTAAGAGCTCGGGTGAAGTGAGGATTCCGGATTCTCCGGCTCTGGCGGTATAATTAATCCCCTGTCCTCCCAATTATAGAGATCTTTGGAGGAATAACACCTCACACCCCAGTGCCAGATTCCATTATCCCCCGTAGTCTTTTCCTTATTCTCACCATACCAATAATAAACTCCGTCAATATGGATTACAGAGCCTCCGTGAGCCTGGATACGCTCTCCCTTCGTGTCAAGCCACACTTGCCCCGGCTTAATTGAATTGTACATATTTTCATCTTCCTCCTTTTACTCCATTTTCGTTAACGCTTCTGCTAATATAATGCCATGGATTTATTCTGCAGTATTTCATTTTATTTTATTTTGTTATGCTATAATTTCTTTTCTATTTATGTATGTCAGAAATACAGCCCTATACCCTTCAATGAAAAAGCTTTCCCCTTCCTGGATCTGCCTGGAGGATCCATCCACCGGATTCCACAAGAAAACAGGCTGCTGCCCTTTTCTATACCAGGAGACCTCAACAGGATCGTCTGTATTGTTTACCAGGAAATAAATAATCTTATCCTCTTTTTCAAATCTAGCCTTCAATAGTCCTGTTAATCCTGTTTCTTTTCCAATAACCGAAAGCTCCAGCTCTTCTTCCCGGGCCTTAAGGCAACGCAGCACATCCTCTGCAGAATGGGCCTTAAAATATTCATCCTCCCTGCATCTGGTATCCAGCAGCGACTCCTCACGGAAATCATAGAAAGCAAAGGGTATCTTCTCCCCTGTCCGATGCTTTGGAAGCTGATCCACAAACAGAACCTCTACTCCTGCACTCTGGAGCATTTTCAGACTTTCCAGCACCTCACTGCGGATAATATCCATGGCAGGAAGAATTACGGTTTTTACCACATTCCCGGAGATGGCAGGCATTCCATTTGCCATACTTTCCGCCGCAAGCTCCAGATCCTTTGCATCCGCAAAGAGGTAATCAAATCCATTTTCATAAATCAGCCTTGTCACGGCAGTCAGTGATTGGTCTGTCCCGGAAGAAGCTGCCGAAATAGCACTATGGCTTGGTTTAGTTTTCGCCTGCACATCCTCGATCGCATAATATACAAAAGTGTGGCAGGTTTCCCTGGTCTGGTCAAGCATATACCCAAGCCGTCCTACATATTCATTTAACCGGTTTGCCTCCTCCTGCTTCAGATATCCTTTATAAGCCCCAAGCTGATCCGGTGCGTAGGAAGCGAAATCCGGTGCAAAATAAGAATTGATACAGCGGCAGCCCCCAAGATACAGCAGGTTGAGTATTCCACGGCTATAATCGATGGGTTTCTCATTAAAATGCTCCATATCAATAAATGGGCATAATTCTGTCATCAAACCATTAGTGCCCTTCTTCCTTGCTGCCAGCTGTGCGAACTTCACTGTATTATAATTATAAATCTCAGGATAGGAAGCCAGCACGTCCACGCCGGGATAATCTGCGGCCTTAAGGACTTTCAGATAATTGCCATAATAAACCACATGCGCCTGCAGGGATTCCTCTCCCAGATAATGACCGGAGAAGCTGCTACCATGGGCTCTGCACCATTTAGAAATCTGTTTCACATAAGCATTTGCAATTAGCTCTCCAATCAATTCGTAGAAGTGAATCCGCACCTGATACCCATTACTTCTTCCTTCAAAAATCAGGGGCAGATAAGGCATAATCGAATATCCATATTTCCCTTCAAAGACCTCCGGCAATCCATCCACCCAGGGTGCCAAGGCGTAAGGCCACGTCTCATCCCCATGCATATATCCTACCTGAAGGCTGGGCTCATCGGTAAACACAGCCTCCGCATTCCGGTACGCATCGGGAATCTCCCTTGCAATAGGCTCATAGCATACCTCCAGGAAACGCTTCACCGCCTTATGGTCTAATATATTAATGTACCTGCTATGGGAGCAGACATTGTGCGTCAGATGGGAACCCTCATAGGCTGATTTCACACAGAATACAAACAGTACTTCGTTAGCAGCCAGGTCACAGGAGCAATGGGTTCTGGTGAATGGTACCGGCTCCATCCCATCAAACTGAATGATACTTGAATTTAGCCGTGTACAGTCGATTGGATATTTGGCAGCCCAGATGATTTTATCCGACTCATCATCCAGATGAAACTCCGAACGCCTCGGTTCATAGGCAATCCTGCGGCACATATAAAAGCCTTTGGCCTCCAGCCCAGGATGATCCTTCAGTGTCTGGCCTCCTGCATATCCGGAGGGGTAACCTTTTTCATCATAAATCCAGTAATCCAGATTCTTTTCCTTCAGCTCATCCAAAACCTTTGCAAATTTTATCAGGTTTTCTTTGTTCCCAGTATACCCATTCTCCGTCGGCGGATTTGTTGCTGTCCCTCCATATCCATATGCCTTCACCGCTTCCGCCAATAAACCGGCATCCTCTGGCCATGCATGCAGGATTGTTTTCATGCGGTATTTTAATGCTGGGTTGTTAAATTCTTCTCTATTCATCTCATACCCTCTCTTTTCCTCTTTCTATGCCCAAAATGCCCGTGTCTTTCCTTCAATAAACTGGCTTTTTGTAATCTGCATTGTGTCCTTTAAACGAATATCTGCAGAGGATGCACCAATCATGACCTCGATTTCTCCCGCTTCAATCTTCCAGCGGTAATCCACATCCAAAAATGCCAGCTGGCTCGCCCTTAAGCAGAAGCTTACCTCTTTTTCCTCTCCTGCTGCCAATGTAACACGCCGAAAGCCCGCAAGCTCTATACACGGTCTCACCATACTGGCATAGCAGTCCCTTATATAGAGCTGTACAACCTCAGTTCCTTCCATGGAACCGGTGTTTTTCAAGGAAAAGCTGATTTCCACCTCGCCCTCCGGCTGCAGTTTCTTCGTGGAGAGCTTCATTTCGGAGTATGCAAAATCGGTATAGGACAACCCATGCCCAAAGAAATAGCGTGGCGTATGGGGCAAATCCACATAGTTGGCAAATCCGATGCTCTCTCCCTGATGCCATGCGGAACCATTTGGATGATTATAATAGACCGGAACCTGTCCCGCATGATATGCCACGGAAACCGGTAACTTTCCGCTTGGGCTCACCTTGCCTGTTAAAATATTTACAAGCGCCTCTGCGCCCATTTCCGATGGATTCCATGCCTCTACAATCGCATTTAAATGCTGGTCTGCCACATCCGAGGAAATCGGCCTGCCGTTAAAATGCACGCCAATGAGCGGAACGCCAGTTCCTGCTGCCTGCAATAGAAACCCATCCTGACACTCCGGCAAATTAATATTTGTGGCATCCACACCTTCTCCCATGGATGCGACAGAACAGGATCCATGCTTGCCACCAAGGGTCATGATGCAGAGGTCTGCTCCTTTTAATGCTTCCAAAGCCTCTGCAAAATGCGAAGTATCATTTCCGGCAACGGGATAGCCATAGGCATAGATGACCTCCGTATCTGCCAGGCGCTCCTTAAGCTCAGCATAAAGGCTTTTACACCCTGGCTTGATCTGACGGAGCAGGGCATCAAATTCCTCCGTCTCATCGGATTGTATCTTTGTTCCCGGTATATAGGGAACTTCCTTTGTCTCATTATTTGCCTTCTCTCCGATCCCGGCAAGGGAATTTGCCACAGCCTTAACAGCCTCCGCCATGCTAAGATGGGTATATCCCCCAAAAAAGCTGCGTGGATTATTTGCATGCGGCCCAATTACCACAACCTTTTTCAGATTTTTCTTCATTGGAAGGACACCGTCATTTTTCAGCAAAATAACGGATTCCTCCGCTGACCTCAGGCTGATCTCCTTATCCTTTTCCTGATAAAATTCCTGCTTTAATCCCTCTCCTGCAAGTGCATATGGCCGTTCAAACAATCCCATGCGGAATTTCGCCTCCAGGATACGGAGCACCGCCGTATCCAGTACCTCCATGGGAAGCTTCCCTTCACGGAACCATTCCATCAATTCCCCGTTATAGCACTCTTTATTCGGAAGCTCCATATCCATTCCGGCTTCCATCGCCCGGTATCCCGTCTCAGCCAGGCTTTCATACATCCTCTGGACCTTGTGGACATTGGCAACACCGCTATAATCGGAAGCAACCACCCCGTCAAACCCCATCGTATCCCTCAACAAATCAGTTAACAGCCTTTTAGAAACAGATGCCGCTTCCCCATCGATGGTACAATAGCAGGGCATTACACCGCGTAAATTGGCTTTTGTAATGGCCGCCTGAAATGGCTTCCCATAGATTTCCGTTAAGAGGCGTGCAGGCGTATTGCTGGTTGCTCCATGGATACCTGCCTCGGAATTATGAAAGCCAAGAAAATGCTTTGCCACTGCCTCGGAATGTACACCCTTTGTCTCCCCCTCCTGTATACCGCTGGTGTAAGCAGCCCCCATTGCCGCTGCAAGGGTCGGATCCTCTCCATAGGTCTCTCCCTGCCTTCCCAACCGGGAATCCCTGTTAATATCAAGCACCGGTGCGAAGGTATGTGTAAAACCAAGTGCCCGTTCCTGCCTTCCAACAATATCTCCGATTTGCTTCTCTAGTTCCGGATCAAAGGAGGATGCACGGCCAATACCGGAGGGGAAGCTTGTAGCACCCTGAATAAATGCACCACAAAGTCCCTCCATATGAAAGATTGCCGGGATATGGTGCTCACTGCCCTCCATAATATACCTCTGCAATGCCTGCTGTGCCTCTGATATCTGCTCCAGGTCAGTCATCATACGAACCTCTAATGTGCTGACGGAACCGATACCATGCCTGCAGGCTTCCTTTATCTTTCCTTCCAGCTTTGCAGGCATAAAAAGCCCTACCGTCTGTGCCATTTTTTCTTCCAGGCTCATTTTTGATAGTAAATCCTTTGCACGTTCCTTTGCGGAACAAGTGCTATCTAAGTATTTTTCACTCATTGCTTATATCCTCTTTTCTTTTTTATTCATTCACAAACTCACTTGTTTACCTCAAAGTAATTTCTTTAAATCATTTTTAACTCCTGTGCCAAATTTCTACGCTATTCCTCCTGAAATGTGGTTTTATTTTTTTTGATACGAAATATCGGTTCATTTTCTTTCCCTCAAAATTATAGATGCAAATATATGCTCCTTTCCACAGCCCCCCTTACACTATACTGCCACAGATCCATTTTGCAGTATTTCATTTTATTTTGTTATGTTATAATTTCTTTTGTATCTATGCAGTTCCTCCCGGAAATCCATTACAGATTTAATCCTTGCGCCGTATTTATCCATATTTCATTATGTAGCCTGATTGCAACAAACACCATAATCAAATCAAACTATTACTTATCAAAAATGAACTTAAAATAAAGAACGCCCACCATATCATGATAGACGTCCTTATATCGACCATCTTATATTAAAACTCTTGACTCAGCAGAAAATCCGATATGTGCATCGTCTTGATGCCCTCATAATTTCCCCCTGCAAATTCATCTGTCCGCAGCACATACTTCGGATAATTATCGTGAATTTCCAAGAGCCGTTCGTATTCACGCTTCTCTGTTTCTGGCGTTTTGATTTCCTGGGTAACCTGAACATACAGCTTGTCATTCTGTCTCGTAGCGATGAAGTCAATTTCACCATCCGGTATTTTTCCTATATCCACGCTGTAGCCTCTTCGGCAAAGCTCAAGATATACTACATTTTCAAGCATAGCAGCAACGGTATTCGAGTTGTAGCCCAGGACGCTGTAACGCAAAGCTGTATCGGCAGCATAAAATTTTTCCTGGGTCTTCAGCAGCTGCTTGCCCTGCACATCATAACGGGAGCATCGGTGCAGGAGATATGCTTTTTCCAGCTTCTCCAAATAATTATATACCGTCTCATTATCCAAGGCTCTATGCTCGGATTTCAGATAATCCGAAATAGCCTTGGCTGAGAAGGTATTCCCGATATTGCTAAGGACGAACTTCACCACACGCTCTAATTGGTCAATCTTGCGCACCTGATTGCGCTTTACAATGTCAGAAAATATGGTTGAATTGTAAATGTCCCGGACAATTGTATACACCTCGTCAAAGGAATACTTCTGCAAATGCGTAGCAGGAAAGCCGCCAAGCTGGATATAATTTGCCAGCTCAGCCTTCGGATCGCCTACCGTATCGTAACTTTCCTTAAAAGTCAGGTACTCCGCAAAGGAAAGGGTGTAAATCCGAAAGGAGATATATCTGCCCGTTAAATAGGTGGAGATTTCCGATGACATCATCCTGGAATTTGAACCTGTCACATAAATATCTACATCATAATCAGAAGCCAATGAATTTACAGCCTTCTCCCAATTGAGAACCTCCTGCACCTCATCAAGAAACAGATAGGTCTTTCCATTCGGGGATAACCCACCCTTAAGCTCTGTAAACATTTGTTTCGCAGTCATGTCCCCGTATTCCATGGAATCAAAACGATAACTGATAATCCGATCGTCTGTGACACCCTTCTTCTTTAGTTCCTGGGTGATCATCTTCAAAATGGTAGACTTGCCGCAACGGCGGACTCCTGTGAGGATTTTTACAAAGGGAGTATCCGCATATGCCATTATTTTATCAACATACATCGGTCTGTAAATCATAAAGGCCACCTCCATTCCCATTCAGCTTACCGCAGATCATTCAAAAAATCAAGATGTCCTGCGATTATATCCGCAAAACATCTTGATTTTTTTCGACGGGTTATAACATATACTTCCTATTTTTTACTCCGCATCAGAAATACAGCCCTATACCCTTCGATGAAAAAGCTTTCCCCTTCCTGTATCTGCTTGGAGGATCCATCCTCCGGATTCCACAGGAAAATAATCCGCTGCTCTCCCATATGCCAGGAAACCTCCGCAGGATCCTCTGTATTGTTTACCAGGCTTATCCTAAGACAGATTCCTTAAAATCAATTGCCCCTTCTCCTCCATGCCGAAAGAACGGTATTATCTGCATTCCTCGGATCCTGTTCCCTCCGGTAAATGACGCCTTCATACCTCCAGTCAGACAAATTTAAATGGAGCCTGATGAAAAGCTCATAGATTTTGGTGTGTCTGAATTCGGTATTCCTTCGGGGTCGTATGAAAATGCTTTCGAAAGCACTGGATAAAATGGGAGGTGTCGTTAAATCCCACATGTTCGGCAATCTCATTGATATTTAGAGTGCTGTTTTCCAGCAGATCCATCGCTTTTTCCATCCGAAAAGCAACAAGGTATTGTGAAAAGGTATGCCCTGTGGTAACTTTGAACAAACGGCTCAGGTAGGACGTGTTCATGAAAAGCTGCTGATTGGCCAATTCCTGCAGGGAAATGGGATCCTGATAGTTGCTTTTGACATATTCCTTGATCCGGGAAACAATGCCCCCTGTCTTTTGGGCCAGAGAGGAGCGCCCCGCACACATATTTTCCAGGACATCGTCAATAAACGCTTCCATTTCATAGATGGTATAAAACCGGTATAGGTCGTTATAACGTGTAAAAATTGACATCTCGGCTTTCGCATTGATATCATCGCCGATAGATACCTGGTTAATTTCGTTAATAATGCTCAGAATCCCTACGATACCGTTGTAAAGCGGCCTCACGTCCTGCTGCTGCAGCAGCCTTTTGTCAGAGAAAAAGGAATGTATAATCCTTTTAGCCTTATCTGCATCCCATTTTAAAAGAGCCTGTTTGATTCCCAGCCTTTGGCCTTCCGTCAGTAAGTCCACCGACAGCGTGCTGCCGACGGGGAAAACGTAATAGATAGCATTCCATCCCTTCAGCAGCCTGAAATTAATGGCGCTGATTGCCGCCTTATAAGCGGTATAGAGCTGCTGAAACCCTGTGGAAATTTCGCTGACGCCAGCCGAGGCCTGTATCGTTCCAAGACGGCGAATGCGCGAGAAGAGCTCCTCCATCAATCCGCTAACCCTTTTATCCGAAAGCTCCTCCCTTGTACCAAAGAGGGTCAGCACCCACTCACGGTTTACGGAAAAGTAGAAAAGCGCCAACTGTAAAGGAGAAACGGCCTGCTGCCGCAAAAGGGACTGCATAATCTCCTGCTTTTTCTCGTCATGGCTGTCTATCTGGAGAACTACCACCCTAAAATTCTGCCATGCGCTCTCCCTTGGGGCAAAACCGGCCAAACGCTCATTCAGCTTCCGGTTACGCAAAATATCCTGAAGGGAAAGCTGCTCCATAGAAAACTCGAGCAACTTCTGCTCCACCTGTCGCGTACGATTCGTAGCCAATTCCTCCTGATATTGGATAACATGCACCACCGCGTCCAATAGCTTTTGCTGATCCAGCGGCTTCGTCAAATACTGCTCCACCCGGTACTGGATTGCCTGCTGCGCATAAGCGAACTCGGCATATCCCGATATCAGGATCACCTGAGTGTCCCATCCTCTCTCCCTGATCAGCCTGGCAACCTGCAAGCCGTCCATATCCAGCATACGGATATCGGTAATCAGGATATCCGCACTGCCTTCAGTTTCTTCCAGATATGTGATAACAGCTTCCCCAGAGTCAAATTCGCCCATGATTTCCAATTCGATATCGGAATGCTGAAGGATGTTAATGATAGCCTTTCTGGCTAACAGCTCATCGTCAGCTACAAGAATCTTAATCATTCCAGTGTCTCCCTTCCTTTCCGATGGCCTTCCTATACCTTATTCCAAATCTTCAATATGCAGACGGAGATGTATTTTTGTTATGCCGCCTGCGGCAGCTTCGATAAACAGCCCATAAGCATTGCCATAATAGCCCTTGATCCGGGCATTAACATTCCGCAGGCCAATACTTTCCCATTCATTATCAGCAACCTCATCCATCATATTGCTTGCAGTATCTGTCTTAAGAATCTGATTCCAGCGTTCTGCCTCATCAGAATCGATCCGCCCACCGTTATCCCAAACGGTAATCCGCAGCTGATCCGTTTCCGTATAGACATCCACTCCGATTTCCCCTCCCGACCTGGTCTTTTTCAGCCCATGGGATATGGCGTTTTCCAGAATAGGCTGAAGAAGGAATTTCGGCATGGCCAGAGATTCTACCCCCTCCTGCACAAAGAAAGCAGTAGTAAAGATTTCGGGAAAGCGGGTGGTCTGGATAGACAGATAATCCCTGGCATTTTGCAGCTCCTGGGAGACCTGTACAATATCACTGCCCTGTACATTATACCGCATAATCCTTGAAAGGCTGCCCGATACCTGGCAGATACTGTCCACACCTTCAATCTGCGCGATTGAACTGATGATATTCAGCGTGTTGTACAAAAAATGAGGGTTAATCTGATATCGGAGCATTCGTATCTGCATTTTTTGTTTGGTGACTTCATAATTAATCTCGTTACGGATGCTTTTATTTATGCGCTCAACCATTTCATTATAATTTTGGATGACCCGTCCCATATCGTTATCCGCCATAGGTTTATCCAATGGGATGGGTGCAAGCTGGCTTTCCCGGTTGGCGGTGATGGCGGAGTTGATAAGCTCCAATGGCCGGCTGACAGTGGCGGCAAGGACATAGCTGATACCCAGAAAAATAAAGAACAGGCCTGTAATCAGCAACAGGGATTTCTGTAGATCCTGGGTTGAGCTGTCAAAAAGAACCGCTTCTGATTGGTATTGTATAATGTCCCATCCCGTTTTCTCATTTAAGGTGGCCGTCAGGCAATATCTCTCTTTCCCAACCTTTATCTCTCTGGATTTTCCTCCCTCTTTCAGCAAAACTTCAGCGCCCTTTCGTAACGTTTCCTGCAGTTCTGGTTGGTTTTCAAGGGATAGTGGGGATTTGGCCGATTGATACACCAGCCCACTTTCACTGAAAACAGCGATACCGCTTCCATTTGCCTGCTCGGCACTGCGCTCGAAGGCGTCACAAATTTTGCGGAAGTCGATATCCACGGCAAGGATACCTAACGGCACTTTGGTATCATATTCATGCAAATAGCAGATCATGGTCAAGATACGATATCGGTTCAGTTCAATGTCAGTATCGAACACTTCCGTATAGATCGTCTTGGTGACGGAATCCCAGGTAATACCGTCAACGATCTTTTGAATCTTATTCTGGTAATCACTTATGCCGGAATTAACACTGCTGTAGGTTTTGTCATGTGAGAAAATTGTGGCCCGGATAACATAGGGATTGGAAAAAGCCGTATGCTTGATGGCGTTCTCGATATACTGAGTGTTTTCATACTGTCCGGCAGGAGGAAGCGCGGCTTCATTATGGCGCAGAATGCCACGGTATTTATTGTCATAGAGCTGTATGTACTTCAACTGCTCGGGGCTGACCAGGATAGCGTCTAATGTCGCGTTGAGCTGCATGTTGAGCTGTATCATATGATTGATATTTTCTAATTGGATATTACGAAGGCTTCCCCAATAGAATACGGCAAAAATAATCAGTACCAACAGCAAAAAGGAACAGAAAGCGCTCATCATCTTTCTGCGGAGGGAATGTTTTTGTATCCATTTAATCAGCACGAAAAAGGCACTTCCTTTCCTTTTGTAAAATCATCCGGCACTACTTCCCGTATAAATTCCGCATATGCCATTATCCCTTTTCTCCGCTCCCATTATATCATATATCGGCCCCAAATTCTATAACAGCCGGTATTTCCATCGATCAGCTTTTCACGGCACCCTGGGTCAAGCCCGATACAATATACCGCTGTACAAATGCATAAATGATCATGATTGGAACCATCGCCACAAGATATGAGGCAAAGGCCATATTATAGTCAAACGTATATTGGGACTTAAAGTTATATTGGAACAAAGGAATCGTCCACGTGTTCGGGCTTTTATTCAAAATTAGCAGGGACATCAGGAAGTCGTTCCATATCCACATAGCATTTAACACCAGGATAGTCATAAGCATGGGCCGAATCAGGGGCAGGACGATACGCCAGTATGCTCCCTGAATGGTACAGCCGTCAATCAGCGCGGCAGATTCCAGATCCGACGGTACGGACCGTATGTAATTCACCAAAAGGAAAATAGCCTGCGAAGCTGCAAACGTAATATGAAGAAGTACGAGCCCCGTTTGGTTGTTAAGGCGCAGATCCCCCGTATACTTGACCAAAGGAACCATGACAGCCTGAAAGGGCACAAAGATGCCAAACAGAAGATAATAGTAGATCGCTTTGTGATATTTGCTGTGATTCATGTTCCTTGAGATTGCGTAAGCACACATTGTTGTGAGAAGGAGGATAAAAACCACTGCAACTACGGTGATGGCGACCGAATTGAAAAAATAGGTAAAATAATTTGCTTTTTGCAGCACAGCCTTGAAGTTATCCAGGTAAAACGACTTTGGAAACGCGAAGAAGTTTGCTGCAGATTCCGACGTTGTCTTGAAGGCAGTAATAATTGTAATATAGAAAGGGAACAAAATTATGATCAGTCCGATAATCAGAAAAATATAAATCAAAGCCGTCCTTAATGTATAGCTTGTTCCCTTTTTTATTTTAGTTGAATTTTTTGTTATCTGTTCCAAAACGGCTTAATCCCCCTCTACTTGTTTATCACCCGTTATCCGCAGGGTGATCAATGATATCATTCCTACTATAACGAAAAGAATCATGGCCACAGCTACTGATTGGCTGTATTTGTTCTCCTGCATGGAATACTTATAAACCAACAGGCCGATCGCTTCGGTTGCATGTCCCGGCCCGCCGTCTGTCATAGCCTTGATATAATCGAAAACAGTCAGTCCGGCTTTCACCTGTGTGATGATCACCATATTGATCACAGGAATCAAGAACGGAACCGTAATATTCTTGAAACGTGCCCAGCGTCCGGCGCCGTCAACAGTGGCTGCCTCATATAACTCCATCGGCACACTTTGAAGCCCGGCGATAAATAGAACGGTTGGTATGGAGCACCCTTGCCACAGGTTCACTGCCAAAATGGCATAGATAGCTGTCTTGGGGTTGCCCAGCAGGCTCGTACTAAGCCATTCGATTCCAAGCTGCTGACCGATTACCGGTATAACACGGTAAAATAGCTCGTTCCAAATCAGGGCTACCGTCACCAGACTGAGTATCGCCGGAACAAAATAGATGGAACGAAACAGGGTGGAGCATAGTTTGGTGCGGTTCAGCGCCATAGCGATAACCAATGAAACTACGGTCACGAGGATGACCAGTAAAACCATATAGCGTGCATTAAACCAGATGGCATTGAGGAAACGGGGATTCATAATCACCTTCACATAATTGGAAAAGCCCACGATTTTATAAGTTTTACTGATGCCGTTCCAGTTTGTCAGGCTGTAATAGAATCCCATAAGCAGCGGTACAAGGAAAAAAAGCGAGTACAGAATTACGACCGGCAGGGTAAATCCTACCATCACCCGGCTTCCCTTGCGCACCTTTCTTTTTCTCTTGTTAATACTTTGTTGAAACATACGATGCCTCTCCTTTACTTACTTTGTAGCAGATGTGGAAGGGTTCTCCTCCCACATCTGCCATTTAGGGCTTATCGGTGGATCACTGTCCGGAAACAGCCTCTTTCCAGACGATGTCAAGTCTCTTGAGGCACTTGTCCACATCGCCATCCATTACCAATGTCTGCAGCTCAGAACGCTTAGCCTGTTCAAATCCTGCAGGAGGGGCTGCCCCATCCAGTACACGGTTGGCATTGATCGAATCAACTACCGCCTGGGCTTTCGGAATCGTAGCCTCTACCGTCTTGATCGCGGAGAGGGAGTGATCCAGGTCAGAGAACATCTGCGCGCCTTCCTTGCTGGTCAAATAGGATAGGAACGTATCAACGGCCTCCTCATTATTATTGCTGTTCTTGCCGGCGGCAATTGCCATATCAATTCGTACTGTTTCCTTCACATTACCGGAATCATTCGGCATGGGAAACATTGCGACATTCAAATCCGGATTCGCTGCCTCAAGAGAAGGAAGTGAATAAATCCCCTGTGGGAACATGACTCCTTTCCCTGTGGCAAAGTCATTGATCGCCTGGTCATAGCTTACTGAAATACTGTCAGGCTGGCCATGCTCAACCATCCAGTAGGTTTTTTCCAATGCTGGCCGGAAAATAGAATCCGTTTCGAACGAAGCCTTGCCATCCAGCAGCTGCTGATAGAATTCCGCATGGGATCCGCGGTCCTTTGTCTCAATGTTAAACACCAGCGCCTGGGAAATGGTCCAGCTGTCCTTATTAGATAATATGAAGGGAATATCTCCATCCTGCTCGATTTTATCGGCAAGGGCGACCAATTCTGCCCAAGTCTTAGGAACCTCATAGCCGCCTGCCTCAAACTTATCCACATTGTAATAAATACCGAAAAATTCAATGGAAAAAGGCATAATGTAGTTTTTTCCATCAACTTTTACTGACTCCAGGTATTCCGGAATGACGTTAGCGGTATAGGGCTTATCCGTGAGATCCTTAACCTTTCCATCCTTCGCAAACTGGAGAAAATTCGCATCCGTAGGGTAATGGTTGAACAGATCCGGCATATCGTCCGATGCAGCGCGGGCCATCAAAACAGTATCCGCATCCGGTACAATATTCTGCTCAACCTTGATGTTTGGATACTCCTTCTCAAATGCCGCGATAATCTGATCCATAGTTTCAGTCGCTTCCCTCTTTGTCTGAAAAAATTCAATCTTCGTGACCTCACTGCTGTCCTTACCTGATGTCTGCACCTGATTGCCGGAAGAATTCGCGCCATCCCCCTTATTCGCATCGGATGCTGATTTTCCACAGCCGCCGAGCAAAGCGATACTTAAGACCGTGACCATAAGTAACACAATAAACTTTTTTTCTTTCCTCATTTTTTACCCTCTCCTTTTTCTTGGTTTGTATCTTATTTTCATTCTTCGCCGCCGAATGACGGCAAAAAAGCTAAGATTATGTTAATAGACCCCCCACATCCTTACAGACGAAGCTGCAGATTCTCACCATCAAAATCATCCCCACGCCCGGTATCCTTATGATAAATAATCCATGAATTTCTGGCTTTCAGATAAGGGTTTTGCGCCGGTTCCTTTAACGCTTCATTCGTATGCTTTGGCAGGGCTACCAGAACCGAAAAGCCCGATTGCTCCACCTCTATCGGCGTAAAGTGTAAAACCAGCGGATCCAGCGCTACCGCATACCCCCTCGGCACATATACAGCCTGTACGTCAGCACTGTCCAGCTTCAATTGATCCCTCCTTCCTTTTAAAGAAGAAAATGGTGCCAAAAAAAGTACAACATCCGTAAACGCCACATTCACCTCACAGCCATGATGCCATTCCATTCCGTTCATGATCCGGTTGTGTCCGGCGCAATAGCCCACTGCTATGGGCATTTGTCCATACACATTATTCTCCAGCCAGGCTTTCTCTTTATGAAAGCCTGCCAGGGCCGGATCCTCTTCCGTATAGTCTACACCACTATCCGGAATTATTATGCTCTGTTCTGCATATTGCAGATAAGCTTGCGTGTTGAGGGAAAGCACCTCCCCATATGCCGCGAAGGCGGGATCATCCGCATGGATGATGGGCAGTTTCGGATTATTGGCTTGTATCGCTTTAAAGTCCATTATTTTCTCTCCTTCCCGAATCAGTTTTAAAATTAGTTTATAAGCTTTTTGGATATCCTCCCGGTTTATCCCATTTCAGGGGCAGATAACGGGCCGCTTCCTCTATTACACGGGCATAATTTCCGTAAATTCCTGCCACATGATGGATATAGGGGCCGTAAACAAATGTCTCTTCTAACGTCTTCCAATCCTTTGCTCCAAACCAGACATAGGAACCGGTCGTTTCCGGACCCTCCACCGCGCTTCCCTCTGCGGCTGTCAGATAATAGGAGCCTGCCAGATCATCACAGCGCAGGATGGTGATATCACCTTTTTTTAGCTGCCAGGTGGCTTGCCCGTCGACCATTCTGGCCCGACATACCTCCTCCCGCAGGGAATAGGGAAATGGCCCACAATGCCATAACAGCTCTGAGTTGTCGTTCTCAGGATTGCGAATGGTCAGATCCGCAAAGAAGACAGCCTGTTCATTCAACCCCGCAGCTTGTGCGATAACGGAGGTCAGTGCTCCATTTAAATCTGCTTCACACGCCAGAGGCAGCCCCATATCTGCCAGCTCGCTGATGATCATACAGGGAGGAATCCCCATGGCTGCTGGGAAGAGGCTCCAGCACTCGATAGCACCGGCCCGGCAACCGTTTTCTTCCATCCTGGCAAGCACTATTTTCTTCAGTGCGGCTATTCGGCGAAGCTGTACCTCCTCCATTCCTGAACAATCCATCTTGTCCTTGAGCTTCCTGACTTCTTCTGCCACCTGTGCGTCGTCGCTGTCCGCGAGAGATATGGTTTGTGTGATTATCTCATATGCAGAAATCGGCACTACCTCTATTCCGAAGCTTTCCATTAATGCGCCCTCACTGGCGATGACGCTCATAAACTGTCGGGGCCGCTGGCCAATCTGAGCGATACGTAAATCCTTCAAATCCCGGACAATCATAGCCGTCCGGAGAAAATTCTCATAACCGTCCCTAAATTCCACGGAATCTGTATCCACATTATAAATATAACTGAATGTAATATTGTTGCGCAGAAGCACCTTGCTGTTCGCAAAGATCCCACACTGCGTATCGCGCCCATATGCCCCCGGCTTATTGGGCCTTTGATCCCGCGGTCCCCAAAGAAGAAGCGGAAGCCGGAAGGAGCGCACAATCTTGACAGCGATCTCTTCCTCGCCAAAATCACAATGCATAAGAAAAATGGCTTCTATCTCTTCCTTTTTAAATTTTTCAACGACGGCCTTAATATCTTCCTGCCGATAGGCCACACCGCGGTTACAGATATCTTCAATATCAACCAAAGTAACAGCCTCCGGCTTAATAGCCCGGATGACCGAAAACATACGGTCTTTTTCCACGGCAGCCACATCTAAGGAAAGATAGCTGCGTTTTATTGGCAGAACTCCCAGCCGCAACTTATTTTTCTGCAACATATTCAAGCCCCCTTGCATAAAAGTCTACTCGTTCATCAAGCTCTTTACCAAGGATTTCTCCCGTTTCTAAAAAATATTTTGTGGTTTCCCAGGTAGGAATTCCGGCCCGTCCGCCTATTCTTGTGCACTTGATTGCACTGACAGCACTGGCAAATCTGGCGGCTTCCACCGGCGTCATCCCACGCGCCATGCAGCAGGCATAGGCTCCGTGGAAGACGTCCCCGGCTCCCACCGTGTCGACTACCTGGACCGGAAATGCCTCCTGCCTGAAAAATCCTTTCTCCCAAAGTCCCATGCACCCCTGGTCGCCAAGGGTGTAGATAGCGACGGAAGGTCCCCAGGACAGGGTCGTTTCCAGATTCTTCTCTTCATCACCGGAGGGGAAATAATGATCGTAAACAAATTTAGAAGCAATGACCACATCCACATAAGGAAAGATTTCCTCCAGGCGGGAATGATAATTATCGGCATCCAACAGGACAGGGACACCGTTTTCCTTTGCGATACGGGCCGCCTTCAAAACCACATCATCCACCCAGGCAACATGCAGAACCTTCGCCTGCCGGATGCGGTCGGCCTTTACTTCTTCCAGGGGGAGACCCGGGGCATCCCCCTGGCGCATCAGAATGCTTCGTCCGCCGGTTTCTTCGTCAGACAGCACCAGGGAAAGTCCGGTCTGGCAGCCGTTTTGCATCTTCAGCCCGGACACATCCACCCCATGGCGGGCCAGGTCATTCCTGCAAAAACGCCCAAAAATATCATCCCCTACGGTACCGCACAGAGCGGTGGTGGCTCCCAGGCGGGCCGCCGCAACAATTCCAGTAGCCACCTGCCCACCTCCCTGCCAGCTCTGACCCTTCATGTACATCCCTTCATTCGGGCGGGGCATATGAGGCAGATTGCAGAGGAAATCCATACAGGGATTATCAAACCCCATAACATCTATCATGTCAACCCTCCTATTTGCTTTTATTGTCCGGGTTCAGCATCCGGATCTTACTGCGTACAAACTGGACACAGGGCTCCTTAATCTCCTGCAGGCCATCATAATAGTAGCGGTGCGGCTCTGCATGATCCAGATATGACTTCATGGAATTATGGAATGTCCGCTCATACTCCGTGGCTATATTGAATTTGCTCATACCGCAGCGAACGGCATGCTGCATCTGATCTGCCGGAATATCCGAACCCCCATGCATTACCAGCGGTACCGAAAGTCGGCCGCGCAGCTCCTTAATACGGTCAAAATCCAGCTGCGGCATACGGACATAATCCCCATGACCGTTGCCCACCGCAATAGCCAGGAAATCAACACCGGTGCGCTGTACAAATTCTTCCGCCTGGTCCGGGTCTGTAAAATGGTCTGTACACAGGTCATCTTCCTTCATACCGTCACCGACATGTCCCAACTCGCCCTCCACATCCACTCCTACCGCATGAGCACAGCGAACCACATCAGCGGAAACCTTTACATTTTCTTCGAAAGGCCTCGATGAACCGTCTATCATCACGGAAGGGAAACCACTCATAATCCCGGATACCGCCATTTCATAGCTATTGGAGTGATCCATATGGAGCGCAACGGGAACCTTTACCTTTTCTGCTAACTCTCTGGTGATCGAAACGATCTGGGCCATCGGGATAAAGGTGGAAAAGCCCGGCCAGAATTGAATGATAATGGGCATATCCTCCTTCTCGGCCGCCTCTATTGCCCACGCGATACTCTCGTAGTTAAAAACATTGATTGCCGGAATCCCATAGCCTTGTTCCGCAGCCCTCTTTAATAATGTATTTGCTCTTTCCAGTGACATATGTTCTATCTCCTTTTCATGATCTTTATGTTGATTTTTCCTCTGTTGGGAAACGATGTGTGCCAGGTGACCTTCTCCTGAATATTTGTCGTTGATTTCTTTATTATTGTGAAAGAATGGTGGCATCGAAGAAATTCCGGAAGGAGGGAAGCATCTGGGTAAATTCCCTGCTGATCTTATCGATTGCCTGATAGTCCTCCTCCGAAAGCTTCCAGCCGATTGCTTTCAGATTTTCTGCGACCTGGGCACAGCTACGACCGCCCACAATGGGAGCGGTAATGCCAGGAGTCTGAATGAGCCAGCGGATGGCAACCTGTGCCGGTGTTTTGTCATATTTCTTTGCATAGTGCTTTAATACGTCCGTCACCTTCAGCGCGCCATCAAAGTATGGCTGCTGGAATAAGGGCGCCTGGCTACGGCCATCCTCTTTCGGAAAAGTGGTACTGCACTGGTACTTGCCCGTGAGGATTCCTTGCGCGAGTGGGCTATAGGGTACGATTCCGATATCATTTTCCCTGCAATACTCCAGCTCCGGGCCATCCAAAAAGCGCCATACCAAGCTATAACAGGGCTGTATGCTATCGATTTCTCCATATTGCCGCGCTTGCTTAAGCTGTTCCAGGCTGAAATTGGAAACACCGATCGATTTGATTTTTCCCTGGCTTTTAAGCTTCATCAAAGCTTCCATTGTCTCCCCAATCGGCACTCCGCTGTTTGAGGGATAATGGATAAAATAAACATCAATATAATCCAGCCCTAACGCTTTTAAGCTGCCTTCACAAGCAGGCGCAACAAGATCCTTCGCCATTTCGGTCCGCCACAGCTTAGTGATAATGCTCATCTCTTCCCGTGGCAATCCCTTAATTGCCTCGCCCAACAATTTTTCCGACTTGCCATACCCATATACATAGGCTGTATCAAAGGTTGTTACCCCGCCTTCCCATGCGGTCCGGATTGCTTTGATGGATTCGAGCTCATTCGCGCTGCCCCAATACTCGTCATCGCCCATCACCCATGTTCCAAAAATGATTTCTGAAATAGAGACATTGCTTTTTCCAAGTTTCTTCATTTTCATTTTAATACCCGTGCCTTTCAATTTTTTGACGACCTATTCAAAAAATTGAATAGGCCTGAATAGAAAGGTTGAAAATCTACTTTTTTCAACCTACTTTCTCCTCGTTTCTAAATGGTGCTTCTGTTTTAATTCCGGTCAGTTTCCTGATCTGTCCGTTTTCTTATCAGAAAGATATAAATGATTGCCATTCCCATCACAAGAACTAATAAGGCTCCGCTGAATATCTGATAGGTCAGCGCAATCCCCTTCTTCCCAACCAAAAAGCCGCCGCCTATATTTCCAACGATACTGCCGATACCCACCTGTACAACAACCAATGCGCTTTGCGCCCTGCTGCGCAGATGCTCCAGTGTCTCACTGCCCAAAAAAATCACACAGTTGTAATAGACTAGCATATAAGCCACACCTCCCAAAAACTGCGCCACCGCTATTACCCCAAAATCAGCGGTGACCGACGGAAGTAATGTTCGTATTCCCAGGATTCCGGAAGCTATCAACAGAACGATGAAGGTGGAGGTCTGCTTCCTGATTCTATCCATCAGTAAAAATACAGGCAGCTCGCCTAAAGCCGAAATCATCATAGCCCTTCCTATATCGGCTTCATGAAATTCGCTTTCCATCATATACGGTCCCAGGAAACTGCTATAACAGCTGCCCACAATCTGAGTGGCACAGGCAAGAACCAGTACAAACAAGATGCGTGGTTTGAACAATAAATGCCGTGCGCTTTGCTGCCGCGAAACAGCGGTTTTTGTAATGACCCGTGGCTTGTCATGCAGTGTCAAGGTCAGTAAAAACAGAAGCAGGTATGCCGCACCTGTCAATACAAACGACCATCGATGATCGGACTGTATCAGTGAACCGGATGCTGCGGCAGCTATAGCATAACCCAAGGTTCCGCCTATACGGACGGAGGAAAAGGAATATCCCGTATTCTCCAAGCTGCTCACTGTCATAGCGATTCCCAAGGGAACGATGCAGGTCTGAAAGGAAAAAAACACTGTGTTGATCAGCAGTAAAGCGGAAAAATTATTTGACAGGGGAAAGAGCATGACACTGATCATTGTCGCCGGAATCACAATCCGAAGTATCAATATGCCCTTTCCTGACCGGTCGCTTCGCGCCGCCCAAAAAGGCTGTACCAAAATAGCACAAATCGGACCAATTGAGGATAATATCCCGATTTTCAACGGGGTCATTCCCTGGGAGCTGTAATAGGTCGTTATGTAGGGAAGGAAAAAAGCTTCAGCTATATAGATCAGCCCATAGAAGCATAACAGGCGTAAAATAATAGTCCTTTCCCCATCGTGGCTGATCTTTATCTGCATCCTTGGTATTCTATTCCTTTTTGTCATGAAGCCCGCTTATGTTTGCAAAATTCTCCGGTGGAGTGAAGTCAACGGTAGGGATTGCCTGGGGAAACGCATAGGTTACCTTTGGGAAATTAATGGGGGCTGCCCAGTTGACCGCATTGATGATGATTTGTTGGATTTCCGGTATTTCGTAGGTCGGAAAAGCCTCATGTCCACAGCGCAGATAGAAAACCTTGCCCAGTCCGCGATGCCAGCAGCAACCGGAACGGAAGACCTCACCGCCTTCAAACCAGCTGATAAATACCTGTTCATCAGGCTGCGGGATCATGAAATGCTCCCCATACATTTCTTCGTTCGGCAGTACAATTTTTTCCGGCAGCCCGGCAGTGATGGGATGGGATGGATCCACGATCCACATGATCTCTTTTTCCCCATCCTCCCTCCATTTAAGCCATACGGTCTCGGTACCCATCAGCTTATGGAAAATTTTTGAGTTATGCGCAGAGTGCAGGGCAATCAGACCCATGCCTTCCATGGTAATTCTTTTATAGATCCGTTCGACAACCGCGTCATCTACTTCGTCCTGAGCCATATGCCCCCACCAGATCAATACGTCAGTCTGCTTGAGGACCTCCTCTGTCAAACCATGCTCCGGCTGCCTCAATGTTGCGGTCTTTACATCCATACCTCCCTTTTGCAAAAAATCAGCAATACACCCATGGATTCCCTTTGGATATACCTTGCGAATTTCCTCAAACTGCACTTCATGCAGATACTCATTCCAAACTGTTACTCGAATTCGTTCCATCGTTTCCCTCCATTTCTTCCTATTACCCTTATAATGTAACCCACCGGCCGGTTGCCGAGGATTCGATTACCGCGTCCAGGACATATTGATCCCGCTGACCATCATAAATATTGGCAGACAGCCCATCTCCCTTACCCAACAAAATATCAGCGAGAGACTGCATCTGATCAACATGGTATTTATCCGGAATTTGCACCTTCGTATATGTATGCGTTGAAGCGTATGGCTCTCCAATACAAACCTCCAGCTCGTCCACCCCCGGTGTCTCATCCAGCTTGTAGATCAGAGCTCCCTTGCTTCCATAGATTTCAAGACGTTGATAGTTACTGCGGCCATAGGCAAAGCGGGTAATCAAAAAGGACGCCGAGAGCCCGCCTTCCATATCTGCCATAAAATACGAGGAATCATCCACATCCACCTTGCACATGCCGCTACCATCCTTCTTGCGGCGTTCCCGTACAAAAGTCTTCTGGTTTCCTATCACGCGTTGGTATTCCTTCCCGGTGATAAAACGAACCAGATCCACTCCATGGCTGCCCAGATCTCCCAGCACACCGGAGCCCGCATGTTCCTTCGTAAAAAACCAAAGCAGCGGGATATCCTGATAGGGTATGCCCCACGCCTGGAAGTACTGCATATTGGCGTGGTAAATGTCACCCAAAGCACCGGACAAAACCAGGTCGCGGGCATAACGGGAAGCGGCCTTGAAACGGTATGAGAAACATACCATATTTGGTAGCTCCTTTTCCTTTGTTAATGCGGCAAGAGTATCGGCTTCTGCTTTATCCAATCCGACAGGCTTTTCCAAATTATAGGGCTTGCCCATTTCGATGGCACACAATGCAACGGGATAATGGACATCATTTGGCACACAGATATCCACTACATCCACATCCTCACAGGCAATCAGGTCACGATAATCCGTAAAGCAATGGGCATCGTCAATTCCATATGCTTTTTGGACGGCTTCCAGTGCCCCGGCATCAATGTCACAAATGGCAGTCAACTCTAAATCCGGACTTTTACTAATGCCGGGAAGGTGAACCCCTTTAGCGATAAAGCCTAATCCAACTATGCCAACACGTTTCTTTTTCATCTACTTTCCTCCATTCTGATGTTGTTGTAATTTATCCATATAGGAGATTTACTACTGTTATATTAGCAAAAACAAATCAAAACCATGTAATAAAAATATGATTTTCTTATATGACATTTTTGACTTTAGGGTTAAAAAAGAGCAAAAAAAAAGCCCTTTAGGCCAGTCCATAATATATTCGAAATCCCTGTCTTATGTTAAGATGATTCCTGTTACAGATAATAAATATCTGATGTTAACCAGAAGTATCCATGATGCATAAGGCAGGGTTTTCAATACTAAATTTGCTGGACAGTCAAAGTTCTTCCAAAAAACAACCCTATCATAATAGATGTCTTTAAATAGATCATACCATAATATTATTTATGTATCTGTTCCATAACACATTCAAATATCTTCGTAGTCGCTATATTATCCCGATGCGTTATAAGTTCGCTTTCAATTTTGCCATTCCTGAAAAGCTCTGCAAAATGTTCAATTTCATAGCAGAAGCCATCCGTAAAATCCGCTTCAAAAGTTTCCAATAGCTCTTTGTTCTTATCATAACATTCTACCTTACGGGATCCCAGGAAATGATATGCCACCACATAACCGCTGTCGCCATAGACATAAGCATCCGTACTTGTCTGGGCACTGATCCCACAGCTTAGGGAAGCCAGTGCTCCGCTGCCAAACTTCATGGACATGGCAACGCAATCGTCTACCCCATTTTCACACAGGGTTCCAACTGCTTTTACGTCGGTGGGATATTCGCCTAATATCCCTGTAGCAAATTCGATGGGATAAACCCCTGCGTCATAAAGGCTTCCGCCAGCCCTGTCCTTGTCAAAGAGGCGATGTTTGGGGTCATAGGGGAAACTATTAAAGCAGAACGAAGCCTGTACCAGCTTAACCTTTCCAATCCTTCCTCCCATAACCCATTCCTTTGCTTTTTGGAATGTAGGGAGGCACCTGGTCCACATCGCTTCCATAAGAAGCACGTTGTTGTTTTTCGCCAGCGTAGTAACCTCTTCTGCCTGCGCTTTTGTGAGGACCATCGGCTTTTCACAGAGAACTCCTTTTTTATTCTCTATGCAAAGCTTGATCAGCTCATAATGCCGGTCATGTGTCTGGGCGATATAAACCACATCCACAGCTGGATCCGCTGCCAGTGAAACATAATCCCCAAAGCATGTTCCTGCCCCATACTCATCCGCAAACTTCCTTGCCCTGCTTTCATCAGTGGATGCAACTGCTGCCAGCTCCACATTCTCCACTGTTTTTAACACCCTTGCAAAACGGTGCGCGATCCCGCCAAGTCCCATAATACCGAATTTAACCTTCATCTGCTCTTTTCCTCTCTTTCTTGCCCAGCATCGGAAATACATCCCTATCCATCATACCAATGTCTTCCCATCTTTTCAAGAAATATTCATATCCCTTTATTACCTGAAATCAAGGTTCCTAGTCACTAAGAACCTGTAAATTGTATTCCATGAATATGACCAAGACCCTTGTACTTTATTTCCATAACCAACTTCCTACCGCCTATCATATTGGCTCGGACTATTCTTTCATTGTTATATTTCCTTTCGATAACTCTTTAGTCCACTAAGCTATCGCCCTCAAGCCTTGTTACGAGTATCGCAATCCCTTCCTTGCCAGGAAGGCGGAGCTTTATATTTCCTGCTACTTCATCATGGAGGAGGGTTCTTGACATTTCCCATACATCGATCACTTCAATCTGATATTTACCATTTTCCGGAACGGTATAATCCATGATGGAAGGCCGCTGCCGTCCCAGATAATGCAGGCGGTAAGATGCGCTGCTAATCATATTTGGCATAAAGTTCAGTAAGTGGGCATCCCTCTCATGCTCAGGCAGGCTGAACAAACTCTTAATAATGGGATTATCTGTATTGATATTGCTGCTATCCTTATGATCATTTGGGTTAATATTAAATAAATGCTTCTGCACCAATTGCAGATTTTCAGGTATACTCTCCAGGAGCTTCCGCAGGAAGGCAATCCTCTCTGAGCTTTCCCCGTAGAGAAGCCCGCCCTTCGCCCACCAAAGCACCTCATCATCCCGGTGATAGGTTTCGCCATGGGTACAATAACCGCCCCTCGTCACCGCTGTCCATACACGGTTCACCATTTCAAAAGCCGATAGATTGCCCCAGGAATATTCGATATCCCCCTCATAGCCACATTCATCGATCAAAACAGGCATGTCATACTTATTCTTCCAGGTAATCGTCTTCTGTGCATCCCCTTGGATGGAGCAATGTGTCATCCATGGCTTTTTAGGATAAACAACGAAGCCATTATGGATGGAGGTTAAGTGACGGTACGGATCCACGGCGAGCACCATATTTCCGAAATCATCCCATTCCTCAAAAAGCTTTCCAGGTACAAAATCAAATTCATTGGCTAAGCTCCACCAAATATTATGGAAAGCACTCAGACGCGTAATACAGTATTTTAAATAGATCAAATCCTCTTCATGGGTGAATTTAGAAAATCCCCAACGGTCATAGGGATGGAACAGGATCAGGTCTGCCTCTATCCCCAGCTGCCCAAGCTGGGAAATCCGGTTCTCTAAATGATGCCAGAAATCCGCATTGGGCTGGTTAACATCCCAGGCCCCGTCCTCCTTTTTGTGGAAGGGAAATAGCTCCGGCTCATTCTCATTATATGGCATGGACTTAGGGAATACGCACATCCTGATTTTGTTATAGGGGGAAGCCTTTAAGGTATCGATTGTCTGCTGCTGTAATTCTTCCGTCTGGTGTGTCCATGCATAGCAGGTGGTTCCAAAAGGAAGATATCTGGTTCCATCCTCATACTGGAACCGGTCTCCGATGGCTTTTACCAGGCCATGGTTATTGCTGTCCCTTCCTTCGCATAGAAAACTGCCTTTCACTACATTTCCATCTAAGTCGATTGAATAATCCCATTGGCCAGTCTTTTGCGGCAGAAAACGCACCAGATAGCGGTTCGCTCCATCCGCAAATAAGTTCACTGTATATTTGTCGGTTCCATTGGTAAAGGTTGCTTCAAATTTAACAGGCTCCATGCTCTTAAGATCTGTAAATCCCTTCTCAAACACTTCATATAATCTTATTTTATCCATTACTTTATTCTCCTTTTTCCCTACTCAGACAGAGTAAAGTTATAGTAAAAACTTAGTTACTATGATATTACCATTCCAATCCCCCCTTCCTTGACACTTCCAAGGACTTGCTTCCTATTCTTCACAAATTAAGGTTGCAAGAAGAGCCATGCCTTCTTTTCCCGGCAGTGGGATTCCTACCTTTCCTGTGACATTACTGAACACTTCAGTCCTTGTCATATTCCAAACATCCAGAAGCTCTATTTTATAGAACTTTCCTTCCGGCAACATAATATTTACTGAACTTGTGCATTGTCGTGCATAATAATATATAAAGGCATGGTTACCACAATGCCCCTGATATTTTCTGGATCCTTCAATAAAGGAAATGATTCTTTCATAGGGATTCATAATTAAATTCTTTGTAAAGCCCGGCAGCTTGCTAAAGTCTGCCGGATTAGTTTTTAATTGCTCCAGACCTCCTATGTTTGCTTCCGGATCAGGTAAGAAATCAATAGGAGTTGGCAGTTTCTCTATAACGCTCTTCAAAAATGCAATTCTTGATGGGCTTTCTCCATGCATAATACCGCCTCTACTCCACCACAGTATTTCATCTTGGGTAATGTAGGTTTCACCGTGGGTACAATATCCACCACAAACTGTAGCAATCCAAAATCTATTTACCATTTCAAAGGCTGAAATATTTCCCCATGAATGTGGCACATTGCCTTCATAACAACATTCATCAAAAACTACCGGCTTACCATATTTCTTTTGGTAGTCTGGTATGTTCTGAACATTTGAATCCTGTATAGAACAATGTGTAGTATCAGCATTATCAAAATCCCAGTATACCAAACAATTATGGTTGCTTAATAAATGGCCATAAGGATCACGCTTTGAAATATAGGAAGCGAATTCTGCCCACCAACCATATTCAAAATTAGGTATTGTATCGAATTCATTGGCCAGGCTCCACCACAGATTAGGGAATGCAGCCAGCCTGCGTGTTGCATAATTTAAATAAGTTAGGCATTGATCCTTGCTCAGCTTTGAAAAACCCCAGTGGTCATATGGATGGAACAAAATCAAATCAGCTTGTATTCCCATTTGTTCCATCTGAGTTAATCTGTCCTCCATTTCATCCCAAAAAAAATAACATGGGCGGTCAACATCCCATTGTCCATCTGTTTTTTCATATGCAAAATATTTCGGCTCATTATGGTTATAATCAAAATGCTTGGGAAACACACAGAACCTCACTTTGTTAAAGGGAGATGAAGATAGGGTCTTCATTGTGGTATCAACAAGTTTTTTATCCTGATGGATTAAAGCATATACTGTTGTTCCAAATGGAATAAACTTGGAGCCTGATTCATACTTAAAGTGAAGTCCATCTGCTTTAACTATTCCGCATTTATCAGAAGGAGAACACTCTTCTTCACCGTTAGCATCAATAACACCCCTAACTTTCCAGCTATATTTTCCAAGCTTTCTTGGAAAAAAGCGTACTTTATACTGACCATTACCAGCATAAAACCCATCTAATTCAATCGTCTCTTCCTCATGGGTAAATACTGCTTTTAAATCAACATAAACCTTTGATGTCTCTGGTTCAGGCCCTGTGAACGTCCATTCTTTCATTTCAAATTGTCTCATGATATATGCTCCCTTAAATATTATCTAACTGTTAAATATTATCTAACTGTAAGTTTAAAATCTTTATATTTTAACAAACATGTAAGTTCCATTCTTACATCGTTATTTAATCGAATTCCATGTTCATATTTCCCGAAAACTTTTCGATTCACAATTTTGTTGATTTAGGTTATTCATCCTTGAGCTGATATACGTTTAATATAGCAGAACACTGTTTATATAGGTGATATACTAAAATTATTCCTTGACACCGCCCAAGGTAATACCTTTCACAAAATATTTCTGAAAAAAAGGATATAAAAGCAAAATAGGCAATATTCCCACGACAGCGATAGCCATACGGATTGTCGTAGAAGGCATCTGTGCTACACTAACACCGATGGATGCCGCCTTGGATGCATTCTGTATCAATACCTGAATGTTCTCATTAATAGTATTTAATAAAATCTGAATCGTATAGTATTTACTGCCTCCACGGTTTGACAAATAATACATACCATTCTGCCAATCATTCCAATATGCTAACCCTGACATTAAGCCTATGGTAGCCACAATCGGAACACTAAGAGGCATAATAATCTTACCAAAAATCTTAAATTCACTGGCTCCATCTATTCTTGCCGCCTCAGACAAGCTTGCCGGTATACTATGGGTAAAGTAATTTCTTACCAGGATAACATTGAAAGCACTCATCATAAGATTAGGAACAATAACTGCAGCAACGGTATCTTTAATTTGAAATGTTTTTACATAAGTATAATAGGTTGCCACCAATCCGCCATTAAACAGCATCGTAAAGATCAATAAAAAATTCAATATCCGCATCCCCGGAATCTCCTTATGAGAAATCCCATAGGCAAACAAGGTGGTAATAATAATGCTTGCTGCCGTTCCAACCCCAGTCACAAGAAATGACATGAGATAAGCATGGCCTATCTGGTTCCATTGTATCGCGATATACCTATATGCTTCCAGGCTAAACTGCTTTGGAAAATAGGAATATCCATTGAGGGCTGCCCAAGCATTATCTGTAAAGGATGCAATGATCAACAGGATAAAGGGCAAGATAGCCATTAACGCCACTACCCCACAAAACAGATGTGCTATTAATTGTGTTATTTTATACTCTCTCGACCGCATAATATTTCCTCTCATTTTAAAATAATGCACTTTCAGGACTTGTCTTTTTAATAATTTTATTTACTGCAATGATCAATATAAATCCCACAAAGGACTGATATACACTGGCCGCACTTGACATCGCATAATCACTATTCTTTAATAATGCCTGATACACATATACGTCAATTGTTCTTGTCACAGAAAATAGTGCCCCACTGTTTTTTGGTACCTGATAGAACAATCCAAAATCCGTCCTAAATATTTGCCCGGCGCTTATAATGAGCAAAGTAATAATAGTAGGCTTTAATAAAGGTAAAGTTATCTTCTTGATTTGCTGCCATTTACTTGCTCCATCCAGTTTTGCCGCCTCATAATAGTCGGGACTAATTCCTACAATGCTGGACAAAAAGATAATCATGTTGTATCCAATGCTCTTCCAGGTACTTGCAAAAATCAAGATGAATGGCCAATATCTTGTGTCCTGGTACCAGTTAACCGCATCGCCGCCCATTGGCTCTATGACCGATTTATTAATCAAGCCGGTCTCTACAGACAAGAATGCATATACAAGATACCCAATTACAACCCAGCTCATCAGGAAAGGCAACAAAGTCACCGTCTGATACAGCTTTGATGCCCTTCTGCTGCGCAGCTCATTGATTAGTACAGCCAATACAATGGCAAATGTAACCCCTACTATAAAAAAAGCAATATTATATAACAGGGTATTCCTTGTAATAATCCAAGCATCCCGTGACCTGAATAAGAATTTAAAATTATCAAAGCCAGTCCAGCTGCTTTTAAAGATCCCCTTCTGGAAATTTAATTTTTTAAAAGCAATCATGACACCGTACATAGGAATATACTTATCAACCAAAAGATACAGTATCCCTGGTACAGTCATAATATAAAACGGAAGGACATGGCGCCAGGACATTCTCTTTTTCGGTATCTGCTTCTTTTTCTTTAAAGCAATCATAGTTCTCCTTCCATAAGACAGGACCGCCCTAGAACGGCAGTCCTGACCTTATACTTAATACTATTTACTTGCAGCCCAAGCATCCAGCTGTTTCTGGTTCTCAGCAATGATTGTATCAATTCCCGCCGATTTCAGGGCACTGATAAAGTCCGGCAATGCCTTTGCAGGATCAAGGGCTCCACTGTTAATCGATGGTGTATATTGTCCAATTACCGTCTCGACAGCCGCCACCTCAGTAGCTACATCGTCCTGGATAAAATTATATCCCATGGCCGGTGAATATCTGGATTGTGGTATCGCTTTTGAATATTCCTCCATTATCTTCCCTTTGTCCGCCGAGGTAGGTGCTACGCCAGGATAATGTAACTGGTTGCCCCACAGCCCATAAGGATTAAAGTATGGGAGGGATGCCATATCATCTGATAAATATTTAATCTGCATACCATTTTCTGTTTTCTCAAGCACTTCATAGGACTGGCCTTCAAGACCATATTGGACGATATAGTTGGCCTCATCATGAGTATATAGATAGTTAATTGCCTCCATAGCTTTATCAGGATGCTCTGAATTAATTGTGATGCTCCATTGGACAACTGCACCACCCGCATTCACCGCATAAGGCTCAACCATATTCAGTTTTGTCATTTCAGTTCCTGCTGTCGTGCTGTAATCCTGGGCAGCAGTCGGTCCTCCAAAATAAAAGACCCCTAAGTAATTATCTGTCGCCGCAAGAGTATCCGGTGCTTCCGTAGTGATGGCTGCGTCCGGAGAAAGGTAGCCTTTCTGTGCCCAACGGTACATAGTCTCAGCATAAGTTTTATATTCTTCCGTTTCAAACAGATCATAAACTGTCAAATCAGAAAAGCTACGGTTTAACATTAAAACACCATGTGCTAAAGAACCACCGATTTTATCATATGCAATATAACCGTTATTAGCAGGCTCTGGTGTTGTATTCCATGGGATATTGCAATAAAAATTACTTCCCTCTCCCGCTTTTACAATTTCAAAAATTTTCTCAAGATCCTCCAGGGTATAAAGCTTTTCCTCGTCCAAGGTAATCCCATATTTCTCAGCAAACTTATTCTTGATCAGATAACCGTATCCCTGACCGGCCATCTCTACCGGAGGAATCCCGTAGAGCTGTCCCTTATAATTTCCTTTTAACAGGTTGGTACCAACCTCCTCCAGTCCCTTACCGTATTGTTTCTGTAATTCATCCAACGGAATAATCATACCACCGCTTACTAAAGGCCCAATACTGGTAAATGCGGTAAGGCAAATATCCAACGGTTCCTCTGCTGACACCATCAGCATTGCCTTTTGCTGGGAATCCATCAGCCCGGTTGGAACAAATGTAACATGCACACCAATATCTCTTTCCATCATCTCATTCAGCGCATCTTCCATGTCCTGAAAACCGGAGCCGAGATTACCGGTTGTCGGATACTGCCAAAAAATCTCTACAATCTCTTTAGAGCCCTCTGCAGAAGCATCTGATCCAGCTTCCGTAGGAGCCTTTGTAACATCTGTCCCTGTTGTAGGTGGTTCCTTTTTTTCCCCACAGCCCGACAATATTGTCAGTGCAAATACGAGGCATAACATTAAAGCTAAGACTTTTTTCATATACCTTTTCCTCCTTAATTTTTATTACGCCCTCATTATAAAATAACCGGATTCATCCCACCATATTTTAAACAAACCTCCACCTATCGAAAATAAACTTTAAGCTTACCGCTCCAGTCATTTTAATTCATTTCTCTGCCTCATGATATTGGGAAGGTGAACACCCAAAATACTTTTTAAACATAAAATTAAAATTAGCATAGCTCTTGTAACCAACCAGCTCAGCCACTACATTGGCACTCAAATGCTGGGTCTTTAACAGGTCTGCTGCCATCTTCATCCGCTCAGAGATAATATATTGCCCAACGGATATGCCTTTTTCCTTTTTAAAAATACGGTTTAAATACACAGGATGCAAGAAAAGCTTCTCCGCCACCTCATTCACAGATAAGGTTTCACTGGACAAATCCTTTACAATATAGCTTATAGCAGCATCAACTAACTCCTCCTGCTTCTTCTGCCCAAAGCTTTCTGTTGCCATATCAATCTTTTCCTTCACTGCCTGCTTACCATATTCCTGGTAGCGTACGGATTCCCTCTTTTCCTTAATCCGGTTAACTACCTTTAAAACAGCTGCCCCGATATCCTCATACATGGCCGGAATCAGCAGATAGTCCTGGCAGCCAAGCTGGATCGCCTCCTTTGCATATTCAAAGCTGGCATGGCAGGTCAAGAAAATACATTCAATCTCTTTATTATTCTCCCTTACCCAGCGCAGTACGGCGATTCCATTCTCCCCTGGCATCTCAATATCACATAGCATCAGGTCAATGGGATATTTTTGGATAGAGGCCTTTGCCTCCTCCGCATCATAGGCTGTAAAGACCTCATCAATCCCATACTGCTCCCAAGGGATATCTGTTTTCATCGTCTCCACTGTTATAATTGCATCATTCACCAATAATAGCTTCATCCTCTACCTCCAGGTTGTATGGAAACTGTACCGTTACAGAGGTCATCCTCCCCTGCTCCGACACAATTTCAATGGTTGCCTCTTGTCCATAAAAATGCTTTAACCTCCGCATGGAATTTAATAACCCTATGCTGGAGTTAGAATTTTCCGGCTCCGTCTCTCCCCGAAGAAGCCTCCTGCACTGCTCCAGGGTTTCCCCGTCCATGCCATTGCCGTCATCCGTAATGGTAAATATTACCCTCCTATCCTCATATTTGCCCGCAATCAAAATATGGAGCATTGTTCCCTGCTTGACCCCATATTTTACGGAGTTTTCTATAAAATTATGGATTAAAAGCGGTGGAACACGGACATAATTGATCTCCGGATCGATATCGTAGCTTGCTTCCACATTCCCTGAATAATTAATGGAAACCATCTTTATATATCCCTTGATCATCCTCAATTCCTTAGGAAAAAGCTCTAATTCCTTGTCACTGCGGAAAATATAGCGGAAATATTCCGAAAGATATATGATAATCTGCTGGATCGCAATAATTTCCTTCCGCTGTGCCAGGGTATAGATCAGGTTAAAGGTATTCAACAGGAAATGTGGCCGGATCTGCAGCTGCAGGTTGCGCAGCTCCATCTTCTGCCTGGCAATCTCCTTCTCATAGCCTTCAATCCTTAAAGCTTTTAAATTGTTTGCCATCCGGTTAAAGGATCGGTACGCCTCCATATACTCCACGGAATTTGCCTTTTCCCTAATACGGAAATCCTGGTTGCCCTTCCGTATTTGGCGGTGTGCCTGGTTTACCTTATTCAGCGGCCGGATCAAGAGGAATTTTAAAAATATAAACAGAGCCGGTATTAATGCCAGATATAGGAATGCCATGATCTGCAATACCTTGACATACTTGGATATCCCTCCGACAATTTCATCTCTTTTTATGTCAATTACCAGGTGGATCTTCTTAACGTTTGAGGAAACCATAATCCGGTCATCAGAATTCTGCGGCCTTAAGTTTTCAGTAAAGCTAATGGAATAATCCGTGTATCTTAACCGTTTTTCCATCTCCTTTTTTAACGCATCAAGATTGAACCAGCCGCCATACATCACATCCTTTTGGTCAACAATGAAGAAAAGATATTTATGGGAATTAAGCTCATAGATATGCCACCCACCCTTATCACCAGCGGTTAACTGATCCGCTATAAATCCATCCATGGAGCGGTATAGCTTATTACTTTCATTTGGACTTTCATCATAGACTATGGCATCTTTGACCTTCTTCATATAATAAAAATATCCGTCCCCTCCATCTGTCATCCCTGCCATGGTCCTCAAGCTATAATAGAGTTTATATCTTGAACTTTGATACATATAATTCTTTTCTTTCTGGAGCTTCATCCGGATACAATCCGGATTCTCAGCCAAGAAATAATATAATAATGTCTGTGTGTTCATCATACGGGATTCGATTTCTGACATGAAGGTATCCGCCAGGGTCTGGGCCGACGTTTTATTTTGGTCTATCATAGTATCTATTACCTTTTCATTTGCTACGATAGCAATAACATTCAGCGGCAAGACCAGGACAAGCATGATCAAAATAACCTTAGTTGATATGGAATTGAATAGGCGGCGTACTCTTTTCTTCATAATATAACCCCCGTTATCTCCGTAATATAATTCGTATTGTCTTTATAATATGTTTCGCATTGTCTTTCACAATTATATTTCATTTCCAACAAAAACGGGAAGAAACCGATAAAAATAGCCCTCAGCTATTTAAAATATATATTTTTAGAAATTCAAGGCCTCCTATAAATAATGTTGACCATCATAGGAAGCCTTTTTATCAATTTAATATTCAGCTAAATTAAATATCCTCATTATTAATGATTCATCTAAAACCAAATGTACATACTATACAGCACCTGCTTATCCCCTAATGACACTCCTACAGTAGCACTACTTATGCGGTAATCGCTACTTATACAGCAACTATAATACTAAAAAAATCTTTTTGCTGCCTGGTTAATAAAATTCGCTTCATATAATTATAAATTTTAAAATTCCACCAGTACATATCATTTTGAAACCATTATATATCATAAATAAACATAATTTTAAACTATAATATCCAATACTTCAAACCTTCAAACCACCTTCAAGTCAAATTATATCTCAAACCAGCTTATTTAAATTTCATTATTTTTGTTATTATTGCAATACATTTAGCAAAATCAAACCTGCTAATCAATAAAATTATTTTAAGATAAAAACCTTTCCCTATTCTTACCCCCGGCAAGCTGCATATATCACGCCATACTACGGATAATAAAATGATACTTTGATCATCCCATTATCCCACAGAAAGGAACGTCAAAATTATGTTCACACCAAAAAGGATCCTCTTTGAAAAAAACGCCCTGAATTATCCCATCGGGAAACAGATTTACCAAGAATTTATCACGGATAAAGAGATCAACATCATAGAATTAAAAGGCGGTAAAATAAAGGGAAGCATCCCCGGCACTACCCCAAAAGACTTTTACCAGGAAGGCAAAAACACCTTAGTCGTGGGGGTAAAGGCCGGACTAAAATTCCAATCCTGCAAGCCCTCCGCACATTACCAGCTCCCCCTCCTGTCAGGCTGCATCGGCCACTGCCAATACTGCTACCTAAATACGAACCTCGGGGACAAGCCCTATATGAGAATCAATGTAAATGTGGAGGAGATCTTAAACCAGGCGGGCAATTATATTAAGGAAAGGCTCCCGGAAATAACCATATTCGAAGGCTCCGCCACCTCCGACCCGGTACCGGTAGAGCCCTACTCCCATTTATTAAAAACTGCCATTGAACACTTTAGCAAATCTCCAAATGGCCGGTTCCGGTTCGTAACAAAATATACTGACGTGGATACCCTGCTGGGCATAGACCACCAGGGGCATACGGAGATACGCTTCACCCTGAATACCAATAAAGTAATCCAGGATTATGAAAGACGGACGCCCTCACTGGAAAAAAGGCTTGAAGCCGCAAAGCAGGTAATTACAGCCGGATATCCCTCCGGCTTCCTAATCGCCCCGGTATTCCTCTACGAAAATTGGAAGGGGGATTATAAACACCTCCTGCTTAGCTTACGGGAGCAGCTGCCGGAGCGGTTCCCCTATCCCATAACCTTTGAGATCATCTCCCACCGCTATACTCCAAGGGCAAAGCAGGTCATCTCTGAAATCTATCCCGATAACCGGCTGCCCATGCAGGAGGAAGACCGGAGCTACAAATTCGGCCAGTTTGGCTATGGAAAATATGTTTACCCCAAAGAAGCCCTGCAGGAGCTGACCTCCTTCTTCCGGGATGAGATAGGGGTCATCTTTCAGGACAGGGATATCCAAATTAAATATATTATATAGCATTTACGGCATATCATTTACGGCATATCATTTACAGATATAATTTTATATTATCACCAGATTATCAAAGGACTATTATAATACTGGCTTTTAAACCGCTGCTGAATCGATGGCTCTGCATCAGCTTGAACCCATCCCCTGACCTGCTTAAACCTATCTCTGCATCAGCTTAAACCTATCCCCGGACTAGCTTGAGCCTTCCCTGTTCCTCAACTAAATCAAAAAAGCAGGGCCTCTCCTGATAAATGTCGTTGGGATAATGCATCAGGTATTTTAAATCCCCCTCATAGGTACAAAATATCATTCCATGGCCTCCATTGCCCGGATACAGCTTTTCCTCCTGATGCCTCCATTCTCCCCCGATGGTTCCATCCCCGGAGACTGCCATTCCTACCCCATACCCCTGCTCGGTCCAGCTTGACCAGACAATCATCAAGGTTTTGTCTTTCAGGCGGTAGGCACATGGGCCATCCGTAAAATATACATCCCCATCCATGTTAAACTCCGCCTTCGCAAAAGGAACCGGCTTTGCCCAGGGTGCTGTTACCGCATTAAAAAGCACCCTCGGCCCACTAACGGCCCTTTTTAAATCCCTTGACAGCTCAACCGCAACCATATCTCCCGTTGGTACATCCTCAAAGCTATGGGAGAATATCAGGTAAAGCCTGCCGTCCCCTTCAAAATGCAGGCTGCCGTCAATACAGCACCAGCCCTCCGGCGTCAATGCCCCATCACTATGCATAAGAAACGGTCCCTTCGGTGAATCGGAAACCAGGGCATACACAGCCTTCTTCTTATTTTCACTCCCCAAGGTCGTAATCAGATAATATTTCCCATCAATCTCATAGCATTCCGGTGCCCAATAAGCCCGGTCAAGGAGAAAGTCCTCCTGCCGATGGAATATTTCAAAGGGACCTTCCCAATTTTCCAGGTCGCTGCTCTCATAGCAGTCAAAGCCCTCTGCCAGCCCCCAGGTGGTGGCACTTCTTGTCCCATACAGATAATACTTCCGGTTACTGCAAAGTATATATGGATCCCTGATGTTAATTTCCTCTGTCTTCATTTTGTCCCGTCCTCCTTATGCTTTTCTTTCTCTTTCCACACTTCCAGTCTGCGTCTAATTTCATTGTATCCGCACAGCAGTACCTCCTTCTAGCTAACAGGAGACCAAAAAGATATTGGAATGAAGCAATAATTCATTCCAATATCTTTTTTATTATGGGATTATGAAATTTTTTTAATATCATTTTCTAACATTAATTCTGTTCTTGTCATTCTGTCTTCTATTCTTGTCAACCTGTTCTCAATTGGAGCTAAGTTGGATTTGAATTTTAAATCCATCAACTGTGATATTGCCAGTAAGTCCTCATTTGTCAATTCCATCTTAAGTCCTCCCCTTAATTTGATAAATCCAATATAACACATGGGCCACTCAAAGTCTATCCAATCTGCTTCATACATAGGCTCCTTATACATATATCTGCCCTTAAAACCTTGGCTAAAAGGGCAGATATGTCATAAACTATTTCTTTCTTGTTATTTTACAACCGTTACCGGTATCTGGGCCATCACAGAAGAATACACCGATTCATTGCCTGCCGCATCCTTTAAAAGCGTTCCTTCATTCACCGTCAGATAAACGGCCTTCTCCCCAAACCTATATAACCCTGCCCGGTCTGACACGCCCAGCTTCACGGTCACTGTATTCGGATCAACCACGGTACCCTTGGAGCCGGTTCCTGCCGTATTGGTCAGCTGGTAGCTTTTATTTGTCGATGTATCATAAAATACCAGCTTCGTTACATCTAAAGTATCACCCACAGCACTTGCCCCCGTCACATTCAGGTAGACCAAATTATTGCTCCGGTCATAAATTGCTGAGGTGATGCCGGTGAGGGTCGGTGGGATGTAATCCACCGTAAGGGTCGGATTTCCCACAGCGCTGGTCGCTGTTTTGCCGTCCGCACTGTACAGCTTTACAGTTACTACCCCTCCCACCGGGACTGCCGCCTGCAGCTTTGCATTGGCCGGTGCATTATCCGAGGTTGTGAAGGTTACATACTCATCCGTCGCCAAAATGGAATTATCATAGGCCACCAGCACATTGCCGACATACAATTCCGCACGCCCGCCAGTTGCCTGGCCGGATGTTATTCTGGCAGAAGCGTTCATATAAATCGTTGAAGCATTTAAGGTATTCGGCATTGTAGTGATACCGATCGGGGTGACCGTTACATTGGTTGGGGCATTCAACGTATATTGGTAGGCCACCGGAACGGTAAATGGCGCCGGAAATATAGCCGATAGGTTGCCGGCTCCGTCCGACAATAAGGCTCCGGCTGCAACCGTCAGATATAATGCAGCTGACCCCAGGCCTGCAATTCCAAACCTGTCGGCGGAGCCCACCTTTATCACCAATTGATTGCCATTTGCGACAGTCCCTGAAGACCCGGCCTTGGATGTATTCGTCAGCTGGTATGTCTTTCCCGATACAGGCTCTGTCAGGGATAGCTTCGTAACATCCACAAGGTCACCATTTGCCGTTGCCCCTGCAGTATTAACCGTTAACTGGCCTGTGCCGGAATCATAATTTGCCGACAGGATATTCCCTATGGCCGGCGGAATATAATCAACCGTAAGTGTCGGGTTGCCCTTGCTGCTGGCCACAGATTTATTATTTGCATTATACAGCCTCACTGTCACCAGGCCTCCTTCCGGTATGAGCGACCGCAGCTCCTCATTGGCCGGTGAACCGTCGGAGGTTGTAAATGTAACATAATTATCCATCGCGGAGATCGCCGTATCCGTTGCAACCAGCCTGGAGCCGACATAGAGCTCCGCCCTGCCGCCGGTCGCCTGCCCTGGCGTAATCTTTGCCGTAGCCGTCATATACTGTGTCGTACTGTTCAAGGTATTGTTCTTCACCACTGCCCCAACCGTGGTAAGCATTATATCAGTCGGAGCCTTCAGCCCCGGAACGGTGACCCTGATATCATCCTCCTCCTGGCTGACAACAGCTCCCAGCAGCTTCCCGATATACTTTAACAGCACAATCGTCCTCTGGCTCTCTTTGCAGGTAAATATCCCTGAATCATTATCCCTTACCCCATTTACGGTAACCGTTTTCTGCTTGAAATCAATGACAACCGTGAGGGATCCCTTCACCACCTGCAGCACGCCCGTAGAGGATTTAAAATCAACCTCGGCACCCATGCCCTTCGTAACAGGCTTGGTTGGAAGGACGTATTTCTTATATTTTATCCTATTGGTATCCTTCAGCTTGAACACCTTCCCATACCGGTATCTATCCCTGGTGTTTTGTACATTGCTTTGCTTATTGGGTTTATCGTTGCGCCCCTTTGCCTCTGTTGTCGCCGTTGAGGTAAAGACGAGTGCTATCATAAGAATAAAACAGATTACCTTTTTCATGGTATGCCTCCTGTTATGAATCTTAGATTAGATATAAGCCTCCGATGTGTCCACATCCTCTGCCTGGTTTTATTATACCCGATATTTCCCAATTGGTAAATATAGTAATTTACAACTTTTCCATGCTACCGGTACAGCACATAATCCTGCAGCTCCCGGAGAAAGCCGGCCTTAGCCAATGCCTCCGCAGCTTCCGGGGGATATTGCTTTACCACGATGCGGTTCTGGGCTGTGAACAGCCGCTTCTTGCGAAAATCATGGACAAAGGCTCCCATCACTTCCTCCACATGCTCCTGTTCAAAAACCCGAAGCCCCTTTCCCTGGCGCTCCAGCACAGCCACCGGCCGGCCTTCCCGTAGGGCCACCGCTGTACCGGCCACATTAATAAATGCCCTGTCCTGCATATGAGGAAAATATTTTCCCCAGGGCTGCGCCGGGTCCACGGAGGATAACCACAGAACCTCACTGCCTGGCTGCTCCAGCTCCTGCATCACCCGGGCAAAATCCTTATCCCGGATAAACTGGATCCCGGAAAGTCCTTCTATAAAATATCCCCGGCGTACCCTGCCCGTATATTCCCACACACGCAGGGTCTCAAGCGCTGCCGCCCAGGAAACTCCCTGTCCCTGCAGGGTCTCCCGGCTCAGTATGATGACACGTTCAAATATCCTCTCCAGCTTCTGTTCCATTGTTAAGGCCTTTAAAGGCCTGGTAATTTCAAACCGGCCTGTTGTCAGTGCCTTTGCCCTGGCCGCAACCCTGCCCCGCAAGGTGGTTTTGCCCATACTCTCTTTGTTCATCCATTGGCGGACCGGTAAAAAGCTGTCCGCACATACCAGCCCCTTCTCCATCAGCCCCATTAAGACATCATAGGGGGTATCATTCCCCTCCAGCAGGCCGGAAAGCCTCTGCATGAAGCTGGCACCCCTCTTTAGCAGGGTCTCATATAGGACTTTCTGGCTTCCTTCCAGGCTATCCGCTACACCTGTCATATCTGCTTCCCAATCAATGTCTTCATAGCGGTGGAAGCACAGCTCCAGGTCTCCCGTAATGCTCCAGACCATATTTCCCTGGGATAGGACTGCCTCCAGCAATTCCGTCCGGTAGGCCGTTACCCTCCTTGGCAGCAGGACACCCTCCCACAGCTGGGGAGCATAGGGTTGGTCACAGAGCAGCTCCAGTGCCGCCTCCAATTGCTCCCCGGGCGGAGCCGGAACCATGAGCCTGCCGGTTAAAAGGCTGGCGTACCGCTGCGAAGGCAGGGTCTTAATCTGCCTTCTTCTATCCTTGATGGTTTCCCTTACTGCCCTGTCGTATAGCTCGGCATGGTAATACAGGCCGCCGCTTTGGGTGAGGGCACCCTGTCCCAGCAATTCCTGCAGCAGCCCCTCAGCCTGCTCCTCCGGCCAGAGATAACGCTCCCCAAGCTGCTCCGCCGTCCAGGGACCGCGGTAACGCAGCAGCCGGAGGACAATCTGCAGCCTGGCTTCTTTGTCCGCCCGCTCCAGTGCGGCAGTGTATTTTTCCTCATGCTCCGCCGCGATCCAAAGCCCGGGTTCAATATATTTTGCCTGTTCCCTGTGCACCAGCAGCTCCAGCCATTCAACGGGTACGGGAAGCTCCCCTGCGATAAGGTCCCCTTCTATCATAAGCAGGCTGTGAAGCTGCTTTTCGTCCTCGGGCAGCCTCCTGCGCTCTGCCACGAGAGCCAGCTGCTCCGGTGCAGGTGCAATCATCTGAGCCTTATCCAGCGCTTCCTCTGTCGCAATATGGACTCCCATGGTTGTCAGCGAATACTCATACATCATCGTCGCCTCAGTCTGATGCCGGAGGGGCAGGGACATAGGCGACGGCTTGTCCAGGTATATCTCACGGATGCTGATTGCTCCTGACTGTATCCCGTGAAGCACATATTCCACGCCCTTTAAATCCCACAGATCCTCCAGGCATTCCCGTTTCGTTTCCCGGATTAGGGGGTGGTCCTTGTATTTTATGAGGGAATCCAGCATCTGTGCGCTTCTTAGCCTCTGGATCCAGAGGGGCTGGCGGCCTGCTTTTCTTACCCCCATCATTAAGGCATGCCCGGCATTATAGCGGAAGGCCATATTAAATACGGGAGTGGAGGGAAGTATTGCCTCCAGAACCGGCCTTGCCATCTCCGGCTTTAGCTCTTCCAGGATACCTGCCGGGATTTCAGTACGCCCATCGGGTACACTTTCTCCATAGGGGAATAATAAGAACCCGTCATCATCATCAAAGCAGCTGATATTCGTCCGCACATGCTTCCTGGCGGCCTCCTTGGCTAAAAGCGCCAGGGGCGCATTTATCTGGCGGCCAAAGACGGAATGGACCATAAGCTGATGGCTGCCGGTCTCATCCTGGAAATGCTCCACCACAAGCGTACTGTCATTTGGCAGGATTCCGGTTGCTTCTATCTGCCGGCGGATAAAGCCTTCCGCATCCCGGACAGTCTTATGGTCCATCCCCAGCCTGCCCAGCTCCTTCTCAAGCTCTTCCTCTTCATAAGCCCGGTTCAGCTTTCCCAGCAGCTTACCAAAGGCCATTCCGGTCTGGAGCCGGCGGCCTGTAATCTCCGCCCTATAAAAAGGCGGCCTTGCCCCATATATGGAGGACTGCTTTACAAGGACCGCGTCCTTTTGTATTTTCACGATCTGCCAGGCGAAGCTTCCTAGCAGGAATTTTGTCCCTTCCTTCTGCTCGAAGACAAATTCCTCATCCACCTCCCCGAGCTTGACGCCGCTTTCCGTCTTCACCGTAAACAGCCCCTTGTCCGGTATGGTTCCCGCTGCCGACACCGCCAGCAGCCTGCTATAGGTATCCCCCTCTACCCGTTCATGGATCCTGTCGTAAAGAACCCTTGGACGGACCGGAATATTCCGGTCATGCTCATAATCCCCGGCCAGCATACAGAGGACTTCCTTAACATCCTCCTTTGTTACTTCCGCAAAGGGATAAGCCCTTGGAAGAACCTCCATTACCTCCTCCAGGGAATACCCGTCACCGGCTGCCATGGAAACCAGGTGCTGGGCGAGCACATCCAGGCACAGCCTCGGCGGGCGCATATGCTCCACTCCCCCCATTCTTACAGCCTCTGCCGTTAAACCGCAATAAAGACCCTCGGAAGCAGTCCGCGGGAAGATGTGCATCACACTGGTCCGCCCCGGATTATGCCCTGCCCGTCCCAGCCGCTGCATGGTGCTTGACACGGACCGGGGACACCCGATCTGGAATACCTGGTCAATATCCCCCACGTCAATTCCTAATTCCATGGAGGAGGTAGCACATAGGAGCCGCAGCTTGCCGTCCCTTAAGGCTTCCTCTACGGCGAAGCGCTGTTCCTTTGACAGGCTCCCGTGATGTGTCCGGGCAAATTCCTCCCCTCCAAGCAGATTCACATAATAGGCCAGCTTTTCCGCATAAGCCCTGCCTTCCACGAAGGCAATGACACTCCGCAGTCCCCTGCAATGCTCATACACCGTCCTTGAAAGCTCCTGCCAGATGGAATCCTTCTGCAGCTGCTGATAATCGGGCCAGGGGCTTGTAACCTTTAATTCCACAGCCTTTTTCATCCTTGGCGCTACCACCCTGACCTCATCCGGTGAAAGATAGCCTGCCGCCGTTTCAAGGGGCTCCATCGTTGCCGATAAGCCGATTCTTTGCAGCGGGCGGCCGCAGAGCCTGTCCAGCCTGGCAATGGAAAGCATCAGGTGGGCTCCCCGCTTGGAATCCACCAGTGCATGCAATTCATCAATAATAATAGCCTTCGCCGTCTGCAGCAAACCCTGCCCTGACCGGCTTGTAAGCATTAAAAAGAGCGATTCGGGGGTGGTAATCAGAATATGGGGCGGATTTTTGATCATGCTCCTCCGCTCCTTCTGTGGGGTATCACCGGTTCGAATCGCTATCTTAATATCAAAAGGGGTTATTGCCGTGGAGGGATTATCCTTACGCTCCTCCTCCAATATGCCGTTTAACGGGCGCCGCAGATTTTCACGGATATCACCGGCCAGGGATTTCAGCGGTGATACGTAGATCAGCTGAAGCTCCTTTGCCAGGCTTCCCTTCCTTGCCTGGGCCACCAGCTGGTCAATATATACCAAAAATGCGGATAAGGTCTTACCCGTACCGGTGGGAGCCGATACCAGCACATGCCCGCCTGCCGCGATTGCCGGCCAGGCTTCCTCCTGGACTGCTGTCGGCCCTCCTAAGGCAGCCTGAAACCACCGGGCCGTTGTACCTTCAAAAAGTCCTAACGGATCAGCCACTAATAACACCTCCCATAACCGGACTCTTTCCTTCCTTTATTCCTGTTCATCCTCAATTTTCTTGCTCCTTATCTGCTTTACCATAATAATCCGCTGGATATTGTAATTCGGGCTGTCAAATTTGACGCCATAGGAGAAGGCACGGAACCTGCGTATCTTTTCTTTCCTTACAATCCGGCCCGATAAAAAGAAATTAACACCTTCAAAATTAAATACAATCTGCATCAGGGTACCTTCCTCAAATTCCATCTTTGAGATAACTCCCATACCGGTAACGCTCAGGTCCTTCAATATGCCTTCCACATTCTTCCTTCGTCCGTCCTCGTTCGTTATCAAAACGGTCACAATTTCCCCGATAAATACCCGGTAAGCCTCCCTCCGGTTTTCAAGTGCCACATCCCCCTCGGAATAGGTATAATAAACCCTGAGCCCCTTGAAGGTTTCCGGCTGCAGTTTACTTATAGGAAACCGGAACACTCCATCCTTTACCGTATAAATAATTTCAGCATCCTTTAATAAGCCCGGATCCACCACTTCATTGTTCTTTAAAATGGAAGGGATCACTATGTACCCGCTGCTCCTTGCCAGAAGGCTTACAAAGAAGCTATAAATCCTATCATTATGGTTAAACTTGATAATCAGTTTATTTTCTGTATCTATTTCGAATATTTTCATTCCGTTTTCTCCTGGGGATGTCCGTATAAGATAATGGGCACATAGTAATAATTTTCCAGCAGGAAACAGGCCCTATAAACAGTATATTATCAGTCCGTATTATTTTCAATATCCTGGTAAAAAAATTGTTAATTTTATTATATGCTGAACCAACTATTTACAAAAGCACCTGGTTTATCTTAATGATAACCCAGATGCTCTTCTCTTAAACTTATTTTAATGGTTTTGTTCTTAGCTTGGATATTCCGCAAACACCTGAAGCAACGTTTCATAAATTGTTTCGGCGGCCTCTGTCTGGAAAGCCTCATCCGTTAACCTGTCATGCTCTGCCTTATTTGACATAAAGCCCAGCTCAATTAATACAGCAGGTACGGTATTCTTATAAATAACCACGAAATCTGCGGACTTCACGCCCCGGTTTGCTGTACCCAGGCTTGAAACCAAATTATTCTGGAGCCTGGACGCTAAGGTCTGGCTGTTCAACCCTGCGCTATTAGCAGAATTATTCTTCTTCGAATAATATACCTCCGTGCCGCTGGCCGATGAGCCCTTTAAGGCATTTGCATGTAAGCTGACAAATAAATCAGCTCCCACCTGCTTCGCAAAGGCGGCCCTATCATTCAAGGGTATGTCATAATCTGCCGTTCTGGTGTAATAGACCTTCAATGTTGACGGGTCACTTTCAAAATATTGTTTGCCAATGGTGTAAAGGATCTTAAAATTGATATCCTTTTCATTGGTTCCATAATACTGTGCCCCAGGTGCTGCTCCTCCATGTCCCGGATCCAGTACCACGATATTATCATAAACCTCTCCCGGATTCCCGACATTGACATAGATGTTTTCAGAATCCCAGGCCAGCTCATAGCCCTGAATCACACTGGTTGACACTTTAATCTCCGTAATATTATTCTTAACGGATACCGTCACATTCTTCACCTGATTGCTGGAATTCTCTATAATGTTGGCATTATAGAAATCCCCATAATCCCCCAGGATCCTTATGACAAAATATTTGCTGAGATAGAAGTCCTCATGGGAAACCATCTCCGCTGTAATCCCCTCCGGCCTCGGGATCACTATCTCATAGGCATTTGGATCTGCCACGGTCGGAATTCCCTCCATGCCGGAACCTCCTGTATTCCCGGAGCCGGATGCCTCACTCTGGAAGGATATGGTATAAGAACCGCCATTCTCCATGAAGTAATATACATATTCGCCTGTCAGGGATATTATGATCTGGGTTTTATTATTTGCAGAGCTAATGCTTATGTAATTCATGAACTGCATTCCATTGACAGCTGCCCCGATTTCTCCCAGGCTATTTACCGTACCAGGAAGCTCAAGAGTAATCAGGTTCTCCTGCTCCTGCAAATTCACCTTCAGGGGCGATAAGCCCTCCAGCGTAAGATAATCCCCTGCCGTATTGATACCGGCAGTTGCCTTGACCAGTGCATTTGTATATACGGTCACATACAGCAGCCGGCGGTCCTCTGACAGCCTTAAGTCATACTCATAATCACTGGAAATAGTTTCAAGTACGATAGTTGAACCGGTACCCTGCCCGTTGCCTGCGGTCGTAATGGTATTTACCAGGCTTCCGGATATCCCGTAGATCTGATAGCTTTGATCCACGCAGCTGATATTTTCAGCTGTGAGTGTTATCCTGTTGCCTGAGCTTTCAGAGGTCACATTTCCAAAGGGCTGGGTGGCTGAGATTTTATAGGTCTCAGAATTCATTTTAACATTATCGATATCCCTGGCAACGGAATCAATGCTTCCCGCGGCGTAGCTGCCCTGGGCATCAAGCACATGTACTCCTGAGGATTTTTGGTATAAGGCCTCATTTCCAAGCCACTCATTGATAACCGTTCCTGTCTCAATGATTACCTTGCTGTCGCCGCCAAGCTCCGGCTCCGAATCTCCTGATGAGGATCCTGTGCCGCTCTTCTTCGAGGTAATTACCGAGGTTTTTGCGGAGCTATTCCACTTGTACTGGTATCCTAGGGAGGTTGCCGTCGCAGAGCCTGGAACCATGACATAGGTAACATTATCCTCATAATTTGTGACAAGGATGGGCGCCGCGTCCAGCTGGACCGTCTTATTATTTAAGGAAGCCTTCTTGCTGCCAATCGTCATTACAAGGGTTTTGTCGTCCTTCTTTAAGGTAACCTTTTTTGTAGTCTTATTGTAGCTATAGTCCGCAGCGATTTCTGAGTCCGAAAATACCGCCTCTGCCTGCAGCATGGCCGTATTATTGGTAATGATACCCGGCATGCTGCCAAGCTCCACCTCTTCCCCATCAACCGTAACCTTTCCCTTTGTACCGGCATATTCAAACTTCGCACCGCCATTATAAGCCAGCGTAAGGGTATCCTTCTTAATTGAGATAACACTTGTCTTACTGTTCCAGGTGTATCCCAGCCCCACTGCCTCCGCGACATACCTGGAGGGCACCAGCACCTTCGTTTTCCCTGACGCCACATATTTTAACTTCACCGGCGCCACCGGCAAGGTCACCGCAGAGCCGTTCCGGGTGGCCTTCTTACTGCCAACCGTCATAACAATTGTCGTGCCGTTTTTCTTAATAGTAACCGTATTCTTCTTCTCATTATAGGTGCATTCTGCCCCTATCTTTGAACTCTTAAAAATATCGTCATAGGGCACCAGCGCTATGCCATTCACCAGGATCCCCGGTGTAGAGCTGCTTCCGATGGAAGTCCCGTTATAGGTTACCTTTGGGCGTATCCCCGTATACGTTGTTGTCTTCGCTGTCGTATAATTATATATTTTAATTCCCGAGGCTGCTTCTGCCGTCGTGGCAGAGATGCCTGCCAGAAAAACAGCTGCTATCATAAAACAGCCCACTTTTATCCTTCGTATGTGTTTGGTTAATAAATTGTTCCCCGCCGTGTTACCGGCCGGCCCCAGCTTTCGCATTGTAAAACTCATTCCAGTACTGTACCTCCTGTCCTAATCCCCATCTTTAAGCCACTTAAGACCAAGGGGCTCCCTCCCCCCGCTTCCAGGCAACTCAAAAACGTTTCCCTCAGTTAACTGTTACCAATAAACAAGATGAATCCATTTATGGTTACATTTGTCTTTAGTTACAATAAAATACATAAATGTTAAAATTGTGTCACAAATGATATTTCTTTTATTTTATTACCAAATAAAACTACGGTTTTCGACATATCGTCATATTATATTCCGTCTTCCCCTGTAGAATCTTCGCCCATTTTTCCTCTACTTCTGTAGTTAATTATATTTTTATGTCATCCAGTATATTCTACTTTTGTAGAATATACTTCTAAATATGTTTTTTTACATTGAACACTCATTTGTTAGTAAAAAGAGATCCCTTCCCTCTTAATCTTCTTTCAGCTTCACCTACACATTATGCTCCACACAACAAAAGCCGTCTCCATACTAAATACTAACGCGGTGAATCTTGGGGCAGCTATATCCATCTGGGCGCAGACCGGGCATCCCATGATTGCCTGCACTTGGC
>DUNO01000018.1 GCA_012839295.1 Clostridiales bacterium
GACCGGGCTTCCCATGGTTGCCTGCACTTGACAATCATGGGATGTTAAAGGCAAGCCCAAGTGGATATCTGCACTCAGATTCACCTCACAACCTAAATATCCTCCACCCTCAAGCCTAGATATAAACCGGCTCCCTATCCTGGATCGCCATATTTTCTACCATAGAAGAAACCTCCCCATTATACACAAAGAGCCGATAAATCAACACATCCACCTTTTCCCCCAGGCTGACCGGGTTCTCTTCCAGGGATCTTGTTGCGATCAGCCGGATCCCCTTCACATTGATCTGCAATTCCGTATGGCTGCCCCGGAAGGAAAGCCTTTCAACAGTGCCCTCCTCAACGGAATTGGGAAACTGGAGCTGCTCACCTTTTTTTGTCACCTTGACAAATTCCGGCCGGATAACTGCCTTTGCGCTCTGCTCCTCATGCTCAAAGCCCTTCAGCCTTCCATAGTCCTCCAAAAGGATGGATTCCCCAATAAACTGGGCTGTAAATAAAGTGGTCGGATTGCGGTATATCTCCAGGGGAGTGCCGATCTGCTCGATCCTGCCATGATTGGTTATGATAATCTCATCCGCCACCTCAATTGCCTCATCCTGGTCATGGGTTACAAATATACTTGTAATCCCTACCTTATTGATGGTCTCCTTAAGCCAGCTCCGAAGCTCCTGCCTTACCTTCGCATCAATTGCTGCAAATGGCTCATCTAATAGGAGCAAATGGGGATTCGGGGCCAAAGCCCTGGCAAAAGCAACCCTCTGCTTTTGTCCGCCGGACAATTGGTGGGGATAACGGTGTCCCATGCCCTTTAGCCCGATAAGCTCCAGAAGCTCCTCCACCCGTTCCTTGCATTCCTTCCTGCTCTTTTTCTGGACCTCAAGTCCGAAAGCGATGTTGTCATAGACCGTCATGTAACGGAATAATGCATAGTTCTGGAACACAAAGCCAATACCACGCCTGCTGGCCTCCAGGCCATTTACCCGTACCCCGTCAATATAGATATCTCCCCCATCCGGGTATTCCAGGCCGGCAAGCATACGGAGGATGGTAGTCTTACCGCTGCCGCTGGGTCCTAACAGCGCGACCAGCTTACCCTTTTCGATTTGGAAGCTGATCTGGTCCGAGGCTTTAAAATTCCCAAAGGATTTCTCGATATTATGAAGCTTTACGTACATAGTTATGTCCATGCCCTATACCGCACAAAACGCCATGAAAGTGCTGGCATGGACCCGGTCCCCCCTTCATTCATTAATTTTATTTCTTTCAAACCTTCCCACCTGCCTTCTTCATCTGATGCTCAATAACATTTCTGATAATTAAAATAATGACCGCTAAAACCACCAGGATGGAGGACACGGCAAAGGCCGCCGTGAAATTAAATTCACTGTAGAGGATCTCCACCTGAAGGGGCAGGGTTACCGTCTTTCCTCTCAGGTGCCCGGAAAGAACGGATACCGCCCCAAATTCGCCCATTGCCCTGGCGGTACAAAGGACGATTCCGTAGAGGAATGCCCACTTAATCTGGGGGAAGGTTATTTTCCGGAAGATCCGAAAAGCACCGGCTCCCATAACTGCTGCCGCCTCCTCCTGGTCATTGCCCTGAGCCTGCAGCACCGGAATGATTTCCCTGGAGATAAAGGGAAAGGTGACGAAGATCGTCCCCAGTATAATCCCCGGGACTGCAAACACGATTTTCATGTCAAGGGCCTCTAAGATACCCTTCGCCCATCCGATCCGGCCGAAGGTCAGAATAAAGATCAGGCCGGCAATAATCGGTGATATGGCAAAAGGGATGTCAATCAATACCGTTAAAAGGCGTTTTCTCTTAAAATGGTATTTTGTAATGGACCAGGCTGCAAATAACCCAAATACCGTATTCACAATTACCGCAGCCACGGTTGCTTCCGCGGTCAGGATAAGTGCCTTCCCCGTGTATTCATCCGTAATAGCCCCTATGTAAAGCTGAAATCCCTTCTTCAGGGCTTCCCCCAGTACTACCACCAGGGGCAGAACCAACATGATGAACAGGAACAGGATGCTTAAGAGGATGAGAAGATTTTTTACTGCCCTTGGCTCTTTTTTATTCTTTCTATTCATGAAAGGCCCCTTTCCTATTGCTTTGTAAATTTGTTGTAGTATATCTGAAGGCTGTTGATGGCAAATAAGATCAGGAAGGCAAAGGCCAGCATCACCAGGGCAATGGCATTTGCACCATGGTAGTCAAACTGCTCTAATTTGCCCATAATAAGAAGTGGTGCAATTTCCGTCTTAAAGGGCATATTTCCTGCAATGAACACTACGCTCCCATACTCTCCAAGGGCTCTTGCCAAGGCAAGGCCAAAACCAGTCAGAAGAGCCGGGCGGATCTCCGGGAAAATGATCCTAAAAAAGATCCTTGCCCTTCCAGCTCCGAGAACATCCGCAGCCTCCTCATATTGGGAATCCATATCCTCCAGCACCGGTTGGATTGTCCGTACCACAAAAGGAATCCCGATAAAGACCATTGCTATGATAATGCCGATTCTTGTATAAGCCACCTTAATCCCTAACTGTCCTAAGAAATGTCCCAGCATGCCCTTATCCGAATAAAGGTTAGTCAGTGCAATACCGGCTACCGCTGTCGGCAGGGCAAAGGGTAATTCAATCAGCCCATCGAGGAACCTTTTAAAGGGAAAATCATACCGGACTAACACCCAGGCAAGTATTACTCCAAATACGGCGTTTACCACTGCCGCCGTGAGGGCGCATAGCAGGCTGACATAATAGCCTGCCAGCACCCGCTTATCTGTCACAGTTTCCCAAAAGGTAGAAAAGCCCATGGAGGAGGCATTGATTACCAGGGATGCCATCGGGATTAATACGATTAAACTAAGTAAGGTCAAGGTCACTCCCATGGATATACCAAAGCCCGGTATGACCTGTTTTTTTCTGCTCCGCCTCATATTCTAAATGCCTCCGTCAACATTAATTCATTGCTTCTTTTCCACCTTGTAAAATACTCTTCTTTCGCGTTCTATTCCTGAGTTTCCCCATCATAAATCCGGTCAAAGGTTCCGCCGTCATCAAAGTGTGCTGCCTGTGCCTTATCCCATCCACCGAACAGCTCATCATCAATGGTCGCCAACTCTAACTCCAGGTTAAATACATCCTTAAATTCCTCCGCAATGGTCTTATTGCTGGGACGGTAGTAATTCTCCCCCGCGATTCTCTGGCCCACATCCGAATATAAATATTCCAGGTAAGCCGTTGCAACCTCCCTGGTTCCCCTGTCATCAACAACAGAATCGACGATTGCTACCGGAGGCTCCGCCAGAATGCTGATGCCTGGAGTTACGATCTCATATTCACCGGGATATTCCTTCATGGATAAATACGCCTCATTTTCCCAGGCTAACAATACATCACCCTGGCCATTCTCCACGAAGGTGGTGGTTGCTCCCCGCGCGCCGGAGTCGAGAACTAATACATTTTGATATAATTTCTTCATAAATTCCAGGATCTGATCCTGGTCATGGCCAAAGGCCTTATCCGCATAAGCCCAGGCTGCAAGGTAATTCCACCTGGCACCGCCGGAGGTCTTAGGATTCGGTGTTATAATTCCCACACCACCGGCAACCAGGTCATCCCAGTCCGTAAGCTGCTTCGGGTTTCCCTTTCTCACTAAGAATACGATGGTTGAGGTATAAGGAGCACTGTTATTGCCAAATTCACTCTGCCAGCCCGCTTCAATCAACCCTGCCTCTTCAATTGCCGTAATATCATATCCCAAGGCCAGAGTTACCACATCCGCTTCATTCCCTTCAATCACGGAGCGGGCCTGCTTGCCGGAGCCCCCATGGGACTGTGTGACCGTTACCTCCTGGTCTGTCTTCTCTTTCCAATATTTCGCGAATTCAACATTGTAGGCCTCATACAGTTCTCTGGTGGGATCATAGGATACATTGGTAATTTCAATGGCTTTAGCTGCTTTTCCATCCGCATCTTCTGCTGCTTTCCCTGCACAGCCTGTGAGTAAGCCTGCTAATAGTGTAGTGACAATTCCCAGCGTGATTAAATTCTTCCTCTTCATGAAACTCCTTTCTACCGCAGCTTCTTTCGCGGTATTCCCTCAGCATTTTATTCATATTTATCATATAGATTTAATATGATTAAAGCGATTATAATTGTTCATTCATATATTGTCAATATGTTTAATATGAATTTATGCAAAAAAATGAAAAATAATACTTGTATGCGTAAAAAGCAGTACGTCCTCCAACGGAAAGGATCGTACTGCCCTATTTTCTTGCCCCATAAATGCCCACTTAGGTTCGTTTCTATGTTCTACTAATTGTTTTGTCCATTTATCCAGCGCACAATTTCCTCAATATCGGAATCCAGAAGTGTGCCGTCCGTTCTCTTCAGCGTTCTGAGCGTCATCAGTGACCCCATGGATATCGCCTTAAGCGGATCCTCATCCCTGGTCATCCGCAAAAATTCCAAGGATACCGGATGGTTCTTAAATGCCTCTTCCAGCTTTTCATACATTCCCGGCACACGAATCATGTCTCCGATTGTGCTGTCCTCGGAGATCTGATAAGGCACCTCCCCAATGATAACCCTTTCCTCCAGGCGTATGTCTTGCATGGAGCTTCCCACCAAAAATTCATAGGTGCCATTTCCCATGTTCCATTCCTGGCAGTCAGTTCGATAATGCATGAAGGTTCTGGCATCCAGCGGAATACAGATTTCCTGCTCTTCCCCAGGCTTCAGGCAGACTTTTTTAAATCCTGCCAGTTTTTTGGGATATATGCTTTCCTGGTGCACCTTCCTCTGTACATAGACCTGAACCGTTTCCTTTCCCTCCTGGCTGCCCGAATTCCGTAACATGAGACGAACCTGCAGCCTTTCCTTATCCACCAGGGTATCGGCTTTTTGGTATTCAAACTCCGTATAGGACAGTCCATGCCCAAATGGAAATGCAACCGGCTTATGCAGCGCATCATAATATTTGTATCCGACAAACCTGCCCTCGCCATAGACTACTGTGCTGGTATTTCCCGGGAAATATAGATGGCTCGGATTATCCTCCAGGCAAATAGGAAAGGTTTCTGCTAATTTTCCGGAAGGGTTTACTTTTCCAAACAGAATTGCCGCTGCTGCCGATCCACCGGCTTCCCCGCCCAGATAGCTTTCCAGGATTGCGGGCACCTGCTCCCTCCAGGGCATTTCTATCACGGATCCGTTAGCCAGGACAACGGCAACCCTTTGTCCCTGCTCCGTCAGCATTGTAATCAAATCGTTCTGCTCCTGGGGAAGCTGAATGGAGCTCCGGTCATATCCCTCCGATTCAATTAATTCCGGAATTCCGGCAAAGACGACTATTTTATCATATCCGCCGGCAGCATCCAGCACCTCCTGGTGGAGCATTTCATTTTCCGCCCTGCTTCCCCCGATCCGGTATCCCTGCAGATATCCCACATGGGTTCCCAGCTTTTTCAATTCCTCCAGGGGGATTTCCAGCTTCCATGGGTTTACATGGGAGCTTCCACCCCCCTGAAATCTCGGATTTACCGCCAGTTCTCCAGTAACCAGGATATGCTCTTCTTTCTTTAAAGGAAGAAGCCTACCATCATTTTTAAGAAGAACCATGCTTTCTTCTGCTATCCTCCGGGCAAATGCATGATGCTTTTCACGGTCATACTCGTATCCCTGAACCCGGTTCGCCTTTGCCTCCAGTGCCATTTCAATATTGCGCAGCACTGCCGCATCCAGCTCTGCTTCCGTAATTTGTCCCGCATTAACCAGTTCCAGAACACGCTCTCCGATCCGGGCTCCGCTTTCTCCCGGCATCTGGAGAGTCAGGCCGTGACGAAGTCCCTTTTCCAGATCATGGGCTGCATAACAATCCGTCACAACCACACCTTCATAGCCCCACTTTTTACGCAGGATACCGAACAGCATTGGATTACTTGCACAATATTCCCCATTAACCTGGTTATAGGCTGCCATCACCATCCTGGGACATCCTTCCCTGACCGGCTTTTCAAATGCCGTCAGATATACCTCGTGCAAGGTCTCCTCATCAATTTCTGCACAGATATTCATCCGCCTGGTCTCCTGATTATTTGCCGCAAAATGCTTCAGGCATGCACCAATACCCTCTCTTTGGATTCCTTTGATAAATTCAGTTGCCAGCTCCCCTGTCAAATACGGATCTTCCGAGTAATACTCAAAATTACGGCCTCCGAGAGGATTGCGTTTAATATTCACAGCCGGAGCCAGCACCGTATCCACTTCCTCCTGCCGCGCTTCCCGTCCCATATGCTGTCCCAGTTCAAACAGCAGCTCCCGGTTCCAGGAGCTTGCATAAGTGCCCGGAGACGGATAGCAGGTACTCGGCTTTGTATTATAGATATCCTTATCAAAATATTCTTTCAGGCGCCGTATTCCGGCAGGCCCGTCCGCAAGCAGAAACTTATCCAGCTCCCCATGCATATGATGAATTTCCGTCGTCTCCCATACAATCTGGGAAAGCAGGCTCGCCTTCTCTAAAAGGGACAGGTCTTTTAAAATCTTTTCTGCTGTCTGTTTCCGGCCGTTAACCTTCTGATGCTCCATCCCTCTATTCCTCCCATTTAATATCCGGGTTCAACCGAACCCTCACCACCTGCCCCGGATGCACATATAGCTGGTAGTTGGCCTCATCTCCGTTACGCCTGTACTCCCGAATCCACGTATTTCCTTCAAAATGTCCTTCCTCAACAGATAGAAAATTCAGCTGGCCGGACAGAGCTGAGGCCAAATGCGCATAGGGAGTGTCATCCCATACTTCCGGCCTGCGCAGGAAGGTAAGGCATACCCCTGCTCCCGCCACATAAAATTCCCCATCCCCGCAATCTACCAGCAGACACCTTCCCCGGTCTGTTAAACAGGATGCATTCTTTGGATCATTGGTGTTGATCCGGGAACCAAAATAGTGCTGCGGCTTCGGGTCATTACTCAAAAACCTGGCCGTCACATGGTAATCTTCTGTCTTCACATACTGCCAGCCTGAGAATTCAGCCTGAGTGACCGCATGGATTCTCCCGGTTCCCCGGTACCGGATCAGCAGCGGTGCAAGGGATGCAATCGCCCTCATGGAAATTGCGGTTTGCTCCGCCTCCGGCAGCAGCTTTCCGTCTGCAATCCCACTCTCAGCCCCGAAGCAGCATATGCCGATGGCAGCATAATCTGCCACCGCAATCATCATATTCAGAGCCGCACCAATCCCCCCGATTAACGATTCCGGAATGAACAGCGGATTATCCGGCCTTGCATAGGCTTCACAAGCCTTTCTATAATCCCTCTCAGCCGGAAGATAGATGTCCGGACCAAACAGCTTAATTCCCGGGGCTGTTTTCTTCCAGATATCCAGCACCCTTGCTACCGGACCTCCGGAGATATAGCACAGTCCCGGTTCCTCATATTCATTGATTTCGATAGAGACATTCATGATATAGGGAATCCCATACTTCTCCAGTCCTGCCTCCACCATTTCCTGAATATAGCAGGCATGCTTCCAGGCACTGAAGGCCTCATTTGCATGCCTTCCGAACAATCCCTTCCATGTGGGGGGGTCTATGGTTCCGGTGCTTTCTTCCCCCACTCCGCTGTCCTTTAGCTTCACATCCCACAGATATTTCGCAACGGGCTGCCTGTATTCCGCCTCTGCTTCTTTTGAATAATCCCTGTCCGTATGGGCCAGGCCTATTTCATTTTCTATCTGGACAGCAATCACCGTCCCTTCCCTGTCATACCCGGCTAAAAACTCCATCACTTTAGAAAATACTTTTTTATCCCGGTCAAGGGTTGCCCTGCAATGGGGGGATAGGGATTCCACCGGGATTCCCGCTGAATTTCTGGCACGCTTATATACCCCAACGTTTCTCTTGATGTAATCAGGCGCATAGGTGAACAGTCCATTTTTGCTTGCCCCGAACCACAGGGGGATCAGATATAGTCCTGCTGCCTTTGCCTTATCCACAAGAGTCTTAACCATACTAAAATCATAGCAGTCCTCCTCTGCTTCCACCTCACACCAATAAACCGGTGCCTCCAGAAGATTTCCGCCGTATAAGTGGATGGCCTGTATTGTGCTGTCAATCAGCTCTGTTCCAACAGATGAATTATGGCACTGCAGCCCGGTCAGAAATACGGGCTCACCCTTTCGGTTGTAGAAGAAATCACTTTTTTGCATCATTGCTTCTCCACTCCTTGCTCCTATTCTTTTTTCCCCGCTATCTCCTTTCCATCTCCTTGCTTCATTCCCCAGGCTCATAGTCAAATGCCCTTTCTTTTATTGTCCGGGCATACCATTTTCCGCTGTCTTTAATGACCCTCTCACCGGTTTGGAAATCCACATGGGCCAAGCCGTATCTGGAATAAAATCCACTGTTCCATTCCCAATTATCCAGCAGGGACCAGACATAATATCCCCGGATATCATGTCCCTCCTTGACCGCCTTTTGGATCCAATACAAAAAACCTTTGATATATTCAATCCTGTTTTTATCATGGATGCATCCATCCTCACCCGGCTGCTCATTATAGGAGGGAGTTCCGTTCTCCGTCACATAAATAGGAATCTTAATATTATAATCCTTCTCCAGCAGATGAATGGCGTCATATACAGCCTTCGGATAGAATTCTGCCCCGTTATCCTGGAAATTCCCTCCCATCCGTTTCTGCTTACGCTCTTCCTCAATCAGGCTTTTATCGGCACAGTCTAACACACGGTTATAGCAGTTTAATCCGAAGAAATCCAGAGGCTGGCGAATCCGTGCAGAATCGCCTTCCCTGATATCAGGCATACTACCAGTTTCCGACATATAGTTCATCAGGGCGTCCGTATATCCTCCGACAAAAATGGGATTTAAATAGGATCGGTAGGTTTTTTCATTTTCCAGCTCTGCAATCAACCGGTCCGCCTCACAATTTTCCCGGTAAGGGTGATGCTTCCAGATATCCACGACAATACCGATCCGGCTATCTCCCATCCTTTCCTGGCGGAACCTGCGGACACCTTCTCCATGTGCCAAAAGTACATGGTGGTTTGCCTGGCGGCCTTTTGCCTCCGAGCAATGTCCCGGGGCAAAAATCCCCTGTGCGTATCCAACATAGGTGGCAATCGGTTCATTGATCGTAGCCCACATCGGAATCCGGTCGCCGAACTCCCGAAACAGCAGGGATGCATATTCCCCATACCACTCCACCACATCCCGGTTCAGCCAGCCTCCCTTCTCTTCCAGAGCCTGGGGCAGATCCCAGTGGTAGAGTGTGGCATTGGGTACCATGTCATACCGGTATAGCTCGTCTATCATACGTTTATAAAAATCCATTCCTTTCTCGTTTATCTGCCCGTATCCTTCCGGAAAGATCCTGGACCAGGAGAAGGAAAAGCGAAAGCTCTGGATATTCAGCCTGTTCGCCAGGGCAATATCCTCCGGATACCGGTGATAAAAATCACAGCTCTTCTCCGGGGTGCTGCCGTCCCCTATCATTCCAGGCCGCTTTGCAAATTCGTCCCAGATGGAGGTCCCTCTTCCATCGGAATATGCCCCTCCTTCGATCTGTGCCGCGCTGGTTGCAACACCAAATAAAAAATCCTCTGGTAATTTAATCTTCTTCATAGTCTGTCCTTTCAATCCTTTCCCGCCACCATCTCTTATCTATATCGCAATATCGCGGCATGCCACACCTAGCCCTTGACCGCACCGGCCGTCATACCTGCCACTACCTGTTTCTGCAGGATAAGGAAGATGACGATTACCGGAATCATGGTAATTACCGCCGCTGCAAATGCGGTGTTATAATCCGCCCCATAGGCACCAAAGAATACGTACTGCTGCATTGGAATTGTCTTTATGGCTTCCTTTTGAAGCAACAAAATAGATACATTAAATTCATTCCATACACCCAAAAACTGCAACGTTGCGACTGTCGCCAGAATTGGCTTCAGCAGCGGAAATATGATGGAAAAGAAAATTCTAAATCTCCCGGCACCCTCAATTTGCGCAGCCTCTTCCAGCTCTAATGGGATCCCGCGGACAAAGCCTATCATCATGACCGTAGAGTATGCAACCGCCAGCCCGGAAATCATGATTACCGCTCCGGTTCTCGTATTTAACAAATTTAACTCCTTATACATGCGGTAGACCGGAACCATGATAACCTGGAAGGGCAACATCATGGAGCTTACCAACAATGTCTCATAAAAACGATAGAATTTATTATGATATCTTCTGCCTATGGCATAGGCTGCTGTGGCAGCCACCAATACAATGATGATGACACTGCAGACAGTTATCAGGATACTATTCTTCATGGACAGCAAGATTCTAGCCTTTTCTATAGCAGAAGTAAAGTTCTCCCAATGTATCCTCTCCGGCAGTGACAGTATCCCCTTGGATGTTTCCTGCTTTGATTTTACAGCCATCAGAATACAGATAAAAAATGGACTAAGGAAAATAGCTGTAAAAACTGCCAGCGCTAATTTTGAACCGAGGCTCGCTCTATTTTCGCTCACTAGGCTTCAACCTCCTTACTCCTGAAAAATTTAGTCAATAAAAGACCAATAACCATAAGGAACACCATGAATACCAGCGAAATTGCCTGCGCATATCCGGCTCTTGAATATTTAAACATGTAATCATAGATCAGGATTGCCACCGTCTGCGAGGAGCCTGCCGGCCCACCTCCCGTAGCGGCCAAAACCGTGCCAAATTCCCGCAGGGATGCCGTCAGTGTTAAAGTGATACAAATGGTAAAGGAAGGCATCAGCATGGGAACCGTGATATTGAAAAAACGCTGTCGTCCGTTGGCTCCATCTATCATGGATGCTTCCTCATAATCCCTTGAAATTCCTGCGATACCAGCCATGTAAATCATGATGTTGGATCCCAGGTTATTCCATAGGGAAATCAAAATAATCCCAATCAATACCGTTTCCCGTTTTCCAAGCAGGGAATTCCCAAGTAGTATGGAAATCAGATTAGAATCGATATACTTCCAGACAAAGGATGCCAGTACAGCACTGATTGCCAGGGGAATAAAAAATGTGGTCTTAAAAAACGCTGCCCCCTTCAGCTTTTTACTAAGTGTGGTTGCTATGAATAATGCCAGTACATTATTAAGCGCAGTCACTGTCAGGCCATAAATAGCTGTAGTCTTTATCGGCTGCAGCACATTTTTGTCAGACAGTAATTTCGTAAAATTATCAGCCCCCACAAAATTGTAGGTTCTGGATATCCCATCCCAGTCCGTAAAGGCCAGCTGGATTCCCGAAAGAAACGGGTAAACCACACAAAATCCAAACAGGAGCAGGGATGGAATCAGGAAAACAACGTAGCTCAGCTCTCTTTTTAATCGCTTCATAATATCCTTTCCGTAAAAAAGCCACCGCACAGGGAAAACGGATGTTCCTTGCTCCAATTTTCTGCTTATGTGGTGGCTCCTTATTTAACTTTATTTTACTTTACAAGATTATCAAAATCCGTGTCCAGCTTCTTCATTGCCCCTTCAGGGTCTTTACATCCGTCTAAGAAAAATCCGGAAACATCATTGATGAAGGCATCTTCATTGGCACTTGGGAAGCTTTTTGAAGAAATAACCTTTACGTCCCCTCTGTTCATTATATCCGCTGCATCCTTGAATGCACCTTTCAGGTTTGATGTATCAACGCCCTTGATAATCGGGATTCCGGCTCCTTTTTCCGCATATAAAGATGCAGATTCCGGAGACATCATATATTCCAGGAACTGTACCGCTTCCTCCTTGTGAGGGCTCTCGGCTGCTACCGCAACCGCTGCCTCCGGCGGGCACATGGGCATAACATTATCATCTGCATTTTCTGATACCGGCAGTGCGAAGATTCCGAATTCTGCATCCGGGTTCATAGCTGTCGCATTGGTAACGGTCCAGGTTCCATTTAAAATCATACCTGCTTCACCGTTGGCAAGCATAGAATAGCAGGTGTTCTGGTCTGTCCCGAAGGGATCCTTGTTCATATATGGATAAATTTCCTGCAGCTTTGTGAAGAAACCGTTCCACTGCTCTGTACCTGCAAATGTGCTGCTTCTATCCACCAGCTCTGCAAGGGTTGGGCCTTCATTTGCCAGGACTTGTGCGCAGTACACGGTCTGGGAGGTTCCGTTTACTACCCACTGCTCGGAAAATCCTGACGCAATCGGTACGATATCCTTTGCCTGCAGTTCTTTGCATACCTCTAAAAACTCACTCCAGGTTTCCGGCACTTTTTTGATGCCAGCCTTCTCAAAGGTTCCTTTGTTGTAAGTAACACACATAAAATCATTTGCGATGGGCAGCGCATATACTTTTCCATCCTTGGTGAAGCTATCCAGCATTCCTTCCGAGTAATTCTCCATATTGGGGCTGTTTGTTAAATCCAGGACATATCCGCTTGGAACCATATCCGTCATGTCGTTTGCAGAAAAAGAAAATAAATCAGGTACATCACCTGTCGCGAATCTGGTCATTACAGTCTGGTTAAAGCTGTCAATGGATGTCTTCTGTATCTCAATTTTAATGTTCGGATGTTTTTCTTCAAAATTAGCAATCACCTCATCCAGCCAGGCTACATACTGCTCTTCTGCGGAACCGTTAATAAACTCCAGTGTTACCTGCTCCCCTTCCTCACTGTATACCTCATCTGGCTTTACACTCCCGCCCTTATCTGCCCCACCGCTGCTACAGGCTGTCATTCCCAATACCAGGGCACTTGCCATCATAACCGCTACCAACTTTTTCTTCATAACCTTTCCTCCTGAAATCCTTTTTTTGTTTCTGCTTTGTCACTTGCTCTGTGACTTGCTTTGTTACATGCTTTGTTACATGCTTTGTCACTCGCTTTGTTACTTCTGATACTTTAATTCTACCCTCTTTTTAACAACCTAGCTTTTCAAATTTTTTAGGTTTCACTAAAAAAACCATGGTTTTCTCATTCCAGAATACCATGGTTTTTTCTGCCGCTCTCCCCTACTGGTAAAGTACAGATAATTTCTTCAGATTTCTTTCAATTTTTTTGTATTCTCTGCCGGTACTCCTGTATAGTCAGCCCTGTCTGCTTTTTAAAAATCGTATTGAAATAGGGTGGATTACTGATACCGACCTGCTCCGCAATTTCATAATTCTTCAAGTTTGTCCCAGCGATCAGTTCCTTCGCTTTCTCAATCCGAATTTCGTTCAGATAGGCTGTAATGCTTTTCCCGGTATCTTTCTTGAACAGGCCGGAAAAGTAACTTTCGTTTAGTGCAACCAAATTGGCAAGCTCCCCAAGGGATATGTCCCTTCCATAATTCTGCCGCATATACTGGATGCTTGATAACACGCTTGCATGCATCGTTTTTGTTCCAGCGTTATTAAATATCCTCTCCAGAAACCGATGACAGGCTTCCTGTTTCTGTTCTATAAGCCGGCATAGGGACAATTCCTCCTTGGCGGATGCAAATTCATACTTTCCTATTTCAAAGTTTACATTTTGTGCCACAGTATTCACCAGAAGCAGATAGTTTCTCTGGATATTTTCTTCCGAGGGCATCTGCTCACACAGCCTCCGAGTCAGCCTGTCCAACGCTTCTTTTGCCTGCTCCAGGGTATAAATATTGGCATAAAGCTCCCTGTCCTCAAGAAACTCCCTATTCCTGTCCTCATATTGCTCCTTCACATAATCCCATAGGATTACCCGCTTTTTCTTGGAGAACCTTCCAAGCTCTATGGCCTGCTCCGCCTCCTGGTTCATCTCCTTCAGTAACCCCGGATCCACTGTCTTCTTGCTGCAGCCTGCCAGATAGCTCTCTTGTTCCAGCAGCTTTTCCAGATTCCGCAATACCTGGTCCCTGTCCTCCATCTGGCTCTTTAGGCTATGGTTCCGGGCAACGGGTAGAAGCAAAACATGCTCCGTCTTCTCATGCAGCTCAAGCAGGCTCATATCCAGCCAGACTGACTTTTTGCATGGGGCAGATTCCCAGTCCGGATTCAGGTTTTTTATTTTACAAAGATAGCATCCCCACTGGCTGTCCATACTAAGCTCCAGATACCGCTCCGCACGTTCATCCTCTCCTTCCCCGCTGAGTACCTTTAAGATTCTGTCCAGCATCTGGCTGTCCTTTGCCAAATGCTCCAAATGTTTATTCCATGACCTTAGGATGGCCTCCCCAACATCTTCTGTTTCAATATCCTGTTTTAGGATATAGTCCTGGGCACCCAGCTTCAGGGATTCCTTCACAAATTCAAAATCATCATAGGCAGACAGCGCAATAACCAGAATATCCGGATACCTTTCCTTCAGAGCCGCCGTCAGCTCAATTCCGTTCATAACCGGCATGCTCATATCCGTAATAACCAGGTCCGCAGAATGGGTCTCCAGAAATTCCAATGCCGCTGCCCCGTGGACGGCCTCTCCGATAAGCTCAAATCCATACCGGTCCCAATCAATCACTTTTTTCACCGCGAAACGGAAATATTTATCATCCTCTACGATTAATACTCTCTTCTTCATTTTCAGGTATCCTTTCCGGTATAATCAAGGTTATGGAAGTACCGCTTTCCGGCTCACTCTCTATCCGGTACCGGAAGTCTTCACCATAGACCATTTTTAGCCTAAGTATGATACTGGTTATCCCAATTCCATTAAAACCACTATACTTTTCTGATTTCTTTTCCTCTATTTTTTTCTGTATATCCATTAATTTTTCAGACGGTATTCCGCTTCCGTTATCCGAAACAGTCAGCAGCAGCTTTCCGTCGGCCACTTCCCCTTTGATCCAAATAACTCCTTCCGGCTTCGCAATGTCCAATCCATGTAAAATACTGTTCTCCACGAAGGGTTGAAGGATAAAGCCGGTAACCGGAAATTGTTCCGCTTCCCCCGTAACTCCAAACTCCACATGAAATGCATCCCCATACCGGGTCTGCTGGATGTAGCTATAGTGCCTGATGTATTCCAGCTCTTCTTTTAACAGGATGATGCGGCTTGCATTCTTTACAGTAAAGCGGAGTAATCTAATAATCGCGTCTGCCAGCTTCGCGATCTCCTCCTCACCCTTTTCATAGGCCAGCCATTTCAAGGAGCTCAGTGTATTATATAGAAAATGCGGGTTAATCTGAGCTTCCATCACCTGATAGCGCAGCTGCTCCTTTTCTTCCTCCTCTTTTCTTGTTAATTCATTTAACTCATTGATTTTTAATCCCATATGGTTGAACTGAAGGATGAGCATTCCAATTTCATCATAGACAGCCGGAGAAAGCCGGCTGGTGTAGTCCCCTGTCTCATACTGCCGCATTCCCTGTTCGATGACCTTTAAGTTTTTTCTCAGCATCCGATATAAGCCGAAACCAATCAGGAGGCATACTGCCAGAAGGGATATTGTTGTAACAAAAATCTTTGGGATTACCTTATTCGCTTCTTCCAATATGGAACCATAGGGAATGCAGCACAGAATATTCCACTTAAACCTGATTGTACGCATCGGAACAACCAGATACTTCTCTCCCCCAATCTCCTGCATGGTTGCATAAATATAATATTTTCCGTCCTGATAGGAGAAATACCGTTGCAATGCCTCTTCCTCCATGCCGATCCTATTGTTCTTATAAATCGCCCCGTCTTCTCCTGCCACGATAATATTCTCATTTGATACATATCGGGTTTCATCCTCCTTCAGTTCAAAAAAAGCACCTGAGACTGCAAATACTAAGGTTCCGGAGGTTTGCATTTTCCCGCCTTCCCCCAGACGGACCAGCCTGCGTACGAAATATATCTGGTCTCCCTCCTGGATCCAGCGGATAGGTGCCGTTTCCGTTACACAGCCACGAAGCCTGTCCATGATTTTGGAGGCATCCACAGAGGTGATTTTCTCCCTTTTTTCCTTCTGGTCATAGTAATAAATATTTGCGTGCTTCGATTCCATAATTACAAAATCAGAATAATTGTGGAGCATATTGAACTGAAAGAATGTACTGGTAAGCGCTGCCTGGTTCATGGCATACTCCCATTGATTCATCTCCATGTCTTCTTCGTCATCCAGCAATTCATAGATTTCCTGCCGGCAGGCAAAGGAATAGGAAATATCCTGAAACTCCCGTATACGCTCCTCCATACGGATACCCACCTGTTTCAGCAGACTAATGGCAGATTCCCTGGCCGTGGCAATCAGTGAATCCTTCATGGTCATATAGCTGATATCTCCGATAATCCCACTGCAAATAAGTGCGACCAAAACAAGATAAACCGTTAACTTCGTGCGGATTTTTGAATCCCGTATTCTCTTCCATATATAAAGAAAATAGAACTGTATTTTTTCTATCAGCGCGTTTCCCATCTATTTCATATCTCCTGACTGTTCTGTTCTCCAACTATATAACTATATAAAGTATAACACGAGGCTCGTACTCCTTTCAATCATATCGAAAAACATTGGAAAAAGCGAAGCTCTTAATCCTATTGACCCGCCCACAAGAAACGACTGCTGCTACACGCAAAAAGCAGTACGTCCCTCCATCGGAAAGGAACGTACTGCCCTATTTTTTAACATTTTCTACTACGGATCCGTCAGCCTAATAGGCGTTTGACATATATGCCATGATATGTTCTTCTGAAAATTCATTATGATAAATTTCTCCAGTAACCTTACCTTCATATAAAGTAATTAATCGATCACATAAACTAATATTCTCTTGCATCTCACTGGAAACCATAATAATACTGGTTCCTTGCCCGGATAACTCACTAATGATCTGATATATCTCATTTTTTGCTCCTACATCAATACCCTGTGTAGGTTCATCCAATAATAAAATATCCAAAAGCCGGAGAGCATTCTCTTAAGAAAGCAGAAAACACTCCTATTTATTCATTAGAAAAAGAAAATTTATTGATCGCTAATATTAAATCTGGTAATGTACACGAAGCAAATGCTGTTCTGAATGATTTGCTCGGCTATGTATTATTTTCACAGAATGCTTCTTTCGATTCTGTAAAAGCCAGATCTATAGAATTATGCTGCATACTATCACGTGTCACGATAGAATATGGAGCTACTACGGTTGGTGTATTAAACTTTAACAATGAATTTATTAAATCACTCCAAAAAATCACTAACATATATGATTTATGCATTAAACTGCAGGAAACCGTAGAGGTGTTTATCTCAAGTATCCAGCATCACCAAAGCAAGATTAGCAATATCGTAATTCAGAAAGCCTCTGATTATATTGCTCATAATTATGCAAAACCTTTAACCCTTGAAGAGCTTGCCGACTATGTTCATTTAAATCCTTCTTATCTATCTACCCTCTTTAGCCAAACGACAGGTTCTTCTTTTAAGTCACATCTTAATATTGTACGCATTGAAAAAAGCAAAAACCTACTGACTTCGACAGACTATTCCCTAATAGAGATTGCGAACGCAGTAGGCTTTCAAGATTATAGCTATTTTTCAAAGGTTTTTAAAAAGCATATTGGGATGCTCCCATCCCAATATAGAAATAATGCTAATTCATAAATAATACATACTATATTTTTAGCACAAGAATTAATTTTTACATAGAAAAATACTCCCTTACAACCCCTGCTGTATACCGGATATCCTCCTCCGTATGTGCATCCGACAAAAAGATTGCCTCGAATTGGGCAGGTGCAATATAAATTCCATTCTCCAGCATATGATGAAAGAACTCTGCGTATTTTTTCGTATCCGAGGCTAAAGCACTATTAAAATCATATACCTCTGCGCTTGTAAAAAACGCACTTTGAAGGGAGCCGACCTGGTTCACCGTAATTAGTCCTGCCGTGATCCCCGGCTGGAAGGCTTCCTTTAATAACACCGCCTTGCGCTCCAGTTCCTGATAGATTTCCGGGTTATTTTTTAAGATGGATAAGGTCGTAATCCCTGCTGCCGTAGCGACCGGATTGCCTGACAGGGTTCCAGCCTGATAGACATCTCCCAGAGGTGCCACCAGCTGCATAATATCCTTCCGTCCTCCATAAGCGCCAATGGGCATGCCGCCGCCCACGATTTTTCCTAATACGGTCAGATCCGGCTGAATGTTAAAGAACGCTGACGCACCGCCTAAGGCAATACGGAAGCCGGTAATCACCTCATCAAAAATCAGCAAGGCCTCCTGTTCCTTTGTTAAGATGCGTAAGGACTCTAAAAAGCCCGGCTTCGGCAATACCACACCCATATTGGCCGCAACAGGCTCCACGATCACTGCGGCAATCTGCCCCTTATATTGTTCAAACAGACTTTGCACTGAGCCTATATCATTATAATCCGCCACCAGGGTATTATCCGTATAAGAGCGGGGTACGCCCGCACTATCAGGAATTGTATTGGAGATAACCGCAGAACCTGCTTTTACCAGCAAACCATCCGAATGGCCGTGGTAGCAGCCCCGGAATTTAATTATTTTATCCCTCTTCGTATATCCCCTGGCAACCCGGATTGCGCTCATGACCGCCTCGGTTCCTGAGCTGACCAGCCGGAGCATTCCCATTCCCGGCATTAATTCACGGATTAATTCCGCCAGGACTACTTCCTGCTCTGTCGGTGCCCCAAAGGTCAGACCCTTTTCACAGGCTTTTGTCACTGCCTCCACTACCTCTTGCCTGGCATGTCCAAGAATTGCAGGCCCCCAAGAGCCCACGTAATCAATAAATTCATTCCCGTCCGTGTCATAGATTCTGGATCCCTTGGCTCTGTCAATGAACAGGGGACTACCCCCAACAGAGCGAAAGGCCCTGACAGGGCTATTCACACCGCCCGGCATAAGCTCGCATGCTTTTTCGTATAACCTTTCCGATTTTTCCAGCCTCATCCTGCTTTACCCCTTTCCTGACTTATTCTTTTAACCAGTCTGCAACATCAAGGGCATGGTAGGTAATTATGATCCTTGCACCAGCCCGTTTAATCCCCAGCATATTCTCCATCACAATCTTCTTCTCATCAATCCAGCCATTTAAGGCGGCTGCCTTTACCATGGAATATTCAGCGCTTACATTATAGGCTGCCACCGGACAGTCCACCAGGTCCGCCACGGTCTTTAATACATCCAGGTAGGCAAGGGCGGGCTTTACCATCACCATGTCAGCACCTTCCATCAGATCCTCTTCCACCTCGAGGATTGCCTCCCTGACATTAGCCGGATCCATCTGGTAGGTCTTCCGGTCACCAAAGCCTGGTGCCGAGTGAGCCGCATCACGGAAGGGGGAATAGTATCCTGAGGCGTATTTTGCACTATAGGCAAGGATGGGCACCTCAGTAAAGCCCTGCTGATCCAAAGCTTCCCTGATCACAGCTACCCTTCCATCCATCATATCGGAGGGGGCAATGATATCCGCCCCTGCTCTTGCAAGGCTTACTGCTGATTTTGCCAACAGCGGGAGGGTCTCATCATTGATGATCTTCCCATCCCTGACCACTCCGCAGTGCCCGTGGTCCGTATATTCACAGAGACAGACATCTGCTATTACTAACAGGTCCGGATATTTACCCTTGATGTAACGGATCGCCTGCTGGGTCACTCCCTGGTCATCATAGGCTCCACTTCCCAACGCATCCTTATGCTCCGGAATACCGAATAGCAGCACACCTGAAATCCCCGCCCGATGAACCCTCTCCAGCTCCCCGTCCAGCTCATCAACGGAGAACTGATAGATCCCCGGCATGGATGGGATGGGATTTTTAATCTTTTTCCCTTCTATTACAAAGATGGGGTAAATTAGCTCCGATGCCTCCAGTCTGGTCTCCCTGACTAATTTTCTCATGGCTTCACTGACCCTCAGCCTTCTCATTCGCTTCATAGTAACCTCTCCTTTTCCTGTACGCTCTCTAAAATCCGCTGTACCATACCGGAAGCACTGGCTTCATGAGCCATTAACAGGTGCACAAACCCATACTCCTCAAGAGCCTGCCCTGTGGCCTCACCGATGCAGACCATATCGACGGCTTTCAACTGTTCCAGCTCTTCTTCCGACATTCCTTTTAAAAGTCCATGAACTCCGGAGGCGCTGGCAAAGGTAAGATAATCAAACTTACGCAGCTGTCCTGCATCCGGCAGAAGCTCCCGGTCTGCTTCCTGGATATCGTAGATTTTAATATCATCAAAACAGAGTGAATTTTCCTCAAGGATGCTGGCCAGCTCCTCAGATCCCTGCTCTGCCCGGGGGATCAGAAGCCTGTCCCCTCCCTGCTTTGCCAAGGCACCCAGCTCCTTTGCCAGCGCCACAGCATTTGCCTGTGAAGGGAGAAAATCCGCCCGGAAGCCCTGCTTTAACAATGCTTCCTCCGTTCCCTTGCCAACAACGGCAAACCGGAGCTTCGCAAGCCTCCGAAAATCCAGCTGTAATTCCTTCCATCTGCCAAAGCAAAGCTCTACCGCATTGGTACTTGTAAATACCAGCCATCGATAAGCTTCAATGGACTTTAACGCCTCATCAAATTCCCTGTTATCCTTATAAACCTGCAGCGTTGACTGGCTGATGACCTCTATGGCTGCGCCCAAGCCTTCCAGCTCCTGCTGCAGCTTATCCGTAATATTTGGGGTACCGGTAACTCCGACCTTAATCCCGCTTAGCGCAAATTCTTCCTTACTGCGGAAATGAACGGCTGCCACGTCGCCGACGATAATGACCGCCGGAGCCTTAATGTCAGCCTCCTTAACCCTTTGGCAGATGTCCTGCAGGGTTCCCCTTGCTTCCTCCTGCCATATGGTGGTACCATTTGCCACTACCGCTACCGGTGTGCTGGGGGGTCTTCCATACTCCATAAGAGTTGCCGCGATCTTCTCCAGATTTCCGACACCCATCAGTATCACCAGGGTTCCTTCCAGCTTCGCCAGGTGTTTAAAGTCCTCCGGCAGGCTCCCTTCTCTCTCCGCCGTATGTCCTGTGACAACGGAGAAGCTCTGGCTGGCTCCCCGGTGGGTGACCGGGATTCCGGCGTAGGCCGGCACCGCAATGGATGATGTAATTCCCGGCACCACCTCGTAAGGAATTCCATGCTGCTCCATCGTCAGGATTTCTTCACCGCCACGCCCAAAGACAAAGGGATCCCCTCCCTTGAGGCGGACCACCCGTTTGTGGAGCTTTGCCTGTTCCACAATAATCCGGTTGATCTCCTCCTGATTGATGGCATGGTTTCCTACAATCTTTCCCACATTAATTTTTACACAGTCTTCTTTCAAATATTTTAACAGGCCGATGGATGCCAGCCTGTCATAAATCACAACATCACAGGTCTGCAACAGCCGCAGGCCTTTCTGGGTAATGAGCTCAGGATCTCCAGGCCCGGCTCCGACCAGATATACTTTCCCTACTCCGTCCATATGAATTCTCCTTTTTAGGAGGAGCTTTCCTCCCTCTCCAGAGGGCTTCCACTCCCTTTAAAACTTTTAACAAAATATATGTAATCCTATGTACATGCTAAACCAATACTAAGTAAAGGCTAATTGCCCTGCGACTCTTAGGGCTAATTCTTCATAATTTTCTGCCCCAGCCTCATCCTGGATCCGGTGGCATTCATCCCCCTGCTGATAAACTGCATCAATGCAGAGCCTGCCTCCTTCAATCCTGGAATATATCCCGATTGCCTCATGGCAGCCTGCATTCATCAGCTCCAATATCCGGCGCTCCGTCTTTAAGCAGATTTCCGTGTCAACATCGTTGATCTGCCGGACAAGCTCCGCTAATTCATCCCCAACTCTTCCTTCTACCGCCAGGATTCCCTGCCCTGCTGCCGGGATAAATTCCTTTGGGGGAAGATAATGAAAATGGAGCTGTTCATCCTCTATCAGCCCCAGGCGTTTTAAACCGGCTGCCGCCAGGATGATTCCATCATACTCTCCCGCCTTTAGCTTTTCCAGGCGCGTCGGGACATTCCCCCGTAAGCTCCTGCATTCTGCCTGGTAAAATTGTTTAATCTGGAACTGCCTGCGAAGGCTGCTGGTACCGATGATACATGGTTTACCGGCTTGTAGTCCCTCTCCCACGCTGACTAATACATCCCTGGGATCCTCACGCTCCGGAATCCCAACAATCCCCAGCCCTTCGGGGAGCTTTGCCGTCATATCCTTTGCGCTATGTACCGCCAGGTCAATCCTTCCCTGTAATAATGCATCCTCAAAGGCATCGACAAATACTCCCTTGCCTCCAAAGGAAAGCAAGGGCTTATCCAGGATTTCATCCCCTACCGTACTGATGGGGATAATCTCAAAATCCAGCTCCGGAGCTATCCTTCCCAGCCTTTCAATAATGAAATTTGTCTGCACCATTGCCAATCTGCTCTTTCTGGAGCCTATCCTTATAACACGCCGCATAAGCCTGAATGAACCTCCTCAATCCCTTTATTCAAATAATCCTTTATTCAGAACCAGCCTCCTGCTTTATTGCCACTTCGATATCCTCCTGCGTGAGGTTCCCCTCTTTTTCCTCTCCAAGGTCAACCAGCCTCTTAAAAATCCTGGCTCTTACCCTCTCGGAGGGAACCCTTTGCTTCACTAGCTCCCGGCAGTTACCCAGCACCTGAACCAGCCCCTGGTAATACGCTGGTATCTGGCTTTCAACCAGCTTTTTAATGCGCCCCGCAACCACGGGGCTTTTTCCCGAGGTAGTTACTCCCACCGTAATATCCCCCTGGCGGATATAGGCAGGGAACAGGCAGCTGCCACTTTCCGGCTGGTCCACCCTATTCACCATCAGCCCGCGCTCATCACACGCCTTGGAAATCCGTGCATTCACCTCAGCACGGTCCGTCGCCGCAATGACAAAAAAAGCATGATCCAAATCCTCCTCCCGGTATTCCCGGAGCAAGACCATGACCTTCTCCCTTCTTTGCCATATCTCATCACAGACCTTTGGAGCAACGACGGTAACCTCCGCCTCAAATTCAAGGAGTGCCAAAGCCTTGCGGCTGGCTACGGCGCCGCCGCCAAACACGTAGCACTCCTTCCCTTTCAGATCCACAAAGAACGGAAAATATGCCATCCCTTCCTCCTCTCACCATAACTACACCATCTCCTGCAGAAGCTTTAGCAGCCCGGAAAGCTCCTCATGGCTGGCCTTCTCTTTCAACTCATATAAAATATGCTCAAAGGATCGTCCGGCAAGCCTTTGCTTCACCTTCGGAAGCTGGGGCAGGAATTCATGGAAGCTTATTTCCTTCCTTGTCTCTTCCATATGCTTTTCCATAATCCGCTGGGCTTCGATGATTTCTTGTTCTTTTATCAGGATATTATGCCTGGCAACCTCCTCATAATAATCCATATCATGAAGAATTGCCCCCTCCTGCTTTATGATATCCTTATCTATATCCATTGGTACGGACAAATCAATAAAAATCCGCTCCTTCCTGCTTACAATATTTGCAGCAAGCTCAAGGTAGGTAATGGTATAATGGGGACTTGTAGTAGCACTGATGATAATATCCGCTTCATCCATATACCGGTAACGGTCCTGATAGGAAACGATCTCCAGCTTCTCATACCTTCCGTGGATATTCTCCTGCATGCTGTGGCTCCGGGTTGTACCTACCAGTTTAATCCCTGGCTTCCCATAGAGATTTTTCATTACAATGGAACCCATTTTTCCCGACACACCTATAATCAGAACCTTCTTACTTTCCTTTTGGTAACCCATGACTTCATTTGCCACCAGGGTCCCGATTGAGATTGAGGTCTTAGATAGCCTTGTCTCCGTCTTTATCTTTTTCGCACAGGTAATTGCCGCCTGGAACAGGGTGTTTAGCAGATACTTGGTCGTACCCAGCTTCAGCGCCCTTTCATAGGCCTCCTTCGTCTGGCCAAGAATCTCATCCTCACCAACTACCATGGAGTCCATACCGCAGGTAACCTGGAATAAATGCTGGATTGCTTTCTCTTCCATGTAAATAAGGAAATGCTTTCTTAGAACCTCCACATCCATCTGCTTAAACTGCGCCAAGCGCTGCTGCAGCTCCAAAACATTCTGGTTATTTCCCCTGAAATATAGCTCTGTCCTGTTACAGGTCGATAACAGGACACATTCCTTAAGGACACCGCTGTCTGCAATGTCCCCCAGGAATCTTTCCTGTTCTTCTACCGAAAATGAAAACAATGCCCTGATTTCCACCGGAGCAGTCTTGTGGCTTATACTGATACTAATAAAATGTTCCATTTTAAGCTTCCTTTGTAACGTATTCCGGCTGGCCCAGACCCCTGGAAACCAGCCTACGCAAAGTATAGTATTTCTTTTATAGCCTTGTCAATATACTTTATATCAAATATTCTATACTATCCATGGAAAGCCGGAAGTTTCCTAAGGCTGTTCTTTGGTCTGTCCGGAATCCGTCATCAGCCTGACCAGGATGGAGGAACATTTTATAAGCTCCTGGACCTCCGTATATTCCTTGCAGGAATGAACCTGGTTCATACCGCAGGCCAGGACGATTCCTGTAATTCCATTCTTCACAAAGTTATTGTTGTCACTTCCCCCAAAGGTAGTCACCAGCTCCATTGGGCAATTTAATTCTTCACAGGCCTTCTTAAACCGCGTAACCACAGGATGGTCCTTTGCAATCTCATAGGCAAGGCATCCAATGGATGTCTCAAATTCGTACTTTGCCTGGTACTGCTGTGTAACCTCACGGACCACTGCTTCGATCAGCCCTATCTCAGCCATTGCCCTTCCATGCTCCAGGCTCCTGACCTCTCCCCTCAGGGTACATTCCTCCGAAACAATATTCCTTGCCTTTCCGCCTTCGATGATACCGATGTTTACAGTCATGCCATCTTCAACCCGTCCCTGCCTGATCCCTGTGATAGCCCGGGCAGCAACTGCAATGGCATTAATCCCCTGTTCCGGGGCAAAGCCCGCATGGGATGCCTTTCCAAGAATCTTCACCGTAAAGGAAAGCACGGTCGGTGCCTGAATTGCTGCCCGGCCGACAGGTCCGTCCAGGTCAAGCACATAGGCCTCCCTCGCCTTGATCCTGCTAAAATCAAAGACCTCCGTCCCCTTAAGATACACTTCCTCGGCGATCGGGAACAACACCTCAATGCTTCGGTGGGGAAGCCCCAGCTCCTTGATGGTTCGAACCGCCTCAAGAACCGATACCAAGCCGGACAGGTCATCCGCGCCTAATACCGTGGTGCCATCACTGGTAATGGTGCCGTCCTCCTGCATAACTGCATTCTTACCCAGCCCTGGCTCTACAGTATCCAGGTGCGCTGAGAAAAGAAGTGGTGGTCCATCCACATTCCCTTGCAAAAACCCATAAACATTTCCACAATTACCACCGTAATATCCACCTGCCCCGTCTTCTTCAACCTCAAAGCCAAGCTCTTCCAAAGCCTGGATCATGGCATCGGCCATCCCACGCTCTTTAAAGGATATGGAATCAATTGAGACCAACCGGCAGAATTCTTTTATAATTCGTTCTTTATTAACCATAACACCCTCCCTTCCCCTATTCTATCAGAATATGGCCTTTAGTGGAATAACATTTTCCTTCTATAATTAAAACAAGTGAACCACGCGAATGATCCACTTGCTTTAAGGGTTTTATCCCCTGAAATTATTTAGTTTCTTATTTTCCACGGAATCACCTTTAGAATTTTGGTACCACTGCGCCCTCATATTTCTCATTGATAAAGGTTCTAACTTCATCGCTCTGGAGAGCCTTTACCAAGGCCTTGATATCCTTCCTGTCCTCATCACCGGCCTTCACTGCCAGGATGTTTGCGAAGGTGTCTGCTGCAACGGAGTCCTTGTCTTCTACGGCAATTGCATCACTTCCAACATTTAAACCAGCCTGGATGGCATAGTTTCCGTTGATTACCGCCAAATCCACGTCCTGCAGGGAACGTGCCAGCTGTGCGGCTTCAATCTCTATAATATTAAGATTCTTTGGATTTTCTACGATATCATTTTTTGTTGCTTCTAAGCCTACGCCCTCTGCGAGCTTAATCAGCCCCTGCGCCTCTAACAGCAGCAAAGCCCTTGCCTCATTGGTCGCATCATTCGGTACGGCGATCTGTCCGCCATCAGCCAATGCCTCCAGCGCCTTTGTTTTTCCAGGATAGATGCCGAAGGGCTCATAGTGGATCGCTGCCACGGATACGATATCCGTACCATTCTCTTCATTGAACTGATCCAAATAAGGCTTGTGCTGGAAATAATTTGCATCCAAATCCTTGCTGTCCAGTGCCAGGTTAGGCTGGACATAATCTGAATATTCTATAACCTCCAGGGTGTAGCCTTCCTTTTCCAGGATTGGCTTTACCTGCTCCAGGATCTCCGCATGTGGGGTAGTGCTGGCTCCTACTACAATTTTCTTCGCTTCCTTCGTACCGCAGCCTGTTAAAAGAGCCCCCGCCAATGCCAGTACTAATAAAATTGATACTATTTTCTTCATAAACTTTCCTCCTTATATTTTTCATATATTTCATACATGTTTAATATGTTTTGAAGTATAGCGAATATTTTTCCAATTGTCAATAACTTTTTTTATTTTTTTAATTTTTATTTGCCCATTTTTTTATCTTATTCCTTCCATTCCTTCATAATAAAAATAATTCAGATGTAATTTCATTTAATTTTATTTTCCTGTATAATAACACTTGTTTTTTAAGCATATCTATAATATAATTCTTAATCATACTTATTAGATATGAATAGTATAGTTTTTATTTTGATAACTACTGATACTTTTTCCATAATTACTTATACTTTATTTATAAGGCCATAATGAGGCTGGTATATTCTTTCTTTACAAAACAAAGCATTTATAAAGCTATTCATGAACAGGAGGTCAATATGGACTATCAATTTAATACAAAATGCCTGCATGGCAATAATGAAAAAAAGCCTGTCGACAATACCGGCACAATCAGCTTCCCCATCTACCAGACCGCTACCTTTGCTCATCCAAGCGTGGGAAACAGTACCGGTTATGATTATTCCCGCTCCCAAAACCCTACCCGGGAACAGCTGGAGCAGATTGTGGCTTCCATTGAGGGTGGTGCCCAGGCTGTTGCCTTCTCCTCCGGCATGGCTGCCGTAAATGCGCTGATGGAAATCTTTCAGCCCGGTGACCATATTCTTGCCTCCGACGATCTTTACGGCGGCACCATCCGGATCTTTGATAATATTAATAGAAAGAACGGACTGGAAATTTCTTATGTTAATACCTCTGAGGCTGAGGACATCCGGCAAAATATCCGGCCTAACACCAGGGCCGTTTTTGTGGAGACCCCCACAAACCCGATGATGAATGTAACCGATCTATCTATTGTCAGCCAGCTTGCCAAGCAGCATGGACTATTATTGATCGTTGATAATACCTTCTTATCCCCCTATTTCCAAACCCCCATTGCCCTGGGTGCTGACGTGGTCCTCCATAGCGGAACCAAGTTCCTGGGAGGGCACAATGATACCCTGGCCGGCTTACTTGTCCTCGCCGGGGATGCAATGGCTGAAAAGATCCGCTATATCTCTAAGACAACCGGCGCCGGTCTCTCTCCCTTTGACAGCTGGTTGATCCTCCGCGGAATTAAAACGTTGCCGGTCCGCATGGAGACCCAGCAAAAGAATGCCCTGATACTGGCTGATTGGCTGGAAAAACAGCCGAAGGTAAAAGCGGTCTACTATATCGGCCTCCCTGCCCATCCGGGCTACGGGACCAACAAAAGGCAGTCCCGCGGTTTTGGCAGCATGATCTCCTTCCATGTTGACAAGGAGGAAACAGCTGTTAATATATTAAATAAGGTAAAGCTGATCCAATATGCTGAAAGCCTGGGCGGTGTGGAGAGCCTTATCACCTATCCCATGCTTCAGACACATGCCGATATTCCCGAGGATATCCGTGAATTGAAGGGAATTAACCGTACCCTCCTCCGTCTTTCCGTCGGAATCGAGCATATTGATGACCTGATTGCCGATTTGGAGCAGGCAATTGCCGATTAGGGATGAGCAGTACTTGAGTTTCGCAATTATCTGACGTGCATAAAACTGAAAGGAAGGTGAGCCAATGAGCTATGATTTTGACAAAATAATTGACCGTAAGAATACAAATTCTTTAAAATATGACTTTGCCGTTGAACGCGGGCGGCCAGAGGATGTACTTCCCCTCTGGGTTGCCGATATGGATTTTCAGGCACCTCCCGAAGTACTGGAAGCCCTGTCGCAGGCTGTCAGCCATGGGATCTTCGGATATACGGAGGTGAAAAGGGATTACTTTGATGTGTTGCATAATTGGTTTTTAAAGCATTTTGACTGGGAACTGGAGGAAAGCTGGCTGGTCAAAACCCCCGGTGTCGTATTCGCTATTACCCTGGCTGTTAAAGCCTTTACCGAGAAAGGGGAAGGCGTCCTGATCCAGCAGCCTGTCTACTATCCATTTGAAGAAACCATCTTAGTTAATAAACGAAACCTGGCGGTCAATTATCTGGTATACAAGGATGGCGCATATACCATTGATTTTAGGGATTTTGAACAACAGATCATTACGAAAAATGTAAAGCTGTTCCTGTTATGTAACCCGCAAAATCCGGTGGGAAGGGTTTGGACCGTCGAGGAACTGACCCGTATGGGGGAACTTTGCCTTAAACATAATGTTATCGTGGTTTCCGATGAGATCCACTGTGATTTTATATTCCCTGGTTACAAGCATACCGTATTTGCAAATATCAATGAGGCTTTTGCCCAAAATACAGTTACCTGCACTGCCCCAAGCAAGACCTTTAATCTGGCTGGGCTGCAGGTGTCCAATATCTTTATTAAGAACCCTGCCCTCCGAAGGAAGTTCCTGGACGAGTTTGGCAGAAGCGGCTACAGCCAGCTTAACACCTTAGGTCTGGTGGCCTGTAAAGCCGCTTATCAATACGGTGAGCCTTGGTTAAACCAGCTAAAAGCTTATCTGAATGAAAACTTAAATTACGTCAGGGAATACCTAAAGAATAACTTGCCCATGGTCAAGCTGATTGAACCCCAGGGTACTTATTTAATCTGGTTGGATTTTTCCGCCCTGGGTCTCTCACATAAGGATATGAAGGAGCTGATCACCACAAAAGCCAAGCTCTGGCTGGATGCGGGCCAGATGTTCGGCAAAAACGGCTTCGGCTTCGAGCGGATTAACATCGCCTGCCCAAGGGAAATCCTAAAGCTTGCACTGGATCAGCTGGCGCGGGCGGTCAACGGTTAGCCTGCTGTCCACAATGAAATAAACGTCTTACATTTTACATAGAAATCATTAAAACAGTGGGTGCTGGCCGTGGAACGAAATGGTGTAAAATATAACAAGACGGAGAAAATAGCCAAAACATACTCCGTATATGAATAATAATCTTAATTATTAACTTGCTCCAAAGGAAATGTAATCCTCCCATTTCCTTCCGTTATCATACCTGTCATAGTAAAAAACTAATGATTCCGGGAACAGAGGATATGAAAGAAGAGTATAAAGACCTGGCTCACCACATAATAGGCGCACTAAAAGGATGTGCAATCGGTACTGTGGTATCACTTGTATCTGCCTTTTTTGTTTTAATCATGGGACTATTTTAGTGAATAATGTAAATAAATAAGAATTTGAAAGGAGTATGATGTGGAAATAAGAAGCCACCAAGATTATTCATTATAAAATCCGGGCACCATACCCTATAATTACATCTATAAAAATTGATAAATTATATCAGACGTGAAATACTATTTGCATAGCAACTCTCGAATGCAAATAGGAAGGAAGTGTATTTATGTTATCGCAAGAGGAACGCCATAAGGAGGATATCGAGCAGGTACATTATTTGATGGAATGGAATGAAAAAAAAGAATATAAGAAAAGCTTAAAAAAGAGATCTAAAAATGCTATGAAAATGGAATCTACACCAAAAATAAAAAACTAGACATGTCCAGCTAACCACTCCCTATGATCAGCGCTGGTGCCATATATTATATGTGTTACTATAGCACAGCTTATCCTACGTCAGGCACCATTACATAGAAGCACCTGATAACCGGAGCTTAGAAGCTCAGATACCAGGTGCTTTTTCTTGCAGCTTTTTCTTATCAATTAAATAACGGCTTTCCAAAGGAATATATATCTATTCAATTCCGTTAATTTGGTTATAATACTTCTCCAGCTTTTCTTCCCTTTGCTGTTCATCAGTGAAAACCGCTCAACGCTCCCTACCCCTTTTATCCTGTTTCAGCTGTCCGATTACAAACAGGATAATTCCTGCTCCCAGATATGCCACCCTGCCAAGCAGCACATCCACCGGTACTGAAAATGCAGGATCTAATACCGGCAGGCTTTTGGGGTATTCAGCAAAAAACCTGCCAAGGGAAAAATCCAGCGCCCGGGGCAGCGAAAGCATGCAGAGCACCAGCAGCAGGCCCATGGCCGCATATATCAGCCCGCTGTTCATGCTTCCGGCAAGCCATCCCACTCCAAGGCAAAACGCCATCGCAGGCAAAAGGATGATCAATACAGAAAGCAGCCATCCCGCGCCGGGCACCTCCCGGAAGAAGAACCAACAAAACAAAAAACCGAGAAGGATAATACAGCCTATAAAGATCAGGCTTCCCAGACAGACTGCCCCCACCCGTGCCATCGCATACCGTCTCCGGTTTACCGGCGTGGTACTGGTGATAACCACTACCCTCCGCTCCTGGCTGGAAACAAAAAATGTCAGGAAGAATAATTCAGCAATGCAAAGAAGCGGTACAATCCCGGAAAGATAATAGCCAAAGCTCCAGGCTGAAAAAGGGGCGGTATATGCAATGCCGGAAATTATCCCCCTCGACAAGGTCATCCATCCATAACACAACCCAATTACAAGGATTCCGATGAACACCTTGTTCCACAGAAGCCGTCTTACTTCATATTTAAAAATTTTAGTCAAGGCTTAATTCCTCCTTCGTCAATCCGCAGGCATCCAAAAAATCCTGATAGGTCAAATATGGATAGCTCCAGTCGATTTCCCGGTTAAACAGTCCCGAAAGGATCTTATCCATGGCTGCCTCCCCGCCGACAAGCTGCTCCGCCTTCAAAATCTTTAGGGGCATTTCGCTGTAACGCCTCATACTGCCAACGCTGTTTTCTATATTGTATTGGTACTGCTCCGGAAGTGCGGACAGGTACTGCGGATTCCGGACATAGAAGTTTTTATAATAATCATCCACAGCCTGCTGCCATTGGTCCACATAATGCTCTTTTGCATATTCCTCTCCGTACAGCTCCTTTACAATGCGGTAGGTGGTATAAACCGTAAGTCCCTCCGACGACCATGGATCCTTACTATCTACGGTGTCAAACATATTTCCAAGCCCCCACCACTGGTGGACCAGCTCGTGGATCATAACCTCTCCTGAACCGCTGCCCTTATTTTTATTTGTCAGGTTCTGTGCAGTGAAATCAAGCTCGTTCAAGGTGCTGGCGCCATCGGCCGCATAACCGCCTCCAGTAGCTCTGGTTTGCAAAAGCTTAAAGGTTCCATCCGCATAAAACTGCAGCGGGCCATAATGGGCGGTACAATAGTTAACCACACTGCGCACTGTCTCACCCACCTTAGCCTCCTTCATGATTGTCTCATGCTTACGCCCATAATATAAATTGATTGTCAGATCCTCTGCCTTAATCTCCTGTCTGACATAATCTCCGGCATAAATGATGGCATAATAGCCCGTATTCAGAATTCTCCAGGTTCTGGTATGATCCTTATTCTCCTGCAAAAGCTCTGCATCACCCCTTCCAAACAAAACGGGGGTCATCTGCTCCGGCAGTGTCAGGTCAATGGTTGCCGGCAATACATCATCCCGGTATGCCGCATTCCGTATGCAGGGAGCAAGCCGCTGGTTTTCCAGGCACATATAGACGCCGCTGATTTCCGGATCTCCTGACCCATAGGAGCTGGCTAAATTCCACTCACGCGGAAAACCTCCATAAGATACAGAAAGCTCCAGCTCCGGCTCTGCCGGCAGCTCCACCTTTACCACAAGACCATTGGTTTTTTGGATATCTGTTACGGACCACGCCGTATCCCTCCCATTTACCTTCACATCGGATAGCTTATAACCGGGATCAATAACCAGCTCCAGCGTCTGGGGCTCCCCGCTTGTATTTTGCAGCTGATAAACTGCTTTTCCGTACAGCGAACCTTTACCGGCATCCGGCCGCACATCAGCATACTGCTCCGAGCAGGTCAGCGAAGGGTTATATTCCCCATCGAAAACACGCTGGCTTAAGTCCGGATCCGAATTGTCATAGAAGGGCTGGGCAACATAGGCTGCCCCCGCAGCCGCAAGCAAAATGATTGCTGTAGCCGGACGGTAGACCCTGCGGATATTGCAAAGAAAGGAGCCCAGGATTCCTTTTCCATACTGCCGTACACAAACCCAGGACATTACCCACAGCCCGGAAAGAGCCAACAGCCAGGTCATCCGCATATAGCCAACTGTGCGGAACATCCTGAAATTAGAAAAGTCATCGGAGACAGCAAACAGAACGGGATTCAGCCAGCAAAGCTGCCATTTTTTATTCCATACATTCACGCTTAGGAAGCAAAATACAACAAAAGCAGTAAAGGACAGATCCGCCCTGCCCATAAACTGATATGCTGCTGCCGAAAACAACGCTGCCAGAACGAGCGCAGGAAACATAAACACCCAATAGGACAGCAAATATGTCTGAATATCAAAAACCGCCCCTACTTTAAGCATGCTATAAGGGAGCCACAGTAAGGTAGTTACCAACTGCACCGCGCCAGCCGATGCAAGCAGCGCCCCAAGGCGTACCAGAGCCTGGGTCAGCGGAGAAACTATAGCATCCGTGATAGTACTAATGCGGTAACGTGTACCATAATTGAACTGCAAAATTGTAAGGATAGCAAACAAAACAGCCCCTATCGTCCCGCCGGCCAGGGCAGGATTCGCAATATAATAGCCGTTCATCGTCGTAACATAGCCTTCCTCACTGGTAGAAGAAATCGCCCTGAAGAAGCTCAAGCCAATGCCTGGTGAAACTGCCGTCAAAGTGAACATCAGCAGCGCAAGCCGCTCCCGGAACAGGCGGTATAGCTCCAGGCGGAATAACCGAATTGTTGTCATCTTAATTCCTCCCGTAAAATGGTATACAGGTAGGCATCCTCCAGCGTCGGCTCCACCGGTGTGATAAAGCCGGGAAGCTGGTCAGCCACCGCCCGGCAGCTCACACCCCTGGCCGTATTAACCCGGGATGTGATATGAAGCCCCTCTTCCTCCATGCCGCCTGCTTCCTCAAACACACCCACATGCCCCTGCGCATTCCAGATCAGCTCAGCCGGTGTCCCAACAAACAGTACCCTTCCCTGGTTGATGATGACCAGCTGATTACAGACGGATTGCACATCCTCAATGATATGGGTGGACAAAAGTACCAGCTTATCCTGGGCCATACGGGAAAACAGATTCCTAAAATGGATGCGCTCCTCCGGATCCAACCCTACGGTGGGCTCATCAAAAATAAGGAAGCCAGGATCCCCCAGCAAAGCCTGTGCAATGCCGACTCTCTGGCGCTGACCGCCGGACAGGGTGCGGATACGGGCTTTTTTCTTCTCCTCCAGATTGGTGGCACGGATTACCTGCCCAATCTCAGCCCCCGGATTTTTTAACCCCTTCAAGGCCGCTATGTAATCAAGAAACTGATAAACAGTCAGCTCGTCATAAAGGCCAAAGCTCTGGGGCAAATACCCCAGCTTCTCTTTCAGTTCCTTTTCTTTCTTCTGCAAGGGTATCCCATCCAGCAGGATTTGCCCTTTAGTGGGAAGTAATCCTGCCACCAGCAGCTTCATCAATGTAGATTTCCCCGCGCCATTGGGTCCTAACAGTCCAATCATGCTAGGGTTCTCTAAGTTCAGGGATACCCCTTCCAAAGCCTGCTTCCCGGAGGGGTAGGTCATGTCCACATTCTCAATTGCTATTTTCATATGCCTAGTCCTTTCTTGTTTGGAGTATATAGGAAAAGGATAAGCTACTTATTTGAAGTGAATTTGGAAGAAATGTGTGTTTTATGTGGAGATGGCTCCTACTGCGTACATAGTTACAGAATCAGGAAAATCCCTCTGATATTATGAGCACATAGCCTTTAGAGGAAGAATAGAAGTATATTGGCAACTACTAATATACTGAAAGGTGGTTTTTATGAAAGGTAGAAAAAAAGCAATATTAGACGCTAAAGAATGTGTCGCATGCGGATGCTGCGCAAAAAGCTGTCCCCTGAACGCGATGTCAATAGGCTTCTAAACATTGTTTAAGCAAATTGTCCGGTTAGAAACATCTATCATGCCTTCATCTTTGAGATTTTTCAACTCCCGAAATAAAGATGGGCGTTGCACACCGAGATAATCAGCCAGTTGCTTTTTACTGATTGGCAATACGATGCTATTTGAGTGTTGCAATATTGATTGCTGTTTAAGGTATTCTAAAATGTTTTCTCTAAGGGTCTTTTGCGTCGCCATCGTAATTTTCTGGTTAAGCTTCTGAGCGTTAAGTGATAACATTCCGATGAACTGCATCGTAAAATTATAGTCATGTAAAAAATTTGATACCGCTTTCTTAGTAATGTGCAAAATTTGAGCATCGGACAAACAATAAATTGTAAACGGATATGTATGGGTATCACCAAACAGTAAATTCGCCCCCAACATATGTCCCTTGGAAAATTCAAACATCGTCATTGCGGAACCATTTTCTAAAAGAGAGTACACAACAAGACTGCCGGATATAACAATATCAAATGTATTGCAGCAGTCTTTTTGATTATAAAGGGTTGTGCCTTTTGAATAGCTCTTCAAATATAATTGATTATCAGAAATCAACGGCTTAAATTTATCCGGTGGTAGCTGTGCAAACAGCGGTATGGCCGTAATTATTTTTATCATGACGACATCACTCCTTCTATTAAAACATTATAGCAAAAAGAAACATATGTGTCTATCTGTGTGCAAACCGGAACGCTATAATATCTGTATCTGAAGTAGAAAGGAGGAACCACAAATGATTGAACAGGTCTTTAGAATGATCCAAAATGACATGCCTGTAATTGAAAAGGTCATTTCCGATGAAAATGTACACTATAACCACATGATTCTCGCTAAAAATGAGAAGCTTCCTGAACATTTCTCAAATTCCAATGTCTACATGACTGTGATTAAAGGACTACTTTCCATTGGTTTGGACGAACAGGAAATCCATGAATATCCTACGGGAACCATCTTGAAAATTCCCAAGAGTATTAAAATGAATGTTAAAAACCTGCATGATGAAATCTTGGAGTTAATCGTCGTAAAAGCGCCAGCGCCAGGAAAATAGCTTGACTTTGAAGGGAGGATTTATATGGATATTTTCACGCTGGCAATATGGATTGGTACATTGATTTTCCTTGGATTTTCTATTACCAAGGACAAAGTGAAAACAAAACAGGCGCTTAAAATGGCACTAGGAATGGGAAAAGGAATGGTCGTAAGCATCCTTTCCATTATTTTTGCAATCGGACTGATTTTAACACTTATACCCCCCACAAAAGTTGCCGCTTTCTTGGGAACTCAATCTGTCCTGTTGGCAACAATTGGTGGCGCATTGCTTGGCACAATCACACTGGTTCCTGCTTTTATTGCGTTCCCCCTGGTGGGTACGCTAATCCATGCAGGCGTTAGCGTGGTTCCGACCGTTGCTTTTCTTACAACTCTGACAATGGTGGGCGTGGTTACATTTCCCCTTGAAAGGAAAGCATTTGGAGTAAAGTTTACCACAATACGCAACGGCCTTAGCTTTCTTTTCGCTATTGTAATTGCACTTGTGATGGGGGTAATGATATGACAATGATAAAAAAGGTAAAAGAGAACCTGTTCTTGGTAGTCGTGGCTTTAGCCTATATGGTCATGTTTATTACAAGCCCGGCAATGGGTATTGAATCAGTGAAAAGCAGCGGATATTATATCAAAGAGATGCTCATGATTATGCCTGTTATTTTCATTCTGACGGCACTTTTGGATATATGGATTCCAAAGGAAAGAATCATGCAATATTTGGGTAAGGATTCCAAAGTGAAAGGAATTTTTCTCTCTTTGGTAGTCGGAAGTATTTCAGCAGGTCCAGTTTATGCCGCATTTCCAATGTGCGTCATGCTTCACAAAAAAGGAGCTTCCATTCGGAATATTGTCATTATATTAAGCTCGTGGGCTGTCATTAAGATTCCCATGCTCATCAATGAGGCAAAATTTTTAGGACCAAAATTCATGTGTATTCGATGGGTACTCACCATTATTGCCATTATTATTTTTTCGTGGATGGCAGACAAAATAATAAAAGATAACGATTTGCCGGGAGAGGAGCTGACACAAGCTGGGCTTCATATCAATCGGGGCGCCTGCCTGGGTTGCACTCTCTGTGCAAATAACTATCCGGAATTATTTGAGATGAAAAACAAAAAGGCACTCGTAAAATCGTATAAGACATTGGATATGGATAAACTGGAGAATGTAACAAAATCATGTCCGGTAAAGGCCATATCCTACAATGAGAACAAGGAAATGTAGGGTATAATAGTTGCGCTTTTTTACCCTGGCTGCTTTGGTGATGGAGGCTTCCTGTGAATACAAAAGTTCTCAAGGAGCCGCCACTACACCGTGACGATTATCATCTCACAGCCTGCTTGTTATTCCACCTCGAGCTTCATCCAGAAGCGGACGCCTGTCGTGGTATTTTCGATTCCGTACGCGGCACCATGCCGGTCAAGGATCATTTTTACAATATATAGCCCGAGGCCGCTTCCTCCCGTCCGCCGGTTCCGGGAAGCCTCCGCCCGGTAAAATGCTTCAAACACACGGGGCAGCGATTCCTCCGGGATATGGGAGCCTCCGTTTTCCACGGAAAGAGCCACCCCCTCCGCTGTTTTCTTTAGTACAACAGACAGCTTAGCCCCATCCGGTGCATAGAAAATAGCGTTGGACAAAACATTGTCCAGAACCTTTTTCACCAGCAAGGGATCGGCATAAATTACAGGAACCGGCTCCAGGGAGGTATTTAGCTCCATTTCCTTTTGAAGGATCAGCTCCCCGTCCAAATCCAAATGCTTTAAAACCAGCTCCCGAAGATCCACGGGCTGCTTTTTCAATTCAAAGCCATTGGATTCCATACGGGATACTGTAAGGATTTCCTGTACCAGCCCCTCCATCCGTCCGGTAACTCCCAGCGCCTTTGCCAGATACTTATCCTTGTCCTGATAGACATCCACTCCTTCCAGCATACCAGTGAGCTGTCCCTTTAGAATGGTAACAGGTGTTTTTAATTCATGGGAAGCCGCGGAGAAAAAAGCAAGGCGCTGGCGCTCCACCTCCCTCTCCCGGTCAATATCCTGCTGGAGCGCCTCATTAGCCTCCTGCAAATCACGGAGTGCCGCTGACAGATGCTCTGACAGGTCATTCAGGTTCCTGCCCAGCACACCGATCTCATCCTGGCGCTTTTCACTGCATTTCCAGCTAAAATCAAGTCCTGCCATATGCTGTGAAATATCACTGATCCGGACAATGGGGCGGGTGATGTACCGGGAATAAAACATGGAGCACAGTACGGAGAATATCAGCATTACGCCAAGCAGCAACGGAGCAACCTCCCTCAAGGCTTGAACCGTCTGGTTTGTTTTTATTGTTTGTGGTGAAACATAAAGAGAATTGACCTCTGACTGGCCTTGAAGCGAAAATGTATATGACAATCCGGACCAGTCATCGGATACTACTGCCCCTTCCTCCTTTATAATCGTAAATCCCCTCACATCCTCCTTCATAACTATTTCGTCTACCGTTGCCATTGTAACCGTGGTCACAATACCCCCACTCCCATAACCGAAGTTAGCAGTATATTTTGATGGTATATCTAACAGCTCACCATCTTTTCCCTTGACCATCACTTCGGCACCGGTATCCATGATAAAGCGGTCAATAATTGCTCCGCATTCCTCCACTGTAGTTTGCTCCAGCTTTTCCGGCAATTCATCTGCCTGTTTCTGAAAATCGCTTGTTATAATAGAAATATAGCTGGTAGGCGTTACCTGGACAATAATCCCATAGGTCATGGCGCTGGCTGCCAGCAGGATCAGACTTGTGATGAGAAAAATCCGCAGGGTCAGGCTTACTCTAATTTTTCTTTGCAACACGGTATCCCACCCCCCGAACAGTCTCGACACAATCGGTCTGCAGCTTTTTCCGCAGATTTTTAATATGGCTGTCCACGATACGCTCATCTCCCAGGAATTCGTAGCTCCATATCCGGTTCAGCAGCACTTCCCGGGTCAAAACCCGGCCCGGGGCTTTGATCAGCTCAACCAGAAGGTCAAACTCCCGCTGGGTCAGTTCCACCAGCTCACTCCCCACCCGGCAGCTCCTCTCGTCCAGATCAAGCAAAATATCCTGATAGGAAATCCGCCTGCTCTCCAGCCCGCCACCAAAACGCCGTAATACTGCCGCAATCTTACGCAGCAGTATTGGCATGGAAAATGGCTTAGTCACATAATCATCCACATGTAAATCGAATCCCTTAATCTGCTCTGCTTCCCCATCCAGGGCAGTCAGCATAATGATTGGCACCGCAGATTCTCTCCTCAGCAGCTCACAGACGCCAAAGCCATCAATCTTTGGGAGCATAATATCTAAAAGTACCAGATCAAAAGAGCCTTCACGGAAAGCTCCAACCGCCTCGATACCGTCATCTGCAACCGAAACTGCATAGCCTTCATTGTGCAGATACGCAGTCAGCAGCTCCTGGATTTCCGGTTCATCTTCCACCACTAAAATGCTTTTCATCTTTCCTCACCTCTTCTATGGGAAAGTATAGCATGGGATTATGGATTTTGCATGAATTTTATATATAATCTTTGAGTTTTCATGAACTTTGAAACGGCCTCGGTTTAGTCTAAATGGTAAACCTCTTCCATAGCTGCCCACCATTCTCCTTCCTTTCTCGTATCCAGGGGAGTTTGGAAGGGCTTAACCAGATCCCACCACCTTTGTGTAGTTTCATCGGCTGCCATTTTTTCCATATCTGCCCCATAATCTTCACCTACATATTCAAAATAGCTAAACAGCAATCCGTCCTTATAATAAATCGAATAATTCTGAATGTTACACTCCTTAATCATCGCATTCACTTTCTCCCAGGGATGGGCATGATGATAGATATAATCCTCCAGCTTATCCGGTTTTACTGCAATCACAGATCCATATCTCTTCATGGGAATACCTCCTGTTAAATCAACTCTTTTCGTAAATCTTCTGTGCCTCGTCAAACAGTGCCTTAATATTCTTAGGCGGAACATCCGGGAGAATAGCCTCATGGCTTGGAGAGATAATCAGTCCCGTAGGAAACAGGCTTCTCAATTCCCTTACCTTCCCCCTTACATCCTCTGCACTTCCATGCACTAACAGCTCCTGGGTATCAACACCTCCGCAGAAGGCTACCTTTCCTTCAAATTTTTCCTTTAGGTTCTGAGGATCCATGCCTGCTGCCAAGGCCTGGATCGGATGCACCACATCCACTCCGGCTTCAATCAGATCCGGGATAATATCAATAATGGATCCGCAGGAATGGTAAATTACTTTAAGCCCGTAGGAATGGGCCTGTTCCACAAGCTTTTTGCAGCCCGGCATAACAAATTCTCTTACCATCTCCGGAGATATCATCAGTCCTCTCTGGCTTCCCATATCATTACCGATTAACACTGCATGGAGTTTTCCCCGGGTAGCTTCATAAAATATTTTATTTGCCTTTAAATAAAACTCCAGTACCTTCTCATTCACAGCTTCGTAAATCTCCGGGTTGGCTACCATATTCATCAATGCAGTCTCCATGCCAAAGGCTGCGCAGGTATCCTGGAAATGGGCCGACCACATAATCCCCAAGCCCACCTTGTCCTCCGGCGCGCTATCCGCTCTTCTTTTGCATTCTGCCACATCGATGTATTTTTCCGGATCCGGCCATGGGAAGAATTCCAGATCCTCTAATTCCTCAGCCTCTGCAAAGCACCCCGGTGTAGTAAGGGTCCTTTCCTCCGCATCCACATCGCTTCCGTTCATGTACCAATCAAAAGCCGCGTAGATTGCACTTGCCGTCTCAGATTTGTAAGGCACCTCGACCGCATAAAAATCATCACCGACCGCCAGCTTTAACTCATGAATATTCTTTACCCCGTAGCATTCAAATAGGGCTGGCTGGGCATGAATATCCGGCATTCCCAACCAGGCTGCAGGCCGGTCTGCAGGCCGTCCTTCTACTGTTGCATAAAATCTTTCTATACTATCCATAAGCTACCTCCTCCTATATTTTGGTGAAAATAAATTTTCAATATCCGTTGGATTATCATATAATCCGTTTTCTTATTCTTCTATTTTATATCCTGCCTCTAAGCCCCATCCTTAATTATGCGCACGCTTCTGAATGCTGTTTATGATAACTGCCAGGAAAATAACCAGCCCTTTGATAACACTTTGCATATATGCATTTACTCCCAGCAATACCATGCCGTTTGCCAGAATTCCGACGAAAAGCAGACCAATAACGGTTCCTCCCAGCTTTCCTTCCCCTCCGGCCATATTAGTACCGCCGATGATAGCTCCCGCGATTGCATCCATTTCCCAGCCATTCGCACAGGTAGGGTCGCCGGAACGCACCTTGGAGGTCAACAGGATGGCCGCAACACCGCATAGGGCAGACGATATTACAAAGACCATGGTTTTTACCCGTTCCACATTAATACCGGAAAGTCTCGCGGATTCCTCATTGCTGCCAATTGCATAAATAGAGCGCCCAAATGCGGTATATTTCATGATGTACACAAATACAGCGTAAAATACGATCATGTATAATACCAGAAAAGGTACACCTGCAACACTTTTTGCTGCAATACCGCCAAAGGCATCCGGTAAGCCTGCCTTCGGATATCCTCCGGTAATCGTTTGTGCCAATCCCCGAAATGCCTGCATGAGCGCCAACGTTACCAGAAAGGAGTGTAATTTTAGCTTGGCAGTTACTCCCCCTGATATGAATCCAATGACTGCACCAATGAGGACCACTAATATAATAGCAATCCAAACCGGAACCCCGGAAGCCATCAGCATTGCACCGATGACGGAGCAAAAGGCAACAATGGATCCGACACTCAAATCTATATTCCCGCTGATAATAATCATGGTCATACCAATTGCAACGATGGATTGAATTGATATTTGCTTTAAGATAGTCATGACATTGTTCAAGGTCAGGAACTTATCGTTCGCTACCGTCAGGGTAATGACCATGAACACCAGAACTATGTACATGATATATTTCATCACAAAATCTTTTATCTTTATATTTTTCATCCTTCTGCCTCCAAACCAACAAGATGAATCAGTAAACCAATTCCCTTATTCTGTATTAAATTCATACTGCCTGCTTTCTAGTTGCATAATCTAACAGGATATCCTGGGTAACCTCTTGATTGTCCAGCTCTCCTGTCTTTTTTCCCTGTGCCAATACCATAATTCTATCTGATACCTGTATTACCTCCGGAAGCTCGGAAGAGATCATAATAATGCCCATGCCCTGCTCTGCCAGCTGGTTGATTAAGTCATAGATTTGGTTTTTGGAACCGATATCAATTCCTCTGGTAGGTTCATCCATAATTAAGATCTTTGGCTCCGTGGCCAACCACTTGGCAATAACGACCTTCTGTTGGTTTCCTCCGGATAAATTATGGGCCTTCTGTCCGCTATCCCTGCACTTTATTTTTAAGGACTGGATATATTCCTCCATCAGCCGTACTTCCTTCTTCAAATCCAGTCCGATTATTCTCTTCAGCTTATCCAAAATAGTCATTCCCAAATTGGTATGCAAAGGCATATTTAGAATGAGTCCTTCTTCCTTCCTGTCTTCGGTAATGAATCCGATTCCGGCTTTTTTAGCATCGGCGGGACTATGGATCACGGTTTTCTTGCCATGAATAAAGATCTCTCCGCTATCCTTTTGGTCTACTCCAAAGATTGCCCTGACTAACTCCGTTCTTCCGGCACCGGCAAGCCCTGCGATCCCCAATACCTCTCCCTTATGGAGCAGGAAGTTAATATTTTGAAATTTCGTGCCGGAGGAGAAGTTTTTGATTTCCATCAGCACTTCATCCGTGGAGCACGGCTTTCTCTTGGTTTCAACCATACTGGTACCAACCATGTTTTCTATGATAACCTTTTTTGGCGCCTCCTCTATATCCATGGTCCTGATATACCTACCATCCCTAAAAACCGAGATTCTATCTGCGATTATGGGTAATTCCTCCAGTCTGTGGGATACATAGATAATTCCAATTCCCTTTTCCTTCAAGCCCTTAATCACCTTGAACATATTTTCGATGTCGTTGTCCGACAGGGATGCGGTCGGCTCATCCATAATCAATACTTTGATATCGTTGGATAATGCCTTTGCAATTTCCACCAACTGCTTTTGGGCCACACTCAAATTGCCCACTATGGCTTCCGGCTTAATATCGCTTTCCAGCTTATCCAGGATTTTCTGGGCATTGTTTTGAATTTCCTGCCACTGGATCTTCTCAATTGGTCCATATTGTCTCCGAATCAGCTTTCCCAGATAAATATTTTCCGCAACAGACAAGGTATTAATCAGGCTGAATTCCTGATAAACAGCGCTGATTCCTAACTTTCTTGCTTCAAAGGTGGATTTTACATGTATTTCCTTGTCCCCCAGGTAGATATGGCCTTCATCATTTGAATAGGCTCCTGTAATAATTTTAATCAGCGTACTTTTCCCTGCACCGTTTGCCCCTACCAGTGCATGCACCTCACCACTTCTAAGTTCTAATTCTGCCTGATCCAGTGCAAGCGTTCCGCCAAATCTCTTGCTGACTCCTTTTGCACGTAAGATAGTTTCCGTCATAAAAACCTCCATTCTAATGAAGAACTACGAATTTGGGCACCCGCACAAATTTGCCATGTGGATTCAAAAATATTCACCATTGCTTCTATTTTCAGCCCTTCATGCCGGAAGGGATTCCAAATAGTTCGAAATCCCTCCCAGCTCTATTTTTATTCCACCAAGGATTTGTGATCCTCCACATACTTCTCTAATTCAGCTGTATCATCCCTTACGTAGGTCTTCAGTTCAATCAGCATGTTTTTCTCAAACTCTTCCTTCTTGTAAGCCTTAACTGCATTAGCAATGGCGTTATAGCCGATATCATAAGGCATCTGGGTCGTGATGGCCTGTAGCTTAACGTCATCCCCCAGCATCGCCTTTGCAAGCTCAAGGCTCATATCGGTTCCCATAATTACGATATCCTTGTTGCCGGTATTTTGCATGTAAGCATTGCAGCCCAGCAGGGAGGTCTGGTTCCAAGCCCAGAAAATATCAACATCCGGATTAGCTGTCATAATCTGCTCCGTAATATCCATTCCTTCGTCCTGCATTTCAGCATCCTGTTCCGCAACAACCTCAAGCCCCGGTACATTTGCAATGGCCTCCTTGAAGCCGTTGCACCGTTCCACACCAACCTCATAGCTATGGTTACCGAGGATTGCAAGCTTACAGCCCTCCGGATAATTATCCTTTACATACTGTGCCACATACTCGCCGGTCAATTTGCCGAGATCATAGTTTGATACGCCTACAAATCCGTCTACCTCTGTATTTACGGTACAGTTCCAGGCAATTACGGGAAGCCCCGCCTCCTTTGCTGCCTCTACGGCTGCCACGGAAGCATCTGCGGACAGAGGACAAATAGCAAGGGCATCGGCACCCTGTGCAATAAAGGTTGACACATTGTCTGATTCCTTGGAAACCTCATTATCCGAGCTAACAATATTAACCTTTACTCCCAGATCCTCTCCCGCTGCGTTCATTCCCTGCATAACTTCTGAAAACCACTCGCCGGAAGTATTCATAATTACGGAACCAATTGTAATTTTATCCCCTGCGGCCTTCTCGTCCGCTCCAGCAGCTCCCCCTTCTGCTGCTGCATTTGTAGCCGCGCTGCCTCCGGTTGCTTTTGAAGTGCCGCTACAGCCGCTTAAACTTGCAATGATTATTGCAATACATACCATAATACTAAATACCTTTTTCATCTCTTTCCTCCACACATTATTAGATATTAAACCCGTTCCTCTTGGTTACATCCCCATATTACTTCAAAAAAACAAAGACATGAATTCAAAAAATTCATGTCTTTGTTCAAATAATTCATATTGGGTAGTGCGATCCAATCATTCCGGCACAGGCAGCCAAAGTTTTTCTGGTTCCTCCGCCAAGTCTGATACAAATTTAATAAACGGCCCATAATGACCTACTGTACAAACTCATCCACATTATCCTCCGTCAGTATCTGTATCGGTGTTTTATACCACGGCCTCAGCTCCTCCCCCTCCATGGCCCTGACAGCACAATAGACACTGTATTTTCCCTCATATTCTGCGGACTGGGTTACAATGCCGGATATTTTATGATCCTTTAATGCCTGTATATATTCCTCATCTTCACCAATTCCGATCAGGCGGATCTGGTTTTCCTTTCCCAGATCCACCATCGCCTCATAGGCTCCCAGGGCCATATTACTGTCATGGCAGTAAATCACGTCCAGATCGTCATTCATCCTGATTAAATCATAGGCTGCCAGATAGGATTTTTCTCTGTTCCACTGCCCGCAGGTTATCCCAACCACTTCAATTTCCGGCTGCAGCTTGACTACGTCATAAAAGGCCTCTGTTCTGTATATCGCCGGGTCGCTGCCCGGAGCTCCCTCAATAATGCCGACCTTTCCACCTGCTTCACCCAACAGGTCCATAAGAAGCTCTGCCGCAAGCGCTCCTTCCTCGGACATGCTGGCACCAACATAGGTGTCAATATATTCTGTAGATACCTGATCTAATTTCATATTGAGATTGATGACCGGGATTCCTGCTTTCTTTGCCGCTTTTACAGAGCCCAGCATGGATTTAGAATTGATCGGACAAAGAATGATTGCATCCACCTCCTGGTCAATCATCTCCTTTAGCTGCTCCTGCTGTAATTCCGCATTCCAATCCGCGTAATGCAGTTCTACCTTTACCCTTTTCTCTTCTGCCGCCTCTTTGATATACTTATCCAGACGCACCAGATATTCTGAATCCCCTGAAGCCAAGGCGACACCAATTACCCGTTCCCTGGCGCCTCTTTTTTCTTCGGTGGTTCTGGCTTCCTTTGCCACAGCTGTTTCTTCATCCATTTGAATGGAATGCATGGCTATGATAATTCCCACCAATACTGCCATTATCAGCACCCCATAAAAAAATATCCTGCTCTTTGTCATATCAATACCCTCTAAGTTCTTCTATTCCTTAGGTGCCGGAATGGATATCACTACTGTTGTTCCCTTGTTTATTTCAGAGCTAATACTGACTCCGTAAGGATTGCCAAAATACATTTTGATCCGCTCATTCACATTCTTAAATCCGATGCCTGAGCCTTTTTTTCCGCTCGGTTCAATTTTCCCGCTTAGCAAGGCGCTGCACTGGTCCTCGCTCATACCGATCCCATCATCCTCTACCTTAAGGCGGACCATGTCCTCTTCCTGATAAGCACGGATGGATATCCTTCCTTTTCCCTTTTTCTCCTTAATTCCGTGGTAGATACTATTTTCAACAATTGGCTGCAGGATGAGCTTGATGATCCTGTATTTCCTGATGCTATCCTGCACCTCGATGGAATAATCAAATTTGTTCACATAGCGCATGCTTTGGATGATCAGATAATTTTTTACATGCTCCAGCTCCTCCTCTATGGTGAACATCTCCTTCCCCTGGTTTAAAGACAGCCGGAACAGCTTTGCCAGTGCCTCCGTCATGGGCACCACATGGTCATCCTTGATTTCAGCCATCCAAATAATGGAATCCAGGGTATTATACAAAAAGTGGGGATTGATCTGCCCCTGCAATGCCTGCAATTCCAGCTTCCGTTTTTCCTCCTGGTCGTTAATGATTTTCTCCTCCAGATTCTGCACCCGCTCAATCATATGATTAAAGCTTGTGGTTAAATCACCGATCTCATCCTTTCGGGGCGTCAGTTCAATCAGCTCCAGATTCCCCTTATCAATGGTATCCACCTGCTTTTGCAGGCGCGAGATGGGATTAACAATATTGGTCATCATTACTTCCAGCAGGATCAGGGTAATGGATAGGATAATGATAAATACCCCTATAATCAATTTTACCGTATTCACCAAGGATCCCTGCAAAGTATCTACCGGTGTCAGCATCATAACAATCCAGCCGGTTTTTCCCATCTGGTTATATACAATCTGATATTCCTTACCGGCAACGGTATAAATCAGACTTTCCCTTGCCCCTGAATTGATTGTTCCTAATAATTTATCTGACAGTTCCAAGGAGAGGGCCTTTTCATTCCTTGCACCGGAGTCCTGCTCATAAATCGGATGTCCCTCCTCATTAATGACACAGATCTTTCCCTCGGATTCATGAAAAATCCCATCGCAGATCTCCCTGATCCGGTTTAAGTTCACGTCAATCAAAATAACTCCCAGGAAGGAACCGTCCTTATAATTTCTTATCATCCTGCTGATAGAAACCGTATCATCCGTGTTTCCAAGCAAAAAGGAGTGCTGCTGGGGTCCTGTTACCTTCACTTTATTTGGATCATTGATTGCATCACTATACCAGGGATATTTCCTGAAATTATCCACCACATATTGGTAGGAATACATTGTCTTATACAACAATAGCCGTTTTCGTCCAAAAATCATAATGGAGGAAACGTCGATCCGGTTATTTATTTCATATCCGAACAGCTTCGAATTTATTTCATAGTCGTGAACACTTTTCTTATTAGAAAAATCCCCATAGCCAGTCTCATTTTCTATTTCTTCAATCAGATAGTTTTGAAGATAGTAATTGTAATTTGCACTGATCGCTATGGAATCCAGTTCATCAATATAATTATCCAAATAGGTCACCGTATTCTTCACTATTTTCTGGGAATAAGTGACATTGTCCTTTAATAGCTTCTCATTATACACATAAATAAAGGAGAACAAAAAGATAATCATACTAAAGCCAATAATGACTGACGTCCATAATAAGGTCCTATTCTTAATCTTCACTGCTCCTTCACGTACCTTTCCCGGTATTCAGAAGGGGAAACACCCACACTTTTCTTAAATGCCGTGCTAAAATAATGGGCATTTGAAAAGCCTGTTTCAAAGGCTATTTCATAGGCCAGTTTATCCGTTGTTTTTAATAATGCCTTTGCTTTCTTAATCCGTACCGCGGTCAGATATTTTATAAAGTTCATGCCGGCTTCCTTTTTGAATAACGCGCACAAATATCCCGTGCTGACTCCTGCATAACCCGCAGCCGTCTTCAAGGAAAGTCCCTCATCCGAATAGTTTTCCTCCACATAATCCTGAAGCTTTTTTAAAATTGATTTGGTATTGGTATTCTGTATGGCCTGCAGCTCTTTTGAAGCCTCGACAGCAAATTCTAATACCACCTGCAGTTCATGTTCGAAGGCCTGGAGATTTTGTATGTCCTGGAATAAATTCATCCCATGCTGCCAGGTCTCCTTGGACAACAGCTTTATTTCGGATAATTCCTTTAGGATCGATACGATGATTTCGATGCTGATCATCTTAAGGTTGGTAACAGAGATATTCTTTTCCCTGAATATTTTATATTTGATTTTGTCAAAAACCTTAATAATATCCGATCTGGTCAAAAATTTAACCGCGTAAATCAATTCGGTTATCTCATAAGCCGGGTAGTAAAATAACTTTTCAACATGCTCCACGTCTAAAATGTCATACACCTCTTTACTTCCCAGGGAATATTTACACTCCATGGCTTTTTCTGCCTGGGAAAAGGATTTATTCAGTTCGTCCGGTTGATTTACCACCCCGCCCAGAGAACATGTGACCTCCAGGCTGATGGTGGACAGGATCGTCTTCTGGATCACCTGCATGGTATCATATACGACCGAATGGATATCTTCTATACTCTCTTCAAACTGAAACAGAATCAATACTCTGTCATAGCCGTCATCAAAGATATAGTGCGTATCCCCAATCACATCCCTGGAGATATTTTTCACCGCAAAAATCAGCACCTCTATTTCGTCATTATTTATTTCATTAAAATCCGGTTCAATAATACACACAATATAATTTCCGCAGAGAAAATTTATCTCAAGGCTCCTGGTTCTTTTAATACATTTTTCTTTATCTGATTCTTGAAGACAGATCAGGGAGTACAGCGCATTTTCCCTAAGCTCGGGAATGGATTGGTAGAGCTGGCTCCTGATTTTTGATATGTAATTTTTCTGCTCCACCGCAAAATTTAACTGTATGCATATTTTCTTCATCTCTTCATAAAGGGTAGCTGCACCCACAGGCTTTAAAATATAGTTCTTAACCCCATAATTAATTGCTTTTTGGGCATATTCAAATTCACCATACCCGGTTAAAATCACGGTATAGATCTCGGGATAATCCTGATATAAGATCCGTGACAGCTCAATGCCATCAATAAAGGGCATGGCAATATCCGTAATCACCAGATCGACTCTTTCCTTTTCCAGAATGTTTAACGCATCCTGTCCATCCTCTGCCTGCAATATTCTGGATAATCCAATTGACTCCCAGTCTATCATTTTTGACATTGCATTCCTGACTAACTCCTCATCATCCACAATCAATAATGTATACATGCTCCACCGACCCGCTCCCTCGTATTAAATGCAATCCACAGCTTCCCCAAGCTGCGGATAATCCTGCTTCTTCAATTATCTACCAGTTCAAACCGTAATGCAATTTCTACTATAGTGTTCCTGCCTATAAAGATACTACCACAAACAATCATAATTTCAAATCAAAACCTGCAAGCCAAATTATATCTCCAGACCCCATACACAAATAATAAATCTAATGGAAATTTTTGGTTCCCAAGGATTTGTAACATTCTTTTGGAGTAAGCTTCTCGTCTTATCCATTATGGCACCGGCACCGCAGTGGCTGACCGTGATGAATAATTCAGGTTAAATATTCAAATAATTTAAATAGCTTACGGGAATAGAATATTTTATTTTGGAAAATAATCAACTGATACAAACATTTTGGTGAAAGAGGCACAGAAAGTGAAGAAACCGCTAATTAAAAATACTTATTTAATATATACCTTGTCCTTTTTACTCTTACTGCCAATTGTATTTCTACCCTTTATTCTGGAAGGCAGATCCTTTGTATGGCATGAAGACGGCCTATACCAACACTATCCCTTGCTTCAATATTATGGGAAGTTATTAAGGGGACTACTGGCAGGACAAGGCTTTCCCATGGTCGACTATAAGCTGGGATTAGGGTTTGATACAATAACAACCATTCATTATTATGCGCTGGGAGATCCAATTGCCCTGTTAACGGTATTTATGACCCTGGAAAATGGAGCTGCTTTATATAATATACTGATTTTACTTCGGTTTTACCTGGTTGGGATCAGCTTCATCCTATTCTGCCGTTATTGGGGAAAGAAGGGCCTGGGAGTTAGTCTTGGTGCTTTACTATATACCTTTTGCGGTTATGCATATTTTGCCGGACTAAGACATCCCTTTTTCTTGAATCCTATGATTTATTTGCCTCTTATCTTACTGGGATTAGAAAAAGTACTCCGTAAGCAAAAGCCCTATCTGCTAATAATTATGGTATTCATCACTACGATGAGTAATTTCTATTTTTTTTATATGCTTTCGATCATAGCGGTGGTCTATGTGATATTCCGTTATTTTTATGTTTACTATAAAAGTGAGAAGAACATTTTTGCAGGTTTTTTAACTACCGGCTTGAGGACAGGGGGGTATTATTTACTTGGCGTAGCTATGGCCGGCATTCTATTGATACCCATGGTATATGCCTTTTTACAAAATGGCAGATTAAGCAGCAAACCGGAATTGGCAACAGGCTTCTTTCATTACGACAAAGACTACTATATTCATCTTGTGCAGGCAATGTTTGTACCCGGGGTTAAATTAGGCTATTGGGTTGTCTTAGCATTTTCCTCCGTGGCTATCATAAGTATAGCGATTTTATTTTGTAATAGAAAGTACCGGCAGCTGCAGATTATTTTTTTATTATGCTTTCTTGGGCTGCTGATACCTTCTTTTGGATATTTCATGAACGGATTTGCGTATTTGGCAAATCGTTGGGTGTTTTTAATCAGCTTTTTAATTGCTATTACATTTACGGTGACCTATGATAAGCTATTTCAATTGGAAAGGAAGGAAAAGCTGGTATTATTAAGCGGCCTTATCATTTATGGGATATCAGCCTTTCTCATATCCTCTGAAAAAGAGGTGGAATATGAGTTTATTATAATATTTATTGTGATTACATCAGTAATAATCCTTCAGCTAAGATGGTTCAAGGGTAATATCCTATTACAAAAAGCAACCTTATACGTGCTTGTACTTTTTACTCTTGGCTTTAATGCTTATCTATTGTATTCCAGTGATTATAATAATTATGTAGACCGGTTTATTGATCAAAATAAAGTTAATTCCTTTTCTGAAAAAGGAGCGTTGTCCTTAATTCCGGAAATTAAGGATAATTCCTTTTACCGAATTGAAACTTATGGTGAAAATATACTGAACGACTCTATTAGAATTGGTTTTAACGAAGTAGCGGGATATTATAGTATCATGGATGGTGATATTGCATCTTATTTTAAAGACCTGGAATTATTGAACCAAAGATCTGCATTTCGTTTTGATAATTTGGATAACCGAACCATATTGGACGAGCTTGAAAATGTAAAATATTTTGCGACCACTGATAAAAAGGCCGCTCCATTTGGCTTTCAGTTAATAAATGAAACCAAAAAAGATAATATTAACTTTTATCTTTTTGAAAATCAATATTCTTTACCACTTGGATATGTTTATGATAACTACATGCTGGAAGAAGAATATAGCAAATTAACATCTTTAGAAAAGCAGTCGGCAGCGATGGATGCTGTTATTCTCAAGAAGGAAAGTGATTATGCGAAAAAAATAAATAGTAACAACGAGTTTGGGGTTGAGAAATTAGATGTTAATATCATTCCAGATAAAAATGTTGTAATTAATAATGATAAAATCCGGGTAAAAAAAGCAGAAGCAGAGATAGTATTAGAGTTCAAAAGTAATCCCAATACGGAAACTTACGTCAGGTTCGATAATCTAAAAATTAAAAGCGGCCATGATAAAACTATTACTATCAGGGTAGAAGGAAAAAATGGAGTAACGAAAAGGGTAATTGTAAGGAATGAATATAATTTGTTCTACTTTGGCAAACAGGATTATCTTGTTAACCTGGGATATTACGAGGATGGAGAAACAAAGGCTACAATAACCTTTGGGGGATCCCAAACACTTTATTGCGATAATATTGAAGTCTATAGCCTGGATATGAATTATTACAAAGCCAAGGCCGAAGAATTAGGGAAGTATTCCTTAACTGAAGCCAAGGTAGGGAATAATTCCATTCAAGGAGATATCAACTTAGGACAAAAGGGGATTATGGTTTTTAGCATACCGTACAGTTCCGGGTGGAAAGCATATGTGGACGGTAAAATAACAGAAATCTTTAGAGGAAATATTATGAATATGGCAATTCCTTTACCGGAAGGGGAGCATCATATCACGTTAATATATGAAACCCCCTATTTAAAAGTGGGAAGCATGGTATCGGCGGTTGCCTTTCTTATCTTCTTAGGAATAGTAATTTGTAATAAGAAAAACATCAAAGCGGCAAAATCTATCAATCAGGACTATTAGAAGGAAAGTGTGATTTACAGTGGAAAAGATATCTGTTGTAGTACCCTGCTTTAATGAACAGGAAGCATTACCTCTGTTTTATATTGAAATTTGCAAAGTGGCAGACTTGTTAAAACCCCTTGATTTTGAATTCATTTTTATAAGCGACGGTTCTAAGGATAATACCATCCAAATCATGAAAAAACTGAATGAACAGGATCCAAGGGTACACTATGTCTCATTTTCCAGAAATTTCGGAAAAGAAGCGGCAATCTATGCCGGCTTAAAGAAATCAACCGGCGATTATGTGGTATTGATGGATGTAGATCTCCAGGATCCGCCGTGTTTAATCAGTAAAATGTACGATAGCATAAAAAACGATGGCTATGACTGTGTTGCTACCCGAAGAGTAAATCGGGAAGGTGAGCCGAGGATCCGGTCTTTTTTCGCTAAATGCTTTTATAAGCTGATTAATCAGATATCGGATACTGAATTCGTTGACGGAGCGAGGGATTACCGCATGATGAAACGCCAGATGGTAGATGCGGTGCTGGAAATGTCCGAATACAACCGCTTTTCGAAGGGGATATTCAGCTGGGTCGGATTTGAGGTTAAGTGGCTGGAATATGTGAATGAGCAGCGTATTGCGGGAGAAACCAAATGGTCCTTCTGGAAATTATTCCTCTATTCCCTGGACGGAATTATCGCTTTCTCAACCGTTCCTTTGTCCATGGCATCCTATATGGGAATTCTTCTCTGCTTTGTTGCGTTTGTACTGATCCTATTTATTATAGCGAAGACCCTGATATGGGGGGATCCTACCTCAGGCTGGCCATCCCTTATCTGTATCATCAGCCTCATCGGCGGATTACAGATGCTGTGCATCGGAGTACTTGGCCACTATCTTTCCAGGACTTATCTGGAGACAAAGAAGAGGCCGATTTATATCGTGAAGGAAGAAAAATGAGGATGAAGTGTAAAGAGGTAGCGTATGTTTAAGAGCCTGTACCATAAATATAAAGAGATTATTTTATTCGCGTTCTTCGGCGGCCTCACGACCTTGGTTAATGTAGTGGCTTATTTCATCAGCTCAAGGCTGTGCCGCCTTAATGTAATTGCGGGTACAATGATAGCATGGGCCCTGGCCGTACTGTTTGCTTATATAACAAACCGAAAATATGTATTTCAAAGCAAAAATACTACGGTAAAATCAGTTACAATGGAATTCGGAGCATTCATCAGCAGCAGGCTTTTGACTGGATTATTAGATCTCGCTATCATGTATGTTTTCGTCAAACTATTGGATCAAAATGATGTGGTGATTAAGATAATTTCAAATATAATCATTATAATTAGTAATTACCTGTTAAGCAGATTACTGGTTTTTAAGCAGCATCACACGAAGGATTGAAAAGCATGATATCCCGGCTCCTTTTTATCATATATCTGTGGATGCCAGGGTAAATGCCGTCGTGTAAAACAGCCTCCTATCTGATAAACTGATACAGTAAATTAGATGGGAGGCTTTCATGTTGACTATATTTATTCTTCTTTCAAGCTTTTTTACAGCTTACTCATAATCTTCCCTTCAAAAAACTCATTTAGCTTCTCCGGTTCGATCCTGAAGTTTTCTCCGTCCACAGATATGGAAACTCCTTTACACTCGCATTGCTTCATGCAAAAATATGCTTCCAGGTCTATGTTGTCATGCAATGCATGCTCTTCCACCAGCTGTTGTATGCCCTGTACTACATTATAAGAGCCGTTTAAGTGGCAGGAGGTGCCGATACATACCCTTACTTCAACCATATTATTCCTGCTCCTTTCCATGAGCCTGGCTATAATCCACATGTAATAGCTCGTGGACCCTGCCCCTCAGGATACCGTTATAAAGTGACATCATCAGCGGATTCTCTTCAGCGAATTTGATATTACACATCTTGTCAGCCGCATACAGGCCTTTACCACGGTTTTCTCTTACCTTTGTCTCTGCAAAGGGCTGGCCTGCGCCGCAGACACAGCCGCCGGGGCACGCCATCACTTCCACAAAGTCATAATGGGCTCCTGCTTTTATCCTGTCAATTAAGAGAGAAGCGTTCTTCAAGCCGCTGGCTATCGCGATCTTAACCTCTCTGTCTCCATACATTACGGTGGTTTCCTTAACGCCCTTCATACCTCTGACGCCTGTATAGGAGATGGATATCAAGGCCCCCTTGGACTTATCTGCGGATAACCGGCGCAGCACCGCTTCCGTTACACCGCCCGTAACGCCGAAGATTACGCCGGCACCGGTCATGGTTCCAAAGGGCATATCCACAGCTTCCGGCTCAAGCTCGTTAAATAATAAGCCTGATTCCTTGATCATCTGGATTAATTCCTGGGTGGTGATGACATAATCCACATTGGGCTTACCTTCCACCTTGAATTCCTCCCTCCCCGCCTCATGCTTCTTCGCGGTGCAGGGCATAACTGCCACATGAACATGGCGGCGGCTTGAGTTTCCGGACTGATCCTTGACAATGGCTGCCAGCATCTGCATCGGGGAGCGGCAGGTCGATACGTTTGGCAGCAGCTCCGGATAGTTCTTCTCGCAATACTGGATCCAGGCAGGACAGCAGGAGGTGAAAAGAGGGATGTTCCCATTGCTTTGCAGACGCTTAAGGAATTCACTGGCTTCCTCCAGCACAGTTAGATCCGCACCGGTGCTTGTATCATAAATCTCATCAAAGCCCATCCGGCGGAGAGCCGCAACGATTTTCCCCATGGCATTCTCATCCGCTTTCATGCCCATTTTCTTGCCGAGGCCGACACGCACTGCCGGGGCGATCTGAACCGTTACCTTTGTACCTGCATCATCCAGGGCCTGCCATACCTTCTGGGTATGATTTTTTACTACGATTGCTCCCGTCGGACATACTGCAGCACATTGTCCGCAGCCGACGCAATTAGTCTCTGCAATCGGAATCTCAAAGGCTGTGCTGATGGTCATCTTGGAACCCCGGTGTGCAAAGTCAATTGCGCCCACGTTCTGGATCTCATTGCACATCCTTACACAGTCACCGCAGAGGATGCACTTGTTGGAATCTCTTGTGATGCATACGGAAGAGTCATCCAGCTTTGGCTGCTCCGCCGTATTCGGGAAACGGACCCCCGTAATATTGAATCTCATGGCCAGATCCTGGAGCTTGCATTTTCCATTATTGCTGCAGGTTGTACAGTCGCGGCAATGGTTCGCCAGCAACAGCTCCAGGATGTTTTTACGATACCTGCGAAGGCGATCTGTATTTGTCTTGATATTCATGCCTGCTTTGGGAATCGTGGAACAGGCTGCATCTATGCCGCCCCATTCATTTTCAATCATACACATACGGCAAGCACCATAGATGGAAAGCTCTGAATGATAGCAGAAGGTTGGCATCTTAATTCCGGCTTTGCGGATTAATTCAAGAAGGTTTTTCTCCCCGCCGATTTCAACGGGTATACCATCAATTGTCATTATATTTTTCTTATCCATTAATATTCCTCCACATGATCTTGAAAAACGTAACATGAAATCCCCGGATTTCATGTTATCGTCCTTTTCAAGTGAGAAAATTTATTTCTCACGGTCTTCCATATACTACTTTTCCATGATTGCTTGGAAGGGACATGCCGTAATGCAGGCACCGCATTTGATACATTTTGCCTGATCTATTATAAATGGTTCTTTTACCTTTCCCGTAATTGCATTCACCGGACAGACCCTGGAGCATTTGGAACAGCCCTTACATAAGGCCGCTTCAATCTCAATTACCTTCAGCTTCTGGCAGTTACCGGTAGGACAGCGCTTTTCGAAGATATGTGCCTCATACTCGTCACGGAAATATTTAATGGTACTTACTACGGGGAAGGCCGCTGATTTACCCAGTCCGCAGAGCGCCGTCGAAGAAATGGTATCTGCCAGCTCCAGGAGCAAGTCGATATCTCCTTCCTCACCCTTTCCTTCTACAATCCTTTCAAGAATTGCCAGCATCCTCTTGGTACCCTCACGGCAGGGCACACATTTACCGCAGGATTCATTCTGGGTAAAGTTCATGAAGAAACGTGCCACCTCAACCATACAGGTATTCTCATCCATTACTACAAGGCCGCCGGAGCCGATCATTGCGCCGGCCTTCTTAAGGGAATCAAAATCCAGGGGCAAATCCATATGCTCTTTTGTCAGGCATCCGCCGGAGGGACCGCCGATCTGGACCGCCTTGAATTTCCTGCCATCCCTCATACCGCCGCCGACATCAAAGATGATTTCCTTTAAGGCGGTTCCCATGGGAACCTCGATCAGACCCGTATTTTCAATATTGCCTGTCAAGGCAAAGGCCTTGGTGCCGGGGCTGTTCTCCGGCCCGACCTGCTTGTACCAGGCTGCACCGTTAGTGATGATCAGAGGCACATTGGCATAGGTCTCAACATTGTTCAATACTGTCGGCTTATCAAATAATCCCTGCTCCACGGTTCTGGGTGGCTTCACCCTTGGCATGCCGCGCTTTCCTTCAATGGAAGCCGTCAAGGCGCTGCCCTCACCACAGACAAAGGCTCCGGCGCCGCGGTTAATATGCAGCCTGAAGCTAAAGCCCGTACCAAGGATATTATCTCCCAGCAGGCCGTACTGCGTTGCCTGTTCAATGGCTGCCTTTAACCTGCTGACTGCCATAGGATATTCCGCACGCACATAAATATAGCCCTCGCTTGCACCGCAGGCCAGCCCTGCAATCATCATGCCCTCCAGCATCCTGTGGGGATCTCCTTCCATGATGCTCCGGTCCATAAATGCTCCCGGATCTCCCTCATCACCGTTGCACACCACATATTTCTTTGCTTCCTTCTGGCGCTTAACCTGGGACCATTTGCGTCCCGTCGGGAAACCGCCGCCCCCTCTGCCCCGGAGGTTGGATTCTGAGATTTCATCCACGATGTCATCCGGTGACATTTCAAATAATGCCTTTTCCAAGGCTGCATAACCTCCAATGGCAAAGTATTCATTAATCGAGGTTGCATCAATCTGGCCGCAGTGGTCTAGTACCGTACGGGTCTGTTTTTTATAAAATGGAATATCATCCTGCTTTTTATAAACCTTGCCATCCTTCTGATAAGCAAGTCTTTCCATATGCTCCCCGGCTATAATTGTCCTTTCAACAATCTCCTCACAATCGGCAAGCTGAATTCTTGTATAGAGCCATCCCTGGGGCTCGATGCGGATCAAGGGACCCATTTCACAAAAACCGTGGCAGCCGCTTTTCTTCATTCCGACGGAAGTCCCGTGGGGCTCTTTTTCAAGCGTGACGGAACATATAACCTTCTTTTCCTTTAAAATTTCCGTTAACCGGTCAAAGATCTCCAGGGCTCCGCTGGATACACATCCCGTTCCCGCACATACCAGGATCTTCTTCGTCTGCAGCCCAAGGGACTTTCCATAGACGGAACGTACATTGATTAAATCGTCTCTCGTTTTAAGCATTATAGTTCCTCCTTCAGCGCTTTTAAAAGCTCCGTGGCTTTATCCGGTGTCATAGCCGGATATACCTTGTCATTTACGGTAATGACCGGTGCCAGTCCACAGGCTCCCAGGCAGGATACTGTCTCAACGGTAAAGCTAAGATCCTCTGTGGTTGCCTTTTTATCCGATAAACCAAGATCCTTGCGAAGCCTTTCAAGGATCGGTATTGACTTTCTTACGTGACAGGCGGTACCGTCACAGACCTTAATTACGAATTTGCCCTTTGGCTCCAGGGAGAAATTCTCGTAAAAGGTGGCCGAGCTGTAGATTCTTGCTTCACTAATCCCAAGCTCTCCTGCCAAATAGGGGAATACCTCCCTCGGTAAATAGCGGTAATGCTCCTGGATTCCCTGCAGGATTGCTATGATTGCACTTGGCTTGCGGCCCAGCCCATCTATAATGCCGTCCACAACCGTGAAATCAAATGTCTGGTTCATTTCCTTCCTCCATTCCGCCGCCAGGAAGGCGGCACATCATCTTGTAAAGCATCTGAAATTCAAGTCTTTCTGCTGATTTTTTTCATGAAAAATGGCTGTGGCCTTTTACAGCTACAGCCTTTCAAAAAGGTTCATAAAAGCGGGTATGAGGCTCCTATGATAATATTTCAAATCAATAACATGTTTGCGTTGGCGACACAATTAACAGGTTATGGATTAGAAAGCAACTTCAGTATTGTAATAGCAGCAATACAATAATTTTTCCATTACCTCAGGGGTAATAGCCCTCGGGTTGGAGCCGGTACAGGCATCGCCTACTGCCAGCTCTGCCACCTTGGGAAGCTTCTCCAGGAATTCCTTCTCATCAATTATTCCGCCCTCGTATTCCTTAATGCAGGATGGAATATCCAGTAATCTATTTAAATTATCAATATGCTTAATCAATGCATCCGTACTTGCTTCCAGGCCGAGGAAGGCAGCGATTTCGCAATATCTCTTATCAGCGGCTGCATCCTTGGAGTTATACTTGATAACCTTAGGAAGGTACATGGCATTTGCACAGCCATGGACGATATGTCCGCCGGAATATGCCGCGCCGGTTTTGTGTGCCATGGAATGGACAATACCAAGTAAGGCGTTGGAGAAGGCCATACCGGCGAGGCACTGGGCATTGTGCATTTTTGCACGCGCTTCCATATCCCCATGATAGGATTTTACTAAATTCTCGCTTACCATCTTAATTGCATGAAGGGCAAGGGGATCGGTATAATCGCAATTTAAGGTTGAAACATAGGCCTCTACCGCATGGGTCATAGCATCCATACCGGTATGGGCGGTTAACTTTGCCGGCATGGTCTCTGCCAGCTCCGGATCAACGATTGCCACGTCCGGTGTAATGTTAAAGTCAGCCAAGGGATATTTGACTCCCTTTGCATAATCTGTAATTACTGAAAATGCAGTAACCTCGGTAGCTGTACCGGAAGTGGAAGGGATTGCACAGAACTTTGCCTTTGTACGAAGAGCCGGGAAATTGAAGGGAATGCAAAGCTCTTCAAAGGTAGTATCCGGGTATTCGTAAAATGCCCACATAGCCTTTGCAGCGTCAATAGGGGATCCACCACCGATGGATACGATCCAGTCCGGTTCAAAAGCACGCATCGCAGCCGCACCCTTCATTACGGTTTCAACAGAGGGATCCGGTTCAACACCTTCAAAGAGCCGGACTTCCATGCCCGCTTCCTTTAAGTAAGCTTCCACCTTATCCAGGAAGCCAAAGCGTTTCATGCTTCCTCCGCCGACAACTATAATTGCTTTCGTTCCTTTTAATGTCTTTAATGCATCAAGGGAGCCCTTACCATGGTAAAGATCTCTCGGAAGTGTGAATCTAGCCATTTTTACAATCTCCTTTACTGATTTTATTGACCTTTATACTATGTATTTTTTAGGTATCTCATTTCTGGATTTCATTTCTATATTTTGTTTCTATAATTCTAGGTCTAAATTCTGTGTCTTACTTCATGTCCATATTTTATATCTGTGCTTTATGTCTGCACTTCGTGTCTGTACTCCGGATCTGTCTTTTCTTCTGTATTTCGTTGATCCTGAATTGTCTTTATTTTAACAATGTCTATGGTATTTGTGAAATGCAAAATCCTTATATCGATATTCCATTATCGATATAAGGATTGCGTTTAAGTGAAGTATTTAATTACATGGCAATTAAGCTGGTTACTTGTCCCTTTAGTTCATATTGGATAGGAATCACCGCATATCAGCTAAGGATTCATTCAAAATATCAGTATTCCATTACTGTATATGCATCTGGCAAATTCCATATACTTACTAAATTAGCTCCAAGCCCAAACCTGGATTTTCCATTCCCATTCCAATTCGTCATATCGATATTCCATTATCGATATACCCCCTGCGTTAATGAAACCTTCCGCTGAAGCCCAACCTAGCTATTTAGCGGACTTAGCCGCTTTTATCTGATCCGTTAGCAAGGGAAGTATCTTATTCAGGTCACCGACTACCCCGTAATCAGCCACATCAAAGATTGGCGCGCTTTCATCCTTATTGATAGCAACGATGAAGTCGGATTCCTGCATCCCCGCAAGGTGCTGTATCGCTCCTGAGATACCGATTGCAAAGTATACATCCGGCCTTACGGTCTTTCCCGTTTGTCCTACCTGGCGGTCCTTCTCCACCCAGTTTGCATCCACCGATGCCCTGGAGGAGCTGACGGTACCGCCTACAGCCTCTGCCAGGTCCTGGAGCAGGGCGAAGTTCTCCTTCGAGCCCACGCCACGTCCGCCGGATACGAGGATCTTAGCATCCTGGATGTCTATTTTATTGGATTCCTTTTTGATGACCTCCAATATTTCCACGTATTTATTATTCTTTTCAAAGACAGGCTTGAATTCAACCACCTCTGCCTTAGCCCCCGGATCCTTCTTAGCCTTCTGCATCACGCCAGGGCGTACCGTAGCCATCTGGGGACGGTGCTCCGGGCTGAGGATGGTAGCCATCAGGTTCCCCCCAAAGGCCGGGCGGGTCATCCTAAGGTTCTTTGTTTCCTCATCCACCTCTAATTTCGTGCAGTCTGCCGTAAGTCCTGTCTTTACCCTTGCGGATACCCTGGGAGCAAGGTCACGGCCGATGGAGGTAGCCCCGTACAGAACCACTTCCGGCTTAAATTCCTTGATTACCTCCGTCATGGCATGGGTATACGGCTCCGTCGTATATTCCCTGAGAGCCGGGTCATCCACAACGATAACCCTGTCCGCACCATAAACGGCTAATTCATCTACCAACGCTTTTATCCCGTCTCCCAACAGCACTGCAGTCACATCCGTATCCAGATCCTTCGCCAGCTCCTTTGCTTTTCCGACCAGCTCGAAGGAGACACCTGTAATGCTTGCATCAACCTGCTGTACAAAGACAAACACACCTTTATATTCTTCTAAGTTCATTCCTACCTCCACTGTATCTTTCCTCTATATCTTTTCTTGCACCATACCACAATCCGCCTAGAAAACAAACTTCTCCTTCAGTTTCTCCACAATCGCCTCTGCCGCTTCCTGGGGATCTAAGCCTGTCGCTTTTACTCCTGCCGGCTTCACGCTGATAGGCCAGGACTTTGCCACCTTCGTCGGCGAGCCCTTCAACCCGATGACCTGATCCTCGATCTCGATATCCGCCCGGGTCAGTACAGTGACTTCCTTTTCACGGAAGGCATCAAAAATGCCGCCAGGCGTCATATACCTGGGCTTGTTCATCTCTCCAAGCGCTGTAATCAGGCAGGGCATCTGCACCTTGACCATATGGTAACGGTCCTCATACTGGCGCTTTACAATCAGGGAATTGCCCTCCAGCCTGATGTCCTCCGCATAGGACACGTTGGGGATCCCCAAGTGCTCTGCGATCTGGGGGCCGACCTGGGCCGTATCCCCGTCAATGGCCTGACGGCCTGTAATAATCAGGTCATATTCCATTCCCTTGATTGCCGCGGCAATGGTAGATGAGGTAGCCAGGGTGTCCGCCCCTCCGAATGCCCTGTCAGAGATCAGGTACGCCTTATCCGCGCCCATCGCCATTGCTTCCCTGAGCATCACGTCAGCCTGGGCAGGGCCCATGGAGACCACCGTCACCTCTGCGCCGGTCTGATCCTTGATCGCCAGGGCTGCCTCCAGGCCCGCCTTGTCATCCGGGTTCATGATGCTGGGCACGCCCTCTCGGATCAGGGTTCCAGTGGCAGGATTAATTTTTACTTCATTGGTATCCGGGACTTGTTTTATACAAACGATTATCTTCACTTTATGCTCTCTCCTCTTCTTATAATAACGATCATTTGGCCGTCAGGCCACGGTGTCGGATGTGAAATGCTATGCATTTCACACTAAACTTGCGGAGATGACCATTCGCTGAACTTCGGAAGTTCCTTCATAAATCTCCGTTATCTTAGCGTCACGCATCATGCGCTCCACCTCATATTCTCTTGTGTAGCCGTAGCCTCCGTGGAGCTGGACCGCCTTCGTCGTAACCTCCATCGCCACCTCGGAGGCATATAATTTAGCCATAGCTGCTTCTACTGAGAACTTTTTCTGGGTATCCTTAGCCATTGCGGCGCGGTATACCAGCATTCTCGCAGCATCTACCTTAGTTGCCATGTCTGCCAGCTGGAACTGGGTATTCTGGAAGGCTGAAATCGGCTTTCCAAACTGCTTTCTTTCTTTTACGTATGCAATCGTAGCTTCCAAAGCGCCTGCCGCAATTCCAAGTGCCTGGGCTGCGATGCCGATACGTCCGCCGTCCAGGGTCTGCATCGCAACTCCAAAGCCCTTGCCTTCCTCGCCGAGGAGGTTTTCCTTCGGGACAATGCAGTCCTCAAAGATCAATTCATAGGTTGAGGAGCCCCGGATGCCCATCTTCTTTTCCTTTGTTCCGAAGGTGAAGCCGGGATAACCCTTCTCTACGATAAATGCGGAGATACCCCTCGTCCCCTTGGATTTATCCGTCATTGCAAATACGATATAAATCTCTGCTTCTTTTCCGTTCGTGATGAATATCTTGCTTCCGTTTAATACATAGTGGTCGCCGTCCAGCACCGCCTTGGTCTGCTGCCCGGAGGCATCCGTACCTGCACCCGGTTCCGTCAAGCCGAAGGCTCCAAGCTTCTCTCCCTTTGCAAGGGGCACCAGATATTTTTCCTTCTGTGCCGGGGTTCCGAATTTCTTGATCGGCTCTGCACATAGGGAGGTATGGGCAGATACGATGACGCCGGTGGTAGCACATACCTTTGATAATTCTTCTACACACATGGCATAGGTTAAAGTATCACAGCCCTGCCCCCCGTATTCCTTCGGGACCGGTATCCCCATAAATCCCTGCTTCTGCATTTTCCGGGTGGTCTCCCCAGGGAATTCCTCCGTCTCGTCCACCTCTACTGCAAGGGGCTTTACTTCCTTCTGGGCAAATTCCCGGAAGAGAGCCCTCGCCATCTCATGCTCTTTGCTTAATGTAAAATCCATTTCTATACCCGTGCCTTTCATTTTTTGATGACCTATTCAAAAATGAATAGGCCTTAATAAATAGTTTGAAAGTGA
>DUNO01000019.1 GCA_012839295.1 Clostridiales bacterium
AAATTATAGAACAGAAATTATAGAACAGAAATTATAGAACAGAAATATTATCTTATGGGAAAGGATTCTTTGCAGCCCGAATTGCACAGAGTAGGAGGAATGTAGTCAGCAATGAAAAACAAGATAATTTCAGTGGAAGAGGCAATCAGCAAGGTTCATGACGGGGATACCATAATGATCGGTGGATTTATGTCCTGCGGTACGCCTGAAATATTGATGGACGAAATAGTGGGAAAGGGAATCAAGGATTTAACCGTGATTGCCAATGATACCGGTGTTCCGGGAAGGGGAATAGGAAAGCTGATTACAGCCAGGTTAGTAAAGCATCTGATTGCATCCCATATCGGCTTAAACCCGGAGACAGGAGCCCAGATGACGGCGGGAGAGCTGGAGGTGACCTTAGTGCCCCAGGGCTCTTTGGCGGAAATGATCCGTGCCGGTGGGGCAGGCCTTGGCGGCGTGCTTACACCGACGGGTGTTGGGACAGATGTCGAAAAGGGAAAGCAGAAAATCAATTTAAACGGGATTGATTACCTGATCGAGATGCCATTGAAGGCGGATGTGGCGTTAATCAGGGGAAGCATTGTAGATAAAGCAGGCAATGTATATTACAATGCAACCACGAAGAATTTCAACCCGATGATGGCAACTGCGGCAAAAACTGTTATTGTGGCAGCGGAAAAGATTGTTGAAATCGGCGAGCTGGATCCGAATTGTATTATGACACCGGGAATCTTTGTTGACTATATCGTAGGAGGTGAGGTTTAATGGCTAGCGCAAAGGATATTATTGCTTACAGGGCAGCAAAGGAGATTAATGACGGCGACGTAGTTAATCTTGGTATTGGACTTCCGACGTTAGTATCAAACTATCTCCCTAAGGATGTCCACATCATTCTCCAGTCAGAAAACGGAATTCTTGGTATGGGTGAATTATCCGCACCAGGTACGGAAAACAAGGATATTATCAATGCGGGTAACCAGTTTGTAAATGTATTGCCGGGCGCCTGCTATTTTGACAGCGCCACTTCCTTTGGGATTATCAGGGGAGGACATGTGGATGTAACGATCCTCGGTGCCCTTCAGGTGGATGAGACAGGAACCCTTGCAAGCCATATCGTACCTGGCAAGATGGTGCCGGGTATGGGCGGGGCAATGGACCTTGTTGTAGGTGCGAAAAAAGTAATTATTGCAACAACCCACACAGCCAAGGGAGAGCCCAAGCTGGTGGAGCGCATCTCACTTCCGGCAACAGCTGTTAATAAGGTGCATATGGTTATTACAGAGCTGGCGGTTATTGAAATTGATGAACGCGGCTTTGTCCTGAGGGAAATTGCGGAAGGTGTGACCGTAGAAGAGGTTCAGTCCCAGACCGGTGCCCCCCTTGTCATCAGCGAGGACCTAAAGGTAATGGCGCCCTTTTTAGGCTAACGCGGCTTGGATCTCATTGTTCAACCTAAAAAGACCCTTGTTATTTAACTTGAACCGACCCCCAAAAGTTAGACCTAAATGATATGTACCCCCTTTACTGGACAATACCAGTAAAGGGGGTACATATCACCTAAAATCTAACAATTGGAGGTCGGTTTTTTATGTCACCTTTTATGGGAAGTTAAAAAGCAACTTCTCATAACTTATAACTTATATTATTAGGAACAAAAAGACGTTCCTTAGGATAACCGGGTAGATGCCCTTACTCCTCGAACCGGACAATTAAGCTCTCGTCGGAGATCTGGAAGGTAAAGGACTCCTTAATAAAGAAGGTCACTTCCTTCTGGTCATGCTCCTGGTAGCCAAGGGTGAAATCATCACCTAATACCAGCTCAAGGTTTTCATTGTCATGGGGGATTAAAATCGCTCCCTTTATCACTTCTGATGCTATCACTTTTCCAGAAATCATATCCTCCAGCGCTTTTACGAGAGGGGTCTGGCTTTCCATTGCCCACAGCTTAGCATATAATTCCTGGGATACAATCAAATCCATATTTCCTGAAGCATAGGCATTCCTAAGCTTGATAACACCTTCTGCCACACTTTTCTTAATGTCTGAAGCAGTATTTCCCAGCTTTAAGGAGGTATCAGGAACCGTCAGCAGACCTTTGATATTTCCTTCGGCTAAGCCCTCATACACCACCTGTTCCTCAAAAAGGGCTGCTTTTTTAATGGCTGCTTCCAGGCTGGAGAAATCAATGTTCTTATCGCCGCGCACCGCATTATCCAGTGCCCACCGGTTAAGCTTAAACTCAATCCGGGTTTCCACAAGGGGTGTAACCTGATAGCTGGCAAAGGACACTCCATCACTTTCGGATACCTCCCCCAGTCTTCCGTGGTTGTATACAACATATTCAGAGCCCTTTGGGCCGGATACGTGGACAGCTTTTCTGGCTGTCAGGGTTGAAATGAGGACCTCTTTTGCCCTTGCATCAATTTGATCCCATGCATTTTTACTGATTGGAGCCAAATTCCTATACATATGTAATCCCTCCTTATTTTAAACTGCCGATATTAAGGCTTTCGCTGCCTGCTGCGCCTGCTTCCGGAGCATCCGCCTGGCCTTCCACCTCAAGAAGGCTTCCTTCACTGAACAGATAAGTCCTAAGCTCCTTATCCCAGCCTTCCATATTACGTCTGAGCCATTCCAGGGTCATGCAGGCATGCTCGATTTCTTCATCCCGGTTGTGGGCCATAATCTCCCTCAACTCCGCATCATTCGTTACATCCACACGCTGCTGGTAAAACATGGTAGCCTCCAGCTCTTCAATTAAAGTCTTAACTGCGCGTGAGATATTTTTAGTTGACTCACTCAATGTTGATTCATTTTCTGTCCAATGATCCGCCATAACAATCCTCCTTAAGTTTTTATATTCTAAATTATTAATACTCTAAGTTCTTTTAGACTATGATAACATTGTATTACAGCCTTAAAAGTTATAGGTTATGTCTATGGATATAATTATGATAACCATTACTATTATATATTAATATAACGTGTTATGGATGAATTGTCAATGGAATTTCCGTTATCTCCATAATGATTTTGTCTTATTGGGAAATTCCTATAAGTAATGGTGATCTTTATGGAGGAAAAGTAATTCGTTAAGAAAAGCGCTTTTTCAACTGTATTAGCGTAAAACCTGCATACGATATTCATTTGGGGTAAGATTATATTTTTGTTTGAATATGCGGAAAAAATGGCTGGCGCTGGTATATCCGCATTCCTCTGCAATATCATATATACTTAGGTCCGAATTTTCCAACAGGTTTAAGGCTTCATTTAAACGGACTTCCTGAATAATTGTACTGCAATTTTTTCCTGTATGCTTTTTGATATAAGTAGTAAGATAGTTGGGGTTATAGCCTAAGGCCAGGGCCATTTCCCCTAAGGTCTGGCTCAGGCAGTGGGTACGGATATAGTTGATAAGCTTTAAGGTATGGTCATCGACCCCATAGTAGCTATAAGAATTAGCCCTCATCAGCTGCGTAAATAGCAGCAGGAGATATGCTTCTACGGCAAAGGATTGACGGAATCCGGAGCTGCTGTATTCCTGGATGAGGTCAGAAAGGATTGCCTGCGCATTTAAATTATGCCCAAGGGAAAAGAACATATAATTGGTTTTATAGGAGGCTTCATTTCTAAAAAACCTTGAGATGAAATTATCATCCTCATAAAAGCTTTTTAAGGTCTTTTGGAAAACAGCATCTTTTAGGCATATATTGATAATCAGGGTATCGGGGGAGGTATATTTAATTTCATGGACTGCACATGGATTCAGGATCGCTAAGTCGCCGGTTGACATATAAAATTTGTTATTGTCAACAATATTTAAAATCCCTCCCTGACATACATAGGTTATTTCAGAGTAATTATGCACATGGGAGGGAAAATCAGAGGATACGTCATGGGCCAGTATATAGATGTTTTCGTTTGGGGCAAACTCAGCAGATAATTGGTCAAGGCGGTCTATCCTATAAATATTCTGCGAGATTTTTTGGTTATAACTAAGTAAGGTGTTAGACAGAACAGTTGAAGTTGAAAATTTGCTTTTTGCTGAGTCGGCAGTGACCGTAACAATGGGATCTAAATTCTTTGTCGGCTTCATAAATTAATCCTCCTGAGAAAATCACATATCTAGATAAGAAAACTAACTGTTAAAAATTATATAAACACTTATAATTATATCATAGATAGAATTTTCTGCAATTAGTTCCAAGTATCAGGAGTGTGGTTTTCTAATGTGTAACCGATATGGCCAGGAAAAACTGGTATCTATAAAAATTTTAATTGATTCATATGAAAAAATAAATATCTACCTAAATATTGTCAGCCTTATAGAAAATGATGTATTTATGGTATCCGGCGATAGCTGCATAGACGGAAAATCCTTAATGAGCATCTTTCGTTTGGATATCCTAAAGCCTGTGGTGGTACATAACATTCCTCTGTCTTTTGCGGAGCGATTGAAGGATTTAGCAGCACCATCGTGAGGCTTTATAAGGTAAAACGCTTCATGGAATCGGATAATTGGTTTGCCATGCTATTTTGAACCTCCATGGATTTTGAGACATCCTCCATGATTTGGCCGATGTGGGATAGGCTGGTGTTAATCTCCTCCGAATAGCAGGAGGTTTTCTCCGAGGCATTCACAACAACATTAATTGCTCTGTTAATTTCATCAAGGGAGGAGCTGATTAAAGTGGTGGAATTATTTATTCCGGAGGAGAGTTTATGTATTAATTGGGCATCCTTTTGATATTGGTCACCGGTTTGGATCATTAATTCATAATCTGACCGTACATCCGTATCAATATACCCTAAGATATCCTGGGAGCTTTTGGTCAGGTTATCAAATACCTCCCTTAACTGGACAATCAAATGCTCTACATTGGAAATGGCCTCTGTTGACTGGACTGCTAACTTTCTGACTTCATCCGCTACGATGGAAAAGCCTTTTCCCTGTTCACCGGCCCTTGCCGCTTCGATGGAAGCATTTAATGCAAGGAGGTTGGTCTGGGAAGCAATGCCCTTAATTGTATCAGAGAAGATGGTGATATCCTCAACTACTTTTCCGGCCTCAATGGCGTTAAGGATTTTTTCCTGTTTCTCCTGATAGGTCAGATCAGCCTTTCTTAAAGAATCGGCAACCCGGAGCTTCATTTGGGTTGCCCTTGTCTCCATTTCAGTTGAAGTGTTTAGGGCGGATACTACTTCTTGGGCAAGGGTGTTTTTAGTCTCAACAATTTGCCCGATGTTACTATTTGCACTTTGCGTAGTAAACATGAGCTCGGTGGCATCTTCTGAGAGCATAGTGGAGGTTGAATAGATTGTAGTAATGCTGCTGGAGGAGTTCTGGGTTGAGGCTAATAATTCGTGGCTGGACTTCGTGATTGTCCCGGAAATAGCTTCGATATCAGATAATAACTGCTTCATATTAGCATTTGCACGGTCGAGGGACTTACCTAAATGGCTGATCTCATCATTGCCCCGGAACCTTAGCTCATAGGACAGATCCCCATTACCAAGCCTCTTCGCAAAGGAGAAGACCTTCTTAAGCCGGTTTGAGATAAGGACATTATAAAGTAATGTTATAATCAGCACGGTAATGATGAGGTTTAAGCCCGAGGTAACATAGATGCCGATGCTGCCATCGAAAAACTCGGTATTCATACCCACCTGCTCTAAGGCAGAAAAGCTTTTACTTAATGCAAAATTTACCCCCTGTCCAATTTTCGCGGTAAAAAGCTGTACAATTACAATTGCTGCAATGAATTTAAATTTAATAGAATTAAAACGGGAGTTTGACAATTTCTCCTGTATGGAGCTGAATCTGGAATTGCTTATTTTTTCATAGAGTGAATCTAATAATTTGTCCATGTCCTGTTCCTCCTTGTAGTTTGGTGTTGTATTGGATAGAATAAGGGAGTAATATTAACTCAATATTAACAAAAGAGACAAAAAGAAATTATTTCTAATTTGTTTGTATGTTTTAACTAAATTTTAATATGTTTTTTGTATATTTTATAAAAATTTTAATTGCTTTTCCCAAAGAGATATGATATTATCTTGTTACAGAAGTAAAAATTAAATATAGGATTCAGAAAGCGTTTTAACAGCTTTTTTGAATACATAAGTTAAAAGAGGGTTCAAGGAACTCCTTTTAATGAATGGAACCGTGGGGGAGTAGTTCGCGCGAGGAGCGTGGCTAAGTCAACAACAAGACCTAATCAGTCTGGCTTATCCGGAAAGAACAAGACTCATGTAAAACTTATTTTATTGTAAAATAGGTTTTATGTGGGTCTTTTTTAGTGTGGGCAACTTAGACGGTTTCAATCTTAAGACCAAAGGAAAGGAATTATTCGCGCATGAAGTACTATCTTGAGCAAGTGGAAGAAGTATTAAAGGTTGTGAACAGCAAGACAACAGGGCTATCCGATTCAGAAGCAGGGCTTCGGTTGGAGAAGAACGGGAAGAACAAATTGGCGGAGGCTAAGAAGGACGGTTTAATTAAGCGCTTCCTATCCCAATTGACTGACCCGATGATCATCATTTTACTCGCAGCTGCATTTATTTCCGGGCTGACATCCCTTTATGCAGGGGAATCCTTTGCTGATGTTTTCATTATTCTCTTTGTGGTTATCGTAAATGCGGTTTTGGGTGTTTACCAGGAGAATAAGGCAGAGAAAGCAATCGAGGCATTGCAGGAGATGGCGGCGGCCACCAGCAAGGTATTACGTGGCGGCAGTATAAAGAATGTCAAGAGTGAGGAGCTGGTAGTCGGTGATGTGGTTCTTCTGGAAGCAGGAGATGCGGTACCGGCGGATTGCCGTATTTTTGAAAGTGCAAGCTTAAAGATTGAGGAAGCGGCCCTTACGGGTGAATCTGTCCCTGTCAATAAGGTGATGGAGCTGCTTTCCTTAAAGAGCGGCGAAAAGGAAGTTTCCCTGGGAGACAGAAAGAACATGGCATATATGGGAAGCACCGTTGTATATGGCCGTGGTAAGGCAGTGGTAGTTGCAACCGGAATGGACACGGAGATGGGTAAGATTGCAGATGCTATTGCCCAGACCCAGGAAAATGAGACACCCCTGCAGATTAAATTAAAACAGCTTAGCAAGATACTCAGCATCCTTGTTATTGGGATCTGTATCTTTATCTTTGCCTTTAGCTTAATCCGTTCCGGTGATTTTAGCGGAGCGGTTATCCTGGAAACCTTCATGGTAGCCGTAAGCCTGGCAGTTGCTGCGATTCCCGAGGGACTTGCGGCTGTAGTGACGATTGTTCTTTCCATTGGTGTTACGAACATGAGCAAGCGTAATGCGGTGATCCGCCGTCTGACCGCAGTTGAGACCCTGGGATGTACCCAGATTATCTGTAGCGACAAGACGGGAACCCTGACCCAGAATAAGATGACCGTAGTGGACCACTATGCTGATGATGAAGCTTTGCTTGCGAAGGCAATGGCCCTATGCTGTGATGCCGAGCTGGAAAATGGGGCGGCTGTCGGTGAGCCGACAGAATGTGCCCTGGTAAATTACGCGGCGGCCTTACAGCTGTTAAAACCGGAATTGAAAAAGGCGTATCCCCGTATCGGTGAGGCACCCTTTGATTCCAGCCGTAAGATGATGTCTACGGTGCATCAGGATGGGGAGGAAATCATCCAGTTTACGAAAGGTGCACCGGATGAGGTACTCCGCTTATGTACTTCCTATCTTGAGGGCGGTGAGATGCGTCCTATGACGGAAGAGAAGCGTGGGCAAATTTTGAAAGAGAATAAGAGAATGGCGGATAAGGCTCTCCGTGTTCTGGCAGCAGCCTGTTATAACCATAGGGAGGTGCCCGCCGAATTCTCACCGGAAAGCCTGGAGCATGACCTGGTATTTATCGGCTTGACCGGTATGATAGATCCGGTACGGCCGGAGGTAATTGACGCCATCAAGGAATGCCGCACGGCGGGAATCCACCCGATTATGATCACTGGTGACCATAAGGATACGGCGGTAGCGATCGCATCGGAGATCGGAATTATAGACAACCCTGGTCAGGCAATCACAGGTGCACAGTTAAATGAGATATCTGATGAGGAGCTGGACCGGACAATCCAAAATTATGGAGTATATGCTCGTGTACAGCCAGAGCATAAGGTACGTATCGTAAATGCCTGGAAGAAGAAGGACATGATAACGGCGATGACCGGTGACGGCGTCAATGATGCACCTTCCATCAAGAGTGCGGATATTGGTGTCGGCATGGGTATCACCGGAACGGATGTTACGAAGAACGTTGCGGATATGGTACTTGCAGATGATAATTTTGCCACCATCGTATCTGCGGTGGAAGAGGGAAGACGTATTTATGACAACATCCGTAAGGCGATCCAGTTCCTGTTATCTTCCAATTTAAGTGAAGTGCTTTCCATTTTTGTTGCTACCGTATTAGGCTTTACAGTTATGAAGCCGGTGCATATTTTATGGATTAACTTAATCACAGACTGTTTCCCTGCCCTTGCCCTAGGCATGGAAAAGGGAGAAAAGGACCTGATGGAACGTAAGCCCAGATCCTCCAGGGAAGGCATTTTCTCCGGCGGCGTCGGCTTTGACGTAATATATCAGGGAGCCATGGTAAGTGTGCTCACCTTAGCCGCATATTTGATCGGACATTTCATAGAATCCGGAAGGTGGGAATTTGTTAACAGTGCGGATGGTATGACGATGGCATTCTTAACGATGAGTATGGCAGAAATCTTCCACAGCTTTAATATGAGAAGCCAGAGGGGTACAATCTTCCGTATGAACACCCGGAATATGACGTTGATCGGGGCGATGGTAATCAGCTTTGTGCTTACGACAGCAGTAATTTATATTCCGTTCTTCCGTGAAATCTTTGATTTTGAGCATATCAGCTTAACAGAGTATGCTATTGCAATGCTGCTGGCCATCAGCGTTATTCCGATTGTTGAGGTCGTAAAGGCAATTCAGAGGGCAGCTGCAAAAAGTAAAGCAAATTAGTAGTTGGTTGATTAAAAGTATTGATAAAATAAGCTTATTCCAATTATTTGCGCCTATAAAAAGGAAATGCCCCAGGAAGTGATTTTCTGGGGCATTTTCTTCTACTTCTTATTGTTTTGATAATTATCTCCTTGGCGCCCAAACACCGCACGGGCACTTTCAGCCTGGGGATCATGCTTAATGTGTTTGGAATGAAAGGTTCCGTCTTCCTTTTTATTATTCTTTGTACTTTTCATTTTATTATTATCTGCCATCTTGCGACCTCCTGATAAACTATAGACTCTACATTCATTAGTATAGCTTCATCATCTAAAACTAATTCATAGATGGCATATTAAATGTCCGTAATGGACTGGTAATTAAATATCTAGTTGGAGGGCTTGGTAAAAATGATATTGCCTCTAATAATTTTTCTGTATTAATAATGGTCATAATGATTTAGAGAACTGCTTCAATTGTAATCGTGCCTTCCAATGACTGGATTTGTTCATTGCCGGATGTTGCCTGTCCCAACTCATACAGGCTATTGTTGGGGCTGTAGCTACCGAAAAACATGACTACATCTGCCCATGGTGCATAATATGCTAGTGTTCCTACCTCTCCGCCGGCTCTTGGGGTATCCGGAATGCTTCCTGTTCGTCTGTCACATAGCCAAAGTTCATGGTTCCAAGACAGAGGCGGCTGACCTTCAGTCCAGATCTTCCTAAATTTACATATTGCATTTTTGTATCTCCTCCTTATAAATAATTTTTGCCAAAATCAATTCGCAAGATTAAAAAAGCGGGGGTCTTTTTCAGCAAGCTCTTCATAACGCTGAACACCTTGTTTTAATCTTTCCAGCCCATCCAGAACCCGGCTTTGCTGGGTGCCGAGGTTCATTCGGAGAAAGGCTGCCCCATTCTGTCCGTAAGCCGAGCCGGATGACAAATTCAATCCAGTTTCACTTCGGAGCACATCGCACAATCGGTCTGTGTCATTGGTAATCCGGTGACAATCCATCCAGAGAAGATAGGTTGCTTTGGACTGGATAACCCGTATCTGAGGGATGTGTTGGAAAATATATTCTGCTGCGATGCTCTTATTTTCCTTAATATATTCTCTTAATTCGTCCAACCATGTCTCTCCTTGGGTAAAAGCTGCAATAGTAGCCTCCATGGCGAAGGCGTTTGGCTCTGCCACCTCGTCAGTGTTCAGACCCCGGTTGACCTTATGGCGAATGTAGGGGGTTGGAACCACTACGCTGGCGGCCTGCAGCCCAGCCAAGTTAAATGCCTTAGAGGGGGCAATACAGGTGATGCTGTTTTCGGCGCATATGGATGATACCGAGGCGAAAGGGTTATATTCTACTCCGGGGTCGGTGAGGTCACAGTGGATTTCATCGGAAAGCACCAGTACCTGGTATTTTGCACACAATTCACCGATCCGGGAGAGGGTAGCTCTGTCCCATACCTTGCCGATTGGGTTATGGGGGTTGCATAAGATCATCAGTGTGGTTTGTGGTTCGGCCAGCTTATGCTCTAAATCTTCAAAATCAATGCTGTATTCACCGTCCTTATAAATCAGCCTATTTTCCAGGAGGTTTCGTCCGTTGTTTCGTATGGAATTATAGAAGATGTTATAAACTGGGGGCTGGATCAGCACGTTTTCACCCACATCGGTCATCTTCCTGACGATGGAGGAAATGGCTGGCACTACACCGGTGGCAAAGAGAATCCAATCCAGTTCCATGGGAAACTGGTGCCGTCTACTCCACCAACTACTCACAGCCTGACGGTATTCATCAGGCACGACGGTATAGCCAAATATTCCTCTGTCAACTTTTCGGTGCAGAGCCTCCAGCACAGCAGGAGCGGTTTCAAAGTCCATATCGGCCACCCACATGGGAAGCTCATTTTCACCTACGTCCCACTTCATGGAAAAGGAGCCGCGGCGGTCTGTTACTTTATCAAAGGCATGCGACACGTTTCACACCTCCCAAGGTAATACAGGTGTTGTTCGGATCAATCTGCGGATCATCAAAGATGATTTCACCGATTTCTTTTGCACGGATTACACCGCTGATAGGGTTTTTCACGCTGTCGATGGTGGTAGTGACATCCGCCGAAATATTTTTGCAGTATTCAAAGGCCAGATTTGTTTTCAGCAAACGGCAATTTTTCAGCGTCAAGCCGTCGATGTAGCAGAAGCCCTGCAAGCTCTCAATGGTGCAATTTACAAAGGTTAGGTTGCGGGAATTCCACCCAATATATTCCCCAGTGATAAAGGAATCAGAAACGACCACATTTTCACAATTCCAAAATGCATCCTTGGACAACAGCTTGGCTTCCGTGATTTCTATGTTTTTACAGCCGTCGAAGGAGTAGTTTCCGGCAAGGCGGAAGTTCTTTGCTTTTATATTGGAAGCGTTCATGGCGAAATAGTCACCCTTTGCGCTTACATCATTCAGTGACACGCCATCACACATCCAAAATGTCTCACTGGCATTTGGCATATCCACGTGGTCAAGGCTAATGTTGGTGGATCGGCGGAAGGTTTTAGGTGCCTCAATCGTGGTGTGGCTGATATGGATCTGATCCGTATACCAGATACCGGCTCTGGCACCGTCCAACAGGACACTGTCATGGACATTGGCATTTTTACTGTACCAAAGAGGGTATTTCCACTTGAAAATGCTTTGTTCTACCTCAATATTTTTAGATTCCTTGAGAGGGGATTCTCCATCCTCAAAAATAGAATGATGGATTGTAAGCTCCCATCCCCCAAAAAGTGCACGTTCACCTGTAAAGGTTTGTTCTTTTATTGATTTCATTGTATCGCTTTCCTCCTATCTTGCTATGTCTGAATCTCCAATTTGCTCCCTAACACAAATAAATCGGCTCATTTCGTTTTATCCCTCATGGAATAAATCAAATAATCCAGGCAGTCCAACTGCTTTTGATATTCATGGATTTTATCCAGGAGGGAGCATCTGTGGCAGGAGAGCAGGCGCAGCTTCTTCTGTTTGTCTTCAAGCTGAAAGAAATCACCTGCGAAGTCCCTGCTGCATCCTGCATCCAACAGATTTCTATATACTTTTTCATTCTTTTCGTTTTCGGTCATATCGTCACCTTCTTGCCGATTATAATCTGTGCATGATAAAACGGGAATGCAATCCTGTCTGTCAATGCCTACGGTTTTTCTTTTGCCACATTGAGAAGTTTACTTTCTCATGTTCATATTATATCTCTCAAAGCTAAACATATAAAATACTTATATTTTATGTTTGAACATGCCTAAAAGGCATTATACCCCACAGCAGCCTAGCAGATGGGTCGATCTCTTAAATAACACAATGTGCTGTCCTGTTCAACCAAAGATGAACGGGACAGCACATCAGCTTTTACCTGTTATTTCATGCTGTTTCTTAAAATTTGCATCACATCGTCGCGGTTCAGAACCTTATAGCCACCTTCCATAATAAGTGTGCTGTCAGCAATACCTTCCAACATTTCCTCCGTAACCCCAAACTCTGCAATATTCATCACAAGGCCGATTTCCTTCATATAATTTTCCATGCGGTTCAAGCCTTCCATCGCTATCTGCTCATCTGTCTTGCCTGCCGGATTTACATCCCACACATTCACAGCATATCTTTTAAACTTATGCAATCCCTCTGTCATAATGTATCTGTAATATGGAATAGATACTGCGGAAAGGGTCATCCCATGCGTAGCATCCGTATGGGCTCCAACTGCCTGCCCAAGCATATGAACCTCCCAATCTGTGGTCTTTCCCATTGCAATCAAGGTATTAAGTGCCCATGTGGCTGTCCACATAATATTACTTCTTGCCTCATAATCCTCCGGATTTTTCACCGCAGCCCTGGTACTGTCAATCAATGACCGCAGCAATCCCTCTGCAATGTAATCCGATTACTTTTAAAAAAGGCTTGACTTTGCTTAGTTGGTCTGTTTAGTGGGAGTCTCAAAACTGGCGCAAAAGCAAGGTATTTATTTTTTTCGTTTGTACAGCTACTAAAAGGATCTTCTGCAATTGTCGAAAAAGGTTTACTGTAAGGGTTGACATTCATTTAAGGCAGATGTAGAATATCATTGTAGGCAATTGTCTTAAAAGGAGTTGATATTATGAGAACAATAAAAAGGCTACCGGACGCGGAGTTTGACATTATGAAAGTGGTGTGGGCAAATGAGCCGCCTATCACAACTAATATCATTATGCAGCAGCTTGGAAATGAAAGAGAATGGAAAGCACAGACGGTTATTTCCCTTATGTTGCGGCTGGTGGAGCGCGGCTTCATCCGAACTGAAAAAAACGGGAAAGAGCGTACCTATTTCCCGCTTATCAACAAGGAGGACTACCTGAAATTTGAAACGGGCGACTTTATGGAGCGTTTTCATGGGAACTCTTTTGCCAGCTTGGTTGCCACGCTGTATAACGGAAACAAAATAAAGGACAGCGACCTTGACCAACTGGCAAAGTGGCTGAAAGAAAAGAGGGATTGATATGCGGGGGTTTTTAACTACTCTTTTCCAATGCTCTCTTTCTATGTCGCTGATAACTCTTGTGTACGGGGCCATACTGCCCCTTTTGTCAAAACGGTATGCCGCCAAGTGGCGGTATATGATTTGGCTGGTGATTGCGGCAGGCTGGGTATTCCCCTTTCGCCTCCGGATCGACCTGTCGTTTCTCCTGGCACAAATAACGGTACCTGTAACGCCTGTGCAGCCAATTATCAACGCCATACCCCCTATGGCCGATACAGAGGATATTGTGAACGTCCCGACAACAATCCCCTTGTGGTGGGTGCTTGTGGCGATTTGGATTTTAGGTACTGTATGCGTCGTAGTGTATCATGCTCTGCGGCATGGCCGTTTTATGAAGATGGTACGCCGATGGAGTGAGTCGGTAACAGATTTGGAGAGTTTGGGGATTTTGGACAGCTTAAAATCGGAACTGGGAATTAAGACACAGGTAAGGTTAAGCGTGTGCCAGAGCATTTCAAGCCCTATGCTCGTTGGATTTTTCCACCCTGTCATTTTACTGCCGCCGATCAAAATTCCAGGTGATGAATTATCCCTTATACTAAAGCATGAGCTAATTCATTTCCAACGGCATGACCTTTGGTACAAGGCGCTGATTTTAGCGGCAACCACAATTCATTGGTTTAATCCAGTGGTTTACCTTATGGCAAAGGCAACGGCGGTACAATGTGAGATTTCCTGTGACGCGCTGGTTTTACTGGGCGCGGATTTTCAGCAGCGCAAGCAATATGGAGAAACGATTATCGGCGTTGTCAGGAACGGCGCGAGGCTCCGAACAGCATTATCATCAAATTTCTATGGAGGGAAAAAGGTCATGAAAAATCGTATTTCTTCAATCATGGACACAAAACGGAAAAAGGCCGGATTTGTTATCCTCTGTGTTGTATTGGTTGCCATAATCGGAACCGGAGTAACATTAGCTGCCACAAATAAAGAAGCAAATACTGTTGATAATAAACCTGAAATTTTTGAAAATGTAAATAACCAATTAGATAGCGATATTGAATTCACTAATGGATGGAGAAGTGCATTAGTTGAACCTGATGATAATGGCGGGACGTTTATAATAGTGCAAGTCGGTTCATTGAAAAATGACCCGGAACAAGGTGTTGCAGTTGTATGCCATCATTATAAAAATAGCGACCAATATGTAATTGATGATAAATTTCTAACTCCAAGCAAACATGGTACGATTAAAGTTGAAAGTCTTGGTGCCAAGGACTTTAATATGACAGTAGTGGCCGGGGATGGTTATAGGTGGATATTTAGCATATATAATGGCTTCTATAATAATGGCGAGGATAATAGCATAGCCAGTGGCGGTATTACGACCAACAATCAAACAGGGCTAATAAGCGCGGATGGCGGTCAAACTTGGATGGGCAAGGAAGAGTATCAAAAGCTGTATCCGACCTTTGACATCGTTTGGTGGACTTATGATGAATATAAAGAGTGGTTAGAACAAGAGAAAATCCACCTACAACAAATAGTTAACGCCCCCGGATGGTCACAGGAACGCATTGACAATGCCGTCCAAAGGTATGAACAACAATTGGAAGATATTAAGAATGGTGCGCGGTATTCCAAATCAATCGAGGGTTTTGATGGGACTGTTGCTATGGGCTCTAATATAACTGATTCAACCGCTGTGACGTATGAAGAACAGCGCGTTCTTAATCTTTCCGTCCCCCCGTCTGTGAGATATAATGCTGTAATCTCGCTTGAAAATGGCGAGGCGAAAGATTTAGGCTCATATGCGACGAAAGAAGAATGCTTTGATGCGGTAAAAGTATTTTGCGACGAACAAGTTAAAGCGGGCAAATTGACGCAACAAGAAGCAGATGGAATTTTGGGTGAGTTCAAGTGACTATAACCGGAAAGAGAATACAATGCCGCCGAAAAAACATTGTTTGGGCGGTAGAACAAACATACAGAGTAGATAACTAATTCGTGCAAGGGAACTTCTGTCCCGTCTGCTTACAACCATTGTTGCAGATTCCACGTCTTGTAAGCTGGTGGCAACTGCCGCCAGCTTATTTGTTGGGAGCAAGCAGCCTGTATAAAAGGGGGAGTTTATAGCATATATGCGACAGATGTTGCTCTTCGTATTCCATATATATTTTATTCTTGGAAGGCCACTTTACGATCGAGAAGATGATGCTAATTGCCTGTGACCTGATGTATGTGTCTGCACGTGGAATTCGTAGGGCAGATCCGACCTGTACAGTCGTTTGTGTTTCATGCAGCGCATAAATCACCTGCAGTTTGTAAAGGTCCAGTTACAGAACAGCTTCAGAATCAAATGAGTGGAGCCTGGGTGAAGTTTGCTTATACAGGGAATCCTAATCATGACGGACTCCCAGACTGGCTATCCTGTGAAACAGAGCACAATTGTATGGCATTTGGAGATGTTACAGTATTAAAAAGGGGTAATTTTGACGAGAAGCTTTGAGAATTGTTAAAATAATGGCTATGGGTCAATTTGCGGATCGTCAGAGATGATCTCATCGATTCCTTTGTCATTAGTAATACTACAGCCGTAGTTTTTCTGCTCGCTTTCCTCATCTTTATCCTGTTTTATCATATTGTTACCTTCTTGCTTTTTGTTGTATACCTATTATATTCCTTGGGCAAAAATATATAAGAAAGTCATATCTTATGTTCTATTATGCTTGAAAGGCATTATATCCTGTGATATGATAAAGTATGGGATAAAATATGGAGAAGGGAAGGAAAGCCCATGGATATAAGAGTTCTTCGTTATTTTTTGGCTGTTGCCAGAGAGGAAAATATCTCAAGTGCAGCAAAAATTCTTCACGTGACACAGCCAACGCTTTCACGCCAGCTTATGGAACTGGAATCGGATCTGGGCATAAAGCTGTTTTTACGTAGCAGTGGGAACCGGACAATCACCTTAACGGAAGAAGGAATGCTGCTCCGTAGGCGTGCGGAAGAAATAATAGATTTAGTGGAAAAAACAGAAGCGGAGCTGGTGGCTTCAGGAGAGAGCGTCAGCGGCGACATATATATCGGCAGTGGGGAAACCCATGTAATCAGCCTGTTGTCCAGGGAAATCAAGGGCATCCGTGATGAGCATCCAGAGATACACTTCCATTTTTTTAGTGGAAATGCTGATGATGTAACGGACAGGCTGGATAATGGTCTGATTGATTTTGGTGTCTTGACAGAGCCCTCTAACATTTCAAAATATGACTCGATTTCTCTTCCCACTGCGGATACCTGGGGACTTCTGATGAGGAAGGACAATCCTTTGGCTGGGAAGGATTCCATTGAAATCAGCGATTTATGGGATATTCCTCTTATCGGTTCAAGCCAGCGGCTGACCAGCAATGCGTTTTCAAAATGGCTGAAGGATGACTATGAAAAGCTGAATCTCGTAGCCACCTACACACTTCTTTATAACGCATCGCTTCTGGTAAAGGACAATATTGGTTGCGCATTATGCCTGGATAAGATCATCAGCACCTCGGGGGACAGCGGGCTTTGTTTTCGGCCATTGAAGCCAAGGCTGGAAGCACGTTGGCATATTGTCTGGAAAAAATACCAGGTATTTTCAAAGGCGGCGGAAATCTTTTTAAAAAGGCTGCAAGGGGAATTTGTAAGATAGTAGATATTCAAAAGAACATGCAGTACAATGTGCCAAAAGCATATCTGGTGATAAAAGATAGGTATTGTATTTAATATCAGGGAGGTCTGTTCTGTTTTCAAAAAATTAATTATTCCTTTAGTGATTGAAGAGTTCCGTGCGATATAATAATTAATTAAATAGTAATGCGGAATAACCAAGGGGGCTGAAAGTATTAGCTCCCTTATGTTAAAATAAGAACGGAATATTATGTTATAGGTGTGATAAATTGTCAGGATAAATAACTTTATGTTTTCGTACATATTTGCTATCATATATGAAAGCAGCTTAATCACAGTATATTTGTAATAAAAAGGAAGGATCGCCATGGAAGATGCGTCAAATTTTAGCAAGAGACCCAAAAAAGATAATAAAAAAATAATTATAGCAGGAATCCTTGCTGCCATAATTTTAATAACCGGTATTACATATCTTTTTGTATTATTCAATGGAGGGAACGCTGATAATGGCGGTAAAATAACTGATACAGATGCGGCGTCTACTGGTGCCGATACCGATAATGCTTTGCCTGGAGGAGAACAGGGTGCTTCCAATCCTGATGGTATAACCTCCGATAGTACCTCTTCAGAAGAGACAGCGGCTGATATCACAGTACCAATAGTAGAGGTTGCGCCTGTTGATGATAAGGAAGATCCCCAGTCAGAGCAGACCCAAGGTGTGGAAGTGGATGTCAGCAAAATATCTGTTGCCGATAAAAATGCAGAAGTAATTACATATGGAATAGATGTGGCCAAATGGCAGGGAGTCATAGACTGGAAACAGGTGAAAGCCTCCGGAGTTGATTTCGCTATGGTCAGAGTCGGGTACCGCACACAGGTTGACGGTGAAATATATGAGGATCCTTATGCGAAATATAACCTGCAACAGGCCAAGGCAAATGGAATTAAGATCGGTGTTTATTTTTTCTCAACAGCAATTACTGAGAAAGAAGCCAGAGAAGAAGCAAAGTGGGTATCCGGCTATATTGCACCGTATCCGATCACCTATCCCGTTGCATATAACTGTGAGGGCTTTTCCGATCCGGATAACCGCCAGAACGGACTTTCAAGTAGTACACGTACTGATATTGCCATTGCATTCCTTGATTATGTAGAAGGTCAGGGATATACACCGATGTTCTATGCGGCCAAGAATGAGCTTGAACAGAATGCGCAATGGGATACAGATAGGCTTAGCAGTAAATATAAAATCTGGGTTGCACAGTATCCTATTGAGCCTTATACCTCATCCTCCAAGTCAACATATACCGGAGAACATGGCATGTGGCAGTTCACCAGCAAGGGAGAGGTCAAGGGAATTGACAAAGCGGTGGATATCAATATAGCATATTTCGGCTATGATAAGACGGCAGAAGCAAAGGATGATACGCCTCAGGAGCAGGTTTCGGCTGATCCAGCTGCCCTTATAAACTTTATTGAAGTAAATGAAACCGTTACGGCCAAGGAGGTTACTAATTTAAGAACCGTGCCCAGTACCTCGGATCCTGATACGATTGCCGAAGTGCTGAAAAACGGGGATACGGCCAAGCGTATAGGGATAGGTGACAACGGCTGGTCTAAGGTGACATATAAGGGAAAAACCCTATATGCCGTAAGCAGCTATCTGACCACCGATCTGACAGCCAAAGCGCCTACACCGACGCCTACCCAGGCGCCGGCTGGATCCTCCTTTAAGAAAGTGGATGAGCAGGTCACTGCAAAGGAACAGACGAATCTTCGCAGTGAGCCAAATAGTCAAAGTGCAGACACTGTGGTAGGGGTACTTAAGTATGGTGATGTCGCCACACGAACCGGTATCAGCGATAATGGCTGGTCAAGGGTAGAATATGATGGGGAGACGCTGTATGCAGTAAGCAGTTATCTGACGACGGATTTAAATTACAAGGAGAAGAATACTCCTACCGAAGATAATCCGGAAGCAGGAATTACTTTCACGGACGTAAATGAAAATGTTACGGCCAAGGATGTGACCAACTTAAGAAAAGTACCAAGCTCCGCAAGCCCAGATACGATTGTTACCGCTTTACATAACGGTGAAGTTGCAGTACGGACAGGAGTTGGAAATAACGGTTGGTCAAGAGTAGAATATAATGGACAGATCCTATATGCAATTTCGAGCTACCTGGAGACTACAGGGAATTAGAATATCTGAACTGGGAAAAATAGGGAATGGTATAAGTCCCGGTATACCAGTGGCTTGGAAGAGTGACCTGGTTGCGGTTTGGGATTTTGAAGGTAATCCTAATAATTAGGGGGCTTTTGTGTAAAACTAAGGTAAAACCGTGGATGAATATTTTCACGAAGAACGGAAAGGACGTATTTGCTATGAACCAGGGACAGGAATTATTCTTTAATTTTTTTATGGAACGTGTGGCAGAAGGAAAAGAGGAGGAAGCGAAAGCGTTGCTGAATGCTGGGTTTGAGAAGCAGGAAGAGGGCACCTTTGACGCTGATTACTTGGAGAAAGTTATGCCAAAGTATTTTGAGTTGATTAAGCCGGAATTTGTCCAGGATCTCCAGCAGGCAATGTCACATTTTGGATCGAATTTGAAATAGGCCGGACCGGCGGTGGAATCCAATTATGAGCGTTATGTCAGCAGCATCCTTTTCGATGAAAAGGTGATGAAGTACGTCAAGGATGTCGGTTACCAGTGGGACGGCAAGCATGCAGTTGATAAGACCCATCAGGATTTCCCGGAGCTAAAGCTGATGCAGACGGAGAGCGAATGCGGCATGGGAGCCAATGACTGGAAGCATGCGGAATATATCTTTGGGCTGATCAACCATTATTTCCGCTATGGTGCGAACGCTTATGTATACTGGAACATGGCATTGGAGACAGGAGGCTTAAGCACCTGGGACTGGCCACAGAACAGCCTGGTAACGGTGCTTCCCGATGGTTGTGTCAGATATAACCCGGAATTCTATGTGATGAAGCATTTTTCCAGCGCAGTTAAGCCGGGGGCGGTATATTTAAAGATAAGGGGACCGTGGGCTTCAGCATCAAGTGCTTTCCGCAACCCGGATGGAAGTATAGCGGTAATCGTCCAGAATGCGCAGAAGGAAGAGCAGGAGTTTACCTTTTCCCATGAAGGAGAGGCCTTTACTGCCAAGCTCCCTGCAGGTTCTATGCATACCTTTGTATTTAAGGAGTAGCGGGGGCAACAGGCTGGCCCTACCGATATATCGAATTTTCTAAAGTCCACAGTGGAAGGGCTATAGGTGTGCGCTTGTTCAGAAATATACTAATCCCCAGCCCCTCCGTGGCCTGGGGATTTTTGAATACCTATAAAATAATCCCTGACATGCCGGGAAAACTCCTTTGCTGCCTGGCTGACATATGCGGATTGCCCGTAGCTTAGATAGATATAGCGGTGGCAGGAAAAATCCTCTACCTCCTTAAGAACCAAATTGGGGAAATCCTGCTTTAATTGCCAGCTGGTCTCCGGGACAAGGGAATAGGAAAGGTCAAGCCGTAGGAAATCACGGATCATGTGTGGGTTATCACTTTCAAAAATGACCTTTGGCGTGAAATGCCTTACTGATAATTTGGAACGAACCATTTTTCCAAGGGAGCTGAACTCGTTCAATAGGCAGCAGGGCTCCCCGTCCAGGTCAGCAAGAAATATCTTTTCCCTTTTTGCCAGGGGATGGCAGCAGGGGAGGGCAAGCAGGATACGTTCCTCCAGAAGGAGTTGTTCCCGGTCTGAGGCTGCAGGGCTTTTGAATTCCTTGGAGTCGATAATGATATCATGGTCAGGCAGGTGCCTGGAGGCCTGGGTCATCTGGTGGATTTTTAAATTGGCGGAAGGGTATTTGCTATAAAATGAGCTTAATATGGCAGGCAACAGCTTGGATGCGACGCGGACAGAGACGTTGACGGCAGAGGGCTTTTGCTGGTTGGCCTCCTTAAGCTCATTTTCCATATGTGAAACATTGGAATAGATCTTGAGCACGTATTTGTACAGGATGTCACCGTTTTTGTTTAAGGATATTTTCTTGCCATTTCTTTCAAATAAGGCATAGCCAAGCTCCTGCTCCAGATCCTTTATGGCCTTGCTCAGGGCCGGCTGTGCGATGTATAGCTCTTTGGAGGCCTTTGAAATATTTTCAAGTTCTGCCGTCTTTTTAAAAAATTGAAGCTGCTTTAGGGTCATGTGCTGTATCCTTTCCTGATCCTTTCCTGATTAAAAATCATTATTAAAAGGTATTATTAAAAAATAGTGTATTGTGATAAATGGATATAATGAAGAAAGTATATGATATATAAATAATATATTATATCAAACGCCGAGAATATGCTATAGTAAAAGAAGCAAAAAATTTGCAGAAACAGAAGCCAGACATAATGATAAATTAGGAACCAATTGTTAAGATCAAAATATTCAGAATCAAATATTCAGAATCAATTACAGGGAGGAAGCCACCCATGTCATTAGCATTGATCCTACTAAAACAGATTACAGTGATGTTCCTCCTGATGGCCGTCGGCTATGGCCTGTTCAAGGCAAAGAAGATCACCTTACAGGGGAACAGGGAGCTTGGAACCTTCCTGATCTATATCATCTTGCCGGCCGCGGTTATAAAATCCTACATAACTGAGTTTACCCAGGAAAAGCTAGCGGGTTTATTTTTATCCTTTATAGCGGCAATCGGTTCCCTCATTGTCGCCATCCTTCTTTCCAGGCTGGTATTTGGCAGCAGGCACAAGATTGAGCATTTTGGAACCGCATTCTCCAATGCAGGATTTATGGGGATTCCCCTGGTAAAGGCAGTGGTTGGCGACCAGGCAGTTTTTTATATCGCGGCCTTTGTCGCCTTACTCAATATCCTACAGTGGACCTATGGAGTTGCCGTTATGAGCGGCAGCCGGGAATCGGTCTCCCTGAAAAAGCTTGCTACAAATCCGGTGGTCATTGCCCTATGCATCGGGCTTTTCTTATTTGCCACCCAGCTGAAGGTGCCCGGGTTGCTTACGGATACCTTGGGGCTCCTGGGAAATATGACGGCACCGGTAGCTATGATTACCCTGGGAGTATATCTTGCACAGATGCGGTTCGGAGAGCTGTTTCATGAGAAATGGTCATATGCCAGCACAATATTGCGGCTGGTTATCATCCCCCTTGTAACGCTGGCCCTGCTCACCCTGCTTCCAGCCCAGTACGGGGAGGTCAGGCTGACGGTATTGATCGCTGCCGCCGCACCGGTGGGCTCTAACGTGGCAATCTTTTCCCAGCTGAATGGGCTGGATTATACAAGAGCGGTGAAGAGCATTTGCTTGAGTACGATGCTTAGCATCATAACCATGCCCATGCTAGTTGGGCTGGCGGTGTTAGTTTGGAAATGATAGAGGATAGGGATAGAACAGGAAGGGGTATCGCCATGGAACGGAGAAGAGATATGGAACAAACGATGGAGATGAAACAGGTAACGGATGTGGAACAATCAAAGGATACGGAACAAGCATTAAATGAGGAACAGAAAATGGACATGGATCCGAGAAAAATAATTGAAGCCTTTATGGAAAATGATAAAAGGGATAAGGTGCAGCGCTATAAAATACTGAACCACTATATCAAAAAGGGACAAATTCTTTTTGTAGGCTCCTCCCTGATGGAACAGTTCCCAATCTATGAGCTTATGCAGGATTGCGGCATAAAGGAGACCATATATAACCGGGGAATTGGCGGGTATACGACCGTGGAAATGCTAGAGGTGCTGGATACGGTGGTATTTGATCTTGAGCCGTCTAAAATATTTATCAACATCGGAACCAATGATTTAAACCTGCCTGATTTTACAATGGAAGGCTTGATAGGGCGCTACATGGCAATTCTGGAAAGGATTATGGAGCGCCTGCCCCAGGCCAAGATATATGTAATGGCATATTACCCGGTGAACGGGGCATATGATTTTGGGAATCCATATATGAAGGAAGCGTTGAAAATAAGAACCAATGCCCGCATTGATGAAGCAAACCAGGCGGTTGAAAAAATGGCTGGAAGGCTGGGGTTAAAATTCATTAATGTCAACAAGAACCTATATGATGGGGCAGGGAACCTGAAGCATCAGTATTCCGTCGAAGGGATGCACATGTATGCCAATGGCTATCACGCCATCCTGGAGGATTTGATGAAGTATGTAAGAGAATAAGAAAAAGGCCTCCGCAAAATAAACCGGCTCCTGTCTGCTTGATGGGAGCCGGTTCATTTTGCGGAGAACCTTTTTCAATTATGTAGGCCAGTCATATGTAGATTATATGTAGACCAATCATACGTAGGCAATTTTATACACAGGCCATTTATACATAGGTCATTTTATACGTAGGCTATTTAATCAAGGTAATATAAAGACCCGTCAAAATAGCGGTGGTAATGACCCCACAGATATTGGCACTCAGGGCGTACTCCAGGACAAAGCTCATTTTATTGATCTTTGCAACCTCCTTCTGCGCCACCTTGGCCGTTGTGGGAACGCAGGAGACACCGGCGATACCTACAACGGGATTAAAATTGCCCTTTGTGAAGAAGTATACCAGATAACCGCCCAGGATGCCGCCGATTCCGGAAAGCAGGAGGGCGAGCATGCCAAGTACTAATAAAGTCAGGATCTTAGGATCCAGGATGGTCTTAGCATCGCATAGCACACCCAGCATTAAGCCGAGGAAAAAGGTTGCTGCGTATAAGAATACCTCCTCAATCAGCTTCGTATATTTGTCCAGGCCGGATTCGCGGATTGCAATACCGATAAAGAAGCTGAGGAACAGGGGAGCAGCCACCGGGAATAGCAGGCAGAGAAGGATATTAGCAAATACCGCAAAGATCAGCTTCTCCTTTGATGTGATATGTGCGGAAGGCTTTTTGTTCCTCTCCAGTATCACCTTGCCGCGGAGCTCCTTTGGAATCAGGAAGCGGATTAGGAAGGGGTATCCTCCATAGGTAAGGCTCAGATAGAGATATGCCACAATGGTAATCGGTACAAATAAATTTGGGGCAAGGGTCAAAGAAGTAAAAAGCACCATTGGCCCGTCCGCACCGCCGATGATGGATACGGCAGCGGCCTCCCCATTTGTCAGCCCGAGGAGCCTTGCAATCGGGAAGGTAGCGATGGTGCCCAGCTCCGCACATATGGCAATAAACATGCCAATGAAGGGATGGGCCAGCACCATGCCGATATCACATATAACCCCGATGCCCATAAATACGAGGCAGGCGATTAGGCCGTTGCTAAAGGTCAGGGTATAGATGGGCTGTAGGAAATTAATCTGAAGGATATTCATCAGCGAGTCAGTATCCGTTACCATCGGGTCAATAAAAAGATTTCCGGTGGTGGTTGCGGTCATGAATAATACGCCCGCATTTACCGCAGACATACCAAAGCCCATAGGAATCATAATAAGAGGCTCAAGAACCTCCTTTGCCCCCAGATAAACGAGGAGGATGCCTAAGCAGATTAATAATATACGGAAGATTACGATAACCGGATCCTGAATAAACATGGTTCCGATCCCTTGGAATAAATTTGCAATATTAATAGTAAACACCTGTCTTTCTTTTAGAATTTTCGTGAATGGCAACATTAACCTTGTTTTTCTTCCCCATTGCGTGTAAAGTGTTTTATAACATCCAATAACACTTTGATTAAAACGGCCATTCCCATGGAAATAATAAAGCCAAGGCCGAAAACTTGTAAGGGTATCAGGATTGCATCATTCATAAATTACCACCTCCCAGCAGGATTGTTAAAAAATTAACTCATTATATATCATACACCGAAAGCTCTGATTAGGCGAATTTATATTATAAATGAAGCGGATAAATAAAACATAAGTATTTACAGGAATTGGACAAAGGAGGAGCTATGGATTTACATTACCTTAAACTGTTTCATGCAATAGCCAGATATGGCAGCTTTAAGAAGGCATCGGAGATACTGCATATTACACAGCCGGCCTTATCCATACAGATAAAGAAATTAGAGGAGCAGACTGGACTGAAGCTCTTTTACCGGTCGGGTAACAGGACCTATTTGAGCGAGGATGGGTTGGTGTTATATGGGTATACGGAGAAGATCTTCGAGCTGGTTGAAGAGATGGAGAAAAATATTTCAGGCCGCATCGAGTACATCGGCGGAACCATCAACCTGGGAGGAAGCAATACCCCGGGCACCTATATATTGCCCAAGGTTATTGGTGAGATGAAAAGGAGGTATCCCAATGTAACCTTTAACCTCCACATCGCAAATACCTCTGAAATAGCGACCCTGGTTGAGAATGGAAGCCTGGATGTTGCGGTGAGTGGTGGAAAATGTAGCTATCATTCCTCTGTTTATGTTGAAAAGATCCTGAATGACAGGCTGGCTATCGTAGCCTCAGTGGAAAATCCTTTGGTGAAGCAGGGGCTGCTGTCGCCTGGAGACCTGCGGCAGGAAAGCTTTATTGTACATGAGAAGACATCCCAGCTCTATACCGATTATAAGCTATTTACGGAGCAGGCAAAGCTGCGGGAGAATATCGGCATGCATCTTGGGAGCATCGATGCGATTAAGCAGGCTGTGGCTGCAAACCTGGGGATATCGATCATGCCCTGCTATGCCGTCAAGGCAGAGCTTGAGCTTGGGCTGCTGAAGGAGCTGACGGTGAGGAATTTTAGATATGACTATCCTTATAATTTGATCTATAACAAGAAACGGACGAAGACCCTGACAGCACAGAAATTTATTGAAGTCCTACATGAGGTATGTAAGGGCTTAGGACAGGGAGAGCCACATGGTTCCTGCGAAAGCGGATATTGCAACAGTAGCCCCATAGAAAAAACATGTCAATAAAATACAATATCCTGGAAAAATAGAAAAAAATAATATATAATAAGGCATGATTAGCGTATGACGAAGGAGGTAATAGAATAACATGGATACATCGAATGGTAAGGACATCCAGCCAAAGGGGGGCAGGAGCCTGGTAAAATGCGTGGTCTGCGGAGAGATTTTTGATTCCTCGCTGGAGAACTGCCCGGTATGCGGCGTAGGCAGAGAATTTTTCGTCCCTTATGAAGAGGAGAAAGTAGAATATAAGAAGAATACGGATGAGGTATTTGTCATCCTGGGGAACGGGGCAGCGGGAATCAGTGCCGCGGAAGCCATACGGGAGCGGAACGGGACGGCCTCCATCCTCATGATTTCCAATGAAGCAGTATTAAGCTATAACCGTCCCATGCTGACGAAAGCCTTAAGCACCCTTGAGGATGCAAAGGAAATAGCCATCCATGAGGAAGGCTGGTATCTCCAGAATAAGATCCAGAATCTATTAAGCACCCAGATCGAAGGGATCGATACGGAGCAAAAGCAGGTCATATTAGCTGACCAGACCCGGATCAAATATGATAAATGCATCTATGCCCTTGGTGCGGAATGCTTTATTCCGCCCTTTAGCGGATCGGATAAGCCCCAGGTAATTGCAATCCGTAACATGGCTGATGTAGATAAGATCAGGGAAATGAAGCCGGATGTGAAGAATGTGGTCGTCATCGGCGGGGGCGTATTAGGCCTTGAGGCAGCCTGGGAGATGAGTAAATCTGCAAATGTCACGGTGCTTGAGGTGGCCGACAAGCTTATGGTCCGTCAGCTGGATGATGCGGCAGGAGCCCTCATTGGTGAGATTATCCAGGGAGTGGGGATTTCCTTCGGTATCAACGCTAAGATTGTAGAGATTACCGGGGATGAGGCTGTGTCAGGGGTGGAGCTGGAAAGCGGAGAGATCTACCCTGCCGACCTGGTCATTATCTCCTGCGGTGTCAGGGCCAATACGGGTATTGCCAGCCAGGCAGGCATCGCGGTTGACCGTGGAGTCCTTGTTAATGAAAAAATGGAGACAAGCATAAAGGATATTTACGCCTGCGGTGATTGTGCTGTATATAATGGGGTAAATTATGCCATCTGGCCACAGGCAATTGAGATGGGCAGGGTAGCAGGTGCCAATGCCGCCGGCGATTCCCTGGAATATGAGCAGGTTCCCGCAGCCCTGACCTTCGAGGGCATGAATACAGCCCTTTATGCAGCAGGGGACAATGGAAAGCGGCAGGATCAATTATATCAATCCATTGAATATAAGGATGAAGAGAAAAAGCTATATGAGAAGTATTATTTCCTGAAGGAAAAGCTGGTAGGAGCGATACTCATTGGTGATACATCTAAGATGGTTGCCATTAATGATGCCATAAAGGAAGGAACTACCTATCAAGAGATGCGTAAGAGATAGTTAAATAGCTATATCAGGAACCGCTGTAAAACAAAGATAAAGTTTTGCAGCGGTTCTTCTTTAGGCGCTGATAATTTTAGTGTCCTTTTCGTCATTCTCACTTGTGAGAGGTACAGAAAAATTATGGTATAGCTGATACATAAGCTCAAACAACAGGCGTTGGAAGCGCAGTAAATACCCTTTCTCCTTAAAGGTGTGGGCGATCAGCATATAATATCACCTCTGCAAAGCCAATATCTAAATTAGGCTCCAAGGTTATAATTTCCCGGGTATATAATGTGTTTTCCACTGCTTTCTATTTTTATGATATTCTGCCATTGCTCTACCATGTGGTTGAGGTGTTTATGAGGCGGATTGCGTTTCGCTAACGCCTATATTATTCCTATACCGGGGGATCCTGGTCTCTGCATATTGCAATTTAGTAGAAAAGAGTTGGATAAGAGGCTCTTTTCTACTAAAAATTAGATGTCAGTTATAATTCGTCGTCTTTAAAAGGAATGGTAATACTACAAGTAGTGCCATGACCAAGGGAACTTGAAATGTCGAATGAAAAACAATCTTTATAGATAAAACCAAGACGCTGATATACATTTGAGAGACCAATATGTGTTCGGTCTACATCTGGACTCTTAAATTGATTCTCTTTGAAATATTGTAACTTCTCTGGAGGAATTCCTTTACCATTGTCACTGATCTCTATAATGATTTTATCTTTAATTGAATATATGGAAATATCAATATTACCCTGAAAAATGCCATCCTCATTTGATAAACCATGATAAAAAGAGTTTTCTACTATCGGCAATAGCAGATTCTTTGGAATTTTATGATACAAGAGGGAGGATTCAGCATTTATGTCAACATAAATATGATTTTGATAACGATATTTCATAATAGTACAGTACTGTTTTATGGTATCTATTTCGTTTTCAAGATTATCAAAAATCGTTGCTTTTACACTAAAACGTTCTCTTAATATTTTAGATAATGCAGTATTAATAGCGAGGATATCATCCTGCCCATTTTGACGTGCTAAAATATTAATAATGTTAAGTGTATTGTAAATAAAATGTGGATCAATCTGTGTTGCGAGCAGAGAGTACTGAGTAACACAGTTTTGCCGTTCCTGCTGTTTAATATCTTCAATCTGTGCATTGATTTTTTCAATCATCTTGTCTATGGAATAACTTAAAATTTCAATTTCATCCCCGGTTTTTATATTTGTTTTTATATTTTGTCCTGCTGAATATTGGGAAATTTGATTTGTTAAAACAGATAAAGGTTCTAAATATTGATTGTTCAAGGACACAATGAGCTTATAAAAAAACAATGGAATAAGAAGAAAACACAATAAAAGGATACCAATAATAGGATAGAGGCTAGAAAAAAATTCAAACCAAGACATATAAGTGATAATTGTCCAGCCAAAATAGCTAATGTTTCTATAATAATATATGCCATTTATAGTTAAGATCTGGCCGCTTTGAGAATTAATAGTATTTAAAATATTTTCGGAATAAGGATTAATTCTTTGGTCTAAAGAACTATAAATAGTATCTTTTCTACGGTTCATTATGAAGTAGGAGTTAAAGGTACGGACTTGAATTGATTCACAGTTGGCAATTAGGTTGTCCACATTATAAAATAATGTAAAAATATATCGTGAACCATCTTCATTGATGCTTTTTGCAGAAAAAACAGTATTTCCAAAATCCGAGATGTATTCATCTGATGCAAAATCTCCAGGGGTATAAATCCGTGAATAATAATTATAGTATTTTGATTCTTTTAATTCCTGGTAATAAGGATCCTGTTGGCATAATAAAGATGCTGGACTAGCTCCATTTGAAAAAGAACTAAATAAGGTTCCGTTTGGGGATTCTATCATACAATAATGAACCTGCCTAAAAGAAGAAATATATTGTTGTAATTCTTGTTCTATAAGAGCAGAGGACTGGGGAGTGGGCTGCTTATATTCTTTTAACAATCGAGAAATCTCTGAATTGGACACAAGAGAACTCATTTGTGATTCGATTGAGTTGAGTGTTTGTTCATACTGGGTAGCTATAAAATTTGTATTTTCTTCATTCTTTATATTTTCATTTAAACTAAGTACCGGACAAATTGTAACAATTAAGAAAAAGAAAAAAAGAATCATTAACAGAAAGTATTTCCGAAGAACTTCTTTTGTGAGGCGTTTGGTTAAAATACTAGTGTAAGTAGTCATAATATTATTCTCCAATGGTAATAGTGGTTATAGAAGACTGTCTGTAATCTAAAGGTTTTTTTCCTGTTTTATGTAAGAAAATCTGGCTAAAGTATTGTGATGAATTATATCCTACTGCAGAGGCTATTTCATATATTTTTTTATTTGAATTCAGAAGGAGCCAGGTGGCATGCTGTATACGATAATCTGTTATATACTCAACAAGTGTTTTTCCGGTTTCTTTTTTAAATAATACACTTAGGCGACCACAACTGATACCAAGATTATCGGCAATTGATTCAGTTGACAGGGTTGAGTTTGCAAAATTAGATTCAATAAAAGCAATTGCTTTATTGACATGTGCAGAATACGCTGGAATTGAATCATATTGCTGTGTAAGCAGTGTATGAAAAGCATCAATAATGAAAGAGCAAAAAGAATCAAAACCAGTGAACATGTTTAAGGTAAACTCTTTTTGACCTGTAAGAGTATTCGTATAATGATATAGTGAGATAAATGGCTCAGTTTGTTTGCAGGAATACAGTTTATCTAAGAACTCTTTTATGGCTTCTTCAGTAGATGATTTTGAATATAATTGTGCGATGGTAGTGGATTCGATGGAAATAGGTTGGGTATGCTTATGTTCCATATTTGAATAGATTTCATCCAAAGAAATACAACTATCTTCTGAAAAAAGCAGTTCGAAATTACATACATTTAGAGTTTCTTCATATATGGTTCGAAAATGCTTAATGCTGCAAGCATTATTTGTATAAAAAACTTTTGCAGAATTGGCCAGCAAAGGTAACGAATCACGCAAAGCTTTTAAATGTAAGCTTGACGAATTAGAAAGCTTTGATGGTACATATCCAATAAGGACGTAATGGTCATTTGCAAAAATTAAATCCCGGTCGCCCAGATGCAAAACTTTGGATATGTTTTCTATGGTTTGTTGAGAAGCTGTTTTTAAAGGATGCTGATTAAATACCTGATATTTGTAAGTATCAGACCAACCTATAAAATAAAAGTTGTATTTTTTGTGCAAAATTGAATCAAAAATAGTACTGGCAATATCCCGATGTTTCATGTATTCCTGTAAAAGAAGCTGCTGATGCAGTGAAAACGTTTTTTGCTCGTTTTCAAGTTTGCTAGAAATTTCAAGTAATATGTTTGTCATGAGCACCGGAGTCAGTTCCATCTTTAAAAGATAATCTGTGACGCCAAGACTCATTGCTGATTTTGCATAATCAAATTCATCATATGAGGATAGAATAAGAAATTCAGTTTTATCACTGATGCTTTTTATTGCTTTTATTAGTTCAATTCCGTTCATAATAGGCATAATCACATCGGTTATTACTATTTGCGGATGGAAGGCTTTAAATAGGGATAAAGCCCGCTTACCATTAGTTGCTGTTCCTACAATATGAAAGCCTTCCTTTTTCCAATTTATTGATCTGATCAAATCATCTAGAACTAACTGGTCATCATCTACAAGAAGCACTTTGATTTCACGATTTTGTTTCATAAACATTTCTCCTTACGGGTTTTAACGATATATTGATTATAACAAAATATATAAAAAAATAAATGGAAAATAGAAAAAGATGCAAAAAGTAAACAAAACATAAGAATAGTTACATTGAAAGTTCAATTCATTCCGATAAAATAGAACTATAATAATTTTAAAGGAAGGAGAGCTTTAATGGAAGCAGAGAACTATTTGTTATGTGTTGACAATATGAAAAAATCATTTGGAATCACCAAAGCTTTAAAAGGTGTTCAATTGCAACTTAAAAGTGGTGAAATTCTAGGGCTCATAGGTGAAAATGGGTCAGGAAAGTCAACACTAACATCTATCATTGCAGGTATACAGCCGGCAGATAGTGGTGGAATTTTATTTCATGGAGAGCCTTATTCAATACAAAATAGTGTAGAAGCAAATGAAAAAGGTATATGCATGATTCTCCAAGAAAAAGCAACGTTTGATAATTTGTCTGTTGCACATAATGTGTTTATTGGGAATGAAAAAGAGTTTTGCAAACATGGGATACTAAATAATAAGTTGATATTTGAAAAGGCCCGGGAAGTATTAAAAAAAATAGGGGTTACTGAGATTGATGTTAAAGACAAAATAAAGAATAGAAGTTTTGAGGATGGCAAGCTTGTTGAACTTGCAAGGGCAGCCAACCTGAATCCACAGATTTTGATTGTCGATGAAACGACCACTGCACTTAGTCAGAATGGAAGAGATATTCTGTATACTATGATGGAAAACATGAAGAAAGAGGGAAAAAGTGTTATTTTCATTTCGCATGATATTGATGAAATGATGAGTAAATGTGACCGGTTAAGCATTTTAAGAGATGGAGACTATATCGGGACATTAGAAAAGGAAGAATATTCTCCTGAAAAAATTAAAAGCCTTATGGTTGGACGTACAATCACGGACAACTATTATCGTGAGGATACAAAGTCATCCTACGGTGATGAAATAGTATTAAAAGCAGAAAATATCACAACTTCAAATCTAAAAGATGTATCATTCGAGCTTCATAAAGGTGAAATTCTTGGATTCGGTGGTTTGGCAGATAGCGGAATGCATGATATTGGAAAAGCAGCTTTTGGAGCAATACATATAAAAAAGGGAAAGGTTGTTGATGGTCAAAATGAACAGATATATAGCCCAAGTGTTGCGATGAAGAAAAAGATAGCATATATCGGAAAAAATAGAGATCAAGAATCTTTATTTGTTAATTCGCCAATCAGGGATAATGTGGCTTTACCATCTTATAAGATAATTGCGAAAAATACGTTTGTTTCGCCAACGAAGGAAAGAAAATTTGTTGAAGAGTGGACAACTAAGCTCGATGTAAAAATGCAGAATATTGACCAATATGTTTCTGAATTATCTGGAGGAAATAAGCAAAAAGTTGCTATTGCCAAATGGCTTGGATTTGGTGCCGACATTTTCATTCTGGACTGTCCTACCAGAGGAATAGATATCGGTGTAAAAGCAAGTATCTACAAGCTCTTGACAGATTTAAAGAATCGGGGGAAAAGCATTATTCTTATCTCGGAAGAGTTACCGGAAGTTATTGGTATGTGTGATCGGGTCGTTGTTCTCAAAAATGGACAAAACAGTGGCATTTTCGTCAGGGAAGATGATTTGACTGAAAATAAACTAATTAATTATATGGTATAAACGAGGTAAAAATATGGATTTCTTGAAGAAAGTAAATTTTAAGACACTTTTCCCGCTGCTTGGTTTGATTGGTGTTGTTCTTTTCTTTCAAATTATAACAGGTGGAAAAGTTTTTCAGACAAAAAATATTATGGCTGTTATTAATAGTAGTTTTTTCATTTTAATTGCAACAGTGGCGTTTTCTTTTATTATGTCTGTTGGTAATCTGGATTTATCAATGGGAACCGTAATGGCTGTGAGTTGCACTTGCGCGGCAGTTGTAGCAAAAATTTCCCCGTTTTTGGCGTTACCAGTTGCTATATTGGTTGGTGGAATATTTGGGGCGTTTAATGGTTTCGTTCATGCAGATATGAAGTTGGGTTCCTTAATTGCAACCATGACAACGCAGTCGATATTTAGTGGCATCTTAGTTTTGATTCTTGATGGAGGAACATTATCAGCTCCAAAGTATATGCTTTCCTGGAATACAATGTCGTTAAAAATAACAGCAATGTTGATAATAGTTCTAATTGGTATTTATCTTTTCAATTTTACAGCATACGGAAAACAATGCCGGGCTGTCGGGTCATGTGCGGAAGCTGCCCGATTATGTGGTGTATCAGTAAGAAGAGTAAAGTATATGACTTTTATTAATATGGGTTTTGCAATGGGTGCCTTAGGATTTTTTAGTCTTATTCGTACAGGAACAGCATCGGCGACAACTGGCAGTGATCTTATGATGAACGTTTGGTGTGCAGCGTTACTTGGCGGCTTACCATTGTCAGGTGGTTCAGCAGCAAAGTTTAGATCCGTACTCATAGGAAGTTTTACAATGGCATTTTTAGCAAACGGTATGACATTAATGGGATTGCTTTCCCGGGATAAACAGTTAATCCAGGGAATTGTATTCTTGATAGCAGTTGCAATTTCATTTGACCGTAAACATATGGTTGTAATAAAATAACACACTTTTATTATTAAAAAAGGAGAAGGATAAAAATGAAGAAAAAGTTATTAGCAGTTATTATGACTGCAGCAATGGTTGTGGGATATCTGACAGGATGTGGAAGCACTGCGGCATCTAATGGAACAAAAGAAAGTACGAACGCTTCTACTACAGAAACAAATGAGGATACGACAGTGTCCAAAACAACAGGGAAATCATTTAAGCTTGCTGTTGGTTTACCTGATAGTGGGTCAACAATGTTTAGTTTAATGAGTAACAATATAACTACTATGGTAGGGGATATGGGTGGAACAGTAGTATTCCAAGGTGGTGTTGGAGCATCTACGGATGCGACAATACAGTTCGTAGAAGACCAGATTGCAGCAGGTGCCAATGGTATTATTTTCTCCCCACCATCAGACGCAGTATTAACATCTGTATGTGCTATGTGTGAAGAAGCAGGAGTATATTGGGGAATCACATTTAGAACAATTTTAGACCAGGAAGTAATAGATTATATTACAGCTTCTGATTACTATATTGGAAACTGCTACGAAGATGAGGAACAGGCTGGATATCAGGTAATGGCTGATATGAATGAAAGAGGCATTAAAAACGTTGCTATTATTTCACAAGCAAAGGGAAATACAACAACAGACCGTCGTGAAGCAGGCGCACAGCAGGCTTGTAATGAATTGGGCATGAAAATTGTTGCTGAAGCGAGGGCATTGACTCAGGCATCTGATGCAACAAAAGCAGCAGAGAGCTTTTTATCCGCTTATAGTGAGTTGGATGCAATCTTTGTTGTAGGAACAACTGGAGCTGGTATGCATGAAGCGGTAGCAAAAGCTATTGAAGATGCAGGTAAAAGTGATTCAGTAAAATTAGCTACCATCGATTTCCCGGATACAATGCCGGAATTATTTGAAAAGGATTGCTTAGTATCAAGTGCGGGTCTGATTAGTTGGGGATATGATCCTTACATCATCACAATGATTCTGGCAAACCAGTGTAAAGGAACACCAATTTCTGAAGAACCAGTTAGTATAGCATTCCCAATGTCAAGCATTAATGATATTGATACCGCAAATACTTGGACAGAGAGATTTGGTGACGCTACAACGTTATATTATGATGAAGACTTTATTTCTTCTACATTGGACAAGGCTAATAACCCTGATTTAACTCTGGAGTCATTAATTGAAATTATTAAAAAATATACATCTAATATATAATACAAAAAGGATTTAAATAATATGAATAAAAGTGTGTTTAATATTTTTAAATTAATAACAATGCCGGTATTACTCTTTATAGTATTTTCCATTATATCGCCAGGCTTTGGTGTGCATAGTTTGCCGATTGTGATAAGCCAGAGTATGATTCCGATGATGATGGCGCTTGGAATGTATGTAGTAATGGATGCAGGACTAATGGACTTTAGCATTGGTGCGAGAGCAGTTTTTGCAGCAATTGCCGGAGGAATGCTGTCACAGTATATTGGAGTGGCAGGGCTTATTTTGGGATGCTTTTTAGGTGCTATGTTTGTATCCACTTTGATGGCAGCATTGTATAGATGGTTGAAGATACCATGTATGGTTATTTCAATTGGAATATTAATGGTTTTTGAAGTCGCTGGATCTAAACTTGTAGGAAGTTCCGGATACTTGAGAATCAGTGCTGCGCAAAGTTCTATAGCATCATACCCATTTAATGTGATAATTACGCTTGCGGTTGGTGTATTTGCTTACATCCTGTATTACAGAACAAGAATTGGTAATCACATAACTGCAGTAGGTAATGATGAAAAAATGTGTAAGAATCTTGGAATTGATGCGGACAAAACAAAATTTTACGCCATCGTTTTAACAGGAGTATTCTGTACCTTTGTGGCACTATTGTATATCTGCTACTCAGGCTCAATTACAGCAGGGATTGAAATGACTTCCATGGCCATGATATTTGAACCAATTATGTGTGTAATTCTTGGGAGACATTTGAGAAAATACGTTGAATGCATGCCATTGTTAATCCTAGTAGGTGCATTTTCTATTACCATTATTTTTAATGGATTTATTGCATTAGGATTTTCAGATGCAGTACAGAACATTGTGCTTGGAGTTTTCCTGATTGTAATTTTGGGCTCTGATGTAATTACAGATAAGTTTAGTATATTAAAATTAGTGAAGGGTTAAACAAATGATAGATTTGGATAAATTGGAAAACCCGTCAAAAGAATATCGTGGAGCTCCTTTTTGGGCATGGAATTCCAGTCTGGACAAAGCCGGACTGGAATTCCAGATTAAAGCGTTAAAAGAGATGGGGTTTGGTGGTTGTCATATTCATTCAAGAGTAGGCTTGGAAGTACCATATTTGTCTGACCAGTTCCTGGATATGATGGAATTCTCTATAGAGAAAGCAAAAGAAGAAGATATGCTTATTTGCTTGTACGATGAAGACAGATGGCCTTCCGGGTATGGTAGTGGAATTGTTACAAAAGAGAAAAAGTTTCGGGCAGTACACCTCTTATTAACTACGGTTCCATATGAAGAATCAATAGTAGAGGAAAAAATTATATATAAAGCTAATTTCGCCGTAGGCGTAAGAACTAACGTGGGCAAATTAATCGCTGTCTATGATGTGGTTTTAGACAGTAATGGGTACCTGGTTGAATACAATATAATTGACGCAACTGCAAAAGCAAAAGGTACAAAGTGGTATGCGTACATCGAAGAAAATCCACCTCATACATGGTATAACGGAGGAGCTTATGTTGATGTCTTGAATAAAGATGCGATAGACAGTTTTATTGGCACTTCATATCAGAAGTATAAAGAGCGTTTTGGTAAAGATTTTGGAAAATGGATTCCTTCTATTTTTACAGACGAACCTCATATGATTTTTAAAACAAATTTAAAAACGCCTTTTGACAAAGAAGATTTGTTTATGCCTTGGACATGGAATATTCAAGAAAAATGTATTCAGAAATATCATGTTAATCTGATTGACAATTTGCCAGTACTATTTTGGGAAATGGAAAATAATGATAGAACAATAAGATATGCTTTTCATAAGATTCTTGCTGATTTATTTGAAGAATCCTATTCCAGGAATATTGGTACTTGGTGCGAAGAAAATAATATTTCATTTACAGGACATTATCTTTATGAAGAAACACTCTTTGAACAAAATCGCTCTGATGGGGATCTGATGAGGATGTATCGGGATATGGACTTACCTGGGATGGATCTCTTGTTCGATGAAGTTGCTCTTACTACAGCAAAACAGATTCAATCTATCGTTCATCAGTATGCTAAGGCAGGTGCGACATCAGAAGAATATGGTGTGACAAACTGGGCTTTCGAGTTAAGGGATTACAAATTTCAGTCAGATTGGCAGGCAGCGCTCGGAATAAATAAGCGTGTTCCCCATTTATCTTTGATGTCGCTGAAAGGAGAAGCAAAGCGGGATTTTCCGGCAAGCATTTCATATCAAGCACCATGGGCAAAACAAATGAAGGTATTGGAAGATCATTTTGCAAGGGTTAACATGCTTCTTGAAAAGGGAAAGCCGGTGGTGCATGTTGCAGTGCTCCATCCTATTGAGAGTTATTGGTTACTGTTTGGTCCAGATAAACAAACGGAAGAAAGAAGAAAAAAATTAGATCAAGATTTCCAGAACGTGACTAAATGGTTACTGTGTAATGGTATCGATTTTGATTATCTTGATGAAGAGTTGCTACAGGAACTGTATACAGATAATGATAACACATTTGGAAATATGAAATATGATGTAATTATTCTTCCTGCAATTTGTGGGATCAGAGCTACATCCATTGAAATCCTTAAAAAATTTGAAAGAAATGGGGGAGAGGTAATAATTTGGGGTAACAAGCCACAATTTGTTGATGGTAAAAAAAGAGAGAGTGTGTTGGATGGTGTAGGTAAAGTAATTTCATATACAAAGAGTGCATTACTTGAAAGTGTGGAAAAATATAGAGAAGTCCTGTATTTGAATACGGATGGATCAATAGATGATGCCTTTATTCATCAATTAAAAAGATGTGGAAAAGACCAAATTTTGTTTTTAGCATCAATCGAAAAGCCGCTTGATAAAGATAACCCAGAATTGAAAGAAACAACAATCAGGGTAAAAGGAAATTATCATGTAGCAGAGTATGACACCTATCAGAATAAATATGTAAAAACAGAGAGCTGTTGCCAGGGTGATTTTACTGAAGTGAAATGTAAGATATATGAAGGAAATTCATTAATGCTTATTTTAACAAAGGACGAAGAAGTACAATTATTACCAGGAAACGTATGTAATCAAAGCCAAAAAGCAGCCGTACCAGATAAGGTTAGATATAGTCTTGAGGAATATAATGTTGCACTTTTGGATCAGGCAGAGTATTCGGTAGATGATGAAACTTATATGGATAAAGAGGAAATCCTTAAAATTGATGAAAAGATGAGAAAAAAGCTTGGGTACAGAGCCCGAAGTTTTAACATGGCACAACCGTATTCATACATAAACAAGGATGAAGAACACCAGTTGAACTTAAGATTTTCAATTGAAAGTGCATGTAATTTAGAAAATGTATATTTAGCACTGGAAGAAGTTGAAAATACCAGTCTCTTTTTAAATGGACAACCTGTGAATAAAACAGTCGTAGGCTGGTATATTGATCAGGAAATATACAAAATCTTTTTGGGAAAATTACATCAAGGAACGAATATTCTTGAGGCAAAAATTAAATATCGGGAAAATACCAACTTGGAGGCTATGTATCTGCTTGGAGATTTTTCTGTACATGTAAAGAAGGATGCTTTTGAAATAGGCGAAAAAAAGGATCTGGTTTCTTTTGAAAATCTTGTAGGGCAAGGATTTGATTTTTATGGTGGAAATATCAGATACATATTTGATATTGATTGTCCAAGTGGAAACTTGAGAATTCATATTCCTAAATACAGGGGATCCTGTGTTGGAATAGAAATTGATGGAGTTAAACAAAGTCAGTGCATTATCCAAGCTCCATTTGAGTTCCTATTTACAAACCTAACAAACGGGAAACATGAAATAGTGCTTATATTATATGGAAATAGATTTAATACATTATCACATTTACATGACGCTTGTAAAGAAGACGATTGCAGATCATTTCCGCTTCTTTGGAGAACAGAAGGCGAAAATTGGACATACGAATATCAAATAAGACCGATGGGAATCATTGAAAAACCGCAAATCTTTGTGTAGGACATGGAGGAAATATTTGTTATCCTGGTTATAGCAAGAACCGCTGTAAACTAAAGACAGTTTTGCAGCGGTTCATTTATGTTTAAAAATGAAGAACCTACCAAACCTTACAGATATCAAGGGATAAATTCTGTAAGATTTGGCAGGCTTTTTACATACTTCTGAGGTGTTTATGTGGGGGATGGCGTTTCGTCAGGGATATCCTGATTGTTTTTTACCAAATCCTAATTCTGTTCTTACCCGCCTTTAAAATCTCAATAGGGCCGCATACCGTCCTACCACTAATCGGTGCATCAAAATAATCAGAATCAAGTACGAGAGGGCTTCCGTCGGGATTTTCAAAATCTGCATCAACGATACGGACTCTTGGCAATGTATAGGTACTATGGGGAGCATGGGTGAAGCCTTTAAAATCCTCCGGAAGAGTAATATTTAAATACACAGTGCCATCATCATTCACGATGGAATAATCTGCATTAAAGTCGGCATATTCCAGCTTGCATTCCTCTTTATGAAAAGCCTTTGCACCGTTGATATAGGTGTTTTCAGAAACATAAGCAGGCTGTTCTATCTTTTCAAAGATTTCCAGGTCCCCCGGGGTTTCCCTGTTGATTTTCTCTACCTCATCAATGTATTCGTCCAGTGAAGCAGTACAGCTGTCATAGATAGAGGTACCCACAGGATCAGCTGTCCGGCCGCCGACAAAGATGTTCTGATATAGACGGTCGTCAGCACCGTAGACCATGGCATATCCAGTGACATCCGTGCTGTGGGGGGCATGGTAAGGAGTCGCCCGGTTGAGCATCTTTTTGCAGAGGATTTTTCCGGCAATCAGGTTTTTCACATAAGCACCGCCTTGGGCATGGTTATCCAGTGAATATGGGGAACCCAGGATGTTATGGTCAACTAAAAATGGGCCGTGGCTCACTTCGATGAAGAGATCCCGGTTATTTTGATAATAAAGGTTCTTGCTGACTCTGGTTCCCTGTGCCTGCCAATCCAGCCAGGTGCCGAGGGAGCAGTCATGAATGTGATTATGATGGATTTGCACATCGATAGCGGCATGAAGCTTGATGCCGGCAATCTCATATCCGTAAAACTCTCTTTTCACCGCAATATTGTAGATGTGGTTATGGTGGATTTCGCTGAATACACATCCCAAATGACCGACTACTCCGTTCTGGCCGCAGTCATAAATCGTATTATTCCGGATAATGTGGGAACCGATTTTTTCCTTAGACCAGCCATACTTGCAGGCGGTAAAAACGGACTCCAGCTGATATTGATACCCGGGCTTATCCTTGCGGAAGGTACGGAAGTTATTGCCGGTAGAGGCTTCCTTTCCGATGCTGATGGCACTACATTTGGCATCATGAATGATATTGTTTTCGATGATCCAGCCCTTGCTCCAGCCTGGACCGATCAGCCCCGGCTGATCTGCTGTGGGAGGTGTCCAAGGGGTTGCTGCCTGGGCCATTTCAAAGCCGCTGACAGTGATATAGTCCACACCTGTCCGCTCTGGATAGAAGCAGCACTTGCGCACATTGATTTCTGTCAACTCCTGGTTTGGATCTGATTCATGAAAGTTTGCATAAATAGTAGTGCTTTTTTTATCAACCTCAGCAAACCATAAATATTTGGTCTGTACCGGATTTTTTACTGCTGTGATTTCATTTGTCCAGTGATCCAATATTTCGGTACGGATGACAGGGCTTTTTAATGCATCATAGCTTTCCGCCTCATAGAAAGACATGCCGTTCAGATAGACATCACCCAGATGAGCCGAGCGTCCCAGTGGAAGGACAAGCCAGTCACCCAATACGGTTTCAGCGAAAGGATTATAATCACCGAAGATGGTGTTTGGCAGAACTGCCTTCCAGATGGTACCTTCTACCAGCTCCCAGCTTGTCACCTGCTCGGAACCTTTGATTATTACTTTTTCACCATCGGCAGCCTGATAAGTAATACGGCGGGTATTGCTCAGTCCGCCTTCAGCAGGCTTTACCCATTCGCGGTAGGTTCCTTCATGGACAATAATTGTGTCTCCCGCCCGTGCGACGGTGGCGGCAGCGTTGATTGTAAGAAATGGAGCCGCTTTGGAGCCGGAATTTAAATCGGAGCCGGTTTTTGCAACATGATATGTACGAGCCATTTTTTATAAGCCTCCTTTTTTTTTTAGGAGGCTTTGCCTCCTTTTTTTTGGGGTTTTGCCTCCTTGTTTTTTTAGGAAGCATTGCCTCCTTTTTCTGCGGGGAGGTTTTGCCTCCTGATATTGTTTAATGATATCTGCATTATATTTGAACTGTGATGTGTATTACAATGCAAATTGTTGTGGAAAGTGAGATAAAATTCGTGTTATATTATATTAGAGGAAAGCAGACGTTGGAGGAAACCGGAGGGGAGGGTTTGTTATGTTTTTCTTTTTTGAGCATCATGGAATGAAGGGAAAAGATTTTTTCCGGGTGAATGAGATGAATAATCAGCCCTTTCCGGCGCATCTGCACCGGGCATATGAGCTGATCTACATCGTGGAGGGAAGGCTTATCCTGCAGGTTGAGAAGAAGCAATATATAATGACGAAGGGGGATCTGGCATTTGTTTTTTGTAATCAAATCCATCATTTTTCAGTGGCAGACGAGTGCAGGATTCATGTTGTATTGTTTGCCCCGGAAATCATAGGCGGATTCTATACAGCCCACCGGGATTGTATACCGGAGAATAATGTGATTCATTTGGAAAATGAACCGGATTTCTTTAACTGCAAATCAATTTATGCCCAGAAGAGCCTGCTATACCATATCTGTGACGAGCTGGTTAAGATGACGGGCATGGAGCCGGCCAACAGTAATTCCCAAACAGCCTTGCTTCAGCAAATCTTTGCTTATGTTGATACGCATTACGGTATGGAATGTTCATTAAAAGCCATTTCAAGGGCAGTGCAGTATGACTATGCTTATTTGTCTAAATTATTTACACGGATGACAGAAATGCGGTTTACGGATTATCTCAACAATTACCGGATCGCCCAGGCATGTAATTTATTAAAAGAGCAGCAGATATCCGTTTCAGAGGTGGCGGAGCGATGCGGCTATTCGAATCTTCGCACTTTTCATAGGAATTTCCGCATGATTGTGGGATGTTCACCTAAAGAATATTTACATTTGGATATTTGATAATGAAAAAAGGATTTTTGGAAAAAACGCTGTAAAAGCAAGTCAGTTTTTGCAGCGGTTCTTTTTTTATATGGAAATATCAAGAAAATGCGGTAAGATTATTATATAAGAAAGACACTTTATTAAATTTTAATCATTATCAATCGATGCTATTATAATAATGTGAAATACAGAATATTTCACATCCGGCATTGGATAGCCTGGCGGCTAAATGTTCGTTGGTGCGAAATGAAGAGCATTTCACATCCGACATTGAGTGGCCTTGCGGGCAAATGTTCGTTAGTGTGAAGTACAGAGCATTTCACATCCGATATTGATTGGCCTAACGGCTAAATAATCGTTAGTGTAGTAAAAAATCTATGCAAGGAGGAAAGGTATGAAAAAAAAGGCATTAGGTATCGTGTTAAGTCTTACAATGGTTGCTTCTCTATTCGTTGGCTGCGGGAATTCAGGAAATCAGACCACAAGCTCAACTGACAGCGGGGAGGCAACAGAGAAAAAGGATCCGGCAGCGGATTCGGGGGATTCAAAGGCGGCATCGGGGGAAAGCAAGGAAATATTATTTTGGAATATCGCTACAGAAAGTCCGGACAAAGACATCATGGGATATGCAGTAGACCAGTTTAATAAAAATACGAAATCAGGTTATACCATTAAAATGGTTCCGACACAGAATGATACATACAAGGAAAAACTTGTTATAGCAATGAGCTCAGGAGAATGCCCGGATATTTATACCTCTTGGTCAGGCGGACCGATGAATGAGTATATAAAATCAGGTTTTGCCCAACCAATTGATGATTTGTTTAATGCAAGCCAGCTTCCGGATAAAATTATGGATGCGGCAGTTGCGCAAGCCTCATACGATGGAAAAATTTATTCCGTACCTATTATTAATGTTTCTATTTCGGGTGTGTTTTATAATAAAGAAATGTTTGAAAAATATGACCTGGAGGTTCCCAAGACCATTTCCGAGCTGGAAAAAATATGTGAGGTGTTTGTCCAAAACGGAATTACACCATTTGCTTTGGCCAATAGTTCAAAATGGACAGGATCCATGTATTTTATGAATTTAGCAGCCCGGAAAGGTGGACTGGAGCCTTTCCAGAAAGCAGTTGACGGAAGCGGAAGCTTTGAAGCGGAAAGCTTTCTCTATGCAGGGCAGAAGATCCAGGAGTGGGTTAAAAAAGGATATTTCCCGGAGGGCGTTAACTCCTTAAGCGAGGATGACGGGCAGGCAAAACAATTAATGTATCAGGAATCAGCTGCAATGCTATGCTGCGGCTCCTGGTACACAGGAACCTTCCAGGCAGACAGCCCTGATTTTTATAAAAAAATCGGCTGGTTCTCATTCCCGGCAGTAGACGGGGCATCTGCTGACGCATCCATCCAGATCGGAACAGTCGGCGACCAGTTTATTTCCTTTAATTGTACCGGTGATAAATTAAAAGCTGCATTTGAATTTGTAACCTATTATGCAAATGATGATACGGTCCAATTAATGGTTGATAAAGGTAAAATACCGCCGGTTAAAAATGTGGGCGATTTAATTACGGATCCTGTTACAAAGGATATTTTGACAGCAGCAAATAGTGCTTCTTCCACACAACTATGGTATGACCAGTATCTGCCGCCGGCAGTAGCACAGGTTCACCTGGACACCTGCCAGGAGATTTTTGGATTAACGATGACCCCGGAGGATGCAGCAGCCCAGTTACAGAAAGCGATGGAAGAATATAATAAGTCTAAATAATAATCGGCATTATGAAGGATTGTAACATAGCCTGATTAAAAAAGGACCTGGTGCATTTATGCTATACACCGGGTCCTTTCAAAGGAGGTATTTGCGAATGGAAGGAAGCGGGCTTTCCCTGCAGCGGCAAAGGCAACGGACTACCAACAGGGCGGCTGCAGTATTCTTGGCACCGGTAATGATATTGTTGGTTATTTTCATCTTTTATCCGATTTTAGATACATTTATTACGAGCGGATATAAATGGAATGGAATTTCAGCAGATAAGGAATTTATAGGGGTATTAAACTGGGTGGCTTTAGTGCAGGATGGCAAGTTTTGGGTTGCTTTCAGGAATAATTTGGTCATTATGGTTCTGTCAATCAGTGTCCAGATACCGATTGGCCTGGCGCTGGCAACATTTTTAGATTTTGGCGGAAAGAAGTTGAATGTATATAAGGTTTTGTGGTTCATTCCTTTATTAATGTCTTCTGTCGCAATCGGCTTTTTATTTACATATGCTTTAGCAACGAACGGAGGTATTGTCAGTACTATTTCAGGCTGGTTCGGCGGGGGCAAGATTGACCTGCTTGGCAACCCGAAATTAGCGCTGTTAACGGTGATTGCAGTTATTTGCTGGCAATTTACGCCTTTTTACATGGTATATTTTATGGCCGCCTATACGAATATTCCCTTTGATGTGTTTGAGGCGGCAAGAATTGACGGAGCAACGAAGGGACAATATTTCTGGAAGATTGCGCTACCACTTTTAGTACCGTCTATGAAAAGTGCGGCGATTCTTTCCATGGTAGGCTCTTTGAAATATTTTGATTTGATTTATGTTATGACCGGCGGCGGTCCCGGAACCTCAACCGAGTTAATGGCAACCTATATGTATAAGCAATCCTTTAAAACCTTTAATATGGGATATGGTTCCGCAGTTGCAGGCGGCATGTTTATTTTGATTACCATGGTGTCATTGATTACGATGAAATTGTTAAATGGCAGGAAAGAGGTGTAAAATGGACGAAATTAAGAGAGGTAAAATAAAAAGCATCATCTCTTGGACAATTGCTTTTATTCTTGCGACTTTTTATGTACTGGTATCTGTTTTACCCTTTATTTTCATGGTGATAAATTCCTTTAAGGAAAGATTTGAGATGCTGGTAAAAGGGGTATTTGAATTGCCGGATTCCCTTAATTTAAGCAATTTCACCGGGGTTTTGACCGGAGGGTTCTGGAATTATTTTAAAAACAGTGTTATTGTATTGGCAATCTCACTGGCTTTATTGCTCATGATATCAGCCTGTGCTTCCTATCCCCTGGCAAGGTTCAAATTTAAGCTGGCAAATCCTCTCTATGCATTAATTGTAGCCTGTATGTCAATTCCCCTTCATATTACGCTCATCCCCGTATTTAAAATGGCACAGAAGACCCATATGTATGACACGATATGGGCCTTAATCGGACCATATGTTGCATTTGGCATACCGATTTCCGTATTTATTTTAACAAGCTTTATGAAAAGCATTCCAAGAGAAATTGAAGAATCAGCAGAGATAGACGGTTGTAACAAGTATATGATGTTTACAAGGATCATGCTTCCCCTGTCAAAGGCGGGGCTGTCTACCCTGGCCATTTATAATGGCGTTAACATGTGGAATGAGTTCAGCTTCGCATATACGTTAACACAGTCAATTGAAAACCGCACCCTGCCCTTGGCAGTATGGGAGTTTCAAGGGCAGTATTCGATGAATACGCCAATGATTATGGCAGTTCTTACCTTAAGCGTCCTGCCCATGATTATTATGTTCATTTTCTTCCAGGATAAGCTTGTCAAAGGTATGACAGCAGGGGCAATCAAAGGATAAAGCAACCTATAGGGGGTGATATCATAAGAGGCGCCCTCTATATTCCGTTTTCATTCATTTTTATTGTATAAGGTATTTTAATTGTGTAATATAGGTTATGGGAAGCTGTACAATAAAAAGTTAAAGGCGGGGGTCAGGATGAGTAAATGGATGGAAAAGTTTAACCACTGGAAATTTGATAAGAAAATGACCTTGTTCATTTCCTTCAGTATCGTAATAACAACAATGGTCATATTAATTGTATCTGCATCAGCATGATAGATGCCCAGAATGCAGGCATCACCTTTATGGATGATGACGGAAAAATTGTAATGGTGTTCTTTGACAAGGGCAATGAAAATGAGCTCGTGGAACAGATCGAGGAACTAAATAACATATTAAAGGATGAATATAATATCAGCCCGAAGGTTGTTATGGGAAGCGTGGTGAGGGGCTTCTTTAACCTTATGATTTCTTATAATGACGCGATTTATTTATTAAGCCATGAGAAGGAAAGCATAAAGGAAATTGTCCAATCCTACCAGTCCCAGAGCAGGGCGGATATCTTCAGGGATATTTACCAGGAATTAAAAGCGACTATGAATGCGAATATAGCGAACATGGAATACGTGCTGCGGATATTTGAAACCTTTGGCAGGGCTACGGAGTCCTATAATTTAACAGTGAATTATGTGAGAAAATGCTGCTTTGAAATTGCATCCTCGGTTTACTTTTCCTATTTAAGTAATTCAGGGGAAAATGCTGATGATAAGCTGAATGAAGTATTAAAAACCTTAATCCACGCGAGTAAAGAGGAGGCATTGGAGGTTACAAAGGCATTCCTGTCCCAGATCTCCGGCAATGAAAAGCTAAACGGCCATGAAATTATTTTGCAGGCGGTCCGCTATATTGATGAGAACCTTTCCGGGGACTTATCTGTTTCAAGCATTGCAGCAAATTTATACATAACGCCGAATTATTTTTCCAGGCTTTTTAAGAGGGTAAAGGGAGAAGGCTGCAATGAGTACATAGTCAGGAAAAGAATAGAAAAGGCACAGTCCCTCCTTGTAAATACCAGTATCAAGACAGGGAAAATAGCTATGATGGTAGGCTATAATGATACCAATTATTTTTCCTTGGCATTTAAGAAGCATATGGGAGTGTCTCCTACCAAATACAGGGAAGCGGTTCAGGAAAGCGGTTAGTAGTAGTGGAAGGATAGATTAGCAGAAGCAGGACGGTGGCCTTTCACTGTCCTGCTTCTACGCATGCCTTTATTCTGAGCGTAATGCCACAACCGGATCCTTCTTAGCCGCAATCTTCGACGGAATAAATCCGCCGAGCAGGGTCAGGAACATGCTGATGATAATGAGGATGACTCCTCCCGCAAGGGGCAGGGCAGCAGACACTCCTGAGATGCCGGAGACAGCCTTGATAATCATGTTAATCGGCAGATTCAGAAGGACCGTTATCACAATGCCCAGCAAGCCGGACACAAAGCCAACGATTAAGGTTTCTGCATTAAATACCCGGGAAATATCCCTCTTGGAGGCACCGATGGAACGCAGGATACCGATTTCCTTGGTCCGCTCCAGCACGGAGATATAAGTGATGATTCCAATCATAATAGAGGAAACCACTAAGGAAATGGCAACAAAGGCGATCAATACATAGGATATTACATTAATGATGGAACTTACGGAGGACATCATCAGTCCAACGATATCCGTGTATTGGATCACATATTCCTCCTTGCCGTCCTCCTTCATCCGGGTGTTGTAAGCCTGGATGGCATCGGCAATCGCTTCCTTCTCATCAAAGGAGGAGGCGTACAGGCTGATCGTGGAAGGATTGTCCATGTCAACAATACCCAGGGTCTGCAGGTTGCCTTCATAAGAAGCATCCGTAGTAGGAAGGGTGATCTGGTCCTGGAACATCTCAAGCACCTGATCCTCGGGCATGGTGGATATATAGGCCTCAGTCTGCAATCTGGTCTCCTCATCCAGCGTTGCGACATAAGCATTTACATCCTCCATGGTAAGCTCCCGGTTCTCGCCGTCACTGAATTCAATCCCGCTGAACACATCGATCCCGGGAGCGGATAGTTGCTGCTTTACAATCTCATTTTCGTTGGTACGGCTTATTACATAATCCGTCAATGCGCTGGTATAGCCGATTGCACCTGACATGGAGGTGGAGACGGCATCCGCATTCGGGCGGATGATGCCAACGATCTTAAGGTCCGTGCCCTGCTCTACAAGATCAGCCATATAGGCCTTGTCTTCCCTCATATCCTTCCAGGTATTGCTGTCCTTATCATACTTGTAATAGTCGGAGGGGAGTACCAGCTTGAAGGTTTTTGAAAGCAGCTCATCATAGGCAAAGTCCACATCCTTTGTCTCATAGACCTCACCCTTCATGGCTGCGGACATCACCTTTTCCATTTCCTTTGGATCCTTTAAGCCAAGGGCGTAGATCATGATATCACTGATTTCGTTATTCTCATCCACCATGAGCACGACCTCATCATAGGAGGTTGGCCAACGTCCCGAAAGGACATCATACTGCGAGTTAAGCAGCTCCTGGTTGTTCAGCATTTCCTCCCATACCTTAAGCTGGCTGGAATACATGGAGCCCATGCCAGGAAAGGAGGGGCTTTGGGTAAAAGAGCTGAATATGGAGCTTGGATTAAGCTGCATGATTCCATCAGAAACATCAAGGGAATAAATATTTAAGTCCAGGCTATAGCCGTACTGGACTGTGCTTGCATGGGAGGCGATGGTGTTGTCAGAACGGTCAAGCTCCTTCTTAAAGGCCTCCAGGTTATTTGTCTTTACTTCCTTTACCATGGTTTCCACCATATTACCCATGACGGGGTTGGAGTAAACCTTGTCCAGCTCATGGGAGATGTCTTTATTCTGGTTGGAGACAATGGAGGTCATGAGGCTGGTCATGTCCACGGATTCCTTCTCTATGATGATCGGGTAGGCGGACAGGGTATCCTTCTGCACGTTATCAATGTAGGATTGGATTCCGTTTGAGAGGGAAAGGATCAGCGCGATGCCGATGATGCCGATGCTTCCGGCAAAGGCGGTCATAAAAGTCCTTGTTTTCTTTGTCAACAGGTTGTTCATGGACAGGGACAGGGCGGTAAACATGGACATGGAGGTTTTCTTCATCAGGGCCTTCTTCTCGCTGGAACGGGACTTCCCGGCCTTGTCCACGGGCTTACTGGAAAATTCACTGACCTCATAGGGGTCGGAATCGCTTTTGATATTGCCGTCAAAGAGCCGGATGATTCTCGTGGAGTACTTCTTTGCCAGATCCGGGTTATGGGTAACCATAATGATCAGCTTTTCCTTTGCGATTTCCTTTAGGATCTCCATAATCTGGACGCTGGTCTCCGAATCCAGGGCACCGGTGGGTTCATCGGCAAGGAGGATTTCGGGGTTATTTACAAGGGCGCGGGCTATGGCTACACGCTGCATCTGACCGCCGGACATCTGGTTTGGCTTTTTGTGGAGCTGGTCTGCAAGGCCTACCCTGGTCAGGGCATCGGTGGCGCGCTGCCTGCGCTCCGCCTTTGATACGCCGGAGAGGGTCAGGGCTAATTCCACATTTGACAATACTGTCTGGTGGGGGATCAGGTTATAGTTCTGGAATACAAAACCGATGGAATGGTTGCGGTAGGAGTCCCAGTCCGTATCCTTAAACTCCTTGGTGGATTTCCCGTTGATGGACAAATCACCCTTCGTGTACCGGTCCAGACCCCCGATAATATTTAGCATGGTGGTTTTACCACAGCCGGAGGGACCCAGGATGGATACAAATTCGTTTTTCCGAAATTCAATGTTGATATCTTTCAAGGCATGGACAGTAGTGTCGCCTGCCTGATATTCCTTATAAATGCTTTGCAGCTTCAGCATAATGCTTCTTCCTCCTTCGATACGAATAGGCACAGGATAACAAAGGTATTTAAACTAATTATTAACAAAAGGAAAATTTATAAACTTTTCATTTTTAAATTTAGACCGTTATAAGCTAAAATAAATAATAAGTAAAGATGCAAAGATGAAAACAATGGGTAAAGCTGCAAGGCCAGAATAAGAATGCTGAGATAAATAAGTGAGAATGTAAAGCTGGAATAACAGCTGAGAATGAAAAAGGAGGAATTTTAAGATGTTTCACATCATGGTGGCAGAGGATGATCCCAATACCAGGAGATTGATGAGGATGGTCCTGGAGCAGAACGGCTATGAGGCGGTGCTGGCAAGGGATGGGCTTGAGGCGATGGAGCTGTTGGATAAGGTGCATGTAGATTTGATCGTCTTAGATGTTATGATGCCCCGGATGGACGGCTACGAATTTACGGAAACCTTACGGAGCGGGGGCTGGAATTTGCCGATTCTCATGGTTACAGCAAAGGAGGCACCTGCGGATAAGAAGAAAGGGTTCATCGTAGGTACGGATGATTACATGGTAAAGCCGGTGGACGAGGAAGAGATGCTCCTGCGGATTGCGGCGCTGCTGCGGCGTTCACAGATTGTAAACGAGCACCAGCTTGTGGTGGGAGATACGGTTCTGAAGTATGATGAGCTGAGCGCATATTTCCAGGGAACCAGGATTGAATTTCCCAACAAGGAATTTATGCTCCTGTATAAGCTGTTGTCCTATGCAAATAAGATCTTTACCCGCCGGCAGCTGATGGATGAGCTGTGGGCCATGGACAGTGATACGGATGAAAGGACCGTTGACGTACATATCAACCGCATCAGAGAGCGTCTAAAGGATAATAAGGATTTTGAAATTATAACTGTGAGAGGGTTAGGGTATAAGGCGGTGAAGAGGGAATGAAAAAGACATTATCCTTTAATTTTCTAATGTTTATTATAGTGTTCCTTATTATGTTTTCCTCTAACCTGATCTGTGTCTTAGGGATGATGGTCCTGTATTATTTGGACTTCTTCCATAATAATATATTTTCACACTATGCATTTCCGGCATTGGCCATGCTGGCCAGCCTGATTGTAGGTACCGGCTTATCCATTATTGTGGGGAGGAAGATACTAAAGCCGGCAAATGAGCTCATTAATGCCATGCAGGTTGTTGCAACCGGCGACTTTTCCGTCAGGGTAAAGGAACAAGGGAAGAAAACCGAGATGGCGGAGCTGCTCAGTAATTTCAATACCATGGCAGAAGAGCTGGGAGGAATTGAGATGTTCCGCCAGGATTTCATTAATAATTTCTCCCATGAGTTCAAGACCCCCATTGTGTCGATCAGGGGATTCGCCAAACAGCTCTTAAAGGATAACATAAGCGAGGAGCAAAGAAAGGAATATGCAGGTATCATCATTGCAGAATCGGAGAGGCTGACCAATATGTCCTTCAATATTTTATTGCTTACGAAGCTGGAAAACCAGCAGATCATCAGCGATAAGAAGGAATTCTACCTGGATGAACAGCTGAGAAAATGCGTTCTGTTATTGGAAAAGCAGTGGAGCAGGAAAAGGATCCAATTGAACCTCCAGCTGGAGGAGATTAGGTACCGGTCAAATGAGGAAATGCTGTCCCACGTATGGAATAACCTGATTTTAAATGCAATTAAATTCAGTACGGAGGGAAGTGAGATGGTGATCAAATGCTATGCCCGGGGCAGAAAAGCCATTGTTGAGGTCCAGGATGAGGGAATCGGGATTAACCCGGGTACCATGAAGCATATATTCGATAAGTTTTACCAGGGGGAAGCCTCACATACTACGGAGGGGAATGGCCTGGGGCTGCCATTGGTGAAAAGAATTGTGGATCTGTGCCAGGGAAGGATTACAGTAAGAAGTGAGGTTGGAAAAGGAAGCACCTTTACGGTACAATTGCCCTTGGAAGAGGTTTGTTACCCTGCCAATCCCTGACGATAAACAGGCTAAAAAAATTCAAGCTAAAAATATTACAACAAAAATATTGACGGATTATTCTAAATTTGATATAATGTTAGGTACCTAACATTATTGTTAGCTTGCTAACAGAATTGAGGTGAGGGATGAATAATAAATGGATGGAAAATGATAGGGCGATTGGGTTTGAGCTTAAGATGTTGTCCAATATGATAAAGCGGAAAATTGCAGCCATAAAAGCTTCGGAGCATGCGGAACAGCTTACGGGCATGCACGGATGGATTATCGGCTATTTATATGACCGGCGGGATCAGAAGGATGTCTTCCAACGGGATATCGAGGCTGACTTTACGATCCGCCGTTCTACGGCTACGGGAATCCTCCAGCTGATGGAGAAGAATGGGATGATTTACCGTGAGCCTGTTTCCTATGATGCAAGGCTGAAAAAATTGGTACTGACCCCGAAGGCAATCGCTTCCCACGAAGCAACGATGAAGGCAATCCATAAGATGGAGGCCAATATCAAAAACGGTTTGACCCAGGAGGAGATAGAACAGTTTTTTATTATTCTTGATAAGATAAAAAAGAACGTGGAATAATTGGTCATCCTGAGATGGCTTTTTATTTGTGCACGCTAACTAAAAATGAGGAGGTAAAGATGATAAGACGACTAGCAAAGTGCATCAGACAGTATAAGAAGGATACGATCCTGACACCGACCTTTGTGGGTATGGAGGTTATTATGGACGTAATTATTCCTCTCTTGATGGCTTATCTGATTGACCATGGGATTAATGAAGGAAGTATGGGGGTTATCTTAAAAATTGGTCTGATACTCGTCCTATGTAACTTGGTATCCCTTGCTTTCGGAGCCTTGGGAGGTGTTTATGCGGCGAAAGCAGCTGCCGGCTTTTGTGCGAATTTAAGGCATGATATTTATTATAAGGTACAGGACTTTTCCTTTGCCAATATTGATAAATTTTCAACGGGCAGCATAGTGACCAGGCTCACGACGGATATATCCAATGTCCAGATGGCATACCAGATGATCATACGGATGGCATTTAGGGCTCCGGTTTTAATCATCCTGTCCATGGCAATGTCCTTTAGCATTAATGCCAAGGTAGCATTAATCTTTGTGGCGGTAGTGCCATTTATGGCTCTTGGACTCTACGTGATGATCAAGCATGCCCATCCTATTTTTGAGAAGGTATTTGATACCTACGATTATTTGAATAACATGGTACAGGAAAACCTTCATGGGATCCGTGTGGTAAAATCCTATGTAAGGGAGGCTTATGAGGTTAAGAAGTTCGAGAAAATATCAAACCAGATCTATAAGGACTATTCAAAGGCAGAGAAAATACTCGCCTTTAACGGACCCATTATGCAGTCCTCCGTGTATATCTGCATTCTGCTAATTTCCTGGATCTCTGCAAAATTAATTGTATCCTCTACGATGACGACAGGACAGTTAATGAGTATCATCGCTTACACCATGCAGATCCTCATGAGCCTTATGATGCTGTCCATGGTATTTGTAATGATCATTATTTCAAGAACCTCAGCGGAAAGAATTGCTGAGATACTGGATGAAGAGAGTGACTTACATAACTGTGACAATCCGGTATATGAGGTAAAGGACGGCTCCGTAGTCTTTGAAAATGTGAGCTTCAGCTATAGCAAGGATAAGAATAAAATCTGCCTGGCAAATATCAACCTGGATGTTAAATCAGGAGAGACGGTGGGTATCATCGGTGGAACCGGAAGCTCCAAAACAACCCTGGTCCAGCTGATTCCCAGGCTTTATGATGTGACCCAGGGCAGCTTAAAGGTGGGTGGCGTGGAGGTCAGGGATTATGACCTTCAGACCCTGCGTAATGAAGTTGCCATGGTACTGCAAAAGAATGTGTTGTTTTCCGGTACCATTAAGGAGAACCTGCGCTGGGGCTGTGAGGATGCTACCGATGAGGAGTTAATCCGTGTCTGTAAACTGGCACAGGCAGATGAGTTCATACAGGGCTTCCCGGATAAATATGACACCCATATTGAGCAGGGCGGCTCCAACGTATCCGGCGGACAGAAGCAGCGTCTCTGTATTGCCAGGGCCCTGCTTAAGAAACCGAAGATATTGATCCTGGACGATTCAACGAGCGCGGTGGATACAAGGACCGATGCCCTGATCCGGAAGGCCTTCCGTGAAGAGATCCCCAATACCACAAAGTTTATCATAGCACAGCGTATTTCCTCCATCCAGGATGCTGATAAAATCGTAGTATTGGAGGGCGGTTATGTTAACGCGGTCGGCACCCATGAGGAGCTGATGAGAAGCAATTCCATTTATCAGGAAGTATATTATTCACAGCAGAAGGGAGGGGATAATAATGGCGCGGAATAACCCGGAACAGAAAAAAAGGCCAAGGGGACCGCAGAATGTGGGGAAAACTGTAAAGCGTCTGTTATCCTATGTGACCCAGAGGTATAAGCTGAGGCTGGTGTTTGTTATCCTATGCATTTTCCTGAGTGCATTAGCGGGAGTAATCGGCTCCCTGTTCTTAAAGACTCTGATTGACGATTATATTGAACCCCTGTCCAAGATGGAGAATCCCGTCTTTACCGGGCTGTTACATGCAATCCTGGGTATGGGTGGCATTTATCTGGCAGGAGTTATTGCGAGTTGGGCCTATAATATCTTAATGGTAGTCATTGCCCAGGGAGTCCAGAAGAAGATCCGCGATGAGCTCTTTGCCCATATGCAGTCCCTGCCGATTAAATATTTTGATACCCATAACCATGGGGACATTATGAGCCACTATACCAATGATATTGATACCCTGCGTCAGATGATCTCACAGAGCTTGCCGCAGATGTTTTCCTCCGTGATAACCGTGGTGACAGTATTCTTTGCCATGCTTGCGACAAGCCTCCACCTCACGGCTTTTGTATTGGTGTTTGTTGGGTTTATGATGGTCGTGACGAAGCAGATCGGCGGAAAAAGTGCTACATTTTTTATCAAGCAGCAGGTATCCCTTGGTACCCTCAACGGCTATATTGAGGAAATGATCAATGGGCAGAAGGTAGTCAAGGTATTCTGCCATGAGGAGCAGGCGAAGAAGGACTTTGACCGGTTGAATGAGGATCTGAGGTTAAATGCAACAAGCGCGAACCGTTATGCCAACATCTTCATGCCGATTATGGGTAACCTGGGCAATACCCAGTATGCCTGTATTGCAATCTTAGGAGGAGCGATGGCCATCAGCGGCATCGGCGGCCTGACCCTGGGCGCAATCGCCAGCTTCCTCCAGCTAAGCAGGAGCTTTACCATGCCGATTAACCAGGTATCCCAGCAGATTAACTCTGTCGCCATGGCTTTGGCCGGTGCGGAGCGTATCTTTAAGCTCATGGACGAGGAGCCGGAATATGATGAGGGCTATGTAACCCTGGTCAATGCAAAGGAAGAGAATGGTACGCTGGTTGAAACAGAAGAGACGACAGGTATCTGGGCCTGGAAGCATCCCCATAAGGATGGCACCCTGACCTATACAAAGCTGGAGGGCGACGTAAGGTTCTATGATGTGGACTTCGGATATGTGGAAGGAAAGACAGTCCTGCACGATGTATCCCTCTATGCGGAGCCCGGGCATAAAATAGCCTTTGTCGGTGCAACCGGCGCAGGTAAAACAACCATTACAAACCTGATCAACCGTTTTTATGATATTGCCGATGGCAAGATCCGCTATGACGGCATTAATATTAATAAAATTAAAAAGAGTGACCTAAGAAGATCCCTGGGGATTGTACTCCAGGATACGAACCTGTTTACCGGAACGGTAATGGAGAATATCCGCTATGGTAAGCTGGACGCCACGGAGGAGGAAGTGATCCGGGCAGCAAGGCTTGCCAATGCCCATGATTTCATTATGAGGCTGCCAAATGGTTATGAGACGAAGCTTACGGGGGATGGTGCTAACCTCTCCCAGGGTCAGAGACAGCTGTTGTCCATAGCAAGGGCTGCCGTAGCCAACCCTCCCGTAATGATCCTGGATGAAGCGACCTCCAGCATCGATACCAGGACGGAGGCCATTGTCCAGAAGGGCATGGACAGCTTAATGCATGGACGTACCGTCTTTGTCATAGCCCACCGCCTCTCCACGGTCCAGAATTCCAACGCCATCATGGTTCTTGAGCAAGGAAGGATTATTGAGAAAGGAAACCATGAGAGGCTGATCCAGGAGCGGGGGAAGTATTACCAGTTGTATACTGGGGCGTTTGAGTTGGAGTAGCATAAAGTGGTGGCGGCTATAATAATGGATTTCCGGAGGTACCATCATTAAAGGAAGCTGAAGAGAAGGGGAAAGAATTCATTGATTTTTGCGGGATTCGCAATTATGAGGAACTGATGGATTATCCGGCCGGCAAAATGAAAAAACATGTACAGGAATTTGGAGCTTACTATTTAAATAAATACGGTATTAACAATTTACCCTTTTCACCTAATGTAGATGGTTATATGATTCAATATAATAATGCATATATTCTTAAATATGGCTTTATTAAAGATATTCCGGTGTTATTAGGGTCAAATAAGGATGATATATTTGTAACAAATGAAAAATATTCTGAAATTGAAAAGGGATCGCTTTATCATGGTTGTATTAACTGGGCTAACTTGGCACAGGGAAGAATAATCATACAGCTCCGTATATCTACTATTTTACCAGAGATTTACCCGGAGATCAAAATGGTGCGTTTCATTCTGCAGAGTTATGGTATATATTTGGAACATTAGAACGTTGTTGGAGACCTTTTATAGAGCAGGATTATGAATTATCGAGTACTATGATACAATACTGGTGCAATTTTATTAAGTCTGGAGATCCAAATGGAAAAGGATTAGAACATTGGCCGGCATATACTAAAAGTAAAAAATTTATAAAGACATTTGATGTATTACATTAATATAACAAAACAGCTTGCTATTAAAATGATCATAGAAAATATTGAGAGGAGAGCAAGATTTTATTGAGTTATGAGTAAGATTATCGATGTGATAATCTTACTCAAGTCTAGAGTTATTTTTGGTATTTTTTTCGATAATCTGCTGGAGTCATACCAACATTGTTTCTGAAAACCTTATAAAAGAATCCTTTATTATGATATCCAACGGACTCCATAATATCATCTATACTTACATTACTTTTTGTCAAAAGCGACTTTGCAATATTTACACGGATAGCTATTAAGTAATCAGAATATGACATACCGGTAAATCGATGTATCAGTTTGTTAAAGTAGTTGCTTTGATAGTGGAATTGTGTAGTCAGATCTTTCATCTGAATATCCGCAAAATTTGCCTTCATATAAGAATCTACTTCCTGGAATAAATAGGCATCGAATTTTTTATGAGTATCTTTATTAAAGGTATAGGAATAGCTGTTTACCATATAATCAAGAAGGCGAACTAAATATCCCTTAATCATATAAAGGTTGCCAACCTTTTTTGATTTACATTCCATAAGGATATCAGAGATATATTGGCACACAGTAGCATTCTCGTTGGTATCTGCAGATGGTGTAAATTTTAAAAATTTTTGAAGGGTATGTTCTTGCTGAAGACAGTGACGTAAGAAACCCTGAAGAGAGTTTTCGGGTACACTTGACAGCAGGACCTCGTCAAAAAGCTTATTATTAATGCAGATATTTATAACAACTGCATTGGACTGTGACATTACTTCTCTATGGTATGAAGTGGGATGAATCATATATAATTCATTTTCATTAAAAGTATAAAACTGGTGGTCGAGTTCTATCATAAGACTACCCTGAAGGATATAGGTAATTTGAATATAGTCATTATAGTGAAAGGGTATTTCTGAATCTTTAAGCATTATATGGTATTCCGGGGAAGAAGAGATAATATAAGCTTTCATATATTCAGAATGGCGATATTCCTGAATGCCAATTTGCAGTTCGGTATCAAGGACATGATAGAGTAATTGCCCCTGGCGATTTTCTGAATGTATACCCCACGTGTATTTGTCATTTGTAAGCTCTTTATAAGTCGTGGAAAGATATTCTTTATTGTATTCATTATTTTGTATCTCTTGAAAGAAACTCATAATTCATAACCCTTTCTTGTTAATAATCAACAAATATAATTTCAATACCTGCAGAACGAAGCTCATTTATAGCATTAAGATCTGCATCTTTATCGGTAACCAAATAGTTTATGTCTTTAATTTCACCGCTGTAAAACTTATGGACAGCTCCTACCTTTGTGCTATCAGCAACAACAAATACAGAGCCTTGACAACGCTCCATCATTGCATGGTTAATGATTGTCTCATTTAAGATGGAGGTGGTAATGCCGCCATGGACACTGATGCCAGAAACACCAATAATACACTTGCTACATTTAATATGCTTTATAGTATCAAGGCAAAATTGACCTGTGATAGAGCTTTTGTTTTTGTTCAATTCGCCGCCGGTTAATATTAGAGAGATATCCGGATTTCTAGGTTCAAGAACACTGTTACCGTTGTTGGTGATAATAGTTACGTTAAAAGCCGAGATATATCGGATTATTCTGCTGGCTGTACTGCTGGAATTAAGAAATATGGTATCGCCTGATTCGACGAATCTAGCCATCTTACGAGCTATAGCATTCTTTTTCATTTCAGGTTGGGACAATGAGATATTACGATTATGGAGAATAGGAGGGATATTATCTTTTCTGTCCGATATCTCCGCACCTCCAAAGTATCTTCTCAGATGGCCTTCTTGCTCCAGATATTCTAAATCACGCCTAATGGTGGTAAGTGAGACATTTAAAAGCTTTGATAATTCAGTAACGCTGCAGCTTCTATTATGTATTACTTTTTGTAAAATTCGCTCTCTTCTCATTATAATTTCAGTTTCAGCTGTTTTCATATTGGCATTCTCCATTTTAAGTCAACGCAGTCAAATGATTTATATACTATTTATAAGCTGATTCTATAGAATAATCATAAAACAGTCAATATAATTACGTTTATAGGATTGGAAAGGTAACTTTTATATAAAAAACAAATGAAATAGAGTACATATGCGAAGAATATAAATAATACAGAGATCAGCAGTGAAAACCAGATGATGACTAAGGCGGTAATGAAAACTTTTGCTTTTATAATAAATGATCATATTGCGAGCATAAAAAACTAAAAAGCCCTAAAAAGAACGATAAGGTAACAGTATGAACTTAGCTGGATTGATTACGTAATAGTAAAATAAAATATACACTGATACAATAATCATATCTTAAATAAGAGAAATAATTTAACTGGGAGGAAAAGAATGAAGAAAAAAATTATTAGTATCTTACTGATGGCATCTATGGGACTGATGTTAATGACTGGATGTTCAAACAATACGAGCAAGACAGAGGCTGATAATGCAGGTAAAACAGAAACTGGGAATTCGGGTGAAATGAAAGCGACGACAGCACCGGCAGAGGAAGACATACCAAATATTGTTGTGGGCTTCTCTTACTTGGAAGTACCTACAGATTTAGCGAAAGTAGAGGCGGCAATTAATGAAATTACAAAAGAAAAGATCGGTTGTACCGTGACACTGAACGCTTACACTTACGGAACGGTTTCCCAACAAACACAGTTGGCTTTATCAACTCCAACGGAACAATTGGATGCTTTAATGACAAGACTTTATGGAGTTGGTATTGGTGGCTTTGTATCAAAAGGCCAATTAAATCCACTGGATGACCTTTTGGAGCAGTATGGACAAGGTATCGTAGATGCAGTTGGCTCTGATGTCTTGGATTCTAACAGGGTTAATGGAACGCTATATAGCATCACGCCGACTGGGGAAGGGGCTTCGCAATATTGTTTAATGGTTCGTAAAGACATTTTGGATGCAGTTGGATATGGTGATGTTACACAGGTTAATGATTATTCTGAACTTACTGATGTTTTTGATGCAATTAAAAAAACATACCCTGATTTGTATACAGTGGCTTCAGGTGCGGTGCAATCGCCATATACAATCAATTTACCTTTGAATATAGATCGCCTAGGTGATAAATTGGGTGTATTAGAAGATATCAATGAACCGACGGTTAGTAATTACTATAGATCTGACGCGTACAAGCAGATCTGCAAACTGGGCCGTGAATGGAATGAAGCAGGCTATGTATATCCAGACATTCTTACAGATACCAGTAATTCAGGTGTTGCTCTAATGAAGCAAGGGCTCATGGCATCTTATTTTACGGTATATAAACCGGGAGCTGAATCAGAAGCTAAGGTTAGCACTGGTCATGAGGTTACAGCTATTAAGATTGGAGATGCACAAGCTATCGCGGGTCTTTCATGGCAGTGGACGATCCCTACGAACTCTGTATATCCTGATAAAGCAATGCAATTCCTTAACCTGCTCTATACAGATGCCGACTTAGTTAATTTGATAAGCTTTGGTATTGAAGGAGACCATTATAAGCTGGATGAAAATGGACAGGTAGTTTCCAGTGATAATACAGCGGGTTATGCTGATCAGAAACAATGGGAAACTGGAAATTATTTTCTGGCTCACACTTTTGCAACACAGCCGATTGATTTGCATGATCAGATGAAAGCATGGAATGCTTCTGCAAAGAAGTCGATAGCTTGTGGCTTTTCATTTGATTCTACTGAAGTGTCGGCAGAATATACTGCAATTCAGTCGGTTATATCAGAATATGACACAGCGCTTCAATGGGGATTTGTTAAGGACATAGATTCTAAAATTGAGGAATTTAATAAAGCTCTACATGATGCGGGTTTACAGAAATATATGGATGCTAAGCAACAAGCCCTGAATGAATGGCTGGAAGCAAAATAGAATGAAATATTAGAATAGTGATATGGGGACGTTACTAAATAGCGAATTATGCTACGAAGTGATGTCCCCTTTTTATGAAAAAGAATGTATTACGATTTTAAATATATTGTTTAACAATGTATTTTGTTAATAATTTACTAAAACAGTTTGAATACCATAGGATTGAAGTTGTGAGATAACGGCAGAATCAGCATCGGTATCTGTAATCAGGTGCGTGATTTCCGAAATTTCACCACTGTAGAATTTATGGACAGCACCTATTTTAGAGCTGTCAGCCACAACGTAGACAGGTCCCTTGCAGCGTTTTATCATAGCGTGATTTATGGTGGTTTCATTTAAAACTGCGGTAGTTATTCCGTTTTTTATGCTGATGCCTGATACACCAATAATACATTTATCGCAAGTGACCTTTTCAATGGTTTCTAAAGAGTATTGTCCTGTGAGGGAGCTTTTATTTGGATTAACCTCCCCACCGGTAAGTATTAAAGTAATACAGGGATCTTTAGGTATAAATATGCTTTTGCAATTATTGGTTATGACAGTAACGCTTTTATTTTTGATATAGGAATAAATATTGCATGCTGTTGAGCTGGAATTAATAAAAATAGTGTCACTGTCGGTGATTAATTCGGCCATTTTTCTCGCGATTGCCTCTTTTTTTCTAAGCTCTATTTCCGAATGTGTTCCACTTCCTGTGGGGAGCTGTCCGGGCATAATATCAGAGACCATTTTTAGTTTAGCACCACCATGATATCTTATTAAAACGCCTTGTTTTTCAAGATGAGCTAAATCGCGCCTTATAGTTATACCTGATGTTTTAAGTTCCTCTGTCAGCTGAGTGACACTACAGCTGTTATTTTTTTTAATTAGCTCTACTATTTTGTTGCGTCTGGAACGAATGTCGTCTAAGGCTGTACGCATATGAATCCTCCTTGGCTTATTTGCTGATTAAATAATAATTTGAATACTTACATCATAATAAAATAAAAAAAACAGGTCAATATTATATGAGCAAGTGGCTATAATAGGTGACGTATAACTATATGATTAGAGAGAATAAGTAACAAAACAGGAAGGAAATTTAGGCGCTTAAATCATATATAAAGGCAATATTGCAAAGGAATACTATAATAATCAAATCCCGATCATAAAAAGTTGAATTAAACTTAAAAAGAACGATAAGGTAACTATTTAGATATATAAATGGGGTGATTAAGTAATAGATAAGAAACGGATATATTGATATGATAATATCAAACTTAAGAACATCAGTAAGTAGGAGGGAAAGTATGTTAAACAGGATTAGGGTCAATAAAAAGGGGATTTATAAGTACAGATGGTTGTATGTTATGATGATACCCAGTTTGATTTATATGATCATTAATAATTATGTTCCAATGGCAGGCTTGGTTATGGCATTCAAAAAGATTAATTTCTCAGTTGGGATATGGAAAAGTCCATGGGCAGGATTTGATAATTTTAGATATTTGTTTGCAACATCTGATGCATGGATCATTACAAGAAATACGATCAGTTATAATCTGGCCTTTATTGTGCTGGGTAATACATTAGCCGTTTTAACGGCAATGGCACTGGCGGAAGTAAAGAGTAAAAAAGGGAGAGCGTTCTTTCAGGGATCTATTTTAATACCATATATAATCTCTTACGTTGTTGTTAGTTATCTAGTATATGCATTTTTAAGTACTAATGGTTTTTTTAATAAAACATTGCTTCCGCTGTTGGGCTTAGAGCCTACCAATTGGTATTTAGAAACCATATATTGGCCGTTTATACTGGTGATTGTATTTCTTTGGAAAGGTATTGGATACAGTAGTGTTATCTATCTTTCCTCCATTCTTGGAATTGATGGAAGCTTGTATGAAGCGGCAGCGCTTGATGGTGCAAATGCCTTCCAAAGAGCGAAATTGATAACAATTCCGTTGTTAAAGCCAACCATTATCACTTTGGTTATGCTTCAGATAGGAAGAATTTTTTATTCAGACTTTGGCTTATTCTATCAGGTTCCCCAAAACTCAGGACAACTCCTCAAAGCCACTAATGTTATTGATACATATGTTTATCGTGGTTTATTGCAACTGGGAGATGTGAGTATGTCGGCAGCTGCAGGATTTTATCAGGCAATTGTAGGTTTTGTGATTGTATTGGGAGCCAACCTTTTAGTTAAAAAATTTAGCCCAGATGATGCGCTATTCTAGGAGAAGAGAAGATGAAAGAAAAATTAAACTTATATCAAATACTCAGAACAATACTCTTGGCTTTATTATCGGCCTTTGCTATCTTGCCATTTGCTTTATTATTTATTGCCTCTTTAACAAAGGAATCTTTCATTATGCAAAACGGATATAGTTATTTTCCGAAGGAATGGAGTTTTTCGGCTTATGAATACTTAATCGCAAATGGGGCGCAGATTTTTAGGGCTTATGGGATTTCCATTATAATTACGGTCGCAGGAACTTGTTTGGGACTTGCTCTAACTTTATTATTTGCATATCCGTTATCTAAGCCGGACATGCCTGGAAGACGCTTTTTTAACTTTATGGTATTTTTCACGATTCTGTTTAGCGGAGGCCTAGTCCCCAGCTATACCATGTGGACTACTGTATTCCATATGAAGAATAGTATATTGGCATTGCTGATACCTGGATTGCTGATGAGAGGATTTTATGTAATACTTGCAAAATCCTATTTTCAGGCTTCAATACCTGGGGAGATTTATGAGTCAGCGAGAATTGATGGAGCAAGTGAGGTCACCGTATTTTCCAGGATTGCAATTCCGCTGGCAAAACCAATTATTGCTACGCTGGTGCTGTTTATAGGATTGGATTATTGGAATGACTGGAATAACGGCTTGATTTATTTGACTAATGCTAAGCTATATAGCATCCAGAATGTCCTGAACCAGATGATACAGACGATTACTTTCTTATCCCAGAATGCAGGGCAGGTAAGTGTCACTGGGAATATCCCCAGCAATGCTGTCCGGATGGCAATTGCTGTAGTCGGAACTTTACCTGTGCTGATTGCATATCCTTTTCTTCAGAAATGGTTTGTAAAAGGCATCGTAATGGGCGGTGTTAAAGGGTGATTGGCTAATTAAGAAGCAGGAAACCTGATGCTAGACAATTATAATAGGAGGAAATTTTATCATGATAGATTTAAAGGGTAACCCGTTTTTTTTGGATGCAGAGCAGGAAAAATGGGTGAAGGATACGTTGGAGACATTATCCACGGATGAAAAGATAGGTCAGTTGTTTTGCGAAACCCTATGGAACTGCACTCAAGAGGAGGCAGATGTTGTTTTCAGTACGATAAAACCGGGGGGCGTTATGTTTCGTCCGAATCCGGCAAGAGAAATTCGTAAGTTTACCAAGCAATTGCAGGAAAGATCAACAGTGCCTCTTTTGATCGCAGCGAACTTCGAAAGGGGTGGAAACGGGGGAATGACGGATGGAACCTATTACGGTTCCCAGATGCAGGTTGCAGCTGCAAATGATGATCTGTGTGGAGAGAGGCTCGGTGTAATTGCGGGCCGTGAAGCACAGGCATTGGGCTTTAACTGGTCATTTGCCCCTATAGTAGACATTGATTACAATTACTTGAGTACAGTAACGAATACCAGAACCTTTGGTTCAGACCCCGAAAAGATTATCAGATTATCAAAAGGATACATAAGAGGTGCGCAGGGGAGCAACATAGCCGCAACGATTAAGCATTTCCCGGGGGATGGAATGGATATTCGGGATCAGCATAAAATTGCTACGATAAATACGAAGGCGGTTGAGGATTGGGACGCAACCTATGGAAAGGTATACCGTGAGTTAATTGAAGCTGGTGCAGATTCTGTCATGATAGGCCATATCAAGTTGCCTGCGTACAGTCATTTGCTGGAGCCTGAAACCGCCGATAAGGATATCCTTCCTGCCTCCCTGAACCCTGTGTTAATTAATAAATTACTGAGGGAAGAGTTAGGTTTTAATGGGCTGACAGTATCTGATGATACCCATATGGCAGGCTTTATGAATTCGTTGAAACGAAAAGATGCTGTGCCGCAATGCATTGCGGCGGGCTGTGACATGTTTTTGTTTACAATCAATCATAAAGAAGATGTGGAATACATGAGAGCCGGTGTTCGTGAGGGGGTAATTACCCAGGAACGTTTGGATGAAGCAGTAACTAGAATTTTGGCGTTAAAGGCAAAATTACGTCTTTATGAGATGGATAATTCAGAACGGGCAGAATTCGGCGAAGAGATTGTGGGATGTGAAGAACATAAGCTTTGGGCACAAGAATGTGCGGATAAGGCAGTAACTCTAGTGAAAGATGTTGACCATTTACTGCCGATCACTCCTGAAAAGTATAAACGGATTTTGATTTATGGTTTTATGGGAGAAAAGGCCGGACGCTATGATAATCATCCTCAATATGAAAAATTTAAAATGGATCTCACCCATGAAGGGTTTGAAATAACAGAAATAAACCTGGATGAAATGCCGGGGCTGGGCAAGATGGGTGTCGGCATCGAAGATTTGGGGAAAAAATATGATATAATGATCTATTTTGTAGGAGCCCATTCTGGATACCGGATTAACTGGGAGTCCATTGTCTGTGGGGAGATTGCAAGTTATACGAAAGAGATTCCTACGATGGCGATATCCTTTGCAAGTCCATATATGCTGATTGATTTGGCTATGGTAAGTACTTATATCAATGCATACAGTGAATCAGATTTTACAAGAAAAGCAGTCATAGAAAAAATGATGGGAAAAAGTGAATTTAAGGGGGTGAATCCGGTAGATCCATTCTGTGGGATGTGGGATTTGCCGTTATAAAAGATGAAAATAACAGATAATATTTACCAAATAAGCGGACTTGCATTTGGAACAAATTCAAATGCATATGTCATAGATGCAGGAGAGGAACTTATTTTGATAGATGCAGGATTTTCTGACTATCAGTGGGAGGTTATGCAAAAATCGATAAAGTTCTGGGGCTTAGAGAAAAAGCCAATTACACATACCTTTATAACTCATTGCCATTTTGATCATGCCGGTAATACCTGGCTGGCAAAGGAGGCCGGTTCAAGGATTTATGCTGGGGATTCCGATGCACAGGGGATAGAGACAGGTGATATAAGAACGATAGGCCATATGTTTGGAAGGGAATTTAAGCCCTGTAAAGTGGACCACATCTTAAAGGACGGAGAAGTATTTCAAATAGGAAACAAGGAAATCAGGGCATTATATATGCCTGGACACAGTGTAGGTTCATATATGTTCCAAGTAGACGACAATGGACGTAATTGCTTGTTCTTGGGGGATTTCGTTGCTTTGAACCCGGATGGAGCAGAGGATGATGTCATTGTATTGTTATCCTGGACCGGCGGGCCTGACTATGACAGAGAATCCTATGTTAATTCATTGAAAAGGGCAGTAGGCTTTGAACCAGTTATCATGCTGCCGGGACATTGGGCATGCTTTTATGGTGATAGCCAGACAATATTTAAAAGGGCTTATCAGCTTGGTCTGGAATTAAAAGATGAAGGATGATTGTAAATGGAAGCAAGGAAATCAGTAGTATTAGTGTTTGATGTGGGAAGCTCCGGCATGAAAGGTTTTTTGTACAACAAGAATGGGATATGTATTGGAAAGAGTCAATACTTATACTCAATGAAGATTGATGGGCAGGCTGCTACACAAAAGGCTGAGGATTTTGAAAATGGCGTACAGAATAATAGCAGAAACCTTCTAAAATATGCAAAAGAGGCAGGCTGTTCTATAGAAGCTATTGTTTTTACTTCTCAGAGATCTTCTCTGGTCTGCCTGAGTGAAAAAGGCCATGTCCTCACTGATTTCATAATGTGGTATGACAAACGTTCACAGGATATTTGCAATACCAGGAAAGAAACCCTTAAAGATAGTCATTATCAGATATGTGGAATAGATCCCTCTCCGATATTATTGGCACCTAAGATTACATGGGTGAAAGAAAATATGAAAGATGTTGCCAAGAAAACTGTTAAATATGTCAGTATTCAGGATTTCTTGATTTACCGTGCAACAGGAAAATTTGTAACGGATCCCACATTGGCCTGTAGGACAGGACTTATGGAGATCCACACAATGTATTGGTCAGAAGAAATGCTGGATTGTTATGGCATACATAAAAAAGAATTATGTGACATAATCCCTACTGGCAGCATAGCAGGGAAAGTGACCAGGGAGTTTTCCGGAATGACAGGATTACCGGAAGGAATTCCTGTAATAACGGCGGGGGGAGACCAGCAGTGTTCCGTTCATGGACAGGGGATTGATGAATCTGCAATCGGGGTAACTTTAGGAAGCGGCGGATATGCAGTGGGTATTTCCAGTACTCTGGCTTTGGCCGCAGAGGATAAAATAGATGTATGTGCTTCATCCGTTAGCGGTTGGTGGAATCTTGAAAAAAGTATTCCATCAGTCGGAACATCCTATGACTGGTGTCGCAGAAATTTTTACGGAGAAGAATGCATACAGGAGGAGTTCAACAAGAAATTGGAATTGTCGGAACCGGGTGCCGGAGGTGTAATTGCTTATACGGATTTTACGAAAAGGGATAAATCAGGGGGTAGCAAAGCACTAATGAATATAGGGCTTTCAACCAGCAGAGAGGATATGGCCAGGGCTTTTGTAGAGAGCGTTGTTGACGATATGGCAGAAAGCTGTCTCCTTCTCAAAAAGAGGCTTGTAAAAATAAACAAAGTTCTGGTCACAGGAGGGATGTCAAAGTCCGATCTGATCAACCAGATGCTGGCAGATATGCTGGACATTCCTGTAATAAAGAATCGAATAGATGAAGCAACAGCTGACGGAGCATGGCTTTTGGCAGCAAAAGAATTAGGTATGTATTCGGTTGGGATAGAAAATGACCGGCGCAAGGCCTTACAGGAAAAAGAATATATTCCTAATAAGTTCTGCGTTGAAAGATATGCAGTGAACAGACTGGAGCGGAGAAAAATTTTTGAAAAGGAGAGTATGTGAAATGAGTAAAATAAGTGAGACAACAAGGGAAAATTGGATTATGGGCACATTTCCGGAATGGGGGACATGGCTTAACGAAGAAATTGAGGAAGAAGAGGTAACGCCCGGAACGATAGCTATGTGGTGGCTTGGTTGCACGGGGATTTGGTTAAAAACTCCCGGAGCAGCGAATATCAGCATTGACCTGTGGTGTGGAAACGGAAAGCGTTCTCATGGTAATGGGAAAATGCAGGTCGGCCATCAGATGGCGAATATGTGTGGGGCAAGAGCCATGCAGCCAAATTTGAGGGCAGTTCCCTTTGTCATCGACCCTTTTGCAGTAAAGCATGTTGATGCAGTACTGGCTACACACTACCACCAGGATCATATGAGCTCAGAATTTGCAGCTCATGTAATCCAAAGTGGCATTACAACAACAGATGAAAAGAGGAAGAAAATTCCAGTTCCCTTCATTGGACCAAAAAAGTCGGTTGAAACGTGGATAAAATGGGGAGTTCCCGAGGAGAGATGTATTACCGTTAAGCCGGGTGATTCAATTAAGATAAAAGATATTGAAATCATTGCACTGGATTCCTTTGACAGAACCTGCCTTGTAACTACCGATTCTCAAGGAGCCGACCGGGAGGAGCTGACAGGGATATGTCCTATGGATATGGATGATAAGGCGGTGAATTACCTGATAAAAACTCCGGGCGGAAACATCTATCATAGCGGTGATTCCCATTACTCCATTTACTTTGCAAAGCATGGAAAGGATTATGAGGTTGATGTTGCATTTGCTTCCTACGGAGAAAACCCGGTTGGCATGGCAGACAAAATGACATCCTGTGATGTACTCCGGATGGCAGAGGCACTCCGCACAAACGTTGTAATTCCAATTCATTATGACGTATGGACTAACTTCATGGCAGACGTCAATGAAATCAAAGTACTTTATGATATGAAAAAAGATCGTCTTGATTATCAGTTCCATCCGTTTTTCTGGGAAGTAGGAGGTAAGTACATTTATCCTACCGACAAAGAGAAGAAAGCATATCATCACAGGAGAGGGTTTGAAGACTGCTTCGAGGCACCACAGAACATACCATTCCGTTCATTATTGTAAAATGCACCATAGTTGAGGATAGTGGAAAATGAAGAAATATACATTGGGATTATATGAAAAGGCAATGCCGAACGAATTATCCTGGAAAGACAAGCTGGCAGCGGCTAAGCAGGCAGGATTTGACTTTATAGAAATAAGCATTGATGAGACAGATGAGAAGCTGTCAAGGCTGGATATGTCACAAGCAGAGCGCATGCTACTGCTCAATACCTGCCTGGTAATGGAAATGCCGATCAGATCCATGTGTTTAAGCGGTCATAGAAGATTTCCCCTTGGAAGCACGGATCCGTCAATTGAAGCAAAGGGAATGGAAATTATGGAGAAGGCCATACAATTGGCTGATGATCTTGGAATAAGGGTGATCCAGTTAGCGGGGTATGATGTTTATTATGAAGAGGGAAATAAAAAGACCAGAGAAAGGTTTGCGAGGAATCTGGCTGAAGCGGTTAATATGGCTTCAGCCAGAGCTATAGTAATGGGATTTGAAACAATGGAAACGGAGTTCATGAATACTGTCGGGAAGGCAATGGAATATGTAAAGGGAGACAACTCCCCCTATTTAATGGTCTATCCGGATATTGGAAACATAACAAATGCGGCAAAAACGTATAAAACAGATGTGATGGAAGATTTAAAGACGGGAAAAGGACACATTATAGCCATGCATTTAAAAGAAACTATTCCAGGGGTATTTCGGGAAGTACCCTTTGGAGCTGGTCATGTTGATTTCCAGTCGGCAATTAAGACAGCATGGGAGTTGGGAGTAAGAAAGTACGTAACGGAGTTCTGGTATACGGGCAGTCCAGAGTGGAAAGAAGAGCTGAAGGCCGCTAATAGAATTATGAGTGCAATGCTTGATGCTCAATCTGCCTGAGATTCAAACAGAAAGGGTTAGTGATTAATTATGAGTAGATGGCTTTTAGGAACCTGGAATGGTCAATTAATATACCATGATGAAACGGATGAGCTTAAGAAGCAGGTGACTCAACTGACAAAGGGGCAGGATATTGCCTATATGGAGTTGGATTATGAAAAAATGCTCTTGTTTGTATTGTTGAATAATAAAGATAGCGTGACAGGTAATGGAGGTAGCATTTTAACATATCAGATAAATGGAGACGGACAGGGAATTACTTTCCTCAACGAAATGGGTTCCTTTGGCGCTTATCCGATTGAAATTAAATTGGAGGATAGCTATGCTGTTGTTGTTAATCATGGAAGCACGAAGGATTTTGGACTGAAGACAGTACGTGATAATAAGGGCAAAATACAGGTCGAAAAAATTTATGAAGAATCAAGTATCGTACTTTTTGGAAGAAAAAAGGATGGAACCTTAGGTGAGGCTCTGGATGTTATCAAATTTCAGGGAAGTGGGGAAATCCCATTCTTTCAGGAAGCCCCTTCACCGCATTCCCTATACTATTTACATAGTAAGAAAGAGTTTTATGTTCCTGAAAGAGGTACGGACAGAGTAAGTGTATTTCAAATTAATGAGCAGGATAGACATTTAAAAAAAATAGGGATCATGAAGAGTAAAAAGGGATATGGTCCCAGAAACATTACTTTTCATCCTTCTGGAAAATGGGCTTATCTTATGCACGAAATTGAATCATATGTCTTTGTATATGAAAGGGCGGAGAAGCCCGACGGAAGGGTTCGTTTTAAAAAGATACAGGAAATAAAGACAGTGACAGAAGAAGTGGCAGGAGCCTTTACTATGCCCCAGCATTCCTTTGCGGCACTGCATCCAGTGGATCTGGCTGCTTCTGATAAAGGTCAGTATTTGTATGTGCTGACAAGAAGCAGTAACACCTTGACAACTTTTCATATAAACCAGAAAACAGGAAGAATAAAAATTGCAGACTGCAGTTCAATCGGAGGGATAAACCCTAGACAGATATCAGTCGTTGGTGAAGAAATTTATATTATTACCCTGGATGATGGGAGCATGGTTAAATGGGAGCATAGGGAAGGGAATATGTGCCCGGAAAGAAAAGAGGTTATCATAGAGGGGATACCTAAATTAGCTGTTGGAAGAAAAATGTAATGAAGAACAACAATGACGTGCAAAGAGGAAAGCAGGAGGGGTTATGTTTACTAAAAAAGTAATTAAAGAATTGGAAAACTGCTATTCAATAGCACCATTAACATATCGGGGAAAAAACTGTATCTTAGTTGCAGCTGAGAAGCATGCTCCGTGTTACTTGTTCACAGATGATGGAGAATTGATTGATACGGTCTGGGAGGAACCAGGCGGTGTCATGACGATGGTACAGCTACCCGGTAAGGACGGGGAGTTTCTGGCGACACATCAGTTCTATTCACCAAATGATTCTAAAGAGGCTAAGATTGTATATGTCAGGCATGATGATAAAAAAGGATGGGTAGTTACAGAGCTGGTAAAGCTTCCATTTATCCATAGGTTTGATATCATCACAAGAAATGGCGTGAATTATCTGCTGGCATGTGCCTTGAAATCAGGATATGAATATAAAGAAGATTGGAGATTTCCAGGGCAAACCTTTACTGCAATTTTACCGGAGGATCTCTCCCAATTTCATGAAGGGAATAACCTCCGGTTAACATTGATTAAGGATAAGATGCTTAGGAACCATGGGTATACCAGATATTTTGACAATGGAATACAGACAGGCATCATCTCGTGTGATAACGGTGTTTATCAGTTTATACCCCCTGTTTGTAAAACAAGTGATTGGCAGGTGAAAGAGCTAATTAATGAACCCACCAGTGATGCGCTGTTGGGAGATTTCGACGGGGATGGAAATGACGAATTATTTGTTATAACTCCATTTCATGGGAATTTTGTAAAGCTTTATAAAAGGGTGGGCGGCAGCTTTAAAGAGATTTACCAAATCCCTCTGGAACTGGAAATGCTGCATGCAATATATCAGGGAACTATTCATGGACGGCATACGATTATTTTTGGCCACAGAAAAGGAAACTGTGATTTACTGCAGTTCTATTATGACCATAAAGAAGGTGGCTATAAATATGAAGTAATCGACCATGGCCGTGGCCCAGCTAATGTATATATGTACCATGCCGGTGGACAGGATAAGATAGTCGCTACAAATAGAGAAACAAATGAAATAGCCATCTATACCTACTGCAAGGAAGATGGAAAATAGCCTGGAGAATGAAAGGGGGTATATTATGAATGGTGATGAAACCCGTAAAAGAATCTATCAAAAGATAAAAAAATTAGAAGCATACCGTGAAATACAAAACCTCATGGGAAGAACAGTTATTGCATATAATTTTAGGCAGAAAGCAGAGTTGGCAGGGTTTTTTAGCAAAGTACAGGCCGATATCTCTATAGAGGTTGCTGATGAAGGTGTTTTCCAAGGCAAGGAAGCTGTTGAGGCGTATATCAAAGAGTACATTCCCCAAGAAGGTATCCCCGGTGAAATGATGGACATTCATTTGGCATCCCCCATCATTGAGGTAGCTGATGATGTAAAAACAGCAAAAGCGCAGTGGGTATGTCCTGGAATAGGAGCCCTTCCAAGAGAAAATAACGAACCGTTAGCTATCTGGAATTGGGGGATTATTGCTGCTGACTTCACATATGAAGAAGGTGAGTGGAAAATCTGGCATCTACATTGGTTCCGGTTAATGAAGTGTGATTATGATAAGGGCTGGGTAAAAGATACCAGCATGGAAAACAGATTGAATAAGCCATATCATCCGTTAGCCAAGCCAACGACCTATCATAACCCGTATACACCGTATAGTATTAGGGAGTGTATCCCCGCGATTCCAAGGCCTTATGTAACCTGGGACAATAGTGACTGGATGCTTAATAAGAACAGGGTGGATTAATATGGAGTATGAATTAATGATGGAAGATGAGTTAGCGCTGGTGGATTTTACAGAGGGTGAGCTAATTGAGTTAGAGCAGCAGATTGATAAACTTCTAGCAGCTTGGGAGATTCAGAATTTAAGAGGAACATTGTACCGTTTTCATGATGATCAACACATTGGTGACCAAAGAAGAGAGCTTTACGCTGACCAGCATCCTGGACTTGATTATGAGACTCTTCTTAAATCGAGAATGGTAGAATTGGTAGAAAGCTTAGAAGGTAATACGTTAATACACCCGGTCATGACCCCGGTAATTGAAATAGATAAAGAGTGCAAGAAAGCTAGAGCAGTATTTTCATCATTTGGATATGAAGGCCTTTCGATTCACCGAGAGGCTCCAATGGCAATCTGGAGCATCGGATATATCCCTGGAGTTCATGTTCGGCAGGATGGTGAATGGCGTGTCTTGAGCGGGGTATGGCAGAGAACTGTAAAGACCCAGATGGAGAAAGGCTGGGTAAGGGATATGCAGAAATCAAACTGTAAACCTCCTTTGACAGATGAGCAGGACAGGAACTATCTTGGAAAATATGCCTACCATAAAGACACAGCCAGAAAATATGTACCAGTTCCACCGGATAAAAATACCTGGAATAAATATCCGGATGAAATGGATGAAAAATGGAAGGAGAAGATATAAAAGTAGGAAATTATATTAGGAGGATACACATATGGCACTTATACAGGTTGATTACTCATCACGCGAATTACGTAGAAATGTGACTTTTAGGGCAGTGATACCAAATGACTACAATATATTCGGTGAAAAGTGTGATAGAACCCGGCAAAAATTTAGAACGGTATATCTTCTTCATGGATATAAAGGTAATTGTACTGACTGGCTCAATGGATTTCATATCCAGGAATTGGCTGACACTTATAATTTTGTTGTTATCATGCCCTCTGGAGAAAACTCGTTTTATATTGATGAACCAGACAAGGGGGAATATTATGGAAGGTTTATAGGTAAAGAGTTAGTAGAATATACTAGGGATTTATTCCCTTTGTCATCAAAAAGAGAAGATACATTTATAGGTGGCTTTTCTATGGGTGGTTATGGAGCAGCAATTAATGGCCTTAAGTACTCTGATAACTTTTCAAAAATTATGAGCTTTTCGGGAGGCTTTTTAGTGCTTGATGCAGCTGATGAAAAAGAATATACCAATGTTATGGTGTTAACAACTGAATATCAAAAGAGAATTTTTGGAGATGTGGACTTACTTAGAAATAGTGATAAGGATCCACGTTTTCTTGTAGAGCAGTTGCAAGCCGAAGGGAGCCAGATCCCTGAAATATTCATGACATGTGGAACAGAAGACGGGTTGGTTGGTGTCAATCAAAAACTGAATAGATACCTTGTCAAAAGGGGAATATCGCATAAATATATTGAGGATAAGGGAATACATGACAGAGAATTTACAAGACGCTATCTTGAAGAAGCAATTCAATGGATGTTAGAGTAAATAAATTGGAAAATATTCTAGGAGTATTTTTTAAAAATGAGGAGTGTTGAAATAGTAACCCGGTTTTATCAGCCTGTTTCAATTAGCTGTTTTTATTTGAGAGCTAATATGAGGTGAGTTGATGGGGAGAATGTATGGAGGTTTATATATTAAGATGCGAACTTCCTATTGAAATTACGACTCAAGCCGACAAGAATACTTGAAAGCCTAAGAATAATGAGGATTACCCGGATTTTATCTTGCTAAAATCCGGGATTTTTTTGTTATAATTTATCCAGAGAAGATCCGACAATAATGCAACCGAATACGAACTTTCTAAAGTTCTTCCCTGACGTCGAATTATCAGATAACAGGAACAAGACAATGAGAAGTAGCTGTCTTCATACCGGATCGTTTATAATAATCAAGAAGATCACGGATTGACCAGAGCATCGGTTTCCTTTAACAGCTGGAATGCCGTCCGGAACCACAGAGAAAAATCCATATTTGTCAAAATGGTTGAGTGGAAAAAATATGAGAAGTTTGCATATTGATATTTGGATATAATAATAGTATAATCTAAATTAGACTAATCTGAATTATATTAATCTGGATCGTACTGAGTAGGTTTATACCATAATTATGTAAATATTCATAAAATCTTTATCAATGAGGAGGCATGTCATGGAGTTTATCGGAAGGAAGGAAGAACTTGGGGTTCTGGAAAGGGAATACGGTCGTGCCGGTGGCTTTGTAGTAGTATATGGACGCCGGCGGGTGGGAAAGACTACGCTCATCAAGCAGTTTATCCGTAGTAAAAATGCGCTTTATTTTCTTGCAGGCGAAGAGCCTGACAGACAGAATTTAAACAAATTCACGGCCAAGGTTGCAGAATTCACCGGCCAGGCCTATCTGTCCGAAGCCCGGTTTGACAGTTGGCAAAGGATATTCTCGGTGCTTGTTGATAATAATCCAGGATCAAAAAAGGTACTGGTCATCGATGAATTCCAATATCTTGTGCAGTCCAACGCCGCTTTCCCGTCCATATTCCAAGAGGTCTGGGATGAAATATTAAAAGACCGGAACGTGATGGTTATTCTATGCGGCTCCCATATCAGCATGATGGAATCTGTGGCACTAAACCACAGTAGTCCCCTGTATGGCAGAAGAACTGCGCAGATTCGGCTCCATCCTTTAAAGTTTGTTGAATTTTCTGGAGCCTTTGCTGGGAAAAGCTTTGAAGAGCGCGCTAAAATTTACTCTGTAACCGGGGGTGTTCCCAAATACGTTGAATTTTTTGATAATGACCTTTCTCTAGAAGAAAATATTATAATAAATATTCTGAACAAATCCGGATTTTTATATGAAGAACCAGCTTTCCTCCTGGAAAAGGAGGTAAGGGAGCCGGTTAATTATTTTTCCATCATGAAGGCAATCTCCATGGGGAATCATAAAATATCAGAAATAGCCACCGTTCTGGAGCAGAAGGCGAGCAGCCTAAGCCCCTATCTTGCCATCCTATCCTCGCTGTTCCTCATCGAAAAGCGAATGCCGGTTACGGAAAAAGCACCGGAGAAGAGCAGACGTGGACTTTATTATATCTGCGATAATTTTATTGAATTTTGGTTTAGATTTGTATTTCCCTATAAGGGGGAGCTTGAGCTGGACAATTACGGGTATGTGCTTGAGAAGCTAAATAGCAATCTGGTGGATAACCATGTCAGCTTTGTTTATGAGCAGATTTGCCGGGAGGTTTTTGTTTTGCTCTGCCGGGAAGGCCAGATTGACTTTAATATATCAAAAATAGGCGCATTCTGGAATAGCAGTATTCAGATAGACATCGTTGCCATTGACCATCAGCATCAAAGATTGTTTGCCGGAGAATGCAAATTTTACGAAAAGCCAGTTGTTATGCGGGTTTATTCCGATTTATTGGAGAAATGCAGGAATATACCGGAATTTGAAGGCTACAGCATAATTTATGGATTATTCTCAAAAAGCGGATTCGATGACAGGCTTGTGGAAATATCAAGGGAGAATGAGGCTCTGATACTCATCAATGAGGAGGCTGTAATGAAATAAGTAAGGGCTTACGTCCTATCTATAACATAGTCATAGAAAAGGTTAATTTGATCATTTTGCATAAAATGACCAAATTGAAATCGGTAAGAAGCAAAGCGGCTACAAATTCCCTTGACAAGCTTCTTGTCTTTCTTTATTATTATATAGTTTGCTGTGTTTGTGGAAATGATATCAAAGACAGTGCATTTTACCCTGATATTTATTACCTGTGGAATCATAGACAAGATCCAGAGGTATTATATGTAAAGTTTGGAGGAATTACTTTGAGTAATTATGCGAATGAAATTAAGAAAAGACGTACCTTTGCGATTATTTCCCACCCGGATGCCGGTAAGACAACCTTGACCGAGAAGCTGTTGCTGTACGGAGGTGCCATTAACCTGGCTGGTTCCGTAAAAGGGAAAAAAACGGACAAGCATGCCGTATCGGACTGGATGGAGATTGAAAAGCAGCGTGGTATTTCTGTTACCTCCTCGGCGATGCAGTTTAATTATGGAGACTATTGCATTAATATATTAGATACTCCCGGTCACCAGGATTTCTCAGAGGATACCTATAGGACATTGATGGCGGCGGATTCCGCAGTCATGGTAATTGATGCCTCGAAGGGTGTTGAGAACCAGACGAAGAAGCTGTTCAAGGTCTGTGTTATGCGAAATATCCCGATTTTTACATTTATTAATAAGCTGGACCGTGAAGCGAGGGACACCTTTGAATTGCTGGATGACATTGAGACGGTGCTCGGCATACGCACCTGCCCTATGAACTGGCCCATTGGCTCCGGTAAGAATTTTAAGGGAGTTTATGACCGGATCTCGAAGCATATCACACGCTTTTATGCGGCACATAACGGAATGAAGGAAGTGGATACGATTGAAGTCGAGCTTGGTGACCCTGGCCTGGATGAGCTGATCGGGAAGCAGAACCATGAAATCCTGGCCGAGGAAATCGAGCTGATCGACGGTGCCAGCAGTGAGTTTAACCTGGAGGAGGTTCTGGCAGGTAAGTTAACTCCTGTCTTCTTTGGCTCTGCGCTGACGAATTTTGGTGTGGAACCCTTCCTGAAGCAGTATCTGGCAATGACTACCTCTCCCTTGCCCAGGGCTTCCTCGGAAGGCAGGATCGATCCGCTGGCCAATGATTTTTCTGCCTTTGTATTTAAAATCCAGGCGAACATGAATAAGGCCCATAGGGATAGGATCGCATTTATGAGAATCTGCTCCGGCAAGTTCACGGCGGGCATGGAGGTGAACCATGTGCAGGGCAATAAGAAAATGCGCCTGTCCCAGCCCCAGCAGCTGATGGCCCAGGAGAGAACCATTATTGAAGAAGCCTATGCGGGGGACATCATCGGTGTCTTTGACCCGGGGATTTTCTCCATTGGAGATACCCTGTGCATGCCTGACCAGAAATTTATGTATGAAGGCATTCCGACCTTTTCCCCGGAGCATTTTGCGAAGATCCGCCAGGTGGATACGATGAAGAGGAAGCAGTTCCTTAAGGGCGTTACCCAGATTGCACAGGAAGGTGCCATTCAGATCTTCCAGGAGTATAACACTGGTATGGAGGAGATTATCGTCGGTGTTGTCGGTGTCCTGCAGTTTGATGTGTTGAAATTCCGGCTGGAGTCCGAGTACGGCGTGGAAATCCGTATGGAGCCCCTTGCCTATGAATATATCCGCTGGATAGAGAATAAGGATATCGAGGTCAGTAAGCTGAGCGTGTCCTCTGATACGAAGAAGATCAAGGACCTGAAGGGAAATCCCTTGCTGCTGTTCGTGAACCGCTGGAGTATCCAGATGGCAATGGAGCGCAACCCTGGCTTGGAGCTTTCTGAATTCGGCAAGGCATAAGTGAATAGTGAGGAGACAAACGATGGAAGAGAGAATGAAAGAAAATCCCTTAGGCACGGTGCCGGTAAATAAATTATTAAGGCAATTTGCAATACCGAGTATCATAGCTATGCTGGTGAGCGCCTTGTATAATATTGTAGACCAGTTTTTTATAGGAAGAAGCGTAGGTGAGCTGGGAAATGCGGCGACGAATATTGCATTCCCCCTTACAACCTCCTGCATTGCGATCGCCCTTCTCTTTGGTATAGGCGGGGCTTCGGCCTTCAACCTGACGCTTGGAAAGGGAGACAAGGAAAAGGCGCTATATTATATTGGGAATGCAGCCGTGATGATGTTTGGATGTGGGGTTGTATTGCTTATCATCGCTCAGATCTTTTTGACGCCGCTGCTAAAATTCTTTGGATCTCCGGCAGATGTTTTGGGATATGCCAAGACATATACCGGCATTACCGCAATCGGTTTCCCTTTTTTGATTCTCGCGACTGGGGGCGGGCACCTGGTTCGTGCTGACGGCAGCCCCAAATTTACTATGATTAGCAATCTTGTAGGAGCTGTTATTAATACGGTTTTGGATGCCCTCTTTGTATTTGGCTTTCATTGGGGGATGGCCGGGGCGGCTGTTGCGACGATTATTGGCCAGATGATATCAGCAGGGATGGTATTTTATTATCTATGCCATTATAAAACAGGAAGGATAGAAAAAAGGCATCTTAGGATAAGAGGGAAGCATGTTGGAAGGATCGCGTCGCTTGGAGCAGCGCCCTGCAGCAACCAGCTTGCCATGATGGTTGTTCAGGTTGTCCTTAATAAATCCTTAACCTACTACGGTGCATTATCAGACTTTGGACAATCCATACCACTGGCGAGCGCCGGGATTATCATGAAGGTAAACCAGTTGTTTTTCTCCTTTATTATCGGTATTTCCCAGGGCTTACAGCCGATTATAAGCTTCAATTATGGGGCTGGGAAGTACGCCCGTGTTAAGAGTGCATACCTGCGGGCAATTTCCTACGGAGGCGTGCTTGCACTGACGGCCTTTCTTATGTTCCAGATATTCCCTCGCCAAATCATCTCGCTGTTTGGAGATGGCTCAGGAGAATACTACCGGTTTGCTACCAGCTTTTTCAGGATATTTTTATTCTTTACCTTCCTGAACTTTTTGCAGCCTATAACGTCCAACTTCTTTACTGCAATAGGAAAGCCCCAGAAGGGTATCTTCCTGTCATTGACTAGGCAGATTATTTTCCTGTTGCCCCTCGTCATCGTTCTGCCGTTATTCATGGGAATGGATGGTATCCTGTATTCCGGTCCGATTGCGGATTTTGCAGCGGGAGTGGCAGCAAGTATAATGGTGGCAAAAGAACTGAAAGGGAAGATATATAGAAAGCCCCGTCATTTGGCTGAACTGGAGACAGCAGAGGTTAGGAGAAGCCGTTAATATAAAATGCCTTGGGCATCAAGGGCCTTTTCATTGGTAAGAAGAGGGTAAGCCAAGAGAAATTGATATTGTTTCTCCATTGGCTTACCCTCTTCAACATTCTTTACAGGGGGACTTGAACTAGACTGCTTGTTACCGGAGCAGGTGCGACATTACCCATTCATTCGTCCGTGAAAGCGGCTTTACTTACTGGCACGGCTTTTGCAACGTCCCCCTCTATAACCGGCTTCAATTACTTCACTACAACACTTTCCCCTTAAGAATCACCCGGTTCATACTAAGATCCGGATTCAATAATACGACATTAGCATATTTCCCAGGGGTGAGGCTCCCATATTGGTCATAAATCCCGATCTGTTTTGCCGGGTTTACCGCGGCACATTTTACGGCGCTTTCCAGAGGGATGCCCATGGATACTGCAGTGGTCATGCAGGCCATGAGGTTGGTGGTAGAGCCCGCCAGTGTGCCATCCGTAAGGGTAGCCTTATTGCCGGCTACAAACACCTTCTGGCCTCCAAGGGAGTATTCCCCATCCTCTAAGCCGGTGGCCATCATGCTGTCACTGACCAGGATGATACGGTCATCGCCAAACATCTTAAAGGTAGCCCGGATGACGCTTGGGGCAATATGTACCCCGTCACAGATCAATTCCACCTTCACATGCCCGCAGTCCAGCGCTGCACCGATAACTCCGGGATCCCGGTGGTTAAAGGGAGGCATTGCATTGTAGAGGTGGGTCACATTGCTTGCACCATTTTGGAAGGCTGTCATTGCAGTAGCATAATCGGCCGTAGTATGTGCAACGGAAACCACGACCTCCTCTTTAACTGCTTGAATGAAATCCATAGCACCTTCTTCCTCCGGGGCAATGGCAACTAATTTGATAAGGCCGCCGGAAAGCTGCTGCATTGTCCTAAAATGCAGCAGGTCCGCATGCATCAGATAGCTCCCGTTCTGGGCTCCCTTCTTTTTGTAGGATAGATAGGGGCCTTCCATATTGATGCCTACCAGATCTGATCCGCTGCCACTCTGGAAGGAAGCCGCATTCTTAAATATCTTTTTAAGCTCCTCTGCGCCAAGGGTCATGGTAGCGGGAGCTATATTTGTAATACCGCAGCGGGCTTCATAATCGGCGATTTTACTTAAAGCTTCCGGGGTTCCGTCACAGAAGTCATACCCTACGCAGCCATGAAAATGAATATCCGTAAGACCGGGTATTGCATAGAGGCCGTCAGCCTCCAGCACCTCATCCCCATCACCGGCAGAATCCGAAATCCTATCCTCCTTGAGATAGAGGTCTTTTTTTATAAAGGTGTTATTCTCAGTAAAAATCAGGGCGTTTTTAATAATCATAAAAGGTCTCCTTCCTTATTTAGTCAGCTGGGAAAGGGCGGCCTTGTCAGCCACTATGGTTACATCCTTATGGAGCTGGAGGATGGAAGCAGGTACCGAGGGGGTGATTGGTCCTTCAATTACTTCCTTTAAAATTCCAGCCTTTCCTTCACCGCTGACAATAACTAAAATCTTCCCTGCCCCCATGATGCTTCCGATACCCATGGTATAGGCATGCTTTGGGATTTCATCAGGGCTGTTAAAGAAGCGGGCATTCGCATCAATCGTACTTTGTGCCAGGGTAACACAGTGGGTTGTCTTTTTGAAATTTACATCAGGCTCATTAAAGCCGATATGTCCATTATTGCCCAGTCCGAGCAGCTGCAGGCTCACACCTCCCAGTGCTGCAATTACCTGGTCGTAGCGGGCACATTCCTTCCTGGTATCATCCTCCAGGCCATTCGGTATATTGGTATTCCGGAGATTAATATTAATATGCTTGAATAAGTTCTCATACATAAAGTAATAGTAGCTCTGGGGATTATCCGGCGACAGTCCTTTATACTCATCCAGGTTAAGGGTCTTTACCTGGGAAAAGTCAATATCACCCTGGTTATACCATTCAACCAGCTGCCTGTATGTACCGATAGGGGAGGAGCCGGTAGCAAGGCCAAGAACACAGTCTGGCTTCATAATTACTTGTGCAAAAATAATACCTGCAGCTTTCCTGCTCATTTCCTGATAATCCTGTGCTTCAATAATTCTCATTTTAATCCGTACCTTTCCATGTGTGATTGCCTGTTCTAAGGGGACAGGACATTACCCTTTTCTTAATTGCATCATAGCATTATAGAGGATGATAATCAAGAGTAAAAAAGAAAGAATTTTTATTGGAAATAGTGAAAAATTATAATTTAAAGCTAAAAAATCCTATGATTTTTTTGATCTCATGTACAAAATAAACAAATAAGGAGCTTATATGGCAATTTAGATCAAAAAATAACAAAAAAATAAAAATATTTTTTAATATCTTGAAACGCGGATAAATGATATGATAATATAAAAATAGTAACGTAGTAAAGGCTTTTCATGAGGTGCCAGGTGTAAAGAGAAATTCTAAGGTGTCAAAAGACGCCACCTAAGAATTTCTAAAACTCCACAAATGGAATATGATGTATTCCATTAGGAAGAACGCAAGAGAGGTGTTCTTTCCACTTATGTTTGTGCTGCCTACGGCAGCATGTCGGGAAGATTGAAAGGAATAAAAGTGCTAGACGAAGGGAGGAGGCAGGTTCATGCAAGTACTTTCGTGGCAATTTGTGTGGTAAATGCGTGGACATAACTATGAATGATTTCTTAAACAAAATTCAAGGGGCTTATTCCGGGCTTACCAAGGCGGAAAAGAAGGTGGCAGATTATATATTAGATAACCCCAAGCAGGTAATCTTTATGTCCATCACAGACCTGGCGGCAGCCTGCGGGGTGGGAGACACAAGCGTGTTTCGTTTTTGCCGGACCATGGAGCTTAAAGGGTACCAGGAGTTTCGCATGCAGCTGTCCCTGAGCATGAGCAATGAGGAGGGGCTGGAAATCTCCGGAGGAACGCAGCCCATTAATCTGGCGGACTCCTTTGAGCTGTTGTCACAAAAGGTTATGCAAAATAATGTTAGCGCAATCAATGAGGCGTATTCCCTGCTAAAACCGGCAGAGATTGCGAGGGCAATGTATTATTTCGAGAAAGCGCAGCGGATCTATTTCTTTGGCGTTGGCACAAGCATGGTATCGGCCCTTGCGGCAATGAATAAGTTCCTTAAGATAACCCCGAAGGTACAATGCTTTACGGATTCCCATATGCAGGCCATGGCTGCTTCCATCCTGGCGCAGGATGACCTGGCAGTGGTGATATCCTATTCCGGCTCCAGTAAGGATACCATCCAGACGGCGAAGCTGGCAAAGGAAAACGGTGCAAAGGTGGTCAGCATCACCAGGCATGAGAAATCCCCCCTGACTGCCTATTCCGATATCACCATACTGTGCGGAGCCCATGAAGGGCCCTTTGAAGGGGGCTCTGCCTCTGCCCAGATGAGCATCCTATACCTGATTGACCTGCTGTATATGGAATATTATAAAAAATGTTATGAAACCAGCGCTGTTAACAGCCAGAAGACCTCGGAATCAGTGCTGGACAAATTGTGCTGATGCTGTGTGATGCCTGCGGCTGCCTAAGGCGTGTCTGGAAACTCACTTGGCTCGGCACAGGCAGTTTTTAGCTACACCCTAAGCTTAGAATCTGATTAGATTCTATTGAAACCTATTGCAATTAAAAGCGGGGTGGCATAAGATAATCCCATATAAATCTGACAATGATATAATATCGCCAGGTATTATATCGTGCGCCGGAGCAGAGCGGAGTGCGCAATCCTGGCACGAAGTGCCATAGCATGTGGTTTGTACATGATATAATAGGAATGGAGAGATGGGAATGGGATGTTTAGGCAATATGATATGGTTTCTGTGCGGAGGCCTGCTGAGCGGGCTTAGCTGGATACTGATGGGGATTTTATGGTGTATTACAATTGTTGGGATTCCGGTAGGTGCCCAGTGCTTCAAATTTGCAGAGCTTAGCTTTTTTCCTTTTGGGAAGGAAATCAGGTATGGCGGAGGAGCCGGATCCTTTTTGCTTAATGTAATCTGGATTCTGGTTACGGGTATTCCCCTGGCGATCGAGTCGGTTGTCCTGGGACTGATCCTGTGTGTAACAGTAATTGGCATACCCTTTGGCCTGCAGCATTTTAAGATAGCAAAGCTGGCTTTAATGCCTTTTGGCGCTACCATAGAAAGAATTTGACAGGATTATTGCACAGTTTCACTCAGAGTAGACAGTGCACTGGGTTATTGGAACAGGAAAGGTGTGAGTAAGGATGGATCTAAATTTTTATATGCCCACCAAGGTAATCATGGGAAGGGGCTGCATCACAAAACAGGCCGCATTGCTAAAGGAATACGGCACAAGGGCTCTTATTGTTACCGGGATGAATTCAGCAAAAACAAATGGCTCCTTACAGGATGTAACGGAGGCCTTACAGGGCCAGGGGATAGCCTATGATTTATTTGACCGGGTCATGGCAAACCCTACGGTGGCCTGTGTCTATGAAGGAGCCGCTTATGCCAGGGAAAAGCAGTCGGATTTCATCATCGGAATCGGCGGCGGATCCCCGATGGATGCGGCGAAGGCGATTGCCCTCCTTGCGGTACAGGATATCCCGGAGGAAGAGGTATTCCTGGGGAAATTTGCCCAGCAGGCCCTGCCCTTGGTCCTGGTTCCTACGACGGCCGGAACAGGCTCAGAGGTTACCCCCTATGCCATTTTAACCAATACTGCGGGGCAGACGAAGACAAGCATAGCATCCCCTGCGGCCTTTCCGAAGCTGGCACTGCTGGATGCCCAATATATGAAGGCTTTATCCATGGAGGTCACCATCAATACTGCCATAGATGCCCTCTCCCATGCAATCGAAGGAATGCTGTCCGTCAGGGCTACAAGGATAAGCGACAGTATCGCCCGGCAGAGTATACAGGCGATTGTACCAAGCCTGGTTACCCTGTCACCGGATTATAATAAGCCTGCCTCCGAAATACCGGCACAGGTCCGGGAAATGCTATTATATGGTTCCATGCTGGCAGGGGTTGTAATATCCCATACGGGCACGACGGCGGTACATTCCATGGGGTATTCCCTGACCTATTTTAAAAATATCGACCATGGGCGGGCGAACGGCCTTCTGCTGCCAAGCTTTTTAAGGTTTGTAATGAAAAAGGAAGCGGCTGTGGTAAACCAGATCCTGTCAGCGATGTCCTTTTCTTCCCTGGATGATTTGGAGGCGCTGTTCTTAAGGCTGTTAGGGGAAAGGGAGCGGATTACGGTACAGGATGTTGAAAAATATGCAGGAATTGCAATTAAGGCAAAGAACATAATGAATTCGAAGGTGGTACCGGAGAGGGAAGATTTAATCCGGATGTATGAAAGAAGCTTAAATATAGTATAAGGCTGCATAAGGTTGCAAAGATTGATAAATGATATTGACAAATGGATAGTCCTGCTGTTATTATCATAGATAATGTGGGCAAAGGCGTTCCTGTAAGGAGACTTTGCCCATTTTTTTAAGCAAAAAAGGTGTGGCTTAACTGCCATAATGGTTTGAAAGGGTGTTAGCAGCCCCGGTTCCAACAATATGAGTGAGGAGTGAACGATATGAAAAACTATACCAAGAAGGATATCATGAAGCTGGTGGAAGAAGACGACGTGGAATTTATCCGCCTGCAATTTACTGACATGTTTGGCAATCTGAAGAATGTAGCAATAACGACCAGCCAGTTGGAGAAGGCTTTAAATAATGAATGCATGTTTGACGGCTCCTCAATCGAAGGCTTTGTACGTATCGAGGAATCGGATATGTTCCTGTATCCGGACCTGGATACTTATGTAACCTTCCCCTGGAGACCCCAGCAGGGCAAGGTGGCGCGCCTTATCTGTGATGTGTATGATACGGACAGGAAGCCCTTTGAAGGGGATCCGAGATACGCCTTGAAGAAAGTGCTTAAGGAAGCTGCCAGCATGGGCTATACCTTTGACGTGGGGCCGGAACTGGAATTCTTCCTGTTCCAGTTGGAGGAGAATGGTAACCCCACGACCATTACCCATGAAAGAGCCGGATATTTTGACCTGGGGCCTCTCGATTTCGGGGAAAATGCAAGGAGGGATATGGTGCTCACCATGGAGGAGATGGGGTTAAAAATTGATGCTTCCCACCATGAGGTAGCGCCGGCCCAGCATGAAATTGATATCAAGCACACGGATGCCCTGGCGGCTGCGGACAGCGTCATGACCTTTAAGCTGGTTGCCCGCACCATTGCGAAGCGCCATGGCCTGCATGCGACCTTTATGCCGAAGCCAAACTATGGAGTGGACGGCTCGGGAATGCATATTAATATATCCTTGAAGAAGGATGGGAAAAATTTGTTTGATTGTCCTGAGGATCCGTTGGGACTTAGCCGGGAGGCGTACCAGTTCATAGCGGGAATCATGAAGCACATGGAGAGTATGGCGGCCATTACGAATCCTATCGTGAATTCCTATAAGAGGCTCGTTCCAAATTATGAAGCCCCGGTTTATATTGCCTGGTCAGCCTCCAATAGAAGTCCCCTGATCCGTATTCCCGCCGGAAGAGGCGAAGCAGCCAGGATCGAGCTGAGATGCCCGGATTCGGCAGCTAACCCTTACCTTGCCCTGGCGGTGTGCCTTGCCGCAGGCCTGGATGGCATTAAGAATAAGCTGACGCCCCCTGACAGCGTGGACAGGAACCTTTTTGAGTTATCCCGGGAGGAAAGGGAAAGCCTCGGCGTTAGAAGACTTCCCTCCACCCTCTGTGAAGCGGTCGACGCGATGGAAAAGAGTGATTTTATCAAGGAAATCCTTGGCGGACATATCAGTGAAAAATACATCGAGGCAAAGCGTTCTGAATGGGCAGCATACCGGGACCAGGTAACCCAATGGGAGATCGACCAATATCTCTACCGGATTTAGTCTGTTTCATCTCGAATCGATATTTTTTAAGGGGAAAAGAGGTGAACAGATGTGTTTAGCATAATAGTAGGATTTCCGAGGACAGAAGATGCAAATAGTATTAAGAATGCCATAAGCAGAAATGGCTTTACGGTAAGTGAAGCCTGCACGACCGGAGCCCAAATTGTATCCCTGGCCAATGATTTGGATGAAGGTATCGTCGTATGCGGCTACCGGTTTCCTGACATGCACTATAGCGAACTGAATAATTATTTACCGAAGGGCTTTGAAATGCTTTTGATTGCTTCGCCGGAAAAGCTGGAGTTTCGCCAGAATAATAATATCGTCTGTTTACCCATGCCGATCAAGACCCATGACCTGCTTAACACACTGCAGATGATGTCCTACCAATACCAAAGGAGAAAGAAAAAGGAGAAGGAGAAGCCAAGGCAGCGGAGCGAGGAAGAGAAGGCTGTGATCCAAAAGGCTAAGCATGTGCTGATGGAGAGGAATAATATGACGGAGGAGGAGGCGCACCGCTATTTGCAGAAAACGAGTATGGATAGTGGGACCAATCTTGTGGAAATGGCGGAGATGGTGTTAAAGATGTATTATATGTAGTGGAGTAATTTGGGAAGGGGCTGTGGCATCTCATTTGGACGGATTTGAGAGGGGTGCCACAGCCCATTATAAAATTGGGCTTTACCCGGATGGTTGTTTTTGCTATAATGGCATAGCTATCATAATATTTAATAATTATGCAGAAAGGCAGGTGCTCTGTGTGAAGTTTACGAAAATGCATGGGTGCGGCAACGATTATGTCTATGTGGATTGTACCAAAGGCATGTTGGAGGATGTTCCGGAAATTGCGGTTAAAATCAGTGACAGGCATTTCGGCGTCGGTTCGGATGGATTAATCCTGATCCGGCCTTCAGAAACGGCTGATTTTATGATGGATATGTATAATAATGACGGATCCCGGGGTAAAATGTGCGGGAATGGAATCCGTTGTGTTGCTAAATATGTGTATGATAAGGGGCTTACAGATAAACAGAAGCTCAGGATAGAGACTTTAAGCGGAATTAAGGAGCTTAGCCTGGATGTGGAAGAGGGAAAGGTGATAAGCGTCACTGTGGATATGGGCGCACCGGTTACGGAGCCTTCCTTGATCCCTGTGGTTTCCGATAAGGATATGCTGGTTGCTGAACCGGTTCTTATCGATGGGACAGAGTATCGGGTGACCTGTGTATCAATGGGTAACCCCCATGCCGTTGTATTTGTGGAGGATACGAAGAAGGTACCTATGGAAGCCATAGGACCTATGTTTGAACATCATGAGATGTTCCCGGAGCGGGTGAACACGGAGTTTATCCACGTGGTTGACCGCCAGAACATTGAGATGAGGGTTTGGGAGCGTGGCTCCGGCGAGACCCTGGCCTGTGGGACGGGAGCATGTGCCAGTGTTGTGGCATGCGTTTTAAATGGCTTTACGGAGCCTGAGGTTACGGTTAAGCTGCTGGGCGGTGAGCTGAAGATCCGCTATGACCAGGAAAAGAATAAAGTTTTTATGACGGGACCGGCGGTCAAGGTCTTTGATGGGGAAATAGAGCTGTAATGCAATTATAGTACTATATAAGAATAAAAAGGAAGGATAGATTCTTCCCATAGAAAGGTATGGTTATCATATGTTTAAGATTAACGAGAATTATTTGAAACTCCCTGGAAGCTATCTGTTTTCAACGATCGGTAAAAAGGTTAGAGAATTCAGTGAGGCTAATCCGGACAAGAAAATCATCCGTTTAGGCATCGGGGATGTGACCCTTCCCCTTGCTCCTTCTGTAATCAGTGCACTGCACAATGCGGTGGATGAGATGGCGGAGAAGGCTTCCTTTAAGGGATATGCGCCGGATCTGGGATATGAGTTTTTACGCCAGGCAATTGCGGAGCATGATTTTAAGGCCAGGGGCGTGACGGTTGCGGTGGATGAGATTTTCGTAAGTGACGGAGCGAAGAGTGATTCCGGCAATATCCAGGAAATCTTTGATGTCAGCAGTAAGATTGCCGTCTGCGATCCGGTATACCCTGTCTATGTGGATTCTAATGTTATGGCGGGCAGAACAGGGGATTATATTGCAGAGACCGGAAGATGGACAAATGTAATCTATATGCCCTGCACGAAGGAAAATAATTTTGCGCCGGAGCTTCCGAAGGAGACGCCGGACCTTATCTATCTGTGCTTCCCCAACAACCCTACGGGATCAACAATTACAAAGGACGGGCTGCAAAAATGGGTTGATTACGCAAATGAGGCCGGGGCTGTGATTATTTATGATGCGGCCTATGAGGCATATATTTCGGAGGAGAATGTCCCCCATACGATTTATGAGTGTGAGGGTGCGAAGACCTGTGCAATTGAGATCCGGAGCTATTCCAAGAATGCCGGGTTCACGGGGACAAGGCTTGGCTACACCGTTGTGCCCAAGGAATTAAAATGCGGTGATGTATCCCTTAACAGCCTGTGGGCGAGACGCCATGGTACGAAATTTAACGGGGCTCCTTATATCATACAGGCTGCCGGTGCAGCAATTTATACGGAAGCAGGAAGACGTGAGACAAAGGAGCAGATCGCTTATTATATGAATAATGCGAAGATAATCCGTGAAGGCTTGAAGGCAGCAGGCTATACGGTATCCGGCGGTGTCAACGCTCCATATATCTGGATGGAGACACCAAATGGCATGACCTCCTGGGAATTCTTTGATTATTTATTAGAGAAGGCAAATGTGGTGGGAACGCCGGGCTCAGGCTTTGGACCAAGCGGTGAGGGATATTTCCGCCTGACCTCCTTTGGTACCTATGAGAGCACTCTGGAGGCAGTTGAGAGAATTAAGAAGTTAAAATAGTCCCTTTTTTATTTAGTTGTTGACAACGGGAAGAGAGAATAGTATATTCTAATTATGATACACCCCCACAGGGGGTGGGTGATAAAAGGAGTGACAATATGAAGAAGATAATTGAGATTAACGGCATGAGCTGTGAGCATTGCCAGGCAAGGGTAGAAAAGGCATTGAATGGAATTGATGGTGTCAGCGCAAAGGTGGAATTAAAGAAGAACCGTGCCGTAGTTAACCTTGCAAATGAAAGCGTCAATGACGAGGCCTTAAAGGAAGCGGTAACAGAAGCTGGTTATGAGGTTGTATCCATCACGGAGAAGAAGGGGTTATTCTCTTAAGCTTTAAATTTATTGGAGGAAGGCTATGAAAGCTGACAAGCAAAAGTTGGACCGCCTGTTAAAAACAGCAAGAGGACAGATTGACGGAATCCTGAAGATGATTGAGGATGACCGGTACTGTGTCGAGATAGCGAACCAGATCATTGCAACGGAGGCCATCCTCCATAAGGCAAACAGGGAGGTGCTTCACGCGCACATTGATGTCTGTCTGAAAGAAGCAATAGATTCCGGTAATGCAGAGGAAAAGCTGCAGGAAATCAGGGGCATTATTGACAGGCTGACGAAATAGGACTGACAGATTTTTTTTGTTTTAACAAAATTTAGACCATGGGGTATCTGATAGTTTTTTTAAAATCGGATACCCTATTTTTGAATAGCTGATGAAGAGAAAAATTTAATTGCTTGGATGAAGGATAACAGGTTTATTCTGCCAAAAAAGAGCAATCCTTAAAGAAAGAGCAATTCATAAAGGAAGGATACAGGCCTTTAGGAATGTTATTTGATAAATTTTGTATAAAATGCTATAATTTGATATATTTCTAAATAAAACAACATGCTATTTTAGCAATGGAATGGAGACAAAAGATGATATATCCGAAGAGTTTGGAAAAAGGGTGCCGGATTGGAGTGACCGCACCCTCAGCGGGATTCGTTGATGAGATTGATTTGGTGCGCCTGGAAAGCGGGATAAAGCATTTTGAAGACCTGGGCTATCCGGTGGTAGTGACGGACAACGTAAGGAGGCAGGAAAAGGGAAGAAGCTCGGATGGCGTGACAAGGGCCGGCCAATTACGTGAGTTGTTCCTTGACCCGGAGGTGGGGGCAATCATTGCCGCAAGCGGCGGGGATTACCTGGTGGAAATGTTGCCACATGTTGATTTTGGGATAATTAGAAAAAATCCTAAATGGATTCAGGGATATTCCGACATTACGGGAATATTATTTACAATAACAACTAATTTAGATATGGCAACCCTGTATGCCAATAATTTTGGAACCTTTGGAATGAAGGAATGGCATAGCTCCCTGTGGGATAATCTTAAGATCCTGGAGGGCGGGGATATAGAGCAGGAAAGCTTTGATAAATTCCAGGATGGCTTTAAGCCGAGGGTTACGGGCTTTGAAGGCTTTGAACTGGAAAAAGAGGTCAATTGGGTGAATATCTATCCGAAAGGATGGGAGCCCGGCACGGAGCTTGCCTTAAGTGGGCGTGCACTCGGTGGCTGTCTTGATGTGCTGCTAAACCTGGTTGGAACCAGGTTTGATAAGACAAGGGAGTTTATTAAACGGTACCAGGAGGATAAAATTGTATGGTTTTTGGAAAGCTTTGATCTGGGGAGCGAGGCATTAGTCCGGGGGCTGTGGCAGCTGAAGGAAGCGGGCTGGTTTGAGCATGCGGCAGGTTTTATCTTTGGGCGGCCGGCCATGTACCGCTCGGATACGGACACTACCTATGCTGAGACTGTCCAGGCCGTACTTGGCTCCCTTGGGGTACCGGTTATTTTAGATGCGGACATCGGCCATAAGCCGCCGCAGTTTACCATGATTAACGGCGCACTGGTCCATATCAGCAGCCGGCATGGTAAAGGCAGGATTTTATTCAGACGAAAATAAAGATTTGGGGGCATTATAAATGGAGAATGATAATAAAACCAGCTTTTGGAAGGGCATTAGGGATAGGCTTTATACGGCTTGGAACAGGGATGTTAATGTTAATATGAATAACTTCTTTGGCTCTATGTTTTATCTGATTGTTTCCATTATGTATCTGGAAATAATTTTTCATGTCCTAATTTATCACAATGTTAATATAAAGATTATTTATCCAGTCCTATTTGCAGTTCCCTTTGGAATGGTGGTCAATTTTATCATTGGGCTATTTCCACCCAAGGTGAATAAGGCCTTGCTCTGGTGTATTATGGCTGCCATCACCCTGGTATTCTGTGTCCAGCTGGTTTACTATTCCATATTTAAGGTGTTTTTTTCCTTCCAGTCCGTAGGCCTTGCCGGAGATGCGTTTACAAATTTTGAGAAGGAGATCTTTGTTGCCCTGAAGGCGAACCTGGGAGGGATCATTTTATTATTGCTGCCATTCCTGCTGGGGCTCCTTGTGAACCAGCAAATTGACTTTTCACAGAGGGGCATAAAGGAACAGCTTGCCCTGGTGGCTACGGCCATCATCAGCCATGCAGTTGCGGTAGTAGCATTAATGGCCTTCGGCCGGGGGGATTATTCGCCCTATGATTTATATTACCAGTCAAAGGTACCGGATCTGTGCGGCAAACAGCTGGGCGTCGTGACCATGACAAGGCTTGATATGGAAAAGCTTTTATTTGACCAGGAGGACCTGGTGCTGGCTGTGGAGCCGGGCAAGGCGCCGGATAAGAAGCCCCCCAGCACCCAGACTACCGGGGGAAAGAGGAAGGCGGCGGCAAAGACGCCCATCACCACTACGGAAGCGCCCACACCTACCCCTGTGGTGGAAGAGCCGAATGTCATGAGTATTGATTTTGAAGCACTTGCAAAGAATGAGTCAAATAAGACCATTAAAAAGCTCCACCAGTATTTCGCTTCCGTCACACCGACCAATAAAAATAGATATACAGGCATGTTCAAGGGCTATAACCTGATCCTGATCACGGCAGAGGGTTTCTCCCCTTATGCCATAGATAAGGAGAAAACACCGACCTTATATAAAATGGTCAGGGAAGGCTTTGTCTTTAAGAATTTCTACACCGCCCTATGGCAGACATCAACCAGTGACGGGGAGTATGTGGCATTAACGGGCCTGATACCCACTGGCACACGGAGCATGTACAAGGGCAGGAATAATCTATGGCCCTTTGCCCTTGGCCGCCAGTTTGATGCCCTTGGGGTGGCAAGCAAGGCCTACCATAACCACACCTACACCTATTACCAGCGGGATAAGACCCACCCGAACCTGGGATATATTTATAAGGGTCTGGGAAACGGGCTTAAGCTTAAGACAAAATCCTGGCCTGAATCAGACCTGGAAATGATGCAATCCACGGTGGACGACTATATCGGGGAAGGCCAGTTCCATGCCTATTATATGACCGTCAGCGGACATATGAATTATACCTTTACGGGAAACAGTATGTCATCGAAAAATAGAAGCCTTGTGAAGGACCTTCCCTATTCAGAGGATGCCAAGGCCTATATTGCCTGCCAGGTGGAGTTGGACCGGGCATTGGAATATCTGATTAAGAGGCTGGAGGAAGCAGGGGTGGCAGACCGTACGGTCATCGCCCTCAGTGCGGATCATTATCCCTATGGCTGGGAGAAGGATAGGCTGGATGAATTGGCGGGACATGAGATTGACCCGAACTTTGAGATTTATAAGAATCATTTTATCCTATGGAATCCGGGGATGACGAGGAATATCGTCGTTGATAAACCCTGCTCCAGTATGGATATTCTTCCCACCCTGTCCAACCTTTTCGGGTTGACCTATGATTCCAGGCTGCTCATGGGGCAGGATATCCTGTCGGATTCAGATCCCCTGGTATACCTCTCCAACAGGAGCTTCATTACGGATAAGGTTATGTATAATTCGGAGAACGGGAAAGCAATCTACCTGACGGATGAACCCGTATCGGAGGATTATATTGACAATATCAATAATATGATTAAAAATAAATTTACAGTATCACAAAGTATTTTGGAAAATGATTATTACCGGTATGTATTTCCGGAGTAAAGTCCTCTTAATAGGCTGGGAGTAAAACCCTCTTATAGACTGGGGGAAAACTCTCCTATAGACTGGGGGGAAAACTCCCAATAGACCGGGAGTAAAACCTTCCTATGGATCAGGAAGAGAACCCTCCTATGGATCAGGAGGGTTAGGCTTAATAGGCCTGGAAGGGCTGGAGGTGGTGATTTGTATGGGCAATATCCTGGACTATGTTCTATGGCGGGGTGATTTATCCTTTGATGCATCACCCTTTAATGAGGTTGACAATCTGATTCTTTCCAAGCTGAGTTACCTGAATTTCACGGGGATTGTGAGGGCGGACCAAAGCTATGGCATTCCCCTTGACCAGGCAGCAAAGGCGTATTTTGCCCTCGGCAAGAATGGGAATATCCAGCCGGGGGATATCATGAAGGAGGAGCTTTTGGAGCTGTTCCGGCTGATGGCGGACAGCAGGCGCTTTTCGGAGCTGATCCTGTCAAATTATGATGAGCAGATTGATTTAGAAAAGGAGATGCAGTTTGCGGCTCTGACCATCCATCTGGGAAATCATTGCTCCTATGTGGCCTTCCGGGGAACGGATGATACCCTGGTGGGCTGGAAGGAGGATTTCAACATGAGCGTCATGGAGGTGGTTCCCTCCCAAAAGGAGGCCTTGGCCTATTATCTTAGGATTGCAAAAACCTATGAAAACCACCGGTTTATCCTCGGGGGACATTCCAAGGGAGGCAACCTTGCCGTATTTGCGGCCGTACATGCACCACAACAGGAGCAGGCCCGGATTACTGCGGTGTATAATAACGATGGGCCAGGCTTTCACCGGTCCATGTTCCAGAGGGAAGAATACAAAAGAATCGCGGAGCGCATTGTTACGATTATTCCGCAGTCCTCCATCATTGGGATGCTGCTGGAGCATGAGGATAATTATACCATCGTGAAAAGCTCCCAGAAGGGCTTCCTGCAGCATTTCGGTTACAACTGGGAGGTTCAGGGCACCAGCTTCGTCCATCTGAAAAATATAACCCAGGAATCCCAGCTCCTCGACATCACCTTAAGGCGGTTCCTGTACAGCCTGTCCATTGAGCGCAGGGCCCAGTTTACGGATACTCTCTTTGAGATCCTGGCAAGTAATGAAAACAGGACCTTAAATGATATCAGGGTTGGCTCCATACGGGCGTTGAAGGCGATGCTAAAGACCTATGAGAGTCTGGACAAGGATGTCAAAAAGGCAGTGAACAGCACCTTGACCTTACTTTTTGCGGAGGGTATCAGAAGTATTCGGGAGGTAAATAATTCGGAGGAGTGGAAGGGGAGGCTTCCGGTTATTAACCTGAGCCTGCGCAAGCATAAGGAGAAATTGAAGGAAGAGCTGCGGCTAAAGGAAAAGGAGATTCAGCGAAAGCTTCTCCGGCTCGGCGGAAAGGATACATAGCCATATATTTTATTAAAATAATTTTTTGCTTGCTTTTAAAATATGGATATGATAAGATAAGTCAACGGCAAAGGTGCTATCGAAGAGATAAGGCATCTTTGCGTTTTCTTATACTGAAAAAAGTATGGGAACAATAAAAATATGATATCGGCTGAGAAAGAGACTTTATTCTACCGAAGAACCGAAGGACAGGAATGGTGAGCCACCGACTGAGAGCACACCTATGGTGATAAGTAGGATACGGAACACTCTGGAGCCCGCGGATTGAAAGGAAAGAGTTAAAAATCTTTAGTAGGTTCGCGCGTTGCACGCGTTAAGTGTAGGAAAGCTGGGGAGCATATGCTCTCAATGCGGGTGGTACCGCGGGAATTCAAATTCTCGTCCCGAAGGAATACGGACAGTTGGTCAGGATCAACTTGTTTGTAGCATCTTCGGGGCTTTTTTTATACCGATCCATCTTAGCCTCGAAGTTATGCAGAGATTAATTATGTTTAGGAGGTTTGGTAAGATGGAATTTATTACAGGAATTCAGAAAAAAGAAACCAGTGAAATTAGTGATGTATTGAAGGGCGGATTTTCCGGGGATATTAAAATGCGCGGATATATCCATACTATTCGTGACATGGGTGAATTGGCTTTTGTTGTCCTGCGAAAAAGGGAAGGGCTGGTCCAATGTGTATATGAGGAAGGGGTCACCGGTTTTCCTTTAAGGGAGCTAAAGGAAGGAATGACCGTGGAGGTACAGGGTCTCCTCCATGGAGAGGAGCGTGCACCCCAGGGCTTCGAGGTACGCTTAAAGAGTATTGAGGTATTGACAAGTCCAAAGGAAGATACGATGCTTCCGATTCCTATCTCCAAATGGAAGATGAAAACCTCACTGGAGACCAAGCTAAATTACCGCCCCATTTCCTTGCGCAATATCAGGGAAAGGGCAATCTTTAAGCTTCAGGAGGGGATTGGGAGAGGCTTCCGTGATTTCATGTTCTCCCAGGGCTTCACCGAAATCCGTACCCCTAAGCTTGTGGCCGGCAACGCGGAAGGCGGGGCGAATGTATTCAAGCTGGAGTATTTCGGGAGCAAGGCCTTCCTGGCTCAAAGCCCCCAGTTTTACAAGCAGACCATGGTGGGAGTATATGACCGGGTATTTGAGGCCGCTCCTGTGTTCCGGGCGGAGAAGCATAATACTACGAGACATTTGAACGAGTACACCAGCCTGGATTTTGAAATGGGCTATATCGACGGTTTTGAGGATATCATGGCGATGGAGACTGAGTTGTTGAGGTATGTCTTTCATTTCCTTAAGGAAGCCTATGCTAAGGAGCTGAAGCTTCTTGAGGTGGAGCTTCCAAAGCTGGATAGTATCCCGGCGGTCCGCTTTAGTGAAGCAAAGGTTCTGATATCAGAAAAATATGGCCGTAAGATTAAGAATCCATACGACCTGGAGCCGGAGGAAGAGGTGCTGATCGGTAAGTATTTCAAGGAGGAGTATGGCAGTGATTTTGTTTTTGTTACCCACTATCCCTCCAAGAAAAGACCCTTTTATGCCATGGATGACCCGGAGGATCATAAGTTCACCCTAAGCTTTGACCTGTTGTATAAGGGAATGGAGATTACGACGGGCGGACAGAGGATTCATGATTATGAAATGCAGGTTGCCAAAATGATGGCAAGGGGAATGAATCCTGAGGCTTTCACCAATTTCTTAATGATCCATAAGCATGGAATGCCTCCCCACGGCGGACTTGGTATCGGCCTGGAGCGTCTGACCATGAAGCTCTTGGATGAGCAGAATGTCAGGGAGACGACCATGTTTCCAAGGGATGTATCCCGGCTGGAGCCTTAAGCGGAATAATTGGATATCAGGAAATACAGTGAAAGAAAAGGTAAAAGAGTCAGATAAGAAAAGTTAGTTAAGAAAAGTCAGCAAATAAAAAAGTTAACTAAGGAAAGCCCACAAGAAAAGTTGACTAAGAAAAGCTGACCAAGAAAAGTTAACTAAGAAAAGCCGACTAAGAAAAGCCGACTAAGAAAAGCTAATTAAGAAAAGCTAATTAAGAAAAGCTAATTAGGAAAAGTAAAGTAGGAAAAATTGAGTAAAAAAAGCGGATAGGCTAATGAAAATAAAGAAGCTAAGTAAGAAAGGCAGGTAATCACATGAAAATAACGGAAGATACCGTAAAATATGTTGCGGCCCTGGCTAAGCTGACTGTCTCTGAGGAGGAGCAGCAGAAGGTGGCCGAGGATTTGGACCGCATCCTGGATTATATTGAGACAATGAACGGTCTGGACACTGATGGCGTAGAGCCAATGTCCCACGTGCTCCCCATGAAGAACGTATTCCGCGAGGACATCGTTACGAACCGGGATGAGCGTGAGCAGCTGCTAAGGAATGCACCGAAGCAAAAGGATGGAAGCTTTGCAGTGCCTAAGACGGTTGAGTAGACAGGGTGATGAGTGGCCTGGGAGCCAAACGTTTGTTAGAGTGTCAGGAGGAGAAAGCTTCTAAAGAGCAGGAGGAGAAATCCTCCAAGAACAGGAGGAGAAATCCTCCAAGAACAGGAGGAGAAATCCTCCAAGAACAGGAGGATTGTGATGAAGGAATTAACAAAAATGTCTGCGCTGGAAATCGGCAGGATGATCAAGGCGAAGGAAATTACCGTTCTGGATGCCGTAAAAGCGCAGCTGGAAGTAATTAAAGAAAGGGATCCGGAGTACCGCTGCTTTATCACGGTATTGGAGGAAGAGGCTTATGCCCAGGCGGCAGAGGTCCAAAAGCGCATTGATGCAGGTGAGCTTGAGGATTCCCCTCTTGCCGGAGTTCCAATGGCAGTAAAGGATAATATTTGTACAAAGGGTATCAGGACTACCTGTGCATCTAAGATTTTATATAATTTTGAGCCCGTTTATGATGCAACTGTAATTGAAAAATTGAAAAGGGCAGGGGCGGTCATAATTGGAAAGACCAACATGGATGAGTTTGCCATGGGTAGTACCACTGAGACCTCCCATTTTGGCGAAACGAAGAATCCCTGGGACATCTCCTGTGTACCCGGCGGCTCCAGCGGCGGCTCAGCGGCGGCAGTTGCTGCAGAGGAAATATTCTATGCCTTAGGCTCCGATACCGGCGGCTCCATCCGCCAGCCTGCGGGCTACTGCGGTGTGGCGGGTATGAAGCCCACCTATGGTACCGTATCCCGTTACGGCCTAATCGCATATGCATCCTCCCTGGACCAGATCGGGACCTTTGGCAGGAATATCTCCGACTGTGCTGCAGCATTGGAAATTATCTCCGGTCATGACGCGAAGGATTCCACATCCGTAAATGCGGAAGGCTTCCAGTATACCAAGTCCCTGGTGGATGATGTTAAGGGCTTGAGAATCGGCATTCCGAAGGATTACCTGGGGACAGGCCTTGAAGAGGATGTAAAGGAAAGTATTTTAAAGGCGGCTGAGGTTTTCAGGAGCAAGGGGGCAATTGTAGAGGAGTTTGAGCTTCACAGCGTGGATTATGCAGTGCCATCCTATTATGTAATCGCCTGTGCGGAAGCAAGCTCCAACCTATCCCGTTTTGACGGTGTAAAGTACGGCTACCGTTCGGCGAAGGCAGAGGGTCTTCAGGAGGTATATAAAAATACAAGAAGTGAGGGCTTTGGAAATGAGGTAAAACGCAGGATGATGATTGGAGCCTTCGTGCTAAGCTCCGGCTATTATGACGCATTTTATAACAAGGCCCTTAAGGTAAGGGCAATCATTAATGAGGGCTTTCAGAGGGCCTTTGAAAAATATGATATCATCCTTGGGCCGACAGCTCCCCAGACAGCTCCGGCGCTGGGAGAGAGCTTATCCGATCCGCTAAAGATGTACCTGTCCGATATCTATACCGTATCCGTCAACCTGGCAGGACTTCCCGCGGTCAGTATTCCCTGCGGGAGAGATTCCAGGGGGCTTCCCATCGGCATGCAGTTAATCGGAAGGCATTTTGGGGAAAATGAGATTATACGCGCTGCCTACAGCTTTGAGCAGTCGGAGCAATATGAAAGACCTGCTGCAATTGCAGCGGAAAGTAAGGAGGGCAAGTCCTCCGTATTACAGGAGGGAATTGGACATGAAAGCATATGAAACCGTCATTGGCCTGGAGGTTCATGTTGAGCTTGCCACCAAATCAAAGATATTTTGCGGGTGTACCACACAGTTCGGCGGCGACCCGAATACCCATGTGTGCCCCGTGTGCTCCGGCATGCCGGGTACCCTGCCCGTATTAAATAAGCAGGTAGTAGAATTTGCAATGGCAGCGGGGCTTGCCCTTAACTGCTCCATCACACAGAAATGTAAGTTTGACCGTAAGAATTATTTCTATCCCGATCTTCCAAAGGCTTACCAGATATCCCAGCTTTACCTGCCGATCTGCCGTGACGGCGGTATTGAGATCGAGACGGAGGCCGGTAAGAAGACAGTACGCATCCATGAGATCCATATGGAGGAGGATGCGGGTAAATTAGTGCATGATCCCTGGGAGGATTGCACCCTGGTTGACTATAACCGCTGCGGGGTTCCGTTGATTGAAATCGTAAGCGAGCCGGATATGAGGTCGGCAGAGGAAGTGATCGCCTACCTTGAAAAATTAAGGTTGATCCTGCAATATCTTGGGGTATCCGATTGTAAGATGCAGGAGGGATCCCTCCGTGCCGATATCAACCTTTCCGTCCGTGAGGTAGGGGTGCCGGAGTTTGGTACCAGGACGGAGATGAAGAATATGAACTCCTTTAAGGCAATTGGAAGGGCCATTGAAGGGGAGAGGAAACGCCAGATTGAGCTGCTGGAGGATGGAGGGAAGGTGATCCAGGAGACCAGGCGTTGGGATGACAACAAGGATACCAGCTTTGCCATGCGCTCCAAGGAGGATGCCCAGGATTACCGTTATTTCCCGGAGCCGGACCTGCCCCCGATTGAAATCAGTGATGAGTGGCTGCAGGCGGTGAGGGCACACCAGCCGGAGCTCCGCGATGAAAAAATGCTCCGGTATGAGAAGGAGTTTGGCATCCCGGAATATGATGCCCTGATTATTACCGGTTCTAAGCAGCTGGCAGATTTGTTTGAGAAGACCGTGGCATTATGCCAGAAGCCGAAGGAGGTATCCAACTGGTTAATGGTAGAGACCATGCGCTTATTAAAAGAGCAGGAGATGGATCCGGAGGAAATTACCTTTACCCCGGCTCAGCTTGCAGGCTTGATTAAGCTGGTGGATGGCAATAAGATTAACCGTACTGTTGCGAAGGAGGTATTTGAGAAGGTTTTTAAGGAGAATGTTGACCCGGAGGCATATGTGGAGAAGCATGGGTTGGGCCTGGTGTCTGATGATGGGGTGCTCAGGTCTGCGATTCGGCAGGTGATAGAAAACAATCCTCAGTCTGTCCGGGATTATATGGGCGGTAAGAGCAGAGCAATGGGCTTTCTTGTAGGGCAGGCTATGAAGGAGATGAAGGGGAAGGCGGATCCGGGGATGGTGAACCAGATTGTGAAGGAGATGTTGGATGCGATGTGAAAGATGTCGCCAGGAGCTGGAAAAAGGAAAGTGTGTGAAGGCTGTTGCATTTAGGTTATTAAGAGGAAGGAAGGGCTGGCAGCTCACCACACACGCTGTTTGACCGACGCATAGCCGGTTTTGTATGTCATAATCGGACATAGGAATGTCCGCCCCTGTCATACAAAACCGGCTATGCGTCGGTCAAACAGCGCATTTTGGTGAGCTGCCGGCCCTTCCTTTGGGTAGGTTTTGGGGCAACAGCCAGCGTTAGGTGTGGATTACCTTCGGGGGACTTTGAGTGAAATTTGAGGGAATGGGGGCTATTATGTTATGGGATGGACGTTGGTAATTGTTTTATTTTTGATTCTATGGTTTTTATGATTTTGATGAATTCTTTGTCGGTTTTGCCGGTTGGGTCTTCAAGGCCCCAATCTTCACGGTGCTGGCAGGGTAGGCTTGGGCATGCTACATTGCAGCCCATTGTAATGACAATATCTACGGGCGGGATGTCGGACAGCAGCTTTGGATGCTGTGTTTTTTCCATGTCAATGCCATAGAGGTCTTTTATAAGCCGTACAGCGTCTTGGTTGATTTGGGGCTTTGTTTCTGTTCCGGCGGAATAGCACTCTAGTATATCTCCCGCAAAATGCTTGCAGAGGGCTTCTGCAATTTGGGAACGGCAGGAATTGTGTACACATATAAATGCAACCTTTTTTTTCACGATGGTTTACCTCCTTTTCTGGATAAGGCTAACTTTTGGTAGATAGGGCTATGCTGCTTTTTTATATGGCTAATCTGCGCGGGGAAACCAGTTCCTGGTATTGTTCGCAAGCTTAACGAGTATCAGCATAACAGGTACTTCGGTGAGGACTCCCACGATGGTAGACAATGCTACCGGCGATTGTGCGCCGAACAGGGCGATGGCAACCGCAACGGCAAGTTCAAAGAAGTTTGACGCGCCGATCATTCCGGCTGGGGCGGCGATATTGTGCGGCAATTTCAGGATCCTGCTTGCTAAATATGCGATGAAAAAAATAAGGAATGTCTGGATAATCAGCGGCACGGCAATCAAGACGATATGCAGCGGGTTTTCCAGAATAACATTACCCTGGAAGGAGAAAATGATAACCAGCGTCAGAAGCAGTCCGACAACGGTGATGTTGTTCCATTTTGGCAGGAAGGTGTTATTGAAATAGTCCTCTCCCTTTCGCCTGATTAACTGTGCCCGCGTAATGATACCCGCCGCAAGAGGTATGACGACGAACAGCACTACAGATAAGAGAAGTGTATCCCACGGTATGGAAACACCGCCTATGCCGAGCAGGAATGCGACAATCGGAGTAAAGGCCACGAGGATAATTAAATCGTTGGTAGCAACCTGTACCACCGTGTAAGCGGGGTCTCCTTTTGTTAAGTGGCTCCACACGAATACCATTGCCGTACAGGGGGCGGCTCCAAGCAAGATGGCGCCAGCCAAATAATCTTTTGCCAGGTCCGCAGGGATTAGGGACTTAAATACCACAAAGAAAAACAGGCCTGCAATGGCGGACATCGTAAAAGGCTTAACCAGCCAATTTGTTACCCACGTTACAAACAATCCTTTCGGATTCTTTCCCACATTTTTTATGCTCTTGAAATCCACCTTCAGCATCATGGGGAAAATCATAAGCCAAATTAAAATAGCAATGGGGATAGATACCTGGGCGTATTCAAAACGCCCTAAAAAGGTGGGGATAACAGGTAAAAACTTGCCAATCAGAATACCCGCCGCCATACAGAGCAGCACCCACACCGTTAAATACTTTTCAAAAAATCCAATCCCTTGATTTTGCTTATTGGTTTCCACAATTACACACTCCTTCTTTGCAAATGCAATCTTCTTTGTCAATAGTGATAGCGCATAAGAAGTTTTTGAAATCCTGCACCTTTTCGCTGTTCAGCGAGTAGTACATCCACTTGCCCTCTTTGCGCCCGCACACCAAACCACAATCACAGAGGATTTTCATGTGATGGGATAGGGTGGGCTGGGTAATGTTGAACTTCTCTAAAAGCTTACAGGCACAAAGCTCACCGCAGGATAGTATATCTACAATCATAAGCCTGTTTGTATCTGAAAGTGCTTTGAATAACCCGACGTTTTCAGTGTATTTGTCATTCATCTTTGAATCACCTCACATAGATATTTATCTATGTATTATTATATGCCATATATAGATAGATGTCAATATGTTGTGAAATTTATGCAGGGCAGCTTTCAGACATGCCCTAGTATTTGATTGGGTTTCAGACATGCCCTTGTATTTGATTGTTGTATCCTTGGAGGAATTCAGTTATAATAAAGGGAGAGAGAAATTTTGCCATCATACGCATAATGGAGGGGTTATAATGGATGAGAGAAGACGGGCGAAAAGAATGCCGATTACTTTGTCGCTGGAAATTCTGAATTTGTATAAGCAGGATAATGTTCAGGTGAGTAATCTGCATGCACCGATTGAAATTGTGAATATTTCGAAATCGGGAATTGGGTTTGTGTCGGAAAGTGTCCTTCCGGTCGGGTATTATTTTAATGCTAATTTAAATCTTGGGAACAGCGAGGATACCCTGCATTGCGTAGTTAAGATTGTCCGCAGCCAGGTTATGGAGGATAAGAGGACCTTGTATGGCTGTGAGTTTGTAGGGATGGCGGATATATTATCCTTTGTATTTGATAATTATGATGAGACGATTAAGGATGAACAATAATGTATAATTCATGACAGGTGGATCAGGGGGCTGGTTCACCTGTTTTATATGGTTTCGGAAGAAGTGTGGTCTTTGAAAGGATCACACTTTTTTGTGCTTTCCAGCTGTAGTTTATTGGGAGAATGTCACAAAGATTTCATAGAGTAATCACAATTCACACACAGAATTTACACAAAGTCTATTTAGTATTATTTGGTAAGGATATTTAGAAAAGGAGACGAGATATGCAAAAAAAGATAGCTTATTTGCTATGTATGGCGTTACTGGCTGCCATAGGATTGGCTCCGGCGGCAGAAGCTAAGGCTTCAGCGGCGGGCCGCGCATCAGAAGTAATTAAGGCAATCGGTGTTATGGAAACCGACCAGGGCAGCACTTCATCAGGGACTGACATAGTGACCCGGTCCATGTTTGCCCAAATGTTAATTAATTTATCAACCTTGAAGGATAATGCTTCCAGTGAAAGCAATGTGACCTTGTTTAAGGATGTTAAAAAGACCTATTGGGCATCCGGCTATATCCAGACGGCGGTGGCCCAGGGCTGGATGAGCGGATATCTGGACGGAACCTTCAAGCCCACCCAGGGCATTAAGCTCCAGGAGGCGGTATATGGGGTTTTAAAGCTGTTGGGGTATGCTGACAGTGATTTTAGCGGCAGCAAGATCAGCGCTATCATGAAGCTATACGGGGCAAAGGGGCTGGATACGAATATCAGTAAGGGAACAGCGGATGTCCTGACAGTGGAGGATTGCGTTAATTTATTCTATAATACCTTAAATGCAACGAATAAGACAGGTACCGTATACGCTTCCGTATTAGGATATACCTTGGAGGCCAACGGGGGCATCAGCTACCTGTCCCTGATTAATAAAGGGATAAAGGGGCCTGTTATCGCTACCGGCGCCTGGTCTTCCCAGATACCTTTTACTGTATCGACGGCTAATATTTATAAAGATGGGGTGGCTTGCTCCTATTCTAACATTGATTCCTATGACGTGATCTATTATTCGCCCAGCTTCAGGACAATCTGGGTATATGATGACAGGGTGACAGGTTCCATTTCCTCCATAAATCCTAATTATACCTCTCCGACCTCGGTTACCCTGGGCGGTACGGAATATACCTTTGCGGATACGGAGGTAGCCTTAAGGTTCTCGGCAATGGGAGATGTGAAGAAGGGGGATGTTGTAACCCTGCTGCTTGGACAGGACGGAACCGTAGTTGGTGTATTATCCATTGATGAATACAATGTTACGGTGGTTGGTTGTGTCCTTGACACCGGAACCCATCTTATTGAGGATGAAAATGGCGATTACAAGAATACGGATTATGTAACCTTTGTGGATGCTTCGGGTAACGAATACACCCAGGATTATAATCCCGATCTTATGTATCTGGCACAGGGAAGCCTGGTGCAGATGAAATTTGTGGATGGTTTGGCCAGCATAAGCAGTTATATTATGTCAACGCCGGCCTTTTCAAACTTTATCTTCAGCAGTGACGGACTTTCCCTAGGAAACAGGGCATTGGCATCAGACGTTAGGATTTTGGATTTAAAAAATGGCACCCATATCAGTGTGGGACCTGAGCGTCTGGCAGGCTCCGCAATCAGCCCCTCCTCCATCCTGTATTATTCCTTAAATAGCGGCGGGCAGATATCGGAGTTGATATTGAAGGATGTGACCGGAGACCTTGATTCCTACGGTATTTACACAGGTATTACATATTCCAGTTCCGGTACAATGGGCTACAAGTATATTATAGACGGCAAATCACAAACCTTGGACACGGATTCCTTAAGCTACTTGAACCTGACAGAGGGGCCGACGGGCTTTGTTATTTACGACGGCATTGTCTCATCAAGCTATGCCTTGACTGGGGTCCAGGTGTCCTCCATCGGTACAAATACAGTTCTTTCCGGCAGCACAAAGTATACCTTGGCGGATAATTATAGCGTTTATCTATATTTGGACGGAGAATATATTGCCACAACATTTGATAAGGTTAAAAATCTTTCAAAGTATACGGTAATGGCGTATTATGACAAGACAATCGCAACTGGCGGAAGAGTGCGGGTAATCATTGCGGGCAGTAAATAGATATGAGATACCCTGACTTATTGCGGGTTCGAGTGGCAATGGACTAGGGTTAGGTTGTGAGGTGAATCTGAGTGTAGCTATATCCATCTGGGCGCAGACCGGGCCTCCCATGCTTGCCTGCACTTGGCAAGCATGGGAGGTTAAAGGCAAGCCCAGGTGGATATAGCTACACTCAGATTCACCGCGTTAGTATTATGGAAGAAGCCGCTTATCGGTAGGATGCTTTTGTATACCGTGATGGAGTGGAATATTAGCATTATGAAGAGACCCTTTTGTTGGGTAAATCTTATATGGGTAATTGCGGAATGGTGTAGATAGCGAGAATAGCAGCAGTTTATGGGTCTCGCAGTTACCTGCCTAATTTATTATGATGGAGGTAGGAATGAAGAAGTATTCCAAGGTGTTGAGAAGGTTGATTAAGGTGGGAATCATACTTGCCATATTGGTTGTCGCCGGTGTGATTGGCTTTAAGGTATGGGTAGTCCCCAGGTTGTCAGTGAAAGCCGGTAGTGAGGCGGTTGTTACTACGGCAAATGCGGAGATTAGGGATATAAAGAATGTACTGTCTTCTTCAGGTACAATACAGCCGTTGGCCAGCTATGATGTAACAACCCTGGTATCGGGAGAAATTATTGCAGCAGATTTTGAAGAAGGGGATATTGTGCAGGAAGGCCAGGTATTGTACCAGATTGCAACGGATAACCTGGATTCTGATATTGGGAATGCTGAGACAACCGTAAGCAGGGCAAAAAAAGAGTATACGAAGGCGGAAAAGAGCTATCAGGAGGCGCTGGATAAATATGGAGAAGCGCAGGAGGACTATAAGAAGGCTGTAGCAGAATACAGTGATGTCAATGTCCTTTCTACGGATACCGGCATAGTTACCAAGGTTTATGTGAAGGCTGGGGACACAATTCAGGCGGGCAGCCAGCTTGCTGATGTGTATGATAATAGCATCATGGTGCTGACCGTACCCTTCAGTTCGTCCGAGGTAAACTCTTCCCTGGTCGGGAGGACGGCTGAAGTGACAATTGATGAAGCCTTTGAGTCCATAAAAGGAAAGGTGACAAAGGTCAGCAATATAGAAAAATCATTATCGGGCAACCGTGTTGTGAAGGAGGTAACGATTGAGGTTGCGAACCCGGGAGGGATTACGGATTCGACAACGGCCAGCGCAAGCATCGGAAGTATTTACAGTATGGACGCCGGCAGCTTTGCGGTAAAGACAAATACGACGATTACCTCGGATTTGTCCGGTGAAATCGCATTCCTGAATATTGAGGAGGGCGATAGTATCAGTGAAGGTGATGTGGTTCTTGTAATCAGCAAGGATTCCGTGGAGGATAAATTAAAATCTTATCTGGATGCCATGGATTCTGCCCAGGATGGGATTGATAATGCGAAGGATTCCTTAGAGAGCAGGCAGGAAGCTATTGAGGATGCAGAGTCTTCCCTTCAGGATATCATTGATACCAGGACGGATTATAGTATAACATCCCCGGTTACCGGTAAGGTGATTAAAAAGAACGCGCTGAAGGGGGATACGGTCAGCAGCAATAATGGCGGCAGCTCCTCCTTATGCACGATTTATGACCTGTCCTGTGTAACCTTTGATATGTATGTGGATGAGCTGGATGTCATGAAGGTGGAGGAAGGCCAGGAGGTAAATATCACGGCAGATGCCTTAGAGGGTGCTGAGATCAGCGGGATTGTGACAAATATAAGTCTGGAAAGTACCACAAGCCAGGGGGTAACACAGTATCCGGTCACCGTGAGGATTGATGATGTAGGGAACCTGTTGCCGGGCATGAATGTGACCGGTGAGATTGTGATAGAAAAGGCGGAGGGCGTGCTGGCGGTTCCCAGTGATGCATTACAGCGGGGAGACATGGTATACGTAAAGGACAGCTCCGTAACGGAAGCACAGGGAGATATTCCTGCCGGCTTTAAGGCAGTCCAGGTTACAACAGGTATTACCGATGGTGATTATATTGAGGTTCAGGGCGGCTTATCGGAAGGTGATGAGGTCTATGTTAAGAGGACGGCGGCAAGCACGAATCCTAATATGATGCAGTTTGATATAATAGGCGGAAGACCTTCCGGAGGTGGTGGAATGCCTTCTGGAGGTAGTGGACGGTCCGGCTCTGGAAGCGGCGGAAGGCAAACTGGAGGCGGGTTCCCAGCAAACTAGGAGGAGTAGGCTATGAATTTGAAGAGAAGAAACCAGGTTGAAAGGGAATATACCGGCCCCCTGATCCAGCTGAAGGACATTCATAAGGTTTATTATATGGGAAGCTCCGAGATCTATGCTAATCACGGGATTAACCTGGAGATCAACCAGGGGGAGTTTGTCGCCATCATAGGAAAGTCCGGCAGCGGCAAATCTACTATTATGAATATCATAGGAGCCCTCGATGTTCCAACCTCAGGCCAATATATCCTTAAGGGGAAGGACGTCAGTAAAATGAATGATAATGAGCTGGCAGTCATCAGGAATAAGATGATCGGATTCATTTTCCAGCAGTATAACCTGCTCCCTAAGGAACGTCTGATTAATAATGTTGCCCTGCCCCTGCTTTATTCCGGAATGGGGAAGGAGGAGCGCCATAAAAGGGCGATGGAGGCTTTGGAAAAGGTGGATATTGCGGATAAATACAGAAATTTCCCAAACCAGCTGTCGGGCGGGCAGCAGCAAAGAGGCGCTGTTGCCAGGGCCTTGGTCACCAATCCGTCCCTGATCCTGGCAGATGAGCCGACAGGGGCATTGGACTCGAAAACGAGTGTGGAGCTTTTAAAATTTTTAAAGCAGCTGAATGAAGAAGGGAATACGATTGTGCTGATTACCCATGACCGTTCGGTGGCGGAAGAGGCGAACAGGATCGTAAGCCTGCAGGATGGCAGGATAATCTTTGATGGAACTGTTGATGAATATAGGAAGCAGGTAGCGGGATGAAATTAGGTCAGGCATTTAAATTAGCCTGGCAGTGTATCTTAGGAAGCAAAATGCGTTCCTTCCTTACAATGCTGGGCATGATCATTGGCGTCGGTTCAGTAATAACCCTGCTTGGCTTAATGCAGGGGGTTACGAACTATTTGATTGATACTTTTTCCGAAATGGGAACAAATAATATCTCTGTAACGGTAAAAAATACGGATACCCGTGTTGTTGATGTGGATGATGTTTACGAATTTACCAAGGAAAACAGTGCAGTCTTTACAGGGGTTACACCCTCGGTGGCCTCCAGTTATACTGTTAAAAATGGCAGCAGCTCCCTGTCAACAACAGTGACCGGGGTAGGAGAGGATTATCTGGATTTGAACAGCATCGACCTGGACTGGGGACGGTCTGTTTCCTATGCGGACATTAAAAACCGGTATAATGCATGTGTACTTGGAAGCTACCTGGTGGAGGAATTATATGATGGTAAAATCAGCGCCGGGGATACCATAAGGATTGATGGACAGGTATTTACGGTGGCCGGTGTACTAAAGGAGCAGGATGATTCAACGGAGGGCTCCACGGACGATTGCATCTATATTCCCTATTCTGTTGCATGCCGTCTGGCAGGCAGTACGAATATCTCCAGCTATACCTTTGTGGTAAAGGATGCGGATTTGGTGACTGCAGGGGAGACTCTTTTGGATAATTATCTTTATGATATTATGAAAAGCGAGGATCTTTACAATGTCAGAAGCATGACAGAGCTTTTGAATACAATTAATTCCATGACTACCCTGATGTCTGCCATTCTTGGCGGAATCGCAGGAATCTCCCTGCTGGTAGCGGGTATTGGTATTATGAATATCATGCTGGTGTCGGTGGTGGAAAGGACGAAGGAGATTGGTATCCGTAAATCGCTGGGGGCGAAACGGAGGGATATTATGTGGCAGTTTGTTATTGAGGCGGCTTCCATCAGTATGCTGGGCGGTTTTGTCGGGGTGGTTATTGGATATGTGGCGACTGTTACCCTTGGAAATATGTTTGGGGTTGAGGCGGCTCCTACCACGAATTCGATCCTGCTGGCATTTGGGGTGTCTGCGGCGATTGGGATTGGGTTTGGGTATGCTCCGGCGAATAAGGCGGCGGGGTTGAATCCGATTGATGCGTTGAGGAGTGAGTAGGGGGGATGGATGAATTGTAGATAGTGAGGGCTGTTGTATGTAGGTTGTGAAGGGGAAGGAAGGGCTGCTTGCTCACCACACACGCAGGTTGACAGACACATAGCCGGTTTTGTATGCCATGATCGGACACAGGGATGTCCGCCCATTGTCATACAAAACCGGCTATGCGTCTGTCAAACAGCGCATTAAGGTGAGCAAGCAGCCCTTCCTTCCCTTGGTGTAGGTTGTGGACAACAGCCTGGTTTAGGTCGTGGACGGATTGGCTTTTTGGGAAAGTTTTTCTTCACAAGGCGAATTAGTACTATCTTGCCTTTATCCATTTTACGATGTCTGAGAGCGGCGCATCATCGACGTGGGCTCCAGTTGATTCAAATAAGCTCCTGGAATAGTATAATTATCCAAATATAGCTAGCTACAAGAGCTACAATTCCGATGGATACGCCGATTTTTACAGGCAACCGGGAATAGTTAAAACCGATATTACCGCCGAAGCGGTCTCCGACGAAGCAGGCGGGGTCATCGGGGTTATGGTAGAATAAGCCCCATGCCCAATATTTATCGTCACTCATGGCGTTATTGCCTGCAATAGCGTTGTTGTTGGCGGCTGTTATTTCTGTTGTGTTTACCTTCAGCAATGTGCCGCCTTGCCCCGCCCTTATGGAGATAACGCAGATGGGGATCGTCGGGACGATTATGATTGCCAAAGCTAACCACATTGGGACGGTAAATCCGACAAAAACCGTTTGCAGTCCTATGACGAAGAACATTACGACTAAGGCGACTGTCAATAAACCGATGCCGTGTCCCATAAGGCGGCGGTATTTTTTGTGTTGCGCAAATGATTTTGCCGGTTCCTCATGGTCGATCTGTAATTTTGCTTTCTCGATGAGGACTCCTGTGAGCCACATGATGGCGACCATAACGATACTGAAGATGGGCATTAGGAGGACCGTGCCGAGGGATTTCGGCGACCAACCATTTGGCTCCATGTTGAAGTCCCAATGCGTCGGTATCGGGTCGGGCAGCGCGGGGTATCGTACCAAGGCCACAACGAAGGACACAAATACGATTATGAGCGATATGACGTACCAGAAATGCGGCATAGCGGACAGGTTCCCGCGGGTAAAGGACGTTTTCGTGTCCGCGTATTTAATTTCAGCAACGTTCCAGCCGAGCTGCGATTTCAATTCCAAGGCTTTGCTGTGGTTTGGTACAAATGCAAGAATTTGAATTGCTACCAGAACCAATGGGAAGAACATTATGGCATAAATCGTGTAGTTCGGCGCGGCGATATACTGCCATATTGATGCCGCGAGAACGATGATTCCGCCGAGGACCGTGAGCGTGATATAGTTCCGTTTCAACGCCTTTGCCTGGGCGGTGTCCTGTGCCTCTGGTGGTACCTTAACACCGAACAGGAACGATTTACGCGTCAGCATCGGCACGATCGGCATTAATGCGCCGCATAGTAATAGGACGCAAATGTTGGTGACAAACAGGAAAACATTTAGTTCAGTCATTGGATATCCCCTCCTTTGATCTTTCTATAGTTCTCGGCACAGGCTTTGGCGAATATGCTTTCGTCTATGCCGTGGCAGATCGCCTCTGCCGCACACATCGTGAGCTTTTCCGCAAGGGCTGCCGGGATATCTCCCCCAGTCTTTTTCGGTGCGACAATCGCTGTGGTGCGCCTGTCCATTACGATGTAACCGCCGCTGCGCAGGATATCATAGGCCTTGTTGACCGTGTGGAAGCTTACTCCTAAGTCGGCAGCAAGGACGCGGGCAGACGGCAGAGATTCTCCCTCTGCAAGCTGCCCAGACGCTATGCCCATGATTATGTTGTCGCGCAGTTGCTCATAGATAGGCTTCTCCGCATAAGTGTTTATTTGAATCAGCACACAATCACCTCCTGTATCTGATATATATATCATATAACAGATATATAGGATATTCAACACTCTTTTTTAAAAAACTGTGAAAAAAACAGAAAAAAGCCTGCCAAAAATTCGGCAGGCCCATTGATGTTGTCATATTAAGATATCATCAAGATACTACTGATAGTCCCTTTATTTAGTACAAATTATTTTGCCAGGGCATTAGGTGCGGACATCGAAGGTGTAGCGTTTGATGTTGTTTTCTTGGGAGCTTTGCTCGATGAAGTCTTTGCTGAAATCGGGCTTGGTGTAGGTGTCGGCTACAGTTGCTTGGAGGATATAGGCTTTTTCCAGCAGTGCGGCGGTGAGGATATCTAAGTGGTTTTTGATCAGGGTTGCGGTTTCCTGGTTTTCGACGTGGAATTCAGCCTGGATGTGTTTGCTGTTGCTTAGCTGAAGGTGGATATTTAGCGAACCCAGGTTTGACATTTCCAGGTGGAGCAATACACTTAGGTTTTCCCGCTTGTCGGACAGAGCCTTTTTTCTGGTCAGGACGTATAGCTCGGTGTGGGCATTTTGTTTTTTGAATTGGACGGGGAGCTGCAGGTAGGTGAAGGCTTCGTTAAGGTCTTTCATAAACCGGAGGTTTTCCTTCAGGTTCTGGACTGGTTCCTGTAAATGCTCATTGCCGGATATGGAGGGATGTCCTTTGGCTAAAGACTGCAGCTGGTCTAAGTCCCTTTCCAGCTCTTGGAGTAAATTGGTGGCGGAGTCTTTGTCGGCAACCTTATCCGGGGTAAGGGTCCATTTCCCAAGAAAGGCGGCTTCGAAGATTTTTGCATATTCCGGGGATTGTAGCAGCTTTGCCGCAATCGTGGGATCTGATTTTGGAAGCTGTTCCTGTAGGAAGGTGAGGAGCTCCTTAAGGGTTATGTTTCCCTGAGTTATCCTGTCCGCCACGTCCCGGGCATTTGGCAGGTCAGTCAGGCCTGCCGGAAATTCTGCGATGGAAAGGCGTTCCTGAGGGGTTAATACCTTTGCTAATTGGGAGGAGGAAGTGGCCACAGCCTCATATTCTTCCATTAACTTTGTGATTAAGGAGAGGTTTTCTTTGGTTAGGCTGCCCTGTGTTGTTCCATCAGGTCCTATGAGCGGATGTTCCTGATTGGAGTTGGCTCCGGTTATGTTATCCAGCCAGGCCGCAGCTTCGTTGACAGGCAAGGTACCGTTTTGGATTTTATCCGCGAGTCCTGCGGTCAGCTCTGTAAGCAGGGAAGGGTTTTCCTTGCCTAGCTGGTCAAATAATTTGCTCAGCTGACCCAGTTCAGCTGGGTTAAAGCTTGAAGCCAGGGGCGGGTACGCAGGATCAGCAGAAGGGGTATTTCCATCAGGGTATAGGATTCCAAGGAGCGCCTGGTTCATCTGGAGCGCCTGGTTTAGCTGAGGGGTCTGGTTTGCCTGGAGAACTTGATTCATGTGGAGTACCTGGTTCGCCTGAAGCTCCTGGTTTGCCTGGAGGGCTTGGTTCATCTGAAGTGCTGGATCCGTCTGGAGTGTTTGGCCTGCCAGGGGGTTAGCAGGATTACCGGATAAGTCTGTGATGGCGCCGGACTGCTTTAGCAGGCCGGATATGTTTTGGGAAATGATTCCGATATCCTTTACCAGCTGATGGGTTCCCCTTTGATATGCTTCAAACTGCTTGATATTAGCAGGGGTCAGGGGAATATTGTTTTTATACATTAAGATGATTGTCTGGGGGGAGGCTTCCCGGTTTGCAAGGGCGACCCGGAGCAAGGACTGGAGGGTTTGCTTATCGATGGGCAGACGGTGGTTCATTAGCTCTGTTACGAGAGCTTTATTCCGGTCAGTCACCGGCAGCCCGGAGGCGGAAAGTGCCTTTTGTGCAGTCGCGTCGGATTGGACGGAGGTCTCTTCCGGGAGGTATTTTAGCACGTAATTGCCGGAGGTATCTTCCGTAACCGTAAACTGCGCCTCTTGTCCGATGGACAAAGGAATATCGCCGGAAAGCCTGGCGGTAAGGGTCTGCCTGCCTGGCTCCAGCTGTATCGTGACCTCGTTATACCGGTGGTCTAGTATTTGACCCCTTACGGTCTGCCCTTCCCTCAGTTCCATAGGTCTTTCCGGCCCGGATAAGCCCGTGCTATCCTTAGTATGGGAGGAATCAGCGGAGGCTTTGGAGGAGGTACTGGCATTCGCCCGTGGAGCCTGGCATTTATTTGGTTGATAGCCTTTCAGCTGGGAATTATATAGATCCATTAGGCAAATCCTTTCTATTATTTAACGTAACACGTTAACTTAGTGCGTTAATATGGGTTTTATGACGGCATGTTCCACCTGATTTTTCATGGTTGCATAATGAGCCAGAAAAGGGAGGTTTTTCTTTTATATCGGCAGAAGATGTGGGTTTGTTTAGGATATCAGTTATGAGTTATATTCATTAATGGTAGGATGGTTGTAACCTGTTGATTTTAAAGATATATGTAAGGACTTAAAGCTAACGAAACACAGAAGTTATAGTGTTTATCTGAATTTTTCTAATCTAAAATGACCTTCGCCATCCAATTCTTTAATGCCGTCTTTATAGTCATATCCCATTTTTTTATAGAATTTATATGCTGTTATTGACGCAGGTATTTCAATTCTTCTCGCTCTTAAGAAGTATTCATCCTTTTCTAATGTTTCTATTATTTTTCTACCTATTCCCTTGCCTTGTAATTCAGGTAAAACAAATATTGTTAAAAGGATACTTTCATCTAACTTGCCCCAAAAGCTTGAAATTGAACCAGTACCAACTATAGTATCATCTATACACGCAACATACATATGTGCATATTCACTGATATTTAAAATTTTGTTAGGATTATAAATCTCTGATAAATGCTCCATTTCCGCTTTTGGATAATCTTTTGTATTGACCTCCATGAAATTCCTACAAACTATCTTTGATACCGTAAAAGCATCATCACTATTAAATCTTCTTATATGCAAGTTTTCCATATAAATTTCTCCTTATTAGTATGTTTTTCCAATTATAAAAAATATAATCGGATATTTCAACTATTTATTCTAAAAATTAGTCCTTCATATTTGACCCTAAAGTAAATTTATGATGCATTTAAAAATTCTGACAAATATCTCATAGAAAAACATAGTCAAACTTTAAATTATTAATTTTAAACCCTAATAATAATTAGAAAGTAATGTTTTGGCAGTTAATATTTTAATAAAATAACATATCCCTACAGCAAATTTTAAAAAAGTACTTGAAATCTACAAGAATCTATTATATAATCGACGCAATAAAACGAAGGCGTTTTTAGACTGAGCTTAAAGTCTATGAACGCCTTTTTTCTTGCGCAAAAATAAATAATTCAACGGATGCCTGTATAAGCGGGCAGGAATGCGCGAAAGGGAACCACGTAATCAAAAGCGGCTGGCCTTATTCCTGATGCGGGAGCATAGCCTTGCAAAAAGGCACCGGGCAGCTGTTAAAAATCCAGCGATAGAAAAGAAAGAGGGATGTGTATGGAAAAAATCATTAGAGAGGAAGCAACACAGGCTCCCCAGGGGCTATATGACCCGGGCTTTGAGCATGATAACTGTGGTATTGGCGCAGTGGTGAACATGAAGGGGGTTAAAACCCATTTAACGGTGGAAAATGCATTGAAGATTGTAGAAAACCTGGAACATCGTGCCGGTAAGGATGCAAATGGCAAGACCGGTGATGGTGTAGGTATCCTGCTGCAGATTTCCCATAAATTCTTTTCCAAAGTGGCAAAGCCCCTGGGAATTGATCTCGGCGGTGAGCGTGACTATGGTGTGGGCATGTTTTTCTTTCCCCAGGATGAGCTGGCCCGGAACCAGGCAAAGAAGATGTTTGAGATCATTGCCCGGAAGGAAGGAATGAAGCTTCTTGGCTGGAGGGAGGTTGCCGTATGTCCCGAGTACCTGGGTGAGAGGGCTTTGGCCTGTATGCCCCATATCACGCAGTGCTTTATTAAGAGGCCGGAAAACGTGGAAAAGGGTCTTGCCTTTGACAGGAAGCTTTACATTGTAAGAAGGATCTTTGAGCAGAGCAATGACAATACCTATGTGGTTTCCCTGTCCAGCCGCACCATTGTTTATAAGGGCATGTTCCTGGTAAAGCAGCTCCGCCTGTTTTTTACAGATCTGCAGGATAAGGATTATGAGAGTGCCATTGCGACGGTACATTCCAGGTTTTCAACAAATACTAATCCAAGCTGGCAGAGGGCACATCCGAACCGTTTTATTGTCCATAACGGTGAGATTAACACAATCCGGGGCAATGCGGATAAAATGCTTGCCAGGGAAGAGAAGATGTCCTCTGATTTTTTAAAAGAGGAGATGCATAAGGTGCTTCCGGTGATTAATACGGAGGGCTCTGACTCTGCAATGCTTGACAATACCCTGGAATTCCTGGTGATGAGCGGAATGGAGCTGCCCCTGGCGGTTATGATTACCATTCCGGAGCCCTGGAATAATGACGCTGCAATGAGCAGGGAAAAAAGGGATTTTTACCAGTATTATGCAACGATGATGGAGCCCTGGGATGGTCCGGCATCGATCCTTTTCTCTGACGGGGATATTATGGGCGCGGTTCTCGACCGCAATGGCCTAAGGCCTTCCCGTTACTATATCACAAAGGATGATTACCTGATCCTTTCCTCCGAGGTGGGCGTCCTTGACATACCGGCAGAAAAGATTTTAAAGAAGGAGAGGCTGCATCCCGGCAAAATGCTCCTGGTGGACACCGTCAAAGGCTGCCTGATTGATGATGAGGACCTAAAGAACAGCTATGCAGCCCGCAAGCCTTACGGGGAATGGCTGGACCAGAACCTTGTGACCCTAAAGAGCATCCACATCCCCAACAAGAAGGTGGTGGGATATTCGGAGGAAGAGCTGGCGAGGCTCCAGAAGGCCTTTGGGTATTCCTATGAGGATTATAAGACCACGATCCTGCCGATGGCTGAGAGCGGACAGGAGGCGGTGGCGGCGATGGGCGCTGATTCACCCCTCCCGATGCTGTCAAAGAATAATCCGCCCCTATTTTCTTACTTTAAGCAGCTATTTGCACAGGTTACCAATCCTCCGATTGATGCAATCCGGGAGGAGATCGTTACGGCTACCTCCATCTATATCGGTGAGGATGGCAACCTTCTGGAGGAAAGGGCAGAGAACTGCAAGGTATTAAAGATCAATAACCCGATCTTAACGGATACGGATTTATTAAAGATTAAATATATGAAGGCTCCCGGCTTTCAGGTGGAAGTAATTTCCATGCTCTATTATAAGAATACTTCCCTGGAAAAGGCCATTGACCATATGTGTCTGGACGCAGACCGTGCTTACAAGGCCGGCGCGAATATCTTAATCCTTTCCGACCGGGGAGTGGATGAGAACCATGTGGCAATTCCCTCCTTGCTGGCCGTATCTGCTTTGCAGCAGCATCTGGTACGTACCAGGAAGAGGACGGCGCTGGGGATTATCGTAGAAAGTGCCGAGCCAAGGGATGTCCATCATTTTGCCTGTCTGTTAGGCTACGGCGCCTGTGCAGTCAACCCTTACCTGGCACAGGAGACAATCCGGCAGCTGATCGCTGAGGATATGCTGGATAAGGATTATTATGCGGCAGTGGATGATTATAATAAGGCAATTGTCAAGAGCATTGTAAAGATTGCTTCCAAGATGGGTATTTCAACCATCCAATCCTATCAGGGCTCCAAGATTTTTGAAGCCATCGGCATTAGCAAGGAAGTGATTGATAAATACTTTAACGGTACCGTAAGCCGTGTGGGTGGTATCACCTTAAAGGAAATGGAGCGGCAGGTGGATGAGCTCCATGCAAAGGCCTTTGATCCCCTGGGCCTGAATACGGACCTTACCATGGATTCAAACGGTTCCCACAAGCTGCGGAGCGGAAAAGAAGAGCATTTGTACAACCCTAAGACAATCCATTTACTGCAGCAGTCCACCCGTACCGGTGATTATGGGATGTTTCAGGAATACTCCAGGGAGATTACGGCTGAGCAGGAAAAGGTTAACTTAAGAGGCCTGTTTGAAATCTGTTACCCGGAGCAGGGAATCAGTATCGATGAAGTAGAAAGCGTGGATTCGATTGTAAAACGCTTTAAGACAGGCGCCATGTCCTATGGCTCCATCTCACAGGAGGCTCACGAGGCGATGGCAATCGCCATGAACCGCCTGGGCGGCAAATCCAACAGCGGTGAAGGCGGTGAAGCCCTGGAGCGCCTCACTGCCACTGCGGAGGGCTTAAATAAATGCTCCGCAATCAAGCAGGTTGCCTCCGGCAGGTTCGGCGTGACAAGCCAGTACCTGGTGAGCGCAAAGGAGATCCAGATTAAGATGGCACAGGGTGCAAAGCCCGGTGAAGGCGGACAGCTGCCGGCGGAGAAGGTGTATCCATGGGTGGCCAAGACCAGGCATTCAACCCCTGGAGTAGGGCTGATCTCACCGCCGCCCCATCACGATATTTACTCCATCGAGGATCTTGCACAGTTGATTTACGATTTAAAAAATTCCAATAAGGCCGCAAGAATTTCCGTAAAATTAGTATCGGAGGCAGGTGTGGGTACCATTGCAGCCGGTGTCGCAAAGGCAGGGGCAGGTGTAATCCTGATCTCCGGCTATGACGGCGGTACAGGCGCGGCTCCAAGGACCTCCATCTATAACGCAGGCCTTCCCTGGGAGCTGGGATTGGCTGAGACCCACCAGACCTTAATTATGAACGGGCTCCGTAACAAGGTAGTGCTTGAGACGGACGGTAAGCTGATGACAGGCCGTGACGTTGCAATCGCAGCTTTGCTCGGTGCTGAGGAGTATGGCTTTGCTACGGTTCCGCTGGTAACCCTCGGCTGTGTTATGATGAGGGTATGCAACCTGGATACCTGTCCCGTCGGCGTGGCGACCCAGAACCCGGAGCTTCGAAAGAGGTTCACCGGCAAGCCGGAATATGTTGAGAACTTCATGCGCTTCGTGGCGCAGGAGCTTCGTGAGCATATGGCTAAGCTGGGTGTGAAGACCGTAAATGAATTGGTTGGACGTACCGATCTGCTGAGGGTTAGGGAAGCGGTGAAGAAGGACGAAAGGGGTAAGCTGGTTGACTTGAGCGCCATCTTGAATAATCCATATATTGAAGAAGCGGAGGCTGCACATTTCCTGCCCGGGCAGGGCTATGATTTCGAGCTGGAAAAGACCATGGATGAGACCGTCCTGTTAAAGAAATTTAACTTAAAGGACGTAAAGCCCCAGAGGCTTCCGGTTCAGGTAAGCAACACGGACAGAGCCTTTGGCACCATCTTTGGCTCGGAAATAACGAAGAAATACGGCATGGGCCTAGAGGATGACACCTATGTCATTGAAGCCAAAGGCAGCGGAGGACAGAGCTTTGGGGCATTTATTCCAAAGGGTCTTACGATTGAGCTTGAGGGCGACAGCAACGATTACTTTGGAAAAGGCCTTTCCGGCGGTAAATTAATTGCATATCCCCCTAAGGCGAGCACCTTTAAGGCGGATGAAAACATCATTATAGGTAATGTGGCGCTCTATGGTGCGACCACCGGCAAGGCCTTTATTGCCGGTGTGGCGGGAGAACGGTTCTGCGTACGTAATTCGGGAGCGGTTGCCGTTGTTGAAGGTGTTGGCGACCACGGCTGTGAATACATGACGGGCGGCCGGGTAGTGGTCCTGGGCAGCACAGGAAAGAATTTTGCGGCAGGCATGAGCGGCGGAATTGCCTATGTATTGGATGAAAATAATGATCTTTATAAAAGGCTCAACAAGGGGATGGTATCCTTTGAGCCGGTGGCGGGCAAATATAATATCAGTGAATTAAAAGGGATGATTGAGGAGCATGTGAAATATACGGATTCGGTCAAAGGAAAGAAGATTCTTGGGAACTTTGAAGCATACTTGCCGAAGTTTAAGAAGATCATCCCCCATGATTACAGGCGTATGCTGCAGACCATTGCCCAGATGGAGGAAAAAGGGTTTTCCAATGAACAGGCGCAGATTGAAGCATTTTTCGCAAATGCCAGGAAATAGAAGGATTGGAGGATAGAAATGGGAAAAGCGACAGGATTTATGGAGTTTAGCAGGAAGGTTACCTCTGCTGAAACGCCAAAGGATAGAATAAAGCATTTTAATGAATTCCATCAGCCTCTTTCTATGGAGGACAGAAGGTGCCAGGGAGCCCGTTGTATGGAATGCGGCGTGCCTTTTTGCCAGTCAGGCATGATTCTCGGAGGAATGACCTCCGGCTGCCCTTTGAAGAACCTGATACCGGAATGGAATGACCTGTTATACCGGGGCAATATGAAGCAGTCCCTGTCCCGGTTGATGAAAACAAATAATTTTCCTGAGTTTACCGGCAGGGTATGTCCCGCGCCCTGTGAGGCGGCCTGTACCTGCGGCCTGAACGGGGATCCGGTCACTATCAAGGAAAATGAATATGCGATCATTGAATACGGCTATGAGAATGGCTATGTTAAGCCGGAGCCGCCGACACACCGCACCGGGAAAACAGTCGCCGTCATAGGCTCCGGGCCTTCCGGCCTGGCGGCAGCAGACCAGTTAAATAAAAGAGGGCATTCGGTTACTGTATTTGAGCGCTCCGACCGGATTGGCGGCTTGTTAATGTATGGAATCCCTAATATGAAGCTGGAGAAGCAGTTCATTGACCGCAGGGTTAACCTCATGAAGGAGGAGGGTGTGGCCTTCATTACCAATGCGAATGTTGGTGAGAACTATAAAGCGGAGGAGCTGCTGGCCGGATTTGACAGTGTCATCCTGGCCTGCGGTGCTTCCAATCCGAGGGATATCAAGGCTCCCGGAAGGGAGGCTGGAGGAATTTACTTCGCGGTGGATTTCTTAACAGCGGCGACGAAGGACCTGTTAAATGCAGGAACGACAACAGCGGCAAAGGTGGGCAGCTACACGATTACGGCGAAGGGCAGGAAAGTCCTTGTGATCGGTGGCGGTGATACCGGCAATGACTGTGTCGGTACCTCCATCAGACAGGGAGCCAAATCCGTTATCCAGCTGGAGATGATGCCTAAGGCTCCTGACCAGAGGGCAGAGGACAATCCATGGCCCCAGTGGCCGAAGGTCTGCAAGACGGACTATGGACAGGAGGAAGCCATCGATAAGTTTGGAAATGATCCCCGGGTATACCAGACGACGGTGAAGGAGTTTATCGCGGATGAAAAAGGCAATGTGTGCAAGGTAATCACGGTGTGCCTGGAAAGCAAATTTGATGAGGCGGCCAAGCGTTTTAACATGGTTCCAGTAGCCGGCAGTGAGAAGGAGCTGGAGATTGACCTGGTATTGATCGCTGCAGGATTTTTGGGAACCCAGTCCTATGTCGCGGAGGCCTTTGGAGTGGAGCTGGATGGCAGGACCAATGTCAGGACGGAAGGGGGCTCCTATAAGACTAATGTGGATAAGGTGTTTGTTACGGGCGATATGCACCGGGGACAGTCCTTGGTAGTTTGGGCGGTCTGGGAAGGGCGTGAGGCGGCCAGGGCTGTTGATGAGGCGCTGATTGGGTATAGTAATTTGTGATGTGATGAGGATGATTTAGGTTGTGCCCGCAGGAAGAGGGGCTGGGGTGATAGAGCGTATTTGCTTACCTCTACATCCGGCACAAAAATGTTCGTGGCGGTCGGGACAGATGGAAGTGTCCGCCCTCCACGAACATTTTTGCACCGGATGTAACGGTAAAGCAAATACGCTCTATCACCCAGCCCCTCTTCCTGCGGGATATAGGTTTATGAAAATAGTCCATCTGCAACTGTGTATATGGAGCCTATGGAAAATCTTAAGTCTGTAGGATTGGATAGAAAAGCAAAAGAACTCATTATGATGGAACGAGATGACAAAGGTAAGCCTCATTAGATAGAGTGGAATCTGTCTGGTGGGGCTTTTTGCATATGGGAAGGAAAGAGAAACTGTTATCGTGATTTGAATCACAGATTATAGAGGAAGAATGTGCTATAAATAGGATGTAAATTTTGGAAGAAAGAATATAGTTACAAAATTTGTACTCTTATTATATTGTACTTTTATTATTTATGATGGGTGAATCGGATTACTGGTTTATCTTGTATATGGTAGGTATATGGCTGGCAGATTAAGCTGCGTCTGTTTATGTACAATATGACGAAATAAATTAAAAAGTGAGAATGATAGCTATTATCAATTGATGTTGACAGAGATATTAAATAATGATAGGATTGATGTGGGTAAGCAGCACGGAATGGCTATGGGTCACATCCTGGTCAGAAGCGTGCTTCAAATAAATTAATGCCAAAAGCGTTATAATATTAACAGGCATATAACTGAATGGAGGAGAAAAAATGAGACAAGAATGGTACGGATTTAATTCGGGAAGCTGGATGACTGATGTGAATGTCCGGAGTTTCATTCAACATAATTATACGCCCTATGAAGGAGATGATTCCTTCCTGGTGGGGCCTACCAAGAGGACTTTGGAGCTTTGGGAGCAGGTATTGGAGCTGATGAAGGAGGAATCGAAGAAGGGAATCATTGATGCAGAAACTTCTGTTCCCTCCACGATTACTGCCTTTGGGCCTGGATACCTGAACAAGGAAAAGGAGGTTATCGTCGGATTTCAGACTGACAAGCCGCTAAAGAGGGGAATTATGCCAAACGGCGGTATCAGGGTAGTAAAGAACGCCCTGGATGCCTATGGCTATACTCTGGATAAGAAGACCGAGGAAATCTATTCCCAAAACCGCAAAACCCATAATGACGGTGTATTTGATGCTTATACGGATGCCATGAAGAAGGCAAGGCATACAGGAATCATTACCGGGCTTCCCGATGCCTACGGCCGTGGACGTATTATCGGGGACTACCGCAGGGTAGCATTATACGGAGTTGACTTTTTGATTGAAGAGAAGATCCAGGAGAAGAAGCTGTTAGAGATACCGATCCTGGAATCCCCTGATATCCGCCTGAGGGAGGAGATTTCAGAGCAGATAAAGGCTCTGAAGATGTTAAAGCAGATGGCTTCTTCCTATGGCTTTGATATCAGCAATCCCGCAGCCAATTCCTTTGAGGCCACCCAGTGGACCTATTTCGCTTATCTGGGTGCGATCAAGGAGCAGGATGGAGCTGCCATGAGCCTTGGCCGTGTTTCTACCTTCCTGGATATTTATTATGAGAGGGACCTGAAAAATGGAACCATAACCGAGAGTGAGATCCAGGAATTGATTGACCAGTTTGTTATGAAGCTGCGTATGGTTCGTTTCCTGCGTACCCCTTCCTACAATGACCTGTTCTCAGGGGATCCTACCTGGGTAACGGAATCCATCGGTGGTATGGGTCTGGATGGAAGAACACTGGTTACTAAGACCAGCTACCGTGTCCTCCATACCCTGTACAATTTAGGGCCTGCACCGGAGCCAAACCTGACAGTACTCTGGTCCGTATTCCTGCCGGAGCCTTTTAAGAAATTCTGCTCCAAGGTATCCATTGATACCAGCTCCATCCAGTATGAGAGCGATGACATCATGAGGGAGGTATGGGGTGACGATTACGGTATTGCCTGCTGTGTATCTGCCATGAGAATCGGTAAGCAGATGCAGTTCTTCGGCGCACGTGCCAATTTGGCTAAGGCTCTGCTCTATGCAATTAATGGCGGTAAGGATGAGATTTACGGCGAACAGGTTGCACCGATGTTTGCACCGATCACAGGCGAATATTTGGATTATGATGAGGTGATGAGCAAATTCGACCAGACCATGGATTGGTTATCCGAGCTTTATATCAATACCCTGAATGTTATTCATTACATGCATGATAAATATAATTACGAGCAGCTCCAGATGGCGCTGCATGATATCAATATCCTTCGTACGGAGGCTTGCGGTATTGCCGGACTTTCCGTGGTTGCCGATTCCCTGTCGGCGATCAAGTATGCAAAGGTAAAGGTAATCCGTAATGAAGCAGGTCTGGCAGTAGATTATGAAATAGAAGGGGAGTACCCTGCCTATGGAAATAATGATGACCGGGTTGACCAGATCGCCATCGAAATTGTGGAACGTTTCATGAATAAGCTGCGCAAGGTAAAAACCTACCGCGATGCCAAGCAGACCTTGTCTGTGCTTACCATTACCTCCAACGTGGTATATGGTAAGAAGACGGGCAGTACCCCGGATGGACGTAAGGCGGGAGAACCCTTTGCTCCTGGCGCAAATCCGATGCATGGCAGGGATACGAAGGGAGCTATCGCATCCATGATGTCCGTTGCAAAATTGCCCTATAAGCATGCAGAGGACGGAATATCCTATACCTTCTCCATCGTCCCGAAAGCCCTTGGAAAGAACAAGGAGGAACGTATTGATAATCTGGCTGGTTTGCTTGATGGTTATTTCCATAGTAAGGGGCACCATATCAATGTTAACGTATTTGACCGTGAGACCCTGCTGGATGCAATGGAGCACCCGGAAAAATATCCTCAGCTGACCATACGTGTATCCGGTTATGCGGTTAATTTCATCAGGCTGAACAGGGAACAGCAGTTGGATGTAATCAACCGTACCTTCCATGAAAGGTAAACCATAAGGTATATAATGCAGGCTGTTGCAATGCAAAGATATAGTGTTGCAACAGCTTATCTGTTGCTATAATATAAGTTATGAGAAGTTTGCATTTTAACTTCTCATAAAAGGCGCTGTATTTGCGCTGTGCATCTTAAGTGTGTTGAAAGGCTGGTGATTTTATGAGCGTCAAAGGCAGGATTCATTCCCTGGAGAGCTTTGGATCCGTGGATGGCCCAGGTATCCGCTTTGTGGTGTTTTTGCAGGGATGTCCGTTGCGGTGTCAGTTCTGCCATAATCCTGATACCTGGGAAGTCCATAAGGGAACGGAATATGAGCCGCAACAATTGGTAGATGAAATCATCAAGTATAAATCCTATATGGAATTCTCGGGTGGCGGTGTGACCTTTACAGGTGGGGAGCCCTTGATGCAGGCGGAATTCATCCTTGAGGTCTGTAGGCTGCTGAAGCCCTATGGCATAACGGTCGCAATTGATACTTCTGGTTTTATCTGGAATGACTATGTGAGGGAAGTATTGGAATATACAGATATCGTACTTCTGGACATTAAAAATTATGACCCCAGGGTATATAAAAAGGCTACCGGGGTATCCCTGTCCCCCACACTGAGGCTGTTGGATTATCTAAGGGAAAATGGGATAAGGACATGGATCCGGTATGTCCTGGTTCCCGGGCTGACGGACAACTTAGAATCCATCAGAGGGCTTTCTGCCCATTTGGACCAATATCCCAATGTGGAAAAGATAGAGCTGCTGGGCTTTCATAAGATGGGAGAGTTCAAATGGAAGGAGCTCGGGCTGGATTATCAATTATCAGATACACCGGAACCAAGCAAGGAGCTGCTGGCCGAGGTCAAGGCGATTTTTGGAACAAACGGAAAAACAGTATCCGCGAATATATAGAGACTGGACTAAAGGCCTGGACAAACAATGTAAGGCAGACCAGAAAATATGTTAGGTTGAAGTATCCCAATACATTAGCGCAGGATGTTCTGCGGCGTAATAGGTTGGGATACTTTTTGATTATAAAAATATTTTTCCTATAAAAATTGAGCAAAAATTATCAAGAAAAAATTTCCGGTTAAGGATATAATGGATGTACCCTCTTGAAAGGAGAAGATGTATGGATTATTGTTCACAGATGAAGGATTCCGTTCAATATATTGAGGAAAACCTGGATAGTAAGATTAGCCTTGAGGCTCTCGCTGAAAAAGCCCATCTGTCCAAATACTATTACCATAGGCTCTTTAGCAGAATAATGGGTGAATCCGTAACCAAATATATTAACAGGCGGAGGATGGAAAAGGCCTCCGAGGAGCTTGTCCAAACTGCCCAGCCCATCATTGAGCTTGCTTTGAAATATCAGTATGGTTCCCAGGAAGCATTTTCAAGAGCCTTCATGAGGATTTATGGGATGACGCCGGGGAAATACCGGAAATCATATATGGGCGGTAGAGGCGGAGATGTTACTAAGTCCAACTATTACTTTAATAAAATTATGGATATGGCTGCGTAAATAGTGCTTGGATGTGTAAGGTTGAAGGAACTAGAATTGATAAACGAAGGGAGGATGGATCCATGCCAGCACTTTCATGGAGATTTGTGCGGTATAAGGGCAAGTCCTGTAATGACGGGCATGGACATATATATGAGTAATCTGGTACCAATGGTTATTGAACAGACGGCCCGTGGGGAACGCTCCTACGATATTTTCTCAAGGCTTTTAAATGACAGAATCATCATGCTCAATGGTACGGTGACGGATGAATCGGCCAGCTTAATTATCGCGCAGATGCTTTTCCTGGAATCTGCCGACGGGGATAAGGACATCCATTTTTATATCAACAGTCCCGGCGGTTCCGTAACAAGCGGCTTTGCTATTATGGATACAATGAATTATATCAAATGTGATGTTTCCACGATCAGCATTGGGCAATCAGGAAGTGCGGCTTCCCTGCTCCTGGCATCGGGGACGAAGGGGAAACGTTTCGCGTTGGAACACAGTGAAGTGCTGATTCACCAGCCATCCATATCAGGAGGGCTTCAGGGGCAGGCTACAGATATCAGAATCCATAGCGAGTGGCTTGAAAAGATGAAGGAAAGGCTGAATGAAATATACAGTAGGCTCACAGGCCAGCCCCTTGACAGGATTAAGGCAGATATGGAAAGAGATTATTACATGACAGCCCAGCAGGCCAAGGATTATGGCCTGATTGATGGGATATTGTCAGCTTAGTGTATTGGGGGTAATCAGAAGCAGGTATTTTATTATTAGGCAAGGAGAATTACTCCGCTATCCTTGGGTATTCAAGCTATCGTAGGCAATGCCTGGCAGGGAGATACTAGGAAATAAGTATATGTGAGGCTGTATTTCACGCCCTAGCCAGGCAAAATGAAGTCTGAAAGCATTTTGTATAAGCTGCTGAAAATAAAAAACTTTTTTATCTGTAAAAAACAAAAATGGAATCCCTTTGCTGGCAACAGCAGACTTCTCCATTTTTCATGGAAAACCCGCTTTCATATCTGTGAAATTCCCTTTATAATACAAAAATGAAGGTGATTTATCTGCGTGTTGCCCTGATTCCCCAAAGACATCCATTACCAAACCCTATATTATTCCTCGATATTGTCTACTGTGGTCCAAGTCTGTGACTGAGCTGATTTCAAAACAGCTTTCGCTATTAATTCGATAGCATACCCATCTCTAAAGTTAGGGCTGGCTTCTGTTTCTTCTGTAATGGCTTTAATAAAATCGTAGCATTCTACAATTTTGGTTTCGGTATAGCCAATACCAAGCGCAGGAATTGGCCATAAAGCATCTCCGTATGGATGGTTTGGCCCTGTATAGACGCTGCGGAAGCCACGTCTATCATCGGGATCATCGGCGAAGCAAACCTGCAATTCATCACGATGTTCATAGTTAAAGGCAAGAGAGCCTTTTGTTCCATGGATTTCAAATGTAATAAAGTTGTTGCGTCCCCAGGCATTACGTGTTGCTTCGATGGTACCAAAGGAACCATTTTTGCATTCTACCATAAAGCAGCATTGATCATCGACATCGACTTTACCTTTTGGAGACTGGGCGTTTCCTTTTTCATTACCAAGAGAATCCACAAGTCCTGATTGAATCGGTCTTTCTTGTATGTATGTTGCACAGCGCGCCATTACCTTGTCAAAATCGCCCAATAGGAATCGCAGCATATCAACAACATGTGTACCGATATCACCGAGAGCGCCACTTCCACAGATCTCTTTTTGGAATCTCCAGGATAGAGGAGAACTTGGATCTGCTGACCAATCTTGTAAATAGGTACCTCTAAAGTCCAGAATTTCCCCAATTGCCCCTTCTTCAATATATTTTTTAGCTAACTGTACTGCTGGTGTCCTGCGGTAATTAAAAGCAACGAGAGTTGTAATATTATTTTTCTTTGCAGCCTGGTACATCTCTTTAGCTTCCTCTGCAGTCAGGGAGAGTGGTTTTTCGCACAAAATATGTTTACCGGCTTTTGCAGCAGCAATAGCGATTTCAGCATGTGCATTGTTAGGGGTACAAATATCAACAACATCAATTTCGGGATCGTTTATGATATCATGCCAATCGGTTGAGTATGTTTCAAAAGCAAATCTTGCACAAGCGGCCTTTGCTATTTCTTCATTAATATCTACAATCATTTTCTTATAGGGGATAGCCGGAACCGGCCAAAAAAACATTGGCATTCCTGCATATGCGATAGAGTGTGCTTTTGCCATAAATCCTGCGCCGATTAGTCCAATCTTAATTTCTTTCATTATAATGTCCTCCTAGATTACAAATTGTCGCATATAGCGATAGCTAAGTTTTAGGGAATCTAATATTTTTTGGTCTGTTCCTTCAAAAGCTTTGTCTTCTATTTCAATACAGGTGTATCCATCATAACCAATATCGGATAATGCAGATATAAACCTACCCCAGTTTACGTCACCGAGTCCTGGTAATTTGGGGGACATATAATCAAGGGGGTAAGCCATGCTTCCAACATCATTTAATTTATCTTTGTATACTTTGATGTCCTTATAATGTACATGGAATATTTTGCCTTTAAATTCATATAACGGAGAAATGTAATCAATGTTTTGCCAAACGAAGTGGGAAGGGTCATAGTTGAGTCCAAAATAGTCACTCTGAATCATAGAGAAAACCTGCCGCCATATGGCTGGAGTGGTCATTAGGTTCTGGCCACCTGGCCATTGGTCTTTGGAAAATAACATTGGGCAGTTTTCAATGGCAATTCTTACTTTGTTCTTGTTCGCTGTTTCGATAATCGGTGTCCATACTTCTTTAAATATTTCTAAATTCTCTTCCACAGTTTTATCCTGTATTCTTCCTATAAAAGTAGTGATAGTATCAACTCCAAGTTTTGGGGCTGCTTCTATCATAGCAATAAGATGCTTCACATGATATTCTCTCTTTTCTAAATCATCTGTTATTGTATTAGGATAATAAGCTAATGAAGAAATAGAAATATTTTTTTTGCTGCTATAATTTTTAATGGATTCAATTTTGTCTTCTGTTAATGATGCAATATCAATATGGGTAACACCGGCATAGCGACGAGTCGCTTTTTCTTTTGGCCAGCAGGCAACTTCTATACATTCGTACCCTATGGAAGCAGCAACATCAATGACTTCCTCAAAATTCCTGTTATCAAGAATTGAGGTAATAAAGCCTAATTTCATATAAACCTCCTTTTTCTTTGTAAGTGATACAATTATGTTTTGTTGTTTTTAAATAGAAATTGAATTGGTTGCAATAATAATTGATATTTTCTTGTATTTGCGCAAATATATTGTAAATACATCATAATTCATTTGGAATAGCATGTCAAGAAGAGAAAAACATATAATGTAGAGGATGTTGATAAAAATTTTCCTAATGTCTTTATAAAATAAACGGTTGGTAAAAATGCATAATATATTGACAATAATAGCCTGCGAAATACAAATAATTGTACATGATATACAGCAATTATCAAACTTTATAAACAGTATTGACAGAGATAAATAAATGAGTTAAGATAAATGCGTAAAACATATTTGCGCAAATATTTAGAAAAATTCGTCAAACAAGGAGAAAAATATGAGAATTGGATATATGACAAATGGCTTTGGGCCATTGGTTGGTACTGGCGGTGGTGTAACAAGCGTAAAAGACATCGGGTACTTAACATTATGTGATGATGAAGAGGTGTTAAAACAAATTGCTGCAGTAGGGTTTAAAGATATTGAAGTATTGGAAGGCAACCTTACAAAATATGCAGACGATATCCAGGTGCTAAAGGATATGCTGGCGAAATACGGCACCAATATGATGAGTGTATGTGTGGGAGCGAATTTTATTTACCAGGATGCGCTGGAAGATGAAATGTTCCATATGGAAAGAGTGGCGAAGCTGGCTGAGAAGGTTGGCGTGAAATACATAGGTATCTGCGGTGGAGCAATCCGCGCAAAAGGAGTACAGGAGGAAGATTATTCTCTTTTAGCAAAAGGTCTTGATTTGGCTAAAGATATTTTTGAAAACTATGGCATAAAAGCAAGCTATCATCCTCATTTAGGTTCAATGGCCCAATCACCGGAACAAATTGACAAATTATTTTCATTAACCAGCATCGATATTTGCCCTGACTTAGCTCATTTAGCAGCGGGAGGAGGAAGTCCGCTTAAGATTGTACGTAAATATTATGACCGTATTTCCTATGTACATCTAAAGGATTTGGACAAAAATGGTTTTGCACCTCTTGGGACAGGAACGGTTGATATCAACGGAGTTATCGATTTTCTTAAAGAAAAGGGATATACCGGTGATTACTTGGTTGAAGTTGATGGATATGCGGGAGATCCGAAAATTGCATGTGAAACATCCTATAAATTCTTGATTGATAAGTTGATTTAATTATAAACAAAATAATTAAAAATATAGGAGGAAAGTTATGAAAAAGGGAATTTTAGCAATTGTATTAGCAGGGTTTATGGTTAGCCTGGTGGCATGCTCCCCGGGCAAAAGCGCAGGTAATCAAGGTAAGGATGCGGCAAATGTAACGGAAGGAACAACACAAGAAGCAACACAGGGAGCAACAGAAGATAAAACGGATACAGCGGGAGCAGCGGAACCTTCAAAATCCGGAACAGGCGAAATTCTGTCCACGGGTCCAAATGGAGAAACGGCAACTCCGGCTTCTGAAATCACATTAACAAAGGAAGAAATTGAAAAAGTAAAAGCAGGTGGCTATACTGCGGCAATTAGTTTGCATTATGGTGGAAATGACTGGGCGGCTTCTCAGTTACAAGGTCTTAAAGATACCTTTAGCCAACTTGGAATTGAAGTAGTGGTTGTAACAGATGCGGACTTTTCACCGGAGCAGCAAGTATCCGATCTTGAAACAATTATGGCAAAAAAGCCTGATATATTAATAAGTATTCCAACGGATGCAACATCAACGGCAGATGCATTCCAAAGGGTTGCGGACCAGGGAACTAAAATTGTATTTATGGATAACGTACCCAAGGGATTTACGGCAGGTACAAACTATGTGAGCTGTGTTTCGGCAGATAACTATGGAAATGGTGTAATCGCGGCAGACTTAATTGGTGAGGCATTAAATGGCAAAGGAAAAATAGGTGTAGTTTTTTATGATGTTGACTTCTTTGTAACAAATCAAAGATTGGAAGCTTTTGAAAAAACTATGGCAGAAAAATACCCTGATATTGAAATTGTATCAAAAATGGGCTTTACAGATCCCAATGCATGTGACGTGGTTGGGGATGCAATGATTACACAAAACCCGGATATTGACGCTATTTTTGCCCACTGGGATGTTCCTTGTGAGGGTGTGCTGTCGGCCTTAAGGGCAGCTGGACGTAATGATATCTTACTCAGCACGATTGATCTTGGCAATAATGTCGCAAAAGAAATTGCACAGGGAAATATTCTGGGATTAGGGGCTCAGCTTCCTTACGACCAGGGTGTTGCGGAAGCTTATCTGGCAGCATATTCAATGATTGGAAAAGAGGCTCCGTCTTATGTGGCGGTTGCAGCAAAACGTGTGGATAGATCAAACATACTGGAAGCATATGAGGATGTATATCATGTAAAAGCTCCGGCTTTCCTGACAGACGCTTTGAATAAATAATTTATGACTTATGGTGAAGATGGGTCAGCGGCAGCTGCTGGCCCATTAAAACATAAAAGGAAAGAAGAGCAGGGTGAACAGGTTGAAAGAAATAAAATTAACAAGCGAGGGGAGGACCGGGTCCATGCTGCACTTTCAGGGCGATTTGTGCAAGAGGGGGCATGGACGTTATTATGAGCCAGAATATATTGACAATGGAAGGTGTTTTCAAATCCTTTGCGGTTCCTGTATTAAAAGGAGTTGATTTTTCACTGAAAAAAGGTGAAGTTCATGCTTTGGTCGGTGGAAATGGTGCCGGTAAGTCAACATTGATGAAAATCATGACAGGTGTATATAGTAAAGATGCCGGTGAAATATATATCGATGGCAGCAAAGTGGAAATTAATAATGCAAATGATGCAAGAGCAAATGGGATTTCCATGATATACCAGGAGCTCTCGCTGATTCAGACCATGACGGTAGCGGAAAATATTTTTTTAGGAGAAGAAATAACGAAAAATGGGATTCGTGATACCAAGAAAATGGATGAGCTTACGAAAAAGGTATTGGAGGAACTGGGAATAGAGGTACGGCCAACGGCATTGGTGAATCAACTGAGCGTTGGTATCAGCCAAATGGTAGAGATAGCAAAAGCAGTTTCAAAGCAGGCAAAAATATTAGTGTTTGATGAGCCAACTGCCTCTCTTTCGGCTTCTGAAACAAAACAATTATTTAAGATGATAGCAGATTTAAAAGAAAAAGGTGTATCAATGGTATACATATCCCATCGGATGAATGAGATTCTGGAGATATCAGATTCTATTACTATTTTAAGGGATGGTGTAGTGGTCCATACGGGCGGAACCAGGGATATGGCGCTTGAAGATATTATCTCCCATATGTTAGGAAGCGCCTCAGGTAAAAGGTTTGATTGGATTGAGAGGGAATATGATGTAAACGGTGAAGATTTATTAACGGTGGAACATTTAAAAATAAGTGACAAAATTAATGATATTTCATTTTCCCTAAAAAAAGGTGAAATTCTTGGCTTTGCCGGATTGATGGGTAGTGGAAGGACAGAAATATTGGAAACCTTGTTTGGATTAAGAACCAGCAGGGGCGGTTCCATAAAGCTTCATGGGAAAGAGTTAAAAATAAAAAATCCCAGGGAAGCAATCCGGTCCGGATTTGCATTGATTCCTGAGGATAGAAGAAAACAAGGCTTAGTATTGATACATACAGTGAAGGATAATGCCATTTTACCCAAAATAACAAGACTTTGTAAAGGTAAGGTTATTATTGACGAAAAAAAGGCGAATGAAATCGTAGAACAGAACCGGGAGCAATTAAACATAGTTACGGATGGGATTCATAAACGCATAAGTTTGTTATCCGGTGGTAACCAGCAAAAGGTAGTTCTGGCAAAATGGTTAAATATGGATCCGGAGATAATGATGCTTGATGAGCCGACGGCGGGCGTTGATATTGGTGCAAAAACAGAAATTATTGAAATAATGAGGAGTTTTGCTGATAAACAAAAGGGAGTTATTTTTGTATCTTCGGAGCTTACTGAGTTAATGGCAATTTGCGACCGGATTATTGTTCTGTATGATGGGAAGATTACTGCAGAAATTGCCCGTAAAGAAATTGCGGCAGAGGGGGAATTACAACATGCAATCCAACAAAAAAATTGATATGAAACAAGTCCAATGGGATAAATTTATGGTATATATTATTTTCGTTGGCGTATTTCTTTTGTTTTCAATTGCATTAGGAAACAAGGGTTTTTTAAATTCGAATAACCTGTTAAATGTATTAAGACAAACTGCCATGATTTCAATAATGGCTGTTGCCGGTGTATTTGTAATGTCCGCAGGCCAAATTGATTTAACTGTTGGTGCGGTTGCTGCGATGTCGGCTATGATTGTATCGTTAATATTACAAGCGACAAATTCAATTTTGCTGGCATTGCTGGCAGGTCTGGGATTTGGATGTATTGCCGGGCTGATCAACGGTGTTTTAGTAACGAAATTAAAATTACCGGCATTTTTGGCTACCATGGGCATGATGCAGATGGTGAGAGGCTCCGCGATGTGGATTACGGATACGGCAGCAGTTCCGATTGATAATTCTACGTTTTGTAAAATATTTGGAATTGGTTCAGTGGCTGGGATTCCTGTACTTATATTATGGACAATTTTGTTTTATATCATAGGAATTTTTATCTTTAATAAGACACCATTTGGACGTCATACACTGGCAACGGGCGGCAATGAAATATCGGCTGGATATAGTGGAATTAATGCAGTTAAGGTTAAAATTATCGCATTTATGATGTCGGGTTTATTTGCAGCATTTGCAGGAATTTTATATGCCGGCCGTTTACAGGCAGGACGTTATTCCTATGGAAATGGGGATGAGATGTCTGTTATTGCAGCGGTGGTATTAGGCGGTACTTCAATGTCGGGCGGTACAGGCTCTGTAATTGGTGCTTTATTTGGATCAATTTTAATGGGCATGATTAACAATGCGCTTATATTAGCGAACCTAAGCAGCGCACAACAAACGATCGTGAAAGGATTGATTATTGTTGTAGCAGTTGCTATCAGCAATATTGCACAAAAGAAAAAAGCAAAATAATTGGATTAAACTAGACAAGTGGATTTAAAGGGAGGACATATAAGATGAGAAAGCTTAATGTGGGATTAATTGGAGCAGGATTTATGGGAAAGGCACACGTGATTGGATATTCTAATATGCCAAAGTTATTCTGGCCGGCGCCGGCTATGCCGATATTAAAAAAGGTTTGTGATATTGTGCCGGAAATAGCAGAAGAAGCCAAAGAAAGATTTGGTTTTGAACAATGCTGCACCGACTGGAAAGAGGTTGTGAATGATCCGACAATCGATGTGGTTAGTATTTGTACTCCAAATGATTCGCATGCGGAAATCGCAATTGCTGCATTGGAAGCAGGAAAGCATATAATTTGTGAAAAGCCGATTGCAGCCACCTTGGAAGATGCTGAGAGGATGGAAGCCACAGCGGTTAAGGCTGCTGAAAATGGTATTATCAGCATGAATGCATACCAATACCGCCGTGTACCGGCATTGGTCCTGGCGAAAAAATTTATTGATGAAGGTTCCCTGGGCGAATTACTTAATATTCGATGCACTTATTTACAAAGCTGGTCTGCTGATCCGAATTCCCCACTTTCCTGGAGATTCCAAAAGAAAATTGCGGGGGCAGGAACACTCGGTGATATTGCTTCACACGTAATTGACATTGCGCAATATTTAGGTGGGGATATCGATGAAGTGGTATCCATGATGAAAACATATATTAAAGAGCGCCCTGTCCAGGAAGGCGGCGTAGACTTGCTTGGAACGGTAAAGCTTGGCTCTGATGCAAAGCGCCAGGCGGTCGATGTGGATGATGAAGATACGTTTTTGGTTAAATTTAAGAATGGTACGGTTGGCAGTATTGAAGCTACCCGTAATGCCTGGGGCAGGAATAACTATATAACAGTAGAAGTCCATGGAACAGAAGGAACGGTTTTCTTTAATTATGAACGGTTAAATGAGTTGCAGGTATGCTGGGCGAAAGACCCGGATGATAGAAGAGGCTTTAAAACAATTTACACCGGACCGGCACACTTCTATGGAGAAGCGACCTGGAATATTCCCGGAATGAATATTGGTTACGGTGAGCTCAAAACAATTGAGATGTATGATTTTATAAAAGCAATTGCAACGGGCGAACAACCGTCTACCAATTTCAAGGTAGGCTGCAGGGTAGAAAAAGTGTGCCATGCTGTCGAAAAGTCCTCCGAAACAAATAAATGGGAAAAGGTTATTGATTAACGTGATATAGTTCTCCTTAAAAAGGTCATACAGTTTTGGTTGTATGACCTTTTTTATAAGTTATTTCGAAACGTAATTTGGATTTTGTTTTAAGGCTAATTTCAATTCTGCAGGAGCTTCCTCTTTAAATACTTGTTGCCATGATTTGAGAAGGTTTTCACTGGTAACACTCTTTGGTTCAAGACCGATAAAGGACGGTGTTGTTTTACCAAGTAGTGAATTAGCTGCGGCGAGTGCTAAGGCTTGTCCTTGTTCAAATGGGGTTTGTGCGCTGAGCATTTTAATCATGCCACCTTTCGCTAAGTTAAGCGCACAAGGGAAATCCAGGTCTCCGGTTACAACTACGATATCGGTGCGGTTTGCATCGGCAAGTGCGGATAATACTTCCATTGCAGGACCGTCCCAGGAAACATATAATGCTTCTATCATTGGATAACGTTTGATAAAGTCGGTTGTTAATCGATATACATCTTTTTCTTGACCAAAGGCAATGCTGCCACAGATTTTAATTTCTGGATATTCCTCAAGTAATACTTGCTCTGCGGCACGGTCCCTTTGCTTTGTTGAATAGAAATTTTCCACACCATGATTAATGAGGCCGACATTTTTGAGATTATGCTTAATCATGTATTCACCAAGGCCCAGTCCCATATTTCTTCCATGAGAATGCTCGTTAACCGATATGCATGATACATAATCTTTCGGTGTGATTCCGGCTGGTACGTTTGAGATTAGAACTAATTTGGTACGGCTCTCTACAATGTTTTTAAAAGCTTCCGCAGTTTTTACGTTATCAGTCGGTATGGCGATAATAACATCTGGATCCAAGAACTTCAGGCTGGCTAATTGCTTGTTCTGTAATTCGGGATCAAAATGAGCATCTGTAGTTGCGATAAGTGAAATATTTAGTTTTTCAAATATATCCCGGATACCTTTTAATGTAAGCTGCATCCATGCCTTTCCAGCATAATGAAAGGAGATGGCGGCACTAAATTGCTGTTCTCTGATCACTTTAATTTCGTTATCAGATAATCGGAGGGTATCCATTGACTCTGCTTTTTCACCAAACGGTCCACGGCCGATACCCTGTGTTGAAGAGCGGACAACCAACTCCATAGATAAGACAAAATGCTTATAATCTACTACGTTAAGAGGAGCATTGGCATATTCGCCATTGTTAATTCTCTTGGTGAGAATTGAAACAGCAAGATTTGCAGCTTCCTTTGAATTTTGTCTCACACAAGTGATGGATGGTGTATGAAGCGGTGCCCATTCAAAATCGTTTAAACTGACAATTGAAACATCTTGAGGGCATAGAATATTATGAGTTTCGATATATTCAAGGAGTGGAACCATGGTATATGAATTTGCGGCGATGATTGCTGTTGGCATATTTTCTTCGGAGAACATTTCTTCCAAAATAGAAATGTTTTCCGTTTCGGTATTTTTTGGGGAAATAGAAAAAACGGAGTTGAATTCGATATGATAATCTTCAAGTGCGCCTTTGTATCCCTCCAGCCTTTTAGGATTCCGCTCTTGGGCGGTGTGTAAAAATGAAATTCGTTCATGACCGCTTTTAATTAAATGCTTTGTTGCTTTATATGCCCCCTCAAAAGTATCGGCGACGATGGAATCCGTCTTGAAATTCTTGAGTTCACGCCCAAGCATTACAATAGGAAGGTGAACATCTGATAGCATTTGACATAGATTTTCTTCATTATCGTCCGGGAAAAGTATTATACCGGAAATACCCGTGGTGTGAAATAAATAACTCTTAATTAATTCGAGTTTTTTGTCGTCAAGGCTATAATACAATGTTAAGAGAGTATATTCTGAATCAGTTAGTAACTCTTCTACGTGATGTTCCACTTGCTTTTGAACAGAACTTCTTTTATCGGAAATCAAAAATAAAATATACTTAGTTGAAGATGAATATTTTTTGGATTTTTTATTCACAAAATTAGGAGGGGAATCTAGTTGATTAATAATTTTGTTGACGCGTTCAACTAATTCAGGACTTACATATCTTGTTTTATTTACTACATGCGATACGGTTGAAGTTGACACACCAGCCATTTTTGCAATATCATTAATTGTTGTCATAATTTTTTCCTTCTTCCTATATTTTTCATATACCTATTATATACAGGCATTACCTTTGCGTCAAATGATTTGCGCAAAATTTTATAAGAATATTGAAGTGTAACTATGGGAGATTATAATATAGATTCACCGAAAGAAATACTTGAATTTTAGGGATAAAAATGATATAGTTTTAATAGAATATAGTTGTAATGGATTACAACGAGGTACGGGTGTAAACTCTTTGGATTATAGGCGGGAAGGATTTCCCGCCATTTTATATATAATCAAAAAAAGAAACATTGATGGGGATTTACAACAATGGACGGAGAGGTGAAAAGGTTGCACGTGACACAAAATTCATTTCTGTTAAAAGGGGACATTTGCTACAGCAAGAACAGAGAAGAGATTGTAACGAAAGAAAACCATTATTTAGTGTGTGAAGATGGAAAATCAAAAGGAATATTTCCTGAAATACCACAAAAGTACATGAGTCTGCCATTGCATAATTATGAAGGCTGCCTGATCATTCCAGGTCTGGTGGATCTTCATGTACACGCTCCGCAGTTTTCATTCCGGGGTATGGGGATGGATATGGAATTATTGGATTGGCTGAATACATGCGCTTTTCCGGAAGAGGCTAAGTATGGGGAGCATTCTTATGCGGAAAAAGCATACGGTATGTTTGCTGAGGAAATGAAGCATAGCGCAACGGCCAGGGCCTGCGTATTTGCCAGTATCCATGTGGATGGAACCAAAATCCTTATGGAGCTGTTGGAGAAAACGGGGGTTATTGCATATGTGGGAAAGGTAAATATGGATCGGAATGCACCGGAATATCTGTGTGAGGCAGGTGCGGGAAAATCCATAGAAGATACCAGGAGATGGCTGGAGCAGACAAAAAACCGGTTTGGGAATATTAAGCCGATCCTCACTCCGCGATTCATACCTAGTTGTACAGATGAGCTGATGCAAGGTCTTCATGAGATCCAGGAAGAGCAGCAGCTGCCGGTACAATCCCATTTATCGGAAAATTTAAGTGAGGTTAGCTGGGTCAAGGAGCTTTGTCCATGGGCTGGCTCTTACGCAGAGGCATACAATCGCCATAAGATGTTTGGCGGTGAAGGATGTCCGACGGTAATGGCGCATTGCGTATATAATGAAAAGGAAGAAATACAATTAATGAAACAGCAGGGAGTATTTATTGCCCATTGTCCCCAGTCGAATATGAATCTCTCTTCCGGAATTGCACCAGTCCGAAAATACCTGGAAGCCGGCATACGCGTAGGTCTTGGCAGTGACATTGCCGGTGGAAGCAGTATTTCTATTTTTAGGGCCATGACAGATGCGATCCAGGTGTCAAAGCTGCGTTGGAGGCTTTGTGACGACAGCTTGGCTCCGCTTAAAATGGAAGAAGCCTTTTATATGGGGACAAAAGGCGGCGGAGCTTTTTTTGGGGAGGTTGGCAGTTTTGAGCAGGGATATGAGTTTGATGCAATCATACTGGATGACAGAACGGTTCCATATCCGCAAAGCTTAACTTTAAAAGAAAGGCTGGAGAGAATGATCTATTTGTCAGATGGGAGACAGATGATAGGAAAATATGTGGCAGGTAGATGTATGAAAGGAATTTAAATGTATTACCAATATTCTTAATTTGTTTGGGCCATAAGCTGTGGTATACTATATATATAGAATATAGAAAAGCTAAAAAGAATTCCGCTTTTATTATCATAAGGAGGTTGCTGATATGTCAGTCGGTCAAAGTGTTCCACGTGTGGATGCATTGGACAAAGTAATCGGTAGAGCCAAATATACGGATGATCTTTGTGAAAAAAATGCATATATTGCGAAGATCTTACATTCGACAATTGCAAATGGTATCGTAAAATCAATTGATGTTTCTGAAGCTATGAAAATACCCGGAGTAGTCAAAGTGGTTACCTGTTTTGATGTACCCAAGTACTATTTTCCTACGGCAGGACATCCCTGGTCCACGGATCCCGTCCATCAGGACGTGGCGGACAGACTCTTGCTTACGGACAGAATACGCTATTACGGGGATGAGATAGCGGCGGTCATTGCAGAGACCGAAATAGCTGCAAAACAGGCTCTGGAGGTAATAAAGGTAGAATACGAGGAGTACCCCTTCATTCTTGATGTGCAGGAGGCAATGAAGCCGGAAGCGCCCCAGCTGCATGAAGCTTATCCGGGGAATATTTTGGCCCATTCTTCCGTACGCAAGGGTAATTATGAAGAGGCAATCAAGGAGCCGGGATTGATTAAATTTGAGGACTGGTATGAAACCCCTACCGTGCAGCATTGCCATATAGAGAACCATATCTGCTATGCCAGTAAGGAAGGTAACCGTATTACGGTTGTATCCTCCACACAGATTCCCCATATTATCCGCCGTATCGTCGGTCAGGCACTTGGAATTCCCTGGGGGGATGTCCGGATCATTAAGCCCTATATCGGCGGCGGTTTCGGCAACAAGCAGGATTCATTGTATGAGCCCCTCTGTGCATACCTGACCACACAGGTGGGAGGGCGTACTGTGAAGCTGGATGCAACCCGGGAGGAGACCTTTGTAAGCAACCGTGTGCGTCATGCAATCCGCAGCCATATCATCAGCTGGGTCCGTCCCGATGGCTCCTTCGTGGCACGGAAGCTGGAGTGCTTCTCAAATCAGGGTGCTTATGCCTCCCATGGGCATGGTATTGTGGCAAAGGGAATGAACTCTTTTCCCCAGCTGTATCCCTGTGACAATATAGAATGTGATTCCTATACGGTATTTACAAACCGCCCCGTTGCTGGTGCCATGCGGGGCTATGGTATCCCCCAGGCTATGTTTGCGGTAGAATCCCATACGGAGGATATTGCCTGTAGGCTGGGCATCGATCCGGTGGAATACCGGAGGAAGCATGTGATGCCGGTAGGCTATGTGGATGCATTTTCGAAAAATGAGAATTACTATGACAGCTTTAACCAGTGCCTTGACAAAGGGAAGAAATACATGGATTTTGACCGTAAGTTCAAGGAATACCAGAATCAGACCGGGCCGGTCCGCAAAGGTGTGGGCTGTGCAGTATTTTGGTATAATACGGCGGTATGGCCCATCAGCCTGGAAAGTTCCTCCTGTAGGATGGTATTGAACCAGGACGGTTCCATACAGCTGCAGCTTGCCGAGACAGAGATCGGCCAGGGGGCGGATACGGTATTTGCCCAGATGGCGGGAGAGGTCCTGGGGATACCCTATGAAAGGGTTCATGTAATATCGACCCAGGATACGGATGTAGCGCCCTTTGGTACCAGTGCGTACGGTTCCAGGCAGACCTATGTGGCGGGATTCTCCATTAAGCAGACAGCCATGCTGATGAAGGAGCGGATCTTGAAATATGCCTATGAGCTGACCAGAATGCCGGCCTTTGAACTTGATATTGTAGAAGGACAGATTGTACGGAAAGGGGACGGGCGCGTCATGATTTCCCTAAGTGACCTGGCGACGGAGGCATTGTATAGCTTGGAGCATAGCGAGCATATTACATCGGAGAGCACATATCAGGTTAAGAGCAATGCGTATTCCTTCGGATGCTGCTTTGCTGAGGTTGAGGTGGATATCCCCCTGTGCAAGGTGAAGCTGTTGGACATCATCAATGTACATGATGCAGGCAAGCTGATTAATCCTGCCCTGGCTGAGGCACAGGTGCATGGAGGAATGAGTATGGGAATTGGATACGCAATGGCTGAGCAGCTGCTCTTTGATCCAAAGACCGGAAAAACCCTGAATGATAATCTGCTGGATTATAAGCTCTCTACCTTTATGGACCATCCGCACCTGGAGGCGCAGTTTGTTGAAAATTATGAGCCTACCAGTGCCTTTGGGACGAAAGCCCTGGGAGAGCCTCCGGTATGTCCGGTAGCACCGGCAATCCGAAATGCGGTTCTTCATGCGACGGGTGTTGCAATCAATGATATTCCTATGACGCCCCATGTTCTCTTTGAACGTTTTAAAGAGGAAGGGTTAATATAATTTGAATGGGAAGGATTTAGGCTGTGAGGTGAACCTGAGTGTCGATACATCCACCTGGGCTTGCCTTTAACATCCCATGATTGCCAAGTGCAGGCAATCACGGGATGCCCGGTCTGCGCCCAGATGGATGTACCGACACTCAGGTTCACCGCGTTAGTTGGTATTTGGTATATAGAAGCCCTTTGTCGGGCGAATCGTTAATATAGATGATGAGAAAGGGGAAGCGTCATGTATGATATAAAAGAATTATTTGAAGCGGTCAGCATCCGGCACGCAGCAGAGCTTCGGGTAGAACATCCGGAGGCCTTGATTCTGGCTGGAGGAAGCGATATATTAATTCAAATGAGGGAAGGGAAGCTTGCCGGCAAGGAGCTGATCAGCATCTATATGCTGGATGAGCTTCGGGGTGTGGCCTTGGAGGAGGATGGGACAATCCGCATTGGATCATTGACCAGCTTTTCGCATATCACCCAAAGCCCGGTTATCCAGCAATACATTAATGTACTCGGGGAGGCTGTGGATATGATCGGCGGACCCCAGATACGTAATATCGGGACGATCGGCGGCAATACCTGTAACGGTGTTACCTCCGCAGATTCTGCCTCTACCTTGTTTGCCTGGGATGCAATAATTGAGCTTACGGGCAGTGAGGGGAAGCGTCTGGTTCCGATTAAGGAATTTTATCTAAAAGCAGGTGTTGTGGATATCCGTCCCAGCGAGCTTCAGACAGGGATTTTGATCAGGAAGGAAAGCCATGAGGGATATCAGGGGCATTACATCAAGTATGCCATGAGGAATGCGATGGATATCGCAACCTCCGGCTGTTCGGTAAATGTAAAGCTGTCCGGTGATAAGAGGGTAATTGAGGATGTCCGTATTGCCTACGGTGTCCAGGGACCCACCCCCCTTCGGGCAGTCCGCGCAGAAAGCATCGGACGGAACCAGGAAATCAGTGAAGCGCTGCTTAGGCGTATCAGTGAGGCTGTGCTGGAGGATATCCGCCCCCGTGACAGCTGGCGGGCCTCCAAAGCCCTGCGCCAGCATATTGCCGTAGAGATGGCATATCGGGGTCTGTCTGAGGCGATCAAGCTTTCATGTCCCGAATTTGCAGAGCAGCAGAAGGGAGGAGCGATATAATGGCACAATATAAATTAGTCAAATGCACCATCAATGGCAAGGAGACAGAAACCATGATAGATGTCCGGGCTTCCCTGACGGATATGCTCCGTAACGATTACTGCCTGACTTCGGTGAAGAAAGGCTGTGAGGTAGGGGAATGCGGTGCCTGCAATGTGATTATTGACGGAGAATGCTTTAACTCCTGTATCTATCTGGCAGTTTGGGCGGATGGGAAGAATATCCGCACATTGGAGAGCCTGCTGGGTCCGAATGGGGAGCTGGCAGATATCCAGCAGGCGTTCATTGATGAAGCGGCTGTGCAGTGCGGTTTTTGTACTCCCGGCTTTATTATGACCGCAGTCCAGATCCTGGAAAGCGGCAGGAGATATACCAGGGAAGAGCTTAGAAAACAGCTGTCTGGAAACCTGTGCCGCTGCACCGGTTATGAGAATATATTGAATGCTGTGGAAAAAACCATGCTTCAGCGCCTGGGGCAGCAGTGATAATCCTCCTATATGCCAAGGGCTATAATCTTTTCAATAAAGGGATAAATAAATTCCGTATGTCTGTATCCTGACATATAAATAAGAAGATATGGACAAAGGGATGAGGATTATGTTATATTAGCATAGTAAAAAGTCATGAAGCAAGGTTAACAATACTATGAACCCATTGGAGTAACATAATGAATATTTTAAGAAAACCGTCGGAAAAGAATGAGACCGAATTTATGAAAAATTCAAGGACTCAGATGAAAAAGAGCAGACCTGTGCTTTATATTTTAGCAGGGGCGTATTTGCTGTATATTGACTATACTCTGGTTAAGGATTGGGCAAACCTTGATAATAAGGTGTTATTCGTGATATTTATGGTTGCGTTCGCACTAATCGGAGGGACCCTTGTCGTATATTCAGCCTGGCAGATGCTAAAAGACAGGAATTCCCCAAACGACCCTGTTGACGTGGCTCAGGATGAGGAAGAGCCGGCTGGCCAGGAGGGGGATAGCCAGGAGGAAGCAGATAATCAGGATAGGATGGACGACGGCACAGACCTGGGTGAGGACAGTGAGGCAGAGGAGCAGGATCCATTGAAATGATGTAAATAGAGTAAGTAAAAAAAGTGGTAGTAAAATAAAAACGGTAATAGTAAAATGGGAAGAAAATGACATGATAGTTACAGGATCATTTTCTTCTCATTTTTTACATGGTTTGTTAAAATAGAAGAGTGGTGCTGGAAGGCCAGAAGCCATATTAATAGCGGCAGGCTAGAAAAAATATATTTTGAATGGAGATGATATTTTGAAACCGATCATAGCGATACCAATGGGTGACCCGGCCGGGATCGGGCCGGAGATTATCGTGAAGGCACTTATGAATAAGGATGTTTTTCAGGCGGCGAGCTGCCTGGTAGTCGGGGACAGGAAGGTATTGGAGGAAGCGGCCCTGTTTGCCAAGGTGAAGCTGAGGATTAATACAATCAGCAAACCGGAGGAGGGAGATTATTCCGAAGGTGTAATGAACCTGGTCGACCTGGATAATGTTAATATGGAGGAATTCAAGATAGGGCAGGTCAGTGGAATGTGCGGAAGGGCTGCCTATGAATATATTGAGAAATCCATAGAATTGGCAAACAGCAAGAAAGTGGCGGCGGTAGCTACTCCGCCGATCAACAAGGAAGCCTTGAAGGCAGGTAATGTGGATTTTATCGGGCATACGGAGATCTTCGGAGCCCTTACGGGTACGAAGGATCCCCTGACCATGTTCGAGGTCCACGGAATGCGGGTCTTTTTCCTTACAAGGCATGTATCCCTTAGAAAGGCCTGTGACATGGTAACCAAGGACAGGATTAAGGATTATGTTAAGAGGTGTAAGGAAGCCCTTAGTAAGCTGGGGGTAGCGGAGGGCACCATGGCAATCGCAGGCTTAAATCCCCATAGCGGGGAGCACGGCCTGTTTGGCGATGAGGAAGTGAACCATGTTTCTCCCGCGGTAGAGGAATTGCAGGCGGAGGGATATGATGTGGTCGGGCCTATTGGGGCGGATTCTGTATTCCATCTGGCACTGCAGGGCCGGTTCAACAGTGTGCTGTCCCTTTATCATGACCAGGGCCATATTGCTACGAAAACATTGGATTTTGAAAGGACCATCGCCATTACCGGCGGTATGCCGATCCTCAGGACCTCTGTTGACCATGGGACGGCAATGGATATTGCCGGCAGGGGAATCGCAAGCGAGGTCAGCATGGTGGAAGCGATTCTTCTGGGGGCGAAATATTCGGTCAGCTTTCATGGCTGTTAGGGATGGGACGACTGGTATGCAGACAGGTTTAAGGGTGTTGGAAGGATAATCCATATCAGGAAACTAATAAATAATAATGTATAATAATGTCGAAATACATGTTATAATGGAGATGAATAATAAATTAAAAGGAGGTACATATGAAAAGCCTGAAGTCAAAAGTACTTTTCGGTATTCTATCGCTGGTAATCATATTGCCGCTATTCATTTCCCTGGTCAGTATGTATTTTTTCCAGACCGTATTGACAAGAAATGCTTATAGCACAGTTGAACTATTGGCGGATGACGGAAGTAAACTGGTATCAAGCAGATTGGATATCCATAAGATGGAATTGAAAAAGCTTGTACAGCAGGATGACATTTTATCAATGAATGAAGGAACGCAGCTGGCTTACCTGAAGAAGCAGTTAAGTAATACAGAATATATGGATTTTGCAGTTGTAGCGAAGGATGGTACGGCTAAATATACCGATGGCACGGAGAGCCAGCTGGGAGACCGTGATTATATCCAGAAAGCCTTGCAGGGGGAAACCAATGTCTCGGACGTTATCATCAGCAAGGTTACAGGACAGCCGGTGGTGATGATAGCGACACCGATCAAGGATAGCCCTGACAGTGCCCAGGTAAAGGGTGTGCTGATCGGAAGGATGGATGGAAATACCCTCAGTGAAATCACAAGTGATTCAGGCTATGGGGAGGACGGCTATGCTTATATCATTAACGACAAGGGGCAGATCATAGCGCACCCGGATTCTGAGATGGTACTAAACCAAATCAACCCTATCGAATTGGTTGCGGAGGATCCGTCCTACCGGTCATTGGCAGATTCGGAACAGTACATAATAAAGCACCAGTCTGGGAGCACTACCTATGATTACAAAGGAAGGACGTTGTATGCAGGCTTCCAGAAAATTGAAGGAACCAGCTGGATCATGGTTACAACAGTGGTAAAGGAAGAGGCTCTGTCGGCTGTCTCTACTATTTTCCGGATGATCCTGATCGCCCTGGCGGTAGTGATTATTATTTCAATACCGATCGGATATTTTGTCGGGAACTCTATCACAAAGCCCATATCTGTCATGGCAAGGCTGTCTGACCGTATGGCATCCCTGGATATCACAGGGAATGTGGACGGAAAATATCTGAAGAGGAAGGATGAGATCGGAACCCTTGCAGCTGCAATGCAAAACATTACGGATAGCCTGAGGGGGATCCTCCGTGAAGTAACCGATTCTGCCGCCCACTTATCATCAACGGCCCAGCAGCTATCTGCAACGGCAGACCAGTCGGCTACCGCCTCCGACGAGGTATCAAGGACCGTCGAGGAGATTGCAAAGGGAGCCTCAGACCAGGCCGTTAATACGGAGAGTGGTTCCGAGCAGGCGATCAAGCTGGGGAATATCATTGAGTTGAACCGTGGCTATATGGATGACATGAACCGCGTTTCAGGGAACATTGCCGGTGTCGTGGAGGATGGCCTAAAGGAAGTGGGGCACCTGGCGGATATCTCTGAGGAAAGCAGCAGGGCTACGAAGGAAATCTATGAGATCATCCTTAAGACGGACGAAAGTGCAGGGCAGATTGGTGATGCCAGCAATGTAATTGCTTCGATTGCAGAGCAGACGAACCTGCTGGCGCTGAATGCATCGATTGAAGCCGCCAGGGCCGGTGAGGCAGGGAAGGGCTTTGCGGTTGTCGCGGATGAAATTAAAAAGCTTGCGGAGCAATCCACGAAATCCACGGAATATATTGACGGTATCGTGCGTGGGCTGCAGGCAGTAGTAACAAGTGCCGTAGAGACAGTGAAGAGGGTTAACCTTATCTCTGAGGAGCAGTCGGCCAGTGTTGGAAACACAAAGGAAAAATATAAATCCATCCGGAGTGCAGTGGATGAATCACAGGAAGCAATCGGCCTGCTGAATGCCTCGGTGGAGGAGATGACGAAGGCAAAGAATGACATTACGGACATGCTCCAGACCCTGTCAGCCATAGCGCAGGAGAATGCGGCAAGCACGGAGGAAGCCTCCTCGGCTATGCTGGAACAGAGTGCCTCCATTGAGGAAATAGCAAAATCCAGTGAGCGGCTGAATGGGTTGGCTGTAAGTCTCCAGGATATTATTTCAAGGTTCAGATTATAATCTCAGAAGTTGGACTAGTAATTCGCTGAAGTTTACGGTAGAATAAGTAGCATAACTAACTTTGGAGAAGATACAGATGAAAATATATTTAATCAGACATGGGCAGACAGACTGGAACCTTCAAGGAAGGTTCCAGGGACGTGAGGACATAGGGCTGAACGAAACCGGAATTATGCAGGCCAATAATTGCGGGAAAGCAATTAAGGACCAGAGCTTTCTGGCGGTAATTACAAGCCCCCTGATCAGGGCAAGGAAGACCGCTGAAATCATAGCCGGACATGTTAAGGCAAGGGAACTGGTTATAGATGAAACGATTACGGAACGTGATTTTAAAAAGGTATCAGGAATGACGCCCCAGGAAAGGGAGGCCTTCTACGCCTCCGGCGAACAGGATGACAAGGAGCCCTGGGAGGACTTATGCAGCCGGATGCTTAACAGTATTAAAAGGTATGCGAAAAAATACTATGACCACAACATCATCATGGTATCCCATGGGGCGTCAATCAACTCTGTGCTATCTGCCCTAAGCGGCGGGAAGACCGGTACGGGAAAGGTGATTTTAAAAAATACCTGTATCAATATTATTCATTATGAAGAGGGGCAATTAAAGCTTGGTGAATATAACCTGTCGCCGGAGGAATATATGGAATTACAAGAGAGACAATAGTGTGAAATGAAGATCATTTCACATCCGACATTGAGTGGCCTAACGGCCAAATGTTCGTTAGTGTGAAATGAAGATCATTTC
>DUNO01000020.1 GCA_012839295.1 Clostridiales bacterium
AAGTGCAGGCGATCATGGGATGCCCGGTCTGCGCCCATATGGATATATGTATACTCATATTCACTTCACGGCCTGCCGATCCCTTCACCATACAACCCATATTATAAGAAATAATATCAGAAATCTGCCCATATTGAAAGAGGTAAAATTGAGGCTTTAAAATATAAGTCTGAAATTATAATGTCATTTGAATGTATAAGTCCTAAATTATAAGATATCAAAAATGCCCCTATCAAAAATCGTTATAAAAAGAAATCAAGCATGTTAGCTTATTGGACTATTATTTCACAAACCCATGGTAAAATGTACATAAATGTTTTACAAAAAAGATTGGTTTATGGTTAATATCGACAAAGTGACGACAACCCAATCCTTGAATCTTTGGATAATGGACATCCTAATTCAAGCACTACCGTAGTAAATCAGGGAGAATTCATATGGAAAAAGAATTGATTTTTGAAGCCAGAAAATTAACAAAGCATTTCGGACCCACAGTCGCACTGAATGAGGTTGATTTTAAGGTGTACCGTGGACAGATTACGGGCCTCATTGGGGAAAATGGTTCCGGTAAATCCACAATCACATCGATTGCAGCCGGAATGCAGCCGGCCACAAGCGGGGAGATGTTCTACCGGGGAAAGCCGCATAAGCCGGCGACGATGATTGAAGGGCAAAAGGCCGGAATCGGAATGATTGTGCAGGAGCAGGGAACCATATCCGGTATCTCAATCGCGCAGAATATATTCCTCGGCCAGGAGAACAGGTTCCGCCGTGCCGGAGTAATCAGCAAAAAGAAGATGAATGCAGAGGCGAAGAAGGCCCTGGAGGATATCGGGGTAAAGGGAATTGACCCGTCATTGCCCATCGACGTGCTGAACATGCAGGAGCGTAAGCTGGTGGAGATCGCTAAGGTGGTCTATGGCAAGCCGGAGATGATCGTAGTCGATGAGACGACGACAGCCCTGTCACAGACGGGTCGTGAGATCATCTATGGCATTATGAAAAAAATGAAGGATGAAAACAAGGCAGTCGTGTTCATCTCCCATGACCTGGAGGAATTGATGGAGACCTGCGATACGCTGACAGTACTGCGTGACGGCAGCCTGATCGCCACCCTGCCAAAGGATGAGATGCAGGAGGACGCGATCAAGCGCCACATGGTCGGCCGGGAAATGAAGGGCGATTATTACAGAAGCGACTATGGTACAGAGGTAAGCAAGGAAGTAGTCCTTACGGTGGACAATGTGACCTCCGGTACGGGAATGCTGATGAACTTCAGCATGAAGGTACATAAGGGCGAGATCCTGGGAATTGGCGGCCTGTCACATTGCGGCATGCATGAGCTTGGAAGGGTTTTGTTCGGTGAGGAAAAGCTCCTGGAGGGCTCCGTAACCTACCTTCCCACAGGGGATAAGATCACCTCTGCAAGAAATGCGCTGCTCCTTGGCTTTGGCTATGTATCCAAGGACAGGGACAGGGAAGCCCTGGTCCTGACAGGAAGCATCAAGGACAACATCCTGTCAGCTGGATTAGATAAGCTGAAAAAAGGTCCATTTCTGCCTCCGGCGGATGCAAAGTCCTACGTACAGAAGCAGGTGGTGGACTTAAGTGTCAAATGTGCATCCGTAGAGCAGGATGTTCAGTACCTTTCCGGTGGAAATAAGCAGAAGGTTGTATTTGGTAAATGGGTTGGCCGTGATTGTGACGTGCTGATCCTGGACTGCCCTACCCGTGGTGTTGACATCGGTGTAAAGGCAGCCATGTACCAGTTAATCTATAAAATGAAGCAGCAGGGCAAGACAATTGTCATGATTTCAGAAGAGCTTCCTGAGCTGATCGGCATGTGCGACAGGCTCCTGATCCTAAGGGATGGAGAACTATCGGGAGAATTCATGCGTGACGCAGATTTAAATGAAAACATGATTATCGATGTCATGATATAGGAAGCAGAGTGTGCGAGAGGTTGAAAAAAACCAGTTCAACCTTTTTATTAAGGCCTATTCATTTTTTTGGATAGGTCAAAAAATGAAAGGCACGGGAGTATAGAATGGAAAAAACGATTACAAACGGAAAAGATAAAGTAAAATCACCTTCCCGAATCAACACCAGGCAGATCGGTAATATGGCTCCATATATTGGGCTGATCCTGGTAATCATCATCTTCGGAGTCCTGACCGAGGGAAGGCTTCTGACGGTTGCCAACTTAAAGGCCATGAGCAATGATGCGGTGACCACGGGCATCGTAACCATCGGTGCCGTGTTCGTCTTTGGTGCCGGATACTTTGACATATCCCTGGGCGGAAGCATCGGCTTTGCCGCAGTCCTGGGCGGGCTGGCGGCCATATCCACGGGAAGCCTGCTGGTTGCATTTGTTGTAATATTGGTAGTATCCATTGTTTTAGCAGTTTTAAAGGGGCTGGTTGCAGCATATATCAAGGTTCCATATTTTATATTTACCATCGTGCTGGCATCCGTATTCTCCTCCACTGTATTAGTGATACTGGGGAATGAAAGCTCCATCTTTTTAAAGAATGCGGTGAAGGAGATCCCCTCCTTTAATTTCACCCAGATGTCCATCATCAACACGGTAACGCTGTTTGGCTTTTTTATCTTCGGCCTTATCCTGTTTAACTATACCACCTTGGGAATTAAGGTGAAAATGATGGGCGGTAACCCCAGGGCTGCGGTACAAAGCGGTATCGACACGAAGAAGACTACCATGAAGCTGTTCTTAGTATCAGCCCTTGGAGTAGCCCTTGCGGCCTTCATTATCCTGATCCGGACCAGAAGCGTGGGCGGCACTACGGCAGGCTCCATGGGTAATGACGTTATGGTTGCCCTGGTAGTAGGAGGGATGCCCCTGTCCGGCGGTCCCCGTTCTAAAATCAGCCCAGGTATTGTAGGAGCTGCTACGGTTACCATATTAAACAGCGGTCTTGCCATTATGGGGCTGACCACTGGTGAGATCCAGATCTGCAGGGGTCTTGTATTTATAGCGGTTGTCCTGGTATCCAGTTTAAGCTATCGCGGAAAACTGTTGCCTAGATAATAGAAAAGTTACAAAAACATTTAAGGAGGATAAAGTATTATGAAAAAGAAATTGATCGCAATGCTGGTATGCATTGGACTGGTGGCTTCTCTGTTTGCCGGCTGTAAGTCTTCTTCTGATGGGGGACAATCAGGAAACACAGAACCGACAAAAGGAGCTTCACAGGACGCGGCAGAGCCCACAGATGAGGCACAGGGAGAGACACCTGCAATTGCCCTCGACGGAACCTGGCCCGAAGAACACGTTAAAATTGCTGTAGAATGCTTTGATACAACAGATGAGGGGTTCTTGGCACTTCAGTCCTATTTGGATTATCTTACTGATTATTATAACATTTCCTTTATTTATTCGGAAAGCATCGCATCTGCAGAAGATGAATTAAGCTTTATTGACTCCAGTGCAGCTGCCGGCTGCAAGGCCTTGATCGCTTATTATAACGTGACCAAGGAAGAAGCAGTAAAGGCGTGTATCGAAAATGGTATGTATTATTGGAGTGCAGACGCAGGCCTTGCAGAAGCATTCAAGGATAATGAATATTATCTTGGCGGATATTCCTTCTTAAAGGCAGGGGATGACAGCAGCCATAACGGTGACTACTTAGGCGGCTACCAGATGGGTTATTCACTCGCAAACCAGGGAGCAAAGCACATCTTATATTGCAACGGCGGTGTAAGCCTTGGTATCCAGATGTTCATCGACAGGCAGCAGGGCTTCTTTGACGGTGTAGCAGCAGCCCAGGCAGAAGGCAGCACAGCAGTATTTGACCAGAAGGCAGACGTTATCGGGGGATGGCCTGGAACAGATGCATTTGCAGCAGCCCAAACAGCAGCTCTTGACAAGGATTATGATGCAATCGGTGTTTCCTTCAGTGCAGCAGTATGGTTCCAGCCGATCGCTACCGTTGGAAAGACAGGACAGATTAAGCTTGCGACCATCGGTGGAGTTACCGATACCTTCTATGATGCATTCCAGACAGGACAGATGGCTTGTGCCGTATATGACTGTGAAGAGGTTGTATTTGGTAACAGCATCGTTACAATCCTGAATGCTGTAACAGGAAACATTGATATTGCAAGAGACAACGGCGTTCCTGCTGCAATCTATGTAAACCGTTGGACCGTGGCAGATGCAGATTCCTTTACCGCAATTTACAACTATCATGATGAAGGCAAATACTTTGTAACTGCAGAAGATATGACACAGTGCTTCCCGGCCTTCAATCCAGAGGCATCCTACCAGACAGTTTATGATTTATATTCAGCATTAGATCTTGAGACAGCATTAGCAAAAATTAAATAATCAATTTGTTTCAACCTAGTCTATCCAAAAAAATGAGGGTAAGTTCATGAGCAGAAAAATTACAAAAATAAGCAAAAATATAATATTCAGCCTTGCCATACCGGCAGTAACCTATGTCTTCTTCCGGGTGCTTTGTGAAGCTACAGGCCACCCTGGCTTTGGCGTCGGTTCTGACCTGCAGACGATCATCTATACCTCGGTATATTCAGGATTGATTGCACTTGCAATGTTTTTGAACCTGACCTCGGGAAGGCTGGACTTTAGTATCGGTTCAACCCTGGTATTAGCCACCATCCTGGGCGGGAATATCGCAAAGGAGCTGCGTTGCTCAGGAATCGTATTTCTATTGATAACCCTGGCAATCGGTGCGCTCATCGGCCTGGTGTCCGGTCTTGTCTATGTCATCCTGGGCCTGCCGCCAATGGTAGTGTCCCTGGGACTGGCTATGATTTATGAAGCAATCGGATTTATTTTTAACAAGGCAAAGGGTGTAAAGCTGATCGGTAAGAGCGATCTTCTGATCTATGCGAGGGCTCCTGAGAACATAATCCTAATCATTATCGTTCTGGCAATCCTGGTATTCTTAATGGAATATACCAGATTCGGATACAACCGGAATGCCCTGGTAAGCGGACAGAAGATTGCCGTGGATGTAGGTATTAACGAGAAGAAGAATGCGGTACTCTGCTATGTGCTTGCAGGCGCTATGCTTGGAATTGCAGGCTGCGTCTACCTCAGCAAGTATGGAATGATGACGCCGGAAACCGGTCTGTCAAGCTCCTCCTACTTCATGAGCGCCTTCCTTCCGATCTTTATCGCAGGAGCCATTGGAAGATATTCCAGCGCACCTATCGCAGTGTTCATCGGCGCAGTGACCCAGGCGTTTTTGACTTCCGGCTTTGCAAGGATGGGAATGTCCAACTCTGCGCAGGCCATTGTAAACAACATAATCGTATTAGCATTCCTGATCTACTCCTCGAACAGCTACATCTTCCTGGAGCAAAGGATGTTTAAAGAAAAGCTGGAAGCGGCAAAGGCGGCCCGCATGAAAAGGCAGGCCAAATAATATTATAGTAAACCTTACCCTGTAACAAAAGAACCTTAACGATCATTTGGCCGTCAGGCCACTTAACTTAAGCAGGCAGGCTGTTGCGTTGGATTGTGCAGCGGTCTGCCTGTAATAAAGAGGGCGGGCAGGGCACTAATAATTTAGATGATAGAAATGCTGCTGATAGAAAGGGAGTTAAAGAGATGAAGGACTGGCTGGAAAAAATACATATTGATGTGGAAGGAATGCAATATCCCATTGGAATTGACCAAAGGGCACCTGTATTCCACTATAGGGCAGAAGCAAAAACTGGCGGAAAATCTATCTCAGCATATCAGATTCAAGTCACAGGGGAAGACGGTCAGATAGCTTGGGATTCCGGCAGGACAGAGACGGATGGAACGCCCTACATTGTTTATGCAGGAGAAGACCTCAAGGCAAAGACATTATACTCCGTAAAGCTGAAGCTCTGGGATGAGCTTGGGAATGAATCAGGCTTTAGTGAACCCTGCAGCTTTGAGACTGGCTTCTTTGATACCCAGTGGCAGGCAGAGTGGATTGAGCCTGTGCAGGAGGATGCGTTTGAAGAAAAGGAGCTGGACTTTTTGGAGATGCTGATTCCTACACCGGAGTTTCGCGGTGGGGATGTCAGGCTAAAGGAATGTAAGAATTTAAGAAGAAAATTCCAGGCGACAGGCGGGATTAAGAAGGCAAGGCTTTATGCTTCGGCCCATGGGATATACCAGCTATACATAAATGGCAGGGAAGTATCGAGCCGGAGGCTTGCCCCGGAGACCGCCAGCCATGAGCATATATTATATTACCAGACCTATGATGTTACGGGACTGCTGGGTCAGGGAGAGAATGTGGTCGGAGCCATATTGGCGGACGGCTGGTGGATCGGCAGGATGGGACTGGCAGGGGACAGCTGTAATTATGGCAAGCGCCTCGGATTTATCATGCAGCTGGAGCTTGAATATACCGACGGAAGAAGGGATATGATCTGCTCTGACGGGGAGTTTAAAAGTGCAGGATCCCATATCCGTTATTCAGATTTATTTATAGGCGAAAAACAGGATTTAAACCAGGATTACCAGGAATGGAAGCTGGCAGGCTTTGATGATTCAGCCTGGGAAAATTGCCTTACGGTAGAGGCCGATAAGAAGATCCTGACGGGTCAGGGCATTGATCCTATCGTAGTACAAAAGGAAATAGCAGCGAAAAAAATATTCTATACTCCAAGCCGTGAGCTGGTGATCGACTTTGGACAGGTCATGGCGGGAGTTGGCAGATTTGAGATAGAGGCGGCCAAGGGTACGGAGGTGACCTTTGAGCACAGCGAGGTAATAGATAAAAACGGGAATTTTAAGAATAATATCATTGGAAGGAACAAGGACCAGAAGGATGTGCTGGTATGCAGGGAGGGGCACCAGGTATTTGAACCCCTATTCACCTACCATGGGTTTCGCTATGTGAAGATCACAGGCATCGGCAAGAAGCAGCTACTCAGCGCGAAGGCCTTGGTCATGGGTACAGCCCTCCAAAAGATCGGTTCCTTCTCCTGCTCCGATGAACGCTTAAACAAGCTCCAGCACAATATCGAGTGGAGTACCGTCAGCAACATGTTCTCCGTGCCCACGGATTGCCCCCAGAGGGAAAAGCTTGGCTGGACAGGAGATATCCAGGTCTATACGAAGACGGGCAGCTTTAATTATGACTTGAAGAATTTTCTGGAGGGCTGGATGAGGAATGTCCGGGCTGATCAGAATGAGGATGGGGAAATCCCCGTCGTCGTGCCGAACCTTCCGAAGCAGGAACGCACCCAGCGGGTCATGAGTGGGGATAATTCCTCCGCAGCCTGGGGTGATGCCTGTGTGTTGGTTCCTTACGGCCTATACCTGCATTATGGTGATGTCCAGGTACTGCGTGATAATTTTGCATGCATGCAGCGTTGGCTCCAATATGTGAAGAAGTCCGCAGGCCGGAAGCCGGAGGGCTATGAGGAATTTACAGCAGCGCAGAAGGAGCGCAGCCCATATCTTTGGACGAAGCAGTACCATTTTGGTGATTGGTTGATTCCAAGCCTGCGGGCGTTGCCGGACGGGGTTATGAGGGGAACAAAGGAGACGGCGGCAGTTGTAGGAAGCTGTTATTATGCAATTACTGTAACCCATTTCATCAAGGTATGCGAAGCCCTTGGGGAAAGCAAGCTGGCCGCAGAGCATCGGAGCCTGCTAAAGAATATTAAGAAGGCTGTCCGGGAAGAGTTTGTTGCAGAGGATGGAACTGTGAATAACAGCGCCCTCCAGGGCTTGTATGTTATCGTATTGGCCTCCGGGGCCGTGGAAGGAGACTTAAAGCATAAGGTATTGGAGAAGCTGGTCACCTTAATTAAGGATAATGATTACTGCCTGGATACAGGCTTTGCCAGCATACCCTTCCTGCTGGATGTATTATATGACAACGGTTACCCTGAGGTGGCATACCGATTGCTCTTCCAGACAAAGGCACCTTCTTGGCTGTATATGGTACAGAACGGGGCTACCTCCATGTGGGAGAACTGGCTGGCAGTCCTGGAGGACGGAACGCCCACAGATTCCTCCTATAACCATTACGCCTTCGGCTGCGTAGGAGATTTCATCTACCGCCATATCGGAGGAATCCAGATTGCAGAGCCCGGATATAGGAAGATATTATTTAATCCGGATCTGGGCTGCGGATTGACCCGGAGCAAGTGTGAAGTCATTTCACCCTATGGCAGGGTGGCTCTGGACTGGAAGCTGGAGGGGAATAAATGCAGGCTGAGGGGTGAGGTGCCCCTGGGATGCAGTGCAACCTTGTGCGTAAATCAAAAAGAGCTTGAGCTTTCCAGCGGAAGCTTTACAATAGAATTAGAGATTTAATTAAAAGCTCCGGACAGCCGATAAGGTGGTCTGGAGTACTTTATATAAATATACGTGATTTAAGGTTTATTAAATGGAATCTTGAAGATTAGTAAAATCAAGGCTTAGAGATTCGGAGAAGTTACTCAAACATAAAGGAGGAGAAAAATTGAAAAGGAAGAATTACAATGTAATCTACTTTTTTGCAGATGAAATGCGGGCAGATGCTATTGGCTGCTATGGAAATAAGGCAGGAGCTATGATTACGCCGAATATTGACAGTATTGCCAGCCAGGGAGTACGTTTTGAAGAGTGCTATTGTACAAGCCCGGTGTGTGTGCCGTCCAGAACCAGCATTTTAACGGGATTATATCCAGAAGATACAGGAGTCTATGGGAATGAAGCGTCTCTGCCCCCTTTCCAGTTGGAGCATGAGTTAGAAACAATCCCATCGGTGCTGGAAAAGCAGGGCTATCGGACTGCGAGCTTCGGCAAAACACACCTGCCGTATGGAATGGAAGTGTTTGAGGTTAACGATCAGGAAGGCAGTGAAATGGACTTAGGACTTGGGGTTGAACAATTACAGGGCTTAGATAAAATAACCGCCAATGGACCGATTCGCCAGAATCTTGGAAGCCGGTTTCCAGAGAACACATTCTACAAACCAGAAATGGCAGCCAAGAATTCGATTGAATGGTTAAAGAATGTCGGAGACGAGCCTTTCTTTTTAAGGGTATCGTTCCTGCAACCACATACGCCGGTAGTTGTTCCGGATCAATATGCTTCATTGTATGATCATATTAATTTTGATACTGAAATAATGCCAACAGATCATTTAAGCTGTTATGAGCAGCATTTTGCAAAGCTGCTGGCGTTACCTACAATCCCTCCGGAAAAGCGGAAGCAGATGAAGGCATACTATTATGGACTTGCGGCATGGGTTGATTCGCAGGTTGGACTGGTGCTGGACTATGTAAGGAAAGCGGGCTTAGCCGAAAATACGGTTCTGATTTTTGGGGCAGATCACGGAGCTTCCCTGGGAGAATCCGGTGCCTATGCAAAATTTCTCTTCAACCGTGCAAGCCAGCGGGTTCCTTTGATCATATCTGTACCAGGAATGAGGCAGGGAGAGGTGGAAAGTGAAATCTGCTCCATGATTGATTTTGCAAGGACGGTTTTTAATATTTTGGATGTTCCTGTGCCGGAACAGTTCAGGGGGAGAAATCTTTTTGAAAAGGCTGAGGAAGAGATAGAGGTATTTGGTACGATCGGCTATGGCTCAACCTTCTCTTATCCGATGCAGTATGATGCGGTCGGAACCTATAAAGATGGGGCACCATGGCCAAGAAGAGCTTGTATCAGAACGAACCGGTACCGCCTTGATATGAACATCAGGATGGGTGGAAAACTGGTTTCAGAGGAGGAGGAGGATCTGTTTTTCGTAGACAGGGCAAAATGCCCGGAGGAATCCGGAAATATGGCACAGGAGAATATATATGCAGAAGAGATCCACAGGCTGCGGGAAAATTTGCTGAAACATTGCTCCAATGGCAAGGAGTGCAGTGAGGAGGTTTTGGAGTCGATCAATCGGTTACTTGTCAGCAAAGAATTTTTTAAATATCTGCATTTGGCGCGTGATAAGAAAAGAGGATAAAAAATATCTGGAATAAGATGCCTAATAGAAGGTAAAAAATAAAAATTGGAGAATGAAACTATGTCAATAAATTTTAAAAATACCCGTAACCCTATCTTACCCCTGGAGTATCACGTGCCTGACGGTGAGGCTCATGTAATGCCGGATGGAAGGCTTTATGTTTATGGAAGCTTTGATGATAGGGCGGATGTATATTGCAGCGAAAAATATCATGTCGTATCAACGCCGGATATGGAGGAGTGGACAATCCACGATATCTCCTTTGAAGGGAAGGACGTACCCTGGTTTGGTGATCCTAATGCGCCGAAATATCAGGGAATTGACTGGACAAAGCCAACACCCTTCATACAGAAAATGCTTGCAAATATGGATATGGCCCAGGAAAAGGAGAAGTTTGAACAGAAGGATGAGGCTAAGAAGCCGGCAATCCTCTTCGCACCGGACTGCATTTACCGGGACGGAAAATATTATCTGTATTTTTGTATGCCGGATGACAGTGAGGGCGTGGCAGTGTCGGATTCTCCGGAAGGCCCCTTTAAAAATCCCATTCAGCTTCCCTGTGGAGGGATTGACCCGGCAATCTTTATTGATGATGACGGGCAGGCATATTATTACTGGGGACAGCTATTTTCCCATGGAGTCAAGATGAATGAGGATATGGTTTCCCTTGATAAGACCCAGATTGTACATGATCTGGTTACGGAGGAAGAGCATTACTTCCATGAAGGATCCTCCATGAGGAAAATTGGGGATACGTATTACTATGTTTATGCAGATATGGAACGGGGTAAGCCGACTTCCCTTGGATATGCTACCAGTAAGTCACCCCTTGGGCCATTTACATATAGGGGGATAATTATCGATAATGACGGATGTGATCCGGCAAGCTGGAATAATCATGGCTCCATTGAGTGTGTTAATGGACGGTGGTATGTATTCTATCACCGCTCCAGCAGGGCTACCCAGCAGTATAGGCGTCTGTGTATTGAGCAGATTACAATTCTGGAGGACGGATCAATTCCGGAAGTGAAGATGACTTCCCAGGGACCGGGTGGACCCTTTGGGGCAGGAGAGGCCATTTATGGGTATCAGGCCTGCGGTTTAACGGGGAAGGCTTATATTGATGCTGATGGTGAGGGGAGCGAATGGCTGACTAATATTTCTGACGGGGATACAGCAGTATTTCGTTATGTCCAGGCGGAAAAAGGCTTTCAGGAAGCAGTTTTCCATACACAGGGTAGTGGTGGGATAAGAATTTTGCTTGATGATATGGAAGTAGGTATTGCCAAGATACAGGAGAATGGATATCATACAATTAAGCTGGATTGTGGGGCGGCGGACAGAAAGCAGATACTGCAGGAATTGAAGCTGGTGTTTGAAGATGTAAAAGAACTGAAATTGGTATCGGTCGTGTTGAACTAAGCCTGTGAACTGGGGCTATTTATCATAGGAAGGCTGAAGGGCAGAGGAAGTGAAGGGATAGAAGGGCAGGAGAAAGAATAAAAGGGATAAGGACTGGTAGTAGAAATAGAAAGGAATAAAAATGCAGTTAATTAGGAGGTGTCCTAAAAGTCATGAGATGGCTTGAGAGGGCGCCCTCTTTATTGCGGCATACAGCAGTCACATTAAGAGAAAGAGACAGATCTGACTTAGTTGGATGTAAGTATAACTTTATTGTACAAGGTTATAATATATTTAATCCAATATATTTGTTGTTGACATTATGTTGTATTCAACATAATATAAAGATATAAAGTGTTAGGAGGAGAGCTTATGAGTAGCTTACAATCATATCTTGATCAGGCTTTAAAGGAAGTCAGATTACCAAACAATGAAGATGAGCCCATTGTTGCAGATTATGATATTGAAACTGAGTTATGTGAGCTTGTTGTGAATACCCGCACACAACTTGGAATTACCCAAAAGCAGCTGGCTGAGAAATCAGGTGTTTCACAAGCTAATATTAGTAAAATTGAAAATGGAAGCTATCGCCCCAGTATACCGATCCTAAAGAGAATTGCTGACGGCCTTGGAAAACGTTTAGTTATTGAATTTGTAGACCGTGAGGAGGTGTTATAATGGCAGTTCACATGGAAAGCTTAAAAATTGGTCATTTTCGTGGAATCCATCATCTCACCGTTGAAAATCTAAATCACATAAATATTATCGCGGGAGATAACAACAGCGGAAAAACCAGTGTCTTGGAAGCGTTACTGCTATTGCGTAATCCCGCTGATTTTACAAATATTCTTCGCCTAGCCCGCATGCGGGATACAAATCTTTTTTTTAGTGGACCTTCTGTTTACGAGAGTTTTATTAATTTATTCCCCAAAGATATGTCTGGAATGGAAATAACACTCTATGCAGTTTGTAAAGGCCAGAATGTAACCTATGAGCTGTCGGGCGAGCAAAAAAAGATTATGATGGATCCGGAGGATGTTATTCAGAAATTGAATTCAGTAAATAGAAATCGAATGATGCGTGACTCGGGCTCTGATATGGTAGAAGTGGAGGCTTTTAGAGGAGAGCTTTTCTACGAGATTGCAGGATATGGGGATAAAATAAAGATTGAAATAGATACGTATGCAACAGCCTCCGGGCGTGAAATCAAAGGAAATAACTATTTGAATATAGTTTATCTTTCTCCAATGGATCATGTTCGTGGGAGTGTGTTCAATCGCATTTTACGCAGTGATTCCTATAAAGAAATATGCCTGCACATTTTGCAGTTATTTGATCCTGAAATTGTGGATCTCTTAATATTGAAAAATGAGGACAATAACCGTTCAACTGAATATATCAAGCATATGACACTGGGGAATATGCCTCTTTCTACCTATGGCGATGGAATCAAGAAAGTGCTGTCGATTGCAAATGGCATTGCGCAGGCAGCAGGAGGTATTTTACTAATTGATGAGATTGAAACAGCAATCCATTCAAAATATTATGATGATATTTTTAGATTCCTTGTAAAAGCCGCCATACAGTTTGATGTACAGGTGTTTGTTACAGCACATAGTATTGAAGCTATTGATGCATTGTTATCTACGCAGGATTATGAGAAACAGAACCAAGCAGACGATATTAATGTACTTACCTTCAAGAAAGAGGGTGCCAAATCAAGAACTTATTCCCGGATTCTTCCCGGAAGAAAGGTTTATGCTAACCGTGAACAGTTTGGCTTTGAGGTGCGCTTATGAATAAATTAATTCTCTGTGAGGGTAAAACAGACGCTATATTATTGAGCTATTATTTAGAAAGAACTTGTGGATGGACGCACCGGAATGCTCCTAAAAGTTTAGCGATAAAGGCAGATGAGAGTAAAGGAGAATCTGCATATTGGTACCGAAAAGATAATGAGAGTCTTTTGATTTGCGGTGTGGGCGGTAAAAATAACTTTGGTAGTTTCTTCAAGGAAAAAATTCTTCCCACAATGGTAGACAGCAGTGCATTCTCAAAAATTGTAGTTGTCACAGACCGTGATGACAAGGAGGAACAATCCATTTTGGATTCTTTTCGGTCATTGCTTTGGCCGGTTATAACTAGGATTAAGAATGATACCTGGATTCCTAATAGCTATGAAAATAGTTATAAGCAAGAAATGTTTGTTGATTTTCTATTGATTATCATTCCAACGGATAAAGAAGGGGCTTTGGAATCTCTCTTGTTAGATGCAATTTCTGAAAATGAATATGACAAAGCTATTGTGAAACGTAGTATGGCATATGTGGATGAGATTCAGCCGGTGGCAGATAGGTATATACATAAAAAACGGTTGAAGCTCAAGGCGTGCTTAGGGGTTACCTGGGCAATACAATATCCGGAAAAAATTTTTTCGTTCATTGACGACCAAATTCGCTCGGTAAGGTGGGAAGAATCACAAGTGCTTGCACAATGCTTTCAACAGCTAAGGAATATTTAGTTTAGGCAGGCCTCACCAGAAAACAAAAACTATGGAGACAAAATATTAAATGTCATAAATATTCTCCTATTAACTTTTATTCCTTTGCTGCAAAAGTGTTTTGTGAAATACACAGCCAAATAATATCGGTAAATAACGAAAATCCACATAGGACAGAAATAGACTGGCTTGAGTGGGTTTTCTTGCTATCTATTTTAAGCTGGACGGGGAGCGGGGATGAAAGAAGGTGCAAATAAGGAAAGGAATGCATGAAAAGATCTTGACGTAGCGTAACAACCGTAGTATCTTAATATATATCTAATAGATATATATTAAGAATATGAATGATCACAAGAATGCTATGGAGGCGCCAGTTATGAAAAGACAAAACATCCGAAAACTTTTCCTTATTTCTGCAATGCTGCTTTTTCCAATCACCATTTATTATTTATCGCCTTATCTGATTATCCAGGGAGCGTTGGAAGGAGTTATTAATGGAAGCTTTATTGTATTTGCTGTGATGCTGGTAGCATCCATATTCTTCGGGAGGTTGTTTTGCGCCTATCTGTGTCCCGCGGGGGGAATCCAGGAATGCATCACGCTGGTTACGGATAAAAAACCGAAGCAGGGCTGGAAAAACAATATTAAGTATGTGATATGGACGGTATGGATCGCGGGAGTTGTAGTTAGTTTCCTGAACCGCAGTAAAGAAATCAGTGTAGACTTTTTCTACATGACAGACCACGGGATTTCCATCGCTAATATCTATGGCTATATTATTTACTACGGAATCATTTTGTTAATCCTCATGCCGGCGCTTGTTGGAGGAAAAAGAGCCTTCTGCCATTATATCTGCTGGATGGCACCATTTATGGTCATAGGAAATAAGCTGGGTCGATTATTACATATAAAGCAGATTAGGTTAACGGCAGATAAAGGCAAGTGCACCAACTGCCATGGCTGTGATAAAGCCTGTCCAATGAGTTTAAAGGTTAACGACAAGGTGCAGGCAGAAAGAATGGAGGATGCGGAATGCATCCTGTGCGGGGCATGTATTGGTATATGCCCAAAGAAGGCCATCCGTTACCAGATAAAATGATTAAGAGCTTTGGCTGGAGCTAAAATATCGTTATTAACCAGCCTTTCAGTATGTATTTGGCGTATAGGTGCCGTAGGGCAGGAATGGAGGAACACATGAAAAAAACCCGGTTTGTCATACTCGGTTTATTACAGGAGGAAGACCTGAGCGGTTACGAAATTAAGAAAATCATCAATATCCGGATGTCCTTCTTCTGGCAGGAAAGCTATGGGCAGATTTATCCTGAGCTTGGCAAGCTAAGGGAAGAGGGTCTCATTGAACAGATCCCTTCCGGAGCTGGACCAAAGGCAAAGGTGGAAAAGATAAAATATAGGATCACGCCGGAGGGAAACAGGGTCTTTAAGCAATGGATGGAAGCAGAGAACGAAAAAGATACGATCCGAAGTGAATTTTTATTGAAAATGTATTTTTCTACTCAGGAAAATTCAGAGGAAATGAAAAGGCACCTTATGGAGTTCAAGGAACAGGCAGACCAGAAAGTAGCACTATTTCAGCTGTTTTACCAGGAGCTGGCCAGGGATATAGATATGCACAATAACCATCGGCAAATCTTAAAGGTTCTTGGCCTGGGGCTTCGCCAGGCACAGCTTTATAGTGACTGGAGTGAGGAGATGCTTGAGGAGCTGAAGTAAAGCTTATCGTAATTTTTCAAAATTGTAGATAGCATGTGGGGATAAAGCACGCAAAAAATCAGGAGGCCAAAGCCTCCAAAATCAGGAGGCTCGGATGAAAGTACTTATCGTAGAAGATGATGTAGATATCAACCGGCTAATATGCCGTTACCTTGAAAAAGAACACTACCAGCCCGTTGCAGCATTCTCAGGAACTGAGGCAAAGTTGCAGCTGTCCATGAATACCTTTGACCTGATTCTTCTGGATTTGATGCTACCGGGATTAACGGGAGAGGAATTGGTATCAGAGCTAAAGGGAAAGGTTGCAACGCCAATTATAGTCGTTTCTGCCAAGAGTGCATTGGAAGACCGGGTGAAAATGCTGAAGGCCGGAGCAGATGATTATATAACAAAGCCCTTTGAACGGGAGGAGCTCCTTGCCCGGGTGGAAGCGGTGCTCAGAAGATGCCGCAGGGCAACGGAGCCGGGTGAGGGAGAGCTGTCCTTTAAACAATTAGTACTGAAGGAATCGTCAAGGGAGGTCTATGTAAAGGGAAACCTGTTACCCCTGACGGCTCATGAATTTGATATCCTGAAGCTACTGCTGCAGTATCCGGACAGGGTATTTACCAAGGAACAGGTCTTTCAGGAAATCTGGAAATCAGGATATTATGGGGAAGATAATACCATTAATGTCCATATCAGTAACATCCGCAAAAAGATTAAAGACTTTGATGAGGATTCCTATATAAAAACCGTGTGGGGGATTGGGTTTAAATTGGACATCTTATAATAATGGAAGCAATCTTTATACTTTCTTTAAGTTTGATTAAGTACTAATTAAGAAATAACCACTATACTGATTCCTGTAAAAGGCGCCCATAACGGGATATCCTGACCGGAAGTCCATGGGATAGAAAGATGGGCGAATCCGAATTGAAAGGAGTAATAGGGTGAGAGAGGTTATTTTATCAACGGACAGCCTGACGAAAAAATATAAGGACATAAGCGCCGTAGACCATGTGAACCTGGAAATCAAACAAGGTGATATCTACGGTCTTGTCGGAAAAAATGGTGCCGGAAAGACAACAATACTCAGGATAATAACGGGTCAGACCTTTGCGACAGAGGGGCAGATAAGCTTGTTTGGGGCAACCTCGGAGGAGGCCTTGAATAAGAAACGCCAACGGATCGGGGCAATTATCGAGACGCCCAGTTTCTATGCCTATATGACGGCAACCCAGAACCTCGAGTACTACCGTATTCAAAGGGGAATTCCGGACAGGACATGTGTAAAGGAAGCCTTGGAGGAAGTCGGACTTACGGAGGCAAGGAATAAAAAATATAAGGATTTTTCTTTGGGCATGAAGCAGCGGCTGGGGCTTGCACTGGCACTGATGAACAGGCCGGAGCTATTATTGCTGGATGAGCCCATTAACGGACTAGATCCCTTTGGAATCGTGGAGATCAGGAATATGTTATTGAAGCTGAACAGGGAGAAGAACATCACCATATTAATTTCCAGCCACATACTGTCCGAGCTTTCGAACCTGGTGACCAGCTATGGGTTTATCGAGGGCGGAAAGCTGGTAAAGCAGATTACCAGCGAGGGCTTGGCGAAGGAATGCGACCGATATATTGAGCTGAGGGTGGATAATGTGGAGGCTATGACAGCCTTGCTTGAAGTAAAGCTAAATTGTACTTCCTATAAAGTCGCCCCGGACAGGGCAATCCATATCTTTGATTATCAGGACCAGCCGAATAAAATCAGTGAATTGGCAGTAAAGAACGGGATTGGACTGCTGTCCATAATGTTAAAAGAAATTAATCTGGAAAATTATTTTATTCAACTGGTAGGGGAGGAAAGCCTTCAGAAAGAAAGAGCGGCCAATCCTCCAGAGGACAGGAGGACAAATCCTCCAGAAGACAGGAGGATTGACAATGCTTAGTTATATAAAGAGTGAGTTTTATCGTTTATATCATAATAAAGGATGCTATTTATTTATCATAATCTGCAGCGCATTATTAATAAGCTCGAACATCGTGCTAGCCGCTGTTAAGGCAACGGAGCCGACTTTTCCCTATGCAAATACCTACTTTGCCCTTTCCTGCTTTTATAGCAACGTGATGGCTGTCTTCTTTCTCTGCATTTCGGTGTCAGCCATCGTGTTTGGAAATGAGCATTCAAACCATACTATGAAAAACAGTATATCCTATGGTATCAGCCGGGGGAATATTTATTTTGGCAAGCTCATTGTTGAAATAGTATATGCGGTGATTGCCTTTGTAATCATTACAGGAAGCGATATTGCGGCAGCTTATCTGCTTTTAGAGGATTCCGGTATAGAGAACCTATACCTGCTGTTAAAGGTTTGTGTTGTGGTAATGCCCCTGCTTTTATGTGCCCTTGCTGTGACAAATTGTTTTTTATTCATATCAGAAAATATGGGAACAGCAGTCGGTGCTGTAATCGGATTGCTGTTGGCCTTTCCTATCGTTAGCAATTTCCTGGGAATGAAGTTCAAGGTATTTTCTGAAATATCGGGGATCATGCCCTATAATATGATAGGGAGAATTAGTTTTGATTATGAAAAACTTGAGCTGACCCTGCCCTGGGACGGAATTGCCGGTTATTATCAATATTGGTTAATTGGTTTGATTGAATTTAGCGTTGTTGCGTTGATTGGATTTCTGGTGTTCAGGAAGAAAGAGGTTAAATAGGTAATTAGGGAATCAAGAGTATGGCCTGGATTAGAAGATTGGATAGGAGGCAAAGCCTCCCGGAATGAAGGAGGCCAAAGCCTCCTAGAATAAAGGAGGCTTATCGGATGCTGTATGCATGCTTGGGATTAATTATACTGGTTGTTCTGTTGTCCCTATACATTCTATTTCTTAGAAGAGCCATATCAGAAACGATTAAGCAGATGGAAGAAATCGAACAGAAGCCGGAACGAAACCGGAAGCTGAAAGCAATCACGGCGGATACCGGATTCCAGAAATTATTATCGGCAATCAATAAGATTTACCTGGCACGCCAGGAAGAGAGAATTGTGTATCAGCGCAATGAAACAAAGATCCGCAAAGAAGTTGAGAATATATCCCATGATCTGCGTACACCGCTCACCTCCATCCTCGGATATCTGGAGCTGATGGAAGAGAGCAATTCAGAGGAAGAAAAGCAGGAGTTTTTGGAGATTATAAGAAAGCGGGCAAGGTTACTGCAGGGCTTCATACAGGATTTTTATGAGATATCAATTACTGAGGGAGACAATTATCCAATCATATTAGAAAATGTGGAAGTCCAGGGCATGCTAAAGGATAGTATGATAGCATATTTTCATGAATTTGAGAGAAAGCAGCTGGGAGTGTCAATTGAACTTGAGGATGATCCGGCCTTTATCATTGTAGATAAAATACAGTTCAACCGGATCCTAAATAACCTGGTCCAAAACGTCTTAAAATATGCAAAAGAGAAATTTATATTACAGCAATATTGTTCACAGGGGTATTGCGTGATTCAGTTTAAAAATGATAGGAGCAATATTACGGAAGAGGAATTGAAGGTAATATTCGAACGCTTTTATACGGGGGACCAATCCCGTTCCAACCAAAGCAGGGGTCTGGGATTGACAATTACTAAGCTTTTGGTGGAGAAAATGAAGGGACAGATAGAAGCCCGCCTTGAAGATGGGCTATTCATCATAGAACTTCGCTGGCGAGTTTGAGAAGGCCTTGAAAAGCTCCGGTTTAATGAAAGTATATAAATCCGCCATCAATGTTGAAGCAATGGACATTGATGGCGGATTATTTTATTATTATTTATATCATTGCAATATTTCACCGTCCTATTGGATGTTATAGATGAAAGGGGGCTCCCATGAAAAAAGGCATAGTGCGAACGCATGATGATATTAATGGAACCATCGAAGAGTATTCCGGTACAATCTATAAAATAGCCTTCTCCTATACGAAAGATGCAGCAATTTCAGATGACATCCTGCAGGACGTTTTAATTAAGTATATGACGGATGCGACCTGCTTTCAAGGAGAGGAGCACAAAAAAGCCTGGCTGATCCGTATGACAATAAATGAGTCGCATTTTCCCGCGTTCAAATACGAATATTATGATAATAAGGTATAATCAGGATTTCCGCAAAAACCCCTTGACATTTTTTCAAACATTGCATACTATAAGCTAATAGAAATAATATTTTATAATGTAAATGTTTTGATGGAGAGGATTAGGTAAGGGAAGCTTATCAGAGAGGATCACCCACCGGCTGAAAGGTGGTCTAAGGCAAGCTTATTGAAGGTAGCTCCGGAGCAGTATTTCTGAAACCGTATCGGACGGCGTGTAGGAAATACCGGGATGTCCCGTTACAGGCACAAGAGTTGGGTGAATTATCGGCTATGATACAAAATTCATTCAAAAATAAAGGTGGTACCACGGTTCTTCGTCCTTTTTTGGCGGAGAACCTTTTTTATGTTTAAAAAGCCTTAACCTAGCATAACAAGCAAATCAAATATATTTTCGAAAGGAAGAAACCAATGGAAAAAGAACTGGCTAAAACCTATGACCCCAAAAACATTGAAGAAAAGCAATACCAAAAATGGATGGAGAACAAATACTTCCATGCGGAGGTAGATAGAAGCAGGAAGCCCTTCACCATCGTGATCCCCCCGCCAAATATTACGGGACAGCTACACATGGGCCATGCCCTGGACAATACCATGCAGGATATCCTGATCCGTTTCAAGAGGATGCAGGGCTTTAACGCCCTCTGGCAGCCCGGGACGGATCATGCGAGCATTGCGACGGAGGTTAAGATCCTGGAGCAGCTGAAAAAGGAAGGTATTAATAAAGAGGATTTGACCAGGGAGGAATTCTTAAAGAGAGCCTGGGAATGGAAGCATGAGTACGGTGGCAGAATCATCTCTCAGCTGAAGAAGCTGGGCTCCTCCTGTGACTGGGACAGGGAGCGCTTCACCATGGATGAGGGCTGCAATGATGCGGTAAATGAAGTGTTCGTCAAGCTCTATGAAAAAGGTTATATTTACAAGGGCTCCAAGATTATCAACTGGTGTCCGGTATGCCAGACAACCATTTCAGATGCAGAGGTTGAGCATGAGGAGCAGGCAGGGCATTTCTGGCACATCAAATACCCGGTGGTAGGGGAAGATGGCTTTGTAGAGATCGCTACCACAAGGCCGGAGACAATGCTGGGTGATACGGCAGTGGCTGTCCACCCGGAGGATGAAAGATACCGGCACCTGATCGGGAAGAAGGTTCTGCTCCCCCTGATGGATCGTGAGATCCCGGTGGTTGCAGATGAGTATGTGGATAAGGAATTTGGTACCGGTGTTGTTAAGATTACGCCGGCTCATGACCCCAACGATTTTGAGGTAGGCAAGCGGCATAAGCTTCCGGAAATCAACGTCATGAATGATGATGCCACCATCAATGCGAATGGAGGCAAATATGCAGGTATGAGCCGTTACGAGGCCCGCAAGCTGATCGTATCGGAATTGCAGGAGATGGGTCTCTTAGTAAAAGTAGAGGATCATACCCACAACGTTGGTACCCATGACCGTTGTAAGACGACCGTTGAGCCTTTGGTTAAGCAGCAGTGGTTCGTTAAAATGGATGAACTGATTAAGCCTGCCATCGACAGCGTAAGGAGCGGTGAGGTTCAGTTTGTGCCGGAGCGCTTTGACAAGATATATTTCAACTGGGCAGAGAATATCAGGGACTGGTGTATCTCCAGACAGCTGTGGTGGGGACATAGGATTCCGGCCTGGTACTGTGAAAAATGCGGTGAGGTGGTAATCTCTAAGACACATCCTACAGAAAGCTGCAAATGCGGCCATGACCATTTCAAGCAGGATGAGGATACCCTGGACACCTGGTTCAGCTCTGCATTATGGCCCTTCTCCACCCTGGGCTGGCCCAATAAGACGGAGGATTTGGATTATTTCTATCCTACAGATGTATTGGTAACGGGCTATGATATCATCTTCTTCTGGGTGTTGCGTATGGTATTCTCAGGCTATGAGCAGATGGGTGAAAAGCCTTTCAGCAAGGTATTAATCCATGGCCTTGTCCGGGATTCCCAAGGCCGTAAGATGAGTAAATCCCTTGGAAATGGCATCGACCCTCTGGAGGTAATTGATAAATACGGTGCTGATGCCCTTCGCCTAAGCTTAGTGATGGGTAATGCCCCGGGCAATGATATGCGTTTCTATTGGGAAAGGGTTGAAGCCTGCAGAAACTTTGCAAATAAGGTATGGAATGCTTCCCGTTTCATTATGATGAATTTAGAAAAGGCGGCTATCCCGGAAAGCATCGATGAGAAGCTTTTAACCGTAGCGGATAAATGGATCCTTTCCAAGGTAAACAGCCTGGTAAAGGAAGCAACGGAGAACCTGGAGAGCTATGATCTTGGTATTGCTGTCCAGAAGATCTATGATTTCGTCTGGGAAGAGTTCTGTGACTGGTATATCGAGATGGTGAAGCCAAGGCTTTACAGCGAGACGGATGAGACGAAGGCAGCGGCCCTTTGGACCTTAAAGCATGTATTAATATCCTCCTTAAAGCTGCTCCATCCATATATGCCGTTTGTAACGGAGGAGATCTTCTGTACTCTTCAGGAAATGTTAGGCCGGAAGGAAGCGGATTCCATCATGATCGCTGACTGGCCTGTATTTAATGAAAAGTTTGCATACACTGAGGAAGCAGAAGCTGTTGAATTGATCAAGGAAGCAGTTAAGGGTATCCGTAATGTACGTACGGAAATGAATGTTCCGCCAAGCAGAAAGGCTACTGTAATTGTTGTATCGGAGAATGAAAAGGTAAGAAGCATATTTACCGAGAGCAGGGTATTCTTCGCAACCTTAGGCTATGCTAATGAAGTCCTGGTTCAGGAGGATAAGGCAGGAATTTCTGAGGATGCGGTGTCTACCGTAGTGCCCGGTGCAGTTATCTATATTCCCTTTGCTGACCTGGTTGATGTTGAAAAGGAAATCGAACGCCTCCAGAAGGAGAAGGAGCGCCTTGCGGGTGAGCTAAAGCGTGTTAACGGAATGCTGGCTAATCCAAACTTCGTGAATAAGGCTCCGGAAGCAAAGCTGGCAGAGGAAAGGGCAAAGCTTGAGAAATACACGGACATGATGAGACAGGTGAGCGAGAGACTGGAGCATTTTAGCAAGTAAGATCTAATGATATGAAATAAAGTAAGGCATGTTATAGTAAACCCTACGAAAGCAAATTATATAAAATATGACTGCAGTTATTTGACTTCTTGCCGGTAAACTTAGAGAAGCGGATAACTGCAGTTTTTTGTGGATAAAGCTTGCGATAATCAGCAAGGTTGTGGATTATCTGTTTTTGATTTCTTGATCCGTGTATCAAGGTGCATAATGGTACCGGTCACCATAGTGAAGAAGTGATAACGTTCTTTGTGGCATATAAATTATTTGTAATATGTTGGAGACTGCTATATAATTAGATATGCGGCAAGGATTTTGAACCAGCTGAGATTTTTAAGCAAAGAATTAGACATGTATAGGTGCAAATATTTTGCATATATCCAATAAAGTGATTTTAAGAAAGGAGATCATGGCGCATTTATTATAAGTGCATCATACAGGAGGAAAATGGCTAATAGAAAAATTACAATATGGGATGTTGCGGAAAAAGCAGGTGTTGCACCTGGTACGGTTTCCAGAACACTGAATAATATAGGATACATTAAAGAGGAAACACGTTTAAAGGTCATGGAAGCCATTAAGGAATTGGATTATATTCCAAATAGAGCGGGGCGCACATTGAAGACAACACGAACAGGATTAATTATGCTTGCGATACCGGATACGGCAAATGCAATCTTCGTAGGTATGATAGAAGCAGTGAATGAGTGTGCTAAAAAGCGCAGGCATTCTATGGTCCTCTATTATACGGAAGGAAAATTAGAAGGTGAACTAAAGGCAGTCCGGATGCTGCAAGAGAATTTGGTGGATGGTTTATTCCTGGTCAACTTTTCCTATTCGGATGAACTTAGAAAAGAAATAGAACGCTGCGATTCCCCAATCGTATTGTGCGGTATGTGTAATAACCCATGGATGAAGGAAGAAGAAAAGACCTTTGGTACCCTTTCCATTGATGTATATAAAGGAATCTATTCCTCAACCCAGGAGATGATTCGAAATGGTCACAAGAAAATAGCTTACTTAGCAGGTGAATATGGAACGATTGTTTATAAGCAGAGGTATGATGCATATTGCCAGGCATTGAGGGACCATGGCATTGAGTATAACGAGGATTATGTTTTCTGGAAAAACTATACCCAGGAGCATGGGTATGAAGTTGGGAAAAAAATTTATTTAATGAAGGACAGACCTACGGCAATGGTCGCATCAAACGATTTGCAGGCAGTCGGTTTCTGGAAGGCTTGTAAAGATTATCATATACAGGTTCCAAAAGATATTGCCCTTTATGGAATGGATAATTTAGAAATAACGCAGATGCTGGATATTTCTTCAATTCAGATGCAAGAAGGAATGGTCGGGGAAGCGGGAGCAAATTTAATTCTGGACTGCCTGGAAAACAAGAATGAGGACATTGGAAAAGTAGATTTATATTTTAGGCCAACGCTGATTCAAAGAAAAAGCAGTAGTTAATCGTTGGATATTATGTACAAGAAAAAAGATTATTATTTAGGAAAGTTGTAGATTGACAACAAGAAATAAATCATGTACTATCATAGCATGATGTAAAAACGTTTTTACAAAAATATGATGCTGATACAAAAATACAAGAGCTTTGCCGGCAAATATAAAAACGTTTTTATATAAATAAATGTATTTACATTCATCAATAACAAAATCAGCAATAGAATTCCAAATTGTGGAACTGATTTATAGGAAAATGTAAAAACGTTTTTATAAATAAGGAGGTAGTTTATGGACAAGCCCAAGATCGGCATTATAGCAGTAGCAAAAGTAAACCATCAAAAAGATGAAATTCGTGAAATGGTAGAATATCTAAAGCTCAGGTTAGGAAAAGAAGATAAGTATGAAACTGATATATGTCCAGAGGTATTATTCGATGAATATCAAATTCAGGAAAAAGCAAAAGAAATGGAGACAAACAAGGCGGATATTATCGTTATGATAGTTGGGACCTGGGTATTTTCATCCCATGTAATTTCAGCAGTAAATGATTTGAAAATACCGTTTATCCTGTTTGGTGAATCGGAAGAAGTGGCCAATGGTAATTTTGGTGCATCCATACAGATCCGGTATGTATTAGAGGAAATGAGGAAAAAATTCCTCTATTTATATGGAAGTGCAAAAGATGAAAGTAATATAGGGAAAATCTTAAAATATGCAAATGCGGCACATGTAATTCATGATATCAGGAATAAAAAAATAGCAACAATCGGCGGAAAATGCATGATGATGTACCAAACCCAAGTAAATGAATTTTCATGGAAAGAGAAATTTGGCTTGGATTTTCCCCAATATGATACGGTTCAGGTTTTTACTGAAATGAAGCATATTTCAGACGAGGAAGCAGATGCGGTGGCGGAGGAGTTTAAAAAGAAATTTGACCGTATTGTTTGGAAATATGAAGCTACCGGCGAATATATTGCCGAGGATGTATTCCGTTCGCAGGCAAAGATGTTTTTAGCCTTTAAGAGATTAAAGGAAATGTATGGTATTGAGGTCTTTGCAAATAAATGTATGCCGGAAATGGCTTCCGAGATATATGGATATAAATATGCGGCATGCATTGCAACCTGTTTATTGAATGAAGCAGGTATTTTAACAGCATGCGAAGCGGATATCCCGGCTGCAGCTTCAATGATGATATTAAGCAAGCTATCAGACCAAAAGGTGTTTTTTGCTGATATTGCAAAGCTTAGTAAGGATAAAAAGAGAATTACATTTTTTAATTGCGGTACCGCTCCCGTATCTATGGCGGATCGAAAGCAGCCGGTTGAAATCTGGCCGACACCGGATGCAACGGCGGATGAGGGAGTCGTAACCGACTATATGAGACATGGCCAAGACAAACAGAGAGGAGGCTGTGTGAGGTTCGATTTAGAAAACGGATTGCCCGTCACAATTTTGAGAGTGGGTGGGAACAATGAAACCTTACGCTTCCATGTTGCAAAAGCCAAAACATGCCCAAGGGAGGTAAGACCGGATGAGGCATTAGGACAAAGATGGCCGGGATTTGGATTGGAGTTCACCGGCAATGTCGATGATTTTATACAGAACACAGTGGGACATCATTATACCTTATGCTTTGGGGACTGGTCCCAGGAATTAGAATATATGGCCAAGATATATGGTATCGGATATATGTGCTACGATGGTTTAGCCTAAAGAGGGTAAAACATATAATGTAAATTTGCTGAAAAAAGCAATCAAAAAGGAGGAAAAGAATGAAAAAGAGAATCATCAGCGTTTTACTGTGCACAGCAATGATAGCAACGATGCTCGTTGGCTGTGGAGGTACGAAGGAGTCGGCAGAAACAACAGGTGAAGAATCAAAAGCGGCTACGGAGCAGGAAGGAAAAGTAACAGAGGCACCGGCACAAGCTAAGGCAACAGAAGAGGCCTCAGGGGAAGCCCAAGAAACGGCAGGAACCTTTAATCCGGATACCGAGACTGATACGGTTGCATATGCCGACCTGGAAGCAAACTATGGGCCGCTGTCTGACTTATCCTTACCGGAGGGAGTTACCCTGGGAAGTATTTTAAAGAATCAGGCAAATGAATTCTGGTTAATGCTGGGAGAGGGAATGACGGAAGCAGCAAAAGCAAACGGTACAACAATTGATATCCAGGCAACAAGGACGGAAACAGATACGGCGGGGCAATTATCAATTGCAGAAACCATGATCCAAAATAATTATAATGCATTAATTTTATCACCGCTTACCAATGAATGTCTGGATACTGCAGTTGCAACGGCAAAGGCAGCAGGCATCCCTATTGTTAATGCAAACTGTGAATACATAGCTGATTGTGATACCTTTGTCGGCGGACTTCAGATTGAAATTGGCCAAAAGGCGGCAGATTACATTGCAAATAAAATCGGTGGAGCAGGTAAGGTAGCAATTCTTGAGGGTGTTGCAGGAACATTCACATCCATACAGCGTGTAAACGGCTTTAAACAGCAGCTGGAAGCAAAATATCCGGATATTGAGATAGTGGCAAGTGTTCCGGCAGACTATGAGACAGAAAAAGGACTGAATGTTGCAACTGATATTTTGACACAAAATCCTGATGTGGCAGCACTATATTGCTGCAATGATAATATGGCGCTGGGAGCAGTAGAGGCATTAAGGGCCAGGAATATGCTAGGAAAGGTTATCGTATTGGGAGTTGACGGTACAGGAGATGCTTATAAATCAATCAAAGCCGGTGAACTAACTGCAACCGTAGATCAGTTTCCGGCTGAAAATGGAAAGGCCGCCGTTGAGGTAGCGTTGAGATTGTTGGCAGGACAAAAGCTGCCTAAGGTTGTCAGTACACCAATCGAAGTTATTGACAAAGACAATGCAGGCCAATATGGAAAATAGAAAATAAGGTGGGAATCGTATGGAAAAAACAGATAGCATTGTATTGCGTATGCAGGGGATAAGTAAACGCTTTGCAGCAATCCAGGCACTTGATAATGTTCATTTTGAATTAAAAAAAGGAGAGGTTCATGCACTTTTGGGTGAAAACGGTGCAGGGAAATCTACATTTTTAAATATCATGTCAGGAGCATATAAACAAGATGCAGGAACAATAGAAATTGACAATGAGGAAGTAGAATTTAAAAATCCGTATGCTGCAAAGCAGCATGGCATTGCAAAAGTTCATCAAGAGCTACAGTTAATTCCAGAGATGACAGTTGCCCAGAATATATTTCTGGGCAACGAGCCCACCAATCAATTTGGAGCGGTTGACTTCAAGCTTATGGAAGAAAAAGCAGATGAAATGCTAAAAAAACTGGAAGCGGATTTTCCCAGCAGGACAATTACAAAAAAACTAAGCACGGCACAGATGCAGATGGTTGAGATAGCAAAAGCATTATTATTTAATTTTAATGTGCTGGCCCTGGACGAGCCGACGGCAAGCTTAACTACGAGAGAAATTAAACAGTTATTTAGAATGGTCCAAAAGCTAAAGGAACAGGGAAAAGCTATCATATATATTTCCCACAGACTGGAGGAGATATTTGAAATCTGTGACAGGGCGACAGTATTTCGGGATGGAAAATATGTGGATACGGTAAATGTCGCCGACATTACAAAAGACGACCTGGTAAGAATGATGGTAGGACGTGATATCTCCAATGAATTTTTTAATAAACAAACAAAAATGACGAACGAGGTCGTACTTGAGGTACAAAATCTTTCAAATGGAACAAATTATAAGGATATTTCCCTGCAGCTGCACAAGGGAGAAATACTGGGATTATCCGGCTTAGTGGGAGCCGGGAGGACAGAATTAGTCAGGGCAATATTTGGAGCCGATAAATTTAGGCAGGGAAAGGTTTTTGTGAATGGGAAGGAAAAAAGGATCAGATGTCCGAAGGATGCCATTAGAGCAGGAATTATGCTTATTCCGGAGGATAGAAAATTGCAGGGATTTGTAGGCACCTTAACTAATTCAGCCAATGTTGCCATGAGCAATCTGGATAAATATACACACATAGGTGTGATTAATTATAAGAAATTAAAAGAAAAAGTTTCAGAGATTACGGACATATTGGATGTACATCCAAAAAATAACGATATTCTGACCGGGAGATTAAGCGGAGGGAACCAGCAGAAAATAGTTGTAGCAAAAGCATTAAATATTGAACCGGAAATACTAATTCTTGATGAGCCGACAAGAGGAATTGACGTTAATGCAAAGCGTGAAATCCACCAACTGATTAAAAACCTTGCGAATTCGGGTAAATCCATCATAGTGATTTCTTCGGAGCTGCCAGAAATACTATGTTTGAGTGACAGAGTCATCATTATGTATGAGGGGAAAATAACGGGAGAAATTCAAGGAAAAGAAGCAACCGAGAATGATATTATGAAATATGCAATGGGAGGAAATTAGTATGCAGACAAAAGGAATTAGTATTTTAAAAAACGATAATATAACAAGGAAAATAGGAATTATTGCGAGCTTATTTCTCCTGTCCGTCGTATTTACCTGCTTTACCTCAAAGTTTTTGACCGGGGCTAACATCATGAATATATTGCAGCAATCTACTATTAATGGCTGCGTTGCATTAGGAATGACATTGGTAATAATTACGGGAGGGATTGATTTATCCGTAGGTTCCATGATGGCTCTTAGCGGCATGGTTATGGCGATGCTGATGACGGCCGGGGTACCGGCTCTTCCGGCAGTATTACTGGGAGTTATTTTAGCAGTTGTCTTGGGAATGATAAATGGGTTTCTTATCTCAGTATTAAAATTGCAGCCATTTCTAGTAACCCTGGGAACCATGAGCGCATACCGGGGACTTACATTAATTATATCAAACGGATTGCCTGTCCGGGGATTTTCCTCAGCCTATACAAATTTTATGAATTCTTTAAATGGGATTTTTCCTGTTCCCGTGATTCTATTGCTGGTTTTTACCATAATTATTTTCCTGGTTATTAAGTATTCAAAATATGGGCAGTACATATTTGCAATTGGAGGAAATGAAGAAGCCACCAGACTATCCGGAATTAATACGAATTATATAAAGATCATAACTTATGCTTTAAGCGGCTTTGCCTGTGCTTTATCTGCAATCATCTTCCTGGGCAGACTTGCTGCGGCAGATCCACAGGCAGGTAATTCCTATGAAATGAATGCGATTGCGGCAGCTGCCATTGGAGGTGCCAGCCTGGCAGGAGGAAAGGGAAGTATTGTCGGAACCATGATTGGCGTCCTGATTTTACAGACGCTGAACAATGGCTTAACCTTACTTAATGTGCAATCCTTTTATCAGACATTTGCAATTGGATTAATTATAATCATTGCTACAATTATTGACCGGTATTCATCAAAATAGATAGGAAGAGATGAGCGATGGAACATTTAGAAAAAAAGGCGCAGGAAATAAGAAAAAATTTATTGAATATGATTTATGAAGGACAGGCGGGGCATATGGGAGGCTCCTTGTCCTCCACTGATATTTTGGTGGCACTTTATTATGACATCATGAGGATTGACCCTAAAAATCCAAAGTGGGAAAACAGGGACAGGTTTATATTAAGTAAAGGCCACTGTGTGGAGGGGTTACTGTGTATTTTAGCCGACAGGGGATATTTTGATAAGAGTATTCTGCATACCTATAGCCAATATCAATCAATATTAATCGGACATCCGAATAATAAGGTGCCGGGAATGGAAGTGTGTTCCGGGGCATTGGGACACGGGCTATCAATTGCGGCCGGAATTGCACTGGGAGCAAAACGCAAGAAGATGGATATCAGAAGCTTTGTCCTTATGGGGGATGGCGAGCAGGCAGAAGGCAGTATATGGGAGGCAGCAATGGCAGCAAGCAATTATAAGCTGGATAACCTGTTTGCATATATTGACCGTAACCAGCTGCAAATTAGCGGAACAACAGAGGCTGTAATGAAGTTAGGGGATTTAAGGGCAAAATATGAGGCTTTTGGCTGGGATGTTTCTGAAATAGACGGTAATAATATGCAGCAGATCATTGCCAATTTCTATGAAGCAGAGAAGAATAAGGGAAAACCCCACTTGATTATTGCAAATACAATAAAAGGTAAGGGTGTATCTTTTATGGAAAATAACGTGAAATGGCATCATGGAGTTCCAACAAAAGAACAGCTTAATGAAGCGTTACAAGAGCTGGGAGGAGTTAGATCATGAGCATTCCTTGTAGAAAAGTATTTTCTGAAACAATTTTAGAAGAAGCAAAGAAAGATGCCTCGATCATGGTTTTGTGTACGGATTCAAGAGGTTCCGTAATGATTGGGGATTTTGCTGATGAACTGCCGGAGCAATTTGTCGAAGTTGGAATAGCAGAGCAAAACAGTATCGGAATAGCAGCCGGCTTGGCTAATATCGGGTTTAAACCATATGTGTGTGGGCCGGCATGCTTTTTGTCCATGCGGTCCGCAGAGCAAATAAAAGTAGATCTGGCATATTCCCATTCCAATGTGAAGGTAATCGCAATAAGCGGTGGGGTCAGCTATGGTGCGTTAGGAGCAACACATCATTCATTGCAGGACATTGCATTGTTAAATGCTATTCCGGATATAAAAATAATTCTCCCAAGTGACAATTATCAAACAATAATGTTAACGAAGGAGCTTTTAAAAGAGGAAGGCCCGGTTTATCTCCGAATGGGCAGGGGTGCTGTCCCGGATATATACCAGGAAGGTGATAGTTTTCAAATAGGTAAGGCGAACGTTTTAATGGAAGGAGAAGATATCGGTATCATAGGAGCAGGGGAGACCGTGTATTATTGCCTGGAAGCCGGAAGAAAGCTAAAATCCGGGGGCATTCATGCAACTGTGGCAGATCTGCATACAATAAAGCCAATCGATAAGGATACATTGCATAGCATCACAAGAAAGGTAAAAAAACTTATTGTTGTTGAAGAACATAGTATCAACGGGGGATTGGGCAGTATAATATCTTCCCTGTATTCAGAAGATACGGCGGTAACCGTAAGAAAGCTGGCGCTGCCAGATACCAATATGGTAACAGGGAGCAGCAATGAGATTTTCAAACACTATGGCTTGTCCGTAGACAATATTATTAAAAATGTAAAAGAATTACTTAAGAAATAGGAGGAAATACCTTGCAATATATTCTGAGTATTGATCAAAGCACATCTGGTACCAAGGCATTACTAATTGATCATGAAGGAAAAATAATTTCAAAATTAGTAAAAAACCATGCACAGTATTATCCTCATAAGGATTGGATTGAACATGATGCAAATGAAATATGGAGAAATACCACAGCATTGATTTTTCGTACAATCTTTGATAACAATTTATCCAGCGAAGATATAAGCTCCATCACGATTACCAACCAAAGAGAAACAACCGTGCTTTGGGATCGGGAAACAGGAGAACCGGTATATAATGCTGTTGTATGGCAATGCCAAAGGGGAACACAGATTTGCCGGGAATTAAAAGAATACGGCGAAATGGTAAAAGAGAAAACCGGCATGGCTTTAAGTCCGTATTATCCGGCGGCAAAGCTGTCCTGGATGCTGGAGAATATTGCAGGGCTGCGGGAGCGTGCAGAAAATGGGGAAATATGCTTTGGAACGATAGACAGTTATTTGATTTACCGTTTAACAGGACAAAAAGAGCATGCTACGGATATTTCCAATGCATCCAGGACACAATTGTTTAATATAAGAACATTGCAGTGGGATGAAGAATTGCTCGGGATATTTAAAATTCCAAAACAAATTCTGCCCCAGGTGTTGCCCTCCGATGGGGATTTTGGATATACGGATGAAAGTACCGGTATTGGGGGAATCCCTATTTCGGCAGTTATGGGCGATTCTCATGCAGCACTCTTTGGGCATCAATGCCTGGAACGGGGAATGGCAAAGGTTACCTTTGGAACGGGATCTTCCATTATGTGCAATATCGGAGAAAAATACATGAAGGCGCCGAAAGGCATTTCACTTTCCATTGCCTGGGAATTTGATGATAAGGTCAATTATGTTTTTGAAGGCAATGTCACTTGCTCCGGAGATACCTTAAATTGGCTGATTAATGAGATGCAGCTGGTGAGGGATGTCGATGAAATAGAACAACTCGCCGGAAGTGTAGATAGTGCCGGCGGTGTCTATCTTGTTCCTGCCTTTTCGGGTTTAGGAGCCCCATATTTTGTAAATGGGGTAAAGGGTGTAATTGTCGGCCTGGGGCGCTCCAGCAGTAAAGTACAGATCGTGAGGGCAGCGATTGAATCGCTGGTTTATCAAACCGTTGACGTAATGGAAGCGATACAGAAAAAATGTGGGGTTTTAAAGCTGTATGCAAGCGGAGGCCCGACGGTAAATAAAGTAATGATGCAGCTATTAGCTGACTATCTGGGACAGGATGTGTATGCGACAGAGGAAAAGGAGCTTTCTGGACTGGGAGTAGCTTATATGGGAGGTTTGAAAACGGGATATTTCAATGCTTTGCCAAAGGACGACAGTAATTTTATATTTCAGGTAAAGGATAATCCATATAAAGAAGCGGCTTTAATTGGGTGGAAGAAGGCAGTCCAAAAGGTATTGAATTTTAATTGATGCATGCCGTAATAGAGCAAATAAGCAAAGCAGAGGGATAACATTCTGCTTTGCTTATTTGTTTATATATGGTTTATATATTTACAAGAATTAAAAACTTTTTCATTCCACGTCACGTCTTAGTGTTAGAATTGAATCAAGAAAATCGATTTTCATCAATCAGAAACAGATACAAAGGAGCAGGAATATGGGCAGAATCAATAATTATGACTATCTGGTTAATTTTATCATAAATCAGCGGGAATCATTTTACCGCCTGGCATACAGCTATGTGCGTAACAAGGAGGATGCCCTTGATATTATTCAGGAGTCCATCTGTAAAGCACTATCGAAGGCAAAAGGCCTGGAGAGCCAGGAGGCGGTAAAGTCCTGGTTTTACCGGATCGTAGTAAATACTTCCCTGGATTTCCTGAGAAAGAATAAGCGTTATGTCTATGTGGAAGATGAGGTTCTTGAGGCTGTTTCTCCATCCGCGGAGGATCAGTACGAGGATATTGATCTGAGGGCTGCCATCGAGAAGCTTCCCACACTGAATAAAACAGTAATTATGCTGCGTTATTATGAGGACATGAAAATAGAAGATATAGCGCGCATCATGAATGAGAATGTCAACACTACAAAAACCAGGTTATATTCTTCCCTAAAGAAGCTAAGGATTACCCTGGACAAAGCAGATGACTGATGAAGGCCTGGACGGTATATTCTGGCTGGGGCACAAAATCATATGTAAGACATTTCAATCCTGTGATTAGTCAAATTACAATAAAGTGGAAAATAACCATTTTTAAGAGACAATTATTTAAATTATGAAGGAGAGAACAAGAATGAATGAAATGAAACAGTTAGCGAATGAATATAAAAGCGTGGAGATCCCGGAGGAGCTGGAGTTTATCGTAAGGCAGACAGTTGCCAGAAGGGGGAAAGCGTTGAAAAGAATCAGGGGTTTAAAGAAAACGGCGGTTGGAGCCGCAGCAGCCCTGGTACTTTTTGTCGGCACAGTTAATGTCAGCCCCGGTGTTGCCAATGCGATGTCCGAGGTTCCCGTGCTTGGTACCCTGGTAGGGCTTGTGACGGTCCGGACCTTAAGCTATGAGGATGGGCACCGTGAGGCAGAGGTGCAGGTTCCCCAGGTAGAAGGGCTTGGGAATAAGGAGCTCCAGGATGCTTTAAATGAGAAGTATCTGGAGCAGAACACAAAGCTGTATGAGGATTTTATGAAGGAGATCGGTGATAGTGAATTAACACAGGCAAATCTTGCCTTATATACCGATTACAAAATCAAGTATCAGACAGCAGACTTTATGGTTGTACAGGGAACCAAGCTGGAGATAGCAGCCTCAGGGGCGGAGTCAGTGGCCTATGATAATATTGACCTCAAAAACCAGATGATCGTATCCCTGCCCAGCCTGTTTAAGGATGACAGCTATATAGACATCATCAGTAAGAATATCCTGGAGCAAATGAAGGAAAAGACAAATCCGGATGAGGGCATCATGTTTTTCCTTGCAGAGAACGGTGATATTGATGGCTTCGAGAAAATCAAGGCAGACCAAAGCTTTTACATTAATGAGGCCGGTAAGCTGGTCATTTCCTTTGATGAGTATGAGGTTGCCCCTGGGTTCATGGGAGTCGTAGAATTTGAGATTCCGACCGAGGTGGTTCAGGATATACTGGTCAGCAACACCTATGTGAAATAACTGTTTTGTAACAAAAGCGACAGGAGCAAGTGTTACTGTTCACTCCCTCAGATTCAGCATTTAGGAAAAGTGACGAAATTTATTTTTTTATATTGTGGATAAAACGAATGAAGCAAGGTAATCGCAGTGACGGTTTCCTTGCTTCTTCTTTTTGATAACAGATTATCCACGAAAATAGGCTGTAAGGGCTGATATTGTTGATTGCGCTAACATTTGTGTTGCTTTTTTATATATGAATTTACAGTTATCCACCGTCAAATTGCCCACATGAGAACATCGGTGAATTCGCTTTTTTCAAGAGTTTCTGATATACTGTCTTCTGAAAGCGAGGATTTATTATGAAGCAGAATGTTGAAAATGAAATCGCTATTCGCGATAAGCTTATTGACGGCCTTGAGCGTGAAGGCAGGATAAAAGATGAGCTCATCCAGTCACAGAAAGAGATGATCCGGATACTGGAAGACCATAATGCTGAATTAGCGAAGCTAATAGAAAACATGATATTACCCCAATGATGACAGAGAGGCTGACTACATGAACCACTCCTTTGAATATACTACAACTCTTGAATATCGCCTGAAAGCAGCCAATGCAGAAATATTGGCTTTTAAATCTGGAAAAAAACATGTGCAGATGCAGGCAGCGCATCAAAAAGTAGTACGTTCCCTGGAACGCCGAATCAGAGTATTAGAGGAGGAAATCTGCCGATCCCATCGTGAAGCAGTCACTGTCCGCAACCAGTGGTTTGAAATATTTGAAGAACTCCAGGCAGAGTCCGACCGGAAACAGGCTGAGTTTGAAAAGGAAAACAAGCAGTTAAAAGAAAAGATAGTAAAAGCAGAACGCCAGCGTGATGCTGCGCTGGATAAAGTAACAGAACAACGACATAAAATATATGAACTCGGGACAGAGTTGGAAGAGGAAAAAGGAAAAAATCTTAAATTAAGAGCACAGATTAACCGCGATTACGAAAACTCTGCCCTGTCATCTTCCAAATCAATCAAAAACAAGAAGATTTCTAACAATCGGGAAAAAACAGGAAAGAAACCGGGAGGACAGCCGGGGCATAAGGGGCATTGCCGAAAAAAACAGATTCCAACCACAGAACCGGTTTTATTGCCACCACCACAGGAAGTTTTTGATGATCCTGATTTTAAGAAGACCGCAAAGACGATTGTAAAACAGCAGATCGGAATCCGCTTACTGCTTGATGTTACAGAATATCATGCTGATGTTTATTATAACGCAAAAACAGGGGAACGGATTCATGCAGAGTTTCCTTCCGGAGTTGTTGACGATGTGAATTATGATGGAAGCATCAAGGCGTTTTTGTTCCTGCTGAATAATGACTGCTGTACTTCTATTGATAAGAGCAGGATTTTCCTGTCTGAATTAACAGGTGGAAAACTTAACATATCCAAAGGTATGATAAATAAACTCGGCAAAGAGTTTGCCCGCAAATCTGAGCAGGATCGCAAAGAAATGTTTATGGACATGCTTCTGTCGCCTGTTATGCACACGGATTGTACGAATGCAAAAGTAAATGGGAAGAGTGCCTATATTTTTGTATGTGCCACTCCTGATGGGAAAGCAATGTATTTTGCCCGTGAGAAAAAAGGACATGAGGGGGTAAAAGGTACTCCCACAGAAGATTACCAGGGCATACTCGTCCACGACCATGAAAAAACTTTTTATAGTTATGGCTCAGACCATCAGGAATGTCTCGCCCATATCCTGCGTTATCTAAAGGACAGTATTGATAACGAACCTGACCGTACCTGGAATAAAAAAATGCGTTCCCTGGTACAGGAAATGATCCACTACAGGAATAGTCTTCCTCCGGAAGCAGGACCGGACGTTGCAAGAGTCTCCGACTATGAAGGGCGCTACAGTAAGATACTGCAAAAAGCAAAGGAAGAATACGAATACATTCCGCCAAATGAGTATTATAAAGATGGATACAATCTGTATCTACGTATGGAAAAATATATATCCAATCATCTCCTGTTTCTTCGTGATCACAGGGTACCCACCACTAATAATGAAGCCGAGAGGCTTCTGAGAAGGTATAAACGAAAGCAACAGCAGGCTGTGTCATTTCGGAGTCCAGAGAGTATCGATCATCTCTGCCAAAGCATGAGCATGCTTGTTATGATGCGCAAAAATGAAGAACCGAATATATTTAGCAGAGTATCCCAGACTTTTGGATAAAGAAAACCGATGGCCCCGACTAGAAATAGTCTATACCATCGGTTTATTTAATTCAAGTTGACGTGTGAACAGTAACGAGCAAGTTATTGATGTCATAAGATTATAACTCTTGCCTATTGCATTCGCGGTTTTTTTCCTATATGATAATGAGTAGAAAGATGATTAATATAGTGGATCAATTTATTGGTTCATTTATCATAGATAAAAATTATTTAGTATAGGAGAAAACAGAAGATGCTACAGGATGAGTATATTGAATTTGCTATTCCAAAACAGAAACACATTGCATTAATTGCACACGATACAAAAAAACATGAACTAGTAGAATGGGTAGAGAAAAACAAGGAGATCTTAAAGAGCCATTTCCTATGCGGCACCGGCACTACCGCACGGCTGATCGTGGATAGGACAGCATTGCCGGTAAAGGCCTATAACAGCGGGCCACTTGGCGGTGACCAGCAGATCGGCTCCCGTATTGTGGAGGGGAACATTGATTTCGTAGTCTTCTTCTGGGATCCCCTGGCTTCTCAGCCCCATGACCCGGACGTAAAGGCGCTGCTCCGTATCTGTGCGGTATATGACATTCCCGTTGCCAACAACAGGGCAACAGCGGATTTCTTAATCACCTCTAAGTTTATGAACGAAGAGTATGAGAGAAAGGTTTTAAACTACAACAAGGTGATCCAGGGAAGGCTGGAGGAATTCCGGTAAGCTTATATTTATTTATATTTATATTAATTTAAGAAGGGGTTGCTTCAAACCATGTCCATGTAGGAAAGGGACATAGTTTTGGAGCAACCCCTGCGCTTTAAGCCGGTGGCCTTGATCTTGGTCATTATCTTTGGTGTTTTATTTCTTTCTTTTTTTAACGCAATCCGCAAGCAAATATTCAATCTGTCCGTTGATGGAGCGGAAATCATCCTCCGCCCAGGCAGCAAGTTCATTCCATAGACTGGGAGAAAGCCTTAGAAGCACCTGCTTTTTGGCCTTCTCTTTTTCTTTAATGTCTTTTTCACTTTTTAAGATGGCGGCTTCCATTTCACGAATGTTTTCCAGCCTTGCCTTGAGGGCATCTTCTTTTGCTTTCAAATTATCTTCCATAGGAGGCACCAGATTCCGTCCTTTCTTTCTAATTCTTTGATACAGGTTCCAGGGCTTCTTATTATAATAAGCTCTTGGGATTATTATTCATAGCAGCCTTTGAAATTGTTGATAATAGATTTCGATCCAGGCATTAATAGATAGTTCCTGTGTTTACGATGGGCTGTGCATCCCGGTTGCCACAGAGTACTACCAGGAGGTTGCTTACCATGGCTGCCTTGCGTTCCTCGTCAAGAACCACGATGCCTTCTTCGCCAAGCTGGTCGATTGCCATTTTAACCATGCTGACAGCGCCTTCAACAATCTTCTGGCGGGCAGCGATAATTGCGACGGCCTGCTGTCTTTGCAGCATTGCCGCAGCGATTTCCTCGGAATAGGATAAATGGGTGATGCGCACTTCCTTGATCTCCAGTCCGGCCTCTAATACCCGCCCCTGTAATTCCAGCCTCATGCGGTCTGCGATTTCCTGGCTGCTGCCCCTTAGGGTCTTTTCATCCGCATCCTCTTCCATGGTATCATATGGATAGAGCCTGGCGATATTTCGGATGGTTGAATCACACTGGATGGATAGGAAGGATTGGTAATTCTCCACGTTGAATACAGCCGTGGTCGGATCTACTACCTGCCAGATAACGATGGCACCAATAATGACTGGGTTACCTAGCACATCATTTACCTTCTGCTTTTCATTATTCAGAGTCATGGTCTTGGTGGATATTTTCTTGCTGCGGGATGAGGGGAGGGAGGTCTGGGCAGTTGTCCCGGAGGTTCCCGTTGCTATGGTAAAATTAGTAGAAGGAGCTGCGCTTGCCGGATTAAAGGCTGAGGCAAAGGGATTGGTGTAATAAAACCCTTCTTTTTTAATTGTCCCATAATACTTACCAAACAGGGTCATAACCAGGGCTTCCTTCGGATTCACGACATGGAAGCCTGACAGCAGGATACATAGGATACAAAACAGTACGATACCGAAGGCCAATAAGAATCCGCCCAGGCCTGAATTCAGGCTGGAAAGTACATTAATACCCAGTATGAACAGTAATACGGAGGCGGCAAATCCGCATAGGATCAGTAAAAGTGCAGCAATACCGCTTTTTGGAACAATTTCTTTTTCTACAATAATGTTGGTGCTGTTGTCGCTTTTTTGAATACTCATAATAGAATCCTCCGAAATTATTATAATGATATCAATTTGATATCATTATAATAATATAAAATGAAGGAAATGTCAATGATAGAAAGATTTGTTTTTAGGAGAAACTTATATTTATTATAAGAAGCTATTCTCCGGCCGTTAAGCTGTCGATAAAATATTTCGCTGCATCGGAAATCGGGATATCACTGTTATAGGCAGCAACCAGCAGCCGGGAAGGAATCTCCGTGGTAATATCAATTACGGAGAGATTGTCCGTATCCCTGACGCAAAAATCAGGAATAAATGCAATTCCAAGGCCAATTTTCGCAAGGTCAATCAACAGGTCGTTGCTGCTTAACTCAACGGAAGGAACAAGATCCAGGGAATTCTCCAGGAATAGGTTATGGAGAAATATGCTGGTAGTGGAACGCTTGTCAAGCATCAGGATTGGGTATTGCTGAAGCTCCGACAGGGTAACAGGGCGGTCAGCCAGCGGATAGGCTTCCGGATTGGCAATAAAGATATCACGGAATTCCTTCACCGGTATAATCTGCATCATATTGTTCAATGCTGAATTCGGGGAATTGGTCACAATCACGTCCACCTCGCCCAGCTCCAACAGCTTGGCACACTGCAGGGAGGTGCCGTTGGTCACCTTGATATGAATATTTGGGTATTTTTTGTGGAAATTATTTAAATAAGGTACAAGATAATACCGGCAGATCGTATCGCTGGCAGCCAGCCTTAATTGGATGCCGCTTTTCGGGTCAGCGCAGAGCTGGTTCTCGCCGCGGCTGATCAGGTTAATGGCAGGCTCCACATGCTTTAGGAGCAGCTCGCCTTCCTTGGTGAGTGCGACCCGTTTGGTGCTGCGGATAAACAGGGTTTGGTTCAGACGTTTTTCCAGGGTTTTAATGGATTGGCTTACGGCTGACTGGGAAATAAACAGGGCGTCGGCCGCGTCGGAAAAGCTGAGGCTTTTGGCAACATGATAGAATACTTTATATAATTCATAATTAATGTCCATTTGGTGCTCCTTTCGTTCTATTGGTTCTTAATATATGATTCTTAAATGGATTGCTAAATGACTGCGAAATAGTTCGCAGGTGCTTCCTAAATAATGTCCGATTATTTCCCTTAGCTTGAAAAGTATGATAGGGATATCTATTAGTAAACCTAATAAAAAGCTTTATATATATTAATTTTGATTATAAGACAAATTATGCTATAATGCAAGCAGTAACGCTGATCAGGAAGGTGGGCTCCTGTGTCGAAGTGCCGCCCAATCCGCGGGCGTGGGGCAGAAGAGAGGGAAAACTCTCTAAAAAAGGAGGAGAAATCCTCCACAAAAAGGAGGATTCGTATGGGCAGTGTAAAAAGAATCTATGTAGAAAAGAAAGCGCCATATGCTGTCAGGGCAAAGGAATTAAAAGCAGAGCTCCGCAGCTATTTGGGAATGAAAGGACTGGAATCCGTGCGGGTTCTGGTTCGTTATGATATAGAGAATTTGACAGAGGATACCTACCAAAAATCACTTGGCACTGTGTTCTCAGAGCCTCCGTTGGATATCCTGTATGAAGAGGAATTTGATGCCGGAGCAGGGGATAAGATCTTCACTGTAGAATACCTCCCGGGCCAGTTCGACCAGAGGGCTGATTCCGCAGAGCAGTGCGTTAAGCTGTTAAATGAGAAGGAAGAGCCAATCATCCGCTCTGCTACCACGTATGTATTATCAGGAGCAATTCCAGAAGAGGATTTTGATAAAATCAAGGGCTACTGCATTAATCCGGTAGATTCCCGCAAGGCCGGTGAAGCAAAGCCGGTAACCCTGGTAACGGAGTTCGAGGATCCGGAGGATGTGATCCTTTTGGAAGGCTTCCAGACTATGGCCGAGCCTGAGCTAAAGGAGCTTTATGCTTCCTTTAACCTTGCCATGACCTTTCAGGATTTCCAGTTCATCCAGGCATATTATTACGGAGAAGAGAAGCGGGACCCATCCATGACTGAGATCCGTGTCCTTGATACCTATTGGTCCGACCATTGCCGCCATACCACCTTCTTAACAGAGCTAAAGGACATCCGGTTTGAGGAGGGTTATTATACAGAGCCTATCAAAGCGGCCTATAACAGTTATGTAGAAGAACGGACAAAGCTGTACAAGGACAGGAATGACAAATACATTTCCCTTATGGACATTGCCCTCCTGGCAATGAAGAAATTAAAAGCCGACGGTAAATTAGAGGATATGGAGGTCTCTGACGAGATCAACGCCTGCTCCATCATTGTGCCCGTTGAAATCGACGGAATGACGGAGGAATGGCTGGTATTCTTTAAGAATGAAACCCACAACCATCCAACGGAGATTGAGCCCTTCGGCGGTGCGGCAACCTGCCTTGGCGGAGCGATCCGGGATCCCCTGTCCGGCCGGGGCTATGTATACCAGGCCATGAGGGTGACCGGTGCGGCAGACCCTACGGTGCCTGTAAAGGACACCATGAAGGGCAAGCTTGCCCAGAGAAAGATCTGTACCGGTGCAGCAGCCGGCTACAGCTCCTACGGCAACCAGATCGGACTTGCTACGGGATTGGTTGACGAGATATACCATCCAAACTATGTGGCAAAGAGGATGGAAATCGGTGCTGTTATGGGTGCGGCCCCAAGAAAGAATGTAATCCGGGAGAACTCCGACCCGGGCGATATCATCATATTAATGGGCGGCAGGACCGGACGTGACGGCTGCGGCGGTGCAACCGGCTCCTCCAAGAGCCATACCACGGAATCCATCCATACCTGCGGTGCTGAGGTCCAAAAGGGAAATGCCCCGACAGAACGTAAATTACAGAGGCTGTTCCGCAGGGAAGAAGTAAGTAAATTAATTAAGAAATGCAATGACTTTGGTGCGGGCGGCGTATCCGTAGCAATCGGTGAGCTGGCTGCCGGACTAAAGATTGACTTAGACAGCGTACCTAAAAAATATGCAGGCCTTGACGGTACAGAACTGGCAATCTCTGAATCCCAGGAGAGGATGGCTGTTGTCGTTGATCCGAGAGATGCCCATAAGCTGCTGGCATTTGCAGAGGAAGAAAACCTGGAGGCGGTGGTAGTAGCCGAGGTTACGGAAGACCCAAGGCTTGTAATGACCTGGAGAGGCAAGGAAATCGTAAATGTATCCAGAGCCTTCCTCGATACAAATGGTGCCCATCAGGAAGCGAAGGCAGTTGTTACAATGCCGGAGAAGGACCATAATTATATGAAGACAGGCTACCTTGGCCTGGATGTTTGTGAGGCATCAGCCGATGTAAAGGAGACCTGGTTAAAGAACCTTTCCGCCCTTAATGTATGCTCCAAGAAGGGCTTGGTTGAGATGTTTGACAGCTCCATCGGTGCCGGCACTATAACCATGCCATATGGCGGAAAATATCAGTTATCGCCAATCCAGACCATGACGGCGAAGCTTCCGGTATTAGAGGGAACCTGTGATACGGTGACCATGATGAGTTATGGGTTTGACCCGTATCTGTCAAGCTGGTCTCCCTTCCATGGTTCTGTATATGCAGTTATCTCTTCTGTTGCGAAAATTGTGGCAGCGGGCGGTGACCATAGCAGAATCCGTTTCACCTTCCAGGAATTCTTCCGCAGGCTTGGCAATGATCCAAAGCGCTGGGGAGAGCCGCTGGTAGCCTTGCTCGGGGCATATGATGCACAGATTAAGCTGGGTCTTCCATCCATCGGCGGCAAGGACAGTATGTCTGGCAGCTTTAATGATATTGACGTTCCTCCTACCCTGGTATCCTTTGCGGTGGATATCGCTAAGACAGGGGACGTAATAGCAACTGATTTAAAGAAGGCTGGAAATGTATTAGTTAAATTTGATATCAAGAAGGATGCATATGATCTTCCAATTTATGAGCAAGTGATGAATATCTATGGAAAGATCACAAATATTATGAGAAAAGGCCAGATAAGCTCCGCCTTTGCAATCGGCTTCGGCGGTGTTGCAGAAGCGGTATCCAAGATGGCTTTTGGTAATAAATTAGGTGTTAAGCTTGACGGTAAGCTATCCAGGGAAAGCTTATTCCTGCCCGGATATGGATCCATTATTGTGGAGATGAGCCAGGAAGCAGCCCAGGAGCTTAACAACGAGGGATTTGCAGCAGAGGAATACTGTATCATCGGTACAGTAACAGAAAAGCAGGAATTCCAGTATGGTGAAATGGTAGTCACCATGGAGGAAGCCCTGGCAGCCTGGACAGGAACCCTGGAAAAGGTATATCCAACCAATTCAGGCGTGGAAGAACAGAAGCTTGAAACAAAGCTCTATGATGTCAAGAAGCTCTATGTTGCAAAGCACAGGGTGGCAAAGCCAAAGGTATTTATACCTGTTTTCCCCGGCACTAACTGTGAATACGATTCCTTGAAAGCCTTTCAGGCTGCCGGTGCCGAAGTAGAAACGATAGTTTTCAAAAATTTGACGGCGGACAATATAGCAGAATCTGTGGGGGCCTTTGCAGGGGCAATAAAGGGGGCACAGATTCTGATGTTCCCCGGTGGCTTCTCAGCAGGAGATGAGCCGGACGGCTCCGGTAAGTTCATAGCTACCGCCTTCCGTAATGAAAGGATTAAGGAAGCGGTGGGCGAGCTTTTAAATGTGCGGGACGGCCTTGTACTGGGTATCTGTAACGGTTTCCAGGCATTAATCAAGCTGGGTCTGGTACCCTACGGAGAGATCACGCCCCAAAGTCAAGATTCCCCGACACTTGCAATGAACAATATCGGGCGCCATATCAGCAAGTCCGTCTATACAAAGGTTGTTACAAATAAATCTCCATGGTTAATGAAGGCAGAGCTTGGCGGAGTTTATTCCATCCCCGCATCCCATGGGGAAGGACGCTTTGTTGCCAGCGAGGAGTGGATTAAGAAGTTGTTTGAGAATGGACAGGTAGCTACCCAGTATGTGGATCTGAGCGGTAACCCTACCATGGAGGAAGACTTCAACCCGAACGGATCCTATTATGCGATCGAGGGGATTACCAGCCCGGATGGAAGAGTGCTTGGTAAGATGGCTCATTCGGAAAGACGGGGGAGTTCGGTGGCGGTTAATATAACCGGGGAGCAGAATCAGTATATTTTTGAATCTGGTGTGGCTTATTTTAAATAATAGGACGAAGGCAACTTTATTGGCTTAAGGCGATAGGATTGCGGTCATCAATAAATTATCCCGATATAAGGATTGGCGTCCTTATATCGGGATAATTGGTTAGAGGTCATTTTATTATTTCGCCATATGTTGCTTTGGAACAAATTCAATTTTTAATGTCATATCCATTCCCTCAGCAAGTCTTTGCAGGAGGGGCAAGGGTTGGATTACTGTTTCCGTTTTCCAGCTTACTGATATTGGGGACGGTGCCCTTGAAGTTGTCCGGCATTATAATTCATTGGATATCAGGAACAGCATGCTTGGTACTGCCTGGAGAATTAATTGTGACAGCTTTATTTCCGTTGATACTTATATTTCTCGTTCTGGCGGATTTCATAAAACCATTCCTTTAGTCGGTGGGCAGTTCTCAGATCATCATTATAAAGTAACATCAGATCGCAAGCCTTCTTGTTTTCCTCATTTAGCTTATATATCTTGTCAGTATCAGCTTCCGACTTCTCTTGTAATACCTTCGCAAATTCGGAGGCATTTTCTTTTGGAGCCGTTTTCTTACGTTTTTAATCGTCCAAGTAACTTCTGTCTGGCAGGATGTCAAGAATATGGTAATTCTTAGCATCTACCAGAATGCACTGGAACTTTCCCGCGTCTTTATTTTCCTTTAAAATTAAAATCAAGATTTTAGTTCATAATAATATAAAAAAGAGTGAATAAAAGCAAATTTACTTTTGCTTTTGATTTGGTACAATATATATAACAAATGAACAAAGAATAAAAGTTCATTCGTTGTAAATTATGCATAATTACATAGGGGTAAGTTATTTATTAATGGTTTTTGTAAAATGTTGTACTACAAATTCTTAAGTGTAAGAGGAGGAAAATATGAAGGTATTTAGAAGATTTTTAAGTTGCTTATTGGTGTTAGCCATGGCAATGACGATGTTTACAGGTTGCAGCCAAAAAAATAACAGCAGTAACAATAAGGATACCCAGGAGAGTGCAACGGATGTTGCAAAAGACGCAATAACGCAAGCAGCCGATGCAGCAGGAAAAGATAAAAAAGTAACTATCGGATGGGCTATGGCATATTTTGATCATCCCGTATATCAGCTTTTAATGGAAGGTGCGCAGGATGTGGCAGATAGTCTTGATAATTGCGAGCTGATCTTTGCTGACGGCAAGAATGATGCGACGACTCAGGCCTCACAGATTGACACATTTATTGCGCAGAAAGTGGATGCCATTATTTTAACGGCGGCAGTATCTGATCCCATGCTCCCATCCATCAAGAAAATAAATGATGTTGGAATTCCATTGATCATTGTAGACCGCCGTATTCTGTCCCAGGGTCAGGATGTGACATGGGAATGTTATGTAACCTGGGACATGGTTCTTTCAGGAACACAGGGTGCGGAACAGACAATTGAAGCACTTGGTGGTGCAGGAAATGCAAAAGGTAAAGTTGTAGTTGTGGAAGGAACAGCCGGTGCTGGTTCTACTATTGACCGCGGCGGTGCATATTATTCCAAACTGGAAGAAGAACCCGGAATCGAAGTGATTTATAAAGTAGACGGTGATTTTGACAGAATCAAAGGAATGGAAGTTACAGAGACGATTTTACAAAGATATCCCAATAAGGGTGATTTTGATGTGATCTATTACATGAATGATGAGATGGCACTGGGCGGACTTCAGGCTATAGAAGCAGCCGGAAGACTTGGAGAGTTCCAGATCATTAGTGTAGATGGTGAGAAAGAAGCCCTGGATGCCGTCCGTGATGGAAAGATTAATTATGAAGTTATGTTCAAACCTGATGAACAGGCAGTAGCGGTAGATATTGCTTATAAACTTGCACTGGGTCAGGAAGTAGATTATTCCAATATCGAATATAAAGGAACTAAGATTGAACGGACAACAACAGATGACGGCTTCACCTGGATGAGACCAACCTGCTATAAAATAGACAGTACAAACTGCAACGAACCTGAATTCCAGGGATGGTAAGATAAATTGTAAAAATGACATAACTGTTACAGTAAGGGGCTGTGGTAAAAGCTATTCTTCCTTTTCGGAATTACGAATTGCCTTTATTAACAGCCTCTACTAAAAGAGGAGGTATAAAGGAATGGAAACTATGACGCAAGAACCTTTTCACTACCAGATCTACAATAAGCCGGTAAGAACGGAAAGAATAGATCATCTGTATCATTATGTGGGTGCTTCTAAAGTGGGCATGTGCATGGAACGGGGACGGATCATTACAGAAGTTTATAAAAAGAATAGATATTGGCCTCCGATTTTACTGAGAGCGGTTACCTTGAAAACAATTCTTGAGCAAATGTCCATCTATATTATGCCGGGAAGTCTTTTGGCAGGCAATCAGGCAAGCAAACCCAACTATGCACCGTTATTTCCGGAATTTGCGGTAGATTTCCTGGAGGAAGAGTTTATATATGGAAGGCCATATTTTCCTGATGAGCGACCGGCTGATAAAATTGAATATAGCAGAGAAGATATGCCGGAATTAAAGGAGATGATTAATTTCTGGAAAGGGAATACACATAAGGACCGGTTATATGCCAACTTGCCAAAGGAGGCAATATCAGCTCAGGATGATGTGGGAGCGGTGAATATTGTTAACTTTATGCATGGCGGTTGCGGCCATCTCACACCGCCTTGGCCTTGGCTGTTTGCCCATGGTTTAAAAGAGATTATCCGTATCTGTGATGAGAATATCGCAGGGCTCGAGATGTGGACCATCGAGGGAATGGAGAAAAATAGATTTTATACCGCTGCGAAGACCGTATGTGAGGGAATGATTACATACGCCAAACGATATGCAGCTCTTGCAATGGAACTGGCAAAAAAAGAAGAAGATAAGACACGCAAGAAAGAATTGATGGAGCTGTCCATAATCTGCAATAAGGTACCGGAGAATCCGGCAGAGACATTTTATGAGGCACTACAGTTTATGACATTTGTTCAATTTGGCATCCAGATTGAAGACAATGCCCAGGGGATCAGCCCCGGCAGATTTGATCAGGTGATGTATCCGTTTTATGAAAAAGATAAAAAAGCAGGAATCATAACCTGTGATTCTGCTACTGAACTAATAGAGAATTTCTTTGTGCTTTTATCAACGGTGGAACGTATGAGATCCTGGGATGATACGGCATATTTCCGCGGAAAGCCTATTTTCCAGAACTTAACCACCGGAGGGACTGATCCGGAAACCGGAGAAGATGCAACCAATGAATTATCTTATATGATAATGGACTGCATTGCCAATACCAGAACCCTACAACCTTCTCATTATGTACGTTGGCATAAGAATACGCCGTTGGAATTTAAATTAAAGATTGCAGAGACAATCCGTCTTGGCACAGGTTTTCCCGCAATCGCCAACGATGAATTATATATTCCGGCTATGATAAACAGAGGATATGACCCAAAAGATGCAGCGGATTACTGCATTGAAGGGTGTGCGGAACCGGGGGTAGCCGGATTAAGAGGCGGACGTACCGGAGCAGCCTGGTTCTGTCTTGCCAAAATACTTGAGACAAGTTTATACAACGGTTTCGATCCGAGAAGTGGCGTAACTCTCCATCAGAATAAGAATGGAAAAGATTTGGAGACCTTTGCGAGTTTTGAAGAGGTATGGGAAGCATTTATGGATCAGATGCAGTATTATGCCAGGATCCACGTTATTATGGATAACACTACCGACCGTTTATGGGAGGAATATATGGAAGAACCATTGACCTCCGTTTTGGGTTGTACCCTGACCTGTCTTGAGAGGGGAAAATCCATTAAGCGCGGCGGAGCAAAATATGATTTTACCGGAAATGAAACCATAGGTACGGCAAATGCTGGTAACAGCTTATATGCTATTAAAAAACTGATTTTCGAGGATAAACTTCTGACAGGTGGACAGTTAAAGCATGCCCTGCTCACCGACTTTAAAGATATGACCACTAATCCTACGGGAGCCGAGATTCAGCAGATGTGTCTAAATGTCCCGAAATACGGGAATGACGTGGAAGAAGTGGATATGTTGGTCAGCAAGGTATTGGAAAGCGTATGTATGGAACTTCCCAAATATAAGAACACACGTTACGGAAGAGGTCCCATCGGCGGAATTTTTCAGGCATCCACTACAACCGTATCTTCCAATACTCCCTTTGGTATGTTAACGGGTTCTTTGCCGGATGGGAGAAGCAATGGAATGTCCCTGTCTGACGGACAGTCACCCATGCGGGGGACGGATACCAAGGGGCCTACGGCAGCGGTAAAATCCGTATCCCGTTGTAATAATTTACTGTTATCGGAAGGATCATTGTATAATATGAAACTTCTTCCCCAAGATTTAAGGGATTGATAGAAAGGAGATATCGTATGGAACAAAGTGCGGGATTAAACAGATTAGTAAATCTGGTTGATTATTATTTTACCCTTGGAGGAATGCAGATACAATTTAATGTTGTCAGCAAAGAAACCCTCCTAAGAGCCCAGGAAGACCCATCCAAATATCAGAATCTGATTGTACGTGTAGCCGGATACTCCGCCTATTTTGTAAATCTGGAAAAGAAGGTACAGCAGGACATTATAGAAAGAACAGAAGAAAAAATCTAATGGAATAGTAAAGTGATTATAAAGTGTCGGCATATCTGGCTGGCACTTTTTCCAAAAAGGATATAGATTGGGGTAAAAAAATGACTGAAAATAAAGAAGGAATTATTTTTGATATTCAACGATGGAGCATTCATGACGGGCCCGGAATCCGAAGCAATGTATTCTTTAAGGGATGCCCCCTTCGCTGCAAATGGTGCAGTAATCCGGAATCACAGGAGGTTTATCAGGAATTGGCTTTCTTCCGGGGAAAATGTATCGGATGCGGCAGGTGTATTACCAATTGTCCCTATCAGGCGATTACTCCGTCAGAAGAAGGAAATATCATTGATTATACCATATGTCAAAGGCAATGCTATCAAGGTAAGGGCGGATATGCTTGCACTTCCCAGTGTTATGCCAAGGCCTTAAAGGTGATCGGAGAAAAAGTACCCCTTCCGGATATTATGAAAGAGGTATTAAGTGACAGCAAATTATATGAGCAAAGTGGAGGAGGTATCACTGTTACCGGCGGAGAACCCTTTACACAACCGGATTTTTTACTGGAATTATTACGTTTTAGTAAGGAAAAGGGTTTGCACACCACGGTTGAGACCTGTGCCTTTACATCGTGGAAGTATTTCGAACCTGCGCTGGACTATATCGATTTCCTATTTGTTGATTTTAAACTTTATGATGAAGAGAAACATATCGCCTATACAGGAACATCCAACAAAATTATAAAAGAGAATCTGTGCCGCATCAATGAATATGCCAAGAACCATAAACTGACCCTCGTAATCCGTACGCCGGTCATAACAGGGATTAATGATTCTGAGGAAGAAATCAGGCTTATAGCAGCTTGGATCAAAGAGCATCTTTCGGAAGTTCATATCTATCAGCTGCTTCCTTATCATAGGCTTGGCAGAGGAAAATATCATGATATAGGAAAGTCGTATGAATTAGAGGAGACAGAGCCTCCTGCAGCTGATGTGATCGGAGCATTGGAGCAAATAATAAGGAGTCATGGGCTGGATATAAAATATGACTAGAGGAGGGCACACATGAATGAAAATATAATTTTGCGGATGAATAACATAAGTAAGTCTTTTCCTGGAGTAAAAGCCTTACAAAAAGTAAACTTTGAGGTAAAACAAGGGGAGGTACATGCTCTTCTGGGTGAGAATGGTGCAGGAAAATCCACCCTGCTTAAGATATTAGCCGGTGCCTATACGAAGGATGAAGGAGAGATATATATCAACGGTAAGATCATTGAAAATATGGATCCGAAAACGGCAGAAGAACTGGGAATATCCATTATTTATCAGGAATTTAGCTGTCTACCTTATCTAAGTGTGGCGGAAAACATATTTCTGGGAAGGCAGCCAAGAAAGAGCAATGGCTTGATAGACTGGAAAAAATGCTATGAAGACAGCAAAAAGCTTCTTGACAGAGTAGGGCTTAAGGTAGATCCGAAAACTCTGGTAGCGGATCTAAAGGTGGCGGAGCAGCAGATGGTAGAGATCACTAAGGCTCTGTCCAAAAATGCACATATTATTGTAATGGATGAACCGACTGCCCCCCTGACCCAGAGAGAAATAGATAATTTGTTTCTGGTGATTAAAGATTTAAAAAAGCAGGGAGTATCCATCATTTATGTGTCTCATCGTCTGGTTGAGATTAAGGAAATCTGCAACAGAATCACTGTACTGCGGGATGGATGCTACATTGGTGAAACGGAGGTGGCTTCTGTTACTGTACAGGATATGATCCGGATGATGGTAGGCCGCAATCTGACAGATATGTTTCCAAGATCCAATGCAGAAATTGGTGGCAAGATGCTGGAAGTGGATCATCTGAGTACGGCGGACAAATTAAAAGATATCAGTTTTCATGTAAGGAGAGGTGAAATTCTTGGAATTGCCGGACTGGTAGGGGCCGGCCGGACAGAACTTGCAAGAGCTGTTTTTGGAGCGGATCCGATATCGGAAGGTACGATTAGGATGAACGGTGAAGTAATTAAGATCAACAGCCCATCGGATGCCATTTCCTATAGAATGGGGCTGGTTCCGGAAGATCGGAAAAGACAGGGCTTGATCTTAAGAATGAATGTGAAGGACAACACCACCCTTGCAAGCTTAAAGAGCTTTATCAGACTGGGAAAATTAAATTTATTCGAGGAAGAAAAGATATCCCTTACTTATATGAATAAATTGAAGGTAGTAACTCCCGGAATCTTTGAAAAAGTAAATAATCTTTCAGGAGGAAACCAGCAGAAGGTAGTACTCAGCAAATGGCTCTGCGCCAACTGCAGTCTGTTAATCATTGACGAGCCTACGAGAGGAATCGATGTTGGGGCTAAGGTTGAAATCTATGAATTAATGAATGAACTTGTAAGAGGAGGACTAGGTATTATTATGATTTCTTCCGAGATGCCGGAATTAATGGGTGTATGTGACAGAATTCTGGTAATGCATGAGGGAACCATAACAGGAGAGTTAATGCGTGATAAATTTTCGGAAGAAACAATTATGGCTTTTGCAGCAGGACAGCATCCAGAAACTGAGGAGGATAAGAATGTCAGGAGATAAATCTAAAAATACTTCATTTGGAACCAAGATATTGTTGGGAATTAGACCCCATTTGATGCTTTTAGCAGCACTATTTTTATTAATGATTATCATGAGTTTTATTGCACCAAATTTTTTGACCAAGGGAAATATGCTGGATATCATGCGCGTGAATTCCATTAAAGGGATTATGTCCATCGGTATGACATTGATTTTATTGACAGGTGGTATTGACTTGTCCATTGGAGCTACATTTGCGGTAGCAGGAGCTGTGGCGGCTTCCCTCATCGGTGGAGGTTACAGTGATTACGCTACCAGTAATCTGATTAAGCTTCCTACCTTAATTGCGATAATCATAGCACTTATGGTCAGTGCTATGATTGGAATGGTGAACGGTGTTGTAATTACAAAACTTAGGGTGGAACCTTTTATCGCCACGTTGGCAATGATGACTTTTGCAAGAGGTATTACATATCTGTACACCGGAGGGTATCCAATTAATTTCAAACCGATACCGGACAGCTTTGCATGGTTTGGTAAAGGGTATTTTCTCGATATACCGGTTCCGGCCCTAATCTTTATTATTGTCGTTCTTGTAGGAGGCTTCGTCCTGAAGTATACCTGCTACGGGCGCTCTCTCTATGCCATTGGAGGAAACAGGGAAACAGCCAAACTGAGCGGTATACAGATCAATAAAAATATCTGCAGGGCTTATATTGTAATGGCGGTTTTATCGGGACTTGCAGGGATTATTATGACCTCCCGTGTGGCGTCCGCTTCCGCCGTGGCAGGAGAAGGTTATGAGATGGATGTTATCGCTAGTGTTGTATTGGGAGGCACTTCTCTCGCTGGAGGCAAGGGAACTATTATTGGTACAGTGATTGGAATTTTTATTTTAGGAGTAATAGAAAATGGTTTGAATATCCTGGGAATACCGACTTATTTTAAAATCATTATTAAAGGACTTATCATCATATTAGCATTGGGATATCACGCATTTTCTCATACATCAAAAAAAAGGAAGGTCACAGTATGAAAATAAATCTGAGAAAAAGCCTTATTTGTATCAATCAGCAGAAACTGATTGCAATTTTCCTGGTGTTTATGTTCCTTGGCTTTACACTGGCAAAACCAGAATTCGCATCAAGTTACAGTATTAATAATATTTTGTGCACCATGGCACTTTATGGTATCGCATCCCTGGGTATGACATTGGTTATCCTCACAGGCGGTACAGATTTGTCTGCCGGTTCCGTAATGGCTTTATCCGGTGTCATCGGGGCAGGACTGCTGGGAAAGGCATTCAGTGCAGCCAATCCAGTAAGTCTTCCCTTTGCGGCAACGGTTCTGATCGCTCTTATCTTCAGTGGTTTGATAGGATATCTGAACGGAATCGTAATTACGAAGTTAAAGATTGCTCCTTTTGTAGCCACTCTTGCCATGATGTCCATTGCCAGAGGATTAGTGTATGTTGTTGCAGATTCTGTAGTACAGGGCGTATCTGGTTCCCCCATTACCTTTATGAATGACGGATATTCCCTGTTGGGACAGGGGAAAATAGGTGCTGTACCGGTTCAGTTTATCGTGTATGTGATCCTTTTCCTGATTGTATTTGTCTTTTTGAAATACACAAGAACAGGAAGGAGTATTTATACGGTAGGCGGTAACATAGATACGGCAAAACTGGCAGGGATCAAGACAAATAAAATCATTGTTTTAACCTATACGGTTAGTAGTATCCTGGTCGGGATCAGCGGACTAATTCTGGTAGGTAGACTGTCTAGTGCTTCTACCGTAGCGGCCAAAGGGTATGAACTCGATTTTATAACGGCGGTTGCACTTGGAGGAACAAGTGTGGCAGGAGGACGCGGAAGTGTTATCGGGACATTACTTGGGACGGCATTTCTGGCCGTATTAAATAATGGTCTTGATATTGTAAATGTAAAATCCTTTTATCAATATCTGATCAAGGGTCTGATTCTTGTTTTTGCCGTCTGTGCTGACCTTTTTATGAATAAAAGGGTAAAAAAATCGTAAAGAAGGCAGAAATATGGTATACTAATGGACAGGCTGGTACTCTGTAAATAGCGGTTTGTTAGATAGGCCGCTCAGACTATTTGGTCTCTGAACAGGTGATGAAAAGAGGCGTAGCAGTGGTTTTGAAAAATGCAAAGATTTATTGTTTGATGTTGTTTGGAATGTTTTTATTTACAGGCTGTGGTATGGATTCCGGTCTTCAAATCAGTAAAGCAAACATGGAGCTAAAAGATACCATCGACTTTATGATTTGTTGGCCCGAGGAATCTTTGCGCGGAAGTAAAATAAAGCGGCTTGTTGATAATTATAATCTTTTGGCGGATGAAAAATCAAAAATTAATTTAGTTACGATTTCCGACAGGGAAGATTATATGGCTGAATTAAAAACCTTGGCGGCAACCAATGAACTTCCTGATATCTTTATCTGTATCAGAAACAGAGAAGATCTATTTTTGGAGGAATCCGGCAAACTGATGAATCTGGCGCCCTATCAGGAGGAGCTAAATTATGAGGAGAAAAGAGCCAAGAATATACCTGGCGATTTTTATAACCAAGAATTACTTAGCATTTGTTTTGAAATCCCTGCTCTCCGTTTTTATTATTTGAAAGACATGGCGGATTCCTACGGATATCCCTTTGTCTCAAATGATCCGAAATTACTTTATAAAATGTATGATCATATATTGAAGTCGGAAAATGGAATACTGCAAATAGAAGATTATATATCGTCCGGTGAAGGTCTTTCCTTCCTTTATTTCTTGCGTGCCCAGAATAAGGACTTTGATTCTTCCAACGAGGAAGACTGGGAAAACATATTAAAAATATGGAAACATTATTCCAAGGTATTTGGAACGTTCAAGAATCAATATACCCCTAATGAAACAGGCAATAATATCAAATTATGTAATATAAATAATGCTGCGTTCAGTGAACCTTGGACAGAGGCATCAGATCTGTACAATTCCGTAATTTTGTCGGATAAGAACGATCAGACGTTATTTGGAAGTCCCCTGTGCCTGGCTGCCTTAAGACAGAATGATAAAGAAAAAGAAGAAAAAGTGATTTGTTTTATCAGCAGTTTTCTGGAGGAGAACTGGTCAGATATTCAGAAGATGGATTTACCGGAAAATCAACTTGATTTATTCGATGATACTGTAATAAATGTAACCGAAAGTGAAAATCTGGATCCCAGACAGAAGGATGAAATGAAGGAAGTACTTCGAATGCTGCTCATGGAAACTATGGATTATCAGGAGTGTGCCAGGATCATTGCAAAATATTGGTAATGACAGCAAGAAAGGGATATATGAAGATTTTATTTGTTGATGATGAAAAAATTATTCGGGACGGTATGCGGGAATTAATTGATTGGAAAAAGTTGAATTGTACCAGACTTGTCATGGCAAAAAATGTAGCAGAGGCAATTGAAATTTTAGAAAGGGAAAATTTTGATCTGGTAATTACCGATATCTGCATGCAAAAAATGACTGGTATAGAATTTGCCAAATATATTAAAAAAACCAGACCTCATATAAAAGTAATTATTTTATCGGCATATGAAAACTTTAGTTATGCAAGAGAAGCAATTGAAGCAGGTGTGCTGAAGTATATGTTAAAACCGGTAATTCCGTCGGAACTGGAGGATGCTGTCCTGGAAGCGACAAAACTGATCCATTCCGAGGTGAAACTGCAAAACCGGGCGCAGGAATCGGAAAAACTAGCAAGTATCTATCAACCTATTCTGGCAAAAGATTTCTGGAAACTGTTACTGAGGGGAGAAATTCAGGATGAAAAAGATATTACGCAGCGCATCTATCTGGCGGGTATCGTACTGCCAGAAGGAAATCTGGGATGCATATTATTCTCCGCAAGAGATAAAGGTGCCATGATTACAGATATGGATGTAACAAATATCCATATAAAATATAGGGCGGTATTTGATTGTGTCAGGATAGACAGGCATACTATCATATTTCTGTCTTCCAGGGAGCTGACCGGGGAAGAACTTGATGATCTGAAGACGGAAGTTGAGAGCACAATAAAGTGTAATGTAATTTTTGTACAGGGTAACTATGTTGATAAAATTACGGATTTGCATTTATCATATCTCCATGGGGAGCAGTTAATGGAGTTTTACCGGGCGATTTCAATGTCAGACAGTGTAAAAGATATGGAGAATCTGAATGGGATACTTAATTCGGAAAAAATCCGGAAAATCACAGAGAAATTAAAAGAAGATATGCAATACCGATCCCAGGTTGTTACGAAAAATGTCACCGCTTATTATAAACAGTTAGAGGAATGCAATTTGTCGGAAAGTCAGCAAAACATTGCCGAGGGTAGGCTACTATACGAGCTGATTCAGATGGAAAAGAAACAAAAGAAATTATCCGATAAAGATTTCCAGGAGGTTTTTCAGAAATATCTGCAATGTGATTCTGTCCAAAAGAGAAAATTGTTTATTGTTGACCTGATTCAGCAGGCAATGGATATTCGCAAATCAAATGTAATCAATGATACTGACAAACTTATCGCCGATGCAAAAAAATTCATGATGGATCATTTTCAGGATGAGCAGCTGACCATTAACAGCATAGCGGCCTCCCTTCATGTCAGCACCAGTTATTTATCTAGAGTTTTCAAGAAAAGGACAGGGATGACCTGTATTGAATATATCACAAATAAAAGAATTGAAAGAGCAAAATCGTTTTTAGCCAACACTGAAATGAAGCACCATCAGATTGTTCAGGAAATTGGATATTCTAATGTATATTATTTTAGTGTCCAATTTAAGAAAATAACAGGAGAAACACCAGGTCAATATCGAAAACGAATGGAAGATGAAAATGTTCAAGACAATTAGGGGAAAAATTATTTTTAACTTTTTAATCATATTGATCAGTGTTTTCTTGTTGTTTAGCATTATTAGCTACAGGGTATTGGGAAATCACTTAACCGTAGCCCAGCTAAACAGTCAGACCAGTCTTGCAGAAGCACTATGCAAGTCCATCGATTATTGGAAAAGTAATTGTGAAGATATTTCGGTCGACATTGTCACGGATCCTTATCTTCAGGATTCCCTACTGAATATTTATGACGGAGGTATGACACATAGGGAAGAACTGGCAGATTATCTCGAAAAAATTAAAAAAAGTAATACTATTATCGAAGATATTTTTATTGTAGATAAAACTTACTCCATTCTTGGAACCGGTGACACCGCAGCAGTAAGACCTTATGTATATGATAGAATCAGCAGATCGGAACGTTATGCCGGCAGTGCCGTATGGGACAGCGGCTACGATACAAAGAGTATGATTTTATACCGGAATATTAATGATATCAGATATAATCCCAATGATAGCCTCGGTTATCTTTTTATCCAGATAGATAATAATGAAATCCTGCAGTTATTTAATAGCTACCGGCTGTATGGAAGTCAGAGATTTTCCTTGAAGGGTACCAGAGATGGATTTGAGGTAACAGAGCGGGGCTTCTTTTATAATTATTATGATAATTATATCAATCTGCTGCATTCAGAGATAACTATGGGGGATTGGTATCTGAGGACCTGGAGTGACAAGGCTATAGCCATGGAACCTGCGATCAGACTCCTGAAGCAATTGGCGGCAATTGTAGCAGCATCCCTTGTGGCTACCGTTTTATTTAGTCTGGCGACCACAAGCCGGATCACAAAGCCAATCCGGAAAATGCGTGAGATCATGGAATATTACGGGGAAGGAGATTTTACCGCAAAAGTAGAAATCGTTGGTAATGACGAGCTTGCCAGACTTGGAGAAGGCCTGAATCAGATGTCGGAACAGATATCTGATTTATTTGATGTAGTAAAGGAAGAGGAAAATCAGAGAAGAAAGCTGGAACTGCAGACACTGGTTTATCAGATAAATCCTCATTTCCTTTACAATACCCTTGATTCCGTTAATATTCTTGCACGTCAGAACAAAGACGATAAAGTGGCTGAAATCGTCACAGACTTATCCAGACTGTTCCGGTTGGGATTGCATAAGGGGCAGGATATCATTCCGGTAAGGGATGAAATCATGCATGTAACCTATTATCTGAAAATACAGGAAATCAGATTTAGCGAGCAGCTCAAATGGAAAATCCAGGTTGATGAAAGCATCATGAACCAAAACATGGTCAAATTCATCCTCCAGCCCATTGTAGAAAATGCCATCTATCATGGTGTAAAGTCAAAAGATGAACCTGGGCTTATTACGGTTGCAGGATATCAACAGGACAATGCCATTATCTTTCAGGTAGAGGATACCGGCATGGGGATGGAGGAAGAACTATGCAGGGAAATAGAGCAGAAAATTCATCAGGACACTATATTTGACACAGAAGAAGGAGGTTTTGGATTAATCAACGTAAGCCAAAGAATTCGTTTGATGTATGGAGTAGAATCTGGTTTATTTATCACCAGTACGCTCGGGCAGGGAACCATTGTGGAAATCCGTTTAATTGGAGAAGTAAAAGTATGAATTTCTCCTTAATTAATCCTGTCGTATTGCAATGATTTGCTTATCAGAAACGCCGCTGTTCATACTGCTAGGTATACTTCTAAAGGAGTATAAAATCAAGCGAAGAAATATTATATAAAAATAAACCTTAGAAAAGGGAGAACCAGGTCGAAAATATTGATTATTTTGTCACAGATCAAGATTATCAGGATAATCTCTTGAAATCCTGTTAAACTTCCTAAAACAGCACTTACTCCATAGGACAGAAGATTATTGGAGAAGCGTTTCGAGAAAAACTTATGTGTAATTCCGGTAACTACACCGATAAAGGTACGCGGGACAAAACAAATAATAATACTCCAAAAGTTATCTTGAAACTCACAAATACTTAAGTTAATTATCCTTTTGTAGCGATAAAAGAGGCACCCAAGATTCTGATTTTTCTTAGGAGATAAGACATGGAGCATAGTAAAAAAATAGTTCAGGCAATAGAAGAATACTGTTTGAAGCAATTAGGAGCATATGAATCAAGACCGTTCGGTAAGTATCCGATTTGCTACCGGGTAATGGGGAAAATATTTGCACAGCTTAATCCGGAAGAAAGGTTTTATAAGTTAACATTAAAATGTGAACTGGAGAAGGCATATTTTTATAGGCAGCTTTATCCGGAGATTGTAGTACGGGGATATCATTGCCCACCTGTTCAGCAGCCATACTGGAATACCATTGATTTATATGCTTTCTCCGATATGGAAATGTTATTTCAGATGATTGATGAAGCATATGGTGCGGTAGTGGATAAATTCAGTAAAAAAGCAAAAACGCGGTTGTCGGCGTTGTCTGAATTGGAATTTAAGGATACGGATGGAAAAGATCCTGATTTTGCCATGCTTTGTGGCAGACTGGATAGTGCTCTCGATGAAATAGTTGGGAGAAAGTTTCAAAGAAGCCAGTATGACCAATATAATCAAAGGGATAGTATCCATGATGTGATTGTAGTTTATCAAAAAGGAGAGCCAGTTGCGTGCGGTGCCTTTAAAATGTATGACGAAGACCATGCAGAACTGAAACGTATCTTCACAGAGCCGGCTAATCGAAATATGGGATTGGGTGCAGAGCTGGTAAGGCGTTTAGAGACCAAAGCAAAAATTAAAGGATATCAATGGTGCATTTTAGAAACCGGAAATCTGCTGGAAGCAGCTTGTCATGTCTATCAAAAAGCAGGGTATAAAGTAATACCAAATTACGGGCAGTACGCAGATATGCCGGATTCAATTTGCATGGAACGGAAAATTTAAGCATGATTTATTGACAATATAGGACACATTATGGTGATAAGTAGAATGCATTACTGACAGAAACGAATTAAAACAGAGCCTCAGACGATTCATGGTAGCAGTGTCTGAGGCTCCTGTCATTCTACAAGCTATGTTATTTCGCCTCCCCCGCTAAGTAATATTTATAAGAGCATCCTGTAAGGGCATGAATTTTTCTTCGTACTCCTGAATCGGGATTGGCTTGCCGAACAGATACCCTTGTACCTGATCACAACCGTTTTGTTCTAAGATGTTAAACTGTTCCTCTGTTTCAACACCCTCCGCGATCACCCGAATCCCCATTCTTCGGCAGAGGTCCATCACAGACGCAATAACCATTTGTGTTTTTTTGTTGGTCACGATACTGTCCACAAGACTTTTATCTACCTTAAGCTCATCAAAGCTGGCCGTGGCAAAGAGGGATAGGTTGGTATAATCCACCCCAAAGTCGTCGATGGCGACAACAAAGCCCGCCTCCCGGATGCTGTCAATCAAAGAGAGGAGATTGAATCCCTCTACGCCCTTTACACTCTCAGTAAGCTCAATGATTACCCACTGATTGGCAATGCCATATTTGCTGGATATTTCTTCTAACCGCAGGAGAAAATCCGGTTCTGCCAGCGTATACCGCGAGAAGTTGACAGATATGGGCACAGCTTTTCTGTCTTCCCTGATCCACTGGGAGAGCTTGCCGCAGACAAAATCAAAGACGAAAAAGTCCAGCATTCCGACCAGCCTTGAGTCCTCCAAAACCGGAATAAAGTGGATCGGAGCAATGACATTGCCATCCTCCTGCCGGTAGCGCACTAGTGCCTCGGCACCGCTCACCGACCGGTTCTGGATGGATACCTTCGGTTGCAGATAGACAAGAAAGCGTCCATCATTCAGGCTTCTTTCCAGTGCGCCGGGCTCACACATGCCAAAGACATCATCAAGGTAATGGCGGTAGCGGTCGCTGGGTAGGCTTTTGCGGTAATACTTCTTTTTGTCCTCGTACATCCATGCTTCTGCTGCGTGTACCAAGTCCTGTAAGTCATCTGCCTGCCCGGCCCACTGGCAGCCAACAGCGGCATGGCAGTCCCGCATATTGATACAAGATACCTCAAAAGCCCGGATGCACTCCTCAAACTTCTCTTGGGGGATATCTCTGCAAATTACGACAAACTCGTCCCCGCCTACGCGATAAATAGTTCCCGATGGAAACGCTTCGGTGATCGTGCGGGCACACTGGATCAGAATTTCATCGCCGTAGGCATGCCCGTGGATGTCGTTGAGGCTTTTTAGCTCATTGATGGTAATGTACGCGGCTCCTGCACTGCCCATGGCCGAAAATTTCGCTATATCCTGCAAATAGCAATTCCGGTTGCGTACCCCGGTCAGGCTGTCCTCAAAGCTCAGCTTTTGGAGCTGCTCCTCGTATTCAATGCGGTGTATGGCGGACAGCAAAAAGTACCGCAGAGAAAGCAGGAAAGGTACAATGTCACGGAGTTTTTTTGAGGATGGATTTTCCATCCCCCAAAGTCCCACAAGGATTCCGTCCTGTTCCAGCGGCATGGTGGCAAGGCTTTTTACGCCCTGCAGCCGGAGTTTTTGATGGATTTGCGGATCCAGTTCCTGATACTGCGCCACATCCTCAATAATAATGTATTCTTTGGTTTCAGAGAGAGCCCGCCACCGGTTAAAGTGATCCATATTCATCTCCCGGTATCGGCTGTCCGATGTCAGCCCAGGTTCGCGCCACTCGTTGGTTAAGGCCAGTAATTCTCCGGCAGGCTGAAAGAAGTAGGCTCTGTCCGCACCGAAATATTCGCCGGCTCGCCGGAGCACATCGTTCATTGCTTCATTTAAGGATTTCGCCTTGTATAGCAGACCGATACACTCCCGGACTACCCGCTCGGTTTCCAGCAAATTTTTCAGCGCGCGGAGCTCCTTCTCCTGCCCGGTGATGTCGGTAGCAATCTGCATGCGGGCCTTCCGCCCATTCCAGAGCACCAGCCTGTCCCGCAAAAGGAAATGCTGGTTCAGCTTTCTGTTGGTGACTTTGGAGCTGTGTACCGCCAGGCTGAACAGAACCGTCAGCGGGGCGCTCAGCAGCCTTAGTATCCAATTTCGTTGTTCCTTCACAATATAAGCGCTCCTTCCCCCGCACTTCACATCCCGCTTTCCTCCCCATAATAGGCTATACGCTTATTTTACCGTGGTACTGTTTCGCAGCTGTCCGCACAAAAAAGCTACTTTTTTCCTTGTATGTTGATTTTACATGAAACATTAGGTGAAGAAAAAGATGGGATTTTCCCCTAATGCATGATACGCCTTTTGATTTGAATTTTATAGGGAATCCGTCCCAGATCATTCGTTATTAACGAATATAGATTATTTCTATTATACCGAATATTGTCGATTTCGTCAATGCCGAATACATTAACTTTCGTTTGGTAATTATAATATAGACAGACGGAGGTGAATAGCTTGACAAAGCTTCAGATCAAGGAAATGGCCGCGCGTATTAAAGCCCGCCGTGAAGCGCTGGGATTTACGCAGGAGAGCTTTTGCGAAGTGATAGACCTATCGGCAAGCTCCTATACAAAAATTGAAAACGCATTTCAAAAACCGTCACTTGATACCTTAATCAGAATTGCCGGGCGTCTTGATTTGTCATTGGACTATATTGTTTTCGGCTCGGAGGAACGCAAGCCCAAGGAAGTCCTCGGTACGGATGTTCTCAAAATATTACTGGAGTCTACCGACAGCGATACCTTGCAGAGTGCAAGCGTGTTTCTTGCGAAAGCTGCAAAAATTAAGGAAAAGTGAGTTTCAGCGACTCAATTCGCTCATGTGGCTGACTTCCCGGGTATCTCAAAAGTGATGGTTACAGCCTGCAAGCAAAAAATGCCTATCCTGTGGGCTGACAGGATAGGCATTTTTATGGTTTGTCCATCAGAAACTTCAAGCAGTTAGCCAATATTAATAAATGTGAGAAGTAGATAAGGTTAAAAAGGATTTTTCGGTTTATTGACAATGTACATAAATTGCAGTACAATGAATATAATAAAAGAAATGGAACAATGAAGTAAATTCAGCTATTATGGAGGGATGCTTTATGGCAAATACAATTAATGTAAACATAAGAGTGGATGAAGAATTAAAAAAGCAGACAGAAAATTTATTGTCCGATATGGGATTAAACATGACAACGGCAGTAAATATATTTTTAAGACAGATAGTGAGGACAGGTGGAATCCCATTTGAAATTACGACAAGGACAGACGATTTTTACAATCCTGTAAATCAGAGAATACTTTATGAATCAATTAACCGTTTAGAACAGGGAATGGGAACAGTGCATGAACTGACTGAGGTAGATGAATGATAAAAGTATGGGATGATGTTGCATGGGAAGATTACCTATATTGGCAGACCCAGGATAAAAAGACACTGAAACGAATCAATGCCCTGATCAAAGATATTGACCGCAATGGGTATGAGGGGATAGGGAAACCGGAACCATTGACTGGAAATTGGGCTGGCTATTGGAGCAGAAGGCTTGATGAAAAAAATCGTTTGATTTATAAGATTGTAGAGGGAACAATTCGGATTGCACAGTGCAGGACACACTATGGTAATAAATAGAACATTTTACAGTCAGAATTACAATTCAGAATATAGCAAAACCGCCCTGCTGATTTTATTGAAGTCAGCAAGGCGGTTTTCTGAAATACACAATCAATAATAAATCCCGGGAACGCTCAACCCACGGTTTACCTGTTCCATAATAAACTCAATCATCGACATCCCCATTGCAAAGAAGGAAAGAATAATAATCAGTGCAAAGGCTGTCTTATCATAAACTAATTTATCCTCCTTCTGGTTGAAGTTCGCAATCAAGATTTCCATTCCCAGAAAGATGAAGATAATTGGCCAGAGCTTAAATATAACTCCATAGGATATGGTTTGGATAAATATTCTTAACAGGAAGATTATCCCGAAAGAAACCAGCATCCCGCCTAAGGTAAAGGTACCTACTCTGTGTGTTCGAACCATCTTTAAAAATCCTCCTTTCCGTTGTGCGGGAGGAAAGCTTCCCCGTCTTTGTCCAGTAGCATATTTGTTCCCTCAGGGTGATCCAATTCTTTTTTCTTACCGCGGATCAGGTACAGTCCCAGTGCGATGATGGCAGCCCCGATGAAAAGCTGGGGGAAATAGTAACCAATATTGTATAATGCATTGGCAATATAACTGGGAATTACATAACGCAGGATATCCATAAAATTGTTCCAAAGGATGGATATACCGATTACGATTAATACCAGGGCTAAAATATTTCTATATTTATTCTTGAAAATGTTTAACTTATCCATTGGAAGCCGGTTAATAGCCAAAAATTCATCTTCCTGTGCATAAAATTCATCCTCCGGCATAGCGCGCAGGTTGTGGGTATCAAAGAATGCGTAAAACCAAAGGACTGGCATAATAAGCATAATAGCCTCGGTCCTTAATAACATTGCCAGGAAGATCAGCAGGAAAAATGCGGACATTAAGCTTAAGCCCCTCTTCATAAAGCCCATATACATCTGGCCGGCACCAGGTAACAGGGAAAAACAAAATGTTAAAAAGCCGTTCTTTTTTCTGATCATTATTTTTTTACCTCCGTTTTCATAATATTATTCGAAAAATTCAATATATTGTTGCTAAACTCATTCATATTATCCCATATCCTAGAAGTGAGGGACTGGGTATCTTTTTCTGGTATGTGGTGCTCTATCGGGGGTCTAGGAATAGGGGAGGAGAGCATATTCAGCGGTTCTTTAAAATTAACGGTAAGCATTAACAGCAGCAGGGCCAGGATCGTAGCGCTTCCGACCTTTAAGCTGTATAAGAAGAGCTGCATCTGCTTTGAGGTCTGCTTTGCCCTTATCGCCAATTGTACCTCTGGCCTCTTAGTCGCCTTTAAAATGTTATCCTTCATGTCCCTTGGGGCAGCAATTATTTCTTCAGACATCGCTTCTGCGAATAAACCAGAGCAGTAATCGCAGGTGCAGATATGCCCGAGGAAGAGTTCTTTTTCTTCCATGCTCATTAATTCGTGACGGAAGGCATAAATTTGTGCCTCCGTAAGATGTTTATGTTCATTCATTCAGCAGCGCCCCCTTTCGATAGGTCTTTTGCAACAATGCCCTTGCCCGGTAAATCTGGGTCTGGACTGTTTTTAGGTTTTTTCCGGTGTTGGCGGCAATTTCGGCTGCCGACAGCTCCCGGTAAAAATGATCAAGAGCGATTTCACGGTAAGGTGATTTCAGGCTGTTACACCGGGTTGAAAGCTGGAGCCGGACCTCCTGCTCGAGTATATTTTCTTCCGGAGAAGTCTCCGGATTTCTTTGGCTGGTAAAGTATTCATCCTCGGTCGGGATGCTTTTCCGGTCTGACCGTTTGATGAAATCAAGGCATTTGTTTGTGGCAATCCGGCTCAGCCAGGCTTTTTCATATTGCCGGTCAAAATCAGATAAATGCTTGTAGGCGGAGAGGAAGGTTTCTTGGGCAAGGTCTTCCGCATCAAAATAATCATGGACAATTTTAAAGCATATTGAAAAGATTAAATTTTGGTACGTGTCAATCAAGTATTCATAATATTGCTCATTGTTTATGTTTTCCGCCTCCCTTCACCCTTTCGATAGCTATAACGATAGTATATTTGATTTGTCTTCAGGTTGGAATGATTTTTTTTCTGTCAAATATATGAAACTGATTTTAGGTTAATTTTGCCATGCGGCTTCTTTTGCGTCTCGTACGCCATTTCATAATTCTCTTGCCGGAGGATAGGGAGAAGAAAAACAGTATGGGAAGAGCTAGGATTATAAGTGTTTTTTTCATGTTTATATACCTGTACCTTTCGATTTATATAGTTTTGTCCTGCAATACCTTGTCTTGTGGTTTGGATTGCATATTTTGTTCAATTAGTATGGCAATTTGGGATCCCTTGCCTGCTACATAACATTATAACGCAGGAGGTGGGTGGTTATCTTCAATTATTTTATCGGATTGTTAAAAATTATTTGGGATATAAAAAAGCTCCCTGTCCTATGCAGCGGTTAGCACACAGAACAGGGGGCTTAATGTAGGTATAGTAAATACGAAGGCTGGGGATGAGACCAGAAGCTACAGCTTAAATTTATCAACGATTCTCTTTAGGGAATTTGCATAATCGTTATTTTTCTTAGCCATGTCCTGGGTCTTGCCGGTCAATGCCACAATATCAGTATTTTTCTCCGCTACATCGTTAACACCGGTGGAGGCCTCCCCAACCATCTGGTTGATTTCGGAGATGGAGTCCATGATACCAAGGACATTGTTGTTCAAAAGATCAATCTGTTCCTGGATGCTTTCCATGGTTTCGCTCATGGTTCCCGCGTCCGTATTATATTTTTCGCTGCTGCTAAGAAAGCTTTGGTAGTCCGTCAGTACATTGGAGCTAATGAAGTGGAGGGTCTGCTCCAGGCTTCTGGATAAATTATTGACTGCCCCATAGACCTCATTTACGGTCTCCGTAATATTAGTAACAGTAGCTGCGGATTGATTGGCCAGGGAGCTGATTTCACCAGCTACCACTGCAAAGCCGCGGCCTGCCTCCCCTGCCCGGGCTGCTTCGATGGAGGCGTTCAGGGAAAGCAGGTTTGTCTGGTTCGCAATGTCCTTGATCGTATTGGTCAGGAGCTGGATTTTCTCAACGGCCTTGGCCTGTTCAATCGCGGCAGCTGTCTTTAATTTGACCTCGTCATAGATGTGCTCTGTCTTTTGTGCCGCCTGTGACGTGGCAGCTGAAAGCTCTGTTGCCCGGGCTATGATATCCATGGACAATTTCGCGCCAAGGGAAACCTTTTGAGTGATGTCCCTTGATCTGCCCCCGATCTGTTCAACGGTGGTATAGATCTGCTCGGTCGTCGCTGCCGTTTCCTGCATTCCGGCGGATAGCTCCTCTGCAGTTGCAGAGTTATCGGCGGCATGCTCATTTACGGAATAGGAGATTGTATTCAGGCTGTCTGAGGAAGCTGTAATCTGTGCCGATACCTCACTGATCTGCAAGACCATTTCCTTCATAATATCCCGCATTTTTTCAATTGCCCGGCTCATCTCGCCTGTTTCGTCCTGCCTCCGGGAGAGGCTGCTATGGTTTGTGTCGCCGGTAAAGTCCAGTTCAGCGGTTTTATTGATTAGCTGGGTAATGTTTTTGATGGATATGGTGATGGTGCCCGTGATGAGAAAGGCCAGCAGGCTTACGATGGCTGCCAATACAATGGTTATGATAATTGTGGTTGAAGAGGCAATGTTAAGTGACCCTAAAACCTCTTTTTGGTCTGCAACAGTAAAGACAATCCAATGGCTGCCCGGCTCAATGCTATAGCCTGCGTATTTTTCGGTGCCGTTATATTGATAGGTGATAATATTTTTTTCCGGGGTGGTTCCTTCCTGGGCCTGGGAAATCAGGCTGTTGATTTCCGGGATATCCAGCTTGGTACCAATCAGCTCATCCGTTGGATGGTAAATGATATTTCCCGCGGAATCCAGGATATAAGCATAGCCGGTATCATAGCTGCCCACCTTGACACTGGAAAGAATACTGCTAAATTCAGAAACCTTGACAGAGGTTATGATGGCACCGGTGAATTCGGTAACGGGAGTCTGGCTCCCGGGTGCGCTGCTTTCCGGTATGACAGGGGATACCTTTGGATCAGAAGAGAGGGAGGAGGCGGCAGCTTCTGTGCCCGACTCCGTTGCCGGGGGTAGGGCTCCATCTGCGCCGAATCCGATCTGCATATCGGTGCGGAGCGGTATGGCAAAGGTGACACAGGCTTCCCCGGAGGTCTCGGATAGGAATACATTTCCCTCTGCACTTAGCCCGCTGGATACCATGTCGGTGAAATAGGCTTCCCCGGATAAATCCTTGCCAAGGAGGCCGGCATCCGAGCTATATAGCACAAGACCATTCTTGTCAACAATGCTGATAGCTTCACAGGAGGTATTGGAATTCAGGAACATGGAGGCGTATTCTGCAACCTGCTCCGCATTTTCCCTTCCCCCGGAATCCACGAAGGAGGATATGGAGGCTGAGCTCATCATGAAATTAGCGGACTGGCTTATTTTCGTGATGGTATCCGACAGGCTGCTGCGATAAGAGCCGGCTAATTGCTGCATGATTACTTCCGTACTGTTCGTGATTGCCCTTTTTGATATGCTTACCATGTAAAAGCAGGTTACAAACACGGCCAGGATAATGGAGCAGGTGCATAGAAGTGTGATTTTTGTCCGGATGGAAAAGAAAGATTTGTTTTTCATATGGAGTCCTCTCTTACGTATATTAGTAGTTATAAAAATAATTCTGGTATATTCCCATATCTTATGTATTTTTTCCAGATTAATCATAAATTGGAAATGTGGGTGATTTGTGTGTGAAAAGTGAAAAAAATGTGAAACATAAAAAGCGGGTTATCAGGAGCTGGCACCCGGCAGCATCCGGTTTACTTATGGAGAGCCATAATCCTGTAATCCGGTTTACTTGTTTTTGCAGGCTGATTGCTATATAATGTTATATCAGCAGGAAATTATTACGAAAGCTATGAGGAGATTGCCATGGAGACGATGGAATATATTATTAAAACAATAGAAAGGCTCGTAAATATACCCAGCCCTTCCGGCTTTACCGGGGAAGTAATGGCCTTTGTGGAGGAGGAGGCAAAAAGCTTTGGGTACTCCAGTGAGTATACCAATAAGGGCGGCCTTATTATTACGGTTCAAGGAAAAAATGAAAGGGTAGCAGGAATCTTGGCCCACGTGGATACCCTAGGGGCGATGGTCCGTTCCATTGATGCGGAGGGAACCTTAAAATTCACCCTGGTTGGAGGATATACCATGCATAGCGTGGAGGGAGCCTATTGCAGCATCCATACACGGGATGGCCGCAAATACACAGGGACCATCCTGGTGAAAAGCCCTTCCGTCCACAGCTATGACGACGCCCGTACGCTGGAGCGTGCAGAACGCAATATGCTCATCCGGATTGACGAGCCGGTGAAAAGCAGGGAGGATGTACTGGCCCTGGGTATTGAGAATGGGGATTATATAAGCTTTGATGCAAACTTCCAATATACGGAGGGTGGCTTTATCAAATCCAGGCATCTGGATGATAAGGCTTCCGTGGCCCTTATTCTGGGAATGCTTAAGGAAATGTCAAAGCAGCATGCCGTGCCGGACAGCACGCTTAAGATCCTGATCAGTAATTATGAGGAGGTCGGCTTTGGTGCAAGCTGGGTACCCCAGGATATCACCGAGCTGTTGGCCGTAGATATGGGAGTGGTGGGAGATGACCTGAACGGGTCGGAATATAAGGTATCCATCTGCGCCAAGGATTCCAGGGGGCCTTATGATTATGGAATGACAAGCCGCTTGATCGCCCTGGCAAAGGAAAATGGGGTGGACTACGCCGTTGATATCTTTCCCCACTATGCCTCTGATGTTTCAGCAGCCCTGTCAGGAGGCAATAATGTCCGTGGTGCCTTAATTGGACAGGGGGTACATGCTTCCCATGGAATGGAGCGGACCCATAGGAGCGGTCTTGAAAATACCTTAAAGCTGTTAAAATTATATATTGGGGTATAGCAACTGCATTTATTTTATATACGTTGGGATATGGCAGCTGTGTTTATTTTATATACGCTGGGGTATGGCAGCTGCGTCTATTTTATATACGTTGGGGTATCGTAGCTGCGTTACTTCGGTAACATAGTTACGAAGTAGCTTTTCACCTTTTATGTACTGATACATACAATGGTATCAGTAATATATGAGGAAAGGACTGTTACTGTTGAGTCATCAATACGATAACAATGACTCCAATGATGAAATGAAAATGAATAGCCAGCAATTTTTCCCCGGTGGATACCCCCAGGGAAATCCAGATAATAGGAATCGAAGAAATAATGACCGTGACCGCGATAGGGACCGTGACAGGGATAGAGACCGCGACAGAGATCGTGACCGTGACAGGGATGAGAGACCCGGTACGCCCGGTACGCCTCCCGGAGCACCCGGAATGGGAGCAGCACCGAGGACGGCTCCGCCTAACTTTACTCCGGAAGGACCTAATATGAACCAAAGGTCGATGATGGGACCTGGAATGAACCAGCCAGGCGGTCCAGGGCGCTGGTTTGTAAGGCCGGGGGACTTAAGGGGATGCCTCTTCCGCTTTACCTATATCTGGCTTATGAACGGAAACAGCTTCTGGTTCTATCCGACCTTTGTGGGAAGGCAGTTTGTAGAAGGGTTCCGTTGGAGAAGAAACCGTTGGGAATATGAAAGAATTAACATACAAAGAATCTTCTTCTTCCGTTGCTTCTAAAAAAATACTTTTCATAACAGCAAGGAACAGACCTATGATTTCTTACTGAAGATAACATTATAACAATTCATAAAATCGGGCAGGAGCCCTTGGGTATATAGGATAACCCAGCTGACTCCTGCCCGTTGTATTTTTCATAGATCTTATCTTATTTTTTTCTTAATTTTATTCCTTTTCAGCGTATTTCCGCTCGTTTTATTCCTTTTTTGCTTATTCCGCTCGTTTTATTCCTTCGTTGCTTATTCCTTCGTTACTTATTCCTTCTCAGCTTATTCCTATCTATTTATTCCCTTGACTATTCCTTCTTTGTTTATTCTTCCTCTGTCTCCTCCGCTTCCGCTTCAGGAGCCTCCACAGATACTTTTTTCGCCTGTAATCCCCTTACCACCACGATCCCGACACCGATCAGGAAGAGAAAAATCGCAATAAACTGGGAGGTAGAAAGGACACCAACCTTACCCCGTTCGATATCCCCCCGGAAAAATTCCAGGATAAAACGTCCTGCGCTGTAGAAGATCAGGTAAAAACCAGCAACCTGACCGTCAGCCTTCACTCTTTTTGAAATGAGGATGAGCACAGCAAAATGTACAAAATTAAGGATGCTGGAGAGCGGTTGGGTTGGAATCAGATGAACCCCATTTGGGGCAAACTTCGATTCATGAAAAACAAGGGAAAAGGCATGGGACGTCTCTTCCCCATAGCAGCAGCCCGCGAGCAGGCAGCCAACCCGGCCGAAGCCCTGGGCTAAGGCAATGGAGGGCATAACAAGGTCAAAATATTTTAAAAAGCTTAATTTATGCTTTAAGCAGAAGAGATAGCCCGCTAAAATGCCGCCTATGATACCGCCGTATACCACAAAGCCCTCTGAAAAATGGAGCAGGAGGGAAGGATCAGCAATAATATTCTTGATCTGTGTAATCAAATATAAAAGCTTTGCACCAATAATACCTCCGCCCAGGCACCACCAAAAGAGGTTAAAAATTAATTCATGCTGCATTCCTTTCCTCTTAGCCCTGTATTCGGCGAGAATATAAGCAGATATGGCTCCGATGGCAATCATTAATCCATAGCCATGTACTGTAAATTGCCCAATGGTAAATAAATCATTTTTCATATGTAGGCCCTTTCCTGTCTGAATTTGATGATGAACTTCTGATAACCTCTATTATCCTTTGTAGTATTCCTGGTGTCAACCTTATTTTTATGAATTGTTTTCAAGAAAAATAAAATAGTAGTTGACAGTGAAACAATGTTATGTTACATTCAAATATATAATAAAACAATGTTACGTTACGGAGGTGGTATAAATGAACCTGATATCAAAAAAGGATTTATTGGCGGTCACTGGAATATCCTATGGACAGCTGTACCGCTGGAAGAGGGAGCGGCTAATACCGGAGGAATGGTTTCTTAAGCAATCAGCATATACCGGACAGGAGACCTTTTTCCCCAGGGAACAGATCTTAAGCAGGATAAAATCAATCCTCGATTTAAAGGACATATATTCCTTAGAAGAGCTGGCAAAGATACTTTCTCCTGAATCATCAGTCGAGAAGATCAGTCTTGGGGATTTGACGGAGGTTGAGGAAATTAATAAGGAATTGCTGGAGGTTCTGCCTGAGGTGTTCGGGGAAGACCAGTTTGAATTCTTTGAGGTAGCGCTTTCCATCGCAATCTCCCAGGCTGCAGAAAGGCTTGGGTTATCAGGGGAAGCGGCGAAGAACCTTCTTAAGAAGAGCGCGGCAGCAGCGCTGAAGCATAAAACAGTAACTATATTCTGTACCATCTTTACGGTGGGAGAGGAATATCACACAGTCTTTACCCCGAATTCCGTGGCAATGAGCTTTGATAATGAGGTGGAGCTGAAGGAAGAACTTGCGCTTAGCGAAATAACAGATAAGATAAAGATGAAATATAAGCATCTATTTATTAAATAAGAAATAAGATGGCTTAAGAAATAGGAATTGTATAGCGAAGCATTTTGAAGGAAATGGCTGTAAACAGCGGAAATGGAGGTATGCTTATGAAAGGTTTGAAGCTGGAAGGAGTAGGAAGAGTTAGCGGCGGAGAATATGACAGTATTAAATTACAGGGTGTCAGCAGCTGCTCTGACAATATAAAGGCAGAGGATATTGAAATCGAGGGCGTCTTCACCTGCGGAGGTGAGGTTGAGGCAGGAAGGATGTATTGCCAGGGCGTTGCTGATTTTAAGTCCAATATCCGGGCAAAGAAGGTAATTGTCTCAGGTGTATTTAATTTAAAGGAAGGGGCGAAGCTGGAAGCAGCGGAGATCAGCTGTGAAGGTGTAATTAGAACCGGCGGGGAAATCTATGCTGATTTATTAAGGGCCGACGGATGTATCACCGCAAGGGAGGTATATGGCGATAATATTACAATCGAAACGCACTTTCCAGTGAACCGGATTGTTAAACTATTTAAAACGACAAAATCAGATATCAAGCTGATTGAAGCAACCACGATAAAGCTCAGCGGAGTAACGGCGGATACGGTCAATGGGACGGATATCACCATCGGGCCAAATTGTAAGATAAATAGTATTGACTGCAGCGGAGCCCTGTATGTTGACAGCAGCTCTACGGTAGAAAATATCACAGGAAATTATGCGAGAAGAGAATATTAAGGAGCCGGCAGCCGGGATATCCGGTGGACGTTGTCCCGGCATGCAGCAGTATGGGCTATATTGGCCGAAGCAGGGGCAAAACAGGCTTGGTTTACAGTTGTAATTGGAAAATTATGAAATTTATGTTGCATTTTTGAAGATTTCGGTTTACCATATCATTGTTATAAAAAGGTAATTATTTAGTTGCGCCCGGGCAGACGGCGCCGGGATCGGTGCTTTGTGGCAGCTTTTACGTTTATAAGCACATAACGCTGTTGGCTAAATAGTCCTTAAGAAGAAAAACAGGAGGCTTTGATATGGATATGAATGATGCTTCAATGATGGATCCTGGGATGGCAACGGCTGGGAGAAAGAGGGGAATCAGCGGCAGTACATTGAAATTGATTGCTATTTTTACCATGCTGATTGACCATACGGCCGCTACCATCCTGCAAAATACATTGGTTGCCCGGGGAATGAACAACCTGGATCCGACTGATGTCCAGGCTACAATGCAGTTTTATGCGGATAATGCCTTTCTGAATGGTGCAATGATGGTAATGAGGTTAATCGGCAGGATAGCATTCCCGATCTTCTGCTTTCTGCTTGTAGAAGGCTTCCTACATACAAGGAATGTTACAAAGTATGCGGTACGCTTAGCCCTGTTTGCGGCTATTTCAGAGATACCCTTTGACCTGGCGTTTAATAACAAGGTTCTGGAAGGCACCCATCAGAACGTGTTCTTCACGCTGCTGATCGGATTATTAATCTTAATTGGCTTTAAGACAATCAAGGAAAAAGCAGAGCATACCAAGAAGGTAGACAATACGGAAAAAGTGCAGCCCTGGCTGTCTATTTTAGGGGTGCTTGGTGCGCTGGCAGTTGGCGGCTATGTAGCGCTTCTCATATATAAGATTATGGCAGTCGTCGGGCAAACCTTAAATGCCATGGGATTAACGACCGCAGATACCGGTATAGGGGCTGCAGTTATTTTGGGCATAGTTTTTGCTGCTGTTGCTTTGGTTGTATATGCGATCATGTGCAAGAAGACGTCACTCCAGACAGCCAGCCTGCGTTTTGCGGATCTCTTCGTATTAATGATTGGTATGGTGGTGGCGGATTTATTAAGGACGGATTATTCGGGTTTTGGCGTGCTGACGGTGGCCGTTGTATACGGACTGCGTAAAAGTCATTTTAAATCCATGCTGGGAGCATGCATCACACTTACGATTATGACACCAATGGAAATAACAAGCTTTATTAATCTGATTTTCATCCGCCTTTACAACGGTACCCGCGGATTAAGATTGAAATATATTTTTTATGCTTTTTATCCGGTGCATTTATTCATATTGTACCTGATATGCCGTGGTGCAAATTTGGTCTAGTGGCAAATGTGAAAATAGAATGTTTTTGGAATTTATGAAAAGGGAGACATCCTCCTCTAGTTGGTGGATGTCTCCCTTTTCATAAATTCTATCTTTAAAGTCAATATTTTTTAGCCGGCATTTTTAAACCGATATTTTTTACCTATCTTTTCTCAAAATTCTATTTTTAAGGTCATGCTGCTGGCAGATTCGGATTACCTCACCTGGAATAATTCAAAAATTACAAGGGCATTACGGTCTTGCCAAATTCCTGGTTTAAAATCTGAGCCATGGAATTGTATATGGCAGAAGCTCCGCAGAGGATGCCTACATAGCCTGCCACCGTGTGAACCGCATCAGATCCGGTGAAGTTGGCGAGGGAAAGTAAAAAGAACAGGACCGTCAGGGAGCCGAATACGACCTGTGACCCGCGGTTATGCTTCAGGGTACCAATGAACATAAACAGGGTGAAAATACCCCATAGTCCTAAGTAGAAGCCCATGCTTGCAGGGTCGGCAGCTTCAATGCTTGAAAAGGGATTGATCCAGATTAAGATCAGGGACCACCAGAAGAAGCCGTAGGCTGTAAAAGCAGTTGCCCCAAAGGTGTTATTTTTTTTGAATTCCATAATTCCTGCGATGATCTGGGCAGCTCCGCCCAAGGCAAAGCCCATGGCAACGATGACAATGGAAAGCTTAATAAAGCCTGCATTATGTAAGTTTAATAGGCAGGTTGTCATTCCAAAGCCCAGTAAGCCCAGAGGCGCCGGATTGGCTATGTTTGATTGGTTTGTTTGAGTTGACATTATGGATAACGTCCTTTCAGGTGTTTTATTTTACGCACAGGGCGCACGAAGCATATCGTATCATCTTTATGGACAAATATCAACAAAAATTTTATGGGAAAACACTAGGTAAAAACACTAGGTGAATACCAGGAAAGTACGAACTGAAAAGGAAAGGGCAATGGCTTGAGCTTAATCTGGTTTCAGTTTTTTAAATTTCCTTTGTGATTTTAGTTTGTAATTTTCAAGCTTATAATTTGCATAAAAAATATTGACAATAAACGAATGATCATTTATTATAAAAGTACGAGGTGGTCAAATGCGTAAAAGAGATGATGAGAAAGAAAAGAGCATAAAGGAAGCAGTAATAAAGTTGATTCTTGAGGAAGGGTTCCATGGTACCTCTATCTCGAAAATTGCTAAGGCAGCCGGAGTTTCTCCTGCGACGGTTTATATCTATTTTGAAAATAAGGAGATTATGCTTCAGGATATTTACAATGAATATGCGGAAGAAATCTTTGACTACCTGATAGACAGCATAGACCGGGAAATGCAGGGTCAGCAGATGATCGAGATGCTTATTACCAGCTATTATAATTACATCTGTGGAAATAGAGAGATATTCAACTTTGTAGAACAGTTTTCCCACTGTCCATCCCTTGCAAACCGTTGCGGGAGGAACAAGGGGCTCTATAAAATTAATGACCTGATTATAGAGATGAAGAATAACCAGATTATAAAAAACTATAGCAACGACAATTTGATGGCTATTATGTTTTATCCGGTTAAGTCAATTGCAGTGGACCATTGTAAAAGCAGGGAGGAAAAGGAAGAGCTGCTCCGGGAATTGATTTACATTATCCAGAAAGCATTGTTAATAGAATAATTTTAGCGAGATTCTATGTGGAGGCAGTAATTCATAAAGGTCTCGCAATCATTTCACAGTTTATTAAACGAACATTCACTTATGAATGTAAACCAGAAAGGAAAGGGATTTGTATGATGAATACAGAGAAAAACGCAAGGATGGGAATTGTTATCCCAATCTCGAATATAGTCTTACTGCCGGGGGCAGTCACAAAGCTAAACGTCAGCAATCTGAGTGAAGAGCAGATCAGATATCTGGAGGATGAGGAGCTGGCCAACATCGCATTACCCTTAAAACAGAATTTTAACCAGAAGGGTGTTTCCGAGGATGATTTCTATAAAATTGGAATCTCATTTCAGATTGATGATGTGCAGGAATCGGACAAGGGCGTCCAGCTTACCATTAAGGTGCTGGACAGGATTGAGGTAAAAGCCTTGAATATAGAGGAGGATTATATCTATAGCCAATTTGAGCAGAGCCCGGAGTTTGAGGATATGGATGAAAAGAGCCAGGGGGACATGCTGGCTTATATTAAGAAAATCACAAGGGAAATCAGTGAAAAGTTCCCCAATGGGGAGCGTTATATCTCTGTGGTTGACGGCTTCCAGGAGTTAAATTCACTGATCGTATACCTCGCCCAGTTTATGCCCATCTCCAATGAGGAGAAATATGAACTGCTTGCCACCCCGTCCATGAAGGAGCGGAGCCTACGTTTTATGGATTATCTTCTAAAGCAGAAGGAAGCAATCGGACTTCAGATTCAGATGGCAGAGAGGTTTTCAGAAAAAGCGAATAAGCATTACAGGGAGCAGGTCTTAAGGGAGCAGCTTAAGGCAATCCAGGAAGAGTTAAACGAGGGCAAGGAAGGCCGGACAAAGAAGGATAAGGAATATTCAGCCAGGATCGAAGAGGCACAGATGCCTGAGGATATTAAGGAAGCGGCACTTGAGGAGCTGGATAAGCTGCAGGCCCAGGGACCTAATGGCACAGAATATAATGTGATACGCAATTATCTGGAATTTATGGTCTCACTTCCCTGGAAAAAGGCAGAGAGTAAGCAGGTGGATCTGGCGGAGGCGAGACGCATCCTGGATGGCCAGCACTATGGCCTGGAGAAGGTAAAGGACAGGATCATCCAGCACCTGGCGGTCATGCAGCTAAAGAAGGATAAAAAGGGCTCCATCCTTTTACTGGTGGGACCTCCGGGAACAGGAAAAACAAGTTTGGGTAAAAGCATTGCAGAAGCCCTTGACAGGAAATATATCCGTCTCAGCCTTGGTGGTATCAGGGATGAATCAGAGATTCGCGGGCACCGCAGGACTTATGTCGGTGCAATGTCCGGGAGAATCCTCCAGAGTATCCGGAAGGCCGGCACAACCAATCCGGTAATGGTCCTGGATGAGGTAGACAAGCTGATGACCGGAGGCTATAGCGGGGATCCGGCAAGCGCCTTACTGGAGGTACTGGATCCGGAGCAAAACAACACCTTTACGGATCATTATCTGGATTTACCTTATGATCTGTCGGATGTGTTCTTTATTGCAACTGCAAATTCCACAGAGAGCATAGCAGAGCCTTTGTTAGACAGGATGGAGGTAATACAGATTTCAAGCTATACCTCAGAGGAAAAATTCCATATTGCTAAGAACCATTTGGTTCCCAAGACCCTTGAGGAGCACGGTCTGACGGAGGAGCAGCTGGTGATTTCCGATGAAGTGATCAGGAAGGTTATCAGTGAATACACCCTGGAGGCTGGTGTCAGAGGGTTAAAGAAGCAATTGGACGGGATTGCCAGAGTGGCTTCTGAGAAAATTGTATCGAATAAGGCAGAGATTCCATACCAGGTAAAGGAAGAGCAGCTAGAGGATATCCTGGGTAGGAAGGTATCCAGGCATGATATGGTACAGCAGGATAATCCTCCCGGAGTTGTTACAGGCCTGGCCTGGACACCGGTGGGCGGGGAGATCCTATTTATAGAAGCGACGGATATGGCAGGAGGCGGAGAGGTCATCCTGACCGGTAAGCTGGGTGATGTGATGAAGGAATCCGCAAGGATTTCCCTAAGCTTACTAAAATCCAGGCTGCCCCTCAATTCCATCAATTTTAAGGAACGGGATTTACACATCCATGTTCCGTCAGGAGCGGTGCCAAAGGACGGCCCGTCTGCCGGTATTGCATTATTTACGGCTCTTGCGTCCTTAGTGACAGGGGTTAAGGTGGATCCAAAGCTGGCCATGACTGGTGAGATCACCCTCCGGGGTGCCGTACTTCCAATCGGAGGCCTGAAGGAGAAGCTGCTGGCAGCCCAGCGTGCCGGCATTACTAAGGCCTTGATTCCCAAGGATAACGTGGCGGATTTAAAGGATGTGCCGGAGGAGGTAAGGCAGCAGTTGACTATCATACCGGTTGAGACAGTAGAGGATGTACTAAAGGAGACCTTAGGTATCTCAATGCCAAGGATGGAGCATATATTCCAGCCAAAGGAATTTGGGGAGCTTACACTTAGGGCATAAGTAAAGCAGTTAGGAAATGAGTAGGCTCATGCATTTGTATATCAGGTGCATGGGCTTTTCTTTAACCAAATTTTTATTGAGTTTTTTTAGAAATAGCATATACTATAAAAAAGACACAAATATAAAAATTAGTTTTTTAAAAATGGTGATTCTATGGATAAAAAAGAAATAACAAAAAGTGTTATAAGAAAATTTGGTGGAATAGCAAAACAGGCAGAAGTCATCAGTTGTGTTTACAGCTGTTTTGTCAAGAGGAATTTTTAAGGAGACTCGAAAAATCAAAGTATGTAGATAATTTAGTGCTTAAGGGTGGATTGTTTATATATGCGCTAACAGAGTTTACGGAGGAATATGATTATGATAAAAGTACTATTTGTCTGCCACGGCAATATCTGCCGTTCCCCTATGGCGGAATTTGTATTCAAGGATATGGTGAAGAAAAAAGGGGTGGCTGATAAATTTGATATAGCCTCAGCTGCCACCAGCACGGAGGAGATAGGCAATCCGGTTCATCCCGGAACAAGAAAGATCTTAAGTGCCCATGGCATCTCTACGGAAGGAAAAAGGGCGGTCCAGATAACAAGGGCCGACTACAGGGACTATGATTACATAATCGCCATGGATCAAAGAAATATTATAAATATGCGCAGAATTATCGGTGAGGATTCCATGAACAAGGTCAGGAGGCTTCTGGATTACACCAGCATGCCAGGGGATATAGCTGATCCCTGGTACACCGGTGACTTTGACCAGACCTATCAGGATGTATACCGGGGCTGTGAAGCATTGCTGGAAGAGATCTCTCATACTCATGGGTCATGTTATGCCGGCATATAATTTAGTATTATATTGTAAATGGGTGATAGCTTGGCATATCAGATCAAGAATATGGTATTTGAAGGAGGAGGCATTTTAGGCACCTCCTACCTGGGTGTGCTGGATTACCTGTACCGGAGGGGACGGATTGGCGGGCTGCAGAGGCTTGCGGGGACTTCGGCCGGTGCAATTACGGCCTGTATCATGAGCTTTAACCTTCCCTTTGAACAGATTGAAAGCATAGCGGCTTCCCTGGATTATAAGAAGATACCGGAAAAGACAGAAATTAATGAGCTGAAGCTGATACCGGAGGAGGTCAAAGCAGGGCTTGATGAGCTGTTCGGGGATATCAACTGCATCTACCGGCTGCTGCATGACTACGGATGGTTTTCGACAGAATACTTCTATTCCTGGATACAGAGGGTGATTGCTGACCAATTTGATATCCGTAAGAAGCATCCTCCCTATACCTTCACGGATTTTAAAAACCCATACCTTCACAAAGAGAACCGTCCCTTTTATGACCTGTACATCATTGGGACGGATCTTTCGATGAAAACCTCCAGGGTATTTTCCTATGAAACAACTCCTTTGATGGAGGTTGCAACGGCGGTCAGGATATCAATGTCGATACCGTTGTTCTTTGAGGCGGTAAAGCTTCAGAAGGAGGCTGCCAATGGAACATCCATGAATACTGTCTTTTGCGATGGAGGATTATTAAATAATTACCCCCTTAACCTGTTTGACACCCCTAAATTTAACCTGGATCCATATTATGGAGTGAATATGGAGACTTTGGGGGTGCGGTTTATGCAGCAGCTGAATTACAAAGAGATTGACTGCCTTCTTACCTATATCGAGAGCCTGCTGCATGCGGCTTCCTATATTCAGCAGGGTATCTATGACAGCAATCCCTTGAATAAGGAAAGATCAATTGTAGTCGATACCCAGGGTATCAGCCCGGTGGATTTTGATGTTACAGCGTATGATGAGAAGTACTGGTTTTTATATATGCAGGGTTATAAGGCTGCAAAAAAGTATTTTGGAGCATGATTATAGAGGGTAGTCCCAGCAGGCAGAATATCCCAGCAGGCTTACTTGCAAGTTAAGGGGAAAGTTCGGGGATAAATAATTCTTGACAAATGACGCGAAACGAGATAACATAACGGTGTTATCTCGTGCCGTTTCTCGGTGTACAAATATTTTTGATTGTGGAGGTGCCGGCTTGAGTTCAGATAAACAGACAAGGGAAAAACTATTGTTGGCAGCCCGGCAGGAGTTTCTGGAAAAGGGCTACCGCAATGCATCCCTCCGCAGCATCTGCAGGGAATCCGGGGTAACAACCGGCGCACTTTACTTTTTCTTTAGGGATAAGAATGATCTGTTCCGGGAATTGGTGGAAGGACCTTTGCAGGAGCTTATAGCAGTAATACAGCAGCATTTTGTGGAGGAGATGCAGGAGACGCTTATGCAGCGGCATATGGAAGAGGATTCTGCGGAGGATCTGCGTCAGGCGAAGGCTGTCCTGGACATTATATATGACCATTTTGACTCCTTTGACCTGCTGCTTATGAAATCTGAAGGCTCTGCCTATGAGAAGCTTTTCGACCAGTTCGTTGACATGGCAGAAAAGCATTACCGTAAATTAGCTGATAAGGTAGCAGAGATAAAAAAGGCTGGCAGGATGAATGATTATATGGTTCATTGGATTGCCCACATGCAGATATCCTCCTTTGCACAGCTTATTGAGCATCGTGTACCGAGGAAGGAAGCAATGCTTCAGATGGAGAATATGATAAAATTCATGCAATATGGCTGGTCGGGTATGTTTTAAAAGGAAGACAGGGACTTCCTTTTTCTTTCCTCATAACATAACAGTGTTATGTTATCGGAAAATATTATCATTACCATGGAATTTGGAGTAAAGCAGCCTTAATCAGCAAGAAAAGGTTGGGTACAAAAGCAAGTATTAGTTAGTGGGGCAGGATGGATTAGCGAGGCAGGAAATTAGTAAGGCAGGATTAATTAGTAAGGCAGAATGGATTGGCAAAGCAGGAGTTATTGACAAACCAGAACTTATTAATAAAAGGCATAAATAAGCGTAAAGGAGGATGGGTAATATGTACTTGGAAATCAAAGATATGAAGAAAAGCTATGGAAGCGGAGGCAGCTATGTTGAGGTATTAAAGGGGATTACGACAGGGATTGAACAGGGACAGATGTGCGTGATCTATGGACCCAGCGGCTCCGGAAAATCGACCTTCCTGAATACAATCGGAGGTTTGGATACCTTGGATTCCGGCTCCATCCAGGTGGACGGCAGGGAGATTGTGAACCTGAAGCCGGAGGAGCTGGCAGATTACAGGAGGGATAACCTTGGTTTTATATTCCAATTTTATAATCTGGTTCCCAACCTGACAGTCCGTGAAAATATTCAGGTATGCGAATATCTGACGGAGCACCCCTTGCCTATGGAGGAACTGCTGTTACAGCTGGGGCTTAAGGAGCATCAGCACAAATTCCCTTCACAGCTGTCCGGAGGACAGCAGCAGCGCTGTGCCATCGCAAGGGCGCTGATCAAGAACCCAAAGCTTCTCCTTTGCGATGAGCCGACAGGAGCTTTGGATTCCCGGACTTCCCGTGACATACTGGTGCTGCTGGAGGAGATCAACCAGAGGTATAAGACCACGATGCTGATTGTCACGCATAATAATGCGATCAAGGATATGGTACATAAGGTGATAAAGATCAAGGATGGGCAGATCAGCAAGGATTATATGAATGAAAGACGAATTCCGGCAGCAGAATTGGAGGATTTGTAAGATGCAGAAACTGTTAAGCAGAAGGGTATTCCGTGAGCTGAGGAGCAATTTTTTCCGTTATTTCGCATTGTTTCTTCTGATTGTCCTGGGAATGTACATTGTTGTTTCCATTATTGGGGCGGCGGAGACCATTATCCTGGGTGTGGGGAATGCCCAACAGGAGAACCGGGTGGAGGATGGACAGTTTGGTGTGTTTGTTCCATTAAATAAAAGAGAAATTGCAGGTCTTGAAGAAAAAGGGGTCACGCTGGAGCAGGAATTCTATCTGGACTATGTCCTGGGAGGAGAAGCAGGGAAGGAACAGAGAAAGAAAAAGGAAGATGGATTGAGCGGCAGGCCAGAGGATAGGACGGAGGTCAGAATCTATCGGAACAGGGAACAGATTAACCTGATTAGTTTAAGGGAAGGGACAACCGCATCAGGGCGCGGCGAAATTGTATTGGAACAGCATTATGCTGACCAGCATGGACTGGGACTGGGAAATGAGATCACAGTAGGAGGCAGGAGCTTTAAACTGGTCGGGATCGGCAGCACGCCGGATTATGATGCGGCCTATAAAAGCATGTCGGATTCCAGTGTAGAAAGCTATGCCTTTGGAACCGCATTTGTATGCAAAGAGGACTATGATATGCTTAAGGCCGAAGGAAAGAGCAGCAGGGCCGAGGAATATCAATACAGCTACCTCCTCAATGGTTCCATGCAGGATGATGAATTAAAGGAGTTAATCCGTAAATTCAAGCTGGATAGGAACCAGATTACGGATCCTTATTTTCTTGAAATTCTGGAGGAAGCGGAAAAGGTTAAAAATGAGATACAGGAGGGGATGCAGAAGCTGGTTGAGGGGACAGAGACGCTTGAGACCGGGTTAAGCGGGATTATAGTTAATAATCCGGAAATTGAGACAGGGGTAGAAGAGATATTTGCCAATGCCTTAAATAGCACTAACAAAAAGCTTCAGGAAAGCGGGTTGCCTGTAACCCTCACCCAGGAGCAATATGCCGGGCAGCTGGAGGCTTTAATCCAGGCTTATGGTGAACGCGATGCCACACTGGGCAATTACCTGGCCTTGGCAAAACATCAGCTGATACAGCTGGGAACCTTCCGGGAAGGGGTAAAGGAATATCTGGCAGGAACCGAACAGGCCAGGAAGGGAGCGGCCAAATTATCCTCCGGTGCTGCCGCACTGAAGAAGGAGGCGGATGGGCTGGTTTCTGATTATTTTCAGTTTGAGTATGATAACCTGACCTACTTTATGCCCCGGGATAACAATATGAGGATCGGAGCCTCCATAAATGATGTTATGATCAATAAATATGCCGGAATAGCTGCCGGTGTGATTGTCATGGCCTTGTTTACCTATGTGATATCCGTCTTTGTCATACATGGAATCGAGCAGGAGGGCAGTGTGATCGGCGCTTTGTATTCCCTGGGAGTGAAAAGGAAGCAGCTGGTGCTCCATTACCTGATTCTGCCGGTTGCCGTTACCTTTCTGGGCGGGATAGCAGGAACAGTACTTGGATTTATGCCCTGCGGGATCAATGTCCAGATGGCGGATTCCCTCGGTTATTTTTCCTTGCCCTTATTAAAAACCCAATATCCGCCCTATCTGATGCTTTACGGTATCATAATGCCGCCGGTGATTGCAGCTCTTGTAAATTATTTTGTAATCGGTAGAAGTCTGAAAAGGCCCGCATTGTCGCTCCTGAGGATGGAGCAAAAGAGAAACGGGATTAAGAATATCGAGCTGGGTAAGCTTGGGTTTGTAAGAAGATTCCAGCTCAGGCAGCAGCTCCGCGAGCTCAGGTCCGCCCTTACAGTAATCCTTGGAATGTTTATTGCTCTCTTGATCCTGATGCTGGGAGTGAATTGTTATGTGCTTAGCAGGAGTTTTCAGGTTAGAAGCGGGGAGGATACAAAATATGAGTATATGTACACCTATAAGTATCCGACAGAGGAGGCTCCGGAAGGCGGTGAAGCCTGCTATATGGAGAGCCTGAAAAAGGAGGCATACGGGTACCGGCTGGATGTCAGCCTGCTTGGTATTGATGGTGATAACCCGTATTTTAACATAGATGTATCAGAAAAAAAGAATGAGATTACCATATCGGATGCAGTGGCATCTAAATTCAAGCTTGTAGAAGGGGATCAGCTGATACTGACGGATGATGTGAATAATCAGAATTATGCATTTACAGTAAAAGACATTGTACCATATTCGGTGGGGCTATATGCATTCCTGGATCTGGATGCCATGCGCGGGCTGTTTGGGCAGGAAGGAGATTATTATAATATAGTATTATCCGATCATGCGCTTCCCATTGATGAGGGCAGGCTTTATGCCACCATATCGAGGGAAGATATTATGAGAAGCTCCGAGGTGTTCATCAACCAGATGCGCCCCCTGGTCATGACCATGGTCTCGGCTGCGGTACTGATTTTTATTGTTGTCATGTATCTGATGATAAAGGTAATGGTCGACCGCTCAGCCTTCTCCATATCATTAATGAAGATATTTGGTTATCGGAAGAAGGAGATCAAACGGTTATATTTAAACGGGAATTTCTTTTTGATTGCCATTGGAGCAGTTCTTTGCATCCCTTTATCAAAGCTGTGCATGGATGCCCTGTATCCTTATTTGATCTCTAATGTGGCTTGCGGCATATACCTTGCCTTTTCCTGGAGGATATATGGGGGTATTTATCTCGGGATTCTGCTCTGCTATCTGGTAAATAATCAGGTCTTGGTGGGAAGGCTGGGTAAGATGGTACCTGCACAAGTGTTAAAAAACAGGGAATAGCATTTTGGGAAGATGGGATCAAGTGATGGATCTGGGTTGCAGTTTTAGTGATGACATAGACATTTTGACCAATAGTTGGTTAAAATGCCTATGTTGTTTTTTATGATCTAAAATAAAAATATTTTTACTGCAATATTAAATTTAGGAAAGCGACCATGTATGCAGCTTATCCATTAACCGTGAAGTCCCTTTGACTGTCTTTCCATATCCTCCACAACAATATCATAGATCTCACCCAAAGAAGCACAATATTCCAGCAGCTTCCAGGGAGTGTTGGTGTGGAAATGGATCTTTATCAATTCCTCATCACCAACTGCAAGTAAGCAGTCACCCTCGATATTTTTGGTGATATATTCGTTAATCTCATCCTCGGAAAGATTATTTCCTTCAATTAATAATTGTGTGTCATATTTAAATTCAAGCATAGACATCCTCCTTTTTAAAATTTTACCGGTTAAAATGATTATACTTTTCCAGGTTCATGCAGTCAAGCTGTAGCTATATATGGCGGATTTTTAAAAGTAATAAGGAAACAAAGATTGGACACCATAAACAATGGGAGGAGCAAAAAAGAAATGATAAAAAAATCCAAACTTTTTCCTTTCAACGGTTATCTATATAATATACACAAAATGATAAGTTCATGGAGAGAGGAACAGTGAATGGCTTGAATACTACAATTTATGATGAGCTGGTAGGACATATCCTGAAGCATCAAGATAAATTTTATAGGATTGCATATTGTTATGTTTACCAGAAAGACGCTGCATTGGATATTGTCCAGAATGCTATTTGCAAGGCACTGGAGAATTACCAGAATTTAAGAAATGAGAATGCAATTACAACGTGGTTTTATAGGATCCTGATAAATGAAAGCTTATCTTATCTAAGAAAATCCAAGAGGGAGGTGTTATGCGAGCCTGGCGAAATAAGGGAAGATATCTATTATGAGGAAGCCTATGAAGCGAAGCTGGAGGTATATCAGCTGGTATGTAATCTGCCGGAGCAGATGAAAAGCATAGTTATATTGCATTATTTTGAAGGATTGACCTTAAAGGAGATATCCGAGGCCTTGGATGTTAATCTAAATACTGTTAAAACCAGATTATATGCCGCTTTACGGCGTTTAAAGAAAGAGATGGAGGTAGAAATATGAAAAATTTAAAAGATGGAAAGGAAATTTATGATAATATTAAAATACCGGAAGAAATGGAGCAGAATATAAACGATCTGATTGAAAATAACAAGAACAGAGCAGACACGTTTAGCCAGTCAAAGGTAATAGAAGTCCCGATAAGCAAACGAAGACGGCCGGCCGCTTACCTGCGGTATACGGCAGCAGCAGCGGCAGTCGTGCTGATATCCTTTACAACCGTCCTGAATTCCAGTGAAGTCTTTGCAATGAGCGCAGCTAAACTACCTGTTGTTGGAGCAATCGCCAGAGTTTTGACGGTGCGTTCTTACGAAAGCTCAGAGGATAATAAGAATATCACAGTGAAGGTTCCGGAGGTTGTAATGGATGGGGACCAGAATGATGCAATTGAATCTTCCACTTCCGGAGCTGTCAACAGCGCGGGATCAAATGATACACAGGCAGGAGTGACGGGAACACCCCCCATTGTCGCTGATGTGAACGCCAGAATCGATAAAATAGTCGAGGATTACCTGGCAGATGCAAAGGCAAGGATGCAGGCGGATAAGGAAGCATTCCTTTCCACAGGCGGCACGGAGGAAGAATGGAATAAAAGGGATTTAGAGATCAATGTTGACTATGAGGTAAAATATGACCAGGGAAACCGCCTTTCCCTGATGCTGTCTGCAGACGAAAGCTGGTATGGAGCCTATGATGTGAAATATTTCTTCAACCTTGACCTGGCTGAGAACAGAGAGCTTACCTTAAAGGACGTATTAGGCGAGGATTATGTGAAGATTGCAGATGACAGCATTATCCGCCAGATGAAGGAAAGGGCAGATGCCAACCCGGATTATGTATATTGGGGAGTAACGGATAACGATTCTTCCATGGAGGGATTCACGACCGTGGATGAGAATACGAAATTCTACTTGAATTCAGAAGGAAAGCCGGTAGTATATTTTGACAAATACGAAGTGGCTCCGGGCTTCATGGGAGCACAGGAATTTGTAATTGAATAATAGGGATTTTGTAAATTGAACAGCTAAGAATTTATAATTGAAAATGAAACAGGGGCGTATAATCAAAATGGGACATTCATACTTGGTGTGGATGTCCTGTTCATTTTCTGTTTGTCACATGCTTTTGATGTTTCAACATGGAAAGCCACAATAACCATTGTTATTCCGGGAATCTTCGTGTAGAATTTGTCTTGTATGGTCCATATCATGTTATATGAAGTGATTTATCCAAAAGTGCAAGGGAGGCTATTATTCTGAAGAAGGAAGAGTTTTTAAGACGGCAGCCGGGAATAATAGGAGAAGAAAAATACAGGAAATATGCAGTATTGATTCCTATGATTGATATCTCGGGAACCAAATATTTATTATTTGAAAAAAGATCCAATAAATTAAGGCGCCAGCCGGGAGAGATCTGTTTTCCCGGAGGCAAGCTGGAGCCGGGGGAATCCCTGGAGGAATGTGCCCTGCGTGAAACGGTGGAGGAGCTGCAGGTCAGCCCCCAGCAAATCGAGCTATTGGGGGCGGGCGATATCTATATATCACCCTTTAACCTGTTGATCTATACCTTTATCGGCATCATAAGGGATTATCAGGACACCTTTGGTGCTGATGAGGTAGAAGAGGTGATAAAGGTGCCCTTAGGATTTTTCCAGGAGTACCCGCCGGAGAAATATGAGAGCAAGCTAATCCATCAATTGCCGGAGGATTTTCCCTATGAGTGGATACAGGGAGGAAGAAAATATCCATGGGCAAAAGGCTCCCATGATATCTTATTCTACCGGTATGAAGACCTGACGATTTGGGGCATGACAGCCCAAATTGTGAAGTCGGCGGTGGAATTGATGGAGGAATACGGGATAGGATGATGTGATTCCAAGCATAGGAGCGGTTATGTAGTGGTAAAAGCTATTGACAAATCATACTTAGCTCCCTTATACTAATCTTAATTGAATAGCCTTCAGAGTGGATCAACTGCTTTGAAGGGAATAAGTAACAAAAGTCTAACACTTTTGGTTGATATTGCCATTTTGGTAATTAAACTAAAAGTGTTTTTTATTTGAAAAAAATTAGAACATACAATTTATGCAGTTCTTAAAGAAGTATAATTAGCAATCAAGAAGATATGAATGTGAGGTATTTAAATTATGAGTGAGAGAAAAATCCAAAATCCAATTATTGCAGGCTTTTATCCGGATCCATCGATCTGCCGGGTAGGAGATGATTATTACCTGGTATGCTCCAGCTTTGAGCTGTATCCGGGGATTCCGATCTTCCATAGCAGGGATTTGGCAAACTGGGAGAAGATCGGGCATGTGATGACACTGGGGAATGGATTCCATGTAGAAGCGAATGCTATGGTCGGAGGGGTAATGGCTCCTACCATCCGTTATCATAATGGAGTATTCTACATTATCAATGCAAATTTTTGCGATAGGGGCAATTTTATTGTCACGGCTACAGATCCAAAAGGCCCCTGGTCAAAGCCCCATTGGCTTACGGATGTACCTGGGATTGATGCCTCTTTGTTTTTTGACGATGATGGAAAATGCTATATCATGGGAACGGGAAATGTATGGGACAATGGAACGGGTGTAAAGGAACATGGAATCTGGATGGCGGAATATGATATCAATCACTATAGGCTGATCGGAGAGCCGGTGACAATCTTTAATAGTGCACTGCGGGTAGGGGCATCTCCGGAGGCTCCCCATATCTACCATGTGGGAGAATATTATTATTTAGTAATTGCAGAGGGCGGTACAGAGCATTATCATACAGTTATGGTAGCGAGAAGTAAGGAGGTATTAGGCTGGTATGAAGGAAATCCCGCAAATCCCGTTATGACCCATCGGCACTTCGGGTTTGATTATCCAATTACCAATGTGGGACATGCAGACCTGATTGACACTCCAAACGGGGGCTGGTATGCAGTGATGCTTGGCTCCCGCTTGATTGATGGTAACCACAAGAACCTGGGGAGGGAAGTCTATATCTGTCCTTTTGTGTGGGAAAGGGAATGGCCGGTTTTCAGCCCCGGCACCGGAAAAATAGAATGGGAATATGACGCGCCCGCCCTTCCGTGGATAGAATATGAGAAGGAGGATGTACTGGATCATTTTGAACAGGATGATCTTAGAATGTCATGGACCTTCTGGGGAACACCCTATGAAAAGTTTTATCAGATAGCTGATTCCAAGCTTCGCCTGCAATGCAGGAAAGAAAATATGACACCAACGATTTTACCCCTTTCCCTGGGTCAAGAGCCGGTCAAGGATCATGTAATCAGCTTTATCGGAAAAAGACAGGCATATATAGATTATCAGATGATGGCACAGATAAGCTTTTACCCCGGGGAAGGAGAGACGGCCGGAGTTGCCATTACACAGGCGATGCACCACCAGCTTCGTATGGAGCGGACCTGTGAACATGGCAAACATATATTAAAGCTGGTCATGTCCACTACGAAGTATGACAGACCTCCCTATATTCCTGGGTTCTCCTATGAGCATACGGAGGAAATACTGGCAAGCGCTCCTTGTGAAGAAAAAGACCTTATCATCGGTTTTTATGCAAAGGGACAAAGCTATGATTTTGTATATGGAACGGACAGGGATACTATGAAATATTTAATAGAAAATGTTGACTGCGGAAAAATAAACCCGGAGTATGTCGGGTGCATGGCTGGATCCCTGATCGGAATCTTCGCTTCGGCAAACGGTAAGAACAGCAATAATTATGCTGAATTCGACTGGTTTGAGATAAAAGAGGCTGTAAAGGAATAGAGTGGACTAACGGCAAATGCCCGTTAGTGTGAATGGAGGAATTGTCATAATATGAGGAATAAACTGGTGAAAGGTATTTCCCACATTGCGTTTAATGTAGCCGATATGGAGCGATCCATCGACTTTTACTGCAATGTGTTAGGATTGGATAAAATATTCGAAATAATGATTCCAGAAAACATCGCAGAAATATTTCCAGGGAATCCAATTACAGCATTAGCAGGAAAGCCAGGGATTGTCTGTCTCCAGGTAGCACCCGGGGAATTCATAGAATTATTTTATCCAATGCCAGATACAGATTTACATTCAGGAGGACCTAATTATACAAGGATTGGATATGTGCACCTGAGCCTGGTGGTTTATGATATCCATGATACCTCAGAAGTAATGAGAAAACATGGAGTTACGATAGACACTGAAATTTCCAAGGGACCAGACAATACCTTTCAGTTTTGGATAAAGGATCCGGATGGAAACCGGATAGAGTTTATGCAATATACAGATCAGTCTTATCAGGTCGTATATGACAAGGCTAGTCTGCCATGATAGTCATTTAAGTTAATCTGCATACACAGCAGGAACATAAAACAAACAGTCGGTGGACTTTAAGTAAGAGCCTGATATGCGCCCTTTCAGCCCACCGACTGTTTTCCTATGCGTGCTTTTTGTAGAATTCCAAGCTATATTTTTTACACTCGTCACTAACCCAGCCTCTCCGTTGCTGAATCTTCGGATCCTCCATGTCACCCATCACAATAGGGAAGAGGGCGTAGTTTCCACCCTTTGCATAAGTATCAATGCATCTTCTTACCTCTGCCCGGACCTGCTCCTCAGTACATCCATCAAAGTTTTGCGGACCGTAGGAATCCCAGCCGCCATGAATTAATAATCTGTCGCCATACTGTTCCTTGATTTTGACAAGGTCGTTGATACTTTGAGCTGTCTGCCATATGGTGGCGCCGGTTTCTATTATGTCAGGAATGATGTTTTCGCACTTGCCACAGACATGATGCTCTACGATTAATCCTAGAGACTTAGCCTTTTGGCCTAATTGAATTTCATAAGGCTTAATAAGATCGTCATACATAGTCCTCGAGATAAATAATCCATCGGAAGAGCAGACATCATCCCCATTCACATAGATATCCGGCTGATAGTACTCGGCTATTTTTTCAATGGTCTTACATTTAAAATCCGTATGCGCCTGGAAAAAGGCGGCTACCTCCTCTGGCTCCTCGACCATGGCAATCATAGCCTCGCATATGCCCATTAAAGATTGAAGACGGTTGAAATTACCTTCCATGCCAAAGAGGCAAAGGAGCTTTTCCTCCCGGTCGACATTGGCAAGGTCTCTGGCGGCGGCAGCTTCCCAATCCATTGCATCCAGGTCGGGGAAGTGCACAATGTCACGCCATTGTGTAACGTCATCCAGAACATGCTGGGAAGGATCGGGTATAGCCTGGTAGCCGGTATCCCTGGTAACCAGCCAATTGACGCCGAACATATCGATTCCGCCCTTGCCGTATTCCCCCTGATTATTTAGTAGGGAAGCACCCATGGGCTGATAAGCGTCATAGAAGCAAGGAACCCATTCCGGCTGGCCGTGCCGGATTGTAATTAGCGCATTTTCTTTCTCTGTCATAAATAACCTCCGTTCAGAAGTTATCCTGGCTGGCAATGTTAAGAAGTGCCCCGTGATTGAGAATCTTATAGCCTTCTTTATGACGGCTTAAGATCCCATTCTCCACAAAAGTGCTTAAGGTGCGGTGGAGATGCCGGTAGCTGATTCCGTATACTTCTGCAACCTTTCTGAGATTTTCTTTAAAATAACCCTCCGTATTTGCTGCTGACAGAATATGTTCGGCAATGTTTTGCTGTGCTGAATTCAAACGGTTGGAACGCTGGTTTGAAGCAAAGTAGACCAGCTTTTCAGCAAGATTATTGCACAGAAACTGAAGGAACTTAGTGTCATTCATTAAAAGAGCCTTCATGTTGATGTCGATTCCTATAAAGATACACTTGCTCATGGTTTGAATGGTATTGGAGGCTTCAGGATAACCGAGAAGCTCCATATCACCAACCATGATAAAGTTATCACAATAGCGAATTAGCATGCGATTTCCGTTTGCTGCATTAGAATATACATTCATCCGGCCTGAGATCAGAAAATACAGGTATCTTTTGTGCTGATCCAAGCTGAAAATATAGGTATTCTTGGGGAAGGTTATTAACTTGATGCCGGGTTGAATCTGCTGAAAATCAGTAAAGTATTTAGAAAGCTCGAAATCCTTTAAAATTGAATCCAGGATCACATCATCCTTTATAATATTCATAAGCTTCTCCTCGATCTTAGCATTTTATAGTACATTAATAGTATGACATAGGTCCCACATTTCACAAGAGGTAATTAATATTTTATTAAAATATTATATCGGGCTAAATCATTGCAGATAATTAATCGCTTATGGTATAGTGGTGTTAATTAGATATCATGAAGGAGGGGAATGGATGGAGGTGAACAGAAGGTCAGAGGGCTGGATGCTTCGTTGTTATACAAATGAATCAGAAGGAAATCATATTCATCCATATGTTGAAATCGTATATCTTCTGGAAGGCACTGTGGATTTTAGTATCGAAGGATCCGTGTCAACCATGTATGCCGGAGATATCATAGCCGTAAACTCGAACCGAAGGCACGGATGGAGCTTTCAAGAGAAAAGCCTGCTCTGCACGGTGTGGATTGATTATGAAATGCTGACGGAATATCTTGGACAAGATATCCTCCTGTTTTGGTGCAATTCCACGGAAGAGAAGAACGAATATTATCAGCAGCTTTCCTTGATCATGAATGACCTGTTAAGGGAGTTTGCTGCGGATCAGGTGAATTCCTGACTTTGGCTGTTTTATTGAACGGCCAAACAGGATATCTGTTGAACGTTTTGAAAGGCTTGGGGCTAAAAGAGAATTGTTGGATTTTATCATTGAAAACCGGTGGAATGGATATACCGAAGAAACGATGACAGAAAAGGTTCTTTCCATGGGCGGGGCAGAAGCAGAGAAGCTGGCGATCAGCGAATGGTTTGGATTTATGTCCTTTGGACCGGCAGATCTGGAAGGCTTTAAAACAATTCTTCCCTATTGCATTTATTTTCATGGGAAGTTCTATCATATTGATGAGGATTGCGTTGAAACAACGATTCCATATGATAAGCTGTTAGCCATGATTGTAGAATCTGGATTTAACGGCACGATTTTATCAGAATATGAAGGACACGCATTTTATTTAAATGATGCAGTTGAGCAGTTGGAAAGGCATTTGAAGATGGAAAAAAGTATATTGGCTTCTTTATAAAATATCTATGAATCAGAGAGCCGATGTACTGGAGAATGGAGGATGGTTATGAAGATGAGACTAGGTATCATAGGATTCTTTACCGTTCATCAAAACCGTCGTTGGGATAGGGATATGCTGATTGTAAAGAAAGCATTTGATGAAGGTATGCTGGGAAAAATATTTACCATTGAATCAAAGCTTCATTCGGGTAACGGATATATGCATGAGTGGCATCTTTATAAGAAATACGGTGGAGGGATGATTTATGATTGGGGTGTACATTTAATCGACCAGATTCTGTTCATGATGCCGGGAGCCAAAATACAATCGGTTTATGCGGATATTAAAAACGTACTGCATGAGGATGTTGATGATTATTTCAAAATATTATTAAAGCTTGACAACGGAATAACGGCTCATATCGAATTATCTACTTATATTTTGGAATATCAGCCAAGATGGCTGGTTGCGGGAGATAAGGGAACCCTGATTGTTAAAGACTTTGGATGCTCAGGAAATATTTACCGGACAGGCGAATTGTTAAAGAAGCTGCCACCTCAGATTACAGAGACGGTAGCAGGACCTACGAGACAATTTGCCCCGGTTCCGCCCGGTGGAATTGTCACAGAAGCTTTACCGGAGGTGGAAACGGACTGGATAGACTTTTATAAAAATGTTAATGGAGTGTTGGATGGTAAAGAGGAGGCTAAAATAAAAATATCAGAGGTTCGCCGTGTGCTTTCCGTAATGGAAGCAGCATGGAGCTCCAGCAAGACAGGGCAAGCGGTATTATTAGAAGATACGAAATAGTAGAAGAAAAAGAAAGCCGGAGTGAATTGGACACGAAAGGTTAGGTAAAAGCTAACAAAGAGTCCAATCCATACCGGCTTTCTTTTTTATATAAATTATAAAACAGGCATTAAACAGCCTTCAAATCAAAGTTAAAATACCTCACCGCATTATTATAAGAAACATCCTTCACAATCTGGCCCATCCCGTCAAAATCAGTGGGCAGCTCGCCGTCCTCCATCCATCTCCCGATCAAATCACAAAGAATCCGGCGGAAATATTCGTGCCTTGTATAGGAAAGGAAGCTCCTGGAGTCTGTCAGCATCCCGATAAAATTCCCCAGGAGGCCTAAGTTGGCCAGAGAAACCAGCTGTTGTGTCATTCCAGTTTTATGGTCGTTAAACCACCAGGCGGAGCCGTGCTGGATTTTCCCGATTGCATCCGAGCTCTGGAAGCAGCCCATCAGGGTACCGATCGCCTCATTGTCATTGGGGTTCAGGGAATAGAGGACTATCTTCGGAAGCTCCCCTGTAAGCTCCAATGAATTAAGGAAATCCGCCATCTGGGAGGCAGGGGCATAATTATTGATGCAGTCATAGCCGGTATCCGGGCCAAGCTTTGCGTAGGCCGCTGCATTATTGTCCCGTTTGCAGCCGTAATGAAGTTGCATGACCCAGTTGTTCTGACGGTACTCCCGTGCCATAAACTGCATAAAAGCTGTTTTGAAAATTAGCTGTTCCTCCCGTGTTATTGTAGAGCCGTCCAATCTTTTGGCAAAAATCCCGGCGACCTCTTCTTCAGGTGCTGGATAGAACATGACAAAGTCCAAACCGTGGTCACTGACGCTGCAGCCATGTGATTTGAAGTAGGACATCCTGATCCTTAAGGCTTCCTTGAGGCTGGAAAAATCGCGGATATCCACGTTGCTGACAGCACCAAGCTTAGCCAGATAATCCAAATAATCGGGCTTTTCAATATTCATCGCCTTATCCGGCCTCCAGGCAGGAAGCACCTGGACATCAAAGCCTGGATCCTCGGCAATCTTTTTATGCCATTCCAAGGAATCGATGGGATCGTCGGTGGTGCAGATCAAGGTTACGCCTGACTGTTTTATGATATCCCTGACCGGCATATCCTTTAGCTTCTCATTGCATAATTGCCAGACCTCCTCCGCCGTTTTTGAATTAAGGACACCATGGTAACCAAAATAGCGTTGCAGCTCCAGGTGGCTCCAATGGTAGAGGGGGTTGCCGATGGCTTTTTCCAGGGTTTCGGCCCATTTCTGGAATTTGTCACGGTCAGGTGCGGCGCCGGTAATATAATATTCATCAATTCCGTTGGATCTCATCTGGCGCCATTTGTAATGATCCCCGCCCAGCCATAGCTGGGTTATGTTGTCAAATCTGCGGTTCTTTGCTATTTCCTGGGGATTAATGTGGCAGTGGTAATCAAGTACCGGCATATGCTCGCAGTAATCATGATACAGCCTCACAGCAGCTTCTGTAGTTAACATAAAATCTGGATCCATAAATCGTTTCATCATAGTATAGCTTCCTTTCCGGGGACTCAGGCACAGGGCGTTAGCAGAGTACATGAGCTTCATTTGGTTTTTAATTAAAAGAGGTAGTTTGCCTTTTTATTAATTCGGCGGAAAACATGGTTTTGTTGGCAACATTTTTATTATCAAAGATCCGCATTAAGGTTGTTACCGTATGGATGCAGATCATCTCAAGCTTGTTATCGATGGAGGTCAGCTCCGGTTCACAATATCTTGCCAGCTTGGAATTGTTGTGTCCTACGATAGAAATGCCCTCGGGAATCCTAAGACCCTTTGCCCTTGCAAATTTGATGGCTCCGATTGCCAGCTCGTCATTTGAAGTGATAATGGCATTAAACCTTTTGCCGCTGTCATAAAGGGAATCCAGAAAATCTATGACATCATCCATGTCTCCTGAGCATTCGTGGACGCGGTCCTGGGGATTGAGGCCTTTTTCGCTGATGGCCTGCAGGAAGCCTTCCTTCTTTTGAAGGCCGCTATAGGATAAAGCGCGGTACAGATGGATGGGGTTGTCAAATCCTTGATTTAACAGCCTGGAGGTCACGTCGTAGACAGCCTGGTGCTCGTCGCACAGGCTGCAGTATAGGTTGGAGCCCTCCAAATATCCGTTGATCAGCATGACCGGAACTTCCATCCCTGCCTCAAGGATATAGTTATTGTGTTCAGCCCTTTTCTCTATAAAAGTAGAGCCTACCAGTATGATGGCATCCGTCCTCTTGGATAGCAGCAATTTCATGCAATTCTGCTTCGATTCCAGCTCATATCCGGTACAGCATAGAATAGAGCTGTAGCCGTGCTGCCGTAAGTCCCGCTCCAGGTAATACACCGCATTTGCCAGATAGATATCCGAGGAATCGGCGCATAGGATTCCGATGGTATTCATGGAGCCCAGGCCAAGCCCCCTGGCATAGACATTGGGGGTATAGCTGTTTTGCTCCATCACGGATAATACCTTGTCCCTCGTTTTTTCGCTGACACGGGGGCTGTCATTCAGTACCCGGGACACGGTTGCAATAGATACTCCCGCTTTTTTTGAAATATCGTATATGTTCATAGATACCGCCTTTGGAATTGTAAGTGATTACATTTTATATTAATTATAATTGGTAAGGAGGAAAAAGACAAGCGTTTTTTAGCGGCCTTTAGTTCTTTTGGTGTCTTGGAATATAATTAATACAAAACGCATAAAGTTATGGGAAAATTACTAAAAATCTGATTTAATATTTGCTTGACAAAAAGAGAGCATAGATTTAAAGTGATATGTAAGCACTTACATTTTTAATGAGTATTTTAGAGGATCTACCGCTAAAATCTATTAGAATCAAAGTTATTGGCTGAAATTTATTTTCCTCCTGAAAATATGTTTTATCAAAAAATATATTTTTATCAATAAGATGGGGAAAAGTCATATCGGTTCCTTTGAACTATGAATGGATAGGGAAATAAAAATTACTAGGTATATGAGGTGGAAGGATGGAGTTATTGAATAAGCGCATTTCAAAGCCTGTAGAACGGCAGGTGAAGGTAGTTCAGTTTGGGGAAGGCAATTTCTTACGCGCCTTTGTAGATTACATGATTGACGTAGCAAATGAGAAGGGGCTATTTGATGGGAGCATCGTCATATTAAAGCCCATAGAATTCGGCAGCCTGGAGCAATTCCATAAGCAGGAATGCCAGTATACACTGACTCTGAGGGGGAAGCAGGAGGGAAAGGAAGTAGTAATGAACCGCATTATTTCCTCCGTCCGGGATGCGGTCAGCGTCTATGAGGAATATGATAAATTTATGGAGCTGGCTAAGATAGAAAGCTTACGCTTCGTTGTCTCCAATACGACGGAGGCAGGCATTGTCTATGACAGCAAGGATTCTTTTGATGACAAGCCTCCCAGGACATACCCTGCGAAGCTTACGAAGTTCTTGTTTGAACGATATCAAAGCTTTTCAGGAGCCTTAGATAAGGGCTTGATTATTCTGCCGGTGGAGCTGATTGATGACAACGGTACGGCCTTGAAGGAATGCGTATTCAAATATGCAAAGCTGTGGAACCTTGAAATGGGATTTATCACATGGCTAAAGAAAGCCTGCAGCTTCTGCAATACCCTGGTTGACCGGATTGTTACCGGCTATCCGAAGGAGGAGGCGGAGAAGCTCTGCCAGCAGTTCGGATACCGGGATGACCTGCTGGTTACAGCGGAGCCCTTTGGCCTGTGGGTGATTGAGAGCGAGAAGGATAGCAGCCAGGAGCTGCCCCTTGATAAAGCGGGGCTGCCTGTCATATTTACGGATAACCAGAAGCCTTATAAAGAGAGGAAGGTCAGGATTTTAAACGGTGCCCACACCTCCTTTGTCCTGGCCTCCTATCTGGCTGGGAATGAATTCGTCCTGGAGTCCATGCAGGATAAGACTATCCGGAAATTCATGGAGGCAACCATTTTTGAAGAGGTAATACCGACCCTTACCTTGCCGAGGGAAGAGCTGGAGCAGTTTGCCGCTTCGGTGATTGAAAGGTTTGAAAACCCGTTTATCAAGCACGCCCTGTTATCCATATCCCTGAATTCGGTTTCAAAGTGGAAAGCCCGTTGCCTCCCAAGCTTAATTAAGTTTTATGAGATGTATAGGAGCCTGCCAAAGCATTTGGTATTTTCCATTGCGGCTTTGATGAGCTTTTATAGCGGCGCTGAGCTGAAGGAGGATTACCTGATCGGGGACAGGAATGGGGAGGCTTATTGTATTAAGGACGACAGGGAAGTGCTGGAGTTCTTTGCAAGGGCTGGCAGGATGGAGACAGGCCGGTTTGTAAAAGCGTATTTAAGCAATGAGACCTTTCATGGGCAGGATCTGACGGTGATTCCTGATTTGTGTGAAAGAGTGACCGAATATCTGGGCTGGATAAAGGAGAATGGCATGAGGAGAGCGCTGGAGATGCTAGAGTAGGATAAAACATGAGAGGGTGAAATTCCCTTTTCATAAAAGGCTTAGTATTTATGCTGTACATTACGATGATAGAAAGAGGTATTTATTTTCTGGATTATGCGCTTTAGGAAATTGCATTTTTGCATGACTAAGGTACATGGGAGTACCCAGGTATCTTTGTTACATTGTATTTGAAGGAGGAGCTATGCAGGATATAATTCAGATCCATGAAAGTGATAACGTTGCTGTAGCATTAGACACCTTATCCGCCGGTGCGGCCATCCAGGTGGGAGGCCGTGACATCATTCTGGCAGAGGATATCCCCCAAGGGCATAAGGTAGCGGCAGCCCCTATCCTGGAGGGAGAAGCGGTCATAAAATACGGAAGCCGGATTGGACTTGCGACCCAGGATATCAAGCCAGGTTCCTGGGTACATATACATAATGTGAAGACTGGCCTTGGTGATCTGCTGGATTATGCTTATCATCCCCAGCTTCCCGAGCTTGAACCAACGGAGGATGCTTTTTTTCAGGGGTACCGGAGGAAGGATAACAAGGTTGGAATCAGGAATGAGATATGGATTATCCCGACGGTGGGCTGTGTTAATAAGGTCGGTATGGCGATTGAGAAGAGGGCAAAGAGTGACCTGGAGGACAACATAAAAAGCAGTACAAAAGATATCATCGCCTTCCAGCATCCCTACGGCTGCTCACAAATGGGCGAGGATCAGGAAAATACCAGAAGAATCCTCGCAAATCTGGTCAACCATCCAAATGCAGGCGGTGTACTGGTCCTTGGCCTCGGGTGTGAAAACACCAATATTGATGAGCTGAAGAAATACATCGGGGATTATGATCCGGATAGGGTAAAGTTCCTGGTCGCCCAGGAATGTGAGGATGAGATCGAGGAGGGCTTAAGGCTGATCCGGGAATTAGCCACGTACGCCGGAAGCTTCCGGCGGGAAGAGATAAATGCCAGGGAGCTGGTCATCGGCTTGAAATGCGGAGGCTCCGACGGGCTGTCTGGAATTACGGCTAACCCGGTGGTGGGCAGGTTTTCAGATCTTCTTGTTTCCAAGGGTGGAACTACGATTTTGACGGAGGTTCCTGAGATGTTCGGGGCGGAGACCATATTGATGGACCGCTGTGAGAATGAGGAGCTGTTTCATCAGACTGTCCGGTTGATTAATGATTTTAAGAATTATTTCAAGGAGCATAACCAAAGGATCTATGAGAATCCCTCCCCGGGAAATAAGATGGGCGGCATCACCACCCTTGAGGACAAATCCCTGGGCTGCACCCAGAAGTCCGGAAGCTCCGTGGTAAAGGGCGTTATGAAATACGGGGAAATGGTCCGGGTTCCTGGGCTGAACCTGTTAAGCGCGCCAGGGAATGACCTTGTAGCGGCTACGGCTCTCGCTGCTGCAGGAGCCCATATGGTGCTTTTCACCACGGGCAGGGGGACGCCCTTTGCCTGCCCCGTGCCTACGGTCAAGATCTCCAGCAATTCAAAGCTGTACCATAATAAATCCAATTGGATCGACTTTGATGCAGGAAAAGTGCTGGAAGCCGGTGCCGTGGATGATGTCGGCAGGGAGCTATTCGATTACGTGATTAAGGCAGCCTCAGGCAGCAGGGTGAAATCAGAGGAAGCAGGATATCATGACCTGGCCATATTTAAGCAAGGAGTAACCTTATAGCAAAGAGTGACTTATAACAAAGAGTAAGATTAAAACAAGGAGTAAGCTTATAGCAAGAGTAAGCTTATAACAAGGCGTAAGCTCATAGCAAAGAGTAAATTTATAACAGGGAGTAATCCTATAGCAAAGAGTAATCTTATAACAAGGCGTAAGCTTTATTGTAAAGAATAATCTTATGACAAGGAGTAAGCCTATAACAAGTAGTACTCTCTGATAAGTAAGAAAAACCGCCCATGACAATTAAATAGCGCCCGAATTGGTAGATGTAGATTCCCGGATTACGAGCTCCGTGTCAAATAAGATTGACCTGGTGGCAGAATCCGGGTTTGCTATTTTCTCCAGAAGCATTTCGCAGGAAGAAAAGCCTTCCTGAAATTTCGGCTGGCTGACAGTCGTGATGGAGGGGGTGTACATGGCGGACAGGTCTATGTTATCGAAACCCACGACCATAATATCGCGGGGCACATGGTAATGGTAGCGCTTGGCGGCGCGGATAGCTGCTGCAGCCAGCATATCGGAAGCGGCGAAGAAGGCGCCTGGTACGACCTCGGAGGTCAGGAGCTGGCATACCGCGGCATATGCCATCTCATAATTTACCTCAGGAAGCTGGATCAGCCAGCTCTTCGGGATGCTTAAATCCGCATTGGACATCGCCGTCAGGAAGCCACGCTGCCGCTCCATAGCGTATTTGAAGGACAGGGGTCCGTTAATGAAGGCGATCTTATTCTTCCCGCTGGCGATGAGGTATTCCGTGGCCTTCATGGCAGCGCGGCAGTCGTCAATGCTGACATAGGGAAGGTCGGCGTCCTGGTTATATTCACAGCATTGGATGACAGGAACCATTTGGTTAATCTGGTGTAATAATTCGCTCGGAACCTGGTTTAAGAAAATGACCCCGGCGGCATTGACGCGGCGTATCAGGCTGCAAAATCCATGGAAGGAGCCGTGGTCTAACGGGGATTGGTTGATTAATAAATGGCAGCCATGGGAATTGGCGGACATGGTTGCACCTTGAATGACCTCTGTATAAAAAAGATTGTTGATGTTTGGGATGTTCAATATGATAACAGGCTCCTCCCGGGGAGCTGTAATTTTGTGCTCCGGTATGGAATAGCCCAGGGCTTTCATCGCATTTTCCACCTGCTCTATGGTTTCCGGCTTTACCAGATGCCGATGGTTAAGGACGCGGGATACGGTGGCTGGGGATACGCCGGCTCCAGCGGCTATTTTTGAAACGGTAATTTTGCTGTTTGATGACATGGCTCTTCTCCTTGGATGTGGTAGAAATATTCATAGATACTATACTATTTTTTCGGGAAGAATGCAATGATTTTGAAAAAATATGAAATGTTTCAGAAAAGATGTATGGGGGTTGTAGGAATGTTAAAAGATATAGGGATATTAATTAGATAATATATAGAATTTAAATAATTAAGTCTTGAAATATTGAAAGAATGCATCCTTAATGTTAATATTATTTCAGAAATACAAAAGATAATGAAAGAAATGGTGAAAAGATTGTAGAAATAAATAGCATTTGGAAAAGAGGTCAATATGAAAAAAATCGGAGTGATTGGTTGTGGGAAGATTGCACAGATAAGGCATCTGCCGGAATACGCCGGCAACAAGGATGCTATATTGACGGGATATTATGATTTCAACATGGAACGGGCTATGGATATAGCAAAGCAGTATGGCGGAAGGGCATATGCTTCCGTGGATGAGCTGCTGGATGAGGGAGAAATTGATGCGGTGAGTGTCTGTGCGGCAAATAATGCACATGCTGAAATTACACTGAAAGCCTTAAATGCCGGAAAGCATGTATTATGTGAAAAGCCGATGGCCACAACGATTAAAGATTGTGAAGCCATGGTGGAAGCGGCAAAAAGGAACGGACGCTATCTGATGATAGGCCAGCAGCAGAGGCTGACCAGGACACATGTAAAGGCCAGGGAGCTGCTGAAGCAGGGGATGATAGGCAGGGTTCTTACCTTCCGTACAACCTTCGGGCATTCCGGGCCTGAGAATTGGAGCATTGATCCGGGGAAATCCAGCTGGTTCTTTGACAAGCAGCGGGCAGCCATGGGAGTGATGGCAGACCTGGGAGTACATAAGACGGATTTAATACAGTACCTGGTCGATGACCGGATTGTTGAAGTCACTGCGAAAATAACTACACTGGATAAAAAGGACCAGGATGGAAACCTGGTGTCCGTGGATGATAATGCGTTCTGCATCTATAAAATGAGGAATGGAGTTATGGGAACCATGACAGCCAGCTGGACCCATTATGGAAAGGAAGATAATTCCACGGTGATCTATGGAACGGAAGGGATCATGAGAATCTATGATGATCCCGAATACTCCATTGAAGTAGTAACAGGGCTGGGTGACCGGATCCGGTTCCATATGGATAAAATCCAGGAGAACAGCAGGCAGACAAGATCAGGAATTATCGATGCCTTTGTCTCTTCCCTTGTGGAGGACAGGGAGCCTCCCATATCGGGAGAAGCCGTCTTGTCAGCCATGCGTGTAGTCTTTGCAAGCTTTGAGGCTTCCGGGAAGAATGAGACGGTCCGGATTATAGAGAATTTAGAATAAATAGGACGTTGCTAAAGCGGCAGAGCGAGAGAAAATGTAATATTTGGCCTATTTCCGCCTCCAGTTATAAACGAATGCGGGATAAGAAAATACCGGTATGCTTACAATTGATTATGCCGATAAGTTTAGGCGGGCAGAAATTAATGCCCGCCGGGGAATGATTTTGTAGCGTTACAGTCCTCCTGCTATTTATCATACTCAATTAGCTGCATATCCAGGCATTCCTTTGGTGATATCCCATATTCCTTCTTAAAGGCCCGGTAAAAGCTGGAGTAATCTCCAAAGCCGAAGGTCTGATAAGCCTTCGTAATTCCCATATTGCTAATGATGGCTTCCCTGCATAAGGCAAGCCTTTTTTTTGTAATGTACTGGTGGACGGAAAGCCCCAGGCTGTCCTTGAACACATGGGCAATGTGATATTTGCTGACATAGAATTCGGCAGACAGACGCTCTAAGGACAGGTCTTCATCCAGATGCCCTTCAATAAAAGCACACAGATTCTGATAAAGTGGCAGCTCCTCTGTTGTTTTTTCAAAGGAGTTCCGGTCATAAACCAGACGGCTCAGATGAAGCACCAAATCATTTACACAGAGGAAAAGCTGGGCAGCACGCCCGAACCTGTCGGAGTGCATTTCCTCGATCAGGCGGAGCACTTTGGACTGCACTGCATTGAAAGAGACTCTGTCATTGTGGAATAGGTAGCTTTTGCTGGTCTGGACGTATTGCATCAGGTAGGCATAGTCCGGGGAAATCCCCAGCAGATGACTGCAGTATTCCTGGCTTATCCAAAAGACAAACCTCCGGTAAGGGACATCCAGGCTATGGATGATCGGGCGGTGTGGTACATGGGGCGGCATCAGCATGATATCCCCAAAGGTCACAGGGTAGAGAGTGCTGCCTATTTGGATGCTTACATCGCCTTCCAGAAAGAAGTAGAATTCATAATAATCGTGGGAGTGGGTGGAAACCTTTGTAAGAGAGGTGTCGTTGTAATAGAAGATTTCAAAATCTTTGGACAGCATGTATTGCCTGTTACTGAACTGGGTCTGTAATTTCTTCTTCATAAATAAGCTCTCCTGTAATGGCTGCTTTGGCAGACTTATACGAATATCCCGATCTGGGGTTTGTGTTTCCAAGGCTTAGAATATCACAAGACAACAACTTTTGCAATGTATGCAACAATTCCACCAATGGATTTTTTAGAGTTTTATTTTTATAATGAAACAAAGCATAAAAAAGATAAAGAGAGGCAGGAAAAAGTTTGAAAGAAAGTCACTTTCAAACTATTTATTAAGGCCTATTCACTTTTTGAATAGGTCATCAAAAAGTGAAAGGCACGGGTG
>DUNO01000021.1 GCA_012839295.1 Clostridiales bacterium
GCGTTCTTCCAGTGTGAAGCATAGAAGTTGTTAGGCACCGTCTTTTTGGTGCCTTAGAACTTCTCTTCACACTTCCACCCTGTTCCTTCCGTTACTCTTGGCCTGATATAAAAGCATATCAGCCTTATTGACCAATACATGGGATACCTCCCCAGCGTATTGTACGACACCAATACTAATCGTAATTTCATTATCTTCAAGCAGGAAATCATATCCCTGTATGCTGCTCCTGATTTTCTCGGCAATCTCTGCCGCTTCCTCCAGCTCCGTATCCGGAAGCACTACGATGAATTCTTCACCGCCATACCTTCCTATGTAATCACTGGTCCTTGTATTCTTCCTGATTAGCTCTGCCACCTTAACCAGAACACGGTCACCGGCCTGGTGTCCAAAGGTGTCGTTAACCAGCTTAAAATGATCGATATCCAGCATCATGACACATAGCTTATTCTCCGTCACATTGATATCCTTTAATGTCTCCTCAAGGATCTCATTCATATATTGATGGTTATAAAGCTCCGTCAGCCCATCCTTAATTGATTTATTAATTAGTATCTCATTCATTAGCCTCAGTTCATCATTCAGCTTTGCCATCTCCTGGTTGATCCGCTTGTTCTTAATTACCTCTTCCTGCAGCCACTTTGTAGTCCGGATATCCTCCCCTATGATCAGGTGCCCCTGGAGAAGCTGGGGTCTGGAGCGGATTGGGATTATGGTTAATCTAAAGGGTATGGACTGCCCATCCTTTGATAAAGCCGCCACCTCCTGCAGGCTTACAGGGTGCTCCAGCTTCTCACCGTCTTCTATTAACCCGCAAAACTCCTGCTCCTTGATTAATTCCGTAATATGCCTGCCCTTTATCTCTTCCTGGGTATAGTGTAAAAGGGTATCCATATAACGGTTCGCCTTAATAATATGTCCCTCCGGGTTTATTAATATGGTCAGGCCTGTTAATTCGTCAAACAGCTTATTTGTAATAACGGTCTCAGAGATTGACATGAACTGATAGTTCATGATTGCGTAATCCACCCCCAACGACATGATTACGATAAAAAGCTGGCCCATGGCCGGTAAAGATATGATATTAAAATAAGGTAAGATATTCTGTACTAACAGGTTCAGGACAAAGGGTACCAGGCTGCACAGCACTATAATATCCGCCTGCTTTTTCCTCAGCTTATTATTTGACCGGCGCCCCCACAGATAAAGCAGTATCATGCTGATTACAAGATAGGAAAAATTATATAGGAAATTACCGGTATAGAATAGCTTCTCAATAACCGGACTGGTATTAATATCCGGTCCAAATAAGAACAGAACCATGAACAGGAAAACCGGAGCCGGCATTAATACCAGCACCTTGACCAAGTGGTTCCTGATCCACTTATTTCCGGTAAGCATTAATATAAAATATAACACTAAGGCTTCAAAGCTGCACCATCCAAAAGCACCAACCTTATTCCAGAAGGAATATTGGTATCTGTCCCCTGCCAGGTAAAGGAAGCCGCTTGCAAAGGACCAAATTGCCATACTTAAGTTTATACTTAAAAAGATCCAGAATATATAGGGTTTTCTGTCCTGTCTAATGCCCTTAAGCCCAAGGTTCAGATATAGAAAGGTTGCTAAAAACGACAATATGGATAAATATATCATGCTACACTGCTCCTTATTAGGACTTTTGGTCTAATTTTACCATGATATCAAAATTTGTCAAATAGAACACCGATATCTGGTTAAAAATTTTAAAGTATTTTTTATTTCCCTAGGCAAGCTCACTATTCTTGATCATGTTAATAAACACAACCGTCAATTCCGGATCATAATATCTCAACTACGGTAAGCAAAATTAGTCTGGAAAAGCAGCTCCACCGCACCTTCCGGGGACAGGGGTTTGCTGAACAGATAGCCCTGCATGTAATCACAGCCGTGCTCTGTCAGGTACTGCTTTTGGTTCTCATGTTCAATCCCTTCTGCCACCACATAATGCCCTAATTTATGTGCCATGGAAATGATGTCACCAACAATTGATTCCTTTCCATCCAGGGAAAGGAATTTATCCATAAAATACTTATCAATCTTGAGGCAGTCAATATTTAGCTCCCTTTCACGGGCCAGGGAGGAATAACCTGTCCCAAAATCGTCAATGGATACCTTTATGCTCCTCTCACTGATCTGGTCCAATATCCTGTTAATCTCCTGATAGTCATTAGAGAATACCGTTTCTGTCAGCTCAATGTTCAGGTTATCCGGGTTCACGCAGGACTCCTTTATGAAACGGTCCAGGGTATCTACAAAGTCTTCCCGCAGTAACTGTACAGCCGATACATTAAAGGAAAGCGTAATATCGGCCAGCCCCTTTAATTCCAGCTCCTTTAGGAAGCCCAGGGCGAGCCGCATAATTTTATTCCCTAAAGGAACAATAAGCCCCTCCTCTTCTGCAATGGGTATAAATATATTGGGAGGCACCCAGCCAAGCCTGTCACTGTAAAGCCTGGCCAAAGCCTCAAAGCCATATATTTTATCTGTTTTCAGGTCAATGATAGGCTGATACACCAGGAATAAGCCTCCATCCTGTTCCGACGCCGAAATTTCCGCCAGCTCTTCCTTGATGATTTCCTTATAAATAATCCGCTCTTCCATCTCCTTGTTGAAAAAGCAATATTCCCTCATCTGGTTTTTATCCGCATTCTCCGCTGCAATGGAAGCGAACTTTAAAATGCTGTCGGCATCCGCCTTTATATCCTTGAACTCCAGGATTCCCATATTGATCTGCAGATTGTTAATTACCTGGACATCCTGGGCATGCTGCAGTATGGTGTCGCATAAGGAGGTCAATTCCTCCCGGTCATGGTAATCCTTCACTAAAATAATAAACCGGTCCGTGGAGATATGGAATAATTGATAGGCTTCCTTACAAATTCCTGCCAGCATATTTGCCAGGGCCTGAATGAGCCTTTCTCCCTGATAGTACCCATAGGTGATATTGATCATGTTAAACCGGCGGATATTGACTAATATGAGGGCTTTATTTATAGGCTCGGGATCATTGCATTCCACCTGCATGACAGCTTCAAAATACCGGCGGTTATATAAGCCGGAAAGACCGTTATGTTCACTGATATACTTTAGCCTCAGCTCCTGCTCCTTTTGCTTGGTAATGTCTATAATCAGGCCTTCCAGGGCTATGACATTATGCTTTTCGTCATAGACCGGCTGCCCCTGCTCATACACCCATTTGATCTCCCCTGAGGCTGTCTGGATCTCATATTCCTCCTTAAGTTGCTTCTCCTCCTTCAATATCAAATTCCACTTATCCCATAAATAGTCCCGGTATCTTGGAAGAATAATGTCATTGAAGGAAAGCTCCCGGCTATTTAGGATGCTTTCCGGCTTATAGCCTGTAAGCTCAATGCAGCCCCTGGACACATACTGCATTGTCCAATCCCTGTCATAATTACACCGGTAGGCCATCCCCGGCAGGTTTTCCAGGAATGCGGATTTATGCCGCTCACTTTGATGGAGCTCCTGCTCAATTTCCTTTTCCTTATTAATATCTATGGCAAGGCACAGATGGTAAAAATCCGTGCTGTCCTCCAGCTTTAGCCTGGATACCATCATATTGACCCAGGATAGGGAGCCATCCGGTTTAATATATCGTTTTTCAAGTCCATAGGAGTCGATTTCCCCGTTCCTAAGCTGTTCAAACTGCTTTAGGTCCCCCTCCAGATCCTCCGGGTGGGTCACGTTCCTCCACTTCATGGCCGCAAATTCCTCCCTGTTCCTCCCCGTAAGCTTCTCAAACATGGGGTTAATGCTGGGCTGGCCAATGCTGTCTATCATGTAATACTCGTCGTTGCGGGCCACGGATATCCCTATTGTTGCCTGTTCAAAAATAGCCTGGAACAATGTCGCACATTCCTTCAGCTTTGCTTCAGAAATATCCCTCCTGGCCTTTTCCTTCTTTAACTGCCGGTTCTGGAAAATCGCATATAATATGATGGAATATGTAAAGCATAGACCCAGGGTAACAATCCCCGACCGTACCGTTTTTACAAAAGCAATGCATATTGACAGCAGTATGATTAATCCCAATAGATATATTAATATTGGGATTAATAGTCCTTTTTTCCCATCTTCATCCTTTGAAAGCCATTTATTCATATGTTTGCAATCTCCCTAATGCTCCGTCGTAATGCCCTGTTTTCCAAAACCTAACAGGCCGTTTTTTATGTCGAAATATGAATCTTTATTATAGTTTTATACTACCATTAATAGGCAGTTACCGTCAATAATTTCATTCCTAACCGGACCTTTGCACCATGCCCAAAATCCTTTTACCGGTAAAACAGTAACTTAGTACATACCTTTCTCATAGAATAATTCCGATGATACCTCTAAGCTATGTATAAGGAGTTATCCCATGCTTAATCCACTATTCAAAATTATTGAGTCCGTGATATTCGTAACTGCATTATCTACGGATGCCTTAATTGCAAGCTTTGCTTATGGTAGCAATAAAATTAAAATCCCCATGGTCTCAGTGCAGGTCATCTCCTTTTTGTGTACCATAGTGCTGGGAATATCCCTTTTGCTTGGTGCCTTTCTCAAGCCCTATCTGCCAGATGCCATGCTGAATCTGGTTTCCTTCGGAATTTTGTTCATTTTAGGCGTTATCAAGCTTCTGGATAACCTGATAAAAGCTATTATTGATAAACGCACTACCATAAATAAACAGATTGAATTCAGCCTGCTTAACCTCAACTTCATATTAAGTATCTATGCTGATCCGAAAGAAGCCGATATCGATCATTCAAAGATACTTTCGCCAAAGGAAGCCCTATCCCTTGCCATTGCGCTATCCATTGACAGCCTGGTCGCCGGTATTGGCGCCGCACTTGCAAATGTCAGCATACTGGCAGTATTAGTATCTTCCTTAATACTTAGCACCCTGGCGGTAAAATCAGGGGAATTCTTAGGGCGTAAATTAAGTGACAAGGTTCCCTTCGGCCTATCCTGGCTAAGCGGCATCATATTAATTTCCCTTGCTTTTCTGAGATTTTTAAAGTAAACATCTAAATCAGCGCCCATTCTGTCCTTAAGCATACGTGGGCGCTGATTTGAGCATAATTACCATTTAATTTCCTGGGCATTAAAATACTTCCTGGTATTATCGGGCTGATTGTGGCAGACTTCAATATTGCTCTGTTGCTTAGCTATATTTTCTAAGGAACAGGATTGCATATTAATCTTGCTGGGGACGAAGTAATTTTTCAGACAGTGGGATCAGGCACCCTCCGAACATATTTCCGATGGAGATAACGATGATATAGAGGACGGCCTTGGCACCCCAGGCATTTGCCATAGTAAAGTAAAACATATCTGCGATGCTGTGCTCATAGCCGGAGAGGATAAATACCATAATGGGCATGATCAATGCCAAGTGCTTCCCTGCGCTGTCCTTGACCTTCTGAAAGCCTATCACTGCAATGTACATCAAAATTCCGCACATGAAGGCCATAATAAAGGTGCTGAATATGGTATCCGATAGCTTTACATTAACAACTTCCGCCGTATGCTCCACCAATTTAGACAACCGGGTATGCCGGAATACATATCCAGCTCCGACAGTGCCCACAAGGTTCCCAAGATATACGGCCAGCACGGTCAATAAATAGGAGGGCTTTTCATTTACTATAGTGCATACCTTTCCGGTATACAGATTAAACCCGAAGGTATATATGGTAAACAAGCCGATGGAAAACAAAAAAGAACCCACGATATGATTATCCGTGGACAGATAAATGACCCCGCCGATACTGATGGCAATACCGGCAAGGATAGATTTAATAAACGTGTTCATTGAAGCTACATCCTTTTCTTAATGTGATCTGACTTAGCGAAACAACCGGTCTGGTGTTTCAGTGCCACATCACATTATACCCCATAGGAAAAGGAGAGTACAGCAATATTTTATTATTGAAATAACTTATCATCTTATAGCACCGGGACATGATATGGCACTCCGTGCCAGGGATTCGCACTATGCTTCGCACCGACGCCATGATATAATATCCGGCGATATTATATCATGAACTCCGTTCATGATCTCCAGCTCCGATCGGAATTTGCACGCAAGCCCGCAATTCCTCACTACGCTTTCATTATATCATATCTCAGAATAGCATACCCCTAGCGTCCCCGGTCCGCAGTACACTCCCACAATGGCACTAATCTGACCTATCAAATGGACATTTTTAATTCCCGGGTTCATACGCAGCCTTTCACATACCTTAAGTGCATCTTCTTCCACATTTCCGTGGATGACATAAGCATCACATTTATTCTTAGCGGTAAACTTCTCTCCCAATTCGATCAAACGGTTAACGGATTTCACCCTTCCCCTAACCTTTTCGCAGGTAAAGCACTGCCCGTACTCTTCATCAAAGCATACGATGGGCTTAATATTAAGGACATCACCAATAGTGCCGGATATTTTTCCTATTCTCCCCCCCTTTATGGCATATTCCAGGGTTCCGAATACGAAATACATGTGGATTTTCTTTTTCATCTCGGGGATAGCCTTTACTATTTCCTCAAAGCCTGCTCCCCTCTCTATCAGCTCACCGCATTTTTTCAGGATGATACCCTGGCATACGGAGGTGGATTTTGTATCATATAGGAAGGTTTTTATCCCGGGAAATTGCTTGCTGATCGCCTCCATCCCGTTCACCGTTCCTGAGATGCCGCTTGAAATATTTATGGAAATTGCATGGGTGTAATTCTCTCTTTCCAGCTTCTGATACAGCTTCTCAATATCCTCCATGGATGGCTGGGAGGATTTCGGAATCTCTGTCTTCATATTAATATAAACTTCCTGGGGCGTGATATCGACTCCGTCCGTATACTCCCGATCCTTATAAAGAATCTTAAAGGGCAGGACATGGACAGAATATCTCCTTAAGGTTTCATCGTCTATATCACAGGCGGAATCTGTAATTAATGCGATCTTTTCCATATGGCAATCTCCTTCTAAATAAATCAAGCTTGATATTAATTAGCATAACACATGTCGCGATTCCAATATCGCTTTATGTAGTTATTATAACTAGATTACCACGTTTTTTTCATCAAATCAACTATCTGCTGCCTCTGTATCATAAAAAAATTTAAAAAATAAAGATTATCCCAACTAACATCAAAGTACCCTAACACCACCTCCCCTCCAGAACTATTACCAGCGCCCGCTTATCATCGGCAATGGTTTCGTGCCAATGGGTTTTAAAAAAGCAAAATGGGAACTCTTTGGTATCGAACCATTAATTAGCGCCGCCATCTGTCCAGATCAGTGCATCCGATGTGATCCAGGTCTTGTTCCCATAGGTGATTGTCCATCCATCCGCCTGACCTGCATCCGACTTCTCGCTGTAGCTCCATTGGAAGGTACCATCCCCCTTCGCATCTATCTGAGTCCATGTATTTCCCCCATCATGGGTAACATACACCAGCTGCTTTGGTTCGTCATCAAATGCATAGGATAATAATAGTCCGTCCCGAGCGGTAAAGAATACCGGTGGATAGGTAGTAAACTGGCTTGCGGAATATTCCTTCGGAATCGTTAACTCCTGCTGCTTCCAGTCCACTCCACCGTCTGTGGTCCGGAATAAACCAATATACCCATCCCGGGGAATCTGTGTGGTAATCCAGCCATCGTTACTGTCAATAAAGATTATCCCTGTCTTTGATTCCAGGGGAATGGTGGCATTCTCATCCTCCGTGCTGGTAAGCTTATCCCAGCTCGCCCCGCCATCCTCTGTTTTATACAGAGCTATGCTCTCTTTGAACATACCCTCCGCATTACGTTCTGCTTTCCAGCCCTCTGCGGATGTAAGGTAGATATATTCCAGGGCGTTTTCTTCCTCCATGCCTTGGTATATGGTTACTCCAAGTGGAGTACTGCCCGTTAGTTCTGCCCCTCTTGCGGACTGTACAGACGTATTATCCGGTGCTGCTGTAACCGTTGGCATGGTAGTTACAACGGGTGTAGGTACATTGGTAACCTCAGGATTTTTATTGGTATCTCCCTGCTTCTGGGAACAGCCTGCCAGCAATGTTCCAATTAGAAGTGCTGAAATTATTAAGCATCTTTTTTTCATCTTAATCTCCATTCCGCCGCCAAGCTGCGGCACAAATAGTAATGGAAGTTATGCCTCCAAATTAATGATTTAATTATGTTGATTGAACTATAGTTCCGTTTTTCACTTTTGTCAACTTATTTGTCAAAACGGTTCCTTGGATTATTTGTCAAAACGGTTCCTTGGATTAATATCCGTTCAACCCGAGCCATCGTATCCTGCTTTCATAATCAATATATGAAATATCCAGGTCAACATCTCCGGAGATCCCGCTAACTGAACCTTTGGCACTATACTGCCACATTCCAAGCTCACCGGTATAAGTCAGCACATCAGACCATTGGGCTACCCAGCGGTCGAAAACATCCAAACTTGCATCATAAAGCTTTCCTGTAAACCAGCCTTTGCTGCTATATAACATAGGATAATATCCTGCCTCCTCAAGAGCGTCAAAGTAGACAAGTGCAATATTTGCTATGGTTTTCTTATCAAGGGACATCTGTGCCTTATCCTCCAGATCCAGACAGATCGGATATTCAAATTGCTTTCCTTCCAATGTCTTAATCAGAAAATCCACTTCTGTTTTGGCCTTTGCAACGGTAGTAGCATAGCTGTAATGGTAAACCCCCACAGCAATGCCATTGTCCTTTGCCCCCTGATAGTTGGTTTCAAATTTCGGATCCAGACTGTTGCTGCCATAAGAAGATCGGATCATAGCGAATTCAACTCCATCGTTTTTCACCTTGCTCCAGTCAATGTTCCCTTGCCATTTCGATACATCGATCCCCTTGATATATGCTTTCTCAACAGTGATGTTACATTCTGCCTGCTTACCGCTATCATCAACGATAACAGAAATAGTTGCAGTTCCTTCACCCATGGCTGATATAGTACCCCAGTCATCCACCACAACCACATCTTCATTAGAACTTATCCACGTTAGCTCCTGATTTTCCTCATTCTGCGGGGATATGGTCACAATTAGTTGATCCGTGCCTCCCACTACCATCCATATATCACTCTGATCCAAGGATACTTCTGTAAGGTTAGGATCAGGAACATATCCTCCTGTAGCCGTAGAATACTGGCTATATACCTCTGTCTTCCCCACCATCCGGTAAGCCCTTATTTTATAATAATATGTACTTCCTAAATTTAATCCGGTATCTGTGTAACCGGCTTCTGACACTGTGGTCAATAACTGATAGCTTCCACTCTTACTTGAAGATTGGTATACCTCATAACCATCCGCTCCATCCGACGGATCCCAGCTGATATCGATAGTACCATCCGCTGATCCTGATGCTGTTATGGAATCCGGCACCGACAATACCGGTTTTACTGTGACTACCGGGGAAAATCCTCCATATACTTTACTATTGCCGTTTAACATATATCCACGAACCTTAAAGTAATAGGTTTTTCCCGGTTCCAGACCGCCCACTTTATAAGAATTATTTTTTGTTTGCTGAACAAGAGCATACTTGCCGGAACTTGAAGTAGCCATATAAACTTGATATCCGCTTACATACTTCACCGCTCCCCAAGTTAGGGTTGCACCCTCATAGGACGTTAACTTTCCTTTAAAATTGCCCACTGTAACGGGCGTAATCTTTCCACTGACGGCTTTGGAATACGGCCCATAAGTTTTCGATTTTCCGGAGGTTTTATACGCACGTACCTTATAATAGTAGGTCTTGCCCGGAGTCAATTTTGTATTAATATAGCTATACTTCCCTGAGGCAGCCGTCTTAACCAATTTATAGGTACCTTTTGCGGAAGTAGCCCGGTAAATCTGATATCCACTTGCTCCCGTTACCTTACTCCAGGCAATTTTAATACTGCTGCCGGAAGCAATTGTCGTCTTCACCGTCTTTGGGGCGGTTAATTTTGCTGTTGCCGCCTGAACCGCTTGCGGTCCTCCAAAGAAGCATATAACCACAACAATAATAACCAGTTTGTGTAACACCTTGCATAATTTTCCTCTGTTTTTTTTCATGTTAGCCTCCCTAACTCTGCATAACAATAAAGTTTCTCTTTGTAATCCAAAGCTAGAGTATTTTATCTTTGTGTTATTACCATGGCATATTATAGGTATTTTTGTGTTATTTTACATGGCAAATGAGTAAAAAAATACCTAAAAAATCTCTAAACCTTTATTGTTGAAGGTTTAGAGACTATTCTTTGAGAGGCGACAATCAGATTTGAATTGGTGCCGCCCAAAACAAACTGCTGCTTTCATATGAAACTTCCCTTAAAATATAGATTTATTATTTAGATACAATAATTTGAATTTCTCAAAAGCCTCATCGTAGACCTTTACATTCTCTGCCCTTGGCAATGTAATCTCCCGATTGTACTTAACAATCCGAGAACATGCCTGCTCAACAGATTCATATAGATTAACTCCTACACCTGCCATGATAGCCGCCCCTGTGCAGGCTTCCTCCTTGCCTGCAACGGTGTATATGGGGGCATTAAAGATATCTGCCTGCATTTGCAGCCATGTGCCGCTCTTAGCCCCGCCCCCTGATGCAGTGATACGTTCTATGGGGATGTTCAGCTCCTTAAATATTTCAAGGGTGAGCCTCAATGATAGGACAACACCCTCCATGGCAGCCCTTATCATCTGCTTATAACCATGCCTTAAGGTCATCCCGAAATAAATCCCTTTCGCAGAAGGATCCTGGTAAGGCGTACGTTCTCCCGAAAGATAGGGAAGGAAAATTGCCCCATCGGAGCCTGCCGGGATTTCCTCTGCAATACCATCGAATTCCCTATAGGATAAGTGGGGGAAATAGTTGTCCCTCAGCCACTTTAACACAATTCCCCCGTTCAGATGCCCACCAAAAATAATCCACAGGTTATCCTGGGCGTGACAAAATGAGTTTGTTCTGAATTGCTTGTCGAATACAGGGTAATTGGATGCACTTGACAATTGGCCGGCGGTTCCTATGTTTGCCGAAATTACTCCCGGTTTGATAATACCGTTTCCGACAGAATGCATTAAAGAGTCTCCGCCGCCGTAGACAACAGGGGTCTTGCTGCGAAGCCCCGTTCTTTCCCCACATTCCTGTGTCACTTCACCGGCTACCTGATAAGCTTCAAAATGTTTGGGAAAGAGGGTTGGATTTATCCCGATCCTCTCGATTATGTCAAAAGCCCAGCATCTGTTTGCCGTATCAAAAATGACCGTTGAGGAGGCATCCGTCACATCCGTTGCAAGCTCACCGCTCAGCTTATATCTTATATAATCCTTGGGGAGTACTGCTTTGTACGTCCTATTGTAGCTTTCCGGCTCATTGTCCCTTATCCACATTAAGGAGCATATAAAAAATCCTGTGCTGAGTGAGTTCAGTGTTACCTTTCTGAATTCATCCATCCCAATGATGCTGTATATATTGTCAATCTGATGCTTTGTCCTCTGATCCGCCCAGATAATTGCCGGGCGGATTGGTTTCATTTGCTTATCAAGCAGTACCAAACCGTGCATTTGCCCTGAGAACCCAATGCCTTTGATATTGGATGGGTTGATACCGGCATTAACAATTGCCTGCTTGATAACTCTTTCGGTAGCTTTCCATAGCAGCTCCATATCCTGCTGCGCATATCCCGGAGCAGGGGCCTGGACATCATAGCCTTCCTGCCCCAGCCCGGCAATTGTTCCGTCCGTGTCCATTATTACCGCTTTTACGCTCGATGTACCTAAATCGATTCCCATTAAGTAAGACATTTTATTCACCGCTCTAAGTTAATAATGTAAATACCCTATTATACAGAAATCATCCTTCTACCTTTCAATCAGCTTTCCTTTGATCTAAGTTATGGAGGGCACCTTATAAAAATATCTCTTTTTTACTATTACAAAAACGAAATACATTAGCGAAATACAAAAACAAAATTGATACAGGCACCTCTTTCTCGGAAGCCCCAAAGTTTTTGTTTCCATTTCCGAATCAGACAATATTGTCTACATGTCTTCCTTCTAAGACCCCGATTATTCCGCCTAATGCTTCATTTACCATATTTATACGTGTTTCCAGTGTATTACTTGCAACATGGGGGGTTAAAACCACATTTACCATTTCAAGCAGCTCCTTGGAAACATTCGGTTCCTGCTCAAATACATCCAGACCGGCTCCTTTTATTTCTTTTTGTTTTAAAGCATTTACTAACGCGGCTTCGTCAACAACCTTTCCTCTGGATGTATTAATGAAATACGCTTCCCTTTTCATTTTGCTGAAGAACTCTTCAGCAGCCATATGACGGGATTCTTTACTATATGGCAAATGAAGGGTGATGCAATCACTTATTTTCAGTAATTCGTCAAGTTCAAGATAGGATGTATTATATTTCATTTCTTCCATCCCTTCCAGTCTGGAGCGGTTATAATATACGCAGTTCATTCCAAGGCCTTGCGCCTTTTTGCATACCAGTTTCCCAATCCTTCCCATCCCTATAATACCTAATGTTTTTCCACTTATCCCACTGTTCCTGTCAGAAAAAGCCTCATTAAACCATACTCCCTGTCTTATCTCTCCGTCAAATCTGACAATTCCCCTCATAACAGACATCATAAGTGCAATCGCATGTTCCGCTGTAGCATCCGAGACTGCTGATGGAGTATTAACAACACTGATCCCTTTGGCTTTTGCATAGACAACATCAATATTGTCGGTACCCACTCCAAAGTTTCCAATCACTTTAAGCCTTTCCCCTTTATCGATTATCTCCTTGTCAATCTGAACTCCCAAGGCGAACAAAGCATGATAATTTTTAATCTCATCCATCAAATCCTGGCCGGAAATATGGCGTCCCGGTTCCGGGCATACAATATGGTAAGTATCCCTGTATGGCCGAAGGTATTCTTCTGGTACCCAGGCCGTTAATAGTATAGAATACATTATTAAACCTCCTAGTCCTTTATTTTTATATCTCAAATTTTAGTATTTATATAATAAAATTCTTTATAATAATGATACCAGAAAGACGTGGGGCAGACAATCCAATATGACTAAAATAAAATTAAAATAAAAAATCTCCAAACCCTTTTTAACGTTTAGAGGACCATTCTTCGAGAGGCGACAATCAGATTTGAACTATTATTCACATTTAAATCCCGCATAGAAAACGTAAATGGGGTATATTCTTGTATGTAATATTCTTTATCAATTAATTCTCTCAAATATACCAGATTATCCAGTTCTGTTAAAGAACTTTCATAAATATACTCGCTTAAATGCTTAAGGTTTAGTAAATTTAATTCCTCTAAATAGCTAATAATTTCACTCATCACTTTCCCTCTTCTCATTAAAATTTCTGTTTTCTACAACATAACTGGATTGATTTTGGTGTAAATCTCGTTTTTCTACAAAAATATAAGCTAAGATAAATATATAACACATTTACCACTAAAATCAACCATACTTTGCCTCTAATGATGTTTTTTACCTTTCACTAATGATTTGTATATACATCAGATAAATGCATACCTAATACACTTTTTAATTAGAGTACACTTTTTGATAAAGAGAATGAAACTTTTCGTTTACAAATACTTAATTGCATGTAAAATGAAATAAAGTAGAAACTACAAAGCTCCAGAAATGGTTGGGACATTCAACTTTAGGAAATTGCATTACCTAAAAAGTGTAAGCCTAGCAGATGAAGACTATAAAAAGCTAGTGAGTATATTGGATTGATTTGTGCATACACTTGCATACAGCAAAAAAGAAAATAAAAAAACTTCAAATCCTTTGTTTATCAGGATTTGAAGCTCTTTCCAGAGAGAGGCGACAACCAGATTTGAACTGGTGATCAGGGTGTTGCAGACCCATGCCTTACCACTTGGCTATGTCGCCGTATTTAATTGTGAAGTGACTTTATTATAACAATACTATACGGATACGTCAAGGATAAATCCAGCTTTTAACTCTTTTTGGCGTACCACTATTGTTAAGCTCCCCGAGTAGGGCTCGAACCTACAACCCCACGGTTAACAGCCGTGTGCTCTACCATTGAGCTATCGAGGAAGATCAATTTGATTGATTCAAGCAAGCTACTTCTAATAATAGAAAAAACAGAAACTACCTAAGTGTTTTCTGTTTCATTATTTATCATGAGTAGATCAGTTTCCTGACCTATTCTGAATTAACATTAAAAAACTACACACGGGGTGACATGCACCCCAAAGGATAAGGAAGGTATTCCC
>DUNO01000022.1 GCA_012839295.1 Clostridiales bacterium
AAGTGCAGGCAATCATGGGATGCCCGGTCTGCGCCCGGATGGATATGGATACACTTGGATTCACCGCGTTAGGTTTTAGTATGAAGAAGCCTTTTGTCGGGCGAATAATCAATAGGTAAAGGAGAAAATCATGGAATCAATTCAAAAAACAACAAACAAACAAAGCATCCGTACAAAGGATCTGGTTATGACCGGGATGTTTACTGCGGTTATATGCGTCATGTCCCAAATCACCATACCGATCCAGCCCATTCCTTTTAGCTTGGGTCTATTTGCCATTTTCCTTACGGGGACACTGCTCACTCCCAGATATGCTTTTCTTTCCGTGCTCTGCTACCTGCTGCTTGGTACCTTTGGGCTTCCTGTGTTTGCAGGCTTTAAGGGTGGTCTCCAGAATCTGGTCGGTATGACCGGAGGGTATTTGGCGGCTTATCCCATCATAGCACTTATAACATCCCTTTGCTATTCAAAAGCCAGGAAATATAAAACCATCAGCTTAGTGCTTGGTATGCTGGTATCCCTCATTGTCTGCTATGGGATTGGCACCACATGGTTTAGCTATGTGAGCGGTACTGGTTTCTATAAATCCCTGACCTTGTGCGTATTTCCTTTTATTCCATTCGATCTGGTCAAGATTGCGTTGGCTGCTTCTGTTGGGGCTGTTATAAGAAAAACCGTAATGAAACAGATTTAAAGGCTTGAGGCATAAATTGGACATTCATGAAGTCCTGACCACCAAACATAATACCATAATTATTTAGATTTATTATATCTGCCAAAATAAATAATAATTCTTCAGACATTAACAGCCGATAAAAAGGTGAGTATCTTCTACCCTTTTAATCGGCTGTTAATCATCAATGGTTCTCCTTAAATCTTACAAAGGCTTCTGCTGCATTTTACCTATTTTTTAATTCTACTATAACGGCGCAAATAATTCTTCCAGTTCTTCCTTCGTCAGCGTATTGATAAATACTTCCTTGGAGCTGATAATTGAATCCGACAATTCCTTCTTCTTTCTTTGCAGCTTGAATATCTTCTCTTCAATGGTGCCCTTTGTAATTAACTTCATCACATGAACCTTATTCTGCTGTCCGATCCGGTATGCACGGTCCGTTGCCTGGTCTTCCACCGCCGGGTTCCACCATGGATCATAATGGATGACTGTATCGGCGCCTGTAAGGTTCAGTCCCGTTCCGCCCGCTTTCAAGGAGATCAGGAATACTTTTCCTTCCCCTGCATTAAAGCGTTTTACGAAATCATTTCTCTCTTCTGTCGGTGTGGAGCCTTCCAGATAGAAATAAGATATATCCAGCTCCTTTAATTCTCCCTCTATGATGCGCAGCATGGAGGTGAACTGGGAGAACACCAGAATTCTGTGGTCATTTGCAATTGCCTCCGGAATGACTTCCATAAGCAGCTCCAGCTTTCCGCTTCCTCCCTGGTAATTTTCAATAAAGGTGGAGGGGTGGCAGCAGATCTGGCGCAGCCTTGTCAATGCCGCCAGAATCTTCATACGGCTCTTATCAACACCATTCTCCTCGATCTCGGAGTGTAGCTCACCCCGTATGTTTTCCAGGTATGATAGGTATACCAGCTTCTGCCCCTCGGACATATCCGTCAGCATCTTCGTCTCATACTTATCCGGAAGCTCCGTTAATACATCCTTCTTCATACGGCGCAGGATAAAGGGCTCAATATGCTGGTGCAGGTCGCTGAGCGCCTTTTGGTCCTCCTTTAGGATCGGCTTCTCATACATTTCCACAAATTTTGAGTGGCTGTTCAAATAATCCGGCATAATGAAATCAAAGATGGACCACAGCTCAGACAGGCTGTTTTCAATCGGGGTACCGGTTAAGGCAAAACGGTGCTTTGCCCTGATCCTCTTTACGGATTTTGCATTGAGGGAGGAGTCATTTTTAATGAATTGGGCCTCATCAATGAATACCGTGTCAAAATCGATCTTCTCATAGAAGCCGATGTCCCTCCGTATTAAAGGATAGGAGGTAATTAATACATCATAATCAACATATTTCTCTATTGCTTCCTGGCGCTCCGCCGGTGTACCGGTAATAACCAGGGCCTTCACATAGGGCGCAAAATTTTCTATTTCATCCAGCCAGTTATAGATCAGGGAGGTGGGACAAACAATCAGGTTATGGACCTTCCGCTCCTTCACCCCGGAGGCAATATAGACGATGGATTGCAGGGTTTTTCCCAAGCCCATGTCATCTGCCAGGATTCCCCCCAGCTCATTATCCGCAAGGGTTCTCAGCCACTTGTAACCCGTGTACTGGTAAGGCCGCAGCTCTGCCAAAATACCCTCCGGCAGGACATACTCCGTCCTGCCCGGATTTAATATCTTTTCCGTAAGAGCCATGAAATCCCGGTCACGCTCAAAGGTAAAATCCTGGTCAGAAAATGCTTTATTTAAATAAACCGCATGCTGCTTTCCTAAAAGCAGGGCATCCTCGGTGATATTCTTATCCGATACGTTCAAGGAGGATAGTATTTTCGACACCTCATCAATGGTCTTATCCTCCAGGTTGATAAAGCTCCCACTCTTTAACCGGTAGAATTTCTTCTTAATCTGGTAAGAATGGAGCAGCTCCCGAAGCTCCTCCTTCGGCACCTCATCAAAGGCCAGGTCCAGCTCCAGCATATTAAGCTCGGAATTCATCCGGACCCCTGCCTTAAAGCCGCCTGCTGAACGGATCCCAAGCCTTCTGAAATCCTCGGAATAAAAGAGCTGGGCCTTTGATTCCAACTCCATTACCCTTCCTGAAAGGAAGTCATAGATCAACTCCTCCTCCCTCAGCAGATAGAAATTCTTATAGGGAATAAAGCCTTCCTTTAACAGCTCGGAGATAATCGCATCCTCCTTTTCCCTCTGCCTGACAATGATATAGGAGCCGGAAGCCGCATTTCCGAAGGAATTGAACTCGTATTCCCCATATTTATATTTTAATTCTGCCTTGATTCCTGACTTATATTTATCAAAATAAAGCTTGGCCTCCATATCACAGGAAATATACCTGCTCTTTAATTCCTCCGGTATGTCCAGCACCATGGTTTCACTGATCCTGGGAAGCACATGCTCTAAGAAGCTGTTTTTACTTTCTCCCCGGAAAACCAGAGGCTCCTTATCCTTACCCAGGCTGTTATAGAAGGGCTTAAAATTCCGGATGAATTTTGCATCCGGCTGATAGACCGCCCCGTCAAAATACAGCAGCTCACCGGTCTCCGTAATTGGAAGCACCGCATCTTTTCCTTGATAATCAACACTGATCAAATCCTCATCCACTGTCAGCTGGTATGAAATCTTAGGATTGCCCTTTACAAATACGACATCCGTATAGACCTTCCCATACAGCTCCAGGGTAAAGCTTTTCCCCTTCAGAAGCTCCAGGAGCTTCATCATCATATTCTTGCTAAAATACATCTGGGATTTTGAAAATATTTTTGAAAAATGGGTACTGTCCACGATTTCCTGAATCTCATAAATTCCCAGGAGGTAATCGATAATCCTTAAGGAGGTAGCATCAAAGGTACTCTCCCCATTTACATATTTGAATTCTTTTCCCAAGGTAAAGCTCTCATGATGGTGAAGGTCGGATAAGAATTTTTTTATCGTCTGTACTTTATATTTACGGTTGCTTCCTCCATGCAGGGACACCATTGCCCTTCCGCTTTCCCCTTTGATTATGCTGGGGATGCTAAATACAACCTCAAGCTGGAAGGTCTCACCTACAAGGTGGCTGTCTTCCTGTGCTATAAAATAATCGAGCAGCGCTACAACCTTGCGCTCCTCAGGACTTTTGGATTCCGAAAGCAGGGTACGCTCCTGGTATTTCAGCACAAAGAGCAGGGCTGCCACAACATGCTTGCAGGCTCCCTGGTCCTTTAACCGGGATGGGCAATTGCAGTTGTAATCGAAGGAGCCATCCTCCTGCTCATCTATCGTAACGGAATAATTATAATTTCCCTTCACGGTCAAGCGATACTGCTTGTTGGTGTTAGAGTATGTCGCATTAACTATACGGTTTTCCTTATAATACTGCAGGCCTCTCGCATAGACCGTATCATTGGACGCCAGGTTCCGTATTCCTGTACGTGAAATCTGAATCATAATTGCACACCTTTCCCAGGGTGTATCCAAACACACCCATGTTGTATCAGATTATTATAACACATTTTGAAGAAAAAGTGTAATGTTTTTATTATATTGTTTATAAATTGGTGCAAGTGTGTATACGAACATTACATTTATCAGTTCTCCATACATGGTGCACAAAAAAAAGAGAGTATCCATCCTACTGATTTAGATACTCTCTTGCTATATTAAATTATTCATTATTTAAATTTATTGTTGGTACGCCATCTCATCTCCAGAATTGCTTTGTACTATTTATATTATCTGCAAGATAAACCGATCATATGATTTTCTTGTTAATCAAAGCCTTTGGTGGTCAGTACCAACCCTTTACTTCTGTTTTGAGTATTACAACAAATGTGTTTGGTGGTCCGTACCTTCCTTTCTTCAAATTTCTTTCAATTCAAATATAACTAAATTGTTGGCGTGTACCTTCCCTTCTGCTTTATTTGAATCTGTTACGGTAACCACTCTATTCATTATGAGTTATTACCTCTTTGGTTAAAAGCTTATCTTTTCAATGGAATCAGTCCTTTCATTGATATTAGCCTTTAGGCTGAAGCTGTTTTTTTCTTTTCTATGATTTGATTTTACAACACAAATTATATTTTGTCAATACTATTTTCAGATTTTTTTCGAGTTTTGTTCCTATTAACTCATATATTACGTGCTTGCACACAATAGCGTACATGATTTAGCAGTAATTTCCTGCCTATCCTGGTGTACATGGTTTGGCCGCATTGCAGGGCTTTGGTTAAATGTACCCAATTAACAGCCCTTTTTGGATTTTATTTTTATGTACCGGAGGAAAATTTGAGATTGTATTTTAGGAAGACTTATATTAGAATATTTAGTTAGAGTTAGGCAAATGTATCCTAGGGATTGATCTGGTTCCTTCTATTTGCCGCTTAACAAACAACATATGGAGGTGTCTATGAAACATATCATCAGTCCAACTGACCTTACTGTTTCTGAACTTAACGAGCTTCTCGAATTATCAGAAGAAATAATAACCGCCCCTAAAAGGTTCGCGCAGGTGTGCCAGGGGAAGAAACTGGCGACTCTATTTTATGAACCAAGTACCAGGACACGGCTTAGCTTTGAAGCCGCCATGTTGAATTTGGGAGGAAGTATTTTAGGATTTTCCTCCGCTGATTCCAGTTCTGCAGCAAAAGGTGAAAGCGTTGCAGATACAATTCGGGTTATCTCTTCTTACGCAGATATCTGTGCTATCCGCCATCCTAAGGAAGGCGCCCCATTAGTAGCCTCTCATTTTTCTTCTATTCCAGTAATCAATGCCGGTGACGGCGGTCATAACCATCCCACTCAAACCTTTACCGATTTATTAACTATAAAGAATCTCAAAGGGCGCTTAAATAATTTATGCGTTGGCTTTTGTGGCGACTTAAAGTTCGGCCGGACCGTACATTCCCTGATCCATGCACTGACCAGGTATGAAGGCATCAAGTTCGTGCTTATTTCACCGGAAGAGCTTCGTATTCCCAATTATATCCGTGAAGAATTGATTGCGGCTAATATTCCCTTTGAGGAGGTTAGAAGTCTTGATGATGTGATTGCCGGTCTTGACATCCTCTATATGACCCGTGTCCAGAAGGAACGTTTTTTTAATGAAGAGGATTATATCCGGCTGAAGGATATTTATATCCTTGACCATAAGAAGATGGCTAATGCCAACAAGGACATGCTTGTGCTCCATCCTCTGCCCAGGGTGAATGAAATTGCTCCTGAGGTTGATGATGATCCCCGGGCTGTTTATTTTAAACAAGCGGAATTTGGTGTTTATGTCAGGATGGCTTTGATTATGAAGTTGTTGGAGGTGGAGAAGGATGCTTAATATCGGTGGATTGAACCAAGGGATTGTAATTGACCATATCAAGGCTGGCGGTGCGATGAAGATTTATTCCTATCTTGATTTGGAGAATAAGGATGTTTCTGTTGCGATTATTAAGAACGCCAAGAGTAATAAGATGGGGAAAAAGGACATTATTAAGATTGAAGGCACGATGGAGGATATTGATTTGGATATCCTTGGGGCTTTGGACCATCGGATTACGATTAATGTGATTAAGGATGGGGTTATTGTTGATAAGAAGTTTCCTACGTTGCCGGAGAGAGTGACGAATATTTTGAAGTGCAGGAATCCTAGGTGTATTACGACGGTTGAGCCTGGGATCGTGCATACGTTTAAGCTGACGGATTCTAGGAATGGGGTTTATCGGTGTTTGTATTGTGAGCAGAGTTTTGATAGGAGGTAAGGGCAACACCGATGGGATGATTTAGGTGGTGTTCACAGGAAGAGGGGCAGGGGTGGTATAGCGTATTTGCTTATCTCTACATCCGATACAAAAATGTTCGTGGTGGTCGGGACAGATGAAGTTGTCCGACCACCACGAACATTTTTGTACCGGCTGTAACGGTAAAGCAAATACTTCTATACCACCCCTGCCCCTCTTCCTGTGGGATATACGTTTTGGGAATATGGGTGAGGATTGTTTGGGATTATTTGGGTTGGTTTTGTTTGGTTTTATTTTTTGGGGGGATTATTTGGAGGTTTTATTTTGGAGTTTATTTTTGGGGGTGGTTGGTTTTTTGGTTTTTATTAGGTAGGTGGTGCCTAGGATGGTGAGGAGGATGGAAGTGATGGCTAGGATTGGCGGGGTGGATGATTGAGTTAGTAGGATGCTGGTTGGACCGTCTGCACTGCCGATGATGCCCAGGGCTGTTTTGGGGGCTGGGCTTATTTTTATGTTGGTGGAGATGAGGAGGAGGATGCGGGGGGTTAGTTCAGAGATGATGTAGTATAGGGATATTGTTCCCAGGATGATGGTAGTGATTAGTATTATTTTTCGAATGGCTTTCAATTGAGTTTTCCTTTCTTTGTGTTGGAGGATGTGTGGTTACTTGAAATGGTTGTAGAATGCTTTTAGCTCCTCTTTTTTGTTGGAGGGTAGTTCGGTCTTCCGGATTCCCTGGATTGCTCCTTCCAGGGCGTACAGCCTGTGGATGCAGGCTGTGTCGTCAATTGCTTTTATTTTCAGCCAGGCCTGGGTGCTTCCGGTTTCTTTTAGTTGTTCGGGGGTGGTGATGCCTGCTTGGTTTAGCTGGGCTTCTACGTTGGGACCAATGTTTGGTAATTTTGATAGTTCTCCCATGGGGGTCCTCCTTTGATTTTTTTATCTCCTGCAGGTTACATGGATTTGATGGTTACGGGCTATATAGGTTCCTATATGGGTCAATGGATTGCTGCCAGTTTTTTGGCTATTGCTTCCAGGTGTCTGTTGTCTGTCCCGCAGCAGCCTCCGATTATTTTGAACTTTCTTTCTTTTGCCAGGTGTATTATGGAGTCTGCGAAGGGTTCGGGGTCGGTGGTTTTTAGGTCTGGCTGGTGGTCTAGCTCTTTATATGGCAGAGGTGAGGTGTTGGCCTGGATTCCCAGAAATCTTTCTTTTACGGTATCGTTACGGTTGAAGGGCTGGGACAGGGCTTCCTCTGTTATTGATGGATGTACACAATTTGCCATATAGCAGAGGGGCTTTTTGTTTGCCATGTGGTCAATGGTCTCTATGGCATCGTTTATCATTGTGCCGTCAATTAACCTGCCATCTTTTTGGATTGTTAGGCTTATGATGTAGGGAAGGCCTGTATCGGCCATTGCTTCTGCCATTCCTATGCTTTCAAATAAGGTCGGCATGATGCCGGCGTACAGATAGTCTACGCCGGCTTTTAAAAATTCATTTGCCTGCCAGCTGTGGAATACGTGGGCCTCCTGTCTTGTCAGTGCCCCTGCTCCGGTGTAGGCATCGCCTTTGCAGCCCATTAGGCCTCCGATATACATTTCTATGCCGCTGTTTAATTGGATGTCGCGGAGGAATTTTACGTTTTCAGCAATGACCCGGGCGTCCTCTCCAGCACGCTCTATCCTCTCCTTGTTTGCCCTCCTTGTGGGTGTTGTTGCCAGAAATGGAAGCTGATAGCGGCGTGCAATGCCGATGTACTGTTCCCATATTTCCTGCAGGGCGTTCTTACCCTCTTCGGTATAGACTAGTTTTGCCAGGGCTACATGCTCGTCTAAGGATAAATGGTATTCCCTTTTTATCCGTTCCCCTATTGCGCCTTCCATCAGGAAGTATTTATTCTCTTCAAAGCTTTGTTCCAGGTTTCTTTCCATAATTATTATTACGTCATCTCCTCTCAATGATATTTTTAGCAGGTGACCGCAAAACAGTATTGTCAGCGGAGTTACTGCAAAAACTTAATCATGAAATGATGGTCCTGGTAAGATCCATCCTTCGTCTTTTGGGCATTCTTTATTGTGCCATATGTCTCAAAGCCATATTTCCGGTATAATGAGACCGCGGGGGTGTTGGCGGTGACTACATCCAGTTCCACCTGTTCATATCCGTTTTCCTTTGCCTGCTCCAGGCAATGCTTCATCAACAGACCGCCAATTCCCATGCCCCAGTAATCTTTGATTACCGCTATTCCAAGCTTGGCCCGGTGCCTCACCTTAAGCTTAGTGTCCACACCAAAGATACCGGCATTCGCAACTAGTTTGCCGTCAATAAAGGCTGCGATGTTAAAATCACGTTCGTTATTTAAATTATTTCTGATATAGTCCTTCTCCTGCTCCACCGTAAGGGTCACTTCCTCCGGATAACGCAGTACATTGTTTGTCTCACCTGACATGATTTTCATGTAATTTAGCAGATCCTCGGCATCTTCCTCCTCCGGGCTTTTTAATATGGCTTTTCGCCCGTTTTTTAATATTGCTTCCATTGCTTCCATTTTCATAATAGCTCCCTCTCCCTTTCCCAGGCTTTTTTCTTTCTATCATCATTACACCCGTGCCTTTCACTTTTTGATGACCTATTCAAAAAGTGAATAGGCCTTAATAAATAGTTTGAAAGTGACTTTCTTTCA
>DUNO01000023.1 GCA_012839295.1 Clostridiales bacterium
AGTTTTTTTGCCATCCTTTTCTTTTTTTGACGAAAAGCAGGGCCTCATAACTCAAACGAGTTATGAAGCCCTGCTTCCTTTAAGGGCTATCTATTTCCCGATAGCCCCTTTGCTGTATAAAAGCATAATACAATACATCTTTGACCTGTTAGCTAATATTATTATATCCCCTTCAAGTTAGAATGTCGGATTGGAAGATAGTGGGGAATTTAAGATGATAAGATGTTTTGTTTATTACTGCACCCGGATGCTTTCCACATAATCCGAAATCTCCTGCACCTTAGCACTCGGTACATAGTCTGTTTCATTAAACAGGTACTCATGAAGCTTTTTCACATTCGCTGCCAGATCGATTGGAAATACATAGGACGTCTTTTTATAGGTATGGGCGTCCTTCTCAAAAGGAAAGCCGGTCTGGTCCACGATGTTATAGGAGAAGACATCCTTGGCAAGTGATAGGATATCGGCAGTGCTCAGATTTGTTGCGATCTGAGGAAAGACCTTATCAACAATTTTATTAATGGTTGCCAAGTCAGAGGACTTCACCTTCTCAAATATCTTTTGCACAACGATCCGCTGGCGTTCCGTACGCTTGAAGTCACCGCCGGAGGTATAACGGATCCTGGAATAGGCGCAGGCCTGGGTTCCGTTCACCAGCTGGGTACCGGCAGATTTTAAATGTCCCACATTCGTCCCGTTAATTTTATTCAGGGAATTAACATATCCGTTCAGGTATTTTAATTCATTCTCCTGAACGTCCAGGGTAATACCTCCCAGCATATCAACTACGTCCACGACAGCCTGGAAATTTACCGTCACATATTCCATCGCATCCAAGTCAAAATTCCGGTTGATGGTAGTCAGAGCCAGGGAATATCCTCCGTTAAAATAGGCAGCATTTATTTTTTTATAGCCCAGGTCGGGAATGCTTACATAGGTATCCCGATAAACGGAGGCCAGCTTTACATTCTTCGTCTTATTTTCAATACTTGCAATGATGATAGTATCGGTACGGGTTCCCTTCGATACGGAATTCTGTCTTGAATCAACACCAAAGAGTACAATATTGCGGTAACCGCTAATTTCAGCCGGAACCTCTATTTCCTTGTCCTGTTCATTGTTTTGCTCAATCTTATTCACGGTGGTTAACAATTTAAAACCAATAAATACCAGGGCAAGCACAAATAGTTCAACAAAGAAAATAGCAATTAACTTCGTCTTTTTCTTACCTTTCTTTTTTTGCTGTGCCATCTCTACTTAAAGACCTAACCTTTCTAAAACATTACTAATGAAATCAATATGCATTCTTGTTAATAAAACCCTTGAAAAAGGTTAAGAATATTATTTTGAAATCAAGGGCGAGGGTCCAGTGCTCAATATAATATAAATCATGGTCAATCCTTTTGCGGATTGAGGTATCCCCGCGATAACCATTAATCTGTGCCCAGCCGGTTAAGCCAGGCGCGACCTGGTGTTTAATCATATAACGGGGTATCTCTTCTTTAAATTTTTCCACAAAGAAGGGACGCTCGGGCCTGGGACCCACCAGGCTCATCTCCCCCTTCAAAACATTGAACAGCTGGGGTAATTCATCAATGCTGGTCTTACGGATAAACTTGCCAATTCCTGTAACACGGGGATCATGCTTTGTGGTCCAGGCTCTTTTCTCCTCCTTATCGGACTGGACCTCCATGGAACGGAATTTATACATTTGGAATTCCTTATTGTGCCTGCCGATACGGACCTGGGAAAATATGATAGGACCCGGCGAGGTTATTTTAATGATCAGGGCTACTAAAATCATAGGAATACCAAAGATGACCAGTGCCACAATTGTCCCGAAGAGATCTACCACACGCTTTACAATCCGGTTGTAGGTATTGCTCAAAGGAACATTGCGGATATTAATTACAGGTAATCCAAACAGGTCCTCAGTGTAGGGCTCTGTGGGAATGAAGCTATAGTAATCAGGGACAAATTTCGTATGGACACCGGATTTTTCGCAAACACCCACGATTTTTTCCAATTTTCCGTATTCATCAACACTTAAGGTAATCGCAATCTCATCCAAAGTCATCTTGGCAAGGAAGGCTTCCAGATGGGTAATGCTTCCGATTACAGGTACTTTCTTGTACATGGTGCCGACTTCCATCCTGTCATCAAGGATACCATGGATATAGTATCCCCATTGTGGGTTAGCAAATATACGGTCAATATAAGCTTCACAAGCATGTCCATATCCAACCAAAATAACATGCTTTAGGTTATGTCCTTTACGTCTCGCCAAACGCAGCACCTGAGCCACGCCAATGCGGGCAATGGCGCTGAGGGATATGTTCAGCAGGGAGAATAATATAACAAATCCACGGGAATAGTGGCGCTGCTGAATAAAGAATAAATAGGCCGTAAAAAATGCGAGGCCAAAAAAATTAGCAACAACAACATTAAAAAATTCAGTCCATCTGCGTTTTACACGTTTTGGTGTATATAGGTTTGCGAAATAGTATACAAAAAGGTATAATGGAACCAGTACAATTAATCTGCTCGCATATTGATGGATCGTTAAAAAGCGCTCATTAGGAGCCAGCCGGAAGACGGAGATTTGATTTAAGTAACTCTCAAACCTCAGGTAAAACGTAAGTAAGTAGGAGATAATAATGATGAGGGCATCCATTAAAACATGGAGCCGGTTAAACATCTTTTGATTATCTTTAATCATTTATTCCACGATTTCCTTTCTGCTGTATGTGATCATATTTTTTGACAGGCGAAATATGTGCGTTAACCATTTGGATAATGGCGTAAAACATGCCCGGAGGGGCGCACCGATATAAAGGAAGCTGCATCGGCTTCCCTTAATATAATACATGATTATATAGATTTCAACAATAGAAAAATTCTTAAGAAGTTTTGTAAGAAGTTTCTTATGGAGTTTATGGAAACTTTTTTGAAAACTTCCTTGAAGGCTTCTTATGGAGCCTTCAGATACCTTGAAGATAATAAAATTTCTTAAATTTATCATCATAAATTCACAATCTTTACACAAAGTATTGTTAAACTGTGTAAAGAATTATCCTAGAGCAATTCTTACGTAGAAGTATTGAATGTACAGCGGGTATACCCAATGAGCATGCACATATAAGGGATTTGCGTTAATTGTATGAAAAATTTCACTAACGCTGCAGTTTTGCAATTGCCCAAATTAATAAGAAAAATGAAAGGAGAGTATTTATGTCGGAATTTGATAATAACAATTTAAATCAAGCAGATAATAGCCCGGATGGATCAAGCCATCATCCAAATTCATTCCAAAATACCTCGGATCAGTTTAATAGCACCTCAAATCAATTTAATAAGGATCCGAATCAAGCTGGTAGTACTTCGAATCAATTTTATAGTGAGCCAAAGCAGTTCAATAACACTTCGGATCAATTTGGCAGCGGTGCAGGCCAATTAAATAGCAGCAGGAGCCAGCTGGGCAACAGCCCCGGCCAGTATACAGGCTATAACTATTACAACGGCCAGAATTCTTACCAGAGCCAGTATGGTAACCGGGGTCAATATGGAACTCCGGGCCAGGAGAACAGCCAGAATCCTTATGGAGGCCAAAGCCAATATAATAAGCAGCCGGAATACAGCTTCCAGGCGGAGCAGGCACAGAACCGGAGCTATTATAATTATAACCAAAATAACGGCTCCTGGGATTATAATAACCAAAATACAAACCAAAATTACTATTATACAAATCCTAATTACAATTCTGCGAATCAAGGCAGCCAGGATAATCCAGGAAGCCCAAGCGGCGGGAAGCGCAAGAAGGAGCGGAAAGCGGCTTCTGCCGGAGGCAGGGCTGTTAAATTCATGGCCAAGGCAGTATGCTTCGGACTGATTGCGGGGCTCAGCTTTACGGGCTTTGAAAAATTATATTTTACCATTGATCCTGGTGCCGCTTCCAATGCAATCCTAAAGGAAGTGTCGGATAATTATACTTACGAGGTGGGTTATACAAAAACAGGTACAGTAAAAAAGGTGAGCGAGACCGCGGTAAGCAATATAGCAAAGGATACCCTTCCGGCCATCGTCTCTATTAACAGCACCTCGAGCCAGCCCATGGACTGGTTTGGCCGCGCCATTGACCAGGAAGTGGAGGGAAGCGGTTCCGGAATCATCGTTGGAAAAAATGAGAAGGAGCTGCTCATTGCAACAAATAACCATGTAGTAGAGGGTACGAAGACGATTACGGTAACCTTTGCGGACGGTTCCAAGGCGGACGCGATAATCAAAGGAACGGATCCTGTAGCGGATCTTGCGGTTGTAACCGTTGACATTACCAAGTTAAAGGCAGATACGCTGAGCGCAATCACAGTTGCAAAGCTGGGTGATTCGGATGATATCCAGGTAGGGGAAATGGTAATCGCAATCGGAAATGCGCTGGGCTATGGCCAGTCCGTAACGGTGGGCTATGTAAGTGCGAAGGACCGTGAGGTAGAAGTATCTGACGGCTATACTACGAAAAAGATGGTGCTGCTCCAGACGGATGCGGCTATCAACCCGGGCAACAGCGGCGGTGCCCTAATTAATATGCAGGGTGAGGTCATCGGTATCAATACAGTAAAATATGCCTCCAGTGAAGTGGAAGGCATGGGCTATGCGATTCCGATCACTAAGGCGACGCCGATCATCACAGAGCTGATGAGCAGGGAAATCTTAAGCGAGGCAGAGCAGGGGTATCTTGGCATCTCAGGCAGTGATGTTACGGAGGAGGTTGCCGCTTACTACAATATGCCGGTCGGTGTATATATTAAGGAAGCTGTTAAGGATGGAGCTGCTGAGAAGGCCGGACTGAGGGCGGATGACATTATAACGAAGGCGGATGATATTGAAATATCCTCAATATCCCAATTGAAGGAATACGTTAACAGCCGCCGTGTCGGAACAAAGGTGACGATCACATATATGAGGAATACAAGCGGCACTTATGAGGAAGGAAAGGTTACTGTAACCTTGGGAAAAAATCCAAGTCTGACAAATTAGAAAAAAATCAAGTCTGACAAATTTAGAAAAATTAAGAAGAATAAAAATTAAGAAGAAAAAATTAAGAAGAAGAAATCAGGAAAATAGATTAGGAGAGGTAAGTATAGAAGGGGACACCGATTAAAACAGATCGGTGTTTCTTTTTTATGGGGGATTAGTAAAAGCCTTCCAGGGAGCTGGCATGGAATGGGGACTTTGGCTGTTTTTTTAATAGAACATTAAGAATTCCACTATTGTACGGATTAAAATTATACGATATACTATACAGAACAGCAGAAGGTTATTGCCGCCAACCGGCGGTAGAAGGAGGAATTTATGAGTGATAAGGATAATTTTGATGATATCAATATAGATAAGAACAAAGACCATAGCGGCCATGGGCACGGCGATTATGAAGAGGTATGCTATCTATGCCGCAGGCCGGAGAGCAAGGTAGGAAAGATGATCCATATTCCGAACCAGATCAGTATCTGCTCGGATTGTATGCAAAAAACCTTTGACACCATCAATAAGGGTGATAATCCATATATGAATATGCTGGGTATCTCTCCAGGCATGCTGAATCTTTCGAATTTTCAAAATGATATCCCAAAGGCACAGAAATTAAAAAAGAAAAGCCCGGAGGAAGAAGCTGAGCAGGAGGCACCCTTTGACCGCCGCAGCATCCCTTCCCCCCATGTGATTAAAGCAAGCCTGGATGATTTCATCATTGGACAGGAGCATGCGAAGAAGGTGATTTCCGTAGGGGTCTATAACCATTATAAAAGAATCGGTACCCTGGCAGACCCGGAGGTAGAGATTGAGAAGTCCAATATGCTGATGATAGGACCTACGGGCAGCGGAAAAACCTACCTGGTCAAAACCCTGGCGAAGCTGTTGAATGTTCCCCTGGCAATTACCGACGCGACTTCCTTGACGGAGGCAGGCTATATCGGGGATGATGTGGAAAGTGTTATCTCTAAACTGCTGGCAGCTGCCGGGAATGACGTCAAAAAGGCGGAACGGGGTATTGTATTTATTGACGAGGTCGATAAGATAGCGAAAAAGCGTAACACCAACAGCCGTGATGTCAGCGGCGAATCCGTCCAGCAGGGGCTGCTAAAGCTTCTGGAGGGCAGCGACGTAGAGGTTCCGGTGGGCGCCTCCTCGAAGAATGCAATGGTGCCCATGACTACCGTCAATACCCAGAATATTTTATTTATCTGCGGAGGTGCCTTCCCTGACCTGGACAAGACCATTAAGGCAAGGCTGAATAAGCAATCCTCCATAGGCTTTAGGGCAGACCTTAAGGATAAGTATGACGGGGATCAGAACCTCCTTCAGAAGGTTACGGTGGATGATCTCAGGGAATACGGTATGATCCCGGAGTTTTTAGGAAGGCTTCCAATTGTATACTCCCTGGAAGGGCTTACAAAGAATATGCTGGTACAGGTACTCAGAGAGCCTAAAAATGCTATTTTAAAGCAATACCAGAAGCTTCTGGCACTTGATGAAGTTGATCTCCAGTTTGATCCGGAGGCCTTGGAGGCGATTGCGGAGAAAGCCATAGAGAAGAAGACGGGAGCCAGGGCACTTAGGTCCATTCTGGAAGAGATTATGCTTGATATCATGTATGAGATCCCGAAGGACGACAACATTGGCCGTGTCATCATTACCAAGGACTATATTGAAGGTAAGGGTGTTCCGAGGATTGAGATGCGTGGAAGTGGAAAACATATCGTAAGCGCAGCTGGAAACTAAAACCGGAAGCAAATCCTCCCCCGGGGAGAAAACCTCCCACAGGGAGAATTAAGGAGGGAAGGTTCGTGTCATTTTTTGGGACTCCGCGATTATTGGAACGTATCTTTGGTTCCAGGCATTTATTTAATAAGAAGAAACAGGATAATGGAGAGGAAATACAGACAGGGATGGAGCTGGAAACTGGTGCTGATGATGAGGAGGAAGAAGGGACACAGGAGTATCAGTTTTATTCCCTTGAACCTGGGCATCAGGAAAATCCCGGGGCTGCAGAGGATGTGCCGGAAGAGGATGATATAGAGTATGAGGTCGTCGAAAGGGAGATCCATCCTTCAAAAATTATCTGTCCGGATTGCGGCGGCATCACTTTGGAGGGGCTGGATTTCTGTGATAAATGTGGGGGATTGCTTTAATATGCTAACGCATTAGTCTTTAACGCACTAAAAGATTATATTGACAAATTCTAAGTTCAAGGGTAATATAATAGCAAGAATAAAGGCGTTCGGATCAATGACAGAGTTTTTGTTATCGTATATGGAACGTCTTCTTTCATCCCAATCTTGCAGGAGGTAATTTATGAAAAAAATTAAAAAAGTCTTAAGCCTGCTTGTTATATCAAGTATGGTAGTAGCAAGCTTTGCTGCTTGTGGTACAAAAAAATCCGGTGAAACATTTACCATCGGTGGTATCGGGCCGATTACCGGAGATGCAGCTGTATATGGCATAAACGTAAAAAATGGTGCAGAAATTGCCGTTAAGGAAATTAATGCAGCCGGCGGTATTAATGGAGCACAGATCGTATTTAAATTCGAAGACGATGTGGCAGATGGTGAAAAGGCTGTGAATGCCTATAACACATTAAAGGATGCAGGAATGCATATGCTTATGGGAACCGTTACATCAGGCGCATGTGCATCTGTTATGGAAGAGACGAACGTGGACAATATGTTCCAGCTGACACCCTCCGCGTCTTCTACTGACGTACTCAAGAACGGCAATGTATACCAGGTATGCTTTACCGACCCTAACTTGGGGATTACTTCTGCCCAGTACATAGCGGGCAAAGGACTTGCAAAGAAGATAGCGATTATCTATGATAGCTCCGATATTTATTCATCCGGTATTGAGGCGGCTTTTAAAGTGGAAGCCGGAAATCAGGGTCTTGAAATTGTTGCAGAGGAAGCCTTTACCGCTGACAGCAATTCCGATTTTTCCGTACAGCTCCAGAAGGCAAAGGATTCAGGCGCTGAACTTGTATTCTTACCTATTTATTATACACAGGCTACCTTGATCTTATCCCAGGCAGCAGCAATTGACTATAAGCCAATCTTCTTAGGCTGTGACGGTCTGGACGGTATCCTTACCGTAGAGAATTTTGATACGAGCTTGGCGGAAGGCGTTGTGCTGATGACACCATTTTCTGCCGAAAGCACGGATGAGAAAACGGCAAGCTTCGTTAAGGCTTACCAGAGCGCTTATAACAATGAGACACCGAACCAGTTTGCAGCGGATGCTTATGATGCGATTTACATTATCAAGGCAGCAGCAGAGAAGGCTGGCATTAAACCCGACATGAGCGTATCTGAAATCGGCACCGCAATGAAGGAAGCGATCCAGCAGATCTCCTATGACGGTCTTACCGGTGCCCAGATGACCTGGGCGGCTACAGGTGAAGTTAATAAGCAGCCTAGAGCATACAAAATCGAGGGTGGAAAATATGTTTCCGCAGAATAAGGACAATTAAAGTCTGGTCTCGGGAAATATGATAATGAAACTTTAATATACAGAGGGACTCCATATTTGTTCCTCTGTATATTTGTGTTCAGGATGGGATGGCATACCAGGCCGGTTTACATTAGTTTGAAATTATTTACGGTTGTAACACATTTTAACCTATGCTACAATACAAGTTGTGGGAAGTGGTTACTTTTATCTTTTCATGAAAGGCACCGGTTTTGTGCCGTGCATTTTTTGCATACTACTATTTTTTAAGAAAAATATACGGGGGTTCATATGAGTTTTATTTCTTATCTGATTAAGGGAATTAGCCTTGGTAGTGTATATTCTATGATTGCACTTGGCTATACCATGGTATACGGTATTGCGAAGATGCTTAACTTTGCCCATGGTGATGTAATTATGGTCGGTGGGTATATCATCTTTATTGTGATGAGCGTATCCGGGTTGAACCCGATTGTTGGTGTGTTGCTTGCGATTATTTTATGTACGCTTTTGGGGATTACCATTGAGAGAGTTGCCTACAAGCCTCTCCGCAAGGCATCCTCCCTGGCCGTATTAATTACGGCGATTGGCGTCAGCTACTTACTGCAGAATGTAGCATTATTGATTTTTGGTGCGGATACAAAATCCTTTTCTTCCGTTATCAAATTGCCGGCCCTGAAATTGGCTGGAGGGGCACTTACCATATCCGGTGAGACCTTGGTTACAATACCACTGTGTCTTATCATCATGGTTGCCCTGAATATTTTTATTAAGAAAACAAAGACGGGACGCAGTATGATAGCAGTGTCAGAGGATAAGGATGCATCGGTGCTCATGGGTATTAATGTGAATAAGACGATTGCCATTACCTTTGCCATTGGCTCTGCTTTGGCAGCTGTTGCAAGTGCCCTGCTGTTCTCCTCCTATCCAAGCTTAAGCTCAACCTCAGGTGCAATGCCTGGTATTAAAGCTTTCGTAGCAGCGGTATTCGGAGGGATCGGATCTATTCCTGGTGCCATGATCGGCGGTATTCTCCTTGGGGTGATACAGATTCTGAGCAGTGCCTATATATCCTCACAGTTGTCTGATGCAATTGTATTCTTTATCCTTATCCTGGTTCTTCTGGTGAAACCTACCGGAATCCTTGGTAAGGTTATGCATGAGAAAGTGTAGGTGCGAAGGATGACGAGATTGAAAGCATTAAATAAGTCAACACGTAATAATATAATTGTCCTGGGCATTATTCTGGTTATCTATGTGATTTGCAGGATCCTGATGGCGGCAGGTGCCATGTCCAACCTGATGCAGGGACTTTTGGTTCCGCTTTGCTATTATTCCATCCTTGCCATATCGCTGAACCTGACGGTAGGTATCCTGGGTGAGCTGAGCCTGGGACATGCTGGCTTTATGTGTATTGGAGCATTCATGGGTGCATTTTTTACAAAATGTACGGAAAACAGCATTTCAAATGTTTTTATACGCTATGGGATAGCTATGCTGCTGGGGGCAGTCTGTGCTGCGCTTTTTGGAGGCTTGATCGGTGTTGTAGTCCTTCGCCTCCGTGGTGATTATCTGGCGATTGTAACCCTTGCCTTTGGTGAAATTGTGAAGAATATCATCAATGCATTATATGTTGGAATTGATAATAAGGGACTGCATATCTCCCTGCAGGACGCTGCTGCTTTGAAGCTGGCAGAGGGAGGGGAGGTTATTGTTAACGGTGCCAAGGGGATCACGGGTACTTCCAGGGATACCACCTTTACGGTTGCCATACTTATGCTGATCCTGGTTTATTTTATAATTGTGAATCTGATTAACTCACGTTCAGGGCGTGCCATCATGGCAATCCGTGACAACCGTATTGCTGCGGAATCCGTAGGCATTGACATTACAAGGTTTAAGCTCCTGGCATTTACAATTTCCGCTGCGATGGCGGGTATTGCCGGTGTGCTTTATTCCCATAATATATCAAGCCTTGTGGCAACACCGAAGAACTTTGGCTATAACATGTCGATTATGATATTGGTATTTGTTGTACTTGGTGGTGTGGGCAATATCCGCGGTTCGATTGTGGCAGCGGTAATATTGACGCTCCTGCCGGAATATTTACGGTTCCTTGCAGATTACCGTATGTTAATTTACGCAGTCGTATTGATTGTGATGATGATATTTAACTGGAATCCTGCCTGCATTGCATGGAGGAAGAACCATCCTATTAAGGGAGTTTTACAGTCTGTGATAAAGAAGAAGGAGGGCAGCGCCTCCGGAAAGGAAGGAGGCAAGGCCTCCTAAAAAAGGGAGGCTTGAGGATATGGAAATGTTAACAGTAAAAAACTTAGGCATCTCCTTCGGTGGTTTACGTGCGGTAGACTCCTTCAATATTACCATTGAAAAGGGTGAGCTATATGGCCTCATTGGGCCAAACGGAGCCGGTAAGACGACGGTATTTAATCTTTTAACAGGTGTATATAAGCCGGATGCGGGCATCATTACGCTGGACGGTAAAAATATAACAGGCTTAAGCACCATCGAAATCAATAAGTCAGGAATCGCCAGGACCTTTCAAAATATCCGGTTGTTTAAGGCATTATCCGTATTGGATAATGTAAAGATCGGCCTTCATAACGAATACAGGTATTCAACGCTGGCAGGTGTCTTACGCTTACCCTCTTATATTAAAAAGGAAAAGCAGATGAATGAAAAGGCAATGGATATCCTAAAGGTGTTTGACCTGGACAAGGAAGCCCATTTACTTTCTTCCAACCTTCCCTATGGTAAGCAGAGAAAGCTTGAGATCGCGAGAGCCCTTGCAACGAATCCAAAGCTGCTGCTATTGGATGAGCCGGCGGCAGGCATGAATCCCTCCGAGACTGAGGAATTGATGAAGACCATTACGTTGATCAGGAAGAAGTACGATGTCACCATATTATTGATTGAGCATGATATGAAGCTGGTGGCCGGAATCTGTGAGAAAATATTTGTATTAAACTTTGGTATGGAATTGGCAAATGGCCTACCAGGAGATGTTTTGAATAATCCTGAGGTAATTAAAGCATATCTTGGTGAATAATGGAGGATAGATAAGCGATGGCGATGCTGGAAGTTAAAAATTTACAAGTATATTATGGCGTGATTCAGGCAATCAAGGATGTATCCTTTGAAGTAAACCAAGGTGAGGTCATAGCCCTGATTGGTGCCAATGGTGCTGGAAAGACAACCATCCTTCATACGGTTACAGGTCTTATTCCTGCAAAGAGCGGCGAAGTAATCTTTGAAGGTACCGACCTTCGGAAGATTCCGGCCCATAAAATTGTGCCTCTGGGCATTGCCCATATTCCGGAGGGAAGGCATGTATTTGCACAGCTTAGCGTATATGAGAATTTATTGATGGGTGCCTTTACCCGTAAGGATAAGGCGGAGGTGGAGCAATCCCTGGAAAGTGTGTACGAGCGGTTTCCGAGGCTGAAGGAACGAAAGAGCCAGCTGGCCGGTACCTTAAGCGGTGGTGAACAGCAGATGCTGGCGATGGGGCGGGCATTGATGTCCAAGCCGAGGATTATTCTGATGGATGAGCCGTCCATGGGGCTTTCCCCGATTTTGGTAGGGGAAATTTTCGATATTATTAAGAGTATCAGTAAAAGCGGGACAACAGTGCTGCTTGTAGAACAGAACGCAAAAAAGGCATTATCCATAGCAGACCGTGCATATGTTTTAGAGACGGGAAAAATAGTACTGACAGATGATGCAAAGAAGCTGATGGATAATGAATCAGTAAAGAAAGCATACTTGGGTGAATAAGCGTTATAGAGGATTAGCGCCCCGGAAAATTGGGATAGTACATGATCAGTCAGGAGGTACTTCAAATGGAAAAGTATGTTATAACAATTGCAAGAGGCTATGGCAGTGGTGGACGTACCATTGGGCAGATGCTCTCGGAAAAGCTTGGGATTCCTTATTACGACAGGGACTTGCTCCGCTTGGCGTCCGATGAGAGCGGTATTAATGAGCAGCTGTTTGCAAAAGCGGATGAGAAGCTGAAGAAAAGCCTGCTATACAGGGTAGCGAAGAATGTGTACAAGGGGGAGCTAATCCCGCCGGATAGCGATGACTTTGTATCAAACGATAATTTGTTTAATTATCAGGCAAAGATCATCAAGGAGCTTGCCTCTACGGAGTCCTGCATTATAATAGGCCGCTGTGCTGATTTTGTTTTAAAGGATTATCCGAATGTCGTCCGCGTCTTTGTGCATGCACCCCTGGAGGACTGTATCAATACCCTGAAGGAAATGACGGGAAAACCGGAAAGGGAGATTGAGAAGCAGATCTCTTCCATCGACAAGCACAGGGCAGAGTACTACAAATACTATACGGGACGTAATTGGGAGGATGCAAAAAATTACGATCTCTGCTTGAACAGCAGTAAGCTTGGCTTCGGAAAATGTGTTGAAATCGTGGAATCCTATTTGAATATACGGTTTAGATAAAGGCCCGGAAGAGAGGCATTGCCGTTTTTGTCATAACAATTAGGAAAATAAAGCAGGGGATGGCGTGAATGACTGGAATTCGCTCCATGCCCTTTTTTAGTCCATTGCTATCTGCTGCTGATTTTAACACTTTATCACGCTAAGGTATTGCGGTGGCCAAAATAGTATGTTATACTTTCAGAAAAATTCTATAAAGCGGCTTTAATTTAAGTAGAAAGAGGTGGGCTATGATTTCAGAAAAGATGGTAGCATTAGTAAAAAACAGCTCCGTAATCAGGGCAATGTTTGAAGAAGGGAAGCGCCTGTCAGAGCTTTACGGGGCAGAAAACGTATTTGACTTTAGCTTAGGAAATCCCAGTGTGGAGCCACCGGAAGAAATTAAGAAAGCCCTCACCTGCGTAATCAATGAAGAAAGTCCAAACCTGGTCCACGGTTATATGAATAACTCAGGCTATGAGGATGTAAGGGAAGCTGTGGCGGAGCATATCAATAAGGAACATGGTACGGACTTTCATGCACAGAATATTGTAATGACGGTCGGTGCGGCCGGCGGTCTGAATGTGATATTAAAGACCTTATTAAATCCCGGGGATGAGGTTATCGTATTTGCCCCGTTCTTTGGGGAATACCGTAATTATGTAAGCAATTTTGATGGGGAGCTGGTGGTGGTTTCCCCGGATACCACAAGCTTCCAACCAAATCTTTTGGAGTTTGAACAAAAAATTACGGCAAAAACAAAGGCCGTAATCGTTAATACCCCGAACAATCCTACAGGTGTCGTATATTCCCGGCAGACGGTGGAGGAGTTGGCAGCCATTTTACATAAGAAGCAAAGAGAGCTTAAAACCTCCATCTACCTGATTTCCGATGAGCCTTACCGGGAACTGGCTTATGACGGGGTAGAGGTTCCCTACCTTACAAAATATTATAGCAATACAATTGTCGGTTACTCCTTTAGTAAATCCCTTTCCCTGCCGGGAGAAAGAATAGGGTACCTGGCTATTCCGGGGGAGATAGATGATTTTGAGAACGTGGTCCAGGCCGCTAATGTGGCAAACCGGATCCTGGGCTATGTGAATGCCCCTTCCCTGATCCAAAGGGCCGTGGCCAGATGCCTGGATGCCAAGGTCTCGCTGGAGCATTATAACCGCAACCGTGAGCTGCTCTATCATACCCTGGCAGACTATGGCTATGAATGTGTAAAGCCCCAGGGAGCCTTCTACCTCTTTGTGAAGGCTTTGGAGGAGGATGACAGGGAATTTGCCGAAAGGGCTAAGAAATACAACCTGCTGATTGTACCGGGTTCTTCCTTTGGATGCCCGGGTTATTGCAGAATCGCATACTGTGTGGATTACGCCATGATTGAAAGATCCCTTCCAAAATTCAAGGAACTGGCAGAGGAGTACAAATAATATGAAGCAATGGGAAAAAAATATTCGAAAAGTGGTGCCTTATGTACCTGGCGAACAGCCGAATAAAAAGGATATGATAAAGCTAAATACGAATGAAAATCCCTATCCCCCTGCACCGGGTGTGGAAAGGGTGCTCCGGGAATTTAACGCAGACATGCTGCGGCTGTACCCGGATCCTACCGTAAGCCTATTGGTGGAGGAATTAGCCGGATCCTACGGCTTAAACCATGACCAGGTATTTGTAGGGGTGGGCTCGGATGATGTGCTGGCAATGGCATTTTTAACCTTCTTTAACGCAGGGAAGCGGCTGCTGTTCCCGGACATCACCTATTCCTTTTATCCAGTCTGGTGTGACTTATACCGGATTCCTTATGAGACACAGCCTCTGGATGATAATTTCCGTATTATAAAAGAGGATTATTATAAAGAAAACGGGGGCATTGTCATTGCGAATCCCAATGCACCGACTTCAATCTATGAGGAGCTGTCAGTGGTTGAGGATATTATCCGCCATAACCAGGACTCCATCGTGATTATTGACGAGGCCTATGTGGACTTTGGGGGAAGCTCCGCAGTCCAGCTGATACCCAAATATGAGAATCTGTTGGTAGTCCAGACCTTTTCCAAATCCCGCTCCATGGCCGGTATGAGGATAGGGTATGGGATGGGCAATCCGGTGCTGGTCAAGGCGCTAAATGACGTAAAATACTCCTTTAACTCCTACACGATGAACCAAACGGCAATACTGGCAGGAGTGGAGGCAGTAAGGGATGCCCGGTATTTTGGGGACTGCAGGAATAAGATAATCAAGACCAGGGAAAGGGCTGAGGATGCCCTGCGGGAATTAGGCTTTACCTTTTTGCAGTCCGGTGCGAATTTTCTCTTTGCTGCCCATGAATCAATTCCCGCAAAAGAAATCTTTGAAGCATTGCGGAACAATAATATCTATGTCCGTTATTTTAACCTGCCACGAATCAATAATTTCCTGCGTATCACCATAGGGACTGACGAGGAAATGGATCGGTTATTTGCGTTTTTGCGGCAGTTTACCGAGAAATACAGTAAAAACGAGAAATTCTGATTTTACATGGGTAAAACCCCTATCCATTGATCTGAAATTAGTTTATCATATAGTTATAATTAATCTGGTAGGGAGGTCATGGACAAATGAAGATTTTAATTGCTGAGGATGATTTTGCCAGTAGGAAATTTATGTTGAGGTTTTTATCAAAGTATGGTGAATGCGATGTGACAGTAGATGGGGAAGAGGCAATCGAAGCCTTTTCGATGGCATTGGAGGCGGGAGAGGGCTACGATCTAATCTGTTTAGATATTATGATGCCGGTGGTAGATGGCTACCATGCATTAAAGATGATCCGTGAAATAGAAAGGCAGAAAAAGATACCTGAGTCCAATGCGGTTAAGATAATTATGACAACAGCCTTAAGTGAAGGGAAGAATGTCACAAAGGCATTTGAGCTGGGATGCACTGCCTATGCAGGAAAGCCCATTGACCAGGAGAAGTTTGAAAATGAATTAAGGAAATTGGGTTTAATTTCTTAGAAATAAATCAGCGGGTAGCATACAGCCTATTCACTTTTTGAATAGGTCATCAAAAAGTGAAAGGCACGGGAGTAAGAATGAATTATCAGAAGGAATTAGAGAATTTAATAGATACCCTGGTAAAGGAACAAAGACGGCCGACGTTGCTGCTCCATAGCTGCTGCGCACCCTGCAGCAGCTATGTGCTTGAGTATCTGTCGGCTTATTTTGATATGACCATATTCTTTTACAACCCGAATATTCACCCGGAGGAAGAATATATTAGAAGGGTAGAGGAACAGAAAGCCCTGATTAAGGCCATGCCGTTACAGTCCGAGGTTCATTTCCTTCAGGGGGAATACCGTCCTGAGGCTTACTATGGACAAATAAAGGGGCTGGAGCATGAGCCGGAGGGAGGAAGCCGCTGCTTTGTATGCTATGAGCTGAGGCTCAAGGAGGCAGCCGGACTGGCAGCAGCTATGGGGTTTGATTACTATACGACCACGCTGTCCATCAGTCCCCATAAAAATGCGGAAAAGCTGAACGAGATTGGGGAAAGGCTGGCAAAGGAATATAAGGTTTCTTATCTGCCTTCCGATTTTAAGAAAAAGAATGGTTATAAGCGTTCCATAGAATTATCCAGGGAATACGACCTATACCGTCAGGATTATTGCGGATGTGTGTATTCGCTCCGGGAGAAGCAAAGCCGGGATGCAGCCCGGCAGGACTAGGCTGTGAAGCGGATGGGACTTGAAACGGAGTTTGGAATGAAAGAATCTGGATCTGGGGCAGAAAAGTCAGCCGGAAGGAATATAAAAGCTGAAGGGCAGCTACTTGGTAGAGCTTCTTCGGCTTTTTAATTTTTTAACTGATATATTTCTACAAAAGGTTGCAAAAAACAATATTTTGTGATATTGTAATAGTTAATGATAATTATTATCATTAAGAGCATATAATATTATTAGGAAGGAATTCCTGGTAGATTTACGGAAGATGCTTGACAGCAAGTGTGTACGGGGAGGATACTATGACATTAGTTGAGGGTAAGCTTGGAGAGATATATACAGTCAGTTCCCTGAGCCTTGAACAGGCGGTTATGCGCAGGTTAGAGGCATTAGGATTAACGCGCGGTACGGATATTAAGATATTGAACCGCAACCGGGAGGGCTCCGTGGTCGTGATGGTCAGGGGTAGCCGGCTGGCACTGGGCAGGAAGATTGCGGAGACGATACGGATAGGGGAGGGAAATGCTCCTATAAAAGGGACAAATTCTCCTACAAAGGGGATGAATTCGTCTGCAAAAAAGGATAGTTCTCCCGTAAGGAGGATTAAGTGATGAAAAAGGAAATCTACGTGGGCTTTGTCGGTAATCCAAATTGCGGAAAGACCACATTATTTAATGCATATACAGGTGCAAACCTTAAGGTTGCCAACTGGCCGGGTGTTACCGTGGAGAAAAAGGAGGGAGCCTTTAAGTACCACGATTATGTATTCAAGCTGGTGGACCTGCCGGGGATTTATAGTCTGACCTCCTACACTATGGAAGAAAAATTAACCCGGGAATTTATCCTGGAATCTAATGTGGACGTCATTATCAATATCGTTGATGCCTCAAGCCTTGAGCGGAACCTATATTTAACCCTACAGCTGATTGAGCTGGGAAAGCCGGTGGTACTAGCCCTCAATATGATGGATATTGTGGAGGAAAGAGGGATGGAAATAGACCTGCACAGGCTCCCGGAGATGCTGGGGATTCCTGTAATACCGGTATCAGCACGTAAAAAGACAGGCCTTGACATCCTGATGCATACAGTGGCACACCATGTAGACAGGCAGTTGGACCATAATCTGGAGCACCATCATACAAAGCAGAAGGATAAGCTTGAAAAACGGAAAGGTAAATCCGGCCAGGGCGATGGACATAAGCATCAGCATGAGCACCACAGTGAACTGACAGTAGTATATAGTGACGACATTGAGGATAAGATTGATGAGGTGAGCGAAAGGCTGCTCCAGAAGTATGGAAGGCTCCGCAATCTCAGATGGTATGCAATAAAGCTTCTGGAGATGGATGAAACGATTCTTAAAAAATATCCGTTGGACAATCTGCTGGATAATCCGGCAGATAGGAAACAGCTGATCCAGCATAGCTATGAAGAAGAGATCATTAACCAAAAGTACGATTTCATTGAAGAAATTGTTGAAGAGGTGGTGGTTAACAAAAACAGCAAGGCCGCCGCCACTGACCGGATTGACCGGATTCTGACCAACAGTTATCTGGGACTTCCGATCTTTCTTGGGATTATGGCGATGGTATTCTTTTTTACCTTCCAGGTCGGGGATTTTATCAAAGGAGGGTTTGAAGTATTCCTGGACGGCTTTTCCGCTGCCGTACTCCAGCTGTTGACGGGAATCCATGCCGGGGATTTTATAACCTCCTTAATCGTTGATGGGATTGTTGCAGGAGTGGGAGGGATTCTAACCTTCCTGCCCAATATATTTATCCTGTTTCTTGCGCTGGCATTCCTGGAGGACAGCGGCTATATGGCGCGTGTGGCTTATGTCATGGATGGGATTATGGGCAAGCTTGGGCTGTCGGGACGGGCATTCATCCCAATGCTGCTTGGCTTTGGCTGCACCGTGCCCGCAATCATGGCCTCAAGATCCCTGGAGAACATGAGGGACCGCCGAAAGACCATTTTGGTTACGCCCTTTATGTCCTGCAGCGCAAGATTACCGATCTATGTCCTGTTTTCACAGATGTTTTTCGGTGACATGGCGATGCTGGCCGCTTATTCCATGTATTTGATCGGGATTATTATAGCTATTATTGTTGCCTTTGCCATGCATGGCAAAGAAGACCAGGATATTGGGAATACACTTTTGATAGAGCTTCCGGAATATAAGTCTCCAAATGGAAGAACCATATTAATCTACGTCTGGGAAAAGGTAAAGGAATATTTGACAAAAGCAGGAACGACCATATTCGCTGCTTCTGTAATTATCTGGTTTGTCCTTAACTTTGGTCCCTCCGGCATGGTCAGTGATATGTCACAAAGCTTTGGTGCAATTGCGGGCCGGCAGCTGGCTCCGGTACTGGCACCCGCCGGATTGGGCATGTGGCAGGTGGTGGTCGCTTTGATCTCTGGAATCGCCGCGAAGGAAGTGGTGGTATCCAGCTTTGGTATATTATTTCAAATCGGAAATGTAACTTCACCGGATGGAATGGCGAGTTTAACAGGGGCACTGGCTGAATATGGATTTGGGGCTTTAAATGCCTATTCCCTGATGGTGTTCAGCCTGCTATACATCCCCTGTGCGGCAACAATCGGTGTGATCCAAAGGGAGATGAGGTCCATAAAGTGGACAGTGTTTACGATCATCTTCCAGCTGGGAATGGCCTATCTGATTTCAACCCTGGTTTTCCAGATAGGGAGCAGGTTCATTGCTTAAGCAATTCCCTGATCTAAACAATGATTGAAAGGAGGGTTATTATGCCTGGTATTATTCTTGGAGCAATCATATTGGCCTATACGGGATTTGTTATTTATAAAAAAACCAAAAACCTGAAGGAAGGCAAGGGCTGCTGTGGAGGCTGTTCCTCCTGCGCCTCCAAAGGAAAATGCGGTCCTAAATAACAGGAAATGAGGAAAAGGGTTGAGAGTAATTGTCAGCCCCCTTAGATGAACATCCTCATAGGATGTGGGAACCGGATGAAAATTAATAGCAGGAGTCCCTGTAGAATGGAACCAACCCCTTTTTGACTTTTAAAAGTCATTTGCTGAATGAGAAATACTGTATTGGCATAAAAGGGGAGGGGAAACATCCTATGGGGGCTCATTTTTTATGTATAATTTGAGAAAAGTAAGAAAGAATGGGCTTTTCTTAATATTTTTCTTAATAAAAAAAAGGAAATGGGCAATCCTTGTAGAATATTAGTAGTAGAGGTTCACATTCATTTTCGTTTTGTGCTGTATGTGGCAGCAGAATGGAGTGTAGCATGGAACAAAGTATGAACATCAGGGAAATGCTTGAGAAAAGAGAACATGAGATACTTAGCCCCTTTGCCGCCTTTTCCGACGAATCCATGGGAAGGGACAGGGAGGAAGCGCCCTGTGATATCAGGCCGGTTTACCAGAGGGACAGGGACAGGATTCTGCATTCAAAGGCATTTCGCAGGTTGAAGCATAAGACACAGGTGTTCTTAGCGCCGGAGGGAGACCATTACCGTACAAGGCTTACCCATACCCTTGAGGTGGCTCAGATTGCCAGGACCATTGCAAAGGCACTTCTGCTGAATGAAGATCTGACAGAAGCCATCGCCCTGGGACACGACCTTGGGCATACACCCTTCGGGCATGCGGGTGAGCGGGCACTTGACCGGATCTGCTCCCTGGGCTTTGAGCATCATTTGCAAAGCATCCGTGTCGTGGAGTTCCTTGAGAACCATGGGAAAGGACTGAACCTGTCAAAGGAGGTCCGGGATGGAATCAAAAACCATCAGACGGAAGGAGAGCCCTCGACCTTGGAAGGGAAGATTGTCCGGCTCAGTGATAAAATTGCCTATATCAATCATGATATTGATGATGCAATCCGCGGGCAGATCATCCGTGAAGAGGATATTCCAAGGGAATATACAGATATTCTAGGACATAATCTGGGAGAACGCCTGGATAATCTTATTCATGACATTGTTGCAGGCAGCAGGGATAAAAATGATATTGTCATGTCCCCGGAAATTGAAGAAGCAATGCTCCGGTTACGGGAATACATGTTCCAAAGTGTATATATGAATAAAAAAGCAAAGGGACAGGAGGAGCAGGCGGAGAGGCTCCTGGAGGAGTTGTTTCTATATTATAAGAAGCATGGACAGTACCTGCCTGAGGAATTCCGCCTGAGGGTGGATCAGGTCGGTGAACCGCCGGAAAGAATTATATGTGACTATATTGCAGGCATGACGGACCGCTATGCTATCGCAAAGTTCAAGCAAATTATGATTCCTTCTTCCTGGAGCGTCTATTGAGCGCTCTTTATATGAAGGTGAGTTTTAGGGAGTGCCATAAATATAAGTGCTATGTTATAACGGTATTTGGTGCCGATGGGAGGAGTGCAGCATGTTTGACTCGGATGGATTAGTTGAAGAAATAAGAAGCAGAAATGATATCGTGAGTGTGATAGGCTCCTACATACGATTACAGAAAAAGGGCAGCAATTACATGGGGTTGTGTCCTTTCCACAATGAAAAGACACCTTCCTTTTCTGTCAGCGGCCCAAAGCAGATGTACCATTGCTTTGGATGCGGCGTAGGCGGCGATGTATTTGACTTTGTTATGAAATATGAAAGCTTCACCTTTCCTGAAGCCATGAAGGCCCTGGCGGAAAGGGCTGGAATCAAGCTCCCGGAGCAGGAGCTTTCAGAAGAGACGAAACGGCAATCGGATCTAAAGGGAAGGCTGTTGGAGATTAATAAGCAGGCGGCGAAATATTTTTACTATCAGCTGGTGTCTGCGAGAGGTAAAACAGCCTATGAATACCTGTTGCGCCGTGGTCTGTCGGAGGACACGGTAAAGCAGTTTGGGCTGGGTTTTTCAAATCCCTATAGTGACGATTTATATAAATACCTAAAGGGGCTGGGGTATGGGGACGACCTTTTAAAGCAATCCGGGCTTGTAACCATTGATGAGCAAAGAGGCGGCATGGATAAGTTCTGGAACCGTGTCATGTTCCCGATTATGGATATAAACCATCGCGTCGTCGGTTTTGGAGGGCGTGTGATGGGGGATGCCCAGCCGAAATACTTAAATTCCCCAGAGACCCTGTTGTTTGATAAGAGTAGGAATCTGTATGGCCTTAATTTTGCAAGGGCATCCAGAAAGCAGTATTTATTAATATGTGAGGGCTATATGGATGTAATTGCCCTGCACCAGGCCGGATTTACCAATGCGGTTGCGGCTTTGGGGACAGCCTTTACGGCGTTCCATGCAAAGCTGATTAAACGTTATGTCAATGAGGTAGTACTTACCTTTGATAGTGACGGTGCCGGAACACAGGCGGCGCTGAGGGCAATACCCATATTAAAGGAAGCTGGGCTGACCGTTAAGGTAATCAATATGAAGCCTTATAAAGACCCGGATGAATTTATCAAGGCCTTAGGGGCAGAGGAATACCAGAAGAGGATTGACGGGGCAAAGAACAGCTTCTTCTTTGAAATTGATGTCCTTCAGACGAAATATGAGATGTCGGATCCTGAGCAGAAGACAAGGTTCTTCCATGAAACTGCCAGGAAGCTTGTCACCTTTGGAGAGGAGCTGGAGCGCAATTTTTATATTGATGCGGTTGCAGGAACCTATCAGATTGATGTGGAACAGCTGAGAAGGCTTGTAAATAGGCTGGGCAATCAGGCTACACTTGGGATGGGTGAGCAAAAAGAGGTAAAGAGCGGGAGTACCAAAGTAAGAGAGGCTCCGGAGGGCGGAATTGGAACATCACAGAAACTAATGCTTACCTGGCTGACGGAAGATCCAACGCTCTTTGATAAGATTAAAGGAGTTATTGGGCCTGAGGATTTTACAGAGGGTATTTATCATGAGGTGGCAGCCCTGGTATTTGACCAATATGAAAAGGAGCATACTGTAATTCCGACCAAGATTATAGACCGCTTTCAAGACGAGGAGGAAAAGTCCGAGGTGACAGCCCTTTTCTTTGCTGAGATCCGTGGGGAGATGGATGGAGCGGCGAGAGATAAGGCGTTGTCCGATACGGTAAGGAGACTGAAGGAGCACAGCCTGGACAAGCAAAGCCAGAAAGCAGTCGAGGTAAATGATATGGAATTATTAACGAGGATATTCCAGGAGCAGAAAGAGCTTAAGAATAAACGTTTTACATTTGACAGCTGAGCTTAAGATACAATACTTTGCATTTGATAGCTAAGCTTTAAGATGAAACACTTTACATTTGGCAGCTAAACTGATGATTGCAGCCGCAAATGGCGTAAATTGCATATTTCATCAAATGGTGGTTAAAATATAAAAAGAGTTTAAGAAGGAAGGATTAACTATGGACGAAAATATCATAAAGTTTACGGAGAGACTGAAGGAACTTTTAGTTTTTGCCGAGAAGAAAAAAAATGTACTTGAATTTCAGGAAGTCAATGATTTTTTTGCCGATATGGAATTGGATCCGGGCAAGATTGAAAAAATCTATGACTTCCTGGACAAGCATAATGTTGACGTCCTCAGAATTTCCGAAGAGGATGAAGAGGATATCATCCTGGATGATGAAGAAGATTTAGAGACCATAGATTTATCCGTTCCTGAGGGCATCAATATAGAAGATCCGGTCCGCATGTATTTGAAGGAAATAGGAAAGGTGCAGCTTCTGAATGCGGATGAAGAGATTGAGCTGGCGCGAAGGATGGAGGATGGGGACGATTATGCAAAGAAACGCCTTGCAGAAGCAAATCTCCGTCTGGTAGTCAGCATTGCAAAGCGTTATGTTGGGCGCGGCATGCTGTTCCTGGACCTAATCCAAGAAGGCAATCTTGGCCTGATTAAGGCCGTTGAAAAGTTCGATTACCGTAAAGGTTATAAATTCAGTACTTACGCTACCTGGTGGATTAGACAGGCAATCACTAGAGCGATTGCTGATCAGGCCAGGACGATCCGTATTCCTGTTCATATGGTAGAAACAATCAATAAGCTTACCAGGGTGCAACGTCAGCTGCTACAGGAATTGGGAAGGGAACCTTCCCCGGAAGAGATTTCAGAAGTAATGAATATGCCCGTTGACCGGGTTCGAGAAATCCAGAAGATTTCCCAGGAGCCGGTGTCCCTGGAAACACCCATAGGTGAGGAGGAAGACAGCCATCTGGGTGATTTCATACAGGATGACAATGTGCCGGTGCCTGCGGATGCGGCGGCATTTACCTTATTGAAGGAACAATTGGTAGAAGTGCTGGGAACCTTAACAGAGCGCGAGCAGAAGGTACTTCGTTTAAGGTTCGGTTTGGACGATGGCCGTGCGCGCACTTTGGAGGAGGTAGGAAAAGAGTTCAATGTAACCAGGGAACGTATCCGGCAGATAGAGGCGAAGGCGCTCCGTAAGCTCAGGCACCCCAGCCGCAGCAGAAAGTTAAAGGATTATTTAGAATAACCGGCCTAGCTTTAAACTCCCCATATGCATAGCCTTAAAGATGTATCATTGATTTTGTTTCCACATGCTGTCAGTAGTGGTTGCGTGTGGGGTGCAGGGTCAATGTTATGGCTTAACCGCTCTGTATTATGGGGAGTTTATAGTTCTGCCGTTACAGTTTAAGTTTGCAATACAGTTTATAGTCCGGTTTTGTAATGTAGTCATAGCTCGGTCTATAATACAGTTTATGGATTGATTTATAATTTAGTTTATTAATTCAAGAAACACGACTTAGTTCAATGAAGAATATAATGGAGCGTATACGATGCGAGAAGGTAATAGGACATACACGGTAAGGCTATCAAAGCGCCTGCAGGCAGTAGCGGATTTTGTGACACCGGGCAGCAGGGTTGCTGATGTTGGCTGTGACCACGCATATACAGCGATTTATCTGGCCGGGCATGGAATAGCACCGGGTATTGTCGCGATGGATGTTAATCAGGGGCCGATTGACCGGGCGAAGGAGAATATTAGAAAATATGGTTATTCTGATATAATAGAGACCAGAAGATCCGACGGATTGGAGAAGCTGGCGGCAGGGGAGGCGGATACCATATTAATTGCCGGGATGGGCGGAGCCCTTATGATCCAAATCCTCACAAATAAAAAAGAAGTGTTGCAGTCGGTAAAGGAGCTTGTGCTGCAGCCCCAGTCAGAAATACATAAAGTCCGCCATATGCTGCAGGAGGAAGGATTTCTGATTGTAGGTGAGGATATGGTAAAGGAAGACGGAAAATATTATTTTATAATGAGAGCTGTGAAAAATAATTTAATCCTGGATGCCATGCAACCAGATGCTATAGAACCAGATGCTATAGAACCAGATGCTATAGAACCGGATGCTATAGAACCAGATGCTATAGAACCAGATTCCATAAAACCGGATATTATGAGATTAGATACCACAAAACATAATATCACGAAATATGTATTAACAGAGGATGTCCATTTCTATTATGGAAGATTATTATTAGAACAAAAGCACCCTCTTCTCAGGGAATTCATGTTTTGGGATTATGGCCTGTGTGAAGGGATTATGCAATCCCTGGGTGCTGAGCAGACGGAAAACTCAATGGCAAGAAAGCAGGAAATTAATGAGCGGATGGGGCTGCTTCAGCGCGGCCTTGCCTTTTATCAGGATTAAACCATCAGGATGAAATCATGTTTCCGTAGTTTGGATATAGAATAAAGTCAGTGCTTTTATCAGAAAAGAAGAGCGGTTTCAGATCACTTATATTGGAGGGAAATAGAAATAGATTCTCCGGTTATGGAAATAAGAAGAAGAGGAGTGTAATCAATGAAGGAAAACATTAAGGTCGAGGTAAACGGGCAGGCATGTGAATATCCCCATAATACAACACTTTTGGAAATCAGCAGGGATTTTCAAAAGGATTATGAGAATGACATTATCTTAGCTTTTGTGAATGGCAAGCTCCGGGAGTTATTCAAGCATGTATCAGATGGAAGCGAGATCCGCTTTGTCACTACAGCGGAAGACACAGGAGGGAAAACCTATAACAGGGGTATGGTTTTGGTCATGCTAAAAGCGCTGCATGCAGAATTTGGTGTGGAAAATGTTGAAAAGGTCACAGTAGAATACACCATAAGCAACGGCCTTTTCTGTGAATATAAAGGCAAATATCCGATGACGGCAGAGCGTTTGGAAGCAATTAAAGCGAGGATGAAGGATATTATCCAAAGGGATATTCCGTTTATGAAGCGTAGTATAGGGACGGATGATGCGATTGAATTATTCCGCCATTATAGGATGTATGACAAGGAAAAGCTTTTTAAGTACCGCCGGGTATCTAAGGCAAACATCTACAGCCTGGACGGCTTTGAGGACTATTACTATGGCTATATGCCTTCCAATACAGGCATATTAAAATATTTTGACCTGATGCTGTATGAAAGTGGATTCCTGTTATTGCTGCCGGATAAGAAAAATCCGACACGGCTGGATCCCTTTGTCCCCCAGAAGAAGCTTTATCTCGCTTTAAAGGAGGCAAATGAATGGGCGGATATGATGGGCATTCCAAATGTTGGCGCACTGAATGACGTAATAGCCAGCGGAAAGATCAATGAGCTCATACTGGTACAGGAAGCCCTGCAGGAGAAGAAAATCAGTGAAATAGCGGAAACCATTAAGAAAGCCGGTGATAAGAAGTTCATCATGATAGCTGGCCCCTCCTCCTCGGGTAAAACAACCTTTTCGCACCGGCTGAGCATACAGCTTATGGCCCATGGGCTTAAGCCCCACCCGATTGCCGTGGACAATTATTTTGTAGACCGTGAAAAAACACCGAGGGACGAGAATGGCAATTATAATTTTGAGGTGCTGGGAGCGATTGATATTGAACAATTTAATAAGGATATGACGGAGCTTTTGAATGGTAAGCCGGTGGATATTCCGAATTTTAATTTTGTAACCGGTTTCAGGGAATATAAAGGTAATTATCTGACCCTAGGAGAGAATGACATTCTGGTAATTGAAGGGATCCACGGGTTAAACGACGCCCTCTCCTATTCACTCCCCAGGGAGAGCAAGTTCAAAATATATATTAGCGCCTTAACACAGCTAAATATTGATGAGCACAACCGTATTCCGACTACGGATGGAAGGCTGATCCGGAGAATGGTACGTGACGCCAGGACAAGAGGCGCTTCAGCCCAGAAAACAATCTCAATGTGGCCATCGGTGCGACGTGGGGAAGAGGAGAACATATTCCCCTTCCAGGAGGACGCTGATGTAATGTTTAATTCCGCTTTAATTTATGAGCTGGCAGTATTGAAGCAATACGCGGAGCCAATCCTTTTTGGTATTGACCGGAATTGCAAGGAATACATTGAGGCGAAACGCCTGCTCAAATTCCTGGATTATTTTATAGCAACACCAAGTGAAGTAGTGCCCCAGAATTCGATTTTAAAAGAATTTATCGGGGAAAGCTGCTTTAAGGTGTGAGTTGAAAGGGAGAGATGGATAATGAAGCTTCTGAACATGGGATCCTTAAACTATGATTATGTTTATAGGGTGAGCCATATCGTTAAACCGGGAGAGACCATCCTGTCAAAGGGAATGGAAATCTTCTGCGGAGGGAAGGGGCTGAACCAGTCGGTCGCTTTGGCCAGGGCAGGAGAACGGGTATACCATGCGGGGCTGGTTGGGATGGATGGGGACTTGCTCCTGGAAACCTGCAAGGAAAATCAGATTGATACAAGCTATATAAAAAAGGTAGAAGGAAAAAGCGGCCATACCATGATACAGGTAGATGAGAATGGACAAAACTGTATTCTCCTTTATGGTGGAAGCAATCAAGCCTTTACTAAGGAATACATTGGTGACGTGCTGGATTCTTTTGATAAGGGTGACTGGATTCTGCTGCAGAACGAGGTAAACCATTTAGGCTATATCATTGACCAGGCTTATGAAAAGGGGTTACGGATCGCCTTAAATCCGTCTCCATTTAACCGGGCTATTTATGAATGTGATTTATCGAAGGTATCACTCTTTCTGTTAAATGAGATTGAGGGAGAACAGATTACTGGTAAATCAGATAAAAAAGAAATTCTGGATACGCTGGAGAAGCGGTACCCAGAGGCCGAAATCATACTGACCCTGGGGTCTGTGACGGGGTGGTATACAGATATCAGTCAACTCAATTTACCCATGGGATTTATAAAGTTAATGTAGTGGACACCACAGCGGCTGGAGATACCTTTACAGGGTATTTCATTTATGGAAAGCTCCATGGACTTACGATACAGAAGGCTTTGGAGTTGGCCTCAAAAGCATCGGCAATTGCGGTATCAAGGGCTGGCGCTACGGCTTCAATCCCACTTATGGGAGAGGTTATGGATGCGGGGTTAGAGCTTAAAAATAAGGGATATGAATAGAGCTTAAATAAGGGACATGAATGGAGCTTAAAAGACATGTGGATTAGAATTGTAATTATGTATGAGCAGCACGGTAAGCCGGGTTCTGTCGTGGATGGTCATCTATCTTGACCACATGTTACCATGTGGCTCCAGTTCCGCTTTTGCGGATACTACGCGACCTACCCTAAGGCACGGCGGGCAACCGTATCGCCTTATGTTCGGTCTTGCTTCGGGTGGGGTTTACATAGCCTCTCCTGTTACCAGAAGAGCGGTGGTCTCTTAAGCCACCTTTCCATCCTTACCTGTACCTGTGCCTGATGGTTCAGGCATTGTTTACAGGCGGTATATTTCTGTTGCACTAGCCTTGGAGTCGCCTCCACCGGACGTTATCCGGCACCCTGCCCTATGAAGCCCGGACTTTCCTCACCTACGAATAGGCGCGACCATCTGTGCTACTCACAGGTTGTATTGTAACATGGGCAGATAAAAAAGTAAAGATGTGAGAAACTAGGATTTCCGCATAAATATGGCATTAAAAATCAGCTGGTAAAATCTTCTTTAAATTTTTTTTAAAAAACACTGTCAAAAATAGAATTTTATGTTATAATATAACCATATTTTTTCTTCTTCCGTTTTCATAGTTCGCGAATCGAAGCCACCAAGCCGTCCTGTCAGCGTTTCAGTACATCAGGAATGTACGAGTAAATGCAGGAGACCTGGTGGCTTGATTCGTATATCATCTCATACATATATCAGCTCACGGCTTCAATTTTATATCCAACGCCCCATACGGTTTTGATTATTTGGGTTTTTCTCTGATCTGTTTCAAACTTTTCGCGGATTCTGCGGATATGTACCATGACGGTATTGTTTACCTCGAACACCTTCTCATTCCACACCCGTTCAAAAATGTCCTCTGTAGAAAATACTTTTCCAGCATTACTTGCCAGCAAATACAGAATATCGAATTCGATGGGGGTCAGCCTTATATCCCGGCCATTTAAATTTACCTTATGCGTGTCTTTGTCTATGATAAGATGATCCAGCACGATGACCTGGCCGGGTCTCCCGGAGTTTCCCAATTGGTTTAGCTTTGTATATCTACGCAGCTGAGCCTTTACTCTTGCCATCAGCTCCAGGGGATCAAAGGGTTTTGTAATATAATCGTCCGCGCCTGCACCCAGTCCCGTGATCTTATCCAAAACCTTGGAGTTTGCACTGAGCAGAATAATAGGAACGGCACTTTCCTCCCTGATGATCTTGCACATGGCTAGTCCGTCCATCTCTGGTGCTACCAGATCCAGGATCACCAGCTTAAAATCATAGGCCCCCAACAATTGAAGCCCTTCCCAGGCGCTATAGGCCTTTTTAACCCGGAAGCCTTCACTGGCCAAATGAATTTCCACCAGATCCAAAATGTCCCCATCATCATCTATAACCAATATTTGATCCTGCTCTACCATCTCCGGATTTTTTGATGATAAATCAAGGCTCTTCTTATTATAATGTATCTTATTACGTTCCATATAAAATTCCATAAAAGCACCCTCATTCATAGCTTCACATACTGCAGCAATACATATATATTATATAGACGAACTTTTACCAGTAAAAGTTCCGTTGATTTGTCATTGTTGTTAAAATATTTGTGCCCAATATTTGCGGCCTGGAATTGGGCTGTAAATGGAGTTATTCCTTAAATTGATATTATGAATATTATTATTCTAAAAGATCAGGCGTATCAGCCAGTTACCAGCCAATTATTATTTATGAAACCAACTCACGGTATTGCACCGACTATCAGCATTTGCTATAATCTTATTATAAGAGATAGTGCTGGAGCTGGCATGATTGCAGTACCCGGGACAGTTGGGGTACACAGGAGGAAAGTATGCAATTATTAGAAAAGATGCCAGAGACATCCCGGGTAAGAAATCAGATTCCGGATACCCGCAGGGCCTATTTGGATATCTGGGAAGAAAGCTACGCCAACAGGAGTAAGAATTCCGAAACTGTAAGAGAAGCCCCAGTATGTTATGAAGTGGGGGAAGAACGTCTTAATCCCTTAAATGATTATCTGTTCAGCCAGTATATGGGGACAGAAGAATGCAGGGTCTGTCTGATTTCCTTTCTTAACGCGGTATTGGAGGAGGAAGTCAAAGAGGTCGAGATAATCAAGAATATCATACAAAGAAGCCAGTATTATAATGGAAGATTATATATATCAGGGATTGCCATGGGTGAGGATTATAAAAAGCTGGGCAGGGTGATTTCAATTAATATATTAGCCTACAACGGGCTGGATTACCCGGAATATCATCTTAGTAGCCATTTCAGGATTGACCAGCACCCGGAGGATATCTTAAGCCCCTATCAGGAAATCCATTTTTTACAGCTTAAGAAGTTTTACAGGAGTGGAGAATATGACCCGGGCAACCCGTTGCACCGATAGATGAAGTATTTTGACCGTAACCTGAGTAGAGAAGAATTGGAGGTGTTGATTCAAATGGACGAAGCAATTAAGATGGCAGAGGAAAGAACGGAGAGAGTGGCAGCTGACGAAGAGGAAAGGCGATTTTATGAAGCGTTAGAGGATTGGGAAAGAGATAGGTTAAGCTTGATAAATGCAGTCGAGGATGCCCGTGAGGAAGGACTTGAGAAGGGGGGTGAGAAAGAAAAACAAGAAATAGCAAGAAACTCCCTGTCCCTAGGGCTGCCGAAGGATGTTATTGCAAAGATCACAGGATTAACGCTACAGGAGATAGAGAATCTTAGTAAGCATGAAGAGTAATTAAAAAGCTCCTGTTTCCACTCACTGTTGAAGACCTATAAATGAACAGCCGAGTGTGTGAAGAAAAGTCTGTAAATGACTTTCTATGATAATTAATTAAGGATCTTGAGTCTGTTTCTACACAGTCCAATCCTTGGATACACTATAAACAATAACAAAGAGCATGTCAAGAAAACTCTGCATACCAGAGATTCCTGACGTGCTCTTCTCATTTATTAGATTAAATCGGGAGCCTTCCCTCGTACATGATAGAAAGTTCACCATACACTTTACCCCAGTTTCTGAGAGGCATAGTCCATTTCTTTGTTGCCTCAAATGTAGCTAGGTAAAGGGCTTTTAGAAGTGACGTATCGCTCGGAAAGACGCTCCTCTGGCGATTGAGTTTACGGTATGTACTGTTTAGACTTTCTATTGCATTTGTAGTATAAATGACCTTCCTGACTTCGGCAGAAAACTTGAAAATAGGACTGATTACATCCCAGTTCTTATGCCAGCTTTTCATTGCATTCGGATAGCGCTCATCCCATTTGGTGCAAACTTCATCCAGTCGGGCAAGTCCGGCTTCTTCTGAAGCTGCATGGTAGATTTTCTTCAGATCAGTTGCGAATTCTTTTTTGTCCTTGTCAGCTACGTATTTCAAGGTATTTCTCACCTGATGTACGATGCAGCGTTGGTATTCAGTGTTCGGGAAGGCCACTACAATGGATTCCTTGATGCCGGTTAGTCCATCTGCACAAAGAAGGAGTATATCCTGTACACCTCGGTTTTTAAGCTCGTTAAGGATACTGAGCCAGTATTTACTGCTCTCATTGGCACCTACCTGTATCGATAATACCTCTTTTCTACCTTCTTCATTTATACCCAGGATTATGTATGCTGCCAACTTCTTGATGATGCTGTTGTCCCTTACTGAGAAATGTACTGCATCGATGAATACAATCGGATAAATGCTTGAGAGAGGACGCTTCTGCCACTGCTCAATCTCCGGGAGAAGTTTGTCGGTTATGTCTGATACCATACCTTCACTGACTTCGAAACCGTAAATATCCTCGATAGTCTCAGAAATCTGGCGTGTTGTCATTCCTTTTGCATACATGGATATGATTTTGTCATCAATCGCAGATATATCTTTCTGTCTTTTCTTAACAACCTTAGGTTCAAAAGAACTTTCTCGGTCCTGAGGGACATTAATCGTTGCTTCGCCGTATTTACTTCTAATCTGTTTTTGCTTATAACCGTTTCGAGAGTTCTGGTTTTCGGATCTTTCATATGGATCATAGCCCAGATGATCGTCCATTTCTACTTCAAGCATTTCCTTGATCGTACCACCCAATAGGTCTTTAAGAGCATCCTGGATATCTTCAGCAGACTGGATGTCGTATTCCTGTAAAAGGGCAGCGATGATATTTTTCTTTCCTTCGGTCATTCTGACCGGTTCACGTTTTTTTGCCATAATAAAAGGCCTCCTATGATATTTTTATTTTATCATAGAAAGCCTTAGCGAAATACTTATTTTACAGACTTTGTTTCACAGTCTCGAACAGCCCGATAGGATTGTTTACTCACCAGAAAAGTCAAATAATGCCGGGTTTAAAAAATAATTGGCCCTATCGAAAAGGTAGGGCTATCCTTTTTGCAGCCTTTCCACATATGCATTCAATTTCTTAGAAATCCGAAGCCTCTGGAAGATAGAAGCGTAGGCAATCTCATCCATTCCATCAATAAAATTCTGAGGATAATTCTTGTCCATACCATGGTTTTTCAATAATAAGGCGGCTTTATTATAAGCAATTGCAGCCTCTTCCTCGGAAGGATATTTCCCGACCAGATAATCCCCGTTAATATGTATTTTTGCCAGGTACATGGTCTCGCCCCGGTTCTGTATTTTAGTAACCCCGTGATATTGGTTTATAACCTTGATATTATGATAGCTGAAATCATGGTCGTCCCCATTAACAAAGATATAATCCTTTCCGGCAACACCATAATTCTTTATCCCATACCTGGATAAGATGTTAACCTGCATTCCGTAATAGGATACAAAAAGGTGTCCGCCCCGCTTGATAATCTTATGGCTGGCATAGAAGAAAAGGTCATCCGCATCAAACCTGTAACAGGTGTCTTGATCCACATAATATAGGAAGTAACGCTTCTTTATATAAATGGGATTCTTAAAATATATCTTATTATCCCTGAAATTGACCAATACAATCCACTTGTCAAAAGGCAGTATGCAGCCATGGGGATAATCCTTGGAAAGATGATCCCCATAGGAAATACCTCCATGCAGAAAGTTTGCACTGGAAACATCCCCGGGCGAGCTGGCGGAAGACCCTGACAAAATGTCAGCAGCAAGCAGATAAGCCTGATGGGCAAGCCCTTCCTCAGGATAACTTCCCAGGCTGATATGCTTTCCCCTATAGGTAATGGACGCCCGATAATAGGTGGTACCATTTTTCTTTTTAGCAAGAAATACTCCAGGTAACATTCAAGTCTCCCCCTCCTTCTTCTTCTTCTTCTGGGAGGCTTTGGCCTCCTTTTTTGGAAACTATGACCTCCTCTTTTTGGAAACTATGATCTCCCCTTTTTTTGAGAATATGCCTCCGAACAGCAAACGAAGCAAATTTTGATCATTTCAATTTAAATATAGCAGATAAAATAAATGTGCGCAAGGCGAATGAAAATCGACAATAATTGTTAACGAATTATTACGTTCCGTTTGTGTAGAATCGCTAGCTTTTTGCCTGAAAAACGTACTAAAGCAGTAGAATATGTATAAATTACCAGATTGAAGAGTAAAATATTTAATATATAGTTAATAATTTGTTAAAATTCGCTTGTACATTTTTTACATGGGAACAGCAGAAAACACAACCCATAATTGTTACAATATACCATTGCTGGAAGATGATGGTTAATAATTATCGTACCAAATAACGAAAATGGGCTTACGTTATTGACACAAAAATATCCTTTGCCTATAATGCATGATAGCGTCATTGAGTATTACAAAAAATGGAAAATCAAACAGAAATGGAATTTGCATTTCTAGAAAAGAGGAAAGAGTATGACATTGATATATTCGTTTCTTCAAAAGAGAAAAATGCATGACAACCAACATGGAATTATAACGGTTGTTGTTGCATATGTATTATCTGCTGCAATGCTGGTATTGGGTTCGGATGCTTTTTATAACATCAATTCAGCAGCGGCCGGGATAAGCATGGATACTGAAGAAGAAACAGAAGTAGTAAGGATGGAGGGTATATCCCTGTTGAACAGCACGGATGGATCATCGCCATTACTACAGACGGCACTAATTAATCCCTATCAGCTTGAGGAGGGCACTTACCCAGGAGGTCTGGCAGCTACGGAAGATTCCGGAATATCTGCCGGGGCAGATACCTTGGAATATGAGGACACCATAAGTCTTTTAGGTACCTCCGTAACGGAGGATGAATATCAGCCGTTTATGGAAAATCTCCAGAATTATGTCGCCGAGAGAAAAGCAAGTGAAGCGGCAAAGGAGAAAAAGGCGGCGAAAAAAGAAAAGGCAGCAAAGGAAATTGAAAGTCTGACAGTAAAGGTAGCCTCCTCATCAAAGGCCATAAAGGTAACAAAGGCAGAGGTGGCAATGCTGGAACGCATTGTAGAGGCGGAAGCAGGCGGCGAGGACACGGTCGGAAAAATATTGGTGGCAAACGTTATCTTTAACCGGATCGTAAATAAAGAATTCCCTAATAGCGTAGAAGGAGTTATTTTCCAGAAAAGTCAAGGTAAGTATCAATTTTCACCGGTTAAGAACGGGCGTTATTGGTCTGTGAAGGTTTCTGATGAGACAGAGAAAGCAGTTGAGAGAGCATTATCAGGTGAGGACTATTCTGAAGGCGCCCTGTATTTTGTTGCAAGAAAGAAAACAACCTCATCAAATATAAAGTGGTTCGATAACAACCTGGACCGTCTGTTTAAACACGGCGGCCATGAGTTTTACCGTTAAAAAAGACACGAATTTTATCCCCGGAGCTATTGTAACGAAGGAATAGGCATGTTATAATACAACAAAACTTGCCCCGGGTTAAGAGCCTGCCTGGCATCTATTTATACTAGTAGGTACGGAGCGGGCTCTTGCTCTTTGGCAGTGAACTATTAGAAAAGAGGATTGGAATGTATGGAGCTAATGTATAGGAGTACCAGAGATTCAGAAAAAAGAGTGACAGCTTCCCAGGCTGTACTTCAGGGCTTATCTTCGGACGGAGGCCTTTTTGTTCCTGAGACTTTACCGGTTCTTGGGAACACAATAGATGAGTTGGCCGAAATGGATTACCGTGAGCTGGCTTATGAAGTAATGAAGCTCTTTTTAACGGATTATACGGAGGAGGAGCTAAAGGATTGTATCAACAAGGCATATGATAATAAATTTGATACACCTGAGATTGCACCTGTAAAGCAGGTAGGACAGGCCTATTACCTGGAGTTGTTCCATGGTGCAACCATTGCCTTTAAGGATATGGCCTTATCTATATTGCCCCATTTGCTGACAAAGGCGGCAAAGAAGAACCAGGTCAAAGAGGAAATCGTAATTCTCACAGCTACCTCGGGAGATACCGGAAAAGCCGCTCTGGCAGGCTTTGCTGATGTGGAAGGAACAAAGATTATCGTATTCTACCCGAAGGATGGTGTCAGCAGCGTCCAGGAGAAACAAATGGTTACGCAGCAGGGTGCGAATACAGAGGTAATCGGGATTCTTGGCAACTTTGATGACGCCCAGACCGGAGTCAAGATGATGTTCAACAACACGGAGCTGGCCGGGAAGCTTAAAAGTGCCGGTTACCTGTTCTCCTCTGCTAATTCCATCAATATCGGCAGACTGGTTCCGCAGATCGTATATTATGTGCATTCCTACGTTGATTTATATAAGAAGAAACAGATTGAAAAGGGAGAAAAGGTTAACTTCGTAGTACCGACAGGCAACTTTGGCAACATTCTTGCGGGCTATTATGCAAAGCAACTGGGAATCCCGGTGAACAAGCTGATCTGCGCTTCCAATGAGAATAAAGTATTATTTGATTTCTTCCAGACAGGAAGCTATAACCGCAACCGTGAGTTTATCCTGACACAATCCCCGTCCATGGATATTCTGGTCTCCAGCAACCTGGAACGTCTTATTTACCAGATTGCAGGCGGTGATTCTGAGAAAACGGCCGGATTTATGAAGGCGTTACAGGGTCAGGGCATTTACGAGATTACAGAGGAAATGAAGGCTAATCTGGAAGGCTTCGTCGGAGGCTGGGCTTCCGAGGAGGAGACGAGGGAAGCGATCCATAGGACTTATACCGAAAATAACTATGTGATCGATACCCATACTGCAGTTGCCGCAAGTGTCTATGACAAATATATAAAAGAGACCGGGGATACAAGCAAGACGGTAATTGTGTCAACGGCCAGTCCATATAAATTCGCCAATAGTGTTCTTGGAGCACTTAAGGTAGGGGATATCCCTGAGGATGACTACGCGCAGGCCATTCTTCTGAAGGAAGTATCCAAAATAGAGATACCGGAGGCAGTAGAAGAGCTCCGCACAGCTCCGGTATTGCACAAAAAGGTATGTGAAATTAGTCAGATGCAGGAATTGGTAGAGAGGTTATTAAAAATAATCTAATTATGACAAATGCCTGACATAAATTTGACACATACAAAGCGCATATTATACACATGGTCAACGCAATCCTCGGAGAGCTGATTGACTAAAGGTATAATCGACCCAGGCAGGGTGCTTGTGATGGTTTTAGAAAAAAGATTAGATGGTAAATTATCCGAGAATATACGGATAAAAGACTTGACCTTTTTTTCCATTATTGTTATAATCATCTTGTTATTGGACAGATTATATTAGTACGTCACTTGTTCTGTCTTTATAGGGCTCATAAGTCTTATGAAGGTGGGGAGGGCGGATAATATAACACCAAACCATATATTTTAAGGAGGAAGTAAGAATATGAAGAAGAATTTCTTTAAGAAGTTGTCCTTCGTTATGGCGTTAGCGATGATTATTTCAGTTATCGCTCCTGCTGCCGGCGCATTAGCTGCTACAGGATTAAGATTAAACGCTACATCCAAGACATTAATGCTTGGAGAAAATAATACGTACAACTTCAACGCACTCGGTAAGACAAAAGGCGCTACCGAGAAATGGACAACATCCAACGCAAAAATTGCAGCGGTAAATGCTAAGAATGGTGTTGTAACAGCTAAGGCTGTTGGTAAAGCTACCATTACAGCAACTGTTACTAACGCAAAGAAGACTGTTACTAAGAAGCTTACCGCAAAGGTAACTGTTGGTGACAGCATTAAGTCACTCGAAATCGTTGCTCCTGCTAATGCAGCTGATTTAGCTAAATTAGAGGTTGGAACTGATTATGACTTCAACAGAACCTTCGAAACAATGGGCGGTTCTAAGACAAAGACATCAAACATTACTGTTTGGTTCGTTAACGATGCACCTGCTACACTTGCTAAGGCTGGCGAGACAGATGGTGCTACAATCGACACAGCTGGTGTATTCAAGGCTGAAAAGGCTGGCGAGTATACAATCACTGCAAGAGCATTCAGATACAAGGCTCAGTATGAGGCTTGGGTAAAGGCTGGTTCTAACGCAGATGATACTAAGTACATCAAGGCTTCTAACAGTGTTAAGGTGACTGTACTTAACGCGGTTAAGGAAGTTAAGCAGGTTAATACAAACACATTCACAGTAGAGTTTGCTGGTCCGGTAAAAGATCTTACACAAACTTCCGCTTCTGTATACCAGGTTTTAAGTGGTACAAATGTTACTGCAGGCTTAGTGCAGATTAAGTCCGTTAAACTGGATGAAGCAGCTACAACTGCAACAGTTGAATTGTTTTCCGATTTTTATCCTGAGGTAACATACAAATTTGTATTTGATGGAATGGAAGGTACATTCAAGGCAGCCTCTAACAAAACTGAGGATATTGCAGGACTTGTATTTGACGATTTCACAGTAAATACAACAGTTAATACTGGTACTGATTTATTGACTTTTGTGCATGCAGTAAATAAGGATGGTATTATTATCCTGAATGGTGCAGATATTTCAGCAAATTTATCTTTTGAGCTTGCAAGTACAGACACGAGCAGGGGTTATGTTGATTCAGCCCTGAGAAGAGCTTATGTTTATAACAGCGGTAACCAGATCACTGTAAAGGCTGTTTTAACTAATTATGTTAAGAACGCATCTGGTGTATTTGAACCAGTAAGCTTTACTGATTCAGCAGTAGGTACTGGCGTATCATCAAATGTGGATGAAGCTACAATGCAGTTTGCTGTTAAAACATCACAGCCTACCAGTATTTCCAAGGCTTGGGCTGATGATAAGGTTATAAGTGTAGATGGCAGTTCTTATCAGATCTACGCAAGGTATAAGAAGACTACAGATTCCAGTACAGATCCGTACACATATACAGCTGATACCACAGTATTCAATTATACATCAAGTGATCCTACAAAGCTTTCTGTTGTTGGAAACACAGTGTATGCGATCGCTGCAGGAGCTGTTACTGTAATTGTTAAGAATCTTGACGGAAAAGTTGTAGGAAGCTTTGCGGTGAAGATTAATCCGGAGCCGGTTCTTGCTTCTGTATCGCTTGATCAACCTTCTGTAACTGTTGGTAATAATGCTAATGTTGGTGAAGTAAAGCAGATTTCCGTTACTGCATATAATCAGACAGGTACAGTAATATATACAGGTGCTACAATTAGTGATATTAGAACTACACAGGCCGGAGCACCAAGCGTAACCGCTAATGGTATGAAAATTACTGTTCATGCACGTAATGGTGCAGCTGTAGGCTATTATCAGTATACTGCTATAGTAAGCTATACATCACCGGTTAGTCAGACTGTAGTAACCAGAGGGATTTCCTTTGGTGTTAATGTTGGAGATAGCAGTACCCCTAACAGTAATGCAACAAGGGCGACCGGCTATGCGGTAGCAGTTGAGGAACGTGATGGTTCTGCTAATGTTGAGCAGTACATTGCTAAGTCAGGTGTAGATTTCAAAGACTTAAAAGCTGCAAAACAATACAAAGTTGCTGTATATGCCGTAAATGCAGCTGGGTTGAGAGTTGATGAATTGGATGATACTAAGTATGAGGCTGCAGTTAAATTAGGCAATCTTAATATTTCCAATGCAGCTGGAAATACCTTTAATGCTTCAACTATCACCTCTAGTGCAGTAGTTGTTTCAAAGAAGGTTGGTGTCTATAATGTAACCGCTACTGTAACTGGATCTGGAATTACAACCGCAGATAAAGGAAAGCTTAATACTATTGATCTTCCCACAAAATCAGCCGGTACTTTATTGAATGCGACAAGCTTTAATTTAACCAGTGGATATGTTTTGGGTCAAACTGTGGCTTATGCAGTAGATGGTAACGTTTATAACACGGTTAAAACTGTTGTAGAGAAGGCATTAAACTTAACAGTTACTCAGGGCGAGAATGTATATGCAGTATCTGCTGGTGATATTGTTGAGGTTAAGGGTATTAATGGCGGAGTATTAAGAACTATTACAAATGAGTCAGCAGTAAAGGGAAGTATGTATATTAGCCAGGTTACTGTTTATCTGACAGTTAATGACGGTATAACTAAAGAATTTACCTTTGATATCAATAAGTCTATCTCTGTTAAATAAGTATATGTAATTAAATAGTTATATGCAAGAAAACCGGATCAATTTATTGATCCGGTTTTCGGTATGTGCATGCCCGATGGGCACACGTTCTAACGGGTGAAAGTCCCCAATCTGTCCGGCAGCCTGCAAAGAAAAAGTCAGGTGTCAGGGGACATAAATTCGTGAGGTTTGCAGATGATGCAGTTATTCTCTGCAAAAGCAGGGAAAGTGCAGAGCGGACGTTAGAGAACCGGCTCTGTGTCAATAGTTGGGGTATGATTCTCTGAATCCTGCCCATTACTGCATTTAGGGCCATTTTTATATTTCTCTCTATAATACCTGTTTTTGGGCATGCGAAATAAGCCTCTTTATTTTAACGTCGTCCAGTTATTATCTTATCGTGCAGTGGATTATCCTTGTCCGGAAACGGTTAAATTTACGGATCCCAAAAGAAATTCTTTTTAGTACCTTGATCTTGTTGTTATAGCCTTCCGTGAGGCCGTTGGTATATTTGTATTTGAAGGCATTCAGGATTCCTTTGGACCAGTTCCTGTATGTCCTGGCACATTCCTCAAACTCTGGGATCCCCGATTTTTCAGCTGCTTTAATCCAATCCTAGAAGGCAGTCCGCTGGCGGGAGTATTTCTCTTCCTGGCAGATATCATAGAACCATTCTTTCAGGTAATGGGCTTCCCGCAGGTCATCATTATAAAGCAGCATGAGGTCACAGGAGCTTTTGTTGTCCCCCTTTAGCTTTTTGTAACGGGTCAGGATCAGCTTCCGGCTCCTTTTGTAGTACTTCCTTAAGTCCGCGGGCATTGTCTTTTGGAGCCTTTTCCGGACGTTTTCAATTGCCCATGTCACATACCTTATGAAATGGTATTTATCTATGATTATAGTTGCATTAGGGAAGTATGTCTTTGCCAGGTCTACGTAAGGCTGCCACATGTCGCAGACAAAGAATTTTACGCGGTGGCGTGCGCCCCTGTCCATCTGCCGGAAATAGGAGCTTAAATGGCCCTGGGTTCTGTCGGGAAGGATGTTCAGGATGCGGCGTTTTTTTGCGTCAGTAAGGATACACTGGTATTTCCCGGCATCCGTATTCCCTTTAAACTCATCAATGGAGATGCATTCCGGGAGGGAAGGTAAGGGATAACTGACGGTGTCCAAAAGCCGAGTAAGGGTACTTACCGATAAGTTTGTAAATTCTGCAACAGTCCTGATGCTTATGAGGTGCCTGAGGAGGTCTACGGCCTTGTAGGAAAGCCGTAAGGTACGCCGCTGGTAGGAAGGGAGGAAATGGTATTTCTCCAGGAACCGTTTGCCGCACCTGCACACATAACGCCTTTTCTTAAGGACAAGGCAAGTGTGTTTGAGTTGGAAGGGGAGGTCCTTAACCTCCTGGAGGCGGTGATCATGGATACGCCTGGTCTGGTTACCGCATGAGGGATAGGTCTGTACGGAAGGCGCCGTCTCAATGAAAACCCTTACGTAATGGTCAGCCTGTATAACTTTTTTAATAAAAACATCTTCTAAATCCAGAAGATTCCTGGTACAATGAGAGTGCATCTATTCGAAAACCTCCTTTTAATGTTTGTTTGGACGACGTGCATTTTTCAGAGGCTTCGTATAGATGCATTTTAATATAAAAAATAAAATGTTGGAAGTATTCACATACCCCAACATTTATTATAGGACCTTAATGTTTAGGTCTATAATTCATATTTTTTGCTCTAGCGACAGATTTGTTGTACGGTTGGATTCCAAGGCAGGAAATCCTCAAGATATTCTGGATATTGCCGGAATGGTACTCCCGGCAGATCACCAAGAATGTATTTTAGATATTTATAAGGGTTAAGCCCATTTACTTTAGCATTTTCAATTAGTGTATATACCAACGCGCTTGCAACGACTCCCTTTGGACTTCCTGAGAACAGCCAGTGCTTCCTTCCAATCGTAAAAGGTCTTATGCCGTTTTCTGCCAGGTTATTGGAGATGGAGCAGTTCCCATCTGGGGCGACTTTTATCTTCAGAGGGCAATGCTATATCCATCTTTTTGACTGCTTCTGGCTGGTCGATGGACAAACCCTCAAGCAGCCAGCGAACTGCTTCTGGTCAATAGAGCGTACATCCTCTTTCGACCTGGGCCACCGGAATTTTTCGCAGAACAGGAAGAGGCTATTCTTAAAAGGATTCAGTTTGAAATTTTGCTGCACAATAGCAATCAGTCCATGATGGATTTCCTCATGTCGGTATGTCCACAGGCGATATATATCGGTTCCGCCTTGGATAGATCTTCTAGCATGACCTGCCAGTGACATTCTGTATCGCACACAGTGTGTTCTCAATCAGGCCGGAAGAAACACCATTGTGTAATTCCACCGTGGTAGAACCAAAACGTATTGTAATGGCAGGTTCAGTCATTTCCTGTTCTGGCGTTAAAGCAACCCGATCAGAGGTTGGGTTGAGTGGGACAATCTGTACGGATTCTTTTTTAGGATTCAATGTCCTACACGCCGCCGCACGGGCGCGCCGGAGCCAGTAGGAATAAATACTTTCATTTATCCCTTCTCAGCGCACCAGGATTTAATGGTTAATCCGCTGGAAGAACACTCCCGTATTCTTGCTGTCCACTGAGGCAGACGATAATCAGAAGTAACTTGTTTCGTATCCATAGATTCCCCTTTTCGAAGTTTTTTGCAGTTTTCCAAGTAAACTCGAAAAACTGCAAATATAATTAAACGGATTATCTCAAAAACTATAGTGGATAACAATCCACCGACTTACTTGACGCTTAAGTGGCTCTGGGTTCTATCCGGCAGGATGTCCAGAATACAGTGTTTTCTGACATCGGTAAGAAAGTATTGGTATTTACTGGAATCCATATCCCCTTAAACTCATCAATGGAGATACACTCTACAAGAGGGGGAGGCAGGGTGGTGGACAGTGTCCAAAAGCCGGGTAGCGGTGAAGGTGGCTAATGATGAAATCTTAGCTACTTATCCGAAAGTGACCGGAGAGGAAAAGGCTGAGATATTGGCTGCACTTAATGTGTTATAAAAGGGCTATCCTTCCGGACAGCCCGAATATAAAACAATATGTCAATAATCCAAATAAATACCAGCATAAGAATTAATGTAGTGACTTATACCGCTTGAATCTACCGTAACCACATAATTATCATTATATGCCTGAGCGGGAATATCGATAATTATACCGTAATTGGATGAGGTGTAAATGCTATAATATTTTAGTGCGCCTGTTGTTTTACTTTGTATTTTCACAAGCATAGATACGTCTGGATAATCGCATGTAACCTGTAAACGAAAGCCTTTTCCAGCGGGAATATCCCATTCTCCAGTGCTAGTTGTAATATCCCTAAGCTCAGTAGGAATGCCATCAGTGATTTCTAAATAAGATGGTTGATAGGAGAACACTTTAACAACACCTGGAACGTTGATAGAAACGATAGGTACTTGGGTGGATGCAAAAGCCGAAGAAACAGGCATTACGGCCAACACAATTGTACAAATTAATACGGCAAGTTTCTTAAGTGTTTTTTTCATAACAATTACCTTCCTTTCTAGGGTGAGTTAATGGTTTTTTCTCTTGCAAGAGTTGGAACAATTTGTAATTACAAGTTAATAATACATCTATTTACAAAATAATACAAGGTGTATTTGGAAATTAGGGAATAATTACTATATTATGGAATATAAAAAATTTCCAAAATTATTATGTAAAAACAGGAAGGGGACAATAGGCACAATTGCGAACCAACACTAGATAATATGACGTGAAAATGACATTCCAATGGGCACCATTTTCAAAAATAATATCTTAGAAGAAGCTATAAGAAACAATGTATTTTTCTCATTTATGTTGTCCGAATTTCTTAAAAAGTTGTCGCGCTTCACAGAGGCTTTGTATAGATGCATTTTAATATAAAAATGTTGGAAGTATGTCACACATTGATGATAGAACCTTTTTGCTTGCCGTTGTAGGGCGAATCAGGTATAATGTAGTAAATTGCATACAGGAGAGATTGATATGTCTAAGAATGGAAATAATAACAGGGACAGGGATAGGGCACGGAATGTAGGCCAAAAAAATGTAAACACAGCTACCAGAAAATCCAATAATGTAAAAAATCCAAGGAATCAAACGTATGGAGCCGAGAAGGAATGGAATTATTTTCATTTGCCAATTTTCTTAGTTGTTGCTATTTTACCTTTAATTGTAAGGCTAAAAACATATGATCCAAAAATGGCACAGTTTTCCTGGTTTTCCGGGCAGACAGAATATGTTGATTTTTTTCTTTATTACAAACAAAATTTACTGATTATATTGTCAACTGTAATGCTGGCTGTTGTTATCTATAAGGTTTACAAGGAACGCAGGTCGATTACGGTATTGCCGGTATTCATACCATTAGCGGTTTATGCTGTATTGGCTTTATTATCGGCAGCATTCTCAAAATATCCATATTTTTCTTTTCATGGCAGTATAGATCAGTTTGAATCCGTATTTGCACTGCTGGGATATTGTATTATTGTTTTTTATGTATATTTGCATATAGGAACAGAAGGAGAGCTTCAGTCCACTCTCAAGGTGCTAATTTGCGGAGCCCTGCTCCTGGGCCTTCTTGGATTATTACAATTTATAGGGCATGATTTCTTCACCACGGAGCTTGGTTATCGGCTCATTATGCCTGCAGAGCTTCGCGGTGATGCAGGAATCGATTTGAACTTCGGAGTCAGAAGGGTATATATGACTTTATTTAATCCCAATTACGTAGGCGTCTATGTTGCTTTGGTTGCTCCGGTTATTTTTATTCTGCTCTTTTTTCAAAAAAAAGTAGTATGGATCGTACTATCGGTTCTTTCCGTTATCCTGCTACTAATTGGTGAATTCGGATCACAGTCCCTCGCAGGATTTATTGGCTTAGGCGCTGCAATGGTCTTGATGCTTATATTTTTACGGCGTTATATTTTTAAGAAGCCAATTATTGCCGTATCTGCGATTGCCTTTGTATTGATCGGCATTATAGTAATGAATGTAATTACCGGTAATTTTTTGGTCAACAAGCTTAAAAATACTTTTCAAATTCCAAAAACGGAGTATTTGTTGACAGATATGGAAACTTTAGGTGATGGCGTATCACTTACCTTTAAGGGACAGCAAATTAAGGTAAGGTGTTCTTTGGATGAAAGTAACGTATTATCACTTCAGGTACTGGATAAGGATAACAATACTATTGCGACTAATTTTGATCCTTCAGCGAACATCTATCGGTTAGAAGACAGCCAATTATCTGATATAACATTGGGACTTGATGTAACGCAGCCAGGGGTGTTTTATATCCAGGTGGAAGAGAATCAATACCGCTTTACGAATTTGACAGAGGATGGTACCTATTATTACGTGAATCTTTTTAATAAGCTGGACAAGCTAAAAACGGCTCCCTCATTTTTGTTTCAGGGTTATGGAGACTTTGCATCAGGGCGTGGATATATTTGGTCAAGGACAATCCCGCTACTAAAGGATCATATTATTCTAGGCTCGGGTCCGGATACCTTTACAATGACATTTCCGCAGAATGACTATATGAACATGAGCCTCTATGGATATTCTGGTCAGATTATGTCGAAACCCCATAATCTGTATCTTCAAATTGGGGTTCAGACGGGTGTACTATCACTTATTGCTTTTTTGGTATTTTACGGGATGTACGCTGCATCCAGCATACGTTTGTATATCAGGGGGCGATTTGACAGCTACTATGCAAAGGTAGGTGTTGCAGTTTTTATCGGAACGGCAGCCTATATGGTGACAGGTTTAACGAACGACTCCAGTATTACAGTTGCTCCGGTTTTTTGGGCGTTAATGGGGGTTGGTATTGCGGTTAATCATAAGGTAAGTTCCGTGAGAAAACAGGGGAATTAACCTTTATCGTTGGGCATAGATTTGAAGGGAGAATGAGATGGGTAAACAAAGCAAAGGGAAATGCAGGTTTTGTGGGAAGGAATATACTAAGGCCTCTATGATGAAGCATGTCTCCTCCTGCCTGGAATGTATAAAAGAACTTGAACAAAATGAAAATGAAAAAACCTGCGGATATTTTGGACTTGTAATTACAGGAAAGCATGATAAGTCCTACTGGCTTATCACGGAATTCAGGGAAGATGCTACACTGAAGGATGTAGATCAATTTCTCAGAGATATATGGCTGGAGTGCTGTGGACATTTAAGTTCCTTTGAGATTCTTGGAATTACATATGACCGTGATCCGGATCCATTCGATGACTGGGGACATCCTGTAAAAAGCATGAATTGCAAATTAAAAAGTGTGATTAAAAAAGGCATGACTTTTGAATATGAATATGATTTTGGTTCAAGCACTGACTTGGTTATAAGTGTTTTTGGTTATAGAGGGGGTAAATGGAAAAAGGATAGGTTTACCATTCTATCCAGGAATAATCCCATCTCATATATTTGTGACGAATGTGGGGAGAAGCCTGCAACAGCAGTCTGCGCCCAATGCATCTATGAAGGCATGGGGATGCTATGTGATGATTGCCAGAAGGATCATGAATGTGGTGAGGAGCTGCTGCTGCCAGTCTGTAATTCGCCTCGGGTTGGTGTTTGTGGGTATGAAGGCAGCTTAAAGTATCCTGATTAGTTTATATGGAAGGAGCTTATGAACATGCAAGAGACTTATAGGTATATGCCAGAGTCTGGTACAATGGAATGTTATCCACGATTAAGTGAAGAATTAAGGGATTTCTATGACCTATTGGAAAAATATAAAAGAGATAAAACATTAACAAATAAGCACTTTCTCGAGAAACAGTTAAATGACTTATTCTTTGCAGTTAAGCATTTGGTTGTTTCTGGTGAGTTGACCAGATATGAAGCAGATGAAATACAGGACTATATAGGGGGGTTGTTTGATGATCAACTTCAATAAGGGAATAAAAGTAGCGAATAAGTTTCTTGGCTCGGAAAAGAAGGGGTTTGTTGGAGAAAAACGGTGTAATAAGATTTGCTCCTATTTATGATTGTGGGTCATCTCTAGGAGCCTTATTTAGCGATGATAAAATGTGTGAAATACTTAAAGACGATACAACTTTTAAGAATACAGAGTATAATGTTAAATCATGTTACTCGCTAAAGGGTAAAAGGATATTCTATCATGAGATCTTTAGGTCACCTACAAAGGAATTAGAAGGAGCAATTAAGAGAATGATACCTCTTATTGACATGAATATTATTCATAGTATCGTTAATACGACAGATATTATGTCAGACATACGAAAAGAATATCTTATAAGAGCGTTGAATATGAGATACAGTGAAATACTGTTACCTGCTCATAGACGAACAGTAAAGAAAAGCAATTTAACATAAAAAGAAGAGAGTGCATGCCACCATGGTGTGCCCTTTATAAAAAGAAGAATTTATACTATGTTTAGGTAAAAATGATGTTTCAGTTTTTCCTTTTGACTCTGAGGCTGAGTTTTCTGAGGGAGTATTTAATGCGTAAGATTATAGTGAATAGTACACCATTTAATAGCACTTAGTGAAAGGCTTTGCTTATCGGATATAATCGGCTACGAAGGCACTTTAAGCGCTAAGGTAGATAATCTAATGCTTAAGGTGCCTTCCTTTCATTGATGGCAATGATTTTTATTAAAAGAGATGATGAATAAACAGGTACCCTATATCCTACAATGAAATGTCCTGGCAATCACCTCATCCTGTTGCTTCGCACTCAAGGAATTAAACCTTACGGCATATCCAGATACCCGGATCGTCAGATTCGGGTATCTCTCCGGGTGGGCTTTTGCATCCAGTAGTAGCTCACGGTTTAATACATTTACATTGATATGATGTCCCTGGTCTCCAAAATAGCCGTCCAGCATTGAAGTCAAATTGATTATTTGCTCCTTCTTCGTCCTGCCCAAGGCCTCAGGGGTGATGGAGAAGGTATAGGAGATACCATCCCTGCAGCTGGAGTAATCGAGCTTTGATACAGATTGTAGGGAGGCTAGGGCGCCTTTATTATCCCTACCATGCATTGGGTTTGCACCGGGTGCAAATGGGGCACCGGCTTTTCTTCCGTCAGGTGTAGAACCGGTCTTTTTACCATATACTACATTACTAGTAATCGTTAGGATCGATAGGGTATGTATTGCGTTACGGTAGGCAGGGTGCCTACGTAGCCTGGTGATAAATTCATCAACTACCTCTGCAGCAATCAGATCTACGCGGTCATCATTATTCCCGAAGGCAGGGAAGTTACCTTCGATAATGAAGTCAGTGATAATGCCTCTGTCATCTTTGACCGGGGTTACACTGGCATATTTGATGGCACTTAAAGAATCGGCGACAACGGATAAACCAGCGATGCCAAAGGCCATTAACCGTTCTACGTCTGTATCATGTAAGGCCATTTGAAGCTTTTCATAGGCGTATTTATCATGCATGTAGTGGATGACATTCATAGTATTGACGTATAGGCCGCAGAGCCAATCCAGCATATGGAGAAAGCTTTCCTTCACTTTGTCATATGCCAGGGGCTTGTCTCCTTCAAAGGGTTCGCCTTGGGGACCTATCTGATCACCGCTGATCTCATCCCTGCCCCCATTCAGGCTTAACAGAAGTGCCTTTGCCAGATTGCAGCGTGCGCCAAAGAACTGCATCTGTTTTCCGATCCGCATGGCAGATACGCAGCAGGCAATTCCGTAGTCGTCGCCGTAGGAGGGGCGCATTAAGTCATCATTTTCATATTGTATGGAGTCCGTTTCTATGGACATCCTGGCACAATAGCTCTTGAAGTTCGCAGGCAAATTCTTTGACCATAGTACGGTGAGGTTTGGTTCTGGAGCAGGGGACAGATTGGTCAGGGTGTGGAGGAAGCGGAAGCTGCTCTTTGTTACCATGCTTCTTCCATCCTCTGCAATTCCTCCAATTGCCTCTGTCACCCAGGTCGGATCACCGGCATAAAGCTCGTTATAATCGGGGGTACGCAGCTGTCTGGCCATTCGAAGCTTTAATACGAACTGGTCGATAAGCTCCTGGGCTTCTGCTTCTGTGATAATTCCATTTTTTAAATCCCTCTCAAAATAAATATCCAGAAAGGTGGAGGTGCGGCCAAGGGACATGGCGGCGCCGTTCTGCTCCTTAATTGCTCCCAGATAGGCAAAGTACAACCATTGGACTGCCTCTGCCGCATTGGTGGCAGGAGTGGAAATATCGATGCCGTAGCCCCTTGCCATTTCCTTTAGTTGCTTTAGGAAGTCAATCTGGCGGTAGAGTTCCTCCAGGGTACGGATGGTTTCTTCGTTCATGGGGGAGCGGCCCAGTTCTATTTTATCGTTTTCCTTGCTTTTGATCAGATAGTCAACGCCATAGAGGGCTGCCCTCCGGTAGTCTCCGATAATGCGCCCCCGCCCATAGGCATCCGGCAGCCCTGTGATGACACCGCTTTTTCTGGCCGTCCTCATCTCGCGGGTATAGACGCGGAATACACCTTCGTTATGGGTGGTACGGTAACGGAAATGTTCCTCTACTTCTTCGGATAGGGTATAACCATAAGCTTCGCAGGCCTGACGGGCCATGCGGATTCCTCCGAAGGGATTTACGCCCCGTTTTAAGGGGGCATCAGTCTGATAGCCGTAGATAACCTCATTTTCCTTGTCCAAATAGGCTGGTTTATAGGTTAGCAGTGAGCTGACTTTGTCGGTGTTAATGGATAATACGCCTTTTTCGTGCTCAAGCTTTGCAAGGGCAGTATATTTCTCATTCAACCTTAGCGTCCGTTCGGTTGCTCCGGTCAAGAAGCCGCCATCACCCTCATAGGGCGTATAGTTATTCAGGATAAAATCCCTCACGTCAATTTCATTCTGCCATTTTCCCGGTTTAAAATCATGCCATGCATTCATATATACCTCCGTCCTGCCATCCTGGTGGCAATTCAATAATTGAATGAATCTGATCTAGTGTACTGACGCGCTCATATTAGGCTACAGCATGGTCTGTTTTGCCATCCACTGCGGTCGGTGGAAGTGTGTGCTTAAAACAAGTACCCTGGTTTGCGCAGACACCGCTACACCTCCTTCTTCCGCCTTGCGGAGTGATAAAGTATTTAGCACTGTTAGTCTGAGTATGGATGTGTCAATACACCAGTGATATAAATGCCCGTGGCAGTGATAGTTATCAAAAAAGGTAACAAAAAACCGCCTGAGCTTTTGCCCAGGCGGTCGACATTCATAAATCAACTTCATATAGCGAAGCCTTACATCGGTCCCCTATGGTTTTCCCACATATCCGCCAGTTCCGATATATCTAAATTATAGAAGCTGGTAAATCGATTGTCAATCCTTCAATCCTCATTTAATCTTATAAGATTCATTATCAATAGTTATAGATTCATAATATTCCTGATCTGAGGTACCCGGAGCAGCAGGGGCAGGATAATGGAAGCAATTACGATACCCATAATATTCTGTAACAGGTTAAAGGGTACCCCTGCCGAAGCTGCGGCTGCCGACCCGGACAGGAAGCTGTCATAGAGGAAATACCCGAGGGTTACTACAATTCCGCCTAAGATACCTGCAAGGATAACTGACCGTTCACGAATTTTCCGGTAGGAGATGGCTCCCAGTGCTGCCGCCAGAAATTTTATGATAAAGGTGATAGGAGCGTACTGTGCATATCCGGATAATAAGTCGGCCAGCATGGAGCCGATTGCGGCAGCAAAGCCCCCATAGACCGGTCCGAGGATGATGCCGGAGAGAAGTACGAAGCCGTCACCTGGGTGTATGTATCCTCCATTCCCGTATGGAATTTTAATTGGAAGTATCATGGTTACAACACAGGTCATAGCCGCCAGGACAGCGGCAGTGACTAATTTCATAATTTTATCATTGTTTCTCATCAATATGCCCCCTAGAGAGATTTACTTTGTATTACTTTGAGAAAGCATAGCATAAATTAAGGGGTAATACAAGTGGATTCTAGCCAGTATAAATTGAAACGCATAAATTGATATGATTAATTAATCGGTTGTTAAAGTCAGGTATAGCAGCAGGTTTTTTATAATCATTGACATCATGGAAAGAATTATAATATAATTATAAACGCAAATGAGTTGCAATAATGTACTGCGAAAGGAAAATTCCATGAAAAAGAAGTTGTTTCTTCTAATCTCCGTAATGATAATGATATCCATTGCAGGAAGCCTCATTATAAATATAATTAAGCGTGACGCAGTAGATAGTCCGGCTATAACAAAAAAAGGACTTCATATAGTAACAACCTTCTATCCAATGTACTTGATTGGGTTAAATATGGCGGATCAAATTGATGCGTTGGATGTGCAAAGCTTAACCCAGCTAAATACTGGGTGCCTGCATGATTATCAGCTTACTACTGAGGATATGAAGCTGATTAGCAATGCGGATGTGCTGATTATAAATGGAGGGGGCATGGAAAGCTTCCTTGAGGATGTGAGGACGAATTATCCGAAGCTTACGATTATTGATACTACCCAGGGAATTACATTGTTAAATAACAAAGAGGAAGCCGGCCACGAAGAAGGGCATAACGATGAAGCAGAACACGGCAGTGAAGCAGATTACGACAATAAAGTTAGCCATGAAAGTGAAGCGGATAACGGCACTAAATCGGATCCTGATCATGAAACAGAGCAAAGCAATGGAATTGGACAAAACAACGAAATAGATCACGATAACAATGCGGGCCACGACCATGATCATGGAGAATACAATGCCCATGTCTGGCTAGATCCAGAGTTATACATTAAGCAAATAGAAAAGGTACGGGATGGCCTGATCCAATATATCAATGACAAGGAATTGGCACAGGGAATTGACCGTACAGTATTAATCCGCCAACTGGAGGAAAATGCGGACAGGTATATCAGTTCGGTTGAAGAACTAAACCAGGAAATGGAGAGCTTCCGTAAGGCCTTATCCCCCGGGAAAGAGCCCCCTGAGAAAGAAGCCTTCGGGCAAGAAACCTCCAGAAAAGAGACCTCCCAGGCAGCAGCCTTAGAAGAAAAAGCCACAACCATGCCCCAGGCAGTCGTTTTCCACGATTCCTTTGCTTATCTTGCAAATAAAGTAGGGATTGAGATTGCCCATACAATTTCCCTGGATTCCGATACATCACTAAGCGCAGGAGATATTGCTGAAATTATCGACGAGGTAAGGCAGGAGAATATAAAATACCTCTTCACGGAACAACAATACAGTGATTCGATAGCCAAGCAAATTGCAAAAGAGACAAATGCAAAGGTATATATCATTGATTCCGTAGTTACAGGAAATACAAATAAGGATTCCTATCTCACGGCAATGAGAGAAAATCTAAATGTAATCAGAACCGCAATCGATGAGGCAGGAATTAAATAAGCTATACTGGAAACACAGCAAATCCAGCTGCTACAGCAATCGCATGTCTAAAGCAAGCCAAAGGAGAGAATAATGAAAAAGGAAATAACAAGAATGGGGAAAAAGCTCCAGTCTGTAAAAATGCAGGAAGCGGCCTGTGGACTTCATTGCCTCCAAATAAAGAATATCAGTGTCCGGGATGGTGACCAGACGCTTATTGAGAATATTAACCTGCACATCCACTGCGGAAAGATCACAGTAATCATTGGCAAGAATGGTGCAGGCAAATCCACCTTAATGAAAGCCATTCTGGGAGAAATAAAGCACGAGGGCAGCATTGAGTTTATGGATCTTAAAGATCAGTCCATGGAGAAAAGGCTGACAGAGACACAGGCTCAGCCTCTGAGAATTGGATATGTCCCCCAATATATCAACCTGGAAAAGAATACACCCATGAGTGTATATGACCTGTTTGCCAGCTATATCAGTAACATACCGGTGTTCTTAAGAAAAAATAAGAGAATCTATGAACAGGTATGCCAACAGCTGAGCATCTTTGAAGCACAGGACTTAGTGGATAAAAGAGCCGGTGACCTATCAGGCGGGGAGCTTCAGCGTGTACTGCTGTCGATTGCAATTACCCCGGTTCCTAACTTATTGCTGCTTGATGAACCGGTCTCCGGAATTGACCGTAACGGAATGCAGCTATTTTATGAAAATATCGGCAAGCTAAAGGAAAACTACGACCTGGCCATGATAATTGTATCCCATGATTTTGAATTTGTCCGGAGATATGCAGACCATGTGATCCTGCTGGATAAGACCATAATACGGGAGGGTACCCCTGAGGAGGTGCTTGGCAGCCAGGAGTTTCATACAGTATTTGGCTGAGAGGTTGATATATTAGTACATTAGTACGCGGAGGATACCGGAATGGATAGAATATATAATATAATGGAAGTGCTGCTGCCTTTCTCCTGGATCAGCTATGATTTTATGAAAAATGCGATCCTGGCGGTTCTTATCATTACGCCCTTATTCGGGATACTGGGAACCATGATCGTAAATAACAGGATGGCTTTTTTCTCCGATGCGCTGGGGCATTCGGCCATCACCGGCGTAGCGGTCGGCACCATCTTTGGAATTACCAATACGAATATCTCGATGCTCCTTTTTGCAATTGTATTTGCGGTTTTTTTGAATAAAATAAAACGCAGAAAGACGGTCTCTACAGACACTGTGATATCCGTATTTGCATCCCTCAGCATGGCCATCGGTCTGGTGGTCCTCTCCCGCGGCGGGGAGTTTGCCAAATATTCGGCCCTTTTGGTCGGCGACATCCTAAGTATTAGTATCCAGGAAATCCTGATGCTGTTCATCATCCTGATCCTGACCCTCCTTTTCTGGCTGTTTGGGTTTAACCGGTTATATGCGATCAGTGTGAATGAATCCCTGGCCAGGAGTAAAAATATAAGGGCAGGCCTGATGGAGGATTTATTCAGCGTTATTATTGCAATGATTGTTATGGCTTCCGTGAAATGGGTAGGAATCCTGATCATTAATGCGCTGCTGATCCTGCCGGCGGCGGCCAGCCGGAATATGTCCTCCAACGTGAGGGAGTATCATCTGTTCTCTGTCATGATCTCCGTATTCTCGGGAATTACCGGGCTGATCATGTCATTTTATTTGGGAACTGCGACGGGGCCTACCATCGTCATTATCTCGACAATTTTATTTTTTGTTACCTTCTTTATCAAGGGATGAAGCTGAGGGGGAGAATTAAAAAGGAATACCTGGGGGACTTTCCGAAAATTAATCACCCGGATAAGGACTGAAATGGGCTGAAATAGAAACGTCAAGACTGGAAAATATTGATTGATGACAGGACAGGATTGTATTATACTGGTTCATATAGACCAGTCCTTATTTTATCCATTTGGAGCCGGAGGAGAAACCCATGCAAAAGGATAGATTAATACTTTATCTAAAAATAGTGATTAACTTCATATTGATTACTTTGCTGACGTTATTTTTGATATTGGCCCTGCCAAGGCTGTTAAGCTTCTTTTTCCCCTTTATCATCGGATGGATCGTATCCTTATTAGCAAATCCGTTAGTACATTTTTTAGAGAAAAAGATTAAGATGAGGAGAAAGCATGGCAGTGCGATTATTATTGTGGCAGCAATTGTATTTATTATTGGCACAAGCGCCCTTCTGATTGCTGCGCTTGTCAGGGAAGCTACCGAGCTTTCCAATGAGCTTCCGGCAATCATTGATAGCATGAAGCTCCAATTAAATGAAATTAACCGGTATATCCATAGATTTACCTCTGCCTTGCCCAAGAGCGTACAGGACGTAATGAATAACCTGGTATCGGATTTGGGTAAATCAGTAACCACCTATATGAACGACAGGCAGGAAACCTCCATAGACAGCGCTAAAAGCATAGTGGGCAGCATTGCGGAGGGCTTCTTAATGATTATCATTACAATTCTATCTGCCTACTTTTTCACCGCAGAAAAAAATGTCCTGTCGGCGGGCTTAAGAAAGAGGCTGCCGGAATCAGCCATTAATTATTGGGGCTTGATTTACGAGAACTTTGCGTCGGCCTTCGGCGGTTATTTTAAAGCACAATTTAAAATAATGCTGATACTGACAGTCATTATGTTTATTGGCTTTGAAATCCTAAGAATTAATTATTCTTTCCTGGCCGCACTGGGAATTGCGCTGCTGGATGTCCTTCCCGTATTCGGTACGGGAGCTATCCTATGGCCCTGGGCTATTTATGATGTGCTGTCCGGACAATACGTCAGGGCAATTGGTCTGGTAGTAATCTATTTGATCTGCCAGGTGGTGAAACAGCTGCTGCAGCCCAAGATGGTGGGAGACAGCATTGGGTTAAATCCTTTGGCTACCTTGTTGTTTATGTTCATTGGCTACCGCTTTTATGGGGTTTTTGGAATGATTATTGGAATTCCGGTCGGAATGGTCCTTGTCAATATGTACCGGGTTGGCATGTTTGAACGCCTGGTCAGGGGCTTTAAGATCATTGCAAAGGATATCAATGAATTCCGGAAGTTCTGAGGGCTAAAAACGGAAAATAAATAATCCGAAAGTTGCATATACGAGCGGAAAAAGACATGGTAAGATGAAAAATGGATAGTTATTTCTAGACATAAGGAAACCACTACTATGAACCGAGGAGTATATGTATGAGTAATAGCCGAATTGAGATGGACATGGGGGCGGTTATTTCCTCCGACGAAATTAAACTGATCCTTGATCGTTATCGAATTGGCAAAAAGCCATTGGCAAAGCTTCTGGGATGGGGCGAGACAACCATCATCCGTTATATGGAAGGGGATGTCCCGACAAATGAATATTCCAATAAACTCAGAACTATCCTGGATGACCCGGAGTTTTACTATGACCTACTTTGCCGGAGGCAGGAATGCCTGACAGGGGTAGCCTTTAAAAAAAGTAAAAATGCGGTCTTATCAAAAATTATGTCTTCAAAAATATATGCAGTGGCATATTACATCGTAAACAAAAGCTGTGCTGAGATATCTCCAAGCTATATTCAATATTTACTCTATTATGCCCAGGCCTTTTCCCTTGCCTTATATGACAAGGAGCTTTTCCAGGAGGAATACGGAATCAACAATGAGCATATGCCATACCTGAAGATGTACGAAAGCATGAAAAAATGTGGCATACGCACTCTGGAGGGCTGCGAAGAATATTTGAACAGGGAAGAAATTGAACTGCTTAATACGGTAATAGACTGCTTTCTTTGGTATGGCCCCAGTGCCCTGTATGCAATGATGGAGACGGAGCGTTTTGCAATGAAGATATCCAGGGATAGATATAACAACAGGATCATCGCCAAGGATATAATCAAGGGATATTTTAAGGAAGCGCTGAATCAATACCAGATTAGCGGGATAAAGGATATCAGGAAATATCCGGAACGGAAGCTGTTGGAGATTAAGGGATGCATCAAAGGATAGGAAAAGGGGCTATTTGCACTGCAATGGCCTTTCATTTTTTTCCTGTACCGGTTCCCCCATAAGAGAGGGAGGGTATTGCAAAAGAAAGCTCCCATACCGTATAATGCAGAATTTTATCTCTGATGTCTGCAATATCAGGTATGTCCTTTCTTGTTGCAATACCCTCCCTTTTACAAGGATATGTCTGGGCACACCCCTTGGGATCTGATTAATTATTCTGCCTGTTACGGCGGTCCCTCATACGTAGGGTGCTGTCCAGGATCTTCTTACGGATGCGCAGGCTTTGGGGGGTTACCTCCAAAAGCTCGTCCGTCTCAATAAAGTCCAAGGCCTGCTCCAGGCTTAAGATTCTGGGAGGCGTCAGCTTCAAGGCCTCGTCGGCGCTGGAGGAACGGGTGTTGGTTAATTGCTTGCGCTTGCAGACATTTACCTCAATATCCTCAGCCTTCGGGTTTTGACCCACAACCATACCTGCATATACCTTAACGCCGGGACTGATAAACAATGCCCCCCGTTCCTGGGCGTTAAACAAGCCGTAGGTAATGCTTTCCCCGGATTCATAGGCAATTAGGCTGCCGTTCTTACGGTACTGGATATCGCCCTTGTAGGGGCCGTAGCCGTCAAACAGAGTATTAATGATTCCATTACCCTTGGTATCCGTAAGAAACTCGCCGCGGTAGCCGATTAAGCCCCTCGCGGGGATGGAGAATTCAATTCGGGTGTATCCGTTGCCGGAGGTGTGCATGTTTATCATTTCGCCCTTCCGCTGTCCTAATTTTTCAATCACGACGCCGGTATGTTCATCAGGCACATCAACCATAGCATGCTCCATTGGTTCCAGCTTATTCCCGTTTTCATCGGTTTTATACAGTACCTCGGCCTTGCTTACGGAGAACTCAAAGCCTTCACGTCTCATATTTTCAATTAATACGGAAAGGTGAAGCTCACCGCGTCCCGACACCTTATAGCTTTCCGTAGTGTCCGTTTCCTCCACACGGAGGCTTACGTCAGTATTCAGCTCACGCAGTAACCGTTCACGTAAATGTCTTGAGGTTACAAACTTTCCTTCGGTACCGGCCAGGGGGCTGTCATTAACACTAAAGAACATGGCAATCGTCGGCTCGGAAATCTTCTGGAATAGGATTGGCTCCGGATTCTCAGGGGAGCAGATGGTATCCCCAATGTGGAGATCAGCAATACCGGAGATTGCCACGATGGAGCCGATGGTGGCTTCATTTACCTCCACCCGCTTTAATCCGTCAAATTCATAGAGCTTACTGATCTTTACCCGGACATTGGTGTCCTTCTCATGGGCGTTCACAAGCACTACGTCCTGGTTTACCCGGATAACTCCGTTGTCTACCTTTCCGATCCCAATCCTGCCCACATATTCATTATAATCAATGGTGCTGATAAGCAGCTGGGTTCCTTTCTCCGGATCTCCTTCCGGGGCAGGGATATAATTCATGATTGTCTCAAATAAAGGAACCATATCGGTTCCTGTCTCGTCCATGGATAAAGAAGCAACACCGGCTTTTGCGGATGCGTATACGAAGGGGCAGTCAAGCTGCTCATCATTGGCATCCAGCTCCAATAATAATTCCAATACCTCATCAACCACATTGACAGGCCTTGCTTCAGGGCGGTCCATTTTATTCACACATACAATCACCGGCAATGACAGGTCCAAGGCCTTCTTTAGGACGAATTTGGTCTGTGGCATGGGACCTTCAAAGGCATCCACAACTAAGACTACTCCGTTGACCATCTTTAAAACACGTTCCACCTCACCACCAAAGTCGGCATGGCCCGGTGTATCTATGATATTAATCTTGGTTCCATGATACATGACGGCAGTATTCTTTGACAAAATGGTAATACCGCGTTCCCGTTCAATTGCATTGGAATCCATGACTCTCTCTACGACTGCTTGGTTGGAACGAAATACACCGCTCTGCTTCAGTAATTCATCAACTAAGGTAGTCTTACCATGGTCAACGTGGGCGATGATGGCGATATTTCGTATATCCTCTCGTTTCATTTGGTAACTCCGATCTGCGTGTTTTTCCACGCTAAAGATGTGTTCCCACACCCTCAAAACAAATTTATATAAAAACAACTTATATATTGTAGCACAACGTACATTTAAAATGCAATGTCTATTTGAAGGAAGGACAGACAAATCGCCTTCCCAAAGCTGCAAAAGTCCTGGATTTCTTCCAAACTATTTATTAAGGCTTATTCACTTTTTGAATAGGTCATCAAAAATGAAAGGCATGGGGGTAAGGATGAAAGTCAATATGGGAAATGTAATGAATTTAATTCCATAAAACAAGGCTTTTATTGTATAAGGTTACAAATTTTGGGAAAACTATACTATTATATAAAAATGTACTTCTAAAATATGGAAACTGGCATATATTTTAAACGTAGGTTATTTTCACCACATTTTAGAGCAGATTGGCGTAAGAATAAACGCCGGAAAAGAAGGGAGAGGTACGATATGACCGATAAAGTATTTGATAACAATCAAGTAAGTATTGCAGGAGAGGTAATCAGTGACTTTACATTCAGTCATGATGTGTTTGGAGAGGGCTTCTATGTACTAGAAGTAGTGGTAAGCCGCCTGAGTAATTCCTATGACATGATCCCGGTGATGGTATCAGAGCGTCTGATTGACGTAAAGCAGGATTATAAGGGCAAATTCGTTGAGGTATTAGGGCAGTTCCGTTCCTATAACCGCCACGAGGAGAGTAAAAATAAACTGGTGCTTTCGGTATTTGCAAGAGAGGTAAAGATGATGGATGAGATGTCTGAAAATGCAAAGCCGAACCACATTTTCTTAGATGGCTTTGTCTGCAAGCCGCCGATCTATCGGAAAACACCCCTGGGAAGGGAGATAGCAGACGTATTGTTGGCTGTAAACCGCCCCTATGGAAAATCAGACTACATTCCCTGCATCTGCTGGGGACGTAATGCACGGTTTGCCGAAACCTTTGCAGTTGGAGGCCATGTGCAGGTCTGGGGACGTATCCAAAGCCGTGAGTATCAGAAAAAGCTTAGTGAGACGGAATTTGAAAAGCGTATTGCGTATGAGGTATCCGTAAGCAAGCTGGAGTATTTAGAGGAATATTAAGAGCTTAAAAAATAGATTAATCATAAATTTATTTGTAATTTTATGTGCTGGAGAAGCAGGTCCGAAAAAGGCCGGATACCTAAAAAATAAAGCAAAAAAGGCTTGGTCAGGTGATAAATTTCATCACCCGGCCAAGCCTTTTTTATCTTATCCCATTAAATCGCTCATTTTATACATTCCTGCCGGTTTGCCGGGAAGGAATTTTGCTGCCTGTATGGAGCCCTTCGCGAAAATGGCCTTCGAATAAGCCGTATGCTTAATCTCAATTACTTCATCCGTGCCAGCGAAGATCACCTCGTGCTCCCCAACAATGGTTCCGCCACGGACGGTGGATATTCCGATTTCCTTCTTCAACCTCGGGATACGCTCACTGGACCTGTCATATTTATATTCATACTCGTTATCTAGGGCTTCGTTCATCGCGTCCGCCAGGGCCAAGGCCGTACCGGAGGGGGCGTCCACCTTCTTGTTATGGTGCTTTTCAACAATTTCAATGTCAAAGCCAGCATCAGCTAAAACTGCTGCGGCATCTTTAATTAATTTCGTTATCAGGTTGATACCCACGGACATATTAGCAGATTTTAAAATGGGTATCTGCCTGGAGGCCTGTTCAATTGCCGCCAGCTGCTCCTTTGAAAAGCCGGTGGTACAGAGCACAATGCCGATTTGATTTTCTATTGCAAAGTCCAGCATCTCCTCCAGGTTTACCGGAGCAGAAAAATCAATGATAACGTCTGCCTTCACATTGCATTTAGTAAAGCTCTGGTATACCGGATACTTGTTAATGCGGTTCTGCGTTACATCCACGCCTGCCACAATGACAGCATTTTCATCCGCATCTACCATATCAGTAATTACCTGCCCCATTTTCCCGTTACAACCACGTAAAATGATGTTTGTCATATGCTTCCCCTTATCAGATGATAGTTTTTAATTGTTTATACCAGTCTCCATTTAGAAGCCTCCGAAAAACCAGGGAAAAAGCTGGCATATATGGCTTTTTCCTTGGTTTTTTGGCTAAGGCTTTTATTGGAGACTGGTATTGATGCCCATTGCACGCATTTCCTTTAAAAGGCGCTCCGTATTCGCCGGTTCCAATTCCGTCAGGGGCATTCTTAAGTGTCCCACCTCAAAGCCCATCAGGTTAACGGCCTTTTTCACCGGAATCGGATTAACCTCACAGAATAAGGCATTGATGAGTGGGAAATATTTTAACTGAAGGTCACGGCTTCCGGCTACATCGCCCTCCAGGTATTTCATGACCATATCATGGGTATCCCTTGGTGCGATATTCGATAATACGGAGATAACCCCCAGGCCGCCAAGTGACATTACCGGAACAATCATGTCATCATTGCCGGAGTATAAATCAATCTTACCTCCTGTCAGCTGCATGATTTCTGCAACCTGTGCAATATTTCCGCTCGCTTCCTTGATTCCTACAATATTCTTAACATTATTCACCAGGGCTGCAACCGTCGCCGGTGTTATATTACATCCCGTTCTGCCAGGAACATTATATAAAATAATCGGAATGCTGACAGCCTCCGCTACCGCCGTAAAATGTGCAATCAGCCCCTTTTGGGTAGCCTTATTGTAATATGGAGTCACTAATAGAAGTGCATCTGCACCATATTTCTGTGCTTCCCGGGATAAATAAATTGCGGTATCCGTCGCATTGGAGCCGGTTCCTGCGATTACCGGAACCCTTTTTGCAACCTTTTCTACGGCATAACGGATACACTCCAGATGCTCCTCATGGGATAAGGTGGAAGCCTCACCGGTGGTTCCGCAGATGATAATACTGTCCGTACCCTCTGCAATCTGGTATTCAATTAATTCTCCAAGCTTTTCATAATCCACTTCGTTATTCTGTGTAAATGGTGTTACGATAGCGACACCTGCTCCTTTAAATACTGCCATGCTCTGATCCTCCTATTTCTTTGCATCCAATTTTTACAATTGATGAATCATATTGCCCGGTCCGGCATACAAAAAAACCGGCCATAGAGCCGGCATTAAAGAATTCCTGCATGGTACGAGGATAGTCCTATCCACATGTTCCTACAGCGTAAAATATTCTTTAAGCAGCGCTCCATCAAATAGTCTCCCCCAAAAAACAGGTGAGCCTAGTCTCCCAAAAAAACCTGTGAGACTAAGAATGATGACAGTTGTATGGTTATTCACCATACCCCCAGCAGTAAATAATCAGGTCTTTACCACTTCGGCACTGTTTCCTTTCACTGCGTTCTTCTATGCCTGACATATCCAGCAGTATACTTTTAAACAATGCAACCTCTACCATAAGCAATATGTAATTTTTACAATATTCCTGGCTGAAAGTGTACTTCTCCCAACCTTGTTCTCATAATAACATTGGGGTATTTTTCTGTCAATACCAAAGATAGTAGAAATGGTATTTCTTTTTTTCAAATTCCTTGGATTTGTTCACAAAATCTTCGTAATCTTGGTGTATTATTACGAAGTGGGTGCTGGAAAGCCTTCCCTGTGGCGGCCTAAAAGAGACGGACAAAGAAACAGGGGAAATGGAAAAATATAAGCCGTTTACCTATGGGAAAAGAAGAGGAGATCCCTGGGGAGACGAAAAAAAGGAGGTAAAGATTTTGATCGAGGTAAAAAATCTGACAAAGCGTTATGGAAACCATACGGCAGTTGACAATCTGTCCTTTACGGTGGAAAAAGGCCAGGTGCTGGGTTTCCTGGGACCAAACGGCGCGGGAAAAACGACGACCATGAATATTATTACAGGGTATATTTCCGCAACGGAAGGGTCGGTAACGGTTAATGGAGTGGACGTATTTGATGCGCCGGAAGAGGTAAAAAAGATGATAGGATACCTTCCGGAATTTCCGCCGCTATATCCTGAGATGACGGTGAGGGAATATCTGAATTTTGCCGCTGACCTAAAAAAGGTTCCTAAAAGTGAGAGGAAGGAAATGGTTGAAAGGGTCATGGATTCAACCATGATTACACCAATGGCAGACCGGCTGATCAAGCATTTATCGAAGGGCTATAAGCAGAGGGTCGGGCTGGCGCAGGCTATTTTGGGGTATCCGGAGCTGATTATCCTGGATGAGCCGACAGTAGGCCTTGATCCAAAGCAGATTATTGAGATCAGGGAATTGATCAAAGAGCTAAGTAAAAACCATACAGTTATCCTTAGTTCACATATCATGCAGGAGGTAAGTGCCGTATGTGACCTGGTGATGATTATCGATAAAGGAAGGCTGATCCTTCAGGACAAACCAGAAAATCTGAGTGCACAGCTGGGTTCTACCGGGGGCTTAAAGCTTTCCGTAAAAGGAAGCCGGGACGCTGTTCTTGCGGCCTTAAAAAATATTAGCAGGGTAACTCAAATCGAAGAGAGGGAGGCAGTTAGTGACGGAGTAGTGGAATTAACGCTGCATTGCCCGGAAAAGGATGATATCAGGGAAGAAGTATTCTATGCAATGTGTGATGCAAGGATACCGGTCCTGGAGATGCAGTCCGTCCGCATGAGCCTGGAGGATATATTCCTTAAGGTAACAGGCCAGTCGGATATGGAGGCTTCACAGTCGGATATAGAGGCTTCACTGCCCCAGGAGGATGGGGCAACAGATGCCATGACGACCCAGGCTGTCGGTGAAAGTACAGCTAATACAGAGGATCAGGAGGTAGATTCAGATGCTGGCGATTTATAAGAAGGAGCTGCGCTCTTATTTTAATTCAATGATTGGATATGTGTTCATGGCATTTTTCCTGCTTATCATAGGTGTATATTTCTTCGTGCAGAATCTGTTTTACGGATATGCTAATTTTGAATACACCCTGTCTTCCATAACTTTTATTTTTGTAATTCTTGCCCCGCTGCTGACCATGAGGCTGATGGCAGAAGAGAACAAGCAAAAGACGGATCAATTGCTGCTTACCTCACCGGTAACGGCAACCTCCATCGTAGTAGGAAAGCTGCTGGCGGTATTCTCCCTTTATGGGTTTATTATGCTGATAACCTGTTTCTATCCGCTAATCCTGTCCCTGTATGGAACAGTTACCTTTGCGACCGCTTACTCCAGTATCCTGGCCTTTACACTTATGGGCGGGGCTTACCTTGCCATCGGCTTATTTATCTCATCGCTGACGGATAGCCAGATTGTGGCGGCTGTAATATCCTTCGTTGTATTTTTGCTCACCATATTAATGGATGGGATTGCCGGGGTATTGCCGACGGACAATAAGTCGGCGGTTATAATTTTTACCGCGTTTTTATTAATTCTTTGCATTATTTTATACCGGATGATGCATAACCTGACAATTGCAGCCGGTATAGGTGTAATTGGAGAGGCGGCCCTGGTCGCTGCCTATCTGTTAAAGCCGACCTTTTTTGATGGTTCTGTTGCCAATGTACTGGGCTGGTTATCAATCGTGAAGCGTTTTGATAACTTCTATTATGGGATTTTTGATGTTGCCGGACTGGTTTATTATGTATCGATTGCAGGCTTGTTTACATTCCTGACGGTCCAGGTCATCAAAAAGAAGAGATGGAGCTAGGGTGTTGACACGCCCTTGGAAAGGAGAGCAAGACATTGAAAAAGTTAAATGATGAAAAGAAGAAGATAGATCTGGCCGGGAGCCTAAAGGCATCCTTTTCCGGAAGGAAGTTCCGCAGCGGAGCATATGCGACAGTCCTTTCTGTTATTGTGGTTGTAATTGTATTGGTGGTAAATCTTATTGTAACAAAAATGAATATCCAATTTGATTTCAGCAAGAACGGCATGTACTCGCTATCTGATGAGACAAAGCAGTATGTGGCAGGCTTAAAGGATGATATTACAATTTATTATGTGGTCCAGTCGGGAAATGAAACAGAAATATTTGAAAGAATTGCTAAGAAATATGATGATATTTCCGATAAAATCAAGCTGGAATATAAGGATCCCCTACTATATCCTAATTTTGCAAAGGAATATGTTACGGATGAGGTAACTGATAATAGCTTTATTGTTGTCAATCATACAACGGGTAAGGCCAAATATGTTAATGGCAATGATATGCTGGTGCAGGAGATTAATTATCAGACCTACCAAACCGAGACCACCGGTATTGATGTAGAGGGCAAGCTTACCTCGGCAATCCTTAACGTAACAACGGATCAGCTTCCGGTTGTATACGTGACAGAGGGGCATGGAGAGGCTGAGATGGGTGATACCTTTGATTCAATCTTAGATAAGATGAATATTCAAGTGGAGTCATTGAAAACTGCAACAGTAGATAGTATTCCGGAGGACTGCAATATATTATTTATTAATTCCCCGGAAAAGGATTTTACGGATGCGGAAACCACGATGATTAAGGATTATATGGCAGCAGGAGGAAAGGCAGTAGTTACTTTGGATTACAATTCCACAGATTTAACAAATTTTGCAGCCATTTTGGATTACTATGGAGTTGAAATGGTAAATGGAATCGTGCTGGAAGGCGATACGAATAGGCATATGTCAGGATACCCCAATTATTTAGTACCTGTGATTAACAGCCATGAGATCACAACGAAGGTTACAACTGCCGGAATTCCCGTGTTTATGCCAATAGCCTCAGGGCTGACAATTGCCGATTCTAAAAGAAGTTCCTTAAGTGTAGAGCCTTTACTGACTACCTCAGAATCTGCTTATTCAAGAACAAATATCGAGAATGGGAGTACTGGAAAGGAAGAAGGAGATATCGGGGGACCGTTTTATTTAGGTCTGGCAGCAACTGATACCTATAATAATATAACTTCTGACTTAGTAGTGTATTCTTGTGAATATACATTTACGGAGGATACAGCCAGCTATGGCAATACAGGTCTGTTAACAGGAACCGTTGGCTATCTGATCGGAGATACCAACACCCTGTCAATCCCGACAAAGAGTTTACAGGAAGCACAGATTTATCCGTCCCAGTTCCAGGCAATTGCCTGGGGACTTTTAACAGCGATAGGAGTGCCGGTTCTGATCTTTGTATCCGGTGCTGCCATTTGTCTTAGAAGGAGGAAGAAATAATGGCAAAGGGAAAGAGAAAAAACGCCATTACCCTGGTTGTCTTACTCCTGGCCTTAGGGGTCTTGGTCTGCCTGTATTTCTGGTATGATAGTTACCAAAAGCATAAGGAAAGCGCCAAGCCAGATACGGACCAGGCGGTTGACCTGGCCACTGTTGATACGGAGCAGGTGGATTCACTGCATTATGTGAGAAATGATGCTGACCTGACCTTCATTTTAAAGGAGGGTGTATGGGTAGACAAGGATAATACAGCCCGCCCTATTAACCAGGAGCATGTTACGTCCATGCTGAATGCAGTGAAGACCCTGAAGGCAGACCGGGTTATCATGGAATCACCGGATAATTTATCAGATTACGGATTGGAACAGCCTCAGGCGGTATTGACTGTAACAATGAAGGATAAGTCAACCGTATCTGTAAAGCTGGGAAATAAAGTGGTAGATTCCTCCGGTTATTATGGTTTGGTAAATGAAGATAGTACCGTATATTTATTGCAGGCAGCATTAGGCAATGCCCTCCAGTACAGTGACCTGCAGATGACGGCACTGCCGGAGGCTCCTTCCATTACCGCGGAGAATATTACCCATATCCTGGTTGATAACCGGGAAGGGGAAGACTATGAACTGGCCTATAGTGATGAAGAAAAGCTGGACAACACAGGAAGCAATATGTATGCCTGGCAGTTTTTGAAGCCTTACGGGGAAGGCTATACGGCGGACAGCACTAAGGTGTCCGACCTTCAAGCCAATTATACCGGCTTTGATTATATCAATTGTGTTGATTACAAAGGGGAGGATTTGGACAAATATGGACTGGAGGAGCCGGCAGCCAGTATACTGATCGGATATTTTGTCAGTCGTACAGAGGCACTTCCGACCCCGGAAACCGATCCCGGCACCGGGAAAGAAATTACGGAAAAGACCTATAAGGATCCCTATGAGTACAAGATCTATATTGGGAACCAGGATGAGAGCGGGAATTATTATGTGAGAATCGACGGCTCGGATTCGGTCTATACCATGAGCTCAGACACTGTCGATAAAATGTGCCAGATAGATTCCTTTAGCCTATTGAACCGCTATATCCTGCTGCCGGCCCTGGATAATGTAGACCAAGTGACTGCCCAGGTGGAGGGGACTACCTATCAAATGGGTATTAGCCGTAAGACCTCTACGGATAAGGACGGAAAGGAAACGACGGCATCTGCCTATACCTTTAACGGAAAAGAATCGGAGGAGGATGCTTTTAAGAAGCTGTATCAGCAATTGATCGGCATCACCTATGATTCCCAGATTCCAAGTGATGTAACGGTGGGTGATGAAACACCCTATCTAACTCTTACTTATCATATCTTTGGGGATAATGAGAGAACTGTTTCAGCATCCTTCCTGCCCTATGATGATGATTTTTATATTGTAAAGAAGAATGGGGACACACGCTTTTTTGCAGATAAGAGGGCGGTCCAGGATATCGCCAAGGCCTTAAGCAGCTTTACCGGAAAGAAAGCAGAGTAAAATAATTATGAATAAAAAGTGTCAGGGCAAGCAAGCCATTACAATGGAAGGATATAGCTGCCCTGGCACTTTTTTATTTTAGGATTAGGAATCTACAGGAAACTTGTACGAATATTCACAGACTTATGCTAATATATTAGCATAGGAGATCTGCGAAGGACAATGATAAGACAGGGAGGACAAAGCCTCTTAAAAGGGCTGGGGAAAGCCGCTTAAAAGGGCAGGAAGGAGCAGCCTAAGGGCAGGCAGCAGGAAGGGGAGTCGTTATGAGCATGAGAATTAAATTAATCATTATCGGAATTTGTATTGTCGTAGTATTCATCATTGGAACGATTAATATTAATCAAAAAATAAATGGGCGGAAAACGGAAGACCATAACTTTATCACCGTGGAAGACAATATTATAACGAAAGCGGAGGCTCTCCGGCTGTTGAGCTACCTTTATTATGATAAGGCGGCCAGGGAAGCCCTGACCTTTGATATTACATATGAAGACAGCCAGATGTCCGGTTGGTATGATACCTATGTAAATGCCGCCTACCATATGGGGCTGATTGATAAGGACATTACGGAAAATCCGGGGGAGGCCTTAACCTATGGTAAGTGCAAGTCATTAATGGACAACCTGATTTTAAAGGAGCCCGGCTTTCAATCCATTTACCAGGGGCTGACCTTTGAATTTACAAACCAGGACAAGGATATGGCAACAAAGGATTTCCTGGAAATCTATCAGGCAATCCTGTCAGACCCGGGCATAGGTGTAGTCACACCGAAACCGGGGGGACCCACAATCTCGCCAAAACCGGGAGATCCCACCGTCACGCCAAAACCAGATGATACCATAGCATCACCAAAACCAGGTGATACTGTGAGGAAAACCCTGCTGAAGGAAGAAACCTTATTGGTGCTCGGAAAGGATGCTTCCGGAGAAAATCCAGGAAGGATGATTACTGACCAGGGGAAATACTATTATACAAATTCAGCAGATTATATAAAATATCTATCTCCAGATCCAGCCTCCCAGGAGGAAAAAGACAATTTAACCGCTGGGGAGCAGCAAGGGAATTCAGATACCGGGGAAAAGAAAGGAGCCTCAACTGCCGGGGAGGAGAAAGATGATCCAGCCGCCGGGCAGAACGGGGAACAGGCAGCAGAAGAAGTATCCGACCTGGCGGAGCGGTATCTGGACCAGGGGATCAAGGCTTTAACCTGCGGTCAGGAGATTGTCTATATCTGGTCTTTGGCAGAGGAAGAGATTACCTTGCATAATGTATGGATCAAACAGGGAGAGGCCTCTACCTTGGAGGTGTTTGTAAGCGGCCTGGACAAAACCTTTACAACCCAGTACAAGCTTTCGGACAGCCTGCAAAAGGTGGTCGGCGATATTACCATCAAGGCGAAAAAGGTTGTGCAGCTTAGTGTGAAGCCGGATATGATCCAGGGGAAGGTATTGCGGATAGGGGATGGCTTTATCGAGATTGAGGGATATGGTAAGCTGCCCATGGACGAGAATATGAAGATATATAACATTTACAGTACCCTATCAGAGGAGCCCTCCACAAGCATCCTGGTAGGTTATGAAAACACCAGCTTCATCGTATCCGAAGGAAAGGTAAGTGCAGCATTAATTACCGGAATGATTAAAGCGGAGAATATCCGGGTACTGCTTATGACAACAAATTATAAGGATATCTACCACTCTTCGGTCAAGCTTACCGGAACCGGTAAATTTACAGTTACGGCCGGAGGCACGGCGAAGACTTATAAGAAGGGTGATGTGGTTACCATTGAGGCAGGGGATGAGCTTCTCAAACAGGGAAGGATTACGGTGGAGCCTGTAGCGGAGGAAGGGAAGATCAGGATATTATCAATTAAAAGAACCAGCGGAAATCCCTGGTACCGGGGGCATATTGAGATATCAGGGGAGGATCAGGGGCTGATCCTTGTAAATGAATTACCCCTGGAGGAGTATCTTTATGCGGTAATTCCCAGTGAGATGCCCACCAGCTATGGCCCGGAGGCCTTGAAGGTGCAGGCGTTGTGTGCCAGGAGCTATGCTTATAAGCAGCTGCTTTCCAATGGACTGAGCCGGTATGGAGCCCATGTGGATGACAGCACCTCCTATCAGGTCTATAATAATATTGCTGAGAATGAGAACTCCATCCTTGCAGTAAAGGAGACCTATGGTCAGGTGATAGAATACCAGGGAGAGGTAATCAGTGCCTATTATTTCTCCACCTCCAGCGGGCATACTGCAGGGGTTTCAGAGGTTTGGATCAACGGGAATGATTTACCCTATCTCGAAGGAAAGCTTCTGGTAAGTGAGGGTGGACAGGGATCTGAGGGAGAGGGTTCTGAGGATATGGAGCAGTATGCAGACCTGTCCTCGGAGGAAAGCTTCCGAAGCTTCATCAAAGCAAAGGGGCTTCCCACCACTGACAGTGAGTTTAATTGGTACCGTTGGGAGGTCACCCTCAGCGCTCAAAATTTAAAGAAGGTAATTGATGCAAACTTGAAAAAACGGTATGAAGCAAACCCGGAAATGATCCTGACCAAAGTAAAGGATGACGGACAGGGGAAGGAAGGCTTCATCAGCCAGCCGGTGGATACGGTAGGCTCCATTGTGGATATCCAGGTGGTTAAACGGGAAAGCAGTGGAATTGTCTCTGAAATCCTAATCGTGGGCAGCGAAGGGACCGTAAAGGTGCGTTCCGAATATAATATAAGGACCATGCTGGCTCCCCTATATGACGAAATAGTACGCCAGGATGGCTCCAGTGTGGAAAAAATGAGCTTACTGCCCAGCTCCTTTTTTGCTCTTGATGTAAATAAAAAGAATGATAAATTAGCAAGCATAACCCTAAACGGAGGGGGTTACGGACATGGTGCCGGCTTAAGCCAGAATGGGGTAAAAGCCCTGGCGGAGCAGGGGAAGAAGTATGAGGAGATCGCTGCCTACTTCTATAAGGATACGGACATTGGATTTATTTATGAGTAGCGTCCTCCCTCGTGGAAGTAATATAGATTCTTTTCAGCTTCTGCACAAAGGCCTTGTTTGAAAACAGCAGATTAAATTCCGCCCCTAAAAACAAAAGATACATACAAAAATACATCCAAAGCATGAACAGGACAATGGCAGTCAGGCTTCCGTACATGGAGGAATAATTGGAAAAGTTATCGATATAGTAGCTAAAAGCATAGGAAAAGCCCATCCAGCCGGCCGCACAAAGCATTGCTCCCGGGAGCTCGTTTATAACCTTTGTCTTACGGTTTGGAATTACGGTATAGATGACCAAAAAGAAAGCAATCAGGATAATAAGACCCAGGATTGTCCTTAGGCTGATAATTACCAGGGCTGTATCCATCAGGAAGGGGATCTTGTGTTCAATCCAGTAATACAAGCGGTTACCAAATACGAAGAGAACCATGGTTGCCAGCAGCATGATGGCAAATATTAAGGTATAGAAGGCTGCTATGGCACGGAGAAAAAAGTAATTTCTGGTTTCGTTGATCTCGTAAACGGCATTTAAGCCCTTCATAATAGCTAAAAACCCCTTGGCAGCAGACCATAATGCGGTGATAGCAGTGATGGAGATTAAGGTGGAGGAGGCCACATTACCATAAAGCTCTGTTATCACCGAAAAAAGCATCGCACTGACGGTAGTCGGAAAAACCTCCGTGACGAACCGCAGCACATTACTCTGTTCCAGGGGGAATAAATGGACCAGGCTGAGCAGCAGCATGATGAAGGGAAAAAAGGATATAATGATAAAGAAGGCCGCCTGCGCCGAAAAGGCATCAACATGATCACCCGTTATTTTTTTTAATAATAACCCGATTAAGCGGAAAGTTGCTTTTATCATGAGAGGTCTCCATTTCTATAAAGACAATTGTTATATACCTATTATATAAGTTATCAGAAGTTGTATTCCAAACTTCTGATAAAAGGCGCTGTTTTTGCGCCGTGCATCGCCATAATAGGAAAATGTTTTTACTTCCTATTATATGATAAAATCCATTCCATATACGGTTGAGATTACACTGGCAGGATATCCCGCAAAATTGTACAGGAGGAATATGCCTTATTGGGGAACCGTAATGGAACCAATCCGGATGGTATCCCAGTAATCAAAATTTATTGTAATATTATAGCTGTCCTTTATCCTGTCATAGAGGGCGGCAAACTGCTTGTCCTCCTCTGCGGCAACAGCAGCCTCCAAAGCCTGCTCATAACGGGTGGTAGAATTGTTATCGATCATATGGATGATATAATAGCCATAATCCGTAGCTACTAGCGGGCTATAGCCATCCTTCCCCAGCAGCATTGCTGCTTCCTGGTATTCTGCCTCAACATTGGTATCCCCATAGACAAAATTACGGTTATAATACTGCAGGCTGGAATACTGGTTTAACAGCCTGTCAAAGCCGGTGCCTGAGGAAAGCTTATTATGTACTTTCTGGGCTAACCGGCGGGCGGAAGCCTTTTCCCCCTCACTTAAGGGGGAGACTGTATTATCCTCAAGCAAAACAGTGGGGATAAACAGGCATTCCGTTATATATTCCCTGTAGTCCTCCGGGTCAATGCTGTCACGGATTGCATTTTCGTCAATATAAATGTCCTTTGTCAGCTGGGTTCGGTATTTATCACCAAGGGCATGCATTTCACAAGCCTTCTTCAGAACGTCAGAAGTAAGTCCCGCCTTATCAAGGCTTTCTTTCCAGGAGCTACTTTGGATGCTGTTAACCGTCGCGGCAGTCTCATTAAGCTCCTCGTCAGACAATTGGACCCCGTTTTTTTCTGCCTGGTCAGCCAGGATCTCATACATTACCACACTTGCCAGGACGGAGTTTTTAGCGGCCTCCCTCAAGGTCATGCCGTTGTGGGTAGAATCCCAGTAGCTGCAATTAAAATTTGCCTGGTAATCCTTCTCCAGCTGGCTGCCATCTGCTTCAACCAGGTAAATATCATATAAGAAATCCTCCAAATAGATGGATTTGCCATCCAGCGTAACAACTGGTTCCTGTCTGGCTCCGCTGCAGCCGGCCGTATAGATGGATAATGCTATGGAAAGCAGCGTAATGGTGGCTGCAAGGGTTTTTCTTCTCTTCACTTTAATTCCTCCGGGGATGTCATTGGGGTATTATTATTATACGCCAATCCTGCATAAAAGCAAGTACTGGAAAAAGAATAACCAATATATGAGAGAATGCTTTTCTATAAGGGGATGGCTGTCGAAATGGATATTATTATGTAAAACCAGGGGAAAATAGGTAGTATCCTCATCAATTTAATAAATATTTATCCATAATAATTCCCATAAACTATTGATTTTTCTGGCTTTTATAGTATTATGAATGATGTGAAGATAATTTTACTTTCTGTGATAGGTTTATGAATACGGAGGATTGTCACGATGATTAATTTTGATGAGGAAATACAGAAATTCCAGCCAAGCCTCGAGATTGAACAGGCAGAGGATGTTATTAATAATAATGATATGACAGATGTAACCGATATATTAAAGGAATTACTAAAGGGAACAAAGAAAGCAAATAATGAGTAGATTAAAAACGGACAGATGGGGGGGAAAACCTCCAAGGGACAGGAGGGAAAACCCTCCAAAGAACAGGAGGGAAAAAACCTCCAAGGAACAGGAGGGTTAGTATGATTTGCCCGAATTGTGGAAGTAATATGTCGGACAAGAGAAAACGCTGTGAGAGATGTGGCAATGATCTTACAATCTACAAAAAGGTATTGTCAGCTTCTAATATTTTCTATAATGATGGACTTGCAAGAGTAAAGGTAAGGGATTTATCGGGAGCGATCATATCCCTGCGGAAAAGCCTTGAATTAAATAAAATGAATGTAAATGCAAGAAACCTTTTGGGTCTTGTATATTATGAAATGGGTGAGATGGTTGCGGCCTTAAGCGAGTGGGTTATCAGCAGGCATTTTAAGCCTGAGGATAATGACGCGGAGGAATATATCGGCAAGATACAGTCAAACCTTACAAAGCTGGAATCCTTAAACCAGGCAATAAAGCGCTATAATACGGCCCTGGGCCTGGCAAAGCAGGGGAGTGATGACCTTGCGATTATCCAGCTGAAAAAGGTAGTCAGCTTAAATGCAAATTTTATCCGTGCCTATCAATTGCTGGCGCTGCTGCTGATTAAGACGGGGGAGAAGGACAAGGCAAGAAAATACCTCCAAAAGATATCCCGGATTGACGTGACGAATACAACTACATTAAAATACCTAAAGGAGATCGAGGTTGCCGCTGCAGCAAAGGATTTAAGCAGCAATCCCGAGGCGGAGAAGCCCTCCTCCTCCGGTGCGATTATGCCCATTTCCTCTTACCGGGAGGACAAGCCTAATATCATGGCTTATATCAACCTGGTAATCGGTGTTGTGATTGGGCTGGCGGTGGCAGCATTTTTAATTGCACCGACCATTAAGAAGAATATGGTGTCTTCTGGAGGCGATTCCGGATATACGGATACCAACTATACTGCAGAGCAGATTGAACAAAAGGATAAGCTTATCACCCAGCTCCAGACAGAAAAGGAGCAACTGGAAAAGGACAAAAAGGAGCTCCAGGCGCAGATCGACAGTCTGAACAGTGCAGAGGATAAGGATGTGTATGCAGGGCTAATGGAAGCTACACAGATATACCTGGCTGAGCTGGCAAAGCCGAAAAACCAGCAGGATCTGGTTGCGGTGGCAGATCAGTTAGCCGGAGTTGATGATACCGGGTTTGAGACCGATGCCGCTAAGCAGCTCTATAGTGAATTGAAGGCAGCGACCTATCCGAAGGCCGCTAAGACCCATTATGATGAGGGTCACAGCCTGTATAGCAAAGGAAAATATGAGGACGCTTTAGTCCAGTTAAAGCAGGCCATGGTCTTTGATCCAGAGGACGTGGACGCTGTGTATTTTGCAGCAAGGGCTTATCATAGGCTGGATGATAAGAATAATGCAGCCGTTTATTATAATCTGGTTATCAATGATTTCCCGGATTCATCACGGGTAGCAGACGCGAAAGATTATTTAAAGGAAGTACAGGAATAAATTAAAAATACAAAGGATAATTATGAAAAAGACGTTTCATGCTGAAGGGCTCTAAGCCCTTCCATAAAAGGTCTTTTTTCTTGGCTAAAATCAAATGGAAATATCAGTAAAAAATAGGAGGCTATAGTAGATGCAGTATGAAAAGAAGAAAACCAGATCTGTACAGGGAATAGGAGAGGGGGGAGCGGAATACGAAATTGATGGACGGTGCCTGGTGATCCGGCTAAGGAATGAGCTTGACCACCATAATGCGGTCCAGATCCGGGAGGAAGCAGACAGGATCATAGACAGGAAAAATATCAAGCATATTATTTTTGATTTCTCGGGAGCCGGTTTTATGGACAGCGCCGGCATCGGCGTAATCATGGGAAGATACCGCAAGGTTATATTCATTGGGGGAAAAATAGCGGTTTCCAATGTCAATTCAGCGGTTGACAGAATATTCCGCTTATCAGGACTATATAAAATTATTGAAAAATACGATACGGTGGAAAAGGCGCTTCAAATTTTGATGAAATAATCCCGTAAAAAACTGCGGGTTTTTATGCCCAGGAAGCATGGGTATAAAATAGCTTTGCAAGAAACTGCGGGTTTTATGTCCAAAAAGCATGGGCGTTAGTAGTGAAATAGTCTCGCGAAAGAATGCGAGCCATTCGTCTTGTGTAAGACGGGTAAGCCATTAGAAAGGGGAAGACAAAACAATGAATGATAAGGTTGAAAAGAGTAAAACAAATGAGCAGACGGGTGGACCGAGTCCATGCCAGAACATCCATGGCAGTTCGTGTAATGAAAGGCATGGACATGAGAACGAAATGAGGCTGGAATTTGAAAGCCGGTCACAGAATGAGAGCTTTGCAAGGACAGTCGTAGCAGCCTTTGCGGCGCAGCTGGATCCTACGATTGAGGAGCTGGCTGATATTAAGACAGCGGTGTCGGAGGCAGTAACTAATTCCATAATCCACGGCTATGTGGATGAAATAGGCATAATCTCAATGCATTGTTCAGTTTGTGAGAATGAGCTGACAGTAGAAATTATTGACCTGGGGGTGGGCATCGAGGATGTGAACAAGGCAATGGAGCCCCTGTATACCTCAAAGCCTGAGCTGGAGCGTTCCGGAATGGGCTTCTCCTTCATGGAGGCCTTTATGGATGACCTGCAGGTAGTATCCTCACCTGGATCAGGAACCCGGGTGATTATGAGAAAGAAGATAGGAAAGGCAGGGATAAACAAAAGGTTTATTCCCCAGGCATATGAAATGGAGGCTTAGTGGGCAGATGAAGTCAGAGAGGAAGGGAGCGAGATGAGATGTGGATACGCTTGAACTGATTAAACTTTCAAAGAATGGTGACCGGGAGGCCAGAGACCGGATAGTTGCTGAAAATGTGGGCCTGGTATGGAGCATTGTCCGAAGGTTTATGAACCGGGGCCATGAGATGGAGGATCTGTTCCAGATTGGCAGTATCGGCCTTATGAAAGCAATTGATAAATTTGATTCCTCTTATGAGGTAAAATTTTCAACCTATGCGGTTCCAATGATCACGGGAGAAATCAAGCGTTTCTTAAGGGATGACGGCATGATTAAGGTCAGCAGGTCATTAAAGGAATCGGCGATTAAAATACGTGGCGTCCGGGAACGGTACCAAAATGAGCTTGGGCGGGATCCGACCTTTGAGGAGCTGGAAGAAGAGCTGGACATGGAAAAGGCAGATATTATCATGGCAATGGAAACCGGGACAGAGGTAGAATCACTATATAAGACCATTTACCAGGGGGATGGGAGCCCCATATATTTAATTGATAAGCTGGCGGAGACAAAGGATGAAAGCGAAGATTTGGTGGATAAGCTTGCCCTACGGGAAATTATTGCATCCCTGGATGATAAGGAGCAGGAGATTATCCGGCTAAGATATTTTAAGGACAGGACCCAGACGGATATTGCAAAGGAACTGGGTATTTCACAGGTTCAGGTGTCCAGGATGGAAAAACGGATTCTGAAAATTATGCGGGAGAGGCTTGGCGCATAAAGTGCTGCGCATTCATTTTTCACCGGTTAAAATACAAGAGCTGAGAGGATGGAAAATATCAACCATATATTTCCAGTATAGGAAAAGTGGTAATTCATATAATATTATCAAGAATATGGATAATCGTAAAAAGCATCAGGGATGACAACTGATGCTTTTTTAATTCGCCCGGCATGGGCGGCGCTGAAAGGGAGTGATGGTACAATGCAAATGAGGAGAAGAATGGTATGGCTTGCCGCTTTTTTAATTGTTACTGCGCTGCTGATTGGAATCTGTGTCACGCTATATGTAAAAAGACAACCCACTGAATTTGACGGTACGTTGGTAAACCAGAGTATCGTGTATGATGATAAGCTATCACCGGTTTAAGGTGAAGGTTGAAAGAAGTAAATAAATGAGAAAAAGGAAGGACCGGGTCCATGCCGCACTTTCATGGCGATTTGTGCAGTGAAGGGCATGGACATAAACATGATAAGGTTAGGAGATGGAGATTAAGATGAGTGAGAAGAAACAAGTATCTGCCAAGGAAATTATCAATGAAACAGATACCCAGCAAAGAAATGAATATTTTAACCAGTATGTGAAGGATGTTACACCGAAGAACAGTATCCTGGGGAATACGGTCAAGGCGTTCCTGGTAGGAGGTATTATCTGTATCATCGGGCAGGCCTTAACGAACTATTATATTTACATGGGAGCGGATGAGGATACAGGAAAGCTGTATACCACCATAACCCTGGTGTTTTTATCCGTCCTGCTGACAGGCTTTGGTATTTATCAGAAAATGGCCAAATTCGGCGGGGCAGGAACCCTGGTTCCGATTACAGGCTTTGCGAATTCTGTGGCGGCACCGGCCGTGGAATATAAGAAGGAGGGACAAGTCTTCGGAATTGGCTGCAAGATATTCACCATTGCAGGCCCTGTAATCCTATATGGAATATTCTGCTCCTGGGTCCTTGGGATAATTTATTACCTATTAAAATTATTAGGAGTTGTTTAAGGCTAGGCAGAAAGATAAAACTATAAAACAGCCCGGTTTCAGAGGCTTTGAAAAGGAGTTGTAAGCGTGACGGCAAATGGTAATAATCAAACGAAAATGGTTGGAAAACAGAGCATTCTCTTTCAAAATGCCCCATACATTATAGCCACCGCTTCGGTGGCGGGAAAAAAGGAATCAGAAGGTCCATTAGGATCCCTGTTTGACATTGTCAATGAGGATCCCATGTTCGGACAAAACAGCTGGGAAGAAGCAGAAAGTGAGTTGATGAAAGAGGCCGCCGAGAAAGTAATTATGAAGGCGGGGTTAGCGAATTCGGATATCCGGTATCTGGTGGGAGGGGACTTGCTGGGACAATTAATTGCCACCTCCTTTGGAATAGCAGAATTAAAGATACCTGTACTGGGAATTTACGGTGCATGCTCTACCATGGGTGAAGCGATGTCCATTGGTGCCATGCTGGTGGATGGAGGCTATGCGGACAGGGTGCTGGCAATTACCTCCAGCCATTTTGCAGGTGCAGAGAAGCAGTTCCGGTTCCCCTTGGACTATGGCAACCAAAGGCCTTATTCTGCCACCTGGACGGTGACAGGCAGTGGTGCAGTTATTATTACGGGCGAGGATAAAAAGATCTCGAACCCGGCAGAAGCGGATGTGGTGATTAAAGGTATTACGACAGGGAAAATTGTTGATTACGGTATCAAGGATTCCATGAACATGGGAGCTGCCATGGCTCCTGCTGCTTTTGAAACCATTAAACAGAACCTGGAGGACTTTGGGCTGCAGCCCTCTTATTATGACAGGATCATAACGGGAGATTTAGGAGATGTAGGGTCTAAGATATTGATTGACCTGCTTTTGGAGGCCGGCCATGATATCAGTAAAAACCATATGGACTGCGGCGTTGAGATTTTTGATAAGGAAAAGCAGGATACCCATGCAGGCGGAAGCGGATGCGGATGCTCCGCCATCACCTTTGCAGGCTATATATACAGGAAGCTGAAGACCAGGGAATGGAATAGGGTACTGTTCCTCCCGACCGGTGCATTATTGTCGCAGGTAAGCTTTAATGAAGGAAAGACGGTGCCTGGTATCGCCCATGCAGTTATGGTTGAAGCAAAATAAATAGAAGCAAAATAGATATAGAAAGTAACACCTGTATCTATTTAGTGGCCGCAGGAAGTAACGCCTGTAGCTGCCCAAAGGATAGCCAGGCTGGAAAGGAGTTTAAATCTATGGATTATTTGAAAGCATTTTTAATTGGAGGAGCCATCTGTGCGGTAGTCCAGATATTGCTTGACAATACAAAGCTGATGCCGGGAAGGGTGATGGTAATATTGGTCTGCCTGGGCTCTGTGCTGGGGGCAATCGGTATTTATGAGCCCTTTGCAAAATGGGCAGGTGCGGGAGCCAGTGTTCCCTTAACCGGCTTTGGGAATGTGTTATTTAAGGGAATGAAGGAGGCCATTGACAAGGAAGGTTTCATAGGGCTTTTTAAGGGAGGCTTCACTGCCTCTGCCGTGGGCATATCCTCCGCCCTGATCTTTGCCTATATTGCTTCCTGGTTCTTTAATTCCAAGATGAAAAGTTAAAAGAAATTAGAAATATTAATGATGGGAGCACCGGGTCCATGCCACTATCTGTAGCGCTTTATACTTTGTTCAAGGCATGGACATAATCGCAAGCTTTAGGCCATAGGAAAAGCTGGTACAAATCCTGACAGGTCATGGTAATGAGTGTCCTGGAATTGTACCAGCTTATTTTATATAGCAGGATGGAAGCAGTGTGAAATGAAGATCATTTCACATCCGGCACCCGTGACCTAAAGGTCAAATGTTTGTCAGGGAGGCTTTATGGCAGCAGATAATCGCTTATGTGGAAATTAACATCACCATCATCCGTACCTCCGCCCGTATTTGTACCTGAATCTGTATTAGGATCCGTATCAGGGTCTGTACCTGTATCAGGATCCATATTGGTGTCAGGATCCGTATTGGTGTTCGTATTAGGATCTGTGCCTGTACCCGGCGTATTGATGTTTGAACCTGCCTGGCCCTTATGGATGGAGCAATAGGATTTAGGCAGCACATAGGGGGTATCAGCGGTCTTGCCGGTTTCCTCCTTGTTTAGGAATACCCCGGTTTTAACCTTGTTGACAGGGCAATTATCGGTGGCCAGGTCATGGGAAACAGTACAAACACTTGCCTGGACATGGACATCACATTTTTCGGTAGGCGCCGTACCCTTGGCAAAATATTCGACCCTTACACTGTTGCCGCCCAGGTATTCATTACATAAGCCGTCCACTGCCAGCTTACCGGATTTGGTACAAATCTTAGCAGTTACAATGGAATCCGGGATAGTAAAATCCTTTGTTTCCAGGTTCTTTGCAATATGGATTTGTTCCATAATCGTCTTCCAGAGCTTCTTCGGGTAGAGGGTATTTGACTGGAGGCGGTTATTATCAAAGCCGGACCATATGGTGGCGGTATAATAAGGGGTAAAGCCGGAAAACCATAAATCATAGTAATTCGAGGTGGAACCGGTCTTACCTGCAACAGGCATATCGATCTTGGTAAACCGTATTGCTGTACCGGTACCCTTGGTCACCACATCCTCCATGGCGCTGGTCAGCAGGAAAGCGGTGGATTCCTTCATAACCTGCTCCCTCTGGGGCTTGTTTTCCAATAATATTTTTCCGTTATGGGCCACAATCTTAGTATAAAAGACGGGCTTTGTGTATACCCCGCCATTTGCGATGGCTGCGTAGGCTCCGGTTAATTCCAGGTTGCTGACACCATCCGTCAGACCACCCAGGGCCATTGGATAATTAATGTCGGATACGACTCTTCCGTCGGCTTCCTTTCTGGATTCGACCAGGGAGGTAATCCCCAGCTTTGTCAGATAATCATAGCCCAATTGCGGAGTTACCTTTGCAAAGGTTTTAACTGTTACGATATTCATGGAATCATAGATACCCTGGCGCAGGGTAACCAGACCCTTATAAGAATTGCTGGAGGTCCAGTTATTAACCTCCCTGTTGGTGCCGGGATAATAATAAGGGGCGGCGTCATCCTGTACGCTGGCTAAGGTCAGGCCCACGGTATCTAAGGCCGGCAAATAGGTAGATAGGATCTTAAAGGTGGAACCGGGCTGACGGTAGGTGTTGGTAGCCCTGTTCAGTGTCCGGTTGCCCTCCTTCTCGCCACGGCCCCCAATGATTGCGACTACCTCGCCGTTTGATTGGTCCATTACCACAAAGGACGACTGGGGCTGGATGGTCATGGTTGCCTTCTCACCCAGGATGGTATCACCTTCCTCGACCATTGCCTCCCGGAATGCGTCTATCTTTGCCTGCATATCCTCCTTATCCAGGAAGAGGGCAGAGAACTTGCTTCCGTTGTCATCCACGTACAGACGGTCCGGATCGTCGTAATCCTTATAATAATCAAGTAAATCATTGGTATGGTAATGTATCGTAGAGCCGTCTGCCTTTTCAACAGATAAGGCATAGGCCAGCTCCCAGTAGGACACACCCATATCCGGGAAATTTGATTCATCGCTGTAAGCATCATCACAGATACCCTGGATGGTAGAATCCTGGGTGGTATAGATATCCAGGCCGCCGCTGTAGATCAGGTTGGAGGCCTGAGCCTCCGTATATCCCAGCTTTGTCTGCAGGTCTGACATGACCTGCTCGATTAATTCATCAACAAAATAGCTGTAGTAGGAGGTGGTGTCTGTTTTGGAATTTAATGATTGGATCCTGGAATAAACATCATCCTCCATTGCCACATCATATTCTTCCTGGCTGCAATGTCCCTGCTTTAGCATTTCCTTAAGGATCTCATTTTTTCTTACCTCATTCTTCTCCGGATAGTTAATGGGATTGTTATATACCGGTGTTTGTGCAATGGCGGCAATAACGGCGGATTCGGATAAGGTTAAGTCCTTTGCATTTTTATTAAAATACTTCTTGGCTGCGGTTTCGACACCGTAGGTTCCGGAGCCAAGGTTGCTGTTGTTTAAGTAATATTCAAGGATAGTATCCTTGTCAAGCTTATTTTCCAGTTGGACAGCCAGGTATTGCTCCTGGATCTTCCGCTCCAGACGTTCGAAAAAGGTTGCTTCACGCCCCCCGTCAAACACCTGGTTTTTTAATAGCTGCTGCGTAATTGTACTGGCTCCCTCGGAAAAACGTCCGGTGGTCAGCCCGATTACGGCCGCACGGAAAATACCACGAACATCAATTCCGTCATGCTGGTAGAAACGCTCGTCCTCGACGCTGATAAAGCAATATTTAAGGTATTCCGGCAGATCCTTCAGGTAAACGTACTCCCTGTTCGCATGTGCCCCAACCAGATACTCGATTTCATTGCCCTCCCGGTCATATACGGTGGTCGTATAGCCCTGGGGTACCACGTCGATCTGGGCTATGTCCGGGGCGCTGTCGATCAAACCCTTAACAAATCCAAGACCGGCGAAGGCACCGACTATGATGCAGGCCACAAAAACTACAATACATAGGCGGAACAAGGTGATCCTCGTTTTTGAAACGAGCCGGCGTGATGTTGATTTTATATGATGTTGTTTATTCTCAATTCCTTTTTTACTGAAATCCATAATGACCTCCAATGCGATAGAACATTACCTGTCTGATGCTCATTATAACTCATTCCGGGCCTGAAATAAAGAAAAATTATCTTTGTTAATTTCTGTGACATAGGTAACCGTTTTTTTATTCCTTATTTTCCCCTATTTTGGGGGTAAAAAATCCGAAAAAAGGGTTCCATTTATGAGGAAAAAATACCATATATATACATGAATTCGAATAATAAATAAAGTATTAATCGATACCTATTCACGAAACGTGGAGTAATGTCGAAATATAAGGACGCCGATAAAATGGTGCGTTAAATAGTGTTTTTCAAATGGAATTATCAGTGTATAATAAAAATCGTCAGTTGTTTTCTGTTATATAATAAATTTGGGGGTAAAGTTCATGAAACAGTTACAGTTACTTTTCAGCAACGAGGTATTGCTTGAGGATGCACGTGTGATGAAGCTAGACTATTGTCTTACTGAGAGAAGCTTGGAATCGGATCAAAATACCCCGTATTATGGGGTCAGAATCACAAAGCGATTGGACGATAGTGTGGAAGCAGATGAAATCACCGGAATATCAACGTCGAGGGACGTTGTTGTGTCTATTATTAAAAAGCTATGCCAACATGAGGTGACGCCAATCTCCATGGTGGAAATTGTGGATGATTTGGTAACGCAAGGGGTTTAGTTTTACAAGAGATGTACTTTACCGTCCAGCATGGTAAAATACACTTGCCCTAAAGTCTCTAAGATGGCTGAGCCGTTTGACAGCTCAGCCATCTTTATGGACAAGTTGTCGAATTTGCTTGGAGGTACCAATAAATGTAACAGGACAAGTTCCGTATAGTCAGCAGATAAAATAGTGATCTGCTCCTGGGCAGCCAGATATTGCAGCTTCCCCAAGGTATTATAGTCAGTTGTAACCTGAAGCTTAATGCCCAGCTGTTTGGTTATGACCCTGCTCTGGTTTAAGCCTTCCACCGTTGCTGATTGGTAGGCCTTAACCAATCCCCCCGTACCGAGCAGTGTTCCGCCAAAATATCTGGTAACCACAACAACGAGATCCGTTAATCCGCGCGCCAATAAAACATCCAGCATGGGTCTGCCGGCTGTTTTACTTGGCTCACCGTCATCGGAGCAGCGCAGGATGGGATTCTCGGTACCAATAATATAAGCAGAGCAGTTATGGCTCGCATCCCAGTATTTTTTCTTCAATCCGTCAATAAAATCAATTGCTTCCTCCTCCGTATGGACGGGCTGGACGGTAGCGATGAATCTTGATTTCTTCATTACGATTTCAGCAGTACCACCCTCAAAGACAGTATTGAATGCTTCTTTCATATGCCGGATCCCTCCTTGTATTTTGCAGTAATTTAATAAAGCAGCTAAGAATAGTTTTCCATGGGGATGTTGCTATTCATAGGGTTCTTTGGTATCATTATACTAGCTGAATTGATATATAATAGCATAAGGTTTTTTATTTGGAGGCACCAATGAAATTAAAAAAAGTTTCATGGATACCAGCAGTTATTGTTATGGTTATTATCTTTGCCTTTTCGTCCAAGCCTGCGGTCAGTTCTAACGAAAGCAGCCTGACTATTGCCAGCCAGCTTCTGGTTGCTTATGAAAATACTGCCCAGGTGCAATTTGATGAAGGACAAAGGGACGAAATATTAGAGACGATAAATTTTTTTGTACGGAAGGGCTCACATTTTTGTGAATATGCTTTGCTTGCGGTTACCCTTGCCTTTCATTTGTATTTTTGTGGCTTTAGGAAGGGGAGGTTGTTTTTCCTGCCGGTTATCCTGTCCGCCATATACGCAGCTACGGATGAATTCCACCAGACCTTTGTTCCGGGTCGCAGCGGCCAGCTTGGGGATGTGCTGATTGATACGACGGGAGCGGTGGCAGGGATGCTGTTCTTTTTCCTGGTCTTAAGGATATATAATGCTTTGGGAAGTAAATGGGCGAAGTTTAAGGTGTAGGATTAGGGTACAAGGTCATATAATTTTCGTCGTATGCATTATAAAAAGCTTACTGTAGCTGGTGTACCAGATGGTTGGTGGACTAGACCGCTGTGAATTGGTTTCGTTCCTTGGTATAGGTGTAATGGATGGAGGAGAGGACGGCTTCGATATGGCCGCGTTCTATATTCAGGCTTTTGCACAGCTCATCCAGGCTATGATATTCATCGCGCAGTTTTGTGTTGATATAGCTTAATAGGATATGGGGGTCTTTTGGAATATTCATATTGGCTCCATTCTGCTTAGATAGTCGTTGTCCATACCTATTTTATTATGCACATTCCGAGGGAATTTTCAATAGAATATGCCTGAAAATTATCCGTCTCCGCCTAAAAAGGCGGGGATGGGCCGGTCAAAAGCCGTGTATAGGGAGTTTTTGAGGGCGATTAAGTATTTGTTGGGAGGTAACAACGTGGATTTATTTGATTATATGCGGAATAATACGATGAAGAAGGAGGCTCCGCTGGCGTCCAGGCTTCGCCCGGAGACTTTGGAGGAGGTTGTTGGGCAAAGGCATATCATTGGCAAGGATAAGCTGCTTTACCGTGCCATTAAGGCGGATAAATTGAGCTCGATTGTCTTTTATGGACCTCCGGGGACGGGGAAGACTACACTTGCCAAGGTGATCGCGAATACTACCAGCTCCATTTTTACCCAGATTAATGCAACGTCGTCGGGGAAAAAGGATATGGAGGCAGTGGTGGAGGAAGCAAAGAATAATATAGGGAGGTATGGGAAACGGACTATATTGTTTATCGATGAGATCCACAGGTTTAATAAGGGACAGCAGGACTATCTCCTTCCCTTTGTGGAGGACGGAACCATTGTACTGATTGGTGCAACTACGGAAAATCCCTATTTTGAGGTAAACTCGGCCTTGCTTTCCCGCTCTATTATTTTTGAGTTAAAGCCATTGGATAAGGAAGACATCAAGACATTGTTAATAAAAGCGGTAAGTGACCGGGAGAAGGGGCTGGGAGTATATGATGCGGTAATTGAAGCGGATGCGCTGGAGTTTCTGGCAGATATTGCAAACGGGGATGCACGGTCGGCCTTAAATGCAATAGAGATCGGCGTCCTTACCACGGAGCGGTCAGAGGATGGGAAAATCCATATCACGTTGCCGGTGGCTTCCGAGTGTATCCAGAAGAGGGTGCTCAAATATGATAAGGGCGGGGACAACCATTATGATACTATTTCCGCATTTATTAAGAGCATGCGGGGCTCCGATCCGGATGCGGCTATTTATTATCTTGCCAGGATGCTGTACGCGGGGGAAGAGGTCGCATTTATTGCGAGAAGGATTATGATCTGTGCCGCAGAGGATGTCTCAAACGCAGATCCCAATGCGCTGGTAGTGGCAACCTCGGCAGCCCTGGCGGTGGAGCGCCTTGGTATGCCGGAGGCAAGGATTGTCCTGGCCCAGGCGGCAGCTTATGTTGCCTGCGCACCTAAGAGCAATTCCGCAATCTGTGCCATTGATGAGGCAACTAGCGTTGTACAGAATGAAAAAACAGCTACGATACCGGTTTATCTTATGGATTCCCATTATAAGGGTGCTGCCAAGCTGGGACGCGGGCTGGGATATAAATATGCCCATAGCTATGAAAACCACTATGTTGAGCAGCAATACCTGCCGGACGAGATTAAGGACCGTAGATTCTATGTTCCGTCTGACAACGGATATGAGAAGCAGATACAGGAATACTTTAAAAAAATAAAAGGGGAATAGCGCGGCTGATTCCCCTTTCAGTGAACAATGTTTATGCCTTCTTAAATTATGGAGCTTGTAATTCCTTATAATGGTTAGTAGTGCATTTAAGCTTCCTTGTTACCAGGGTCATTATCATCATCCTTTTTATGGGCCAGCTTATAAAAGACCTGGAAAAACCAAAGGATGATGGGGATTACAATGGTGCTGAACAAGCAGGCTAAAAATAAACCATTGGAATATTCGGTAGCAAAAAAGGCGGATATAAAAAAGAGTATATACATGGCGGCAATAAAAATAATACCAATGAGGGCCGAGATACGTTTTACTTTATTCATAGCAGATCCTTTCTAGGTGGTCAGTGTGAAATGCAGAGCATTTCACATCCGACATTGAGTGACCTGACGGCCAGATGATCGTTAGTGTGAAATGAAAATCATTTCACATCCGGCACCCGATGGCTTAACGGCCAAATGTTTGTCAGGTTGTAACTCTCGTCAGGTTGTAATTTATTATATAGAAGATTATAGGAAAAGGCAATAACAAAAGGCAATAACAAAAGAGAAAAAGCTGTTGCGGAAGGAGAACATTGTTTGAAGCAAATACAGCAGTCAGGAAATAAAATAGCCCAATTGATTATCGTGATTTTTGCTGCAGTATTGATGTTTAATACATTCTATCTGATCAGTATAATTCAGACTACGGGGAGGGTTATTAATTATACGGGAGTCCTTAGGGGAGGTGCCCAAAGGCTGGTGAAATTGGAGCTTTCAGGAAAGCCACATGACGAATTAATGGAATATCTGGATGAGATTATCCATGATTTGCGCTATGGCGGGGGAAAGTACAGGCTGGTCAAGCTAAACCAGGAGGAATATTTAATACAGCTTAGCGCCTTATCCGTTAAGTGGGAGGAGCTTAAATCCTCAATTTTGGAATACCGCAGGCAGGGTAATGGGCCGGAAGAGTTACTGGAGCTGAGTGAAGAATATTTTAACCAGTCCCATGAGCTGGTTGGCCTGGCGGAGCTGTATTCGGAAGAAAAGGCCGGGAATTTGCGGATCAATGAAATCCTTTTGTCCATCAGTGTTTTAGCCTTGGTCCTCATATCCTTCCAGCAGACCTACTATGAGCTCGTGCTTGTACGCAGGAATAAGGAGCTTAGCGCAGCGGCGTACCTGGACAAGCTTACGGGGATTCCGGGAAGAAGAAGCTGTGAGGAGGCGCTTTGGTTTCCGGTTGATATGAAAGCATCCTCCTATTGTGTTATTATGATGGATTTAAACAACCTAAAAAAGGTCAATGATGAATTAGGGCACAGCACCGGTGATAAACTAATTAAGGCCTTTGCTGAAATCCTATATAAATTCAACAATAAAAAAGTATTTGTCGGGCGTTATGGCGGGGATGAATTCCTGTGCATTGTGCGCGACTATAGTGAGGAAATGGTCCAGCGGCTTCTGGAGGATATCAAAAAAAGGGTGGAGGAGTTTAACCGGGCAGAAAGCAAATTTCAGATCCAGTATGCCAGCGGCTATGAATATATGGGAGATTCACTCCCGGAGATGCTGGAAAAGGCGGACGAAAAAATGTATGAAAATAAAAGAAGGATGAAGGCGGCGGATTCAGGAAGCAAATCGTAAAAAATGAGGTGGTGCAATGAAACTCATAGAATATTGCAATAAAATAACAAAGCTGGAGAAGAATAAGGCAGATAATGAGAAAATTGGAGGCCGGATCATGCGCCCGGAATACTCCCTTGACCAGGTGGAGGTCAAGACCTTTCCCCAGGCCTATCAGGAAGGGATATTCCTGCTTTGCTGGAAGCTGGAGCGGGGAAGCCGCCTCTATGCCACCATCAAGCCCTATGAACCGGCCTTCTCCTACCAAAATACCTTCCAGTCCGGGGCAAGGACCCAATTCCATACCCATGACTATATTGAGCTGGCCTATGTGGTCGAGGGTGAATTTATGCAGAAAATTATGGGACAGGATATCCAGTTTAAAAGGGGCGAGATCTGCCTGATTGATAAAAACTGCCTTCACCAGGATTATCTTTTCGATAACAACAGTACGATTATTTTTATTGGCCTGGCAAATGAAATATTTGATGAGGTAATGGTAGATAAGATTGAAGAGGAGAGCATCCTTCATTTTCTTAGGATGGCCCTGCTAAAGCAAAAGGATGTCCAGCAATTCCTGCATTTTAAGCCTAAGAATCCGGAGGATGGACAGATGGAGGGGCTTTTGCTGTCCTTACTGCTGGAGCTGGAGCAGCAGGACGAGGCCTCAAAATATATCTGCAAGGGGCTGTTAATGCGGATTCTACACTACATCAGCTCCAAGTATGATTTTTATTTGTCCAATGAACAGAGAAGGAAGATGAACTGGATTGTCTTTATGGAGGTTACAAACTATATACAGGAAAATTATACGGATATAACAATCAAGGAGCTGGTAAAGAAATTTCATTTTAACGAGGATTATTATAACCGTCTGTTGAAGGAAAAGGCAGGAATGACCTATTCCGAATACGTACAGAACATACGGCTGACACAGGCGGATAAGCTGCTGCGCAGTTCAAAGCTGACGGTGGAAGAGGTGGCAAACCGGGTAGGATACCGTAATAAGGGATACTTTTATAAGATATTTACGGAGCGCTATGGAGTAACCCCCTCAAAGTACCGGAAACAGGGCTGAAAGGAATTAAGAAAACAGGTTAAATCAGGAAACAGATCCATGCCATTATTTCATGGCACCTTGTGTGATGTTTGGAGCATGGATATAGTTGGGATATAATTTCTGTAGAAGGTAAGTAGGAATAGGTAACTTTTTAACAAGAACGGTAGGATAGGGCAATTGCACGTGTCTGCGCCATGTTGTACAATAGAAAAAAAGGGAGGCAAAAGCCTCCAACAAAAAAAGGAGGCGAAAGCCTCCAAAAAGAAGGAGGCTTGGGCAATGTTAAAGAGTAAAGAGTACAAATTCTGGTTTGCAACTGGTTCCCAATCATTATATGGTGATGAATGCCTGAGAGAGGTTGCGGAGCATTCAAGAATTATTGTTGAGGCATTAAATAAATCAGGGAATTTACCCTTTGAGGTTATTTTAAAGCCAACCTTAATTGACAATGTATCCATCCGTAAGGTATTCAATGAAGCAAACGGGGATGAAAGCTGCGCCGGTGTTATCACCTGGATGCATACCTTTTCTCCTGCGAAGTCCTGGATCCTTGGACTTCAGGAATACAGAAAACCGTTGCTCCATCTGCATACACAATTTAACGAAGAGATTCCCTACGACACCATCGATATGGACTTTATGAATACAAACCAGTCCGCACACGGTGACCGTGAGTTTGGACATATGGTTACCCGTATGGGCATTGAGCGTAAGGTAATTGTAGGCTACTGGAATGATGGGGAGGTCCAGAAACGGATTGCAGACTGGATGAGAACCGCAATCGGCGTAATTGAAAGCAGCCATATCAGGATCCTGCGTGTCGGTGACAATATGAGAAATGTTGCCGTAACAGAGGGCGATAAGGTAGAAGCCCAGATTAAATTCGGCTGGGAGATTGACGCATATAACATCACGGATATTGCCGAGTATGTACAGGCGGTATCAAAGGGTGACATTGATAACCTGGTAGATGAGTACTACAGTAAATATGATATTTTACTGGAGGGCAGGGATGCGGCTGAATTCAAGCGGCATGTAGCAGTACAGGCAGGAATTGAAATCGGCTTTGAGAGATTCCTGGAGGAAAAGAATTATCATGCAATTGTAACTAACTTTGAAGTGCTTGCGGGCCTGCAGCAGCTTCCGGGTCTCGCGATCCAGAGGCTGATGGAAAAGGGCTATGGTTTTGGCGGGGAAGGTGACTGGAAGACGGCAGCCATGGTCCGCCTTATGAAGATCATGGCTCAGGGCATCAAGGATGCGAAAGGTACCTCCTTCATGGAGGATTATACCTATAACCTTGTGAAAGGAAAGGAAGGAATCCTTCAAGCCCACATGCTGGAGGTTTGCCCTACCATTGCCGAAGGTGCTGTTGGAATTAAGGTTAATCCCCTGTCCATGGGTCAGAGGGAGGATCCGGCACGTCTTGTATTTACTTCAAAGGCGGGTAAGGGTGTTGCTACTTCCCTGATTGATCTGGGTAACCGCTTCCGCTTATTAATCAATGATGTGGAATGCCTGCCCCAGGATATCCCGATGCCTAAGCTTCCTGTAGCGACTGCCTTCTGGCGTCCGGAGCCGAATCTGGCTACCGGTGCGGAAGCGTGGATCTTAGCAGGTGGTGCGCATCATACAGCCTTCTCCTATGACTTAACTGCTGAGCAGATGGGCGATTGGGCTGCAGCGATGGGAATCGAAGCGGTGTTCATTGATAAGGACACTACCATCAGAAGCCTGAAGAACGAGCTTCGTTGGAATTCGGTTGCCTATTAATGCTTATATTTATTAATGCCAGTGAAATATCAGAATGAACCTTCTTCCCCCCAGTTGATATTCATTCTGATATTATCATCTATAAATTATGTAAAAGGCTGTTTCAAAACGGAGCTTTCAGAGATATGGTTTACCTTAAACAGTGTAATACGGTAAATGTTTTTCTGGCTTTCTTGTCCTGAAACGGCCTTTTTAATAGTGGGCTGCAGGAATTCCGAAGGGATCCTTTCGATTGCTTCATTGATAAATGTAAATCTTTATTTATCAGAGAAAATAGGATATAATTAGCAATGATAAAGCTTAGATTCGAGTGCCAAAAGTAAGATTTAGGCACCCATATTCTTGCTACAGTATACTAGGGACTTTTGGCATTCGAATCAAGGCTGATAAAGAAAAGGCATCGTAGGAATAGAAAGGCACGGGTATTAATATGAAGGAGACGAAAGTAATTTGCTTTGCCAATAACAAAGGGGGCAGCGGGAAATCAACGACCTGTTCCAATGTAGGTTATGGTTTATCCCTGTTGGATAAAAAGGTTCTGTTAATTGATGGGGACATGCAGCTGAACCTATCGCTGTCGTTTTTCCCGGAAGAGAAGGTTCTGGAATATGCGAGGGGGGAAGAGAATCTTTATTACGCCATTAAGCAGCAGAAGGATCTGATGGACTATATCCTTCCAACCCAGTATCCGGGACTGGATCTGATCCCTTCCACAACCTTAATGAGCTCCATCGAATACGAGCTGTTTACAAAATGGCAAAGGGAATATATTTTAAAGAAATGCCTGGAAAGGGTTAGGGCAGAGGGTGGTTATGATTACATACTCATTGATTCGCCGCCTACCCTGGGCGGCTGGGTGATGAATATACTGAGCGCCTCCGATTATTTGATTATACCGGTGGAGGCAAGCCCCTGGGGACTCTTTGGACTTGCCAATATGCTGGAGTTCTTAAACGATGTGAAGCAAATCGCCCCAGGGCTGTCCCTGCTGGGGGTTGCCGTGACGAAGGTGGATGAGAGGAAGAATTATTTTAAGCAGACGATTGATACCTTGAAAGCGATCGACAACGTACATATTTTTGATTCTTATATACGGATTGACAGCTCTGTGGAGTGGGCGCAGGATAACAGCAAACCAGTGATCGCTTATAAAAAGAGCAGCCGAAGTGCAAAGGAATATATGAATCTTGCGGAGGAGGTAGAAAAAATTGCCGGTAGGTAAGGGAAGTATCGTAAGAGCAACGAATGCAAGCAATCAAAATGCAGCTGTGACGGAAAAAACTGCAAAAGAAAGAGCAGAAAGGGAGCAGCCGAAGATATTAACGGATATCCCGGTGGCGCAGATTACAGAGGTTCCGGTTTCCTGGAGGAAGCAGGACATAAGCAAGCTGGCTCTTCCCGAGCTGGTAAAATCCATTCGGAAGTTTGGTATGCTGGAGCCGGTCATAGTAAGAAGGCTGGAAGACGGCCAGTTCCAACTCTTATCCGGTGGCAGCAGGCTGCAGGCAGTGAAGGAGCTGGGCTTAGAGACAATCACTGCCAGAGTCTTTGAGGGAATCAGCGATACCCAGGCAAAGACTATTTACCGCGATCTGCACAGGAATGATGGGGCAGGAAAAGTAAAGAGCGAAGAAAAAGGCGGAGCCCTGGAACAAAAGGATCCGGATGATGGAAGAAATAAAGAAAATATCCATGAGCTGAAGTTCAAGATAGTTACAACCCTTTCCAGGGACATGCCGGATTATTTGTTGTAGAAAAGCAATTGTAGTTATTAACGGGAAACAATAACCAAGGGAAAGTATAGTTTAAACAGGGAGGTAAATATTTATGAGTCTTTTGACGAATGATGTGAAGAATGTAATTGTGGGCGGTAAGGCAAGCGTTGGAATTGAAATGGGATCAACACGTATTAAAACAGTCCTGATCGGTGAGGACAATATGCCAATCGCCGCAGGCAGCCATGACTGGGAGAACAGTCATGTGAATGGCATCTGGACCTACAGCCTGGAGGACATCTGGGCAGGAATTAAGAGCAGCTACGCGGATATGCTTAAGGATGTCAGGGAGAAATACGGCGTAGGGATTACAAAAGTTGCAGCCATAGGCTTTAGCGGCATGATGCATGGTTATATGGCCTTTGACAAGGATAATAATCTTCTGGTACCCTTCCGTACCTGGAGAAATAACATAACGGGCCAGGCTTCCGAAGCCTTGACAAAGCTCTTTGATTATCCCATTCCCCAGAGGTGGACGACGGCGCATCTGTACCAGGCAATTTTAAACCAGGAAGAACATGTATCAGAGATTACCTTTGTTACCACATTGGCAGGCTACATCCATTGGAAGCTTACTGGTGAAAAGGTTCTTGGCATTGGAGAAGCCTCCGGTGTATTCCCTGTTGAGATCAGCGCGAAAGATTATAACAAGAAAATGATTGGCCAATTCAATGAATTGATTGCACCTAAAAACTTACCTTGGACCTTAGAGGAGATTATTCCCAGGGTATTGGTGGCTGGTGAACAGGCTGGTTTACTCACTGCCGAGGGTGCAGCTCTTTTAGATGCTTCTGGAGAATTACAGGCAGGAATTCCTCTTTGCCCTCCGGAAGGTGATGCGGGAACAGGTATGGTTGCAACCAATAGTATTGCAGCCCGTACCGGTAATGTATCTGCCGGAACCTCCGTATTTGCCATGATCGTACTTGAGAAGGAGTTATCAAAGGCATATTCTGAAATAGATTTAGTAACAACACCTGACGGTAAGCTGGTGGCTATGGCCCATTCCAATAACTGCAGCTCAGACTATGATGCCTGGATCGGGCTCTTTGATGAGGCGCTAAAGGTATTTGGTGTAGAGGTGGACAAAACAAAGCTCTATACTACACTATTTAGTATGGCTTTGCAGGGAGATCCGGAGTGTGGTGGTTTACTTTCCTATGGATATCTGTCCGGGGAGCATATGACACATTTCGAAGAAGGCCGTCCTCTCTTTGTGCGTTCTGCCAGCAGTAACTTCAACCTGGCAAACTTTATGAGGGTTAACCTGTTTACAGCCCTGGGAGCTTTAAGAACCGGCCTGAATATCCTGTTTGAAAAGGAAAATGTTAAAGTTGATGCCATCTTAGGACATGGAGGTCTTTTTAAGACAAAGGAATATGGACAGAGAATTATGGCAGCTGCTTGTAATACACCAATCTCCATTATGGAGACGGCAGGTGAGGGCGGTGCCTGGGGTATTGCAGTTTTAGCATCCTATATGGTGAACAAAAATGAGAATGAGTCCCTGGATGAATTCCTCTCCCATAGAATCTTCAGCGGTCAGCAGGGCAGCTGTATTGCGCCGGATCCAAGGGACGCCGAGGGCTTCAATCAGTTCTTTGAGCGTTATACCAAGGGGCTGGCCATTGAGCGGGCGGCAATTGAATATTTGGAATAAATCAGCGGTAAAGGGATAGAAGGACAAATTAAGATATAGGTGGAAGGGTTGGAAAAAGCAAAGGGAAAAGGGAAATAAAGCGAGAGAGGTCGATTTCTTAGGAATAGACTTCTCTCACCTTTTTAACGAACATTTGGCCGCCAGGCCATTCAATATCGGATGTGAAATGATCTTCATTTCACACTAAGCTGGTGGCATAGGCAATGGCGTAATCCGTATCATAGGACAGGGAAATAAGCACCTGCGATATACCCTTCTTCTCGGCGATATCCTTCGCCCTACCAAGTAGTGTGACCAGGGGCTGCCCATTTTCTGCCTCCAGGATCTCTATTTCATTTAACCGGATGTCATTGCCGCCGATGCTTAATGCTTTAAAGACGGCTTCTTTTCCGGCAAACCGCGTTGCGTAGCTGTATAAGGGCGTGGGGCGGCTGTTGATCAGGGTCAGTTCCTTCTTTGTAAAAGTCTTTTGAAAGAAGGGATCCTCCGGGTTTGTATTAAGTATTGTGGCAATATGGTCAATTTTTAAAATGTCTGTTCCTATCGCGTATACCATTATTCAGTCTCCATCTGTTCCTTATATTTTATCAATTCCTTCTTGAAAAGCTCCAGTTCCATGCTTTTATTCCGTTGCTTCCAAATGGCAATAATATCAGAGTCCTTAGGCTGCTCCTCCAGGTCATAAATACGGATCTTCTTATCCGTAATTTTATTGTGGCAGATGGTAACACCCGCCCCATTTTTCAGCGCCAATATCATGGAATTTAAGTTGGAGGCATACTTTACTATCTTTGGTTCAAAGCCGTTAGCATTGCATAGAGCCTTGACCTTTTCAATTCCAAGAGCAGATTCGCTGGGAGTAATCACGATAAAAGGCTCATTCTCCAGATCCTTCACCGTAAGCTTTTCCCTCCTGCTGAGGGGATTGCTGACAGGTACGGCAATTCCAAGATCCACCTTTTGGAAGTTGACCCATTCAATATCCTTAAAATTAGTCAATTCAAAATTAGGAATAAATATAATATCCAACTCCTTAGAATTTAACTTCTCCCGGAGAGATTTAAAGCCGTAGCTTTCCAAATTAAGATCAATATTATTATACTTTTCCTGGAAGGAGGCCGTCAATTCAGTAAAAGCCTCGCCAATCTGGAAAGTATCCGTACAGCCGATATTCAAGTGTCCAATCGCCGTATGGTGCAACAGCTTCGCATTATAAATCGAATCCATCATCATCTCTTCTATGACAGACCACTCCTTATAAATCTGCTCCCCCTCCGGGGTCAGAGCCACAGAACGCTTATTCCGGATTAACAAAGGAAAGCCCAGCTCTTCCTCAAGTACCTGGATCTGCTTACTCAAAGCAGGCTGCGATATAAACAAGATCTTAGAGGCAGCGGTAAAATTCAAAACTCTCGCTATAGTCAAAAAATAGTGTATCTGCAAGAATGTAATTCGATGCATGGCTTCTCCTTTCCTGGGTATAGTAATTGCAAAGCTCAGAAACCGTCGTTTTTAATCCAATTAATGCAGATTTCTAAGCGCAATTAGCGCGCCAATTATATTGTTTCGCAATTACCAGGGTATGATTCGAATGTCAAAAGTCCTCATAAAACTAACGCGGTGAATCTGAGGGTAGCTATGTCCATCTGGGCGCAGACCGGGCATCCCATGATTGCCTGCACTTGGCAATTATGGGATGTTAAAGGCAAGCCC
>DUNO01000024.1 GCA_012839295.1 Clostridiales bacterium
GATCGTTAGTGTGAAATGAAGATCATTTCACATCCGGCATTGAATGGCCCGATGGTCAAATGTTCGTTAAGTTGGATATATATATATTATTAATAACAGCTTGCGTTAAGGAAATGGCCTGGAAGGGGTGTTTTCTGCAAACGAAGGATAAGAGTTAGGAGACGATGATGTCTGACAGAAATAAAGGTAATAATTTTTTAATACAGGGCAGTATTCTGGCGATTGCGTCGCTACTGGTAAGGGTGATCGGGTTAATCTATAAGATACCGTTACAGCGTATTATTGGGACCGAGGGAATGGGGTTATATCAAGTATCCTTTGGTGTATATAATATAGCTCTTTTATTATCTTCTTACAGTCTTCCCCTGGCGGTCTCAAGGCTGGTAGCAGTCCGAAGGGCAAAAAAGGAGCATAGGAATGCCTACCGCGTATTTTTATGCGCTATGGGTATGGCAATTGTGACAGGCTTAATTGCTATGCTGGTCATATTTTTTGGGGCAGATGGTATCGCTAACCTGATGGGATATCCAGATATTGCATTACCACTGCGTGTACTGGCACCGACTATTTTTGTGTTTGCAATCATGGGAGTCCTGAGGGGATTTTACCAGGGAAAGAATACCATGATTCCGACGGCGGTATCCCAGGTGCTGGAGCAGGTGGTAAATGCGGTGGTAAGTATTGTGGCCGCCTATTTCCTAATGAAGCATTACCATGACAAGGTTAACGCAATTGCCTACGGTGCCGCAGGAAGCACCTTGGGTACACTTTCCGGGGCTGTAGTAAGCCTGATATTCCTGTTGTTTATATTTGTTCTTTATAAGCCTATGGTAAACCGGCAGAACCGTAAGGACATTTCCGGATACCGGGAAGGCTATAAAATTATTTTCAAGGTGCTCCTGCTCACCATAGCGCCTGTTATCCTAAGCCAGACGGTATATCAAATCAGTGGATTGATTGACACCACCTTGTTTGGTAATATTATGGGCGACAGGCTAATCTCAGCAGCTGATAATGAGGTTCTCCTTTCGACAATAGGAGCAGCTTATACTTCCTCAGATATAGCTAAATTAACAGGTATTTATAGTAATAATTATTTGACCCTTGTTAATGTACCTATTGCAATTGCAACAGCAATGGGTGCGGCAAGCATTGCTTCCCTGTCTGCCGATTATGCACATGGCAATTATGATGGGATACGTTCCAAGGTCAAGGCTTCCGTTAAATTCAATATGGTAATAGCAATTCCTTCCGCTGTCGGCATGGGCGTACTGGCAGCTCCGATTATGGCCGTGGTTTGGAATGAGGGCTCCAGGCTGTCAGCAAATGTAATGATACTGGGCTGTATCTCCATCGTATTTTATGCCCTGTCAACGATTACAACAGCTGTACTCCAGGGCATCAATAAGATGAACATACCGTTGATCAATTCAGCAATCTCCCTGTTCATCCATATTATTTTGGTGTTCTGCCTGCTGAAATTTACGGATTTAAGTGTGTACGCCCTGGTGGTCGGCAATGTTACCTTCCCGCTGGTGGTATGCATCCTGAACTGGCTTTCCGTAGAAAAGCATCTGGATTACCGGCAGGAGATAATAAAAACCTTTGTGGTTCCTGCAGTAAGCGCGGCGCTTATGGGTGTGGTTACAGGGCTTACCTATTGGGGCTTACATAACCTGACTGACAGTATTATGGCATCCCTGGTGCTGTCCATCCTTGTGGCCGTGGTAGTATATTTTATTATCCTGGTTTTCCTAAAAGGAATAAGTGAAGAAGAGCTGTCCCGCATACCTAAGGGACATGCTGTGGTAAAGGTAATGAAGAAGCTGCATATGTTATAATTGTCGAGGGGTGAACGATATGGTAAACAAACCGCCTTATACTATAACGGAGAAAGCCGCGGACTATTTGGCGAAAATTGTTGAAACCGTGACGAGGCTCGAATATGGCACGGAGTTTAAACGCGATATTCGCTTGCACAGGGAAAACCTCATGAGGATGATTCACTCAATCCCTTGCCATTGAGGGGAATTCTCTGACGCTCGGTGAAGTGACCGCTGTTATCGAGGGCAAGATGGTTGCGGGAAAACAGACGGAGATCAAGGAAGTCAAGAATGCCTATGAAGCCTATGACAAGATCATGACCTTCAACCCATACGCTGCCAAGGACTTCCTGAAAGCCCACAGGCTGATGACGGACGGCTTGGTCAATGAGTCGGGCAAGTTCCGAAGTGGGGATGTAGGTGTGTTCGATGGTGATGTCGCAGTTCATATTGGGGCGAGACCACAATTCGTCCCTGACCTGATCAATGACTTATTCGATTGGGCGAAAAAATCTGAACTGCACCCTGTGTTGAAAAGTGCGATTCTACATTATGAGATAGAAACTATCCATCCGCTTGCCGATGGCAACGGACGCATGGGAAGGCTTTGGCAAACATTGCTTCTTGCAAAATGGAATGAGATTTTTGCGTGGATTCCAATGGAGCCGGTTCTATACCAGAACCGGCCGCAATACTATCAGGCAATTGAAGATGCCCGCAGCGCGAACGACTCCGGCGCGTTTATTGAATTTACACTTTCGGCTATTTTAGATATCATTGCCGACCAAGAAAAGCACCAAGTCGAATTGACTGAGATACAGATATTCGTGCTGAAAGCACTTGACGGCAAAATGCTTTCACGCAAAGAGATTTTCGCTAAAATCGGAATGAATGGCGATTCACGGTCATTCAAACGTCACATTGGGCCGCTCTTGATAGAGGGCTTCATCGAAATGACTGTGCCGGATAAGCCGAACAGCAAACGGCAAAGATACCGCCTGACGGACAGCGGCAAATTGGCAAGCAGTTAAATCCACATCTTAATTTTTTTAAAATTACTGTTTAAACCTGAAAAATATGGAGATAATTTAGCCGAAGGAGTGGTTTCGCATGAAGCTAAAGAAGGCTATCATTTATCTGACCAGTTTTTGTTTCCTATGTGCTTTATTTACGGGATGCTATTATTTAAGCTATCTCCATGCACTGAAGAACTTTAATAACAGGGCATTTGTACAGGATGAAAAGCTATATGAGTTGTTAGAAAATATCAAACCGACAACTGCGCCGGAAGTCCCGGACAATGAAACTGTGGATGTTATTGAGAATGAAATGACGGTAAGTCCCACAACAAAATATACACTTGAAATCCAGGATATGAAGACCGGCACGATACAGACCCAGGAATTAAATCCCCCCTCTTATTTAATTGGCCTTACCCGTGATGAGGTAGTGGAATATCTTGATAACTATATGGACGATATGCCTTTGTCAGAGTATAACAAAGGCTTGATATCCTATGAGCTGGTTTATTTTTCTGATAAGGAAGTTAAAATTAAGAAAAGCTACAACGAGGATTTTGTACCGTTCCGGTTCTACGTGGTAATTAAGAACGGTTATGTTGTTGTATATAATAGCGATTTAAAGAGCGTTTACAGCTATACCCATATTGAGGCGCAGAACCTCCCTGAGGAGGACCGGATTGCCTTGATCCAGGGTATCTATGTGAACAGCCTGGACGAGCTGTATTCTTTGCTTGAGAGCTATTCCAGTTAATATGATATTTTCAGGGATCCTAGACTGAAAGAAACGAGAGAAAAGCCTCCAGATCAAAAGATTTGGGGGCTTTCTTCGGCTATGCATTGGCAGCTTGTTCATGGCGGCAGGCGCTTAAACGGAATTATGAGTTATATATTGTGGCTTAACTGTCTGTTATGGGCCTGGTATTCATCAGATTTTTTTTATTGAAGCTGGGAAACAAAAATCAGGCATAGATGTCCAGGTCTGACGAATATAAATGAGGAAAGCAATCTTAATAAAAAATAATTATAATGAAGGAGAGTCTATCTATGAAGAAAAAAACGTTCTATCTGTTATTTTTTATTTTGACATCATTGTGTATGATACCTCAGACCGTGAAAGCAAGTAATACTATATCAAACACCGTCAGTACAATTCATAATGTATTATATTATGAAACAGAATACAATGACATCTATTCTTCTGCCAACTACATGGAGCTAAATAATAGCTATCAAGGAAACCTTTCTTCGAGAGAAGATGTGGACTATTATATGTTTACCCTTAATAACTCTGGCAGAGTACAATTAAATTTTGTGAATCCTCCAGGAGAGCAATCATATACATGGAAGGTACGTTTATTAGCTGTCAATGAGTATGGGGAAGAAAAAATATACGATTATATTGAAACTGGAAATAAGGCTAATAATAATACGAATACATGGAGGCTGCCTGCCGGAACTTATTATATAAAAATAGGAACATCCTATTCCTATTCAAATACAGATTATAAATTAACGGTTAAATTTTCTGAAGAGCTGTCAAATTCCTTTGAACAAGAGTTTAATGACACGTACATGACCGCAAACTTAATTCAAACCGGAACAAGATATACAGGCAATTTAAGTCATCAAGAAGATGTTGATTATTATAAATTTGAATTGCCCAAAACGGGTAACATAGTGATAAATTTTGTAAATCCTTCAGGAGAGCAATCATATACGTGGAAGATAAGTTTACTGTCTGTTGATGAATATGGAGAAGAAAAAGTATATGATTATATCAGTACGGGTAATAAAGCTAATAATAGTTTTAACAAATGGAGACTTCCAACTGGAACTTATTATGTAAAAGTAAAAAAAGATTATTCTTTTTCAAATAATGATTATAAATTAACGGTTAATTATGTACAAGAATCCTCTGATTTATATGAGCAAGAATTTAATGGTAATTATCTGGCTGCAAATAAAGTAAAAAGTGGGAAAACATATACCGGTAATTTAGATAGCGATAACGATATCGATTACTATCAATTTAAATTAGATGCCCCGGGTCGAGTTACAATCAACTTTATAAACCCTCCAAATAGTGGAAGCTATACATGGAGAATAGAATTACTTGCCATAGATCAATATGGAGATGAAACTGTTATCGATTATGCTGACTTGGGAGAAAATGTGAATAATACTCTTGCCAAATGGAGACTACCAAAAGGAGATTATTATATTAATATCCGGAAAAGCTATTCTTTTTCAAATAGTGACTATAAATTGAAAGTAACATTTAAAAAGGAAACTGCGACCGCTTATGAGCAAGAAAATAATGATGTTTATAAAAAAGCTAATACGATAAAATTAGATAAAAAATACACAGGAAATTTAAATGATGAAAAAGACAAAGATTATTTTAAATTTACGATCCCAAAGAAAGGTAAATATACGCTTGAATTTTCTAATACACAATTGCAAACAAACAGCTGGTATGTAGATATTTGTGCCATAAATAAATATGGTGAAGAAAAAAAGATAGCAGAATATGACTTTGGGAAATCAAAACAAAACAAACAAGTCCTTTCCCTTTCCAAAGGAACCTACTATGTAAAAATATTTAATGAATATTATTTTTCTAATAAAGATTATAAAATAATAATAAAAGAGAATAAATAGGGAGTATGATTAACTTAACAGATACTGATCTGCGAAGAAAAGAAAAAGCAGCCATGGGGTGTGGCGATTTTCCCGAAAGCGGTAAAAGTGGTCTTGCAGAAGTTATCCAGTGAAGTATGTCACTATGGAAGTGAAAAGAAATCCTTGAAATAATGCCCATGTTCAAATATAATGAAACAAATATAGAGATGTTTGGGTATGGGAGGCTATCAAGTGGAGTACGATGTAATTATCATCGGAGCGGGGGCGTCCGGCTTAACAGCTGCAATAGCGGCTGCCAGGCAGGGCAGCTCCGTTTTGGTGATTGAGCAGAAGGACAGGGCTGGTAAAAAAATATTGGCGACCGGGAATGGAAAATGTAATTTCACAAACAGGCTCCAGACACCGGGATGCTACCGATCTGATGACAGCGCATTTGCTATGAAGGTGCTGTCTCATTTTGATGTAACGAAGACCTTAGCCTTTTTTGAAGAGCTCGGGATTTATCCGAAGGAGCGGGATGGCTATTATTATCCCAATTCAGAGCAGGCCACCAGTGTGGTGTCGGTGCTTTTGATGGAATGTGAACGTCTAAAGGTTCAGATCCATTGCAATGAGACCGTGGTTAAGATCGAGAGAGCAGAGTTGAAATCAGGAGGAAGAAGCCCCGGTTTTATGGTGTGGACAAGGGGAACGACGCTGCAGGCTGCGGATAAAAGCAATACAGATAAAGGAAATACAGATAAAGGCAATGTAAATAGAAGTAATACGGATAGAAGCAATCCAGATGGAAAAAATATAGATAGAAGCAATTTAAATAGAAGCACTATCAATAAAAACATCGTAGGTGAAGGTAATTCCCCGAAGGACTACCGCGCAAGGAACTTAATCCTGGCTGCCGGCGGCTGTGCATCGCCAAAGCTGGGATCGGACGGGAGCGGATATCAGCTTGCGAAGGCTCTTGGACATACCATTATTAAGCCTTTGCCGGCCCTGGTACAATTAAAATCCCCGGAAAAATATTGCAAGACAGTATCCGGCGTAAGGCTGATTGCCCATGTCGGGGCTTACTGCGGCAGCCATTTACTGGCAGAGGAAGAGGGAGAGATATTATTTAGTGATTATGGAATATCGGGAATTCCGGTCCTACAGTTGAGCCGCTTTGTTTCGAAGGCCTTGGACAAGGGAGAACAGGTGCGGCTGAGGCTGGACCTGCTGCCAGGTGTGTCAAAGGTTGGGTTAAAGGAGCTGTTAAATTGCCGGATCAGGCAGAATCCAGCCAAGACGGCGGAGGAGATGATGATAGGCCTTTTAAACCATAAGCTGTCCTATGCAATGATCAAGGAATCCGGCCTGGATCCCTATAAAAGGGCGGATCTGCTTACGGACAGGGAAACCAGCCAATTAGTAACAAATATAAAGGAATTCCCAATGAGGATCCATGGAACAAATTCATTTGAAAATGCCCAGGTATGTGCCGGAGGGGTATCGACAAAGGAAATCTGTGAGGAAACCATGGAGTCCAGGTTGAACAAAGGGCTGTATCTGGCGGGGGAGCTGGTAGACGTGGACGGCACATGTGGCGGCTATAACCTGCAATGGGCATGGTCCAGCGGATATTTAGCCGGAACCTCTGCCGGTAAGGAAGGTAGGAATAGGAAACATATATGATTCGAATATCACAGCTAAAGCTTCCCATTCAGCATGATGGGGAGGATATTAAAAATGCTGCAGCAAAGGCATTAAAGCTTCCGGCTTCAAGGATCAGGGAATTTAACATCGTGAAAAAGTCAATCGATGCGAGGAAGGGCGACGTAAAATATATCTATACGGTTGATATCCTGCTCACAGATTCCAACCAGGAGAATGAAAAGGCAATTATGAATAAATGCCGCAGCAACAATATTACCCTGGCCCAGAGCTCCAGGTACAGCTTTACGCCCTCTGGGACTAATCCGCTGAAGTTAAGGCCAATCGTGGTAGGGACAGGGCCGGCGGGGTTATTTGCAGCCTGGCTGCTTGCCAGCCATGGCTTCCAGCCCCTGGTGGTGGAACGGGGCTTAGAGGTCCAAAAGCGTGTGGAAGCAGTGGAGCATTTCTGGGCAACGAATGAGTTAAATCCACAGTGCAATGTCCAATTCGGCGAGGGCGGGGCCGGAACCTTTTCTGACGGGAAATTAAATACCATGGTAAAGGATGTAAATAACCGTTACCGCCTGGTTATGGAGACCTTTGTCCGGTTCGGGGCGCCTCCGGAAATCCTGTATCTGAACAAGCCCCATATCGGGACGGATAAATTAAGGACTGTAGTGGAGCAAATGCGGAAGGAAATCCTACGCCTAGGCGGTGAGGTCCGTTTTGGAACCGTACTTTCAGACCTTGTCGTTGAAGCTGGACGTTTGGTTGCGGTGGAGTTAAACCACAAGGAAAGGATTCCCTGCGAGGTTCTGGTGCCTGCCATCGGGCATAGTGCCAGGGATACCTTTGAGATGTTCTTAAAAAGAGGCTTGAGCCTGACACCGAAAGCCTTTGCCATCGGGCTTCGGATTGAGCATAGGCAGAGCACCATAAGCCAGTCCCAATTTGGACAGTCCTATCCCCTTCTTCCGGCGGCGGATTATAAGCTGACCCACCATACCCAGTCGGGACGGGGCGTATATTCCTTCTGTATGTGTCCGGGAGGCTTTGTAGTGAATGCCTCTTCGGAGCCGGGACACCTTGCGGTCAACGGGATGAGTAATTTTAGGAGGGATGAAGAAAATGCGAACAGCGCCATCGTAGTAACTGTCCAGCCCGCGGATTTTGGCAGCAATGATGTCCTGGGCGGTGTAGCCTTCCAGAGAAAATGGGAAAGGGCTGCTTACGCCGCAGGGAAAGGGCTCATACCGGTGCAGCTGTTTGGCGATTTATTAAGAAATAAGGAAAGCACTACCCTGGGGAAGGTGGTTCCTAACCTTAAGGGAAATTATACCTTAACTAATCTGGAGGGCTGTCTGCCGGATGGGGTAATGCAGGCGCTGAAAGAGGGTATTTTAGCCTTTGACCGTAAGCTTAAGGGCTTTGCAGACGAGGAGGCTCTTTTATCCGGTGTGGAAAGCCGGACCTCTTCACCGGTGCGGATCAACCGCCAGGAGGATTTTGTAAGCAGCATCAGGGGAATCTACCCCTGCGGTGAAGGTGCCGGTTATGCAGGGGGCATTACCTCCGCAGCCATTGATGGAATTAAGGTATTTGAAGCGATTGCAAATTACTATAAACCGAATTATTAAATTACCATTGGAGGAAGCTATTGTATGAATTATAGAGAAGAGTTAAAGAATAAGAAGAGGATTGTTGTTAAGATCGGTTCCTCATCCCTGACGCACCCTGAGACAGGCAGCTTAAATCTTGAAAAGATGGAGCGGCTGGTCCGTATCCTGACGGATTTGAGAAACCAGGGAAAGGATGTGGTCCTGGTTTCCTCCGGTGCAATTGCGGTGGGAAGAAAGGCTTTGGGGATCTTAGAGCGTCCCAAGGAACGGGCGCTGAAGCAGGCCTGCGCAGCGGTGGGACAGGCAAGCTTGATGATGGTCTATCAAAAGCTATTTGCAGAATATAACCAGGCAATGGCACAAATACTTCTTACCAAATATACAATGATCAATGATGTCAGCCGCTATAATGCAAAAAACACCTTCCAGGAGCTGTTCCGTATGGGTGTAATCCCTATTGTAAATGAAAATGACACGGTTTCTACGGAGGAGCTTGACCTGGACTTTGGCGATAATGATACCTTGTCCGCAATTGTTACGGCACTGGTAGGAGCGGACTTATTAATCCTTTTATCAGACATCGACGGCCTGTTTACGGATGATCCCCATAAGAACTCAGAGGCAAGATTGATCCCTTGTGTGACAGAGATTAACGAAGAGCTGAATGCAATGGCAAAGGATTCCGCCAGCAGTGTGGGAACGGGAGGAATGGCGACCAAAGTATCTGCGGCAAGGTTGGCAACGGCTTCCGGCGCGGATATGGTCATTACAAACGGGGAGAATGTGAGGAACATCGCCTATATCATGGGTGGCAAAGAGATTGGCACCTTATTTGTATCAAATAAAGCAGAGAACTTTAATATTATGGAGTATATCAGTTCCAAGCAATATCAGAAATAAAAAGAGCAATGGGCGAGATTTAGGCTGTGAGATGAATCGGGGTGCATCCATATCCACCTGGGCTTGCCTTTAACATCCCATGACTGCAAGTGCAGGCAATCATGGGATGCCCGGTCTGCGCC
>DUNO01000081.1 GCA_012839295.1 Clostridiales bacterium
ACACGCAGGGTAGTTCTTTCGCGGAAGCCTAAATAGCGGTTCATAGTTTGGAGCCCATTGTCTTTTACAAGATTGACATTGATACTTCTGATTTCCATGAGAATCTTTACCAAATTTGTAAAGGTTTTTAGAAAAACAGCGAGGACAACTAAGGTTTAATGGTATACTTTTCATGAGATCTGATTTGTTCCTTTCTAGGAGGTAAGTGTGGTTGTTCAAGAACATTTTACCAGAGGCTTTTCAGATCTCTTTTTAATTTTTAACTTAACAGAACATTGATTATCATAATGAGGTAAGGTTATGAAAAAGTTAAAGATTCAAAAAATTTTTAATAATGATGAAATAAACAAAAAAGCAGTGGAGCTCTTTAATGAAGAAAGAACTAAAAAAAGATTAGATGGCTGGTTCATTGCTCAAGAAATAAGCATGCACATCAAAGAAAATAATGTTAATGCTTCAGAGATGATGCAAGCTGCATTGTGCCTTGAAGGAATTGCTGAAAAATTGCCTTTAGAAATTAGTGAAAACAATATATTTGTAGCTACTCAAAGAGATGCTTTTGCCAGAACATATGCTCTAATCAATCCTGAATTTAGAGTTGAAAACTTTACAGGATATTGTGATCCCTGTGATGTATTTCATGATATAAAACCCAATGAGGAATTTACCAAAGAAAGAATCGATACGGTTCTGAAGCGTTATAAAAAAACGCCATATGTGAGTGAATTGATCCAGGCAAGTGATGAAGCTCATGCGTATACTGAAGAAGCAATATTCTTTTTTGAACAAGTTACTGGGCACATCATTCCAAATTTCAAGCCGCTTATTAAACATGGTGTACCATATTTAATTGAACAGATCGAAAAAAACAAAAAAAACACAGAGGATCCTAAAAAGATAGACAATTACCATGCTATGCAAGTTGCTTTAAATGCATATATGATTTTGGCTAATCGATATGCTAATTTGGCTTCCGAACTAGCAAAAAAAGCATCCGGTAAAGAATTAGATAAGTATCGTTTAATAGAGCATACCTTAAAAAATGCCGTTGTTAATGGTGCGAGTGATTTGTACGAGGCTTTACAGTTAATGCTATTAGCTTGGCAATGCATGTGTGTAGAACAAGTTGCAAATCCATATGCTTTTTCTTTAGGTAATGTAGATAGAATTTTTGAACCTTATCGTCAAATGAAAAACACAGATCGAGAAACTGCTGCAAAATTGTTCCAACATTTTTTGGTTTTCTATAATGTTGGAGATCGTAGTTGGGCTATATCTCAGAACTTAATTGTTGGAGGTAAATCAGAAGAGAATGAAGATTTAACGAACACGATGACATATGCGATTTTAGATGCATATTATGTGATGAATTTACCTCAACCAATCCTTTCTGTAAAACTGCACAAAAATACTCCAAAAGAATTTTATAAAGCTTTAGGAAGATTCTTATTTAATCCGGGAAGCTTGACACCTTCTTTCTTTAATGATGATGTACTTTTCCCGTTATTAGAGGATAATGGTATTAAAAAAGAAGATTTACCTGATTATTCAATTGCAGGTTGCCAAGAGCCCTTGATAATGGGAAAAGATAATGGGAATACAACAAATACATGGCTAAATTTAGCAAAAGTATTGGAAATTACTCTTAATGATGGATACTCATTATTAACGGGTAAAAAAATTGGTAAAAGTTATTCTGAATTAGGTTATGAAAATAATGATTTATTATATATATTAAAAAATATCAGAAAGGGATTTTACAATAATTTAAAATATGTGGTTCCGATTATGACAGAAATGGGGAATAAAGCTTCACGTGCTTTATCTCATCAATGTGTTCCTTTTTTGTCAACAGCAATGGGTGGCATAAAAACCGGAATAGATATGCGTGATCCCGTAGAACAGGGCACAGAATATAATGGTAGCGGTTGCTTAATTCATGGCTTAACAGTTGTAGCTGATTCATTTATTGCTATTGATGATTTAGTAAAAAAACGACCAGAAGATGCCGGTAAGTTATTAGATGCTTTAAAAAAGAACTTTGAGGGTTATGAGGAATTACATCAATTTTTATTAACATCACCAAAATTTGGTAATGCTATTGATCGTGTAGATATAGAAGCAGCTAAATTAGCAACAAATGTAGCGAATCTAGTTAAAAATCAAAAGAATTATCTTGGAAATCCTTTTAGACCGGATTTCAGTACACCCTCAACCCATCTACTGTATGGATATCAGGTTGGTGCTCTTCCAAATGGTAGAAAAGCGAGAGAACAATTAAATTATGGTGTCGATCCATTATATGGAGATTCTAATCATGGATTAGGTTTTAGAATTGTTTCAATGAAAAAATTACCGTATGACTTAATGGAGGGCGGAGTTGCCATTCACTTTGGACTAGATCCAAAGAATTTCAGAGGAACTTCTTATGATGAACGTGGTCTAGAATTCAAGAATAAAGTAATAAAGCCTTTATTCTTTAGCCAAGATCCTGAAGACAAATTATCTCCGTTTTATTTGTATGTAAATGTGACAACACCTGAAATATTAAGAACAGTTATGAAAAATCCAGAAAAATACGCACCGAGTGGAGTATATATCATGAGAATACATGGTACATTTGTTAATTTTCTAGACCTATCGCCGGCTATTCAGAATGATATTATTAGACGTTTAGATTTAGGTTCAACAATTTGCTAGCTGTATTTTGTTTTTCAGATGTAAGGATACATTATGAATTGAATTGTTTAATGGGGATTGATATAGAGTCATCGAGTCTGAAAACGACAGTAATAGTTGATTATAGAAAACTTTTAGCTATATCTGGTTAAGAATATAACTTTGAGTCGCGGCAATTGGGATATGCAGAACAAGCTGATGCAATTAATCAAAAATATGATACAAAGGTTTATTTATCGAATTGTTTATTGCGTTTTTCAGGATGCTCTTTTGAACATAATAGATAGCATTTTATGAGAGCTACTTTGGAAGGAGTTTATTATGAAATGAAGATAGAATTTGATCTTTTAGTAAATTTATATTAGCAGTTTAAACTTTGTAGCTGAGGGAATTACTTATGCTAAGTAATGGATGAAAATTTTAGCAGATGTTTTTAATATATCTTAGATTGTTAAACCACAAAACGAGTACGCTTGTATTTGTGCAACGTAATTACTGGAGTAGAAAGGAAACGCTTTTTCTCAATTGGGGGGGTTGTACTAATTTATTGTCATTTGAAAAGGTGATAATAATGTTAGTAGATATGTCACGCTAATGTGTGTATTAATGACGAAATGCCACGAAGTGCTTACATAAATACCTATCCTTACAAATTAAAAATATTTACTAAGCAAAAATATTGAAAAACATATTAAGAGATTGAAAAAATCATATTTATTAATACATAGTATTTAGGAGGCAACGATGACAAAAGTTTTCAAAATGGATAAGGATGCTGTAGATGTTTCATTAATTCCACAATTTATATTAAATACTGGCGATAGAATACCTGCTATAGGTATGGGAACCTTTGGATCTGATAGATACTCGGGTGAAGTTCTTGCAGAATCTGTCAGAGGTGGATTAAGAGTGGGTTATCGACTGATAGATTGTGCGCAAGTTTATGCTAATGAGCATCTCATTGGAGCAGTTCTTGCTGAAGCTTTTGAAGAAGGTTTAGACAGATCAGAAATGTTTGTTATGTCAAAAGTATGGAACAATAATCACAGTCCTGAAAAGGTATTGGAATCATGTCAACAAAGCATTGAAGACTTGAAATGTGAATATCTTGATGGTTATTTTGTTCACTGGCCATTCAGAAATCATCATGAATCATTTGCTGACATTGATGATCGTGATGAGAATAGCAAGCCATATTCACATAATGAATTTATGGAAACTTGGCGTGCAATGGAAGATTTAGTCGAAAAAGGTTTAGTCAGAAATATTGGTGTTAGTAATGTGACGATTCCAAAATTAAAATTAATTTTACGTGATGCAAAAATAATACCTGCTATGAATGAGATGGAACTTCATCCATGTTTTCAACAGGGAGAATTGTTTCAATATTCCCTTGACAATGGTATTTTGCCTATCGGTTATGCTCCTTTAGGAAGTCCAAATCGTCCAGCAAGAGATAAAACAGAAGATGATTATTCAGACTGGGATCATCCGATTATGCAAGAATTAGCAAAAAAATATTCTGTACATCCTTCTGCAATATGTTTGAAATGGGCAGTAAAAAGAGGGCAGGTGCCGATTCCGTTATCTTCTACAAGAAAAAATTATTTAGCTAACTTGAAAGCGATTGTTGAAGACCCTTTAACTGCTAGAGAGTATAGTAGTATACGTAGTGTAGAAAGGAATAGCAGATTAATTAAAGGTCATGTTTTTTTGTGGAAAGGTGCGTTGGATTGGGAAGATCTCTGGGATATAGATGGTACAATTCCGGGTTGGAATGGGTATGAGAAATAATTTCAAAAATTTATTTTACAAAAAATATTTTACTGAAATAGATCCTAGTGTAAGATATTCGATACTAAATTCGAATGAAAATCAAGATGTATTAAGCGAAAAAGAATATGAATTATTGCAAAGAGTCTTGGAAATAAGACATGAAAATACAACTGACTTTAGTGTTGATAAATTTTTATGGAACTGTGTTCATCTACGGGAGCTTTACAAGTTAAAGACAAAACCAATTATTAGATATTTCATTCGTTCTGATGAATATGAGGTATTCGAAGAGCTCAAATTAGAGGAATTAATTGAATTAGATGAGAAATATAGTGATGTGATCTTTTATGAATTTTTCAATTCCTTCCTTAGATATGCCAGCACTATTAAAAAAACCGAAAAAACTTTTTGGAGTATAAGAATAATACCAGAAAAAGAATTTTTTAAAAAACAGCTAGAACAAATCTGGCAAATGTCAGATGGTGTCACTGAACTAATTGCTGAGAAAAGAAGTATTTTAAAAATATGGAATGATGCAGCAATGTTTTATAAATCATATTTTAATGCAATCAACTATAGCCAAGAAGTATGAATGTATTATGAATAAATGTTTAAATCGATGAAAAAAGTAGGGGAATGTATATGAGAAATTTGAAATTTAAAAAGGAAAAACCTATTAGGCTGAATCAGTTGGGGTTGTTAGCGGTTCTTATTATTCTTTATGTATTGTTTGGAATACTTACTCCAATTATTAAGCCAGGTTCAAATTTTTTCCAATTTAACAGAGTATTAAGTGCTTTAAATTATGGATATTTCATAGGATTTTTAGCTCTGGGAGTAACTTTTGTTATTTCAACAGGAGGGATAGACTTTTCGATTGGACCTGTAATGTTTGCATCGGCTCTTATTGCCGGGCAATGCTTAACACATTATAAATTGCCTCTGTGGTTATGTTTGTTTATTTCATGTTTGGTAGGTTTATTGTTTGGAGTAATAAATGGTTATATGGTTGCTTATAGATTTTTACCGTCTTTTGTTACTTCGATGGCGAGCATGCAAATTGCAAAAGGACTCGGTTCAGTTTTTACAAAAACACAATCTGTTACATGGCCCGCTTTAGGTGATGACAATAGTAACTCTTGGTTTAGATACTTGGTTAAATATAAATCTATACCAACAGGTTTGATTGTTTTCTTTTTAATAGCAATTATATGTGGATTCTTTTTATTTCGGACTAAGCCTGGTCGTTATATTTTATCTATTGGGTCAAATAAAGAAGCAGTTAGACTTTCAGGTGTTTCAACTCAAAAATGGGAAATGTTAGCATTTGTTATTTGCGGGTTGTTTGCAGGAATTGCGGCAATCTTTTATGCGGGTGCCTATGCTACTGTTCAACCTGGTTTAGGAGATTCATTTAACAATGAAGCAATTGCTGCTTGTGTAATGGGTGGTACATCTATGCTTGGAGGTAAAGCGTCAGTTTTCGGGACAGTTGTTGGAGCACTTATTATTGCTTTATTGCAAGAAGGTATTTTAGCATTTGGATTCTCGATATCCTATCAATATGTTTTAACAGGTTTAATAGTGTTAGGTGCTGTAATCATCGATGCTAGAAAACATAAAAAAATAGTTTAATATTTGGTTTTATTAGATAATGGGTGATGAAATGAATGAAGTAATTTTAAGTATGAAAAGCATTGATAAACAATTTCCAGGTGTTAAAGCATTGGATAATGTTGATTTGGAAGTGAGATCGGGTGAAGTGCTTGCATTAATGGGCGAGAATGGTGCAGGAAAATCTACGCTTATGAAAATTTTAACTGGCATCTATACTAGAGATGCAGGTACGATTGAGTATTTTGGCAAAGAAATCGAGTTTTCGAATACCAAAGAAGCTCAAGATGCAGGAATTGTTATTGTACATCAAGAGTTGCAAATGATTAGCCATTTAACTGTTGCTCAAAATATTTTTGTAGGTAGAGAATATAAAAATGGTGTTATTATTGATGATCATAAAATGAATGAAGAGGCAAAGAAACTCTTTGACGTTTTTGAAATTGATATAAATCCTAGTGAGAACATGGGTAACTTAACAGTTGGTAGTCAACAGTTATGTGAAATCGCAAAAGCTATTTCTTTTGATGCGAAAGTTATTGTGTTTGATGAACCGACTGCTGCTTTGACGGAACATGAAATTCAACATTTGTTCACGATTATTAAAAATTTAAAAGAACGAGGATTAGGGATTGTTTATATCTCACATCGGATGAATGAAGTTGAAGAGATAACGGATAGAGTAACTGTTTTACGTGACGGCATGTATGCTGGAACTGTTATTACAAAAGATAGTTCTAAGGATGAAATAATCAATCTAATGGTAGGTAGAACTATTTTTGAGGAACCAAAACAGAAAAGTAATGTTTCAGAAGATGCTCCAATGGTATTAGAGGTTGAGAATTTAACGGCAGGTACAATGGTAAAAGATGTAAGCTTTTATTTAAGAAAAGGAGAAATATTAGGCTTCTCAGGACTAATGGGTGCCGGAAGAACAGAAACAGCAAGAGCAATCTTTGGTGCTGATCCACAAGAAAGTGGAATTATCAAATTAAATGGTGAAGAAGTTAATATTAATTCTCCTACTGATGCTGTAAAACTTGGTATAGGCTATCTTTCAGAAGACAGAAAAAGATATGGTCTAATGTTAGATAAAAATTTGTATGAAAATATGACATTAGCTTCTTTAGATAATTTTGTAAAATCATCAGTTATTGAAAGTTCAAAAGAAAAAGAAGTTTCGCAAGAACATGTTGACTTATTAAGAGTTAGAACACCAGGTATTAATCAAATAGTTGAAAATTTATCCGGTGGTAATCAACAAAAAGTTGTTATTGCAAAATGGCTTATTGCTAATTCGGATATATTGATATTTGATGAGCCCACAAGGGGAATTGATGTTGGAGCGAAACAAGAAATATACGAATTAATTAATACTTTGATTAAAGAAGGAAAATCAATCATTATGATTTCTTCAGAACTGCAAGAAATACTAAGAATGAGTGACAGAATTGTCGTAATGTGTGAGGGTAGAAAGACGGGAGAACTTTCAATAGAGGAAGCCACTCAAGAAAACATCATGCATTTAGCTACGAAGAGGGATTAGACCATGAAGAAAAATAAAAATTTGACTCAAAATATTGTAATTATTGCTATTATCATACTTTTAGCTTTATTCTTTTCAGTGATGAGCCCAAGCTTTAGGAAATATACAACAATTGTAACACTTGTTGGATATATGTATTATATTCTACTAGTTTCGATAGGCGTTACTTTCCCACTGATAACTGGTGGTGTTGATTTGTCGACAGGTACTGGTTTGGTCTGTTATTCAATAATTAGTAGTTATATGTTTAATCATGCTGGATTACCATTGTGGTTGGCTATAATTGCAGCTCCAATTATGGGAATTATTGTTGGTTGCTTTAATGGATTTGTTATCGCAAAATTTGAGATTCCTCCATTTATTGCAACATTATCTACGTCAATGATATTAAGGGGATTAGGCTCAATTATTCCTGGAGGTTTAACAGGTGTTTGGCCTAGTTCATCAGGTCAAGGAGGATGGGTAAGAAGTGTTTTGCGTTTTCAAAGTGAAGATGGGTTAATTTTTCCTATAGGGATCATTTGGATGATTATTATCATCGGTATAATGACCGTTATATTAAGAAAAACAACAGTGGGACGATATACGATTGCGATTGGTTCTAATAAAACAGCGTTAGGGCTATCCGGTGTTTTTGTCACAAAATATCAAATCATTGTATATGCAATTTCTGGATTCTTTACTGGATTGGCAGCCTTAGCTTATGGTTGGACATTTACTACAATTACACCAGGAACAGGTGCGGGGTTTGAACTAGAGGCAATTGGAGGCGCAATTATTGGTGGTGTTTCTACAAGTGGTGGAAGAGGCTCTATTGTGGGTGCATCTTTAGGCGTAATACTGATTTCTTTGTTAAAAACAGGACTGCCAAATATCGGTTTGCAGGCAAATGCACAGCAAATTATTACAGGTGTTGTATTAATGTTAGCAGTAGCAGTAGACATGGCAAGTAACAATAAAAAGATTACTTCTTAATATGTTATTGTGAAAAGTTGATAACGTTGAACTTTAAAATCTAATAGACTATAATAATATACTAAGTAATCGGAAAGGTTATTAAGGCTCTGTTAAGTAAAGATGAAGAAAAAGAGATCTGAAAAGCAAACTGGCGAAAGATTAACAAGAAAATCTTACCTCAAGCTTTTAGAATCAGATCAAGAATAACAAAAAAAGAAAAAGTGTGCT
>DUNO01000025.1 GCA_012839295.1 Clostridiales bacterium
ATCCACCTGGGCTTGCCTTTAACATCCCATGATTGCCAAGTGCAGGCAATCATGGGAGGCCCGGTCTGCGCCCAGGTGGACATAGCCCCACTCAGCTTCACCGCGTTAGTGTTTCGTATAAAGAAGGTTTTTGTTGGGCGAATTGTGATAGGTAATTGCGGTGAGGTTATTGCGCAGTTACCTATTTGTGTTGAAGTAGGGATTTGTAATTGGGATAGAGTGGAAAAGGAGGAGAGAGTTTGAAGCTGGTTGAGAAACAGGGGGCTGTTAGGTGGGGAGAGGCATTTCCTGTTGGGAATGGGCATATGGGGGCTATGATTTATGGTAGCTTGCCGGGGAATAGGATTGAACTGTCGGAGAATACGTTTTTTAGTGGGGAGAAGAGTGACGGTGATAATAGGAAGGGGGCAGATCAGGCGTTTTATGAGATGCGGGAGCTGGCTGCCAGGGGTGAATATGATAGGGTGCATGAAAAGGCGGAGGAATTTATAGGGATTAGGAATAATTATGGGACCAACCTTCCGGTAGGGCAGGTTTTGGTGGACTATGGAATCCGGCCGGATGAGGTGGAAGGGTATGGGAGAAGCCTGGATATTATGGAAGGGGTTGTGACCGGCGCCTTTTGTAAGGATGGCTGTTGGTATAGGGAAGAGGTCTTTCTGTCCAACCCGGATCATATACTGGTGGATCATATTACGCTTGATAAAAAAGGTGAGGTAAGGATATCCTTTTCTCCCGCGAATGATTATGGGGAGGTGTATTATGAGGATAGTGCTTTGCGCTTTACCTGCATGGCCTATGAGACGCTGCACTGTGACCAGCTATGCGGTGTTATGGCGGTGGGTTATGCCTCTGTTGTGACCGATGGTAGCAGCAGCTCAGAGAGGGAGTGTATTGTTGTCCGGGATGCTACGGATATTAAATTATACTTGGATATACGGACGGATTTTAAGAGGACTGCTTCCGGGAAGTGCCGGGAGGAGATGCCTTGGGAAATAATACCTCAGGAGATAATTGCACAGAGGGTGGAATCTCAGGAGGGAATACTGCATGATAGAATGCCCTGTGAGGTGATTGCCCGGAAAGCAATGTCTCAGGATGGAATGTTCCAGGATGTATTGCCACAAGAGATTGCATCTGAGAAAGTAATACTCAAAGATATATTGCTCCAGGAAGTAATGCAGCATGTGGAAAAGTGTAGGGAAAAGGAATATTCCGGGTTGCTGGAAAGGCATAGAAGGGATATTGGGGAGTATATGAAGAGAGTAGATCTCCGGCTGGAAGGAGCAGGGGAGGAACTCAATAAGCTGGCATTCCTGTTCCAATATGGGCGGTATCTGCTCCTGTCAAGCTCCAGGGAGGATTCCAGCCTGCCTGCACACCTCCAGGGGATTTGGAATGATAATGTGGCCTGCCGGATTGGCTGGACCTGTGACATGCATTTGGATATTAACACCCAGATGAATTACTGGCCCTGTGAAGCGGCGAATTTAAGTGAGACGGCAAAGCCCCTGTTTCGCTGGATTGCGAAAGACCTGGCTCCTTCCGGTGCCGTAACTGCCAGGGAATCCTATGGACTGGGAGGCTGGGTCGGTGAGTTGGTCTCCAATGCCTGGGGATTTGCAGCACCTTACTGGGCATCCCCTATTGCTCCCTGTCCTACGGGAGGGGTGTGGGTGATGCTGCAGATGTGGGAGCATTATCTTTACAGCCGGGATGTTCAGTTCCTGGAGGAGGAATTTCTGCCGCTGCTGGAGGGTACCGTAGAATTCTTTGAGCAATATTTATTTGTGGATGAAGCCTCAGGTTACTATACCGGCGGCCCGTCCATATCACCGGAGAACAGCTTCCTTTACAGGGGAAAACCATACCAGATCAGTAATGGGTGCACCTATGAAATACTGATGATCCGGGAATTGTTTAACGTATATCAGGAAAGCTGTGAGATTTTGGGAATCGATCATGACCGGTACCGCAGGATATGTGAAAAGACCGGCCGGCTGCTGCCTTACCGTCTGACTCCCCAAGGAACCATCGCTGAATGGAACCATGGGCTGGAGGAGGCGGATCCCCAGCACCGGCACACCAGCCATCTGTTAGGGCTGTACCCTTTCTCCCAGATTAATCCGGAGGATGCGCCGCTGTTATGTGAGGCGGCGGAAAAGACAATCCAGGCCAAGCTGGATCCGGTTGAGAATTGGGAGGACACAGGCTGGGCAAGATCCATGCTGATGCTTTATGAAGCCAGGCTTTACCATGGGGATCAGGCCTATGGGCACATTAAGAGCATGATGGAGAACCTGCTGGAGCCAAACCATATGGTATACCATCCGCCCACCAGGGGAGCAGGAGCCTTTGACCATGTATATGAGCTGGATGGTAATACGGGTCTGGTCACCGGTATCACGGAGCTGCTCCTGCAGAGCCAGAGGGGGATTATCAGGCTTTTACCAGCACTTCCCACAGAATGGGAGGCCGGAGAGGTAAAGGGCTTACGTGCCAGAGGCAATATAACCGTTGATTTGAAATGGAGCGGTGGAAGGCTTGAATTTGCCAGACTTAAGGCAGGGAATGATGGGAAATGCAGGGTGGCATATTCCGGGAAACAGTGGGAATTAGAGCTGGTGAAAGGAGGACTGTATCTGCTGGATTGCAAGGACGGTGCAGATATGGCGTTATGAAAGTAGGATTATAAGGTAGACATTTTAGGCACATTAAGGCAGGAGTAAGAATAGGGGTAAAACTGTAATATATTTCCGATTGATATATGGTCAGGGCATGTTACAATAAATAAAGCGGTCGATTTATGTTTTTAAATGTTGAAATACAAAGCAGGAAAATACAGGAATCGGATGATAGCCCGCAACAAAAGACCATAGAGGAAAGGAATCAGGAATATGAGAGGTAAAGTATTTCCGGCAATATTATTGGCGGTTACCCTACTCATGATGATGAAGGCAGGAACAACATACGCATATGTTGGCAGTGCCTTCCAATATACGAATGAAGGTCAGACCATAAGCTACAAAGTACTCAGTGAACCCACAGGGACGGAGAACGGAAGGGCGCAGGTAATCTACTCAGAGGAAATTAATAAGAAGTTGTCAGGTGATGTAGTTATTCCGGCCACGGTTACGAATAGCAACATGACCTATGACGTAGTCGAACTCAGCTCGAGTGCCTTCCGGGGTGCCTCAGGGATAACAAGGATGACGCTGCCTGAGACGGTAACAGCCATCGGTGAGGACGCATTTATTAATTGTACCGGCCTAAAGAATGTCAATATACCTGGCAAGGTAACCCGTATTGAAAATAGTACCTTTAACGGCTGTAGCAGTCTGGAGAATATCTATTTGCCCAATGGGATTACCTACATTGGGGATATGGCATTCCAGGATTGCATCAAGCTGTCTGCCATGAACCTGCCTGATAAATTGACCAGCATCGGGCTCAATGCCTTTAACAATTGCAGTAAGCTGACAGATATCTCTATGCCCAAGGGAGTAACCTCCATAGGGCCGGGTGCTTTTGCCGGCTGCAGCAGCATTACCAGCGTCACCATACCGGAGGGTGTCACCAGCATCGGAAATGCAATGTTTAGGGATTGCACCAGCCTGACCTATGTAAGCCTGCCGGAGAGTTTAACCCAGATCGGCAGTTCCGCATTTTATAATTGTAGCAGCTTGAAGAATATACATATTCCAGATGCTGTAACCAATATAGGCTCCCATGCATTTTACCAATGTACCAGCTTAACCAGCATCAAGATACCCTATTATGTGAAAAGCATAGGGGACTTCACATTTTTTGGCTGCAACAGCCTGGCTAAGGTAAGAATCCAGGATAACGTAACTGCCATTGGTAATTATGCCTTTTTTAATTGCAAAAGTCTGACCAGTGTCGAGCTTCCTGAGGGGCTGGAGAGTATTGGAAACTGGGCATTCTATGGCTGCGACAGCTTACGGCCTTTACAGATACCCAGCGGAGTAACCGGTATTGGATACGGGGAATTCCCTTACGCCGGTGTGCTGGTCTATAAAAATTCCTTTGCAGAGGACTTTTTTAGGAAGAACCAGCCGGAATATTACCAGATCGTAAAGCTTCCCTTAGAGGAAATGAGCTTTGCAGAAGCTGTAATGAATCTGGCGGTGAATGGGACTGTTTCCTTAAAACCTGTCTTTTACCCGACATTTTCTTCCGACATAGCAACCATCAGCTGGAGCAGCTCCAATGAGGCTGTGCTTACGGTAGATTCCAGCGGTAAGGTAAAGGGAGTTGGAGCCGGGGAAGCTGATGTTACAGCCACCATGGGAAAATATTCGGCTACCTGCCATATTATCGTAGGTGGTGCGGCGGTTAATCCCACTTCAATTGAGTTTAAGGACAATAATGTCTCCTTAAAAAAGGGAGAATCAACAAAGCTTTCCTTAGATTTTGCACCGGCGAACTCAACGAACCGGTCCGTAACCTGGAAGAGCTCCAATAATTCAGTGGTTACTGTGGAACAGGGACGTATTTATGCAAAAGGAAATGGAACAGCAACCATAACAGCAACCACCGGGACAGCAGCCGCTTCCTGCAAGGTTACAGTATACAGCCCTTTGAAGGAGCTGTTCTCAGATTATGACAGGATCACCTTGTATAAGGGTGAGAGCAAAAAGCTTGTGATTTCCTATGATCCCATGGATACTACAGATGATAAGACGGTCTCCTGGACCAGCGGGGACGAAGCTATCGTCAAGGTTGTAAACGGGGCTCTTACTGCTGTTAGGTCAGGGAAAACTACGGTTACGGCAAAGGTTGGGGTTCTTACCCACAGTATACCTGTGACAGTGCTAAGCCCTACCACCTCCCTGGAGCTGGCGCAGAAGGAGATTTCCTTAATCGTAGGGCAGGCGCAGCAGCTTCAGCTTACGGTATTGCCTGCGGATGCGACGGACGAGATTACAGGTACCTCCTCAGATGAATCAGTTGCAACCTTTTCCAATGGAAGCATCACCGCTTTAAAAAGAGGAAAAGCGACAATCACTGTCAGGAGCGGCTCTGTTGTGGCCTCCTGCGTTGTAAATGTAAGCTCTGATATCAAAGGCATTACCCTCAGTAAGCAGAGCCTGACGCTGTACCTTGGTAGCAGCCAGACACTTACGGCAGCCTTTAATCCGACGGATGCAAAGGACGATAGGACAGTCACCTGGACCAGCAGTGATAAATCTATAATTACAATTGATTCAAAAGGAAAAATAAAAACAGTAGGAACAGGAACCGCAACGGTCACCGCAACTGCCGGTGACGGGGTGCAGGCTACCTGCTCTGTAGCTGTCAAGCTTTCTACGCCAGGCTCCATAAAAGCGGTGTCAGGAGGACATAATAGTGCTAAGATTACCTGGGGAGCTGTAAGTGGAGCCTCCGGCTATGAAGTATATAGATCCGGCTCGAAAACTGGAAAATATGTAAAGGTAAAGGAGACCACAGCAAGATCATTTACCGATACGGGGTTAACAACCGGGAGCACTTATTATTATAAAGTAATGGCATACCGGTCCCAGGGAGCGAAGAAAGTATATGGAAGCGGTTCTGCCGTAGCCAGCGTAAAGCCGATACCCGCTACACCGGGCAATACGAAGCTGGTTAAGGTGAAGTCCGGCACGGCAAAGTTTACCTGGAACAAGGTAAGCGGTGCAAGCGGCTATGAGGTTTATAGGACCTCCTCCCTGAAGGAGCCATATCGTTTGACAAAAACCACTACCTCCCTGCATTTCATCAATTATGGACTGACCAAGGGGAAAACCTATTATTATAAGGTCAGGACTTACAAGATAGTAGGGAAGAAAAAGGTTTATAGTCCCTTTTCTACCGTTTATTCAGTGAAAATGTAATTAAAATATTAGCAACAGGGGTAAGATCCATAAACAGGATTTTATCCCTGTTTTTTGGTATACATAAATCAGAGTATGGAACAGGCCTGCAAGGAAATGGGATTGACCATAACAGCAGCTTTTACTATGTTTGCAACGAAAGTGGGCAGAGAAAAAAGGATCCCGTTTGAGGTGACCGTAGATCCGTTCTACAGTGATGCCAACATGGCAAGGCTGAAAATGTCCATTGCGGATCTGGATGCAGGGAAGTACACTGAGCATGAGTTGGTCGAGGTAGAAGATGATTAAGGTATGGCAGAAATTTAATGCTTTTAGAAAGAAGTTGTCCATATTGGATGAAAGAAGAATGATGATGCCATAAAAAAACAACAATGCAACAAAAATAAAAGAATGGATAGAAATCTGGTTTCTCCTGTGGTAAGATACAATTCGTAAATATACTCGAAATAAGTTGTGCAAGCTACAGCGGTTTCGGTATGTGATATGTTTTATAGGAGAGCATTAGATGAAATACGCGAAACAATTTGGGATTATACTTGCAGTTACATTTCTCGGAGAAATACTTAAATTTATCATTCCTTTGCAAATTCCCGCAAGTATTTATGGGTTAATACTCATGCTGCTGGCATTAAAATTTAAAATCATTCCACTGGATTCCGTACGTGAAGCTGGAAAATTCATGATAGAGATCATGCCGATGATGTTCATCCCGGCAGCAGTAGGGGTGCTTGAAGCCTGGGATAAGCTGAAAGCAATCTGGATCCCCCTCCTTATTATCACGGTAGTATCTACAGTAGCCGTCATGGCTGTGGCCGGCAGGGTGACCCAGTTTGCCATACACGGGAGAAAGGGCAGGAGCAGAAAAGCAGCTGAGGAGCCAGAGGAGAAGCTGGCGGCAGAATGGAGCGAGAATGATTAAAGATATATTATATGATTCCACCTATTTTGGTGTATTGGTTAGTATATTTGCATATGGCCTGGGAAGCCTTGTTAAGAAAAAATATAAGCTGGCAATATTTAACCCGCTTCTGATTTCAGTTGTTGCAGTTATACTATTTCTTCTGGTATTCCGTATCGACTATGAAAGCTATAATGAAGGGGCAAAATATCTCAGCTATCTTCTGACTCCCGCCACCGTATGCCTGGCGATCCCGTTGTACGAACAGCTGGGGCTCTTAAAGAAGAATGTAAAAGCAATTATGGCAGGCCTGGTGTCAGGGGTAATTACCAGCCTGACCTGTATCCTGGCGCTATCCCTGCTGTTCCGTTTCAACCACCAGGAATATGTCACCCTCCTTCCCAAATCCATCACCACGGCAATAGCCATGGGGCTGTCGGAGGAAATGGGCGGGATTGTGACCATAACCGTGGCGGTGATTCTTATTACCGGTGTTCTGGGCAATATCATAGCAGAGCATGTCTGCAGGCTGTTCGGCATTAAAGATCCCATCGCCAAAGGGATAGCAATTGGATCGGCAGCCCATGCCGTTGGTACCGTAAAAGCCATGGAAATGGGGGAGGTCGAAGGAGCCATGAGCAGCCTGTCAATTGCAGTTGCCGGTTTGATTACCGTAGTCGGTGCCTCTATATTCGCAAATTTTATGTAGGATAATGTTGCGGACCTGACCCAGGGGGGCTGGTCTTACAGGGGCATTATTCTAATACCTCCAGAAAGGTATCCGTCCCGCCTGCATAATACAAGCCCATCCCAGGAATATGCTTCGCAAAGGTTTGTCCCTGGCAGTGGGCAGCAAAATCCTCCTTACTATCCCAAAGGGAGACAAAGGTAACATAATCAGCTTCCTTTTCATCCACGCATACCTTCATGTCACGGCAGCCCTTGTCGTGGCGCGCATCTGCGGCAAAAGCTTTTGCAAGCTTTATATACGCCTCTCTGTTATTAACCTGGTTCCTGGTAATTATCAAAGTCATAGTTCCTATCTCCAATCATTTTATCTAATAATTTATTGCAGGGTAGTTCTAAGATAAGTATAACCTACACGGGATTTGGCAGCGATGCTAAAATTATCGTAAAATGTGCTAAATCTTAACTTTAGTGGGATATTATGCAGGATACCTGGATAAATTATTTGATAGTATTTTTGTTCAGCCTGTGGATAAACTGGAACAGATGCCCCGGAAATAATAAATTTGACGGAAATCATATTTTATGTAATATAAAAGTGCTATAATTAATATAAGTTATGAGAAGTTGCTTTTTAACTTCTCATAAAAGGCGCTGCATTTGCGCCGTGCATCCCGATTATAGAAAGATGTACTTACTTTCTATAATATAAGTTATGAGAAGTTGCTTTTTTAACTTCTCATAAAAGGCGCTGCATTTGCGCCGTGCATCCCGATTATAGAAAGATGTACTTTCTTTCTATAATATAAGTTATGAGAAGTTGCTTTTTAACTTCTGGTTCCGCAATTACCTGTGGATATCTGATTATGAGGAGGAATTGCTATGACAAAGCTGTTTAGCAGGTTTAGCTTAAAAGGCATGGAGTTAAAAAATAGGATTGTAATGCCGCCCATGTGCATGTACAGCGCGGACAATGATGGAATGGCTAATGACTGGCATTTCATACATTATGCTACCAGGGCGGTCGGCGGGGTTGGCCTGATTATTTTTGAAGCTACAGGAGTGGAGAACAGGGGACGGATCAGTGACAGGGATCTGGGACTATGGAAGGATGAACAGGTAGACGGCTTAAGACGGGCCGTTAAGGCCTGCCAGGAACAGGGTGCCAAGGTGGGAATACAGTTAGGCCATGCAGGCAGGAAATCAGAGGTTCTGGCAGAGGCCAGCATCGCGCCAAGCCCAATTGCATTCAGCGAACAGTACAGGGTACCCCTGGAGATGACGAAGGAGGACATTAAGACGGTAGAGGCTGCTTTCCGGGAGGCGGCAAGGAGAGCCGATGAGGCAGGCTTTGATACTATTGAAATCCATGCGGCACATGGCTATCTGATCAGCGAATTCTTATCCCCTTTGACGAATAAAAGGACAGATGAATATGGTGGCAGCGAGGAAAACCGTTCGAGGTTCTTAAGGGAGATACTTCAGGAGATAAAGACGGTATGGCCAAAGGAAAAGCCCATTATTGTCAGGGTATCCGCAGAGGATTATGCGGAGGGCGGCAACCATGACAGCGATATGGCGAGCATATTAAATGCGTTGAAGGAGGAAGGGATTGATCTGGTGAATGTCAGCTCAGGGGCTGTTGTTAATGTGATCATGAAGGTCTATCCCGGATATCAGACGAAATTTGCAGAAACCATTAAAAAACTGACCAATATGAGTGTAATCACCGGTGGACTGGTTACCTCGCCGCTTATGGCCGAGGAGATCCTGCAAAACGGCAGGGCGGATTTCATTTTCCTGGGAAGGGAGCTGCTAAGAAATCCTTACTGGCCCCTCCAGGCCGCCAAGGAATTAAAAGAGGACCTGGAATGGCCGGTCCAGTATGCAAGAGCAAAATAAACAGGAGGAACCACAGATATGATGAAAATAGGCTGCCATCTCTCCGTCTCCAAGGGCTATTATGCCATGGGAAAGGAAGCACTGGACATAGGAGCAAATACCTTTCAATTTTTTACCCGCAATCCCCGGGGCAGCAAGGCTAAGGAAATCAATCCTGATGATACCCGGAAGCTGCAGGAACTGGCAAAGGAGCATTCCTTTGGACCCCTGCTGGCACATGCGCCCTACACCCTTAATCCTGGCTCACCGGAGGGAAGAACCCGTGAGTTTGCCTTTGAAACAATGGAGGATGATTTAAAACGGATGGAGTTTTTGCCGGGCAATTTATATAATTTTCATCCCGGCAGCCACGTGGGAAGGGGTGCTGAGGCAGGCATTGCCCAGATTGCGGATATGCTTAACGCTATCCTGACTCCGGGGCAAACCACCACGGTGCTGCTGGAAACCATGGCCGGCAAGGGCACGGAGATTGGCGGTACCTTCGAGGAGCTGCGCATGATCCTGGACGGAGTTGCTTTAAATGATAAGATGGGCGTCTGTCTGGATACCTGCCATGTATTTGATGCCGGGTATGATATTGTAAATAACCTTGATGGTGTCCTGGAGGAATTTGACCGGGTAATCGGCCTGGATCGGTTAAGGGCAATCCACATCAATGACAGCAAGAACCCGGGAGGAAGCCATAAGGACCGGCACGAGAAAATAGGGGAGGGGAGCATCGGCCTGGAGGCCTTTACAAGGATCATAAACCATCCGGTTCTCCGGGAACTGCCCTTTTATCTTGAAACCCCCAATGACCTGGAGGGTTACGCACAGGAAATCAGCCTGTTAAAGAGCCAGTATCATGATAGTTAAATATAAATTGATCCTGCTTATTTACCAGAGCAACGTCCAATAATAACCGGAATTTAGATTGGCAAATAAGATCAAATAAGTTAAATGAATTTTACAAGAACCATTGGGCTAGCTTTAGCGTCTAATCCATATGGTTCTTTTTGTATTTTCAAACAGGAAGGTTTTCCCATGGAAAATTGCTTAAAAAACTTTGATATTTCTATTACTGTGTTATATAATTAGTGATAAAGTTAAAATTTCTATATATTGTAAGTGGATATGGAATTTTATGGGGAATCCATAATGTATAGAAAGCCTATAATATATAATACATGGATGATAGGATGTAATTAATGATGGGAGGAATCAGGATTGATAATGGAAAGAAATAACCAAGGACAAAACAGATACGATTGTAATGAAAGAATAAGGCAGCTGCGGAAAATTTCCCCAAGGCGTTTTTGGGGAATGGCCCTAAGCAAATCACTGGTGGTCTACTTTAGCCTTCTGGTCTTTATTTCAGGAATGGTGTGGCCCATGACAGCTGCGGCGGCAGAAGTAACTCCAGCTACAGCCAGCACCTCCAGTGCCGGCAATTCTTCGGGAAATGCAGGTGAACTCCACGCTTTTTATCCTGCTACCACAGCATTTTCCGAGAAGATAAAGCAGTACATAGACCAGCTGGATTCCCTGAGCTTTGCCTGGAGCAGAATTGACTCCGCGGATCCAACCAGCTTAAATACGGTCAAGGGAAAGAACGGCAATTATGGCTTTTACTATCCCACAGACTACCTTCAGGCGGTGAAATATGCGAAGGACAGGGGAAAATCGATCCAGCTGAACGTATATATGGGAGGCAGTGACTGTAAAGTGCTGCTGCCCTATGCGGATAAACGCCAGGCCATAGTCCAGGCCATTATGGATAATATTCAGGCGGATATTACCCAGGGGGAAGGCATCTACTATGATGGAGTAGTGGTTGATTTTGAAGGCCTTTGTGATACGGACAGCCGTAAGAATCCGGTCTTATATGATGGCCAGCCAATCAGCACCTATTTCATCCAGTTCCTGACGGAATTAAAAGCCCAGCTTTCTATCAGCGGTAAAAATCTGTACGTAGCTGTCAATCCTCTGCTGTATTATGATGGCTACGACTACCCGGGTATCCTTGAGATCGCGGACCGTGTTATCCTGATGGCACATGATTATGAACCGGCGGGGCAGCTTCAGAAAAAACAGGTGGAGCAGTATACCGGCTATGATGTGCTGGAGCCGATTGACAGTCTGGCGCCCATCCGTAAGCTCCGGGCAGCCTTAAATGATATGCAGAGCGCGGCAGCGGATCCTTCCCAGCTATCGAAGGTATGGCTGCAGCTCACCTTTGACAGCGCCCAGTGGCAGTTTGATGTAAGCAGTGCAGCAGGATGGGCGGAGCTTGCCGGAACAGCCCTTAGCAGAAAGGGAAGGGCAGTCCCCTTGTATTCCACAATCAAAGCCAGGGTAGATAACCTGGACGGCTATGGAAAAAATATAAGCTATGGATACAATAATGACCTCCAAAGTCCCTATATCCAGTATTTTAATTCCTCGGACAAATCCTGGAATGTAATCCTGTATGAGGACAGTAACAGCATCACCGCAAAAATTGAATTATCCAAGGAATATGGCTTAGGAGGCATTTCCGTCTGGAGCCTTGGTAATGTCCCGGATCATAATGACAGTACAGGGCTGAAATACCACCTGGACGGCTGGTCCACCATCTTATCGGAAATGGGCTCCTTTGGAACACCTTCACCGGAGCAGGCCCAGACGGTTACCGTTAAGGATCCGGCAGTCCTACAGGCTGTCAGGGAGAGGCTGGGAAATAAAGAGGGCAGCCTCACCATGTCGGACTTAAAGAGCATCTACAGGCTGAAGCTTCCGGCAGGGACAAAAAGCCTGGATGACCTGAAAATGCTGACAAACCTGGAATATCTGAGTGCCGGGGACCTGGGCATAAAAAGTATTGCAGCCTTAGGAAGCCTTACGAACCTGCAGGCCCTATATCTTCCCCAGAACGCAATTACAGATATCAGCCCACTGAAAAAACTGACAAAGCTGCAGGTGCTCTCCCTAAAGGGCAACCAGATAACAAATATCAGCTCCCTATCAGGGATGGCCAACCTGCAAAAATTATATTTAAGTGAGAATAAGATAACGGGCATCACTTCCTTAAGCAAGCTGACGAAGCTGGAGCTTTTGGAGTTAAATAATAACAGCATACAGAAAATTGATGGGCTGAAGGGCTTGAAGAAGCTGACCCGGTTAACCTTAGGCTATAATAAGCTCAGCGACCTGGCGGCATTGAAGGCTCTGACGAATCTGCAATACCTGGATTTGTCCTATAATAAGATTACGGATATTACGGCGCTGACGAACCTGAAGAAGGTTGAGACGTTATATCTGCAGCGGAATACCATTAGCAATATCAAGGCCTTATCCGGGATGGGCAAGCTGACGGTGCTGTCATTAAACGGCAATAAAGTCTCTTCCCTGTCTCCCATGGCAAAGCTGTCGAATTTGAAGATGCTGTATCTGAGGGAAAACAGGATTACAAGTGTTGTGGCGCTGAAGGGATTAACGAACCTGAAAGAGCTGTATTTGGGCGGAAATAAGATCAGTGATTATAGCCCTGTAAAAAAGGCGTATACAAATGCGGGCTTTCTCTGTGATTTTAAATTATAAATAGATAGGTATATTCCTTATGCAGTGAACCTCTAAGGTTAGATTGGAATCTAACCTTAGAGGTTATTTAGTATAGGCCTCTTTTCTTTTTCCTTTTTGGGGAAATTATATTTGCGGTGGAAGAGAATGGCTTGATCGAGGTTTATATACTGAAACTGGTACTTCAAATTGTTAAAATTGCGGGAAAGAGGTTGGTTCTAAAGAGGTGGAAATGCTGTTTCACCTATAAATGGGAGTTATAAGAAATAAAGAAAGTAATTGTTTTACAGAGAATGGGTCTAGGGATATAGAATCGAAGTATATCCCTAGGCTGTTTTAATAATAACGAAGTTTCGAAGCGTAGAATTTTGACATATTTGTGTAGTATATTATTAGTAGCAATAAGTTTCTAAGTGATAAAATGGAAACAATGGAGAAGAGAAATGAAAAGAAAAATCAACTTAAAGCACTGGAAAAATTATGTGAAGAATCTTTCTATCCGCAGAAAAATGGTAGCATCACTTGTGTTTTGCGTCATCATTCCAATTATCCTTCTGGGTATCCTCACGACATCTAGAGTTTTACACCTGAGCGAGCAAAATTTATATGAAATCCAAATGAGTCAGATGGCAAAATCCGGGAAGGATATTGAAAATATGTATGAGCTGGTTGCCAGAGAAGCTGCCACTTTAGCGGGAGATAAAGCAATCCAGGATTTGGCGGCAGATAGGGCTACGGTTATGGATTATAAAAATGCTGCAAAAAAAATGGTAGATGCAGCTGAAAAAATTGATTATTGCAGTACAATTACTCTTAGTAAGGAAGGAATTGTTCTTTTTCAGAGAGGCCCTCTCTATATGAACGAAGAAGAAGATACCGCATATACCCGGCAAATTGAGCAGGAAAAAGCAACTTATCTTTGGAGGCCGGAGCATCCGGTTACGTTTAAAAAGGGAATTATTACCTCTGTCCAGAATCAGATTTCGTATTATACAACGGTTATGAAGGAGTTGACATTACAAAATCAGGGAGTGCTCAGTATACACATCAATGCAAGCGAATTTCTCGGACAGTTGGTTCCGAATCAGGAGGAAAATAGAGTTTTTGATATAATTATAGCAGATAGCCGGGGAAATACCTTGGTATCACGTGAAAAAAATAAGGGATTAGCAAGGCTTTGCTGGGAAACATATATGGGCTCCAAGGGTAACGGAGAGTCGGGATATTTTCCTATTCGAGCCGATAATGGGACTTTTATTGTATTATTTACCAAATGTGGAAGCAGCGGTCTGTATCTGTTTCAGATAGAGAGGAAACTTTCTTTTTATAATACCCAGATTCTTTTCATTATTGCAGCAGTCCTGTTATGTATTATTTTTGGAGTTGTATATGGGATGATCCAAAACCATACCATTATCAAGCCATTGCAGCACCTTTCGATCCGCATTGACACAGTAAAGAGTGGTATATTAGAAAAGAAAGACTATAAAGTTGCCCGTGATGAAATAGGACATGTAGAAAGCGGATTTGAGAACATGGTGGCACATATTAACGAATTGATTAATCAGGTATATATGCAGACGATAAAAACTCAGGAAGCAGAGCGGGAAGCATTATTAGCAAAGATGAACCCACATTTTCTATATAATTCTTTAGAGGCTATCCACTGGCTGGCAATCCGGAACAAGGATTATGAAGTAAGTGAACAGCTGGAGGCCTTAGGGGATGTCTATCGCCATATTTTACGCAATGGTGAGGGAATCATTTCAATTCAGGATGATATGGAGTTCATTGATAATTATCTTTTTCTGCTTGATTTTCAGATGGGCGATAGGGTAGCCTTCATCAGTGATATCCCAGAAGAAGTGTATGGGTATAAGATTCCAAAATTAATTACGCAGCCTCTGATTGAAAATGCTATCCAGCATGGTTTGAAAAATGTGAGTGAAGGTGGAAAAGTCAAAATTAGAATCAGAAAAGTTTCCAGTGGGATAGATATTATTGTTATAGATAATGGAGTTGGATGTGATGCAAAAAGATTGAACCACATACTTGAAAAAAAAGATTCTAAGGAAGCATTTGCGCTCCGCAATATCAATGAAAGGGTTCATCTGCGTTACGGGGGAGGATATGGAGTGAAAATATTCAGCAAAAAAGGCTATGGAACTTTTGTGAGGATTAGAATGGGGATGGAGGACGCGCTATGAAACTAATGGTGGTGGATGATAACCTACAGGTTCGTGAAGGCATTCATTATGGAATTCCATGGGAAGAATATGGCATACAGGAGATTAGTGAATTTGGAGATGGTCTGGAAGCGGCAAAAGCGCTGAAGGTATTTCAACCAGATATTATAATTGCAGATATCCGAATGCCAAATATGGATGGTTTGCAACTTTTGGAGCAGGTAAAAAAGAAACTTAATAACTGTAAATTCATTTTAATTAGCGCTTATTCTGAATTCTCATATGCGCAGAAGGCTATAAACCTTGGAGCGGACGACTATATTCTAAAGCCGATTAAGCCCGGTGTACTGATAGAGGTCGTCATGAAAAAAATACAGGAAATATTAGGCGAGCGTAAAGAAAAAGAAGCATACTACCACATTTTCGAAAAAAGCTTTATTCATGCCCTTACCCAGAAAAGCCCGATTGAAAATGAGGAGAAGATTAAGGAGTTTCTGGAAAATAAATATCAATTTTCTTTGGGCCATAATCTTGTTTTTTTAGCAATTCTCCGGGTGGAACAAGCAGATGGAAAAATTCCTAAAAAGCTAATACAGACAGAAGTTCTGGATTGGATCAGGGAGCAGCTTCAGGATTTTGGGGTACTTATTTCTATGGGAGAAAAGCAGTTGCTTTTGATTGGCAAGGGAGAGCCTTCGCTGATGATAAGTTTAAACCATCAATATCAATTGAAGGTTGTGCTGTCAAGTATCAATAAAAAGATGATGGAAAATAACCTGGCAATTACAGCGGGGATTTCCGATTGCAGGGGGTTGAAAGAAATAAGCTTGGTCTATTCCCATGCATATGAAGCTTTGGAGGACACTTACTATCATGAGCGTGGCTCCTGCTTGTTATTTATACAAAAGAACCTTAATGGTGAAAGATTTCCTGAAAAGATACAGAAGGACATGATGGAAGCAATCAGGGAAAGTCTGATTCAAGGTGATAATAAAGAATTACACAGACACATGGAAGCCTTGCATGAATTAGGGTGCCAGAAGCGCTATCCTAAAAATGAAATGGTGGCATTTTTAAAACGTTTATATCTTTATCTTGTCCGTCGCTGTGATCTGGAAAGCGATTTGGATTTTGAACGGAGCACAATTGATAATGCGCTGCATTTTTCAGACTGTATTCGGCAGTTTGAGAAGTTTTTAGGGCATTCAGCGGAGAAAAGTTCAAAACCATGTAATGCTGAAAACTATTCGGTTATGGTTAGGAACATATGCTTTTTCATAGAGGAGCATTATGATGAACCTCTTAGTTTGGAATCAATTGGTGAGGTGTTTGAGCGGACTCCAAACTACATATCATCCAGGTTTAAGAAAGAGGTGGGTAAAAGCTTTACCGATTATTTAATTGAACTTCGCATCCAGAAAGCAGTAGGACTTATAAAATATACGAACACCTCCATAGGCGAAGTGGCAAAAAAAGTTGGATTTAGCAACTACGCATACTTTTCAAGAATTTTCCGCAGATATACAGGAAAAAATGCAGGAATATTTCGGAGTGGAAATAAAGATGAGTAGGTTAAAGTGACATGTTTTTGTGGAATTTCAGCATAAATGAAAGAAAAAGGTTCTGTTATAATTTATTTATCATTTGATAGAAGGAGAGGAAAAAATGAAAAAGAAATTATTAGCAGCATTATTAGCAGGAGTCCTTGCGCTCACAGCAGCTGGTTGTGCAGGCGGAAATAGCCAGCCTGATAAGAGCAAGGATTCTGTGAGTCAAGGGGCAGCAACGGGTGAAAAGCAGGATCTGGTTATTATGATCACTAATCCTGGAGAGGTAAACAATGCTGTAGAGAAGAAACTAGTAGAAAAGCTGGGTGATAAGTATAATATCATAACGAAGACCTGGGATTCAGCATCGGTAGAGCAGACCGTGAAAACAGCTGCCGCGGCGAATGAACAGATTGATCTGGTGCAATACTGGCCGAACCAGATGAATAGCTTCACGGAGGTAGGTATCGCAACAGACCTGACCCCCTATATGGATGAGGAGTGGAAAGCAACGTTTAACGATGGCGTTCTGGATATTGGCACATATGATGGGAAACTTTATAATGTAGCCTATAAAACGGTGTATCCGGCAATGCTGGTTGATTTAGAAGTCACCAGGGCAGCAGGCATTAAAGATGAAGAAATCAAGGATCAGATGACATGGGAAGAGTTTTGTGATCTGTGCAGGAGAATTAAGGAGAACTCAGATGCTTCAGGAGCTGGAATTCCGGATACTTATGCTTGCTGGCTGACTAGAAATTCAGTAATGCAGGTTTGGGATACGGACGAGGAGTTAGACAAATGGAATGCAGGAGAAGTGTCATTTAAGGATGAGCATATTGTAAAAGCGTTCGACCTGGTAAAGGATGTGTTTGAAGAAGGACTTTTCTATCCGGGCGAGGGCGCTCTTGCCGTAACACAGGACCAACTTTATGGAGCAATCTCTTCCCACAAAGTGGGCTTTATATTTGAACCTACTACTGCCATGAAAACAACCATTGATAATTCCGGGCTAAAAGAGTATAAGATTTGTGATTTTCCGGCCATGGGCAAGAATCCTACCAATGCTCTTTTGGGAGGCTGTGACGGATACTTCATTCCCACTAGCTCTAAAAATGTGGAAGGTGCCATTGAAGCCATGAAGTATCTTACCAGCGAAGAGATTATGACGTTCCGCGCAGAAGGTGGACAGGTACCATGTGCCAAAATTGCGAGTGGGGCAAATGTAGATACATTCTTCATGGAGTCCATATCAAGATGCTCCAATCAGATTTATCCTACAGAAATCATCAATGTAGGTGCTGAATTATCTGATTATATGCAGAATCAAATGCCTGCAAATTACATTTACAATGGGAAAGCGTCGTTGGATGAACTGGAAGAACTAAGACAAGCCGCAATAAATAAATAGTTTTATAAGGACTGGAATACTGCCTCAAAGAAACGGCATTTTTTGAGGTGGTATTTTTTGGACAAAAAAGGAGGAAAAACATTGAGCAGTACAAGGAAATTACAGCTTATTGGCGGATTATTCAGCCTGCCGGCGTTGATTATCGTGACCTTTTCTACGATCATTCCAGTCATTTGGAATATCGTTCTTAGCTTTTCGAAGTGGGATGGAATCACTTCTATGAGCTTTGTAGGAATTGAGAATTTTATAAAGGTATTTTCAGATAAAGCAAGTATGAAAGCTATGGGATACTCTTTAGTGATTGCGGTGATAGCAACTGCGACTGCCATGTTTTTGGGGATTTTGCTTTCCTTGTTAATATATAAAGTGACAAAGGTAGAAGGCGCGCTGTTCCGGTTTGTATTCTATAGTCCGGTTATGCTTCCATTATCTGTAGTTGGCCTTTTGTTTACGTTGGTACTGGCCACAGATGAGGGGCTTTTGAATAACATTTTAGGATTGATAGGATTAGCCAATCTTCAAAATGCGTGGCTGGCAAAAAAAGGAATGGTATTGGTTGTAATTGGCCTGGTACAAGGCTGGAGAAGCAGTGGAACGGTAATGATGCTTGTATTTACAGGTATTATTGGATTACCTGTAGATCTCTTTGAATCATCAAAACTGGATGGAGCAACCTATCGCCAGGAAATACGTTATATTATCCTGCCGCTGGTAAAGCCGACGATTCAGCTGGCATTATCTATGTGTGTCATGAGTGCATTCAAAACTTATGATATCGTGTTTTCCATGACAGGGGGCGGTCCTGGAGATATATCAAAGACGGCGCCGCTGAAGATTTTAGAGCAGGCATTTATGTCCAATAAGTATGGCGTGGCGGCAGCGAACAGCGTGATTTATGCTGGAATTGTAATTACGATTTTAGCTATATTGAGAAAAGGAATAGGGGGCGAAAAGTATGAGTACTAAAAAGATGAAGGTATTTCCGGTCATAAGCCGTATCATTCTTATTTCCCTGGTCGTTGTATGGATTTATCCAATCCTCTTTTCCCTTCAGACATCCTTTAAAACATTGGATGAGTTTTTTGCAAACATATGGGCATTACCAATGGGAATCAGCTTACAGAACTTTGCAAAAGCTTTTGTACAAGGTCATATTGGAGAATATTTTTTCAATAGTATCGTTATTGCCTTCATATCATTAATCAGTATCGAAATCATCTCTGTTATGGCGGCATATGCATTGGCGAGGCTCAAAATTCCCTTTGCGGGCCTAATTATTATTTTGTGTTTTGCGATTCAGCTGCTCCCGACAGAAACGATTATTATACCGTTATATATGATGATGTCAAAATTGGGTTTTCTTAAAATTCAGTATATTGCCATTGTGTTAGCCTATGTGGGCTGGTCAATACCTGGAACTACGATTATTTTAAAAAATTTCTTTGATACCGTTCCCAAGGAATTATTAGAGGCTGCAAGAATAGACGGTTCGGGTGAAATAAGAAATCTGTTTAAAGTGGTATTGCCATTGATGAAAGGAGCATTGTCTACATGCATTGTTATGAATTTTACTTTTGTGTGGGGAGAATTAATGTGGGCAAAGACTGCTACACTGACTACTACGAGAGGATTGCCCTTGACGGTGGGACTTATGAACTTCAAAGGGGAATTTGGAACTGACTGGCCACTTTTGTGTGCTGCTATCTGTATGATTATTATTCCATTGTATGTGGTATTCCTGTTCTTACAGAAATATTTCGTATCCTCATTGACAGCTGGCGGTGTAAAAGGTTAAATAGTAACGGAGGCAGCAGGTGCAAAAAAATAAATAACTAAGAATTTCTCGGAGGGATGGATTGAAATGAAAATACATAGTATGAAAATAAACCATATAGAAAAACCAATGGGATATCTTTATAAAACAATAACAGCAAGCTACATTGTAGATTGTGAAAAAGGAAAGTATCAGGAGGCGGCCCAGATACTTGTAAGTGATAGTAAGGAGTTTCATAATATTCTCTTTGATTCGGGGCGCTCCAGGGAAGTTCTAGGTGTTGGAACGAGGATCGATTTTCCATTAGAACCAAGAAGGCGTTATTATTGGAAGGTCAAGGTGTGGAATGACCTGGGGGAGTGCGAAGAGAGTGACTCATCCTGGTTTGAGACTGGACTTATGGAGCAAGGGTTTCAGGGCAGTTGTATTTCACCGGATTTAGACGAAACTGTTCAGCCGGTATTTGTAAAGGAGTTCTTTCTGGAGGAAAAGATAGATCAAGCCCGGCTTTATCTGACCTGCCTGGGAGTCTATGAGGCCTTCCTCAATGGAAAGCGCATAGGGGATGAGATACTTGCTCCGGGGATTACCGTATACAACCATTACGTACAATACCAAACCTACGATGTTACGAGCTTGCTCGTCGTAGGGACAAACCGGCTGGAAATCTCGGCGGGAAATGGCTGGTATAAAGGATTGTATGGCTATCGCCAGAACGACAATTACCGAAAAGGGAAAAGCTTTGAATTGCTGGCGGATTTATATGTTAATGATGAGCTTAAAATTTGTTCGGATTTAACTTGGAAAATTAAGAAAAATAGAATCATGTTCAGCGATATGTATGACGGTGAAATTCAAGATACAACACTTAAAGATACAGAGGAATATCCTGTAAAACTTGGAAAGCTTGATAAAACCGTGGTAAAAGACCGCTTGGGACTTCCGATAAGAGTAAAAGAAAGGATTCAGCCGGTTGCAGTCCTTCAAACACCGAATGGGGAGACTGTACTTGATATGGGGCAGAATATGGTCGGCTGGGTTGCCTTTACATGCCGGGAAAAGGCAGGAAGTAAGGTGAGCTTAGAGCATGGGGAAGTACTGCAAAATGGGTGCTTCTATAATGGGAATTACAGAACCGCAAAAGCCAGATTTGACTACATATCGAATGGAATAGAGGAGGAGGTACGCCCCCGGCTTTGTTTTTTTGGCTTTCGTTATGTTAGATTGACCGGCTTTACAGAAGTGCACTTGGCGGACTTTAAAGGGGAGGTTGTATATACCGACCTGGAGAGAACTGGGTATATGCGAACCGGAAATTCAAGAATTAACCAATTGATTTCAAACATTTTATGGAGCCAAAAAGGAAATTTTTTAGATATTCCAACAGACTGTCCACAAAGAGATGAGAAAATGGGTTGGACTGGGGATGCCCAAATGTTTGCGGGAACTGCAGCATTGAACATGGATTGTTATGGATTTTTCCGTAAATATTTAAATGATATTTCATTAGAGCAGATTGATACGGGAGGATTAGTTCCCCAGATTGTGCCTTCTGTAGGGCGGAATGAACGAACCTCCGCAGCATGGGGAGATGCAGCGCTTATAATTCCTTGGACGCTGTATCGCTATTATGGGGATGCCAGTATTTTGGAAGAACAATACGAGAGCATGAAGGCTTGGATTACCTATATCGACAAGCAGAATGAAGAGCACAAAACAAATCCTGATTTATGGCAGAACGGATTCCACTATGGAGATTGGCTGGCACTTGATGGAGGATATTATCATATGCCGACAGGCGGAACCGATGTTTATTATATTTCGAGTGCTTATTTTTATTATTCTACGGTGATTTTGAAAGAAACTGCTCAAATTTTGGGCAAACAGGAAGACTTTAGAATATATCAGGAAAAAGCAGATCGTATTAGAAATGCAATAATAAAAGAGTTCTTTACTGGAAATGGGAAATTAAGCATTGATACACAATCGGCCTATATCGTTGCCGTGGTATTTGGAATTGTCAAAGAACAGGAACAGCTGGAAACCATTAAGGATCAATTTCTGCTTCGGTTCAGAAAAGACGGATACCGCTTAAAAACGGGATTCGTGGGAACGCCCTTTATCATGAAAATGTTATCTGTCTGTAATCGCAGCGATCTCGCATTTCAGCTATTGCTAAATGAAGAGTATCCAGGCTGGCTTTACCCTGTGAAATTGGGAGCTACCACGATGTGGGAACGATGGGATGCCTTAAATCCGGACGGCAGCATGAGTGATAGTGGGATGAATTCCCTGAACCATTATGTGAACGGTTCGGTGCAGGAATGGATGTACTGCCATATGGCGGGAATAGAACCTGTAAATGAACAGAATGGAGGAGCAGGCTTTAAACAAGTCTTAATTCATCCCCATATCCATCCAGAGATAAAATGGATGGATACGAATCTTCAGACGTCGGCGGGAAGGTACAGTATTTATTGGGAAATCGATGAGGAGGAGAAGCTTTTATTGAGATGCCAAATCCCATTTGATGCAAAAGCCCAGATTGTGCTTCCTTCACCAGTTGGAGAAGTGATAATAAATGGAGAAAAATGCGATTATCAACCGGGAGATGCCATTTGCGCAGATGCGGGAAGGTGGCAGTTTGAATATCAGCTTTCCAAGGATTATCGTCCTTATTATAGTTTGGAAGACAGTGTGAAGGAGCTGGTAAAAAATCCGCAGGTAAGAGAGTATTTATATGAGAAGGCACCAATGCTGGTATACACAGATAAAGCGGATATTCAGAATATGACACTTAAGGAAATGTCTAAGCTGCCGTTCTTTTTAGGGATTGGAACCCGGCTCGGTCTTGACCAGGCTGTACTGGAAGAAATGGAACAATACATTTCCAGGATTCCGAAGTAAATACAAAAGAAAATCCTATGGATGTGCTAAATATCCTTTAAGACCTATCAATAGACCTCATTACAATAAATAGAATAGAATTTCAATACAGAATGCGCTTGCACAATGGCATACGGAAGAGTAAAATATAACATGATAATGGGAATACGGAAGGATAAGGGGATAAGATATGAACGAGAATAAACATAGGACAATCGGCAACATTATTGTTGCCCTGATATTGACGATGGGGATAATAGCTGCATCGCTTATAGGGGTAAACGGGCTGGTGAAGATTAAGAGCGCCAGAACGAGCCTTGTGGTAACGGGCTCGGCGAAGCAGCAGATTACCTCGGATTTAATTGTCTGGAGCGGATATTTTAATTCAAAGTCACCTGTTTTAACGGATGCTTACACGAAGCTGGAGACAGACAGGGATAAGGTTAAGAAGTATCTGGTAAGTCAGGGGATCGGGGAGGATGAACTGGTATTTTCCTCTATTACTACTTCACTTTATTATGTTTATAATGAGTATGGTGTCAGCACGAACGAGGTTGATTACTATGACTTGAGCCAGACAGTGACGATAAGGTCAAGTGCAATCGATAAGGTGACGGAGATATCAAGGAATGCTACGGTGCTGCTTAACGATGGGGTACAGTTCCAGTCCTATGAACCACAGTATATCTATACGAAGCTGGCAGATTTGAAGGTAACCATGCTCGCAGAAGCAACAAAGGATGCCAAAAAACGGGCGGAGATGATTGCTGAGAATGCAGGCAGCAAATTAGGGTCCCTGACCTATGCGGATATGGGTGTAATGCAGATAACACCACTATATTCGAATGAGATATCGGATTGGGGCATCAATGATACCTCCTCCCTGGAGAAGGAGATTACGGCGGTAGTCCATTGTACCTTTGAAATTGACAAGTAAAAGAAGAGTATTACCAGGGAATGCATAGAAACGGTTGTTTCTATGCATTTTTAGTATTATACTAAGAGGAAAGGATAAAAACGGACAAGGGAGGATGGTCATGTATTCAGTAAATAAATTATATAAAAAAGTCTTGGCAGAAGTGATCGGTGAGGGCAGGTAGCATGCGGGAAAAGGCAGACAATTTTCATATTATTGCGCGGATCTACACGGATTTCCCTGAGAAATTCGGGATCCCAAGGCAGAGTAATCTCGTGGATTCCCTAAAGGCAAAGATAATATTTGAGCCCCATTACCGGAATCCGGACGCGGTACGGGGACTGGAGGGCTTTTCCCACATCTGGCTGATCTGGGGCTTTCTTGACACGAAGCGTGATTCCTGGGCGCCAATGGTGAAGCCCCCGCGCCTTGGAGGAAACAGGAGAATGGGGGTTTTCGCTACCCGTTCACCCTTCCGGCCAAATCCCATCGGTCTTTCCTCTGTGAGGCTGGAGCTGGTTGAGCTGCACCCGGAGCTGGGGCCGGTGCTGTATGTGGCCGGTGCGGATTTGATGGACCGGACGCCGATTTATGATATTAAGCCCTATCTGGCCTATACGGACAGCCATCCGGAGGCGATGGGGGGATTTGCGGATCCGGTGAAGGATTATGGCCTAAAGGTGGATTTTCCGGAGGAATTGCTGGAAATTATTCCAAGGCAGCATCATGAAGCACTCTATGGGGTGCTGGAGCATGACCCGAGACCTTCCTACCAGGATGACCCGGAGCGGATCTATGGCTTAAGCTTTGCAGGCTATAATATCAGGTTCACTGTGAAAGAGGGTAAATTGACCGTATGTGAGGTTACTTTCATGTGATAGCACAATAATGAGCCATGAATCAGGCGAAAGATTGTGTTAAAGACAGTTGATTTCAATATAAGAAATCATTACAATAAATAAAATATTATGTTTAGGATAATACATTTAAATAAGACGGAGATGGGCTATGGACATTTTAGGAATTGATTTGGGCTTGGTACAGTGGTTGGCGGTAATATTGGCGGCGTTTTTAGTAGGCTTTTCAAAGACGGGAATTGGCGGGGTTATGATGCTGGCAATTCCGATCCTTGCAGGTGTCTTCGGAGGGAAGGATTCCACGGGCATTATGCTTCCGATGCTGATTGTCGGGGATATCTTTGCCATCTTCTATTATAACCGGAGTGCGGAGTGGAAAAATGTAATCACCCCCTTGCCCTCAGCTTTGATTGGCCTGGGCGTTGGTGTTGTCATTGGAAATTATATCAATGATAATACCTTTGTTAAGATGATAGGCATCATTGTGTTGTTCTGTCTGGCAGTCCTGATTTACACAGAAATGAAGGGTCAGGATTTTGTAGTACCCAATGCGCCCTGGTTTTACATAACCGTGGGGATCCTAAGCGGATTTGCTTCCATGATTGGAAATGCAGCAGGCCCCATTTTCAGTGTATATTTGTTAGCCCTCGGGTTTAAGAAAAATAATTTTATGGGCATCAATGCCTGGTTTTTCTTTATCATCAATCTGTCCAAGGTACCGTTGCAGATATTTTTTTGGCACAATATCGGAGCCACCTCTTTAATAACCACGGCTATTATGATTCCGGTAATTACCCTGGGTGCGGTTCTGGGAGCCATTGTCCTGAAAAAAATCAATGAGAAATATTTTCGTTATCTTGTCATTGGAATGACTGCAATTGCCGCATTGAAGCTGTTAATAAAGTAATGAAAAGATACAATATGGGGGATTATTACATAGTCAGGAGTAAAAAGTTACGCAAACTATGTGGTAGTCCTTTTATGTTATGATATAATGAATAAAAATAATAAATGGAAGGTGATGATTATGGTTCAGCTGAAAAAGAAAGCATTAAGACAGTTCGAAGTGGATGGACAAGCCTATGATTATTATCATATCGAGTCCCTGGAAACAGAAGGATATCAGATAAGGTCACTGCCCTATTCCATAAAAATATTGTTGGAATCAGTCCTCAGACATCAGGATGGCTATGTCTTTAAGGAGGAGCATATACGGAGCCTGGCCGGTTGGGGCAGGGGGAAGTCCTCAGGGGAGGAAATTCCATTCCAGCCCTCCAGGGTAATCCTCCAGGATTTTACCGGGGTACCGGCAGTGCTTGACCTGGCCTCCATGCGGGATGCCATCCATACCATGGCAGTTCGGGATAAGAAGGAGCCGGATGAGGCTGGCGCCGTAATGAACCGTATCAACCCTGAGGTTCCGGTGGACCTTATCATTGACCATTCGGTCCAGGTGGACCACTATGGAAATGACAAAGCGCTTGAGGAAAATAGTAAGCTGGAATTTGAGCGCAATAATGAAAGATACCAGTTTCTCCACTGGGCAGAGAATGCCTTCCAGCGTTATAGCGTGGTTCCTCCGGCAACAGGGATCGTGCATCAGATCAACCTGGAGTACCTGGCTAAGGTAGTATCGACAGAGGAAGGGAACGGCAGACCCATGGCCTTCCCGGATACCCTGGTAGGAACAGATTCCCACACCACCATGATTAATGGACTTGGTGTCCTGGGCTGGGGCGTTGGTGGGATTGAAGCGGAGGCAGGCATGCTGGGACAGCCCTCCTACTTACCGGTACCGGAGGTCATCGGAGTACGCTTAACCGGAACCCTGCCCGCCGGAGCGACGGCTACGGATCTGGCTCTTAGGATTACGCAGCTGCTGCGGGAGCGGGGCGTGGTGGATAAATTCATTGAATATTTCGGGGAAGGGGTAGGGCAGCTGTCCCTGGCAGACAGGGCAACCATAGCAAATATGGCGCCGGAATACGGCGCAACCTGCGGATTCTTCCCCGTTGATGAGGAAACCTTGAATTACCTGAAGCTTACAGGCAGAAGTGAGGAACAGGTTCGTCTGGTGAAGGCCTATTTAATGCAAAACGGGATGTTCTATGATTACTCGCAGGAGCCGGAATATTCGGAAGTTTTAACCCTTGACCTTAATACGGTTTCCTCCGCCTTAGCAGGGCCTAAGCGCCCTCAGGACCTGATACCCCTTAAGGAAATGAAGGAAAGGTTCCTTCAGGCGGTTACGGCTCCTAAGGGGAATCAGGGATATGGCTATACCCTGGAAGAGCTGGACAAATCAGTGGAAATCCGGCTGGAGGACGGAAGAAAAAGCCTTATGGAAACCGGTTCAGTTGTAATCGCCTCCATCACCTCCTGCACGAACACTTCTAATCCTTCTGTAATGCTGGGAGCCGGAATTCTTGCAAAGAAGGCTGTCCTAAGGGGACTTAAGGTGCCTGCCCATGTTAAGACCTCCCTGGCGCCGGGGTCCAAGGTTGTATCCGCATATCTTAAAAATGCGGGGCTGCAGGATTACCTGGATCAGTTAGGGTTTCAGATTGTGGGTTACGGCTGTGCTACCTGTATCGGCAATTCAGGCCCCCTTCGGCCGGAGATTTCAGAAGCGATCCGGGAAAATGATTTATTGGTGTCCTCCGTATTATCCGGTAACCGTAATTTTGAAGGGAGGATCCATGCCCAGGTGAAGGCAAATTACCTGGCTTCACCTCCCCTGGTCATTGCATATGCCCTGGCAGGTACCACAAGGATTGATCTGGTAAAGGAACCGGTCGGTGTTAACCAGGAAGGAAACCCCGTATATCTGGAGGATATCTGGCCTACACAGGAGGAGATATCGGAGGCGGTGAACCAATATGTAAGTCCGGAATTATTCAGGGAGACCTACGCTTCCGTTTACGACAGCAATGCCATGTGGGCTTCCATCCAATCAGAGGAGAGCAGGACTTATGGTTTCCAGGAAGCTTCAACCTATATCCGCAGGCCGCCATTTTTTGAGGATCTATCCATGGAGCCGGACCGGATAAGGGGGTTATCGGACTTAAGGGTATTGGCGAAATTCGGGGACTCCATTACAACAGACCATATATCACCGGCGGGTTCCATAGGGAAGGATACGCCGGCGGGCAGATACCTGCTGGAGCATGGGGTAGGGCAGAAGCAGTTCAACACCTATGGTTCCAGGAGGGGTAACCATGAGGTTATGGTAAGGGGAACCTTTGCCAATATCAGAATCAGCAACCAGCTGGCACCGGGAACCGAGGGAGGCTATACCACCTACCTGCCGACGAAGGAGGTGATGACGATTTATGAGGCCTGCATGAAGTATAAGAAGTCACGGACAGGCTTGCTTGTGCTTGCCGGGAAGGATTATGGAATGGGATCCTCCAGGGATTGGGCGGCAAAGGGGCCAAAGCTGCTGGGTGTAAAGGCGGTTATTGCGGAGAGCTATGAGCGTATCCACAGATCCAACCTGATTATGATGGGAATTCTTCCGCTACAGTATCTTCCGGGGGAATCAGCAGAGGTACTGGGGCTGACAGGGGAAGAGAGCTTCGAGATTAAGCTGGAGCCTGATGTAAGGCCGAAGGATGTCATCAGGGTTATTGCGGAAGCAAAGGATGGGGAGAGGAAGGAATTCTCCGTACTAGTCCGTTTTGATTCTAATATCGATATTGATTATTACAGGCATGGAGGAATCCTTCCAATGGTTTTACGGCAGAAATATAAGAATTAACTGGCAGTCCTATACTTTCGAAATAGTTGTATAGAAGACAGGAGGCAGTAGATGAGTGACGTGAATTCTGAGATTATGGATAAGATGACAAAGGTCTGTATCTGCAAGGGGATTCCCAGATCCACAATGAAGCGTGCCATAGAGAATGGAGCGGACACGGTGGAAAAAGTACGGAAGGCAACGGGTGCCGGATCGGGTTCCTGCGCAGGAAGACGGTGTATCCCGAAGATCGAAGAGCTGTTAGCGGATTACGCGGAGGAGAGCATGGATAGCTTTGAGTATATGGTAGAACAAATCGATGGTGATTATGCGCATTTAAGGAGGTGCGATGAGCCGGAGGCTGGTTTAAAGCTTGTGGCCCGCGCAATCCTTCCTCCGGAGATTATGGAGGGAACAAAATTAAAATATGAGATGTTCGAATATTCCATCCTGAAGGGATAGCTGACAAGAGGTATTATTATTTTTATGGAGGATAAGCGTGAAGGAGACAAAGAAGTATTCAGCCCCATTTATAAAACGTATGCCAATCTATTACAGATATCTGTCAACCCTGCTGCAGGTCGGGGTAAACCGGATATCCTCGAATGATCTTAGCAGGTGGCTGGGAATTACTGCCTCACAGGTCCGGCAGGATTTTTCATGCTTTGAGGGCAGCGGTTTACAAGGTTATGGATATGAGGTAGGGGTTCTGCATAAGGAAATAGCGAAGGTATTGGGGCTTGATGTTATGCGGAAAATGATTGTACTGGGTGGGGGAAGCCTGGGGCAGGCCCTGGCTAAGCATACCAATTTTGAGAAGAATGGATTTAAGATCGTAGCAATTTTTGATATCAATCCGCAGGTTGTGGGAAAGAAGATTAAGGATATCGAGGTATTGCATGTGGATGCTTTACGGGAGTTTGTAAGCAAGCATCAAGTTGACCTGGCTGCAATCACGGTGCCTGCTACCCATGCAAATGAGGCGGCAAATCTGGCAGTTGAGATGGGGATAACTGCACTATGGAATTTTGTTCCGGTAGAGCTTAAGGTGCCAAAATCCGTAGTAATTGAGAATATCCACCTGAGTGACAGCCTTATGGTGCTTGGCTATAAGCACAGGGAAAGCCAGTTAAAGGATGAATAAGGCCGTCTGCTCGCCTACTGATAAGAGAACAATCTGATATTTACAGGATGCGTTAGCGAAAAAGCTGGGAAGAGGATTCCCGGTAGTTTGGGGTATCAAAAGCAATTATGCCTTTGATACCCCAAAACATTTATAACACCTTACTGCTTCTCATCACATAGCAGCTTTTATCTTCTGTATCTACACCCCTCCATTAATTTATAACACTTACTGCCTCTCATCACACAGCAGGGCAACGTCATAAGGTGCGAAGCTGGTCTGCCCTGTTAAGGCTTTTCCTGTGAGAATATCCACCTTGCCTGCAAAAAACTGTGGCAGGGGAAGGGTCTCGTTTGTCAGGTTAAGAACGAAGTAATAGAGCTTATCCTGGCTGCTGCGGCAGATAATCTCCAGCTTTGTCTTAGCATCGATTACCGGCTTGACCTCCGAGGAAGCCATGACCTGGTCCAGAACCTTTTCCAGCGCCTTTTGCTCCAGCTGCGTCCCTATATAAAACACGGTTCCCAACCCGAAAGCATTTTTAGTTACAGCAGGCGAGGATGCATAAAAATTACTGGTATAATCGGCCAGGCTGACCGCACCCTCAAGATGAATGATATCACAGAGCAGATGGCAAACGGAGTCCGTACCATCCGCAAAACGCAGGGTATTGCTCTGTTCCGGTGCCAGGGCATCAATTTCCTCCACCCAGATGCCGGCCAGCTTCCTTAAGGGACCGGGGTATCCGCCCAGATAGACATTATCCGACTGGTCTACAATTCCGCTCATAAAGCCGGTAACAAAGATGCCGCCATCTTTTACATAGCTTTCTATTTTGGGCTGCATCCCATCCCCAAGCATATAGAGAACCGGGGCAATTACGGCTTTATACTTGGAGAAATCCGCATCCACGGGGATCATATCTACCGGGATGTTCTTTTCGTAGAAATACCGGTAATATTGATGGATTTCATTCACATACTTCAAATCCTTATTTGGGCCGCTGGTATATTCCAGGGCCCAGTAGTTGTCCCAATCAAATATGATTCCAACCTGGGCGGGATTGTCGGCTCCCAGAAGCTGGTCTCCGAGGGAGTGTAATTCATTGCCAAGGCTGGCAACCTCCCGGAAAACCCGGGTGTTTTCTGTTCCGGCATGCTCAATTACGGCACCATGGAATTTCTCGCAGGCACCCACGGAACGGCGAAGCTGGAAGAACTGGATGGTATCCGCACCATGAGCCAGTGTCTGATAGCTTTGTGCCCGCATTTGCCCCGGCTTTTTGAGTGAGTTGTAGGGCTGCCAGTTCTGCTGGCTTGGAGTTTGCTCCATCAGCATAAAGGGCTGTCCTTTCAGGCCGCGCATCAGGTCATGGCTCATAGCCACCATGCTCCAGGGTGTATCGTAGGAAGGATAGCTGTCCCAGGATACGATATCCATCTCCTTCGCCCATTTGAAATAGTCCAGGTTTTTATAGGTGCCCATCAGATTTGTTGTGATCAGGGCATGGGGAGCGAAGCTTCGGATGGCGTCGCGCTCCATTTTAAAGTTCTCCAGCATGCTGTCAGAATTAAAGCGGCGGTAATCAATGGACATTCCCGCAAAAGCAGTCTTGTCCTTAGCTATCCCTTCGCTCAACGCATTCGGCAGGACAATTTCATCCCAGTCATAGACCGTGTGGCCCCAGAATTCCAGGTTCCAAGCCTTATTAAGGGCTTCAATGGTCTGGTATTTGTCCTTCAGCCATACCCGGAACGCCTTTTCACAGTTCTCACAAAAGCATTCCCCGCCGTATTCATTGTTGACATGCCAGCAGGTGACATGTTCATTGCTGCCATAACGCTTGGCTAGCTCTTCGGCGAGGCGGCGGGCATATTTTTGGTAGACCAGGCTGTTAGGGCATGCGTTGTGCCTTTGGCCGAATTTGTGATGACGGCCGTAATAATCGGTACGTGCAACCTCCGGATATTTCTTGAACATCCATGCAGGCAGTGCTGCAGTGGAGGTTGCAAGGACGATATCATAGTTTTCTTTGCTGAGCATTTCTACTATTTCATCCAGTTCGTCAAAATAGTATTCATGCTCCGAGGGCTGGATTTTTGCCCACGAAAATACATTGATGGTCGCGCTGTTGATATTGGCCTTACGGAACAGGTTCATATCCTCCTGCCAGATTTCCCTGGGCCATTGGTTTGGATTGTAATCCCCACCATATAAGATTCTTTTGAAGGCTTTTTTCATGGTGTTCTCCTTTTGTTTGTTTGATCCTATTATAATTGCTGCTTTTAAAGAAATGTATAATATGTTAAACTAAAAAATATAACATTTTGAAACAAGGTGATCGAATATGCCAATTTACTTTGATTTGTCCTCCCGCGAGCTTCCCCTCACCATTGACAGCATAGGTAACCGCTGGAGCCAGGAAAGCGTCAGGCGCCCGAAAGGTTTTCCCCACTATCATTGGCTGCTGACGGAGCGGGGGATGGGAGAAGTCATTATTGATGGAAAACGGCTGCATCTGCCAAAGGGAGCGGGGCTACTGATTGCACCATTTGTTCCCCACTCCTACCATGGGAGCCAGCCGGAATGGAGTACAGCTTTTGTAACCTTTTCCGGGAAGCTGGAGTCCGACATAGATAAAATAGTGGGCCATGAGCGGTGCATTGCGGTATCAGACAGCGGTGGATTTTCATTTCAGGGATGGATTGACAATACAATATCCCTGCACGAGGCGGGGCAGATTGATCCGGTACAATTGTCTGTTGATTGCTATACCTTCCTCATGAATATTAATTGCTTCCAGGATTACCGGGAGTTTTTGGCCCAGCCCTTATACCAGCGATATATTGCACCTGCAATAAAAGAAATCGAAACAAGGTATCAGGAGGATATCACGGTTCAGAAGCTTGCAGATACGGTTTATGTGTCACCCCAATACCTTTCCCGGCTGTTTAAACGTTTTCTTGGCTGTTCAACATACCTGTATCTGACGAATTACCGCATGATCAAGGCGAAGGAGCTTCTTGCAAACCGCCCGGAGCTGGCAATTAATCAGATAGGCTTCCGTGTAGGGTATCATGATACAAGCCATTTTATCGCAACCTTCAAAGCTTCAACGGGCTATACCCCATTGGAGTTTCGCCAGCTGCACCGCTGACTGGGAAAAATTGATACGTTTCTAACATTCCTCGTTAACCCAATAGCGATATTGCGGTGGTGATATCCACAATATGAGGGAGAGATAAACTTACATTGACCCCGGGACTGGAACATATTACAATTGCTTCATCCAATACTTCATTTGGCTCTATTAGGAAAAGACGTACTGCATTGTGGAAGGAAATATCCGTGGTGTAGCAGCCCAAAGTTTATTCTCTAATAGGGCCATGTGTCTTTCATAGGAGGAGGAAAGGGTGAAAGGAATAAAATTAATGAACGAAGGGGGGATCGGGTCCATGCCGGCACTTTCCTGGCGGTTTGTGCGGTATAAGGGCAATGCCTGTAATGCTGGCAATGCCCATAATGATGGGTATGGACATATTTATGGGAACAGCTGAAATCAGGTTTATCATTAAACAGCTTGGGGGAAGAAATGCTCCGTTATTGCAGGTGCTTCTGGCAGTCCAGGATGCAGCGCCGCAAAGATATCTTAGTGAGGAGGCCGTGAATGAGATAGCGAGGCTGCTGGAAATATCCAGATGCAGGGTTTATTCAACCGCATCCTTTTACAGTGAGATATCACTGGAGCCGAGGGGAATCCATTTAATCAGGGTCTGCACCAATGCTCCCTGTGAAAATGCAGGGAAACAGGAAATCCAGGAGGCGATTGAACGGGAATTAGGGATTACCGTTGGACAGACGACAACGGACGGTCTTTTTACCTTAGAGAGTGTAAACTGTCTGGGAGCCTGCTTTATGTCGCCCGCAATTAAAGTGGATGACACCCTTTATGGAAACTTGACAACGGAATCCGTAGTTTCGGTACTAGACAGTTTTCGGAAGGAGCAGTGCCATGGGTGTAAATAATAAGGAGCTTGTATTTAATATAAGCAGAGAAGAATTTGTTGACCTTAAGACCTACAGGGAAAGGGGCGGATATACCGCTTTACAAAAAGCCCTGCGACAGCCTCCGGAAAGCTCCATCCAGGAGTTAAAATCAGCAGGTCTGCGGGGAAGGGGTGGAGCCGCCTTTCCCACCGCCGTTAAAATCGAGATGGTTAGAAATAACGGGGAAACCGGGAGATATGTCATATGTAATGCAGATGAAGGGGAGCCGGGAACCTTCAAGGACCGTTTTATCATGACGCATCTGCCCTTCCAGGTAATCGAAGGAATTACCCTCGCAGCATATCTGGCAGGTGCCGAAAATGGCTATATCTATGTGCGGCATGAGTATCCGGAGGTACAGAGGATACTCCGGGAAAGCATCAAGGAAGCGGAAGAAGCAGGGCTGCTGGGAGAGGATATCCTGGGAAGCGGCATCCGCCTGAAGCTCGAGATATTCTCAGGGGCGGGCAGCTACCTCTGCGGCGAAGAGACGGCGTTACTGTCCTCCATTGAGGGAAGGAAAGGCCGTCCCCGGGTGAAACCGCCCTATCCTACCCAGTCCGGCCTCTGGAATAAACCGACCTTAATCAATAATGTGGAGACCCTGGCGAATATACCTAAGATTATAGAAAAAGGCTCCGGGTGGTACCGCTCCATCGGTACTGCTGATAGTACCGGCACAAAGCTTATCTCACTTTCCGGCGATGTGGTGAACCGGGGACTCATTGAGGTACCCTTTGGCATCACCTTTGCAGATATCATAGAGGAATATGGGCTGGGAGCCAAACCGGGCAGGACGGTAAAGGCAGTAAACATCGGCGGGGCCTCCGGTGTGCTGGTTCCAGGCTTCATGCTGGAAACACCCCTGGAATATACGGCCTGTGCGAAAGCCGGAATTACCATCGGTTCCGGGGCTATCTTCGTACTGGATGATACCCGCCCCATCCTTCCCAATGTCCATAACCGTGTAAAATTCTTCCTGCACGAAAGCTGCGGGAAATGTACTCCCTGCAGGGAAGGCTTGAGGCAGGCAAACGTGATATTAAGTAAGCTATTATCCGGGATGGCTACGGAAAGTGACGTAGTCCTGCTGGAACGCTATACAAGGGCAATCCAGGAGGCCTCCTTCTGCGGCTTAGGCCAGGCAGCAGGAAACAGCTTAAAGTCATCCCTGGAATATTTTCATGAAGAATACCTGGCAGCTTGCGGGCAGGAATGCAGGGATAAGGAGGAGACAGCCTGATGGGAAATATAGAGATTACGTTAAATGGAAGAACAGTATCCGTCCTGGAAAACATCTCAATTCTGGAAGCGGCGAAGAGGAATGGAATCTATCTTCCCACCCTCTGCCACCATCCGGACCAGAGGGTGAAGGCAAATTGCCGTGTCTGTGTGGTCGAAGTAGAAGGAGTTAGGAATCTGGTAGCTTCCTGTTCCACCGCGGTGCGGGAAGGAATGAAAATAACCACCAACTCCCCCCGGGTCAGGGAAACGGTACGGACCATACTGGAGCTCATCTTTGCAGACCATCCCCAGGAATGCCTGACCTGTATTCGGAATGAAAAATGTGAATTGCGCCAGATCGCTTCCCGCTTTGGGATTAATTCCATCCAGGGAGCGAAGACCGCGAACAATTATCCGGTAGATACTTCAACACCTTCTATCGTAAGGAATCCGAACAAATGCATCAAATGCGGCCGCTGCGCAGAGGTCTGCCACCATACCCAGGAGGTTGGGGTCCTATATAGCCATAACCGCAGTACGGAGATTATGATTTCACCGGAATACGGTAAGAACCTGTCGGAGGTTGGCTGTGTATTATGCGGCCAATGCGCCGCCGTATGTCCCGTGGGGGCAATCCATGAGAAGGATGATACGGATCAGGTATGGGCAGCCCTGGCGGATCCCGGAAAGCATGTGGTGGTACAGACGGCGCCATCAGTCCGTGTATCCATTGCGGAAGAATTTAATATGCCCCCCGGCTCCATACAGACGGGAAAATTAGTGGCAGCCCTCCGCAGCTTAGGCTTTGAGAGGGTATTCGATACAGATTTTTCGGCGGATCTTACGATCATGGAGGAAGGGCATGAGCTGCTGCACCGGATCCAAAATGGCGGTGTATTGCCCCTGATTACCTCCTGCAGCCCCGGTTGGATTAATTACGCAGAAAAATATTATCCCGAATTACTCCCGAATATCTCTACCTGTAAATCCCCCCAGCAGATGTTCGGAGCGGTGGCAAAGACCTTCTATGCGAAGAGAAGCGGTATTGCGCCGGAAGACATCTATGTAGTCTCCGTCATGCCATGTACGGCCAAAAAATATGAGGCAATCCAGCCGGAGATGAGATCCAGCGGTTACCAGGATGTGGATGCGGTTCTGACGACGAGGGAGCTGGCAAGGATACTTCGCCATGAAGGCATTGACTTTAGCATGCTGGAAGAAAGCGAATATGATTCTCCGCTGGGAACCTCCACCGGTGCGGCGGCCATCTTTGGGACGACGGGAGGAGTTATGGAAGCGGCCCTGCGCTCCGTCTATGAAATCGTAACCGGTGAAACCTTAAGTAAGCTGGATTTTTCTGAGGTTCGGGGCTTGGAAGGCGTGAGGAGTGCGTCGGTGGATTTAAAAGGTAAGGAAGTCAAGGTCGCCATTGCCCATGGCCTTGCCAATGCAAAGAAGATCGCGGAGAAAATTAAAGCAGGGGAAGAGGACTACACCTTTATCGAAGTGATGTGCTGTCCAGGCGGATGCATCGGAGGAGGAGGCCAGCCCTATGGCACCACCCAGGAGGTACGGAAAAAGCGTATGGAAGCGCTCTATCAGGTGGATTCTGATATGCCGCTGCGGAAATCCCATGAGAATCCAGCGGTTATAGAATTGTATCAGGAATTCTTCGGAGAGCCCATGGGTGAGCTGTCCCACAGATATCTCCATATAGAAAGAGCGGAGGAGGCTGAGGCGGTAATTTAATAAAAATAATGCTGGCTTTGGGCTGAAATATATGCTCTGTCAAAAAGTGAAAATAGAATACACTCAAGGAAAATCGGACTATACTCTTAGGTGGTCCGATTTTCCTGTCTTTTGAAAGAGAAAAAGCGCTCAAAGATGCATTGGATCCCGTGGGCATGGTTAAATTCATACAGCAATATGACTTGGAATACGGGGATTATACGAAGGAAAAACAAGACGAACCGGATATGGATTTAGCTGAAATTGATGCTTTGTTGAAAAAGCAAATATGAAATTAATATAAGAAAAATCGGACTATGCTTTTAGGTAGTCCGATTTTTTGATTGAGGGAAAAACTCCGTTGACAAATCTTCTGGATAATAAAACAAAGCTGCCTGTCGGGAAAAACGCCTACTTTTTGTTATACGCACTTCGGAAAGCCCGTGGGGATAGGCCTATGGCCGACTTAAAGCTGTGGGTAAAATGATCCGAACTGTTATAGCCCACAAGCTCCGTTATGGTTTCAATTTTCAGGCCGGTAGTGCAAAGCAAAGTCTTTGCCTCATTAATCTTAAGCCCCGTTACGATTTCGCTGTAGGTTTTGCCCGTCGAGGTTTTGATCAGGTTACTCAGATAGGCGCTGTTATAGTGAAAATAATCCGCCAAAGCCTCCAGTGAAAGGCTGCGGTAATTCTGGCTGATGTAATTTAGGACAGCCGGAATGACAGTGTTTGGCGAGGATTTTTTCTCTGCCTCATAATAAGTATAGGTAGCATCATGGCTCCGGATGATTAAGGCATAAAAGATCTGGAGGTAATTATGAAAGACCTCGGCAGAGAATTGCCCTCCGAAGACAAACTCCTGGAATAAATGCTGTATGATCCCAAGAACCTCCTTCGTCGGCAGGACATGGAATAACAGGTAATCCTGCCGGGAACGGTACAGGGAATTCCGGAAGAAGGCAGACAGCACATTTTCCTTCTCCAGCAGATGAAAAAAGTAATTTTCAAAATGCTTCGGATCAGACATGATATTCAAAACAATATCTGCCGGTTCCGCATATACGCGGTAAGGAGTCTGGGGTGAAATAATGCACAGTTCTCCCGGCGTCAGGGAATGTCTTGTGTTATTAAAATAGAGGGTACAGGAGCCCTGTATCACGTAAATAATTGTAAAGTAATCATACATGGTCAGATGCTCAGGAGAGAAGCAGGATTCCAGGCAAATTTGAACCGGCCTTGTGGCGGGCAGATAAAAATGGGTGTTCTGGAATTGGGGCTTTACATTGAAAATTTCCGAAAAATAAATAGGAATCCGGTTGGCTAAGTTCCGTAATTCATCCAGATCAGATAAATTCCAGGCAGAGAAATCCGGTATCGGGGCTCTGCCTTTTATAAAAGCCTTTTTTGACCATAATTGTTGGATGGCATCACGGAAGCCGATTCCTTCTCCCGTCCTTGCATGGTTGGAAATAATGGTATCTTGGACATCCTTAAAAAGTACGTATTCATTTTCAAGCCGCATGAAGTAATCTCCTATAAAATATAAAATTATATCAGGTATTATATTGATGAATAACCTAAGTGCTGCAGATGCTGATTCTGTTATTGTCTAGATTTTATGATAGTTTTTTGCTTCAGCACACTAATTATAGATTAATATAAGGATTAATACAATAATAAAGAAATCTCGGAAATATGAAAAGAAACAACAGCTTTTATTTGCAAATTTGTTCTATAATAAAAGTTATGAGAAGTCGCCTTTAACTTCTCATAAAAGGCGCCGTACTTGCGTCGTGCAAAGTGTGCCCCAAGGGGTGCACCGATTATAGAAAGATGCACTTAATTTCCATAATATAATAAGAAATAGGAAGTTATAAAGGAGACCAGATATGCAGAAAGTAAATTTTAATAAAACCTGGAAGCTGTGGAAGGAAAAAAATGCCTTTGAACTGGTGTTCCGGGTACCGGAGAAAGCAATTGATGTTGATTTGCCTTATGATGCAATGTTTCATGAGGAACAGACACCGGATAGCAGGAATCAAGGGACAAACGGCTTTTTGGACGGGGAGGTTTATAAGTATTATAAGATCTTTTCTGTTCCGAAGGATTATGAAGGAAAGAATATTATTTTCCAGTTTGAAGGGATTTATAAGAGCGCAAGCGTCTATATCAACAAATCCTTAGCCGGGCAATGTGCCTATGGCTACACAGATTTCTTTGTGAAGGCGAATGATTATTTAAAATATGGCGAAGTGAACGAAATGCTGGTTGTGGCAAAATGCGGCGCAATGCCAAACAGCCGTTGGTATAGCGGCGGCGGAATCTACCGGGATACTTATATGCATATTGGAGCCCCGGTCTATATCCCGCCCTATTCGCTGCGTTGTGTAACGAAGGAAATCACCGGAGATGGCGCCGTAGTAGAAATAACAGCCAAATTAAACAATGATGGGCTTAAGGCAAAAGAGGTAAGAGCGGTCATCTGTATCGAAGATGGGGAAGGGAATAGGGTTCTATGTGAGGCCTATCCGGTACGCATCAAGGGACAGGATGAAATTTCATTCAGAAAGAATGTATACCTGGAAACTGCAAAGCTATGGAGTGACGGGCATCCGCATCTTTATAAGGTTCATTTACGCCTGGAACAGGATGGGCAGGTATATGATGAAGACCGGATTACAACGGGACTGCGCAAATTAACTCTGGATGCCCGCCATGGTTTTAGGGTTAACGGAAAAACAGTGAAGCTTCGCGGGGCATGCATCCACCATGACCAGGGCATATTAGGGGCGGCTACTTATGAGGATTATGAGCTGAGGCGGATACGGATCCTGAAGGAAGCCGGTTTTAACGCAGTGCGTTCCGCCCATAATCCGGCATCACAGGCCCTGCTAAAGGCCTGCGACAAGCTGGGGGTCTATGTTATGGATGAACTATCCGATGTATGGACGAAGGATAAGACCAATTATGATTACGCGTTGGATTTTGAACGGGACCACGAAAAGGACGTTGCGGCCATGGTAAATGCGGATTATAACCACCCTTCCGTCATCCTTTATTCAACGGGAAATGAGATATCCGATATATGCACCGGCAAGGGCTTTGAAACCAGCAGGAAGCTGGGGGATTTGTTCCATGAGCTGGATCCCTACCGTTATACAACGAATGGGATCAACGGAGCCTTCGCGGCGGGGGACGGCCTGGCTGATATTGTACGTGACATTACCGGGGACGCAGAGAAGGCCGGACGGGGTGATGTAAATGAATTCATGGGCGTCATGGCAACCCAGATGCCGGAGATTGTAACCCATGAAATCGTAACAGGGATTTTAGAAAAGCTGGAAACCACCATGGATGTCCTCGGCTATAACTATATGACTGCAAGATATTTAAAGGATGCGAAGTCCTATCCAAACCGCATCATGGTGGGAAGCGAGACCTATCCAAAGCAGATTGCAGAGAACTGGGAGGCAATCCTGCAGTGTCCGGCTGCCCTTGGGGATTTTACCTGGACAGGATGGGATTACATGGGAGAGGTTCGGCCCGTATTCCCGGAATTGATCAATCCTGTCGGGGATATTGCCGCAATCGGTTACCGCAGGCCTGTATCCTATTACCGGGAGATCGTATTTGGACTGACGAAGCAGCCCCGTATTGCGGTACAGGATCCGGATAGCTTTGGGACACCCAGGGAATTTGGCCCCTGGTGCTATACGGATTGCGCCTTTAACTACAACTATGAAGGAAAAGAAGGCAGGCAGATCATGATCCAGGTCTTTGCAGGAGGGGATGAGGTGGAGCTGTTTGTCAACGGAAAGTCCTGTGGCAAACAGCCTTGCGGAAAGAAGACCGCCTATGAGACCTCCTTTCACACGGTCTATGAGCCGGGCGAGCTGTTGGCAATCGCTTATGAAGATGGTAAGGAGATAGGAAGAACAATGCTTAGGACTGCAAAAGCGCCAGCTATCATTCATGCGGCTGCGGAGAAGGATGAGCTTTTCGCAGGAGGAGAATCCCTCCAGTTTATTAATATCCAAATCCGGGATAAAGACCATAATTTAGTTGCCAATGCGGCAAATGAAATTACAATCAAGATAGAGGGGCCTGCTTCCCTGGCCGCCTTTGGAAGCACCGGGGCAAAGCATGACAGGGGATTTACGAAGCAGGTAACAACAGTAACGGATGGACATGCATTGGCAGTGCTCCGTTCTGGATTACAGACAGGGAAGGTTAGAGTAACAATCTCCGGGGAAGGCCTGCAGGAGGCCGTTCTGGAGCTTGAAGTGGTAGAATAACTTGTTTTTAGGGTGGATAGTTATCTGACTAAATAAAAGAGATCCTATAAGATGGACAGTTAAAAAAGGGGAGTCACCAGACTGAAAAATAAATTTAGCTAATCTCCCTTTGGATGCTATAAATTTAAAAATAGTGCGTTCGGATATTTCTAAATCATATGGATTAGTACCTTAATCAGGTTTTATGGATGGCAATACAATTTCTGCTCTCAACCCTTTACCCATATCGCCGGATAAAATTAAACGTCCCTTATGTGCCTTTGCAATTCTGGCAACCATTGGTAACCCTAGCCCATGCCCATTCTGGCGAGGACGTTTTCTTTTAGAAGAAAAGGGCAATTCCAATAGATCAGGAAGTTCACTTTGAGAAATTCCCTTACCATTATCGGCCACGACGAAACTATAGGTCTTATTGATTATATCAAAGGATGTTTGTATCCGTATCAGGCAACCGTCAGGATTATGGTTAATGCTGTTTTGTATCAGGTTAGTAATGGCTCGTGCCAACAGCCGTTCATCTGCGTTGACCTGAGCGTTCTCATCTGAACGCTCTATTTCCAGCATAAAACGTTCATCTAATCCATTATTTAGGAATTCAGAAGCGATTTGTCTTGCTAATGCTGATAGGCGGACCAGCTTTTTGTTAAGAGGTTGCATTTCATATTCCAGCATTGAAACAAGGTTTAAGTCACTCACAAGAGAGCGCAGTTTTTCTGCCTGCTGGCGTATAATACCCGCTTGCTGCCTTTGCTCTGTTGGGATATCGCTACTTTCCTCCAGATTACTTGCATAGCCAAGCACCATAGAAAGAGGGGTCCGGATGTCGTGTGAAATACCTGCAATCCAGTTGGAACGGGCTTCATCTCTGGTTTTTAAACTATCATTTTTTTGTTTTAATAAAGATGATGTGCGGTTTACGCTTTGTGCAAGATTGAGTAAGACTCCTTTTGGCTCTACATATACCTCTTTATCTTCAGCAAGATCCTGTATACCCTGAGTTAGCGGACGGATAGACCGAATCAATCTGGAGCCGGTGAAAAGCGATAAAAGTAATGCCAGTGCAATATTTCCGATGAGTAAAGAAGTAATTCTCAGAGGCAATGAAGAAACCCAGCTTGTTGGAAGTATATGCTGATATTTTGCCAGGCTTTCCTTCGGATACCCGACAACTACCAGCCCTTCATCATGTTCCCATACAAAAACAGGATAATCCATTAAGTAGTTTCGGCTAAATTTGGCCACATCGGCGAAAGAGTATGTTCCGGGAAGTTCGTCAGGGAGCATATAATTCCATACGATGTGTCCTGTATCGTCAATCAGCATTGCCCATGCATTATTTTGTTTCAGTAATTTTGTCGGGGAGGAATCCAAGGAATAGGAATTGGACGATGGATGCAAACCTTCTGCCACAGTTTGGGCAACAGCACCCGGAGAGTGTCCCTCGTTCATCCCCTTGAATACCCAAACACCTAACAGCATAAAGTTGAAAATCAGCAGAAAGATGGAAATTATCATGGTTGCACTAATAAAGCGCCTTAAGATTCGTAGGGTACCTTCCATCTTTACACCCCCTTGACCATCAACTTGTATCCTAATCCTCTGATGGTCAGCAAGTATTCCGGATTGGATGGATTATCTTCAATCTTTTCACGGATACGGCGGACATGCACCATAAGTGTGTTTTCATATCCATAATAATCATCCCCCCATGCAGTTTGGCAAAGGGCATCGCTGGTTACGATGCAATTCTTGTTTTCATAAAGCTTAAACAGCAACGCATGTTCTTTTGCTGTCAAAGGATATTCAGTGCTATTATTCCGGACGATACCGCCTTCAAGATCAATAACGCGGTTCCCTAATCGGAAAACAGGGCGTTGCTCCTGCTTTGGCGGTGAATAAACTCGCCTGAGGATTGCCGTCAGACGGAGAATTAGTTCCCGTGGCAAAAAGGGTTTTACAATATAGTCATCTGCACCGAGCCCAAGCCCTAATAAACGATCCTCGTCCTCGCCTCTTGCCGATAAAAAAAGGACGGGCATATTTGATATTTGGCGCAAGGAGGACAGAAGGGAGAAGCCGTTCCCATCGGGCAGCATAACATCTAAAATGGCGATGTCAGGTTTGACAGACTGGCATACTTCTACTGCCTCAGCACAATTGGAGGCTTGATAAATACGCGTAAAGCCTTCTTTACGTAAGAAACCATCTATCATATTCCTTATTCCATGCTCATCATCCACGATGAGCAGTTTTTTGTTCTTTATATCATCCATGTAAAATCACCCACAATAATTATATATTACTTTTATTTTTATTTCATCCTATATTATTCCTGTTTTTACGATTTAAGGTTGGCGTAAGGTCAGTGTCAGCTTGAAGAAAGGTTGATTGCTTATACTATAACCTAAGAACGGTAAACTAAACAAGATGGAGGAAATAAGTTTGAAAGAAAGTCACTTTCAAACTATTTATTAAGGCCTATTCACTTTTTGAATAGGTCATCAAAAAGTGAAAGGC
>DUNO01000026.1 GCA_012839295.1 Clostridiales bacterium
CATCCAGGCTGCCTTCCAGGATAACAGACATCATTTCTCTCATGAGGGCATTGACATCTGCTCCATTCTTCACCGGATTTTCTTTCAGGTATCCGTTAACCATTTCACGTAGTGCCTGTCTTTCAGGGTAAACGTCAAATCATCCGCATGCCAATAAAGAAACGCCACTTCATCAGCGGCGTGGTTTATAACATTTAACTGGCAGATCCTTTGACCAAGGTAATAAGGAATCAAGTTTTGATACTTCGATATTTCCTTGCTCATCCATAAGAGTTGGGATCATATTCAACAAATGCATGAAATAATAATACGGATTCAGATTATTCAGCTTAGCCGTTTCAGAGATGCTGTACATCACCGCACTTGCCTTTGCTCCTTTGATTGTGTTGATGATTACCCAATTTTTCTTTCCGATGCAGAATGTACGGATACTTCGTTCCGAGGCGGAGTTATCAATGGGAATCTCTCCATCCGTCAGGAACAATTTTAAGTATTCTTCCTGATTGACACTATAATTTAATCCTTTGGCAGTTGCTCCTTTGGGTAGACAGCTTGTATCAGCTAACCGTTCTTTTGCCCATGCGAAATACTCTTCAACCAGTGGTCTGATTGAAGTCTGGCGTTCTTTAAGCCGGTCTTCACTGGAGAGTGGTTTCAATGTTTCTTCCAGCTTATAAATAGTAGCAATCCTGGCCAGTGCCTGATAAGCGATTGAATGTTTGATTGCCTTTTCGTTCTCCTTACCAATTGCCTTGACTGCATCAGAGTAATCCCTGCGGGCGTGTGCCCAGCAATTCGCATTGGTGAGATCCTTCAGTTCCCGGCTGATCTTATGGTACTGTTCAAGGCCATCGGTCACAAGGATTCCCTTGTAATTCTTATAGAATTCTTTTGGGTGGTCACTGTGCCGGGTCTTCTGATATTCGTACAGAACAATAGGCTGTTCCGTATAAAACTCTCCAGAACGATGTACCCACATATAACTCTTGCTTCCAGCAGGGCGGTCATCATGAATGATCTCTACCGGGGTCTCGTCTGCTTGTGTTACATGATACTCCATAAGCTTTGTATGGAGATATTCATACATTGGTATGAAGTATTTATTGGCGCACTGGATTACCCAGTTCGCCATTGTCTGCCTTGATATGTTGACACCATTTCTTTGGAATTCCTGCTCAATCCTGTTCAGTGGAATAGAATTCACATATTTCGCATTTATGATCGCAGAACCTAACGATGGCGTAAGGATACTGTTTCGGAGCAGATCCTTCGGACGTTCTCCCCGAATAAATTCATCTTGATGGTCACCATCTGTACCAACATAAACGTGTACCGTATGTTTTTCAACAGTCCATGATGCTGGCTCATAACGAAGACGCTTGTATTCTTCCGCAGGCATTTCACGCCAGTTGCCCTTTCCATAAAAAGAATCCAGTTGTTCTTTTGTAGAATCATGATCAAATGATTCTTCTGGAAAGTCTTTCAGATCAGCATCCCTTTTTCCTTTTTGTTTCTTATTTTTATTTTTAGGTGGAAGTATATCTTCCATGGCTGGTTCAGAACCAGCCTCCTCTGACAGATACTCACATTCATTGAAAAAGGATAACTGTCCATCCAGTTTTTCGGACTGACGTCCGAACTGGTGCTGATTGGCAATACGCAGCTGTTCAATCAGATTTTCAAAGTTTTCATTCAGCTTATCCATCTGATCCTGCATGGATAAAACGATGTTGACTAATTCTGTCTTACTACATTTATTCAATTCATTGTCCGTGAATTTCTGGCTCATACGATGTACCTCTCTTATGACAACAATTATACCGCAGACAAGGGATAATTGCGAATTATATAAAACCAGGTATTCGTCATTTTGCCAATGCATCAGACATTCAGAAATCGTTATTAGACGAAGGGATATATAAGGCTATCAAAGAAAAGAATACCGGCCAATTCTCTGAAACCTGCTTGATTTCGCCCTTATATTGATCCACATATCATAGTAGAAGTGTTTGCTTAGACGGCAATCGGAGGGGCGAAAAATTCTCTTTTTTGCACAATAGAATTAATAGATTTTTGATGGTGCAACATCCTTTATCTTGGGTTCAATCGGATTTAGTCCCAGCATTAAAAGTTTGAATTGTTCTTCCGTAATATCAGCTGCTTCCTGAGTCGTACGAGGCCATGATAAGGAGCCATCCTCAAATCGCTTATAAAGAAGCAGGAAGCCGGTTCCCATCCAGAGCAGACCCTTCATACGATCTGACCGTCTTCCGCAGAAGAGGAACAATGTGCCTTTCTCGAACGGATTTAATTCGTATTTGGATCCAATGATTTGTGCAAAGCCATCGATACCTTTTCGTAGATCGACTGTTCCACATGCAAGTACAACACGTCGAATTCCAGCAACGTCTTCAAGCATGTGATACCTCCTGCAGAATCCTGGACAGAAGCCGATCCGATATCTCATTCGAAAGGGCAATTGTTGCAGTTGATGTTTTGATAATTGCAGCCGGATGATTCATCGATGATGATTCGTTCAATGTATTTTCTTTTAAAATGGGAATCTCGGTAAAAGTAACTTGTCCAGGGTTTGGAACTAATGGCAGTTCCGGTGCAGAATTCATCTTTTCATAAGCTTCTGTGCGCATTTGCCGCAGCCAGTAATAATACAATTTTTCACTAATGGAGTTATCGGTCATCCATTGTTTGGCACTCATCCCTTCGGGACGATTCTGACATTGCTCAATTATATTTTTCCAGTGTGAACGCCGCACTTCATGAGTTGTTTTATCCATAGTATCTCCTTTAAAAAACTATTAGTTTTTTGCATTTTTTAAAGTATGCCATAAAATATGGTGAGTGACTAGGCGAGTGGTTTGACGTTTACCTTTCAGGAGACTCGTCCCTTCTTCTTTTCGCCATAAAATAAAACCTCCAAACTGAGTAATTTTATTTTACACCAGTTTGAAGGTTTACACAAACTTTAGGATAGTCCCTATTTGACCATTGGATTATATATATTTTGCATTTTAAACATCCGTAATCCGGTTACCATCCCAGACTTCACAACCACCAAGTATCAGTTCATCTCCTTCTGCCAGTTCAAAACCTTCGTAATTTGGCATTCCATATAAGATTTCAGCAACATGAATTAATTTGCATTATAGACATCTAGCCATTGAAATCACACCCCCCTTTAATTTTTACTTCATTAGGGTAATGATTTTGATACAATTTAACCATGAACACCCTTAGGGCAAAAAATGAACACGGTACAGTCCTAACGATACTGCACCGTGTTCATCTATTATTACGATTTATAAGAATAATAAAATCACTTATATCTATTATTCATCCGCCATATAAACACTGATAATAGCAAATGGAATATATAATATCTCAACAATTATCATTGCAACTTTAAAAGAAAATCCTAATAATCCATTTAAGAAAGTAAACAATAGTAATGCTACAGCTAAGAAAAAGAAACATCCAAGAAACCTGGCACACATTTTACGAATATTTCCTACTTTCTTACCCTTACTAGGAATAGTAACACCAAATAAAATCAACAAAACAAAACCCACAACTATATCCAAAAGTATAAAATGATTTATGCTAGTTAAATATTGGCAATACCTATAAAACAGAACACCAAACTCTATTCCAAATAATAAACAAGCAATATGCTTTACCATTTTAAAGAATTTAGAATCTGTATCAGATTTCATTATTAATAACGTTATAGTTGCAAACACCAAAGCCCCCATACGAAATGTATCCAAAAAGATAATTGATGCTAATAGTCCAAGCGCTATAGCAAATACATTTCTTATAGTATCTGGTGTTCCTGATTTTGTATTGTTTTTTGATGAAACGTTAGCTTTGCTTTGTTTTATCTCTTTAGGTTTAACCTTATAATCATATGATTCTATTTCTTTTACTGCTTCCGTAAAAGCTGGTAATTTATATGTAGTCTGATTATATATATCTTTTGATTTTGCTGAAATATTTCCATTCTTCGACAGAATAGGTGTATCAATAATTGCCTTGACCGCTCCTGCTAATGATCTCGTAACAGCAATGAGCTTCAATTCCTCTTCTGATAAATCATTTGACTTAATAGTCTTTTTTCCAAAAAAACCCGATTTTTTATTTATAACAGCATCAAGCATTCCTACGCATTCAGAAAACATCCCATCCAGTTCAATCAAGACACCGTTAAACATATCAGATCGTTCTGCAATTGCTCTACAAAGAGTTTCTGACACTTGCATTTTTTCAGAAGCTGCCTCTGCTTCTGCATACATTGTCTGTGCCTTTTCTAAATTTTCATCAGCTTTTATACTCGCCGATATACCTGTGAATAAGACAACAGGTGCTGCAACAGCTGCAAGTGGTGTCATCGCAGCTCCAAATGAAAGCGCTGACCCTGCAATTCCTGCTGCTGCTCCAATTTCACCAGCAGCCAATGCCGAACCTGCTAAAGAAAGGCCTCCTGTAATAACCGGTAAAGAGCCACTTGCGGCAAGTGCAATAACTGCTCCTGCGGCGGCACCAGTAGCACCGCTAGATATTGTTGCTGAATATATATCCGACATTTCTCTTATCTGAATGGCATCCTCCTGGTCTATGATAAAATTTGATATTTCATCTAACCCTACAGAATTGGCCACTTCAATACTTTTAATTTTTTCGTAAGACTTCAAAAATTGCTTCATTGAGCAATCTAATATTTTCTTTTTAGAATATCCAAACTTAAGTAATGCCTTTTCCGTATTGTTCTGTGCTCTTTCAAGAGACGTCTTTGAACTATTATATAAATCACGAGCATCTGAAGCTAAACTTTGCGCTTTTTCGTTTGTTTCTTTAGCACTCATGTGCCCTCCGATTCCAATCAAACCTGCAGCAGCACCCAATCCAGCCAAAAGAAATGGTATTGGCATAATTATCCCTCCCTATTTTTAAAGTATATCAATTAAATCATCGTCAAGAAACCTCTTAAATTCTTTTACAGTTTCATAATGAACTTGTCCACCAAGTTTACGTGTAATTTGATTTGCTCCTGTAATGATTCCATCAGCATCCCCTGCTTGATAAGCAAATCTAATACTTGATAATGCTTCATTAAAACAATCCTTATATTCTTTGAAGTAAGATTTTAGATAATCCTCTAACTCTTCCCTAAATACTTTTGTCTGCTCAGCCGCTTTATTACATTCCTCAATAATACGCTGTCTTTCTTTATGTTCTAATTGTTTAGTTTGAAGTGTGTTAATCAAATTATTATAATAAGTACTTGTTAACGCAGATCCAACTAGCGCACCGATAGCACCTCCAACAATAGGAATAGGTATTAATGCTTGACCTACTGCCATAGAGTAACCCATTGTTGCAAGATTTAATCCTTTATCTCCGAGTTCAATCAAACACTCCTGGGTAGTAATCTCACCGTTTCCATATCTTTTAAGCGTATCTCCTGTTACTATAACTGCAGTAATCACCTTTCCTGGAACATTTGACTTGGAAAGTGCTTGGATAAATTTTGATGAAGAATTTGATAACGAGTGTGAAACCACTGTAAGTCCACCGCCCATCGCATAGCCTGTAACTGCAGCTTTTCCACCATCTTTTATCGTATCGACAATTGCCTCATCGCTACTTTTCTTCCCATTAACAACTGCTACAAAATTCATTATTCCAGACATTGTAAGTGCAGTGACACCTGCATTTTTTGCACCATATTTTCCAGCTTCATGTCCCGTTTTTATTGCATTTTTAGTTGATGCATTATTAATTTGTTTAGAAGTGGATTTTTCAGCAATCTCGCCATCTCTTATAGCAATCTGCCGCCCACCTTCAGTTAATTCTACGCCTTTGCTTTGTAGATACTCCTCATTCTCTACATACTCCTTATTTGTTCGACTACGTTTCGGATTATTAAATTTTCTTGAGGAAACTCTAATATTGTCATAACTATTTGCTGCATTGTTAATATCATCAGTTGTTGCCCATACATTATCTTTAGTATCCTTATATATCTGTTCTAACGGTTTAACATGATCACTTTCAGCAAGATGCTTTTGCCACTCATCGCCATACATCATTCTAGCTTCTTGCTTGGTCAACACTAACTTATTTCCTGTATATGGATCAATTACTTCTGCTTCATCCTTAAACAGATTTAATTTTGCTTGCTTTTTTGCGCCCCCACTATCATATAAATTTCTATTACCAGTATATGTGCTAGGTTTTGCAAATCTCTTTGCAGCTTGTTGTACTGAATTTCTTGCTGATTCAGTAGCTGCGTACCCAAAACCAATTTTAGATGCGTCGTTAGCATGATCATTTTTTTCTTCATTAGGCATACTTAAAACTTCTGTTGATGTATCTTGTTTACGCTTAAAAAAATCAAACATTATTGCTTCGAACTCCTTTCTTGCAATGAAGAAAAATTGTCATATATACTATTTTTCCTTCTGTCTTTGTTTAAATTGTTTACATACTTTGTAGTTAAGATTATAATACTCTTCTTTTGACATTTTATCTTTAAAATGTGCTTTATACATCTCATCAACATTGCAAAGTAAAGGGCGATCATAATATATTGTACAAAGATTTGAAGCTGAATTAAAATACTTACACACTCCGTCACCTCTGTCTAGAATAGAATAAATTGCTGAACTTCCTACTTTCATACAGCATAAACCACATTTATCGCATACAAACAATTTTCATTTCCCCCCTACTTGATACCATAAATCTGGTTCAGAAATTTCATGCCAAAAGCTCAGAAATAATACTTTATAACACTTCAATATTTTTACCTTGGCTTCTAATCCACATATCAATTCCATCACCAAAAACTTCTGCTTGTATAATCCATCCCTTTTCATCTTTCGAAAGTATTTTTGCTGTTGGCAACCTATCGAGAATCGAATCTATATCATATCCCGTGAATTTGAACTTAATTGATTTAAGTTTACCACCATACATAAATTGAACCCGTTTTCTGAATTCACCCTCTTCGAAACGGTCTGAATATGGTATTTTAAAATGCTCATCAGCAATTTCATATTCTTTTATTCTATCGATACGATATATGGTTGGATATTCATCGAACGGATTAGAGAATTCCGTCTTTTTATTAATATCTTCTATGTAAGCTGTCAAATAGAAATAATATTCTGAAAACATTATGCCTACTGGTTTTAATTTACGTGTTACAACACTCTTATCTCTTATTTTGATATATTTTACACTCAAATATCGTGATTCTTTAATCGCAGTTCCTATATCCCATAATCTATCCACAAACGGAATTCCATGATTAAGTTCTACATAATGATACTTTTCGTTTGCAATTAATTCAGATACCATTTTTTGATTTTTCCTAGGAACACAACATTCCAACAGTTTATCAATCATTTCTTCCTTTGTAAATGCTCTGCTATCAAGAAGTATCTTACATATTCCTAAGACTTCACTATTGGACAACTTCATTCTTGATACTTTTTCTAAACGATATCCTCGTTCAGAATAATCATAAACAACACTATTAATGAAGCCGGTATTTATTGAAGATTTATCCAAAAAGGCTCTTATATCCTCAATATCTCTTTGTATAGTTCTCTCATTAACCGCATAGCTTTTAGCTTCTTCTGTTTTACTAATTACTAGCCCATCACACAATTTCGAATAAATCCCAAGTATTCTCTCGGTTTTATTCCCTTGTTCAATTAGTTCCACTCTCATCACCTCTTTGCATGAATAGTATAGCAATTAGGTTAGACACATTCTGTCATTCAAAATAAAATTTTGACAAAATTTTTCTTTTTTATTTTATCATGCATAAAATAAGTTTACCACATTTTACTACACAATAACAGAACAAAATCTCTAATATAGTAAAATTCAACATAATAGAAATTGAATTATAACAGATATAAAAAGTCTATAGCCAGAATATTACCCAAGTTACAAACCTCCGCCTTTATTAACCATTTCCCATTTCTTCACCCTCCCCATCCCCGCCTACATCATTTGCTGAACCAGTACATGAGCCTATGGTCTATGACTTTAATACACAAAGCAATCTGTCAATGGTGGCAGAAAATCTTACCCCATATGTGGATGAAGCAAATAAATAGTTATAATCAGAGGAGCGGAATAACAACCCGCTCCTTTATCATATATAGCACTACGACATAGCTATAACCTTGATTGCCTCTGGCTTGATAAGCCTACCCTCAATGTACTCTGTGCCAATAAAGCCTGTGACATTGCTCGCAGCAAATTTTTCATGAAGTGCTTTTAATGCTACACCGCCTCGCTCAATGAGCCAGTAATAGCTGAAATCTCCAAAGGCAATCGGCTTGTTACCGCTTTCCCGGTTCGGCATATAGGGTGATGTATATACAGGCCTGCCTAGAATGCTATTATCGGAACCTCTCCATAAATAGTTACCTGCACTGTCTTTTAGTGTTCTAAGGTATAATGCTGTTTCATCATTCATCAGCCACACAGCATTACGGCGGTATTCTGCATCAAGGGAGAAGTAGAGTGACTTTACATCATCAAACTTCACCGTGGTGGCTGATGCTATGGTAACTCCCGTATCAGCACCTTCTGTTGGGTGAAGAATTCCATAAGGTCGACCTATGCCATTTCCGCCTACACAAGCCTTTTCCTCCACTTTTCCGAACTCTCTCCCAAACTCCGCAGCAAGGGCACTTTCTAAATCAAAGCCTATATCACTTACCATTTCATTGGAAACTTTGACGAGTTTAGCAATTTTATGTGCTTTGACCGTCCATGCTGCAAAGTCCACATCTGCTTCTGGAATAACTTCTCCCTCACCCACAAAATCGGCATTACCAGTAGGTAAAACACTCTTTATCTTACAATCTGCTGTTTCTGTATAATGGATTGTGGCAATCGTACGGAATACGTTCATACGTTCCTGCTGTTCTCTGAATTTATTGTCACTTTCATTTGGCAGATAATAGCCCGTAGGAGCCAGTGTTCTTGTCCGTAAATCAGTTACATCAAATGTTTTATCTCGCATGAAACTCCAAAATGCCTGTGCATATCGTGGTGTTGTTGCAATTGTCTTCATAGTGATAATCCTCCTCAATTTTTATTGTTTGGTTTTTGTACTTTTTACCAAGTTTTCGGCTTTGCAGCGTTCTTCCCACCACTTATTTTTTCTGCTCCTGTTCTGCTGAAACATCCATGCCTTGATTTTCCTTGGCACTAAAGTGGTTTTCCCTCCTGTCATCATAATCACCCCCTCTATTACGGGCGAGCAATTCTTCCATTCTGAGAATGTTCCATTCAACGGAGGACATCCCTGTTTCCTTAAAGAATTGAAATCCCGTATGTTTTGTAAAACTTCTTCTCATATAAAACTCTCGGTGTATTTCCTTTAGCTTTTGATCACGCCGTAATTTACGAACTGCATCTTTGTATTGGTTGTGCATCTGCTTTGTTGTTATTCCCAGTTCCTTGCTAATTTCGGTCAGTGTCTTATCCTTCCAGAACCTCTCACGCACTACTGCTGCTTGCTTTTCAGGGAGAGTGGCGATACGTTCCAGAATTCGTTCTTCCATATCTGAGCATTCAATTTTCTCAAAAGGCTTTACTGCCTCTGTATCAGCAATGGTATCAATCACACTCAAATTTTCTTCATCCGTAGGAAGTGGAGCATCAAGGCTCACAGCATAATCAAGCGGCTCACGTTTTGATGTGCGTAGACCTAGCAAGAGGTAGATGTGCCTCTTGACATGGAGACAGGCGAACGATGTAAACTTTTTATCCCTTCCCGGCTTTTTGTTATAAGCCACCAACGTGTCAAGGAAGGCGAACCAGCAGACTTGAAAGCAATCATTCAGTTCTACACCATGAGAAACAGCACGGTCAGAATAACGTCTGTACATTCTCCGAGCGAACATAAAGAATAGCTTATCCGTCTGCTCCCAAAGTGTAATTATCTTTTCTTCATGACCTTGTGCGATGAGAGTACATAATTCTTCGTTCGTCATTGCTGATTCCACCTTCCTTTCTGCTGATACTGGCTCAATAGAATTTACGGCTGTGGCAGTAATCATCCAGTTCCTCACGGGTGAAGAAATAATGCCCACCGCCTCGAAATTGAACGCACCAAGGCTTACCTGCATCAGCCCTTATATCGTGCATAATAATTGCAGCAAGCTCATTGTCCTGTGGGATGATGTCGATTACCTCAAAATGCTCATAGTCAAGCCTGTAGCCATCGAGATACCGTTCATAACGCTCTAATTCCGGTTTTATTTTTTGTCTTGAAATCATACTTCTCACCTCAATTCCATAATGAATTCGATATTTTGGGGGAACATCACAGCCAGCCGCGCCGGCTACAATACTTCCGTGCCTCGGCTAGTGTTTTGAAATACACAGCTGAATTACGGCTGAGAACTTGATACAGGAACGGCGCACTGCAATCAGTTACTGCTCGAATAATAGCCTTTGTTTCAATCCCGATTTGTGGCAGCACCATAATGACATTGTACTTTTCATCTTCTACATCACTGCTGATTATCCTGATAAATTTAGACATCTTGCTCATCTCCTTTCCACGAGGGGTTAATCGGTCGTTTGAATTCGCATTTTTTTGCGTATGACCCCACGCCCGTTCTCCGTCTCTTTAGGTACAGAGAAATGACCTCCCCCATTGGTACCTTTTAGGGCTTTTAGGGACATTTATCATAAGAATTACTATATTAATTTGAGAGTGAAATTAACTTTTAGGGCTTTTAGGTACAGTTGATAAAAGGATTTACTTTAATAGTAGTTAGTGGTCTTCCTTTTGTCTGATGTGTTTCTATCTTTATATATCCACTTCCTTCCAGGGCTTGTAGTCCCTCATCAAAACTATCTACCGTATTAAATTTTCTCTTTGTTTTCTGCCATAAGTCTTGTTTATTGAATTCATCTATCCCTAAAGCCTTAATACGAGTAAGTAGATAGATTGCATCATTATTCTTACGTTCATTACCCATAAATACTTTCTCTGCATGTACTGCTAATACCTCCACTACCCTAGATGCATTTATCATAATATCTAATGGTATTGGTATTTCTGTAGGGTCTTTATCTTGTTCTATACAATTAAAGGAGTGGAATAAACCTGCTATTCTAATTGATAGTCCAAATGCCTTACCATTCCATCCCTTTGCTCTCTCTAACCCTTCCATAATACGTTTTTCACAGATATCAAAGTATTGTATGGCATATTGAGTGGCTTCTTCCGATAAATAAATATAATTAATTCTGTTATAATCTGTCCCTAAAAGCCCTAAAACTTTTTCTGACTCAATGGTAACGGATAGACATTTTAGGATTGCATCCTCATATGCCTGCTCAACCTCGGTCGGCATACTCCTGCCATAGCTGGATCTGTCTGTGTATGCTCGGATAATGCAAGAGCATAGTCGCAAAGGGTTTTTGGGTAAGTCTTGGATTTTCTGGGGTATGCTTATGTGTAGAATAAATGCAGCATTGATAAGGGAAGAATGTACAGATTTCGCCCCAAATACTGCTTGTGCCATAGTCCATATCAAGGGTTAGCATGGAGCGTGACAGCACATTACCTTTTTTACGTCTGCCATCTTTTAAGTGACCGCCGACAAAGCCACCGACATCTTTGATTGAATCCTGTCCGCCCTTTTTCATCTTTCGGTATTCTTCTACGGTTTCGGTGGTACGCTGTGTGGTCTTAACACGGGAGCAGAAATCCTCCCAGCTGATATCACTGTTCTTCCACTTTTTATCCATCCGGCTATTGCCGTATGCTATCTTCATAGAGCATCTACCTCCTCAAAATCTTTGTTGAAATATCTAATCGGCTGCCTGCGTTTCTTCGCCTTTTCAATTTCAATACTCATACCTCTTGAAATAACATCACCGAGCACCCACACTTCCTGGCATTTACCCATAAGGATAATATCCATAAAAATTGCGAGATCACGTTCTTTCTCATTGCTGTCATCCATGAAAGGAAATAGAAGGTGTGGGGTCAATGGTATACATCCACAATTAAAAGCAAATTCTGCAAACTGAGTGGCCTTTATTACATTTTCCTTAACAGCCCCATTAAATGGTGCGCATATATAAACCAAAGGACGGAAGGCGGGTTTTGATACCGCCTTATCCTTTCTTTCAATATTGGTAAGTGCTTGATATGGCACTAAATCCATGTAGCCTTCAGAGTTTTTCATGTCGACTCCCATATCACACCTCCATCTCAATCTGCGGATAGATACCGTCCGCCTTCAGCTGTTCATAGATAAAGAGTCTGCCTTTTTGCGTCCACTTTGTATGAACCTTGGTATGTTCAAAACCATTACTATCTTCATAAACATGGGTATTGGTTCTCGTATAACCTTTGTCTGCGTGTTTCTGGTATAAAAGCCAGGTATCGCTTTGTTTAAATTGAATGCCCTTATCATGGAGATACTCATTCATGCGAATACCGCTCCAGCCATAGTCTTTAGCAATAACGGTGATGTTTACGGCATCCTTACATTTAAGAACCACATCATAATAAGTGGCTTTCGGTTTCATCTCAGCAATCTGCTGCTGTTGAACTGCAACTGCTGCTGTAAGGGTTTTATTTCTTTCACGTTCTTCTTTAAGAGCAGTAAATGCAGCAATTGCAAGGTCGGGATTTGCAATTAAATCATCAGTTGCATAGATACCATGCTTACGAATAGCAGGTAGTACCTCATTTGTAACCCAACGCTTGAACTTTTTAGCATTTGGCATCTTGCTTGAGAGGATAAGACTGTAAAGACCAGACTCGTTGATAATGATAGTTTCCTTATCCTGTGTTCCATCGAAAAACATTGCTTTCTGCCTGTCCTCTTCATCAACATGGCGGTTTATATCTCGACTACCGTTTTGGTACCCGAGGATATCTGTCACATCCTTACCGACAAAATACGGTTGCCCACCAATAGTTGTAGTGCGTACAGAGCCAAACTCTGCATTTTTGTAAATTTGTAATTCCATTAGAATTACCTCCTTATAATTTTTTGGAGGCCTTGACCTCCTACCTGGTAGCCACAGGAGTTGGTCAAATCTGATGGTTTTCAAAAAATTCTTTAAGTTTTTTCTCTGCACGTTTTAACTTTTGGCTGATATTATTTTCATCAGCACCGATAGAGCGGGCATATTCACGGATTGGTATGCCATCAATACGTACTGCGATAAACATATCCGCCCAATCTTTCTTTTTACCAAGTGCCTTATGTATCCATTGGCAAATATCCTCATATTCATAGAGGCGATTACGCTCAGCCTCCTGTGAATCATCAGCGATGGTATCCATTACATCCGTTTCATCCTCAGCCTCGCCGTCTTTACGATAAGGGGTCTGCGGATTGCCAAGGTTCCTATGAAATCTGCGCCAGCCGTTGTATTCCTTACTATTCATAAGGTCCAACATTTCCTGTACAGTCTCACAACGCTTTACTTCAGCCTTCTTTTCTGGCTTTGCCTCTGCAAGACGCTGCTCATAGTCGATATCCAGCATGATGCTGTAATCATCATCTGGAATATCAATTGTGGTGTAGAACTTGTGGCCGTTTTTGATGTTTTCTTCGTACAAAACTCGAATCTTCATTAAGTATTCCTTTCCGTCCCGGCATTGGGCGGCGGAATACAAAAAGAGCCTGTGGTGAAGATGTCCGCAGACTCCGCTTGTCCTCAAAATGGGCGCACGAAATCACGGTGGGTGCATCTTCATTCCAAACACAGTCTTTATCACTGTGTTCTGAACTCTTATGCATCCCGCCGTCCTAATGCGCATCTCGGACATTGAGATTTTATTTTCAGCAGTTAATTTCAACCGCCGACTCTATTATCGTTCATTTCAATTTTTCAGGAGCAACTCATCGTGTTGGTCACGAAACCGCTTAGAACCTATGGTTTTCTGTTTTTGGGCATAAAAAAAGGACCCCTTTTGGGGTCCAAAACCAACTTAGTGAATTATCAAAATTTAATCCTCGTCATCTTTTATTGTACTTCCTAACTGTTTAACACCTGCCTTCTCACAAATACTGTTGAAATCCTGCAGTGATATTCCGGGCATATTTTCTATTATGTGTATGTGTGTTTTATCAGGATCTTGGTAATAATTCAGCTTGTTATTGGATTTATCAAACAATTTTTCGGTAATGCGGAGACACAATTTTAATCCTACGCAGATTGCCATTAATACATCCGTACCCATATTGTTATACTTATCATTTTTGATTTTTCCATGGTAATTTTTATGTAGGTGTGTCTTATTGTTAAATATTTCAGGATACATCCACTTTCTGTTCTCCATCAAAAACCATAAACATTGACAAAGTGTGCTTGTGGGATTAGATAACATCTTTACTAGCTCTATTTCTTCGTTTTCATCATATGCAGAGATATGCTCGTGGAACGCTGAATAAACTTCCTCCGGCTCATATTTAAAATTTGCCTGATACTTTGGGTGGAAGGTAAGTATCCTCTGATCAATACCTTCAACTCTATACAGAAATGCAAAACCCATAAAGTCCTTTTGCATATTCTGATAGGTCGCATATTTTTGCTCATGTATGTTTATAGCACACTGTGCAAGGTTTTTCTTCGCCTTTGCGGTTAAGTGAAGTATTCCGTCTTTTGCTGTTATGTATTTCTGGTCCGCTAATACAAAGTACCCATCAGCAAAAACAAAACGTCCACCGTTTACCCATTCACAAAGAAATGAATCTGCAGTAAGAAGTTGGTAGGCTTCAACTGGTGTTAAAGCAACAAATTCTCTGCTATTATTAATCTCAGCAAAAACTGCCTCATAATCTTCAAATTCAGAAATTCTCCCCATCAGTCCGACTTCAATTAATCTATATTTCACAGAAGCCCTTGATACGATGAAAAATTCACTCAAGTCCTCAACCAGAGTATCACATGATGGGGCTGAATCGTTATTCTGTGACTGATAACTGTCTATGAATTCAAGTGCCTTCTTCTTAAAAGAATCAAAAGGCATGAGTACTCTAGGAGCCAGGCGATGGGCCTGCCACTCCAACCATCTCACTTCGTTCTCTTTTGTTTTTTTGCCTTCTGGTGGTTGAAAAAATGTCTCTGACTGACGACACATAATAGGGTATAGTTTCTCAGATGCAGCAGCATTTTTAATAGCCAGTATTTCAAAATATATTTTATCTTTCTCCCAATGCAGTGCTTCATGAATCAACGTATTTCGCTTTGCACCTTCTCCATACAATGCTTCTGAGTCTGGATCTATTAGAACCGTTCCTGCAGGATAGACTACTGTATGGGAAATCCCCGTTTGATGATCGTAGACTTCGACCTCACCATCGAGCAATAAACAACATCCGAAAATATCTAGGTTTCTGGAAAGCGATACCTCTTTAACTGTTAGCCCCGCTTCCTGTAAAATCGCATCAACAGGCAAAGGCATTGGCGTTAATAGTGCCTCTTTACAGTGCTTAGATAGATATTTTGTTGCATAATCATCGAGGCGATTCTTCCCAAGAATCAAAGCGCCTGTTTTCTTGTTAATATCAAAGATATCGCTCGATGTCGGTTTGCTCGTCATCTATATCCTGTTCTCCTTTTTCTATAAAATCAAGCGGCATGGTGGCCAACAGCTTTTTTGCCTCTCGCCAGGTCGGACAGAACTCCTCTACAAGAGCATGAAACCTGTGAGTATGGTTTTTCTCTAATAGATGCACCAGTTCATGAATTACCACATATTCAAGGCATTCCATTGGCTTCTTGGCAAGCTGAAGATTAATCCAAATCCGGCGCTTGTCGTTATTGCAGGTACCCCATCTGGTTTTCATGTTTTTAATTTTGAATTCATTTGCATGAATACCTGTCTTTTTCTCGCATCTTTCTACAACAGATTGGAGAACTCGAATTAACTCCTGTCTATACCATTCAATAAAAGCCCTTTCCTTTGCCTCGGTAGTAGCATTCTTCGGCACAGTCATAATAATCTTTGTCGGAGTCTTCACAATCTTGTACTGGTTCCCCTCGTTGATTACCTGTAGGCGATATGGCTTGCCCCACAAATAATGCGATTCGCCAGAAACATACTCTCGCTTGCTCTGACGTTCCTGGGCAAGCATTCTATCTCTGACCTTCGTAATCTCGGGGAGTTTCTTAAGGACAAACAGTTTAATGTCTTCATCCTTCACCTCTGTAGGGGTACTTACAGTTATGTTCCCATCCGGCGGGATTACTCGAATATAAAGATTTTTCAAATTTGTTTTTCTGAAAATCTTTATCGATAACCCGCCTATTTCCATTTCTTCTTTATGCATCGTATTCTTCCTGCCTTTGTGTAATATCGAAGACATTGTTCGTCTCTTCCGTAGCCCTGTCCTCGGTATACATATGAAGCAATAATTTCTTATAAATAGCAAGTCTTATACGCTGCTGTTTTTGAAAATTTCTCTTCCATTCCGGCTGTATGGATATACGGATTGCACTGTCAACATCAATCGTTAATTCGACATTTTCTTCAAAATAATCGTATAAAGCGCGCCTTGCAGCACTATCTTTAATCTCATCTGGGTAATTACCATGTGTTTCTGGATGAAGGATTGCTTCCGCCAGTTCAACAACTTGTCTGAGATACTCCTCGTAACTCATTGCTTCGATTTTTCGCTGCATGATGATTTTCTTCAGCATTTCCGACAGCTTCCCATAGTAAACGCTGTTAGAACTCATCTTTTTAACTATTTCATGCTGTAAGTTGTTATCAATAGTTTCAGCTTTTGCTTCATTATTTCCAGGAAGGTCTTTAATCAAATCCACAGGGGTAGTGGTCTTGCCTTTCAGGAGTAGTTCAACCAGAGACATATTGCCAAGTTCGCTGACAACCTTTGTGTCTTCTGCACGGATATAGGTATCCAGTATGTAGCGCATATCCACCTCATAAGGTTTAAGGTCGATATAATCACAGCTTGCCAGCTTAATCATTTCCTTAATCTTGTTATAGCCTGAAATTTCACTCCTTAAATAATCCACGTCATCCTCAGAATAGCGATAGTCAGAAACAAGTTTGTCACAGCAACTTGCGAAAGATCTGGAGAGAGCTGCTGTTAACACATACAGCGTATCCCTTCTTGCAGTCTTCTCGGCATCCTCACTGTCATCACCGCAGAAGTACTCAATAAAGTCGGTATCCGCCTGCGGAGCTTCAACATTTTCAATCAATGCCTCCAGAGATGCCAGCGTACCTTCCATCTCCGATTTTGCCTCATCATAACGATTTTTTATAAGGCCCTCGACATCCTCTTTATCATATTGATCAAAAGCATCTGTTGTATAATCCGTCACCGCAAGCTGAACATTACGAAACAAGTCCATATAATCAACGATGTATCCGTAATCTTTATCTTCTCCGTCCGGTCTGTTGACGCGGCAAATCGCTTGGAAAAGGTCATGATCGCGCATCGATTTATCAATATATAGATAGGTGGCACTCGGAGCATCGAAGCCCGTCAGAAGCTTATCTACAACAATAAGTAGCTTCATCTGTGCAGGCTCATTCTTAAACCGCTCTTTGACTTCCTTTTCAAATTCAGAGAGTTTTTTGCCACCGAGCATCCGCTCATAAATCGACTTCTTATATTCTTCTTCACTTTCCTGTGAAGGGTCGGATGTGGCGGTTCTGACACTCTGTGTTGTAGGCTCAAAAGAAGTCACTATAGCACACTTTGTAAAGCCCATGCTCGTAAAAATTTCCCAATACTTGCAGGCTTCATAAATACTTCCAGCCACGAGCATAGCCGTGCCTCGATCATCACGTAGTCTCGGCTTCAAGCTCATATCGAAAACAATATCGGAGGCTATTTTCTCCAAACGCTGCTTTGAGCTATACAGTTTATTGATGGAAGTCCAACTCTGCTTAAGTTGGAGCTTCGCACGCTCTGTCAACCCCTGTGTTTTTTGTTCAAACCACAAATCAACTTTGTCTTGGCTGGATAAATCCTGGTCAACATCTCGTGCTTCATAACGCAAGTCCAGAACAACACCATCAACAACGCCCTCATCAAACTTATAAGTATGGATGTAAGTTCCGAAGATTTCGAGACTTGTCTGTTTATCAGTCTTCAGAAGTGGCGTTCCCGTAAAACCAATCAAAATAGCATCCGGCATCAGTGTTTTTACCGCTTCGTGCAGCTTACCGGAATTGGTACGGTGACACTCGTCAATAAAAGCAATAATGTTGCCTTTGGCCTTAAAGTCTTTCGGGAGATCCTTCAATAGTTCTTTACGGTATTGGTCTATATCTGCCTGTTTGCCTGCATTATGTCCGTATTTATGAATTAGGGAGCAGACGATAGGGTCTTCACTCTTATCCAAGATATCACGAAGGTCAGCACAGCTTTTCGCTCTGCGCACCTTTTCATCAACATCAATAAAAAGACTTTCAATCTGATCGTCCAGTTCATCTCTGTCTGTAATGATTACCACGCGGCTATCTGTGATATTCTCAATAATCCACTTGGTGAGCCAGACCATAATAAGGGATTTACCAGAACCCTGTGTATTCCAAATGATACCGCCTTCCTTTTCACGGATTCTCTTTCTGGCGGCGATATTTGCAAAAAACTGATTATGCCTTGTGACTTTTTTTATACCTGCATCAAAAATCAAAAAATCATGCACGAGAGAAAGAAACCGCTTTTTCTGGCAAAGGGAAACCACACCATCTCTTAAGCGGTTGACTTCCTTGACCTGCAAATGTTTTATTTCTGCGGACAGGTCATCTGTCGCTTTTTTATCCTCTTTCCACTTGAGATAGTATTTCTCAGGCGTATTGATTGTGCCGTAGAAAAGCCCCTCCGCTTCATTTCCTGCAAAGAGAAACTGCGCTGTACTGAAGAAGTTTAAAATGTTCTCCCGCTTTTGATTTGTCAAAAGTTGCCGAATACCCTTCCCAGCACTGACATAGGAACTTTTCAGTTCAAATACGCCCAAAGCGATTCCGTTGATATACAGCACCACATCAGGGCGCTTTCTCGTCACATTGTCATAACGGAGTACTGATACTTCCTCTGCTACATAAAAATCATTTTTATCGATATCATCCCACTTAATATAATGCACGGTCTGACGATGGCCGTTGGCATCTTTCGCACCCTGTCTGCCATAACGGAGCAGGGAATAAACGCTTCGATTGATCTGATAAAGCGTATCCACTTGGTTATTGACCTTGCCCATTAGTTCGCTGATGGCAGTCTTTATCTGATCATCCGTGTAGCCACGCTTTTTCAGATTTGCTTTTAGCAATTCTTCCTTAATAGGAGTGTTATCAATGTCTTCCAAATTGCCAAGGTAAGTATATCCTAGATCATCAACCAGCCATTGCAGAACTCTATTCTGTAATTTCTTTTCCGCATCTACTGTTGCCATACTGATCCTCCTTATACGATTAGGCGAACACGACCCGTCAAGAGGTCATCCATTGCGCCTTCTCTGATTTGTATCATCTTGTCCCGCTCTGTTTCTAATGCTTTTATTTCTTCATCCATCGCTGTAAGTGCAGCGGCTATGGCTTCCTGCTCAGTAACGTCAACTGGAATTGTCACCATTACGCCCTCGATGAGTTTCTTATTCAAACCACCGCGTCCTCCATCACCGGAGGATAATTCACGGAGGGATAAGTACATACTTTCAATTATAAAGAACAGGAATTCTGGATTGCATTTTTCATTAGTAACCAGTGCTGCCAATGATTGATTTAAGGCCATCGGACTTGTCAGATACGCTGCGGTTCCTCTGGTTTTACCCTGTCCAGCTAACGCGATTAACACTGATCTACTTGGTGCCATTTTTGCAGATGAATTTTGCAAACCAATGTCAGTAATGTACGTTGTGGGTCTGGTAATACGTTTCTGGTGAATCTCCGTAGAGGAAAGCCATGGAATATTACCTCCCCAATACTCTGGGTGTACTGTGGATGGGGTTCCTCCAGTTATGATAGACAGAGTAATATCATCAATTGTATACTCCTTCCTCTCCCCTTCAAATTCATCCAGTCTTGTCCGCCCACTAATCAAATCCTCCAACGCACCATCACGTATACTTTTTTTCTTTTCAATCAATTCTGCGAGGCTATTGATGTGGGTGTTGAATATTAAAAGCGTTTCCGCTATTGCATCCTGTTCTTCTATTGGTGCTATGGGAAGCAGAAAAGACGAGTATTCTTTTCCATTGATTCCTGGTTGCCCACTTCGCATTGATGTTGCAGAAACCCACGTCCAGTATCTTTGCGTTCTCAGTTGTTCAAATATAAATCTTGGATTGAAATTCTTTGTATCAACAGATGCTTTTATCAAGAAGCCCGCATATATGAGTTCACCATCATTCTCATCATATAAATATGATTTACCTGTACTGGCACCTGTTCTTGCAAGCACGATGTCCCCAAACCGTAATGAATATTTTTCTCTATCCTGAGTAATGACGGATTTGCGATCAGTATCACAATACTGTCCATCCTCAGTAATATCTGTTATACGGATATAGGACGGGTGATTTCCGCTGTATGGAATAGCAGGAGCATTGACTCCATATGATAGCTTTTCAGTGACGCAGCTGCCTAACGGAATCAAATCCCACCCCGAAGGTAAATCAACCGCCATTAAAGGATTAGCATTGTTTTCTACCATCTATATCCCATCCTTTCCAGAGCCGATATAACCGCCTCCCTTGATTTTGCCGTTCTTTCCTCAATCTCTCCGAGCGTATGTTCATAACGTTTGGCAATAAGCAGCACCCTGGAGGACAACATATTCAGTACCTGTTCGAACTCGTCTCTGACATCTGCTTGGAGCTTCGCCATCCACTTCATATCAAAGAGCAGATGCTTTATTTCTTCCATAGTCAATTCCCCATATTTGACCAGAACCTTATCGTCAAGAGTTTTACGAGCTTCCTTCCAAGCCTTATCCGCCTCATCCTTTTCTGTGGATTTTGCCGCATACGCAAGCAGTGCATCGTACTCATCCTTATAAATCTCCGGCACAGCAGCGGAATCCGCAGCGAGTTTCAATGCCGTTTTTAGTTTTGCCTTGCCAAAGGCGCCGTTCTTGTTTCGGATATCAAACTCAGCCAGTTCCTGTACTTCTCGAATGAGTACCTCCATTTCTTTAGTCTTGCCCTCGTCAAAGAGAGCCACTAGCCTGGTCATGGCATCCATAATAGCAGAGGTCTTCTTGCTCTCAAGCTCTCTCAACCGCTTGGTCACATTTGCTTTCGGAATGCTGTCACCCTTATCATTGAGGACATCCTTCAGCAGGCCCTCATCGCCGGATTCCTCCTCACGCATTTCATCAAGTTCGGTTTCTAGTTCAGCTGATTCTTCCATCAAAGCATTAATGGTGGCGAGCTCTTCTGCAAAGTACACTGCCTCGATAATCTCTCTCGGAATCAATGCACCCTCGAAGGATTTCACTTTGGAGGTATCATCCACGGAGATGGTTTCTCCGTTCTCGTCCTTTGATTTTTTCTGTACATATTCGTATTCGATCTCTCTACCGACTTCAAAGCCGCTGGCTTTGATGGCATACACATCATCCTGCAGTTTAGCATTCCAGTAGTTCAGCAGACAATCGTAAACATCATAGTTATCGAGTATTTGAGCGGACTCATATGCCTTAAGCAGCATCACGGAAATCGTGCGAATCAGTTCTTTCGGGTTCGTCTCGGAATTAATGTCGATCAGGATGTCTTTTATGGCGGCTCTCCACTGCGAAAATATCGTCTCGGTTTCCTTCTGCTTTTCCGCAAGAACGTTCGTATCCTGACCGATCACGCCTTCAATCTCGCCGGACGGAAGAGCAAGGTTATAAACGCCGTGTGTCTCATCTACACAAGTAAAAATGTCCTTTTTCAGTGCCGAAGAAATATCCCACAATCTCTTTAGCGAGTCGATATCCGTTCCGGGAATGCCACCTCTCAAATGTGCGGCAATGTTCTGTGGCAGAGTATCGTCAATTTTCTGGATGTACCGAGGCACATTCAGATTTCCTGCGTTCTGCTCTAGAATGTCCTTGTATTTTACAAATCGGGAATAGCCATTGACTTTCTCACTGTGAATGAATGTCTGGACAATCTTCTCAATATCCTGCTCACGCAGTCTGTTCTTGTTGCCATCCTTCTTAAATCCAAGGCTTGCATCAATCAAGAAGATACCCTCTCTAGTCTCTGCATCTTCCTTATCGATGATTACAATGCAGGCGGGAATGCCCGTGCCGTAGAACAGGTTTGTGGGGAGGCTGATAATGCCTTTTATGTATTTCTTCTTCAGCACCTCTATACGAATCGTCTCTTCTGCGTTCCCTCTGAACAGCACACCGTGTGGCATAATAATACCCGCCTTACCGTTACTATCTAGGGACTTCAAAACATGAAGGAACCACGCATAATCTCCGTTCTTTTCAGGAGGAATTCCATATCCGTCAAATCTCTTGTATCTGTCCTCCGATGTCTTGATTCCGTCACTCCATGACTTATCCGAGAACGGTGGATTCATGACAATAAAGTCAAACTTCTTTAGTTCGCCGAAATCATCTGTAAACGCAGGATCGACCAGTGTATTGCCCCTTTTGATTTCACCTGTACCTTTCTGATGGAGGATCAGATTCATTTTAGCCAAGCCCGCAGTGGCGTGGTCTTTCTCCTGACCGAAGATAGTGACGATGGAATCACCGTTCTCATCTACAGGCGCTTCATCCGCCGCCCGAATTAGGAGACTTCCGCTACCCGCTGCTGGATCGTACAGAGTCCACTTTTTTGTCGGCATCTGCTTGATATTACCGATTCCAATCAACCGGGCGATGATGCGAGAAACCTCGCTCGGTGTGTAGAATTGTCCTTTACTCTTGCCAGACTCCTGAGCGAATTTCATCATAAAATACTCATATGCATCGCCAATGATGTCATCGCCACTTGCACGATTGTTTTTAAAATCAATCGCTGGATTTTGGAATACAGCAATCAACCCAGAAACCTTGTCAACTAGTTCCTTTCCCGTACCAAGTTCATCTGGATTATTAAAACTGACATCAGGGAGAGAACCTTGCAGTCTATTATCCTCTAAGAACTTCTGGATGATTTTATCCACCCGTTCTCCTACATCACTCTTTCCCTTTGCAGCAATCAAATCCTCAAAGGATGCACCCTCTCTTATTGTGAATTCAGCAAACGGCTGTCCTTTATATCTATCAGACACATATTTAAAGAATAACAATACAAGCACATAGTCCTTATAACGTGCGGGTTCAACGCCACCTCTTAATTTATTACAAGCTTCCCAAAGTAGGGAATACAATTCTGATTTTTTCACGGCCATTCATTTAACCTCTCTCATCATTAATATTTTCTTAGTATTCTGTTATGTCAATTCCTGCTTTTAATAATCTTTCATATCTCTCGTGGGAGATAAGAACAGCTACTGGCTTACCATTTTTTAGTATAAAAGCAGTTTTATCTTCATCAGATAATCCAGTGATTAACTTCGATGATTGTCCTCTTAGAAAATCAGACATATTATAAAATTCCATTGGTTGTTTTTGGGTCTTATCTTCTTTTCCCATGTCCAATCCCACCTTTCCTTTTAATTATATCACAAATAGACGCTTATATAAACTCTTATTTGCACCCAAAAAGTAATTACTATTTACACTTATTATTCAATTATATTTTGTATTGGTATATGCATCTTGTCAACTCGACATCAACTTGACAGTAATAATATCCACTCGCCACCTTTTTGACAGCAATTCCGTCAACTCGGTAGGCAAAAAGTAATAATATCAACACAACCTTGTGTTTTTATGGTTTTAGATATGTTCTTACAATAAAAGATTCCGTGACCTAGAACCCAGCTTGAATATGAGTTCAAAGTCACGGAAATTCCTTTATATCAAGCACTTTTACACTCTTATTTTTCAACCCTTGACATCAATACAACCGTCTCAACGTGCACCGTCCCAGGAAACATGTCAACGCAACACATCCTCTCCACCCTATACCCTTTCTCCTGCAAAACCACCAAATCCCTCTGCAATGAAGTCGGCTTACAAGAAATATACACAATCTTCCCCACCCCAAAACCAATAATCTTCTCCAACGCCTTAGGATGTATCCCATCCCTAGGCGGATCCAACACAATAATATCCGGCTTATCCCCCAAGGAATCAATCACCTTCAATACATCCCCCGCAATAAACTCGCAATTCCCAAGCCCATTCAAAGCCGCATTCTCCTTCGCCGCTTCAACTGCCTCCTCCACAATCTCAACCCCCGTCACCTTACTAGCCACAGGCGCCAGCAGCTGGGCAATAGTCCCGGTACCGCTATACAAATCAAAGATCGTCCTGTCCTTCGTCTCCCCCACATACTCACGAACCTTAGAATAAAGCACCTCCGCCCCCAAAGAATTCGTCTGAAAAAACGAAAACGTCGATATCTTAAAACGCAGCCCTAACAATTCCTCATAAATATAATCCCTGCCGTACAATACCTTCGTAAGATCACTCTTAACCACGTCCGCCTGGCTATCATTATAAGTATGAAGAACTCCAACCAACTTCCCCTCTAATGGCAGCTTCAACAACCTCTCCGCCAAAACATCAAACACATCCCCATCAGCTCTGCCATTTTCACCATTCTTACCAAAACTCCCCTCTTCCTGGGTCGTAGTAACAATATTGACAAGTATCTCCCCCGTCTTCACCGCTTTCCTCACCAGCAAATGCCTCAAATACCCCTTATGGCTGAGCTTATGGAAATATTCCATCTCCCTCTCACTGGCATATTCTAACACACTGCCCAATATCTTATTAAAGTCCCCATCCACAATCCTGCAATCATCCACCGTCAAGATATCATGAAAACTCCCCCTCTTATGAAGCCCCAGCGCAAGCGGCCCATCCTTATACTCATCTCCAAAGGAAAATTCCATCTTGTTACGATATCCCCATTCAACCGGGCTGCCCAGGATTCCTTCGAATTCATATTCCTCACAGACCTGGTCAATCAGGCGCTTTACCTGTTCCTTCTTCATCTCCAGCTGGTTTTCATAGGACATGGTCTGATAACTGCAGCCTCCACATTCCCCAAAGCTCTTGCAGGCTTTTTCACGGCACTCCAGGGGCGACCTTTCCAATACCTCCTTCAGTCTTCCCTCTGCCTTCCCGCTCCTGATCTTCGTTACCACAAAGCTGATCCTCTGGCCGGGCATGCAGCTCTTCACAACAACCTTATTGCCTTCACATTCAACAATTCCCTTGTTGGGAAAATCCACCCTTTGCACAATACCTTCGTAAATCTGACCTTTTTTCATCTATCTCCACGGGCTCAATCCTATTCCATTATTCCCACACCTTCCTTTATATTTTAAATAAAGACATGCGTTCATAACAGCCTCGGTTGCCCTTCCTCCTTCCAAATATAACAAATACGTTGTCCAACCTATCATTATATAGATAAACCTCCCATTTGTCCACTCAAGGATAAAGGAATTTGATAGTCAAACTAATATTATAATATTATCTTCCAGAACCTTACCAGCCAAAAAGCTTACCACAAAAAAAGTCTACCACCCAAAAAGACTACCTCCCAAAAAGGCTACCTCCCAAAAATCCTACCTCCTAAAAAGCTTACCTCCCAAAAGCTTACCTCCCAAAAAGCTTACCACCCAAAAATCCTACCTCCTAAAAAGCTTACCTCCCAAAAGCTTACCTCTCAAAAAGCTTACCACCCAAAAATCCTACCTCCCAAAAATCCATCCCAAAATCCCCCACCCCTTCCCGCCATAAACAAAGAATCCCTACCCCGCCACAAAAGCGGAGCAAGAATTCCTGCCTGCAATACTTCCTTTATTAATCTGTAATCTGTTTCTCCAAATTATCATACTTCTCACTCAAAATTATAATATCAATACGCCTGTTCTTTGCCCTGCCCTCTGCTGTTGAATTGTCTGCAACCGGCTTATACTCGCCATACCCGACTGCCACTATTTTTTCGGGGGATACGCCGCACTTTTCTACAAAGAGGCGGACTACGCTGGCGGCTCTTGCGGTGGACAGCTCCCAGTTAGAAGGGTATACCGCCGTGTGGATTGGTACGTTATCCGTATGTCCTTCCACACGTATGTAATTATCCAGAGAATTGATAACATCAGCCAATTTAGATAAAGTCTCATCATTACCGGCCTTGATTTCCGCCTTTCCTGAGTCAAATAAAATAGCATTGTCAAGACTGATAACCAGTCCCCTCATATCTATGCCAACCGTCATATCGGCTGTTGACTCTTCCTTTTTAAATGCGATCTCCAGTTTGGCTTTTAATTCCTCTAAATATTCCAGCTCGTATGTGCCAAGGAATTTTTCCAGCTCCTCCCGTGATATTGTGCTATCCTTCGATGAACTGCTATCTGGCCGCTCCGGATTTATGCTGTCTGGAAAAAGCTCAATGGGAGAGTCGCCGTCCCGGGATTCCATCCCATTTCCTCCATCCATCAAGCCTGACCTGAATGCATTTGCAAGCTCATGCGCCTTGACTTCATCTATCCTGCTTACGGCAAATAACACGATAAACATCGCCAACAGCAATGTCATCAAATCAGAATAGGGAAGTAGCCATGCCTCGCCGCCTTCTTCTTCACCATGCTTTTTCTTCTTTTTGCCTGACATTTCTATTCTCCTTATTCTTGCCTTAACTCTCTAAGTATTTTTTCCTGCTTTGCCTGTGGAAGCACGGAGATCAGCTTTTCCTGTATCAGTACGGGAGAATCGCCCTTTTGCAGGGATAACACCCCTTCCACAATAATCCCTTTCACTAACGCCTCCTCGTGGCTCTTTACCTTTAGCTTCTTCGCGAAGGGATTCCACAATACATAGCCGGTAAAGATACCCAGGATCGTCGCAATGAAGGCCGCCGCAATTGCATGCGCCATCTCCTCCGTATCATCAATATGGGCCATGGCGGCAATTAATCCGAACACGGCACCGAGCACACCCAGGGTAGGGGCATACATTCCGGCTGAGGAAAAGATACTGGCATTTACCTCATGCCTTTCCTCCATCGCCGCTATCTCCGCTGCCAGGATATCGGAGATCACATCCTCTCCCATACCGTCAACAACCATACGGAGTCCCTTCCTTATAAACGGGTCTTCAATCGCCTCCATCTGTCCCTCCAGGGCCAAAAGTCCCTCTTTCCTGGTTAAGGTGGATAGCTCAATCATTAATTTGATAACCTCCAGCTCAGAGATGCCCTTTCGCTTTGTAAAAAGGATTCTGAAGAGCGCACCTATGTTCTTGAGGTTCTCTGCAGGATAAGAGTTTAATATTGTGGCAACCGTACCGACAAAGATAACAAAGAATGCGGCTGGATTCAAGAAAACCGAAAAGCTGATATGCTTAAATATCATCGCTCCTATTACTGCGATTAAACCTGCAATAATACCTAAAAGTGTAGTAATTTCCATATATTTCTCTCCGTTCGACATTTTGCTCCCTAAATAATACCACTTTTCTTTTCTCTAGACAATTATTATTTATTAAAAATAACTCCATATTAACCTAAATTTATTTACATAAAAATGTCTGGGACAAAATATCCGAATATACCTCCAGACCCCCTATTTCTACCACCCGTATTACCTCTTCAATCGATGGCGTTACCGGCACCAGGGTCTGGATTATATTTTCCTGTTCCAGTATTTTATTGTCATGGAAGACCACATCCCTTTGCCTGTCAAAAATTGCCGCATAAAAAATGTTCGCCTCCACAAGATCCTGGAAAAAATGGCTCCCGTAAGAAAGCTCCGGCTCAAAGCCATTTTCCTTCGATGCCACCTCGCAGATCACCGACATATTGCACAGCTCCGTAAAATGCACCGGCACTCCCAGGGACGGCGTTGTGGTTCCCCAGCGTCCGGGACCGATCAGCATGGCCCTTTTGCCCTTGATTGCCTCATTTATTTTCCCGATCTGTCTTGCCACCGTATAGCGTTCCTGCTCATTTAACCGGAGATATGCCGCTGCCTGCACGTAGACAACATAATCGATGGGAAGATGCAGGTTGCCTCCCATAAAATTGCCCTTTGTATAGATCAGGCATTCCGATTCATCAATGACCTTGGGCAAAGCCACTGTTTTCCCCAGCCCCTTTGTCTGCAGAGGCCTGCACTGGAGCAGATTGATCTTGAAATTATATCCCTTATTAAAATTACCGGTATATTCAATATCCACCGGGTAATCATAGGCCTTTTCAAGGATTGCCAGCATCTCCTTCATCAATGCCGGAAAGGGTGTGTCCTTCAACAGTTTACGGAAATCCAGGATATAGGGCGTCTTATGGCTCCTGGCCCCGCGCTCCCGCAGCCAGTCCACCGTGGCATGGTCGACGCTGGCAAACAGCTCCTTCTTTACCTTGATATCCTCAGAAATGATTTCCTCCAAGGACTTACTGGTCAGTGCATTTTCCTTGATCGACAGCACATCCACATAATGCTGCGAGAATTTCTTCATGTCCTCATAGTTCACCATGGGAATCCGCATCGGGTCGTCCAGCCCAATGATTTTCACATAATCCCCGTCCGTCCGGTCCACGGCCCTCGTACCCAGCCCGAAGACAAGGCGCAGCATGCCGGCATCCATATCCATCCTCTTGTCCCAGACATATAAATTATTGGAATTGCCCACCCCCGCAATATGGGGAAAGAAATTATCCCCGTAATAATCGCCGGATACACGCTGTACCAGGATCGCCATCTGCTCATCCTTCTGGGCCAGCCCCCGGTTCATGCGGTAATTTAAGGCATCCTCATTCATCGTGCTTGCATACACGGTCCTGACCGCTTGCTCAAAGGCCTCATAACGCTCCTCCGGTGTTCCCTGGTTTACGCAGAAGACGCTTTCATACTTGCCTGCAAAGGCATTTCCGAAATTGTCCTCCAGCAGGGAGCTGGAGCGCACGATTATGGGGGACTGCCCGAAATACTCCAGCATCTGGAGGAATTTTTCCTGTATATTGATTGGAAATTTACCCTTTAACAGCTTTTCCTTCAGCTCCGGCGCATATTTAAAATAGCCCTCCTCCGTCTTCTGTAGGGTGCGCAGCTTCCACCAGCCATTTTGCACAATGTAAGTATAGAAAATATCCGAGCCAAGGAAATAGGAGTCATGGGGCTCTAAATAAGGCTCAAACCTCTCCCCGGCTTCCGTCAGGACTATTTTCCTGGCTAACAGCATGCCCACGCTCTTGCCGCCGATAAAGCCGGTGCCGATCTCCCGGGCCGCAATCTCCAGGATATCATGCAGGGTGAAATATTTATCGCATAAATCCAGCATTTTGGATTCACTGCCGATCAGCAGGTTCATCAGCAGTTTTTTGATGGCCTCCTGCTCCTGGAGGGGCTTTTCGCGCGCCTCCCCCGCCTCTTGGAACACCACATCCCAGTAATCCAGCCGCTCCGTACCGCGGTGGATGCTTGAAAAAAGCTCCGCTGCTTCCGTGCTTGCCGTTATGCTGATGGCCTCCTGCCCCTGGATCAGATGGGGAAAAAACATGGTCGGTGAATACCTCTGCCAGACCTTTAAGGGATGGATATACAGCTTCTGCTCCACCTCATAAATGTCCAGCAGGAGCTGGGTCGTTTCACGGATTCCGGCAATGGTACTATAGGTGTGTACATTCCGTATCAGCGCGAAATAAGCCACCGTATCCAGCTCATACAGGTAGGGACAGGTAACCTTGAAAAAATTACCGATCATCAGGTCGGAGTACCAAAATTCCAGCAGGTCCGTCAGGCAGTCAAACACATAGAAGGCTTTCTTTCCCATTTCCGTAACCAGGTTATGGATCGCTGTTGCAAAGCTCTCAAAGCCCTTGGTGGCATCAATCTGCCGCACCAGGATCTCAGGCCTTTCCTCCAGGATGCAGTCATGGGTTCCAAAGCGCACGTATACCATTTTCCTTTTGTCGGCAATGGCCTTCTCCACATAGGGTATTACCATCTCCCGATAGCTTTTAATGGAATTTACCTGCCATACCACATTGTCCCCTAACCTTAAATGATCGATCGCCCCATCCAGTCCCTTAAGACCTGTGCTTACTTTTTCATAAATATCCATAGTCATTTTGTATGATGTATTCCACTCCAACGATCATTTGGCCGTTAGGTCACCCAATACATCCATACTCTCCTTTCTTCTCAGCTTTGAAATAACCAACCTGGCACTGTGCCCTTTTCCATACCCTGTCCGCAGCACATAGTTTCATTCAATTTGGCACATAGTTTCATTTATTTTAGTTATAACAGATTTTCCTTTAAATTCCTATCCCAATCTAACACTGCTTTCTTTTTCCTCCTGCCCCTCTTCGCCGCCACCCCTTCCCAGTTTCCTGCATATCCATCATTTTCTGGCGTATTCACCATTTTCTGGCGTATTCACTATTTTCCTGCATATTCACCATTTTTCGACAAATGCATATGATAAATTAGGTTGTTTTTCATCAACCTAATCCATCATAGGAAGGAGTTAACACTAATGGGCTATAAAAATTATGGACTGGATCCGTACTACGATCCATGGCGTCAGCATGAGCATCGCCGTGACCACCGTCATCATCGCCCGTATGATGGCTATGGACGGGGAGGCTTTTCCCCATGCGGAACCTGTCCACCACTACCTCCCATAGGACCAAGGCCTTATCCCCGGGGACGTGTTCCATACCGTGATTATCCCCGTTTTTTCTAACCGGAAAGGCTAACAGCCCCTGGCTTTCGTCAGTTCATGAATTGTTAAAAATGAGCTTTACTTTAGCAATTTGTAGTGTTAAAATTATACTGTATGAAAATTGAAATAACGAAAAGATGAAAGGAGTCCTACCGATGAGTAAGAACATCAGAACTACTGCTGTCGATCATTTATTTGAGGCAATTCTAAGCTTAAAAAATTCGGAGGAATGCTATACTTTTTTTGAAGATATATGTACCGTAAACGAACTGCTCTCTTTATCGCAGCGCTTTGAAGTGGCCAGGATGCTTCGTAACCACAATACTTACCTTGAGATAGCGGAAAAAACCGGGGCTTCTACCGCAACCATAAGCCGGGTCAACCGCTCCTTGAATTACGGTAACGACGGATATGATATGGTATTTGCAAGAACCTTGGATGCCAAGCAGGAACAGTCGGAGCCCCAATAGAGAGAAAAGCAAAAAAGCTCATTACAACAGCCACTGTAATGAGCTTTCATTCATGTCATTTCTTTGCTTCCGGCTTACCGGAAGGCTTTTTCACAGCTTCCCTATTCCCCTTTGCCTCCTGCCGTACCTCCGCCTTTTTTGCCGGAGCCTTTGAATTTGCGGCGGCTTTCTTCGGATTGCCTTCCATCAGGGAATCGTCTATCATTTTCTCTATCATGTGCTTCCTCATATATACGTCAAAGCACAGCATGCTGATGAAGGAAAAGGTTGTGAGAAAATCACGGTCTTCTTCCTCCTTCACATCCGCAAAGGATTCCTTCGCCTTTGTCATCTTACGGATCATGTCCTTGGTTATGGAATCCGTCTGCTCCTTCTCCAGCCAGAAAATCTCCTTATAAATATCCTCCAGCTTGACATTGGAATTCTTCCCGTAATAGCGCTCCGTTAAAGGGTTGAATATACTTTGGATGTCATTGATTGACAGGATATTCTTAAAATAATATATAAAAATGAGAAGGAACATATGCTCCTTCGTATATTTCTTCCTCATCGGCGGAGGTAACAATTCATTCTTCGTATAGTTGTTAATCATCGTCTTGGTCAGCAGCTTATCCTCGCTGTAGCGCTTTGAGGATTTCAGGTGCTCATCCATGAAGGTAGTAACCTGGTCCATGTATAAATCTATGTTTGGTATATCTTCCGGCATAATGTATTTGACATCCTTTAAGCTGTCAATCAAGTTCCTGATATACTCCTCTTTTGTCATATCCAATATAATCACCTCCTTTACATTATATAGTAATAGAAACTAGATGTCAAAGCAAAAATAATGATATGGAAATGCGGGATTGAATCTCCTCCCCCTACATGCTATAATAAACATATGTTTGCATAGCCCCACCTGCGGCTTTCCTAAAATAAGCCCCTGCAGCTACACCGTAAGCTATGAAACACAGATTATTAAGACAGGCAGGTACATATGATATGAGTATTTATGATAAATTAAATCCCGAACAAAAAAGAGCCGTCCTCCACGGCAAGGGTCCCCTATTAATCCTTGCCGGTGCCGGCTCCGGTAAAACCAGGGTCCTAACCCACCGGATTGCCTATCTGATTGAGGAACGGGGCGTCAATCCCTGGAACATCCTGGCAATTACCTTCACCAACAAGGCGGCAAAGGAAATGAGGGAGCGTGTTGACAGGCTCGTCGGCTTTGGCTCCGAGGACATCTGGGTCAGCACCTTCCACTCCACCTGTGTCCGGATCCTAAGGCGTTTTGCCGACACCATCGGCTATAGCCGCAGCTTTACCATCTACGATACGGACGATTCCAAGACACTGATGAGGGACATCTGCAAGTATTTGAATATTGATACGAAGAAAATGAATGAGCGCAGCATCCTGTCCGTAATATCCAAGGCAAAGGATGAGCTTATCTCCCCGGAGGAATTTGAGCGTACCTCCTATGGCGACATTACAAGGAACAAATATGCCAAGGCCTACCTCGAATACCAAAAACGCCTGAAGGCAAGCAATGCCATGGACTTTGATGACCTGATCTGTAAGACTGTCGAGCTGTTCCAGACGAACCAGGAGGCTCTTTCCTACTACCAGCACCGCTTCCGCTATATTATGGTGGACGAATACCAGGATACGAATACGGCACAATTTCATTTTATCCGCCTCCTTGCCTCCGGCGTGAACGAATCCGGGGAGCGGGAGCATAACCTCTGTGTTGTGGGTGATGACGACCAGTCCATCTACAAATTCCGCGGTGCCAACATATTTAATATCCTGAACTTTGAGCATACCTTTCCGAACACCAACGTCATCAAGCTGGAGCAGAACTACCGCTCCACCCAGAATATCCTGAACGCTGCCAATGAGGTAATCTGCAACAACCAGGGCCGAAAGGACAAGTCCCTATGGACCCAGAATGAAGAAGGCGAGCCGGTACATTTTACCCAGTTTGAGACAGATATGGAGGAGGCCGACGCCATTACCTCGGAAATCAGGCAGCGTGTTACGGAGGGGGATGCGGCCTATAAGGATTTTGCCATCCTTTACCGCACCAATGCCCAGTCCCGTCTTCTCGAAGAAAAATTGATATTAAGGAACATTTCCTACCGGTTAATCGGGGGCGTAAACTTCTATTCCCGTAAGGAAATCAAGGATATCCTGGCGTATTTAAAGACCATCAACAACAGCCCCGACAGCCTCTCCGTAAAAAGGATCATCAATGTCCCAAAACGGGGCATCGGCCTGACCACCATTGACCGTCTCAACGATTACGCCCTTGCCCATGAAATGAGCTTTTATGATGCCCTGACCCGCGCCCATTATATTCCGGGGCTTGAGCGGGCTGCTTCCAAGCTGACCCCCTTTGTCAGTATGATCGAGGGCTTAAAAACCAGGATCAATGAGCCTGGCTATGTACTGAGCGGCCTGATTGACGATATTTTAGATGCCACCGGGTATTTAAGGGAGCTGGAGGAGGAGGGCAGCGAGGAAGCGCTGGAGCGTATCAGCAATATCAACGAGCTTGTGAACAAATTAGTCGCCTATGAGGAAAATGCCCTTGAGGAGCCAACCCTGAGCGGCTTCCTGGAGGAGGTTGCCCTGGTTGCTGATATCGATAACCTGGATGAGGACGATAATAAGGTGGTCCTGATGACGTTGCACAGCGCAAAGGGCCTGGAATTCCCCTATGTCTACCTGTGCGGCATGGAGGAAGGGATTTTTCCCGGTTATATGTCCATCCATGCTGAGAACCCGAAGGAGGAAATCGAAGAGGAACGCCGCCTGTGCTATGTGGGTATCACCAGAGCCATGCAGCGCCTTTCCCTGTCTGCCGCAAAGCAGCGGATGCTGCGGGGCGAATTCCAATATAACCGGCCTTCCCGATTTATCCATGAGATCCCACGCTATCTGTTGAAGATGAACCTGGCCGAACCGAGGAAATCCCTGCTGAATAAGAGTGGTGGTGCTTCCTCCGGCACTGTATTCCGTTTTACGGAGGAGCAGGCCTTTGATGATACCGTCTTTGATAAGCAAAAAAAAGGAGGCTATGGGCAGCCCCAGACTACCTATAAGCCCTATACCACGCCTGCCGCCAGGCAATTTGGGGGAAAGCAAATGGGTACCTTAAGCTATGACGTGGGTGATACCGTCAAGCATATTAAATTCGGTGTCGGCCTTGTGACAAACATTACAAAGGGCGGCAAGGATTTTGAGGTCACCGTAGACTTCCCTAACTTCGGTATCAAGAAGCTGCTTTCTTCCTTTGCGAACCTGACGAAAATTGATTAGCCAATTTTCCATGGAATGCTTTTTCTTCGAATATTTTGCAACTTATTTGAAATAATATAGTAAAGCAGTGCATTATGTGGTATACTGTATTTGTTCTTAAATAAGGGCTTCAACAGTAATCTATTTACTTGCTATTATAAAAAAGAAGGGAAGTGTTATCATGGGAAGTAAAATTGATGAGCTTATTTGCGCAATTAAATCAGGCGAACTGGTCCACAAAAAGGATTCGGGCGAAAAAGCAAAGAAAGTTGTTGTCTGTCTGTTGGCAATCATCGGTGCCGTTGCTGCTATGGCCGCTATTGCATATGCGGTTTACAGGTATATGAATCCGGATTATCTGGAAGATTTCGATGACGATTTTGATGATTATGAGGATGACGAGGATGACACATTGGAGACAGCCGAGGAAGATACACCTGCCGGCACTTCCGAACAATAATTGAATCAGAATGCAAAACAGCTGCCGACCTTGAATGCCGTTTCCGGCCAGACAAGCTTTATTTCTCACTTGTCTGGCCGGAAGGAAGCAATTCATTTTCGACAGCTGTTTTTAATTTAATTTTTCTTTCCTAAGGTCACGTTCAAGGTTTTTCCCACATATTCTCCATTTTCCTTTGCCTGGATAACCAGGTTGACCTTCTGCCCTGCCTTTTTGAAGCTGAGGGCGTTGACGAGGTCATCAATGGTCTCAATCTTGGAGCTGTCCAGTCCGGTGATGATATCACCCTGCTTTAAGCCTGCCTCTTCTGCCGGGGAATTTTCAATGATATCATTTACATACACACCGATGGGCATATTAAAGCGTTCTGCATAGGCCTGTGTCACTTCCTGGGCCGTGGAGGCATCTATTCCCAAGAAGCCCTGTTCCCCTGCCGCTACAACCTCACGGTTCATCAGTTCATTAATGATGGGGACTGCTTTGGAGATCGGGATGGCATACCCCATGCCCTCTATTTCCTCTGACGCGTATTTGATGGAATTGATACCGATTACCTGTCCTGCCGCATTTAATAAGGCACCGCCGCTGTTTCCCGGATTAATTGCTGCATCCGTCTGGAGCAGTGTCATTGTCTGGCCGTTAATGTCCACAGTCCGGTTTACCGCACTGATATATCCAACGGTTACTGATTGCCCGTAGCCGAGCGCATTACCAATCGCAATTGCCATCTCTCCTGCCTTTACATCCTCAGAATCACCGAGGGTTGCGATTTTAATTGCTGCTGTCGTATCCTGGGATAAGCCCTTCATGTCAACGGTTACAACAGCCAGGTCGGAATTTGCATCCGCACCCTTAATCGTACCTGTTGCAGTGGAATCATCCGCAAATATAATCTGGACATTGGTAGCTCCTGAAATTACATGGTTATTGGTGGCGATATACAGGGTAGAGCCATCCTGCCCGATGATAATACCGGAACCGCTGCCCTGGGATTCCCGGTCGTAGCTCCTTCCAAAGAAATCATATTCCGTAGTCGTAACCGTAGAGTTAATCGCTACAATGGAGGGCATAACCTTTGCTACCACATCAGATACATCTGCCACAACCCCTCCTGTGGAGGTTGTTTCCGCTACTGCGGAATTCTTATCCGTTGCCTCTGTTACAGTTACCTGCGGATTCATATTCCCCGCATTGTCCTTATTGCTTCCTAAGGCAGTGACCGCATAGTAGCCCTGGAAGGCAGCTCCTGCGATAATTCCGAAGGCCATTGCCGCGGCAACCAGCTTTATGGCTCCGGGTACCCTTCTCTTTTTACGTTCCTTCCCGGCCTGTGCGTCTGTGGCATCCTGGCTGGGTGAATATGGTGCAGGAGGCAGTGTTTCATATCCCGGATACCGGCTGCCATTCTCCATGCTGCTATTTACTCTATTGCTGTTTATCTCATTACTGCCGGTACCATCACTGCTTACACCATTGCCGCCCATACTACTGCTGCCCATGCTGTTGCTGCTTATTCCCTCGTTATTTGTACCATTATCCGTATTTATGTTCTTCGGATTCATATTCCCATCAGTATATCCATCTGGCTGACCATTAAGCTCATTAAATTCGTTGTTCATAAAAACGCTCCTTTCAAAATTTTTATCTAATTTTGTTTGATCAGGTATTATCCTGTTATCTCCTTTTGATAAGAACAGTTTAACAACAAATTATGTTTACTTTGTGTTCTGTTTTTGAAAAAAATATGAAGAAAAGGATTGTTTTTATCGAACAGGCACATAGCATCCCAGTATTTTCATCTCCAGGGCTTCCTCCTTCATACAGTGCAGGGCATTTTTCACCGCAGGAGAATCCGGCCCCCCCTCAATATCGACAAAGAATCTGTAAGCAAAGGCCTTCCCAACAATTGGCCTTGATTCGATCTTCGTCATGCTGATATTATTATAGATAAAATGTGAAAGCATATGGTACAGGGAACCGCTCTGATGCGGAAGCTCAAAGCATATGCTGGTACGGTTCGAGCCCTTTTTATATATCTTCTTATTTGAAATAATAATAAACCTTGTCGTGTTATTATCTTCATCCTGGATGGAGGCCTGCAGCAGCTGCAGCCCAAATACCTCACCGGCACGCCTGCTTGCAATGGCCGCCTTTGTCAGGTCATTTTCCTCCAATATAAGGCGTGCACTCCCCGAGGTGCTTCCGCCCTCTATCTGCTTTATATTCGGGTATTTCTGCAGAAAGCCGGCGCACTGCTGCAGCCCCTGCTTATGGGAATAGATCCTTTTAATATTACAGAGCTTTGCTCCTGGCAGCCCCCAGAGATTATGGTCAATTTTTACCATATGCTCACCGATGATAAAATTATCATATTCCGCCAGCAGGTCGTAGATATCGGATAAGGTGCCGGTTGACGAATTTTCAATCGGGAGCACCCCATAATCCGCCCTGCCCTCCTTAATTGCCTGCATAACCTCTTTAAAGGTGCTCATTGCAAGGCCATTCACCTCGGATTTAAAATATTCCATCATCGCCTGCTCCGTATAAGAGCCCTTTTCCCCGAAAAAAGCCACCTTTGTATTATGGTGGACCGCCAGCTCCGGCGTCTCCGCCAGGCCAAGCCCCTCCATATTATCTAACAGCGAATATTGGAGCCTGCGGCTTAATGACATAATCTGCCTGAACAAATCCGCAACCGCCTTTTGGTTAAATTCATTCTCCGTCAAAGCCATCAGGGCGGCCAGCTTTTCTTTCTCCCTCTCCGCATCAAAGATCGGCTTCCCCACACTCTTTTTATAAGCGGCAATGTCGACGGCCAGCTTCATGCGTTCCTCAAATAATTCCACGATCCTTTGGTCAACCTCATCAATTTTATTACGGCTTTCAATTAAATCAATCATTCATTTCCTCCATCCGTCCCCTAAAAAGCAGACTCTACAGTATTTTTTAAGGCTGAGTTTATACCCTGCCGTAATATCCCTTTACCCATAATCTATGATAATCCTTGGTACAGTTTAATACGGGTCTTGCATTATTATACTATTTTGACTTCTTTTATTCAACAGGAAACTCTGCTGCTGCATAAGGGCGGTGCATAAGGGCATAACTAGTCTTCTTGTCCTTATTGCATAATCCTGCCGGTCCAGCTATAATTAATTGAATCGAATAAAGTAATAATTTGTATTTTAGAATATAATTCCTGGAGGTATGACCGATGGCAAAGCTCATCATAAGGATATTTATAGCCCTGACTATTCTCACCAGCGTTTCTGTGGCCGGTATTTATTTTTATAACCGGAACCGTACTTATTATAATTCGGAGGATGAGGTTGGTAATACCGCCGGGAACATATACAATGGAGGTCTTTTCTGCGAACAGGGCGGCAATATCTATTTTTGCAATAATAACGCAGATGGAAGCCTCTTTGTCGCCAACGGGACCTTAACCAGCTTTAGGCAGGTTTCCACGGATAAGGCTGTTTATATTAACGCTGATGATGATTATCTTTATTATGTCCGGGCAAATGACACCCGCCAAGGCCAAACCGGCGGGGACGGCTCCTTATTTTATTATAATACGGGGATTTACCGGATCAAGCATAACGGCTCCGACCTGACAGCCTTTACAAGCAATCCTGCCGCCTATCTTTCTTTAAAGGGCAATTATGTTTACTTCCAGAAATATGATGTGGATAACGGTTTATTCTTATACCGGACTAAGATAGATAAAACAGAAGAGCAATTACTGGTTAAAGATTCTGTAATTCCTGCGGAAATAGAGGATGATTTCCTTTACTATACCAGACGCTCGAAAAACCTCAATTTATGTTCCCTGAATTTGTCCAGCTATACAACCCGTCCGGTAATAAAGGGCTCCTACCTGTACCCGATCTACTCCGGCGATTATATCTACTATATGAATACGAAGGACCACCGCAGGATCTACCGGATGAACCGGGATGGATCAGAGCCCACCAAGCTGGTGAACCAACGCTGCTCCACCTATAATATCACGAACAGCGGACAATACCTCTATTACCAGGTTGACAACAACAGGGCAAACGGCGTCCATCGGCTGAACCTGGATACCATGGAGGATGAAATCATGCTGGTCGGTGACTACAAACAGATCCATGTCACCGAAAACTATGTATTCTTTCTTGATTATGATGGGCCAAACACCTATTATGCAGTGGCAGACGGTGAGGCTTTGGTCAATATTTTCAAAGCCCCGGCCTCCGCAGTCCCCGCCTCCCCCACTCCTGCCGGGGCAGCCAAGTAAAAAAGAATTTTATATCTGAAAGAAGGCCTTTACTTCCAAAGGAGGTTTCTTACCCCTGGAAGAAGGCCTTTATTTCTAAAAACAGGTCTCTTATTTCTGGAAGAAGGCCTTTATTTCTAAAAGCAGGCCTCTTATTTCCGGAAGAAGGCCTTTATTTCTAAAAGCAAGCCTCTTATTTCCGGAAGAAGGCCTTTATTTCTAAAAGCAAGCCTCTTATTTCTGGAAGAAAGCCTTTATCTCAAATGAAGTCCTCCTGCTTTTGGAAGGAAGCTTTCACCTCTGATAAATAGAATAGGGAACCAAAGGCAAGAATAACGTCCTCCTGCCCAGCCTCATCAAAAGCAATTTTAATCGCATTGCTAACCGACTGTGCATCAACGACGGAGCTGCTGCCGTATTTCCTGGCCTCCATGGCTAATTCGTGGGAGGCTAAGGCTCTTGGATTGTCCGGTGTAACCGTAATGATCTTATGTGCTAAGGGAGCCATGATCTCCAGGATTCTCCCATAATCCTTATCCGCTAAAACACCCATGATATAAATCAGCCTTTTATTGCTGTAATAGCGCTGCAGGGTTCTCTTTAAATGCAGCGCCGCATCCTCATTATGTGCCCCGTCTATAATAAAGTAGGGCTCCTTGGCCAAAATTTCAAACCGGCCGCTCCATTTTGCCTGAAGCAGTCCTTCCTTCATCGCAGCCTTACTTATAGGATATCCCATGTCCTGCAGCAGCTCGATGGTGCCTAAAGCCAGCAGTGCATTCTTCCCTTGATATTCTCCCAGCAGCTTAATCTCATAAGCCTGTCCATGATAAGTAAAGGTAGTCGCTTCCAGGCTGTATTCCAGATGGGTTAAATCTGCTTCCCGGAGCATTGTCAGCCCCGCCCTCTTTTCTTCACAGGCCTCCTTCAATACGGCAAGGACGGATGGATCGTCATTACAGGTAATCACCGGCACCCCCGGCTTAATGATGCCTGCCTTTTCCCTTGCTATCTTCTCCAAGGTGTCCCCCAGATACTGCATATGGTCCATACTGATGGAGGTAATAGCGCAGCAAACCGGATGCCGGATTACATTCGTTGCATCCAGCCTGCCTCCCAGCCCTACCTCCAGAATGGCAAAATCCACCTTCCTCTGCTGCATATAGAGTAAAGCCATAGCTGTCTCAAGCTCAAAGGAGGTCGGATGGTCAAAGCCCTCCTTCACCATGGCCTCACAGACGGGCCTGATCTTTGCAATCGCATCACATATCCCTTCCTTCGTGATATATTCATGCTCTACCAGATCGGAATCATTCCTTTTTGATAATTGAACCCTCTCCTGATAACTAAAAACTGCAGGAGAGATATATCTTCCCACCAAATATCCCTCTGCTGCCAACACTGATGCTATAATCGCTGTCGTAGAGCCCTTTCCGTTGGTTCCGGCCACATGTATTATTTTAAGCTCTTCCTGGGGGTTGTTAAGCCTCCCCATAAGCTCCGTTATAATCTTCAGGCCCAGCTTACTTCCGTATTGGTTAGAGGCATCAATAAATGCCCTTGCTTCTTCGTATGTCATAACTTCTCCACTTCTGTACAAGTTATATTTCCCCCATCAGCGGCAGTTGTAAAGGCTTCCTTTATAACTGTATCTTTGGATAATCGGCCATCTGAAAGGAGTTTTTATATGATGCCACTTTATTTTTCATTCACTACCTGGAAAATGAAAAATTTCAGGTAATAGGACTCATCTGCTGCCCAGAGGATCGGATGGTCCGGTGCCTGGGTACGGTATTCCACCTGCCGGATCCTTTTTCTTACGTTCCGAGCCGCCTGTCCGATGGTTTCAGCAAATAAATCAGGCGTCATAAAATGGGAACAGGAGCAGGTTGCCAGGTATCCCCCGTCCTTTACCAGCTTCATCGCCCTCAGATTAATCTCCCGGTAGCCCTTGATGGCATTCTTTACCGAACTTTTCGATTTTGTAAAGGCGGGAGGATCCAGGATCACTACATCAAAGAGTTCCCCATTCCTTTCATATTCCGGGAGAAGGTCAAAGACATCTGCCGTTATGAATTTCACAGTATCGGATAAGCCGTTCAGAACTGCATTCTCCGTCGCCTGGGCCACTCCAAGGGCTGATGCATCCACACCGATTACCTCCCTTGCACCGCCCAGCCCTGCATTCAGGGCAAAGGAGCCCGTATGGGTAAAGCAATCCAGTACCCTCGCTCCTTTACAGAGCTTCGCTATGGCAGCACGGTTATATTTCTGGTCCAGGAAGAAGCCTGTCTTCTGTCCCTCTGCCACATCCACCAGATATTTAACGCCATTTTCAACAATCTGTACCTTTGTATCAAAGGGCTCTCCAAGGAAGCCCTTCACCCGCTCCAGCCCTTCGTTTAAGCGGACCTTTGCATCGCTGCGCTCATACACGCCCCGTACCGGATATCCGTCCTTTTTAAGAAGCTCCTTTAACAGGCCGATAATCTCCAACTTCATCCGGTCAATACCAAGCGCCAGGGACTGGACTACCAGGATATCGGAAAATTTGTCTACCACCAGCCCCGGAAGAAAATCCGCTTCACCAAATATAATCCGGCAGCTCTCAAGGTCCACGGTGGTTTTACGGTATTCCCAGGCGGCTCTCACCCTCATTTCCAGGAAATCATGGTCGATCTCCTGCCCCTTCACACGGGACATTACACGGACTGTGAGCTTAGAATTTGTATTGATAAACCCGCAGCCCAGGTAAAAATCATCAAAATCATGCACCTGCACTAAATCCCCGTTCTCAAATTCACCGGAGATGGCATCGATCTCATTGTCAAAAATCCAGAGTCCACCGCTTTTTAGGTTTCTTCCTTCCCCCTTTTTTATTTTAACAACAGCCTTCACTTTATTCATTTTTCTTCCTCCATATATTACAGTGTGAAAAGTGCGCCATGCATGGCGCACTAAAAGTTGCCGGACACCGTTTTTGGTGTCTTAGAACTCCTCACTCTTCTTCCTTTGAAAGATCAACAGCTTACTGAACACATAATTAAGAACAATAACAATAACGGCTAAAAAGGCCTTAACCAGCAGGCGGTAAAAGCCCATCCAAACCACAAAGACCAGCATGCCCAGCTGCTCTACGCCCAGGGTAATCAGCCTCAGGCCAAAGAACTTTGTCACCTTTTTCGCTTCATCCCTCGCATCCTCGCTTTTTGACTGGAATACATTAATTTTATTTACCAAATATGCAAAGGTAACAGCAATGACCCAGGCAATTGCATTGGAAGTAAGGGTCGGTATCCCGATTCTGCAAAGCAGCTCCAGACTTATGAAATTAACGATTGTCGTCAATGTACCTGCAATAGCGTAGGTTATTGTTTCCCGGTTCACCAGCTTCCCAAACAACCACTTTACTTTATCTCTAATAAAATCCATGAATTCAATGCCTCCAGGTAAAGTATTTCCATATCTAGATATTAAAAACCTTTTATAAACATCTTTTCACGGCTGATATACCTAGCCTGCAACAGGTGGTATATAGCCTGTACATGTAGCATATACATACAGCCCATAATATGTAGCAGACCAATTATATCACCACGGTCTGTATTAATCCAGCGAAAATATGTTTTCTTATATGATTCCCTGGAAAATGCCTTATCTTAATCCTTATCCTTACCTTACCCTTACCTTACCCTATCCTATCCTTAATCCTTTCCCTAATCCTTTCCTTAATCCATATATTTTTACTATAAAAAGCATAGCCCAATTGTGCATTTTGCCACATTTTAAGTCCATAATACATTTAAATTGAATTTTCACCAAGCATCATGTATGATATTGAATCGAGTGAATAATCCGTACCTCCAAGGTACTATTAGATAATACGTGCATGATAAGCCTCCTCCGGATCTCATCTGGACATTAAGCGGGATACCTATCATACAACCAACCTATAAGGAGCTTCCAACAATGAGTATATTAAATGTTACAAATCTAAGCCACGGCTTCGGTGACCGTGCAATTTTCCACGATGTGTCCTTCCGCTTGCTAAAGGGCGAGCATATCGGCTTAATCGGTGCCAATGGGGAAGGTAAATCAACCTTCATGAATATCGTGACAAACCGGTTAATGCCGGATGAGGGTAAGGTTGAATGGGCTAAGCATGTCCACGCCGGATACCTTGACCAGCACGCGGTACTTGAGAAAGGCATGACACTCCGCAGCGTGCTCCAGTCTGCCTTCTCCTACCTATTTGATTTAGAGGAAAAGATGAACCGGATCTGTGATTCCATGGGGGAGGCCGAGGGTGACGAGCTGCAGGGGATGATTGATGAGCTTGGGACAATCCAGGATCTCTTAACCATCCATGATTTCTATATTATTGACAGCAAGGTGGAGGAAATCGCCCATGCACTTGGCTTAGACGAGATTGGCCTTGACTGTGATGTGACTGATTTAAGTGGCGGACAGAGGACGAAGCTGCTGCTGGGTAAGCTGTTATTGGAAAAACCGGATATTTTATTGCTGGACGAGCCTACGAATTACCTGGATACCCAGCATATTGAATGGCTGAAGCGGTACTTGAATGACTATGAGAACGCCTTTATCCTGATCTCCCATGATATCCCCTTCTTAAACAGTGTCGTCAATATCATTTACCATATGGAGAACCAGGAGCTGAACCGTTATGTGGGTGATTACGATAAATTCCTGGAAGTTTATGAGATGAAGAAGAACCAGCTGGAAGCGGCTTATAAACGCCAGCAGAAGGAAATTGAAGAGCTGGAGGATTTTGTAGCCCGCAATAAGGCAAGGGTATCCACCAGGAACATGGCTATGTCCCGCCAGAAAAAACTTGATAAGATGGAGGTCATTGAGCTCGCCAAGGATAAGCCGAAGCCGGAGTTTAATTTTAAAGAATCCAGGGCCGCGGGCCGGTACATTTTCCAGACCGAGGATTTTGTTATCGGTTACGAGGAGCCCCTGTCCTCTCCCTTGACCCTTTCCATGGAACGCGGGGAAAAGATTGCCCTGGTAGGCGCAAATGGTATCGGAAAAACCACCCTGCTAAAGAGCATCCTGGGGCTCATTCCCTCCCTCAGCGGTAAGGTTACCCTGGGCGACTATTTAAGCATCGGATATTTTGAGCAGGAAATGGCACCGGGAAACACTACTACCTGTCTGGATGAGATATGGAAGGAATTCCCCGGCTTTACCCAGTATGAGGTACGCTCCGCCCTTGCAAAATGCGGCTTGACGACAAAGCATATTGAAAGCCAGATCCGGGTCCTAAGCGGCGGTGAGCAGGCCAAAGTCCGTCTATGTAAGCTGATTAACCGGGAAACCAATATCCTGCTGCTGGACGAGCCTACGAACCATCTGGATGTGGATGCCAAGGACGAATTAAAACGGGCACTGAAGGCCTATAAAGGAAGCATTCTCCTGATTTGCCATGAGCCGGAGTTCTATGAGAATCTGGTTACCCAGGTATGGGATTGCTCAAAGTGGACCACGAAAAAATAATGGGAGGTATTCATGACAATCGGACCTCCCCAGGCAATGGATATATGGTTCATGTGTGAATTTTTGGGGATACGGGCGCAAAAAAACAGATATCAGTGCATGCATGCTCCAGCTTCGCTGTCATCATACACTGATATCCGGATAATTTTATATTATTGAACCAAATACATGCTCCGATAATCGATGCGCCCCTACATCCAAATTGAAATATTACATATCCCTTGTGGACTGTCCAACTACTAATTCCGCCTCAAAGGTCCTGCCTCCCCGTTCGATTTTACCATTGATCATATCAAACAGGATTTTAATGGTTTCCTTCGCCATATCCTGGACAGGCTGCCGTATGGTTGTAATAGAGGGATGATAATAAAAGGAGATATCCATACCATCAAATCCGGCTATGGAGTAATCCTTCGGAATTTGCTTTCCCATTTCAAAAATAGCTTTACAGGTACCTACCGCCACACTATCAGAAATTGCAAACATGGCAGTACAGTCAACGCCGGAAGCAATAAGCTGCTTCGTCACCTCATACCCATACTTCATAGAAAAAATATCCATGGTTTCGTCCTGCAGATAACGGATCAGGCTCTCGTCCCGGGGGATATGATTATCCTCCAAGGCCTTCAGATAACCCTCCAGCCGCAGCCTGCCGATGCTTTCATCACAGGGAGGTGCAGCGATCATTGCAACCCGCTTATGCCCCAGCTTGCAAAGATAGTCAACCATCCGGTAGCTTTCCTTAAAATCATCTACCATAACAAAGGAATACTTGCTTTTATCAATGATTTCTGAGATACCGCCGGTACTTAAAATAAATGGTACCGTCAGCTGCCTTAGCTTCTCCTCCGAATGGCAGAAATATCCGCCAAGGAATACGATACCCTTCAACCGTTTTTCCTTTTCCAGCAGGAGGGCAACCTCGACCTCATCCTCATTTTCTTCTACGCGGTGCAAAAGGAAGGTATATTTTTTCTTCTGGATATCCTGCTCAAACACCTTCAGCATATTATTAAAGAAGGGGTTTGTGATACCTTTGATTAATACGGCAATCGTATTGGACTCCGAGCGCTTCAAATTGCGGGCACTGTTATTCGGAATATAATTATGTTCCTTGATTGCCTGCATAATCTGGGTTTTCGTCTCCGGATTAATATCCGGATGGTTATTGATCGCCCGGGATACCGTACTGACTGCAACACCGCATATTCTCGCTATATCCTTAATTGTAGTTGTTTCCATCATCAATCTTCCTTCGCATACGTTTCACTATCACAAAAACTACCATGGTATCCCACGCTCCAGGATATGCACCCACTTCCTGCGGCGCTGGCATCATGTCTGCCGACATTATACCAAGTACCGCATGAAAATGCAATGAAATCCATGATTATCGCCCATAAAGCCTTGTCATATACTTAATTTTCTCCAATAATTCCTTGGAAATCTCAGCTTTTTGTAATCTCCACTTCCAGTTGTTTCCTACTGTCGCCGGTATATTTATTCTTGCCTCGCTGCCCAGCCCAAGATAATCCTGCACTGGGATAACGCAGAGCTTTGCAACGCTCATCTGGGCAAGCCGGATCAGGCTCCAATGGATCTGCTCCTTCTCTGACGTGCCAAGATCTGTTTTCGATTGGTCGAGGCTTGTTTTTGAGGAACCAAAGCCCCCTTGCAGCGAACCTGCGCCCATATAATTCAGGGCCATCCTCTTATCCTCCTCATTAATGGTATCAAACCATCCATGAATCGTGTCATTATCATGGGTGCCCGTATAGACGACACAGTTTTTTCCGTAATTATGGGGAAGATAGTCGCTATCCTCTCTTGAATCAAAGGCGAATTCCAATACCTTCATGCCCGGATATCCTGTTTCGCCCAGGAGCTGGCGGACACTTTCCGTAATATACCCCAGATCCTCGGCAATGATGTCCAGCTGTCCGAGCTTTTGGTCAATGGCATGGAACAGCGAGATCCCCGGGCCCTTTTCCCAGTGCCCCTTCTCTGCTGTCGCATCACCATAGGGAATGGAATAATATTCATCAAAGCCCTTGAAGTGATCGATCCGAACCACATCATACAGCTTAAAGCAATAGGCGATCCGGCTTAGCCACCATTCGTATCCTGTTTCCCGGTGGAGCTCCCAACGGTATAAAGGATTCCCCCACAGCTGCCCCGTTGATGAAAATGCATCCGGCGGGCATCCCGCAACGGCAACCGGGTTCTGTTCCCCATCAAGCTGGAACAGCTCCGGCTTAGACCAGGTGTCGGCACTGTCAAAGGCCACATAGATCGGAAGGTCCCCAATGATCTTAATTCCCTTATCGTTCGCATATTTCTTCAGCCTTGACCATTGCCCGGTAAAAAGGTACTGGATATATTTGTAGAACCGGATATCCTCTGCCAGCTCCTTCCCGTACTTGGCCACTGCCTCGGGCCTGCGCAGCTTTATATCCTCATCCCACTCGCTCCAGCTCAAGCCCCCAAAGCTATTCTTTACCGCCATATAGAGGGCATAATCCTCAAGCCAGAATGCATTCTCCTGCTGGAAAGCGATATATTTTTCATCCTCCTCCAGGTTACTCCGGTCATAAGCCCTCCGCAGCATCCGGAAGCGGGACAGGTATATCTTCTCATAATCGATATATCTTGGGTCATCCCCAAAATCATACTCCTTCATTTCTTCCTCTTCCAGCAGCCCCTCAGCAATCAACTGCTCAGGATCAATAAAATAGGGATTCCCGGCAAAGGTCGAGAAGGACTGGTAGGGGGAATCCCCATAGCTTGTGGGCCCGATGGGGAGTATCTGCCAGTATTTCTGCCCGGCCAGCTTTAGCTGGTCGATAAATTCATAGGCTTCCTTTGAAAAGGCACCGATCCCATAATTCGAGGGCAGGCTGGCAATTGGTAATAGTATTCCGCTTGCACGCATAATTAGTCACATCCTTTGATTTTGATAAACTATCCTTTGATTGCTCCTGCAACCACGCCTTCGATAATGTATTTCTGGCAGGCCAGATAAAACACTACAATCGGTATAATCGCCAACACCAGCATGGCCATCATGGCTCCCATATCAATGGAACCATAGCCACCCTTCAGATATTGGATTGCAATCGGAATTGTCCTATATTCTGAACCGATCAGCAGGTAGGGCAATAAATAATCGTTCCAGATCCACATTGTATTTAAGATACCCACCGTCACCGCAATCGGCTTTAATACCGGCATTACGACCCGGAAAAAGGTGGTCAGGGTGTTGCAGCCGTCAATCATGGCCGCTTCCTCAAGCTCCATCGGGATCGACTTTACGAAGCCGCTGAACATGAACACGGACAGGCCGGCCCCGAACCCCAGGTAGATAAAGATAATGCCCACCGGGTTATCCAGATGCAGCATATTGGCCACCTTGGTCATGGTGAACATAACCATCTGGAAGGGTACTATCATGGAAAATGCAAATAAATAGTACAGCATATTATTAAATCTATTCTTTACTCTAGTAATAAACCATGCAGTCATGGAAGTAAATATAATGATAACGGCCACGGAGCAAACCGTGATAAAGAAGGACCAGCCTGCCGCATGTAAAAATCCCGTCTTCCCAATTCCGCCGGTATAATTTTCAAATTCAACAAAGGTCTCCGCATTCGGTAACTCAAAGGGTGTTTCGCTGATAAAAAACTTACCCTTGAAGGAGTTAATCAATACAATAAGGATAGGAGATATAAATAACGCTGCTAACACAATTAAAATAACAAAGATGACAATTCTGGAGGTTTTCCTCTTACGTCTCTCCTTATTCATTAGTTCTCCACCTCCTTGTCCCTTGTAATCCTAAGCTGGATAAATGCCACTAAGGCCACAATGATAAAGAACAGTACTGCTTTTGCCTGGCCAATGCCCTCACTTCCAACGGAGCCGTAGAAGGTATTATAGATATCCAGGGCCATCATCGTAGTTTTTTTGGAGGGTGCCCCCGCTGTCAAGGCCAGGTTCTGGTCAAAAAGCTTAAAGGAATTTGACATGGTCAAAAACAGGCAAATCGTAAAGGAAGGCATTACCAAGGGGATTGTCACGCTTTTAAGGATCTGTAAGGGCCTCGCCCCATCGATCATGGCTGCTTCCATAACATCCTTAGGGATATTCTGGATCCCCGCAATATAGATTACCATCATATACCCAATCATCTGCCAATTCATCAGGATGACCAGACCCCAGAAGCCGTAAGTCGGTGAGAAGGTGAGCGTCACCTCATAATGGTACAGCACGCCGTTAATGATCAGCTGCCATATATAACCCAGCACGATACCGCCGATCAGGTTCGGCATAAAAAATACAGTCCGGAATAAATTAGTTCCTTTGATCTTCTTCGTCAATAACAGTGCCAATAAGAACGCAAATACATTAATTGTCGCTACGGATACGATTGAAAACCTCACCGTAAACCATAGGGCATTCAAAAATTCCTTGTTCCCAAATGCCGCCCTGTAGTTTTTAATTCCCACCCATTTTGCATCAATAACCGTGGTGAACTCCGTGAAGGACAGAACAATTCCCAGCACAAAAGGAATTATAAATGCTATGGTAAAAGCCACCAAGGTCGGTAATACAAAAATCGGGAAATATCTTTTAGTATGTCTTTTCATACGAATCACAACTCCATCCGCCTGCCGGCACCCTTTTCAAGATAGAAGGAATGTTCCAAAATCTCTTTACCCCTCCGTTTTTGAAACATTCCTCCATCTGTTTAACGCTACACTTACTTCGCTTTTTCTGATTTCCAGGAATCCTTAACTACTGCCACAACCTCATCCCAAGTCTTGCCGCCCTGGGCATATTCCAGTAATGCATCACCAAAGTAGTTTTTAAATTCCTCGCTCGGGAATGCTGCAAAGGTCCAGGCCACACTTGCTACACCATCCTTTTCCATCCAGGCAAGCACTTCCCTCGCCAGAGGGTCGGAAGGCTTCTCATCCTCTTCAAAGGTAGTGAAAGGAGCAATAAAGCCTAAATCATTGGTCACATAAGCCTTGCCCTTTTCACTTGAGAACAGCCACTCAAGGAAAGCAACGGAAGCCTTTTGCTTTGCCTCGGAAGCCTGGCTGTTGATAGCAAAATAGTTCTCCGTACCAACGCACAAGCCCTGTTTTTCTTCACCGGCTACACCGGTATAGATAGGCATGAATTTAATGTCATCTGCTGCCACTACATTGCCTGCCACCTCGTTGATCTGTGACCATGCCCAGTTACCGTTCTGTACCATGGCAACCTGGCCAAGGGCAAATTCAGCCATGGAATCATTTACTGTCTTGCTGCCGAGAAGTCCCTTCGCGGTAGCGGAATTATTGATGTACAGGTCAAAAATATTCTTGTAATTCTCTGCGTATTTAAATTCAATTTCATTTGCTGCCAAACCAGCCAATACGGTATTGTCGTATGCCGCATTATCCTTAAACTCATAGTATAACGGTAGGTTAGCCAGGTGTGTCTGCCATCTCCACTGATCACCGGCACCTAAGGAGGTGGATGCGAACACGCCCTTAATACCAAGTGCATCCTTGTGGGCTGTCATATCCTCCACAACTGCCTTTAATGCCGCGAAGTTGTTAATTTCGTCCATGGATTTGTAGGAGGTTGCCTTGTCTGCTAATGCAAAATATTGGTTCATGATAGCATTATTATAAATGATACCGTAGCCTTCTACAACATATGGAATTCCATATACGCCGTCGCCGGAGGCAACTGCCAGGCTTTTATCGGATAAGTAGCTGTAAAGCTGTGTTTTGCTTAAATCTGCACAATAGTTTTTCCAGGATTCATAACCAACAGGTCCGTTAATCTGGAAGATTGTCGGAGGATCGGATTTTGCAATTTCAGACTTTAGGGTTTGCTCATAGGTACCGCTTGCCGCAGTAACTACCTTTACCTTTACGCCCGTCTCTGCTTCATAATCGGCTGCGATTTTATCATATACTGCAGCAATCTCCGGCTTAAAATTCAGGTAATAAATCTCATCCACCTTTTCTTCCTTCGCCGTATCTCCTGTTGTAGTATCCTTTGATGTAGGAGCATTCGTGGCTGTCGGTTCCTTGGAGCCTTCCTCCGGCGTATCCTTCTTACCACAGGCTGCCAATGATCCCATAACCATAAGAAGTGCTAACAGAATTGCCAATAACTTACTAATTCTTTTCATACTTACCTCTCCTTCTTTTTTTGTGGAAGAGCACTAATATGCCATCTTCCCATTCATGGTATTTTGATTCGTTAACGTTACCAGTAACGTTCTCGGTAACGTTTCCATAATTAATTCTAACATATATTTCAAAAAAATCAACTACTTTTTATAGTCTTTATACAATGAATCTTTAAAAGAAATAATGTTGGTTTTATAAGGTACAATTGCTGGGTACAATTGAAAAGAGAGGCATCGCCATAGGATACCCCTCCCTCTTATTCCTGCAATTCCTGTTTATATATTCCCTCATATTATATCTTATATATTCTTGCTTATATATTCTAATATTCTTATATATTTATATTAAAAACCTATTCCATTTCCCAGCAGTGGTCCAATGGCCCATTGCCATGCCCGAGCCTTAGCTTTGCTGAAATTGCTCCTGTGATATACGCCTTCCCATTAGCAACGCTTTCCTGCATATTTATACCTTTGGCTAAATTACAGGCAATCGCGGAGGATAAAGTGCATCCTGTTCCATGGGTATCGGAATTGTCGATACGGCGCTGTCCATACCAGTAATACCGCCCCTTATGATACAGTAAATCATCGCTGCTATCCGGAAGGTGTCCGCCTTTTATTAAGATGCTGCCCTGATAATACTGTAACATATCCTCTGCTGCCCGCTGCATGTCAGCTTTTGATTCAATCCTTCTTCCTGTCAGATACTCGGCTTCGCTTAAATTTGGTGTTATGATATCCGCTAAGGGGATTAGCCTGGAGATAAGCACCTGCCTTGCAGCATCCTTCAAAAGCCTTCGTCCGCTGGTGGAAATCATGACCGGATCCAATACGATATTCTTTAGCCGGTATTTTTTAATACTGTCCGCCACCACTTCGATTATTTCCTCATTCACAAGCATGCCAATCTTTACTGCATCGGGATAAATATCACTGCAGACCATGTCCAGCTGTTCTTCTACAAAACCAGGCCCTACCTCCAGCACCCTGCTTACCCCTGTTGTATTTTGTGCAGTTAATGCGGTGATAACGCTCATTGCGTACATTTTATGGGCTGTAATTGTTTTAATGTCTGCCTGTATCCCAGCTCCCCCGCTGCAATCAGAGCCGGCTATGCTCAATACCTTTTTCATTGTATACCACGCCCTTTGTTCTATGATGGATGGATTTTATAATAATTTTGATAAGTCCAACAGCTCCCTTGTTGCCTTCCCAATGTCCTTTTGCGCAAATATTGCCGATATGACTGCCACCCCATCAACTCCTGAACCGGCCAAATTCATTATATTGTCCTTTGTGATTCCTCCGATCGCTACCACTGGTATATGAACCGCCCCGCAAATTGACTTTAGCAAGCCAAGAGTTAAAGGATTTGCATCTTTTTTTGTATCCGTTGGGAAGACTGCACCGACTCCAAGGTAATCCGCGCCATCTGCCTGCGCTTTCAAGGCCTCCTCCACATTGTGGGCAGAGATGCCGATAATCTTGTCTTTTCCCAACCGTTTCCTTATTTCCGCCAGGTCGCCATCCTCCTGTCCAAGGTGTACCCCGTCTGCATCAGCAGCAACTGCAACATCAACATTATCATTGATGATGAAAGGAACCTGATATTTCTTAGTAAGCGCCCCAATCTCTTTTGCTTCCTTTACAAAATCCCCAAACCCCATGTCCTTTTCCCGCAGCTGTACCATGGTTGCCCCGGCATGTAAGCTATCCTCCACCTGCTCCGACAGCTGCCGCGCTCCCAGCCAGGCGCGGTCGGTTACTATGTATAATAACATGTGATCTTTCTTTATCTTCATCTGTTATACCCGTCCTTATCTACACTCCTCATCCTATATCCTCATTCCATCCTATATCTTCATCCTTCATCTCATATTCACCCTCCATCCTATATCTTCATCCTCCATCTTATATCTTCATCCTCCATCCTATATCTTCATCCTCCATCCTATATCTTCATCCTCCATCCTATATATCCTGCATTCAAATTCCCATCCACAATTAAGCTTTTTTAAATTAAACCCTGATTTTGCATTTCTTGTACAACCTATCTTCCCTACCTCCCTGCTTCCTCACATAACCTCAAGCCGGACTGCCTGATTTAAGCGCTCTCCATCCATGCAGCCCATGGCATCGATGAGATGGACACGGAAAGAGGCCGTTCCCTCCTGCCTTGCAGTCATTTTTTCATAGGCTTGTTCTCCGCAAATCCCCATCATGGCTACGCCTGCTGCCGCTGCCTCAAGTAAATTATCCGGATTGGCAGCACAGATTGATCCTATCACTGCCGAAAGCATGCAGCCAGTGCCGGTGATGCGGCTCATCACCGGAGTCCCATTGCGGAGGACATAGGCCTTGGTTGCATCCGCAACGATATCAATCACTCCGGTTATAACAATGATAGCCTTAGTTCTCCCTGCCAATTGCTTTGCTGCTTTTACGGCTGCCTCCAGGTTATCCTCCGTCACCTTATCCGCCTGGTCTGCATCTACACCTTTGGTTGAAGCCGTACCCTTGCTGATACATTTAATCTCGGATGCATTCCCCCTGATAACATCTACCTCCACCTCCTGAAGGAGCCTGAGTGCTGTTTTCGTCCGTAACTGTGACGCTCCGGCACCTACCGGATCCAGGATGACCGGATGCCCTAATTCATTTGCTTTCTTTCCGGCAGCAACCATGGCTTCAACCGTCCTTTCATTCAGCGTGCCCAGATTAATCACCAGCGAATTGCAAAGGGAGGTGATCTCTTCGACCTCACGGATATCATCCGCCATAATTGGTGAAGCCCCGCAGGCAAGGATCATGTTGGCGCAGTCGTTTACTGTTACATAATTCGTGATACTGTGTACAAAAGGTGCTTTGGCTTTTACGTTCTCTAATATAGTTTCAAACATTTCGCTGGTACCTCTCTTTTCGTGTTCGCGGCTCCCGTTATTCATTGGGCGTATTGGTTTTTCAATAGCTGTACTACCGGTTTAAAACAGCTTATAAAATCTCCACCTTTTCGCCGTTTAAAATCCGGTTCGTGGTTCTCATGGCGCACATTTTTCCGCACATGGAGCAGCTATGCTTATCCGTTGGCGGTGCACTTTCAAAATATTTCCTTGCTTTCACCGGATCGATTGCATAGGAGAACATTTCTTCCCAATCGATCCTGCGCCTGGCATCACTCATTTTATTATCAATGTCCCTTGCTCCCTGAATTCCTTTTGCAATATCCGCAGCATGGGCAGCTATTTTAGCGGCAATGATCCCTTCCTTCACATCGGACAGGTCCGGCAGCCGAAGATGCTCTGCCGGCGTTACATAACATAGGAAATCAGCACCGCTGGAGGCTGCAATTGCTCCGCCGATAGCAGAGGTAATATGATCATAGCCCGGTGCAATATCCGTAACCAGCGGTCCTAATACATAGAAGGGGGCTCCATGGCATAGCCGCTTCTGCAGCTGCATATTTGCAGCAATTTCATTGATTGCCATATGTCCGGGCCCCTCTACCAGCACCTGGACATTCTTCTCCCATGCTCTTTTCGTCAGGTGTCCAAGCTCCACCAATTCCGATATTTGTCCCGCATCCGTACTGTCATGGATGCTGCCCGGGCGGAGTGCGTCACCCAGGCTGATGGTGACATCATACTCATAAAGAATATCGAGTACCTCATCATAGTACTCATAGAAGGGATTTTCATTGCCCGTCATGCTCATCCAGGCAAACAGCAGGGAGCCCCCGCGGGATACGATGTTAGTTAAACGGTTCGTTTTCTTAAAGCTTTCCACTGCCCTTTTATTAATACCGGCGTGAATCGTCATAAAGTCCACGCCTTCCTTCGCATGTGCTTCCACTACCTTAAGAAAATCCTTTGCCTTAATATCCATCAGATCCTTTTCCAGATATCCGATGGCATCATACATCGGCACTGTTCCGATCATTGCCGGGGAATACTCCACCAGCTGCTTACGGAAGGTGTTCGTTTTACCGTAATTACTTAAGTCCATGATGGCATCTGCTCCGAATTCAATGGAGAGCTTTACCTTTTCAAACTCCTTGTCATAGTTTGCACAGTCCCCGGACACTCCGAGATTTACATTGACTTTAGTTCGAATTCCCTCTCCGATCCCTTCCGGGTTTAAGGAGGTATGTAAACGGTTTGCAGGAATGGCTATGGTTCCTGCGGCGACCCTCTGCTTTAACAGCTCCGCATCCAGCCCTTCCTTCCCGGCAACAATCTGCATCTCCTTCGTAATAATGCCGAGCTTTGCGGCTTCCATCTGTGTATGGTATTTCATTTTTATATTCCTCCATTCTTCGTTTTATATGACAATTCATATTTCTTCACTTATCCCGGATGCTTATTCCTTACTTACTCATCCGTTCTTTACTTGCTTATTTACTTCTTTATTTATCCAGCTAGTTTTTATTCGCGCACGCTTTTTGCTTGCCAATCAAGCTCTTTACCTCCCTGCCTCTTGTCCGCCCAGCCAGCTCCTGACAATACCAGTCCGCTTTAAAATCGTGAAAAATGCCACAGCCAAAGCAGAGCCTACCATTGTACTAAGCCCAAAGGGAAGGATAAAACCATAAAAGGCTATGGTACTGGATAAAAATACTGCTGCAATTGGATACGCTATGAGGGCACCAAGGATGCCGGTACCAACTACTTCACCTAAAAACGCAAATTCCACTCTTTTTGTAAATTGATACAACAAACCGCAGAGTAACGCTCCACACATGCTTCCCGGGAAAGCTAATAAGCTTCCGGTTCCTAACAGGTTGCGCAGTAAGGAGGTAGCAAACGCCATTCCTACTGCATATACCGGCCCAAGCAGTATTCCTGCCATAATATTAATAAAGTGCTGTACCGGAAATACTTTAGATACACCAATTGGGATATAAAACGTAGAACATACTACTCCTACTGCCACTAGAACTCCTGCCAATGATAATTTTCTAACCGACATAATTCCTCGCTCCTTAAGATGAATTGAATAGCAACTATGGTTGGCCAACCATTAAAATTAATCCTGTTTCTACGCAAAAATGGGATGTACCCAACAAAGGTACATCCCACAAATTATACTACATCCATGTTATTCCCTACGTTGGCATTACCCAAATCAGGTACGGTCGAAACTTCAGTTTCCTCTCAGCCTGTTCACAAGCTCCCGACATTATTAATTTTGACTAATTATATTATACGAAGTCTAATCTGTCAACCGTAAGTTGAAATCTCCCAAGTAGGTATGTCAAAATCCCTCAAGAAGGCTTTCAATAAAGTTAGAATACACTTTACCAATACAAGCCACCCGGTACTCAATGTCCACTCCCATTTTTAACCCCTCGTACGAAACGGTAACACTTTTCACAACATCAACAAAAAATAGAGTAACATAATCCCGATTTCTTTTATGTTTCTTTCCATCAAAAATTTTAGCATTTAAAAAGTTATCGAACGTGTTTAATATTTTTCAAGAAACTCTTTTGGTGTCAGTATCTCAGGCCGCTCAATTTCAATATCCTTGAAGTCTCCGGAACTATTATAGATTATAATACTTGTCATTTCATTCTTTCTCTTTGGATTTATTACTACGTAGTTTGAATAACTCTCATTTTCCCGGGTTTCAAACCTAATTTTTCATCCAATTTTAATTTTTTATAAATGTTCTAAGCTACGTATCCACCTGCACTTGGTATGTTTCAATTCATAAAACCAGATTAAAATCCCTAATCATCTTCTTAAATACTAAACAAAAGCGATGCCACCAGTCCAGCTCTTTCGTATCTGCTAGCCTCTCCAAGACTTCGTTCAGCTTATGCACCGAGTGACAAAGGGATGGTGGTATCGTCACTATAAATGTGACAGCACCCCCGTCCCCTTGTCGCCGTTTTTCCAACTCGCATCGGCATATTCATACGCAACTGTAAACATTGGTGCCTGTCACAATGAACAGATTAATTGTTTTTAACTTCAACATTTCTGAATACTATTTCTATTTCAGAATCCATATCACATAATGTATTTTGTTTAAAAAGACCATCATTTAACAATTCAAATTCCGTATATCCCCAGAGCATATTAGAATTCATCCAGTTACTTGTACTAGGTATAAATATGTTATATTTTTTAACTCCTTGGTATATTATTGAAAAAGAGTTTTTATGATTTCCAACATTAATGGTTAATGAAATTGGAGAATCATTTTGTTTTTCATGATTACTAATGTAAATATCTTTTATACTATAATCATGAAATCCTTGACAATCAAAATATGTGTTTAAAAAATTCACAGGTAATTTATTTTTTATTTCAGAAAAGTAAGCTGCATATATTGAATCATTTTTATCCCATTGCTCTTCAGCTAAATCTCTTTCATTTCTATTACAGCTATTAATTTTTATCCATAAATCAGAAGTAAAATATTTCATAATCGATCACCACCTAAATATTGGTATAGAATTAAACGAAAAATTAAAACTAGGTAATTTAATATTAAAATCGGGCATGAAATAGAAACTATTATATCCCATTCCACTATAATATTTGATCTTACCTGTAGATGTTATGTAGCCTAAAATATCTCCACGGTCATTAACAATTTTAATAGTTGGATTTTTATCATAAACCTTAGCTTTTTTATTCCAATCCCAACCAGTTTTCTCCTTTAATTTTTTTAAAACTTTTTTTGGAGGTTTTCCAGAAGAGCCATCATGCGGTGATCCATCTGTTTTGTGCATATTCTTCGCCGTCTTTACATACATGTGTATGTCTTTGTGTATGTGTACTTGTATCAGCCGCATCAATTCTTGCTTTCCACCCTTTCCCAAGGTCAATCCACTGTCCATCAAAGCCATTTGGATCATATAACATAATAGGATTATTATCACAATAAGCAAATACATTAGCCCCAAGTAAGTCTCCATATTCGTATCGCTGGTGATGTCATTCCCGGCAGCATCTTTCATTGATAATACTTTTCCCCAGGAATCATAGGTATATACTACTACCTGCAAAGAACCTGCCGCATCATAGATCTGGGTCACATCACCCCTGGTATTGGTTACGGTATAGTAGGTAACAGCCGTTCCTGCACTGTCAACTGTCTGGATGCCTTTGAGTGAACCGTTTGTATCATAGAAATAATGTAATTCCGTGCTTCCTTTTTTCTCATAGGCCAGCTGCCGCCTACATATTCATAAGTGATTTTAACCCCGTTTACCGTCTTTGTTGAACGAAGTCTGCCCGCGCCATAAGTATACAGTTATGATTCCAAACAAGAATTGCTGATTCTGTTCTCATTGGAAATATAGTTTCAACAGCTTCCATGAGCTTGTTATCATTGATTTCCGGATATAAAGAAAAGGTCACAACAGCCAAACTGTGTGACCTTTAATAATTGTTTTAAAAAAGTGTTAATAATTTAATGTCATTCCACACTTCAAGAAATTTATACTTTTCTATTTTAGAGTTTTCAATTAGCTCCCAAGCATTATCAAACATTTGAAGATTGTCATGTTTTTCATTATCGAGGTATAATAATTTATCTTTCCATGTTATGGAATACTCAATGTCATTATATAAAAAACTCAACTCTCTTCCGTTATCTATTAAAAAAAGTAATGCTGATATAGTTTTACTATTATATAGTTCATTTACAATTATCTCATATAATTCAAACACTTGAATCCTCCATTCATTTTGTTCTAACTGGCTTTCCATTTTTCCATGTCCAATTATGTTCATGTGGAAATGAATGTGAACGGTCACCATTACCATGTGAATAGTCAATATCCTTATAAACTTTTCCATTTTCATCATCTTTCTGCCAGATGATAAAATAATAGCCAGACTGTGATATCTTTCCACATCCGACTATTATCTGAAAATCTGTTAAGTATAAGAACTGCTGTGTGCCGAACGGTACATATTTGCAGCCCTACTCGATTTGTGCTAATCTTCTTTTAATGATTCAATAATCTTTTTATCAAGTTTTAGTAACTTAGGTATAACATTTTTGTAAAATCTCTCGTTCTTATCGAAAATAAGTAAATCATAATCCTCTGCTGTTTCTTCATAATGGCATGCATAAGAATACTTAGAAAATTTGGCTTTCTCATTTAAAATAATGCAAGAATATTGAACTTCGTTCTTCATAGACTGTATTATTTCTTCACAATTCAGAGGGCAATACCAAATACTACTAGAAGTACTGCGTTTTATGCCTCCTTCATCTAAATAATACTTGTTTTCAAATACAATTCTTTCTTCTCTCCAGCGTATCTCATCCAAATCATAATTATTAAAATTAAAGGCCTCAAATACCATTAATTTTATTTTATCAGTCTCCACCCAACTCATTATTTCTTCATTTTGAATTAATAATTTTGAAAGCAATTCGTCAACTGTATCAACAGTTTTATATTTATTCTTACATAAGCATAATAATTCCTTAATATTTGAATACAGTATTTTTTTGTTTTCAGGATAAAAATAAAGTATTCCCATGCAAAACTCTTCGAAAATTTCGTTTTTTAGTTTTTCTAAAACTCTTGGTTTTATTTCACATAATTTTGTATTAAACCTATGAAATAAAACTCTGTCTCCGACTTCTAATAAGCATTCAAGGATCTTATACTGTTCATACAAACTAAGATTACCTATTTTTTCTATTCTATAACGTTTAAGATTACTGGACAAACTAACCCTCCTCAATATTCAATAATATGTGCACATAAATAATATTTAAAGTATCAGTCAAACCAATAATGAACATTACCAGCAGGGTCATGTTTAAGATGGAAATGATCAGGTACCCCTTTACCATCAATTTTATACCCAGTATCAATTCTACCAATTACATTACCTTTTGCATCTAATACTTCATAACCTTGCTTTCCTGTGCCATCTGGATTTCCTTTCAAACGCTTTCCTTTTACCAACTTATTATCACTCATCCATTTACCAAGCTTCTGACCTACTCTAACCCACTTACCAGTTTTAGGAACACTACGTCCTTTTGAATCTTTACTAACTTCCTTACTCTTTGTTGTTACTTGCTCTTTAGCAAGCTTACTTCTGGAATCCATTTGCTTGATTGAACCATAAACATATACAGCGCCAGTGAATATAAGTGCTACTCCTTCAACCAAATACGGTAAAAGGGGAATTGCAAAGTAACCATCAGAATCTATCATATTAACAGGATTATTCTCACAATACATGAATAGATTCGTTCCGAGAATGCTTTTATTGATTTGTCCATCTATATTCAGAAACCTTAATATTTGAGGATCGTAATACCTACTCTGTAAATAATATAGGCATGCCTCTTCATCATAATAATATCCCCGATACCTCAGAGAGTTCAGTTTACCAATACTTACATCACTTGTTATATCAGTTCCATTACCATCTTTAATTGATAAAATCTTTCCCCATGTATCGTAAGCATACTGTACCTGGAGCGTACCTGCCGCATCATAGATCTGGGTCACATCACCTCTGGTGTTGGTTACGGTATAATAGGTAGTAACCGTTCCTGCACTGTCAACTGTCTGGATGCCTTTTAATGAACCGTTTGTATCATAGAAATAATGTAATTCCGTGCTTCCTTTTTTCTCATAGGCCAGTTGCCCGCCTACATATTCATAAGTGGTTTTAACCCCGTTTACCGTCTTTGTTGCCCTGAGGCCGTCCGCATCATAGGTATAGGATGCAGTTACCCCGTTGCCTGACAAGGTTGACAGTTCCCTTCCGTTATCCCAGCCGAAAGTATAGCCGTTATAACTGGTTGGGTTACCGATCCCATCATAGGTGATAGGTTGTCCGTTATAGGACGTCAGTTTATCTTTCCAGTTCGCATCGGTATATTCATACGCAACCGTATTTAATAAATCCGCAGGCTCTTCCCCTGGAAGAGTATATGCATATTCCTTTACGCTTATTATATTACCGCCAAGGTCATATGTATAGACCTTTGTTTTGCCCTGGATTGCATCATCTTCCCTGATTAACTGGTTCAGCTCATCATATTTGTAGGAATTCGTTAAACCATAAGTTCCGTCCGGGTTCTTCTCAGAGATACCCGTAATATTCCCCACTTTATCGTAGGTGTAGCTGGTTCCCCTGTTACCGGCTGTTTCCCGGGATACCTTTGTTGTCTGGTAAGTGCTTCCGCCACCTGTGTTTCTTTTTGATGCCTCATATTCATAGGCTACCGTAAGTGGTGTGGCGGTATTAACCTGGTACTGTTTTAACCTGTTTAAACCGTCATACGTATAACTTACTGTTTTTCCTGCCGGCATCGTGTAACTGTTGAGCAGGTTGTCGGCTGTATAGGCATAGGAATGCTTTAACGCCTTCTTCCCTACCTTGTTGATGAACCCGCTTATGTTGTCCATGTTATCATAGGCATATTCCAACAGGTACAGGTTACGTTCCTTCCCGATTGCCTTCGAGGTATCCTCCACGCTCTGGCGGACAAGCCTTCCGTTGATATCGTACTCATAACTGTACAGCTGCTTATTCAGGAGGTCCCCGTGCTTTGTTATATTGCCAAGCTTATTTGCATAGGACTGGTATCTGTCTACACCATTTACGGCCACGTTTGTCACATTCCCGTATTCATCATAGGTGTAGGATGTGGTATCCTGGTTGCCATATAACACGCTTTGCAGGCTGCCATTATTGTGGTTGTAGTTATATTTGATAAGTGACTGGGTTCCTACCTTTACTGCTTTATTATTACCAAACTCATCATAATCAAAATCATAGTAAAATCCGTTATGTGTCAGCTTTTTCAGATAATTGTTGCGGTACTCGTAACTATTGGTTACCGTCTGTGCACCCTGTGCCGTACTGACCGTTGCACTCACACTTTTCAGCTGGTCGGTATTCCCATAATAGTCATAGCTGGTTGTGTTTCCATTCACATCAATCGTAGATTTTAGCAGACCCTTGTCCTGGTCATAGGAATAGGTTGTTGTGTTTCCGTCCTGGTCCGATGCCGTTTCTACATAAGCACCATCCGGGGTATAGGATGTGCCCGTCTGGATTTTCAGGGTTGCAAGGGAATCATTATCATTGTTCTGTATCACTGACTTTACTACATTCGCCGTATTTGCATTGGGATTCGTATCCGTAACTTTATCATACGTAAATTTGGTAACTACCCCTCTCTGGGTTTTTACCTGGGTCAGGTTATGTTTCTGTGGGTTTGCCACATCATAACCGTAGCTTGTTTTATTCCCGTTGGCATCTGTTACCGATGTTATATCGTTTGTGTTATTATACTCTGCGCCTGTTTTTTGGCTAATATTCTTTGATTTTTCTTTTGTATTTCCGTTATTGTCATACTGAAAGGCACTGTAGCTTGCTACATTGTCCTTCGTAATTGATAAATCATCAAAATATACCGTATTGCCCTGATAGCCATATCTTGGATAGACAGCAATCTTTGTTGGGGTTTTCACGCTAGTGGTTCCATCACTCAGGTCTATCGTTACCGCCCCGTACTGCCAGCCCACAATGTCATGGTTGAATACGACCGGATCCTTCCACACAGAAGAACCATCCGAATAGGTTACCAAAATGGATATTTTAAACCTCCTGTCTTCACCGGTCGGGCTTGTTGTATTGAACTCCGGCAAAGAGGATGCCTTTGCCCAGCCGCTGATGACATAGAGGTCACTTTCATTTCCGGAAATTGCCACCTCCTGGCTGATGTATTTATTTTTTGCTTTATCCCCTATCATACGGAAGGATGTCCCACCACTGACATAGGTTGATTTAAAGGGAATATCAGAACTCGCAAGATCCAGGTCATTTGTTGCATACCCATATAATGCATCCAGGTTCTCAAAGCTGGAATTTTCCAATAAATTATAGGCATTTGCTGCCTTTCCCTCCTCCAGCTGGAGAGCATCAAAGTAGGCACTGCCGTTTGTATTTTTTAAGACCAGGTTAACGGAGGTATTTGTCGCATTGTCCGGAACCCGGAAGGTTACATCCAGTCTCCTCCAGCCATTGTTCAATTTGTTGTTGGTGGCAGAGGTGATAAAGTCGGAATAGAAGGACTTTGTCGTGCCGTCCGGCAGGTAGCAGTAAACCAGGAGCGCAGCCCCGTAAGAGTCCTGGTTAAGGGGAGTAAATCCCTCAAGTGTATTGATATACCCTGAAAAGGTATAATATTCACCAGGTTTTACAATTTTACTCGTTAGCATCTGGCGGTAGCGGATACTGCTTTCAGCCGTAGCAGAGGAAGCAGCAATTTTTAAAGATTTGCCCCCGAGATAGGCATAGGCCGAATTACCGACTGTTTCCGTACAGGTTCCTGTTTTTATCATAGCCCAGTTATCCGTACTTTCCACATTGTGGTTCAGGAGCAGGTTATCCGTACTGGCACCCATCCCATTGCTGTAAGCTACACGGTTAGCCTTTTTGATGGTATCATCCGTTAACCCGCCTGTAAATTTGATATCCGTGGCATTCAGCTGTTTCCCCCCGGCTTTTGCCTGGGTAGAAATAAGCCGTCCCCAGTCATCAAACTGGCAGGTCGTAACAATGTCGTCCGGACTGTCGTAGGTATCATCAACACCACTGGTTGTAATCTTCGTGGTATTATAATCCGAATAATTGAATCCCATCTTCTGCCCCAGGGAGCTGCCGCCATATTCGGTTGCTGTCTCTACCCTCATTCCCTGGGTCAGATAGCTGAAAGATAGTTTGTACGCATCCGGATCTATGATGTGCTTTAAGACATGGGACGCATAATAATCATAACTACTGACGGTTCCATCCGGGTTGGTCACTTTTTTCAGATCCCCATTTTCAATTGTAAAAACTGTTACACGGTTTGCAGCATCTTTGATCTGTGTCAGGGTTCCACCCGAACTGCTTATCGTTATTTTCCTGCCTGCCCCATCGGTAACCGACTGGATGATTCCGCTGCTGTAGGTAAGCTTTATGACATTTCCGTTGGAGTCCCTGATATTTAATAAATTACCGTAGGTTGAAAAGGTATAGACCGTATCCTGCTGGTCCGTGATGGTATATCCCACATTAGGGGTATCAACTAAGGTAAGACCAAGCCCATCTTCATCAACATACGAGGGTGTGGAATTTACTATTATCTTTTTAAAATAATGTACCGTACCGTCTGCATCCGTATACTGATAAGGATAATTCGGATTTCCTGTTTTCTTTATGTATTGCTCAATATTCAGCTTCCATCCGTAGCCACACTTTAGACCGGTACTAAAGCTTTCTGAGTCTGAAGTGTTTACATTATAGGTCAGATAGACGGATGCCGGCATCCGCTGGCCACCGGTAGATATTTCATTCTGTTCAAAGTACAGGTTGCCGGTGTAATCATTGATATAAGCAGTTCCTGCACTGCCCACACCCAGGCCTGTATAGGAATAGTAGCTCTCGGTACCCCTCATGTTACGGTAGGTCAGTACCACCGAAGGATATAATGTTGTCTCCGGGGATCTTTCTGATTTGAATTTCGCGTAAATTGAGTTAACAGTATTCTGCGTGCCTTCCTGCTCTGCTTTCAGCATAATTCCATAGTTCGCAGCATTCCCATCATACCATTCCTTTACTATTTTTGTGATATCCAGGGTTTTTTTAATGGTTTTACTGCCTTCATCCTTCGTGATGGTAAAATAATCCGTCTCAAGATAATCATAATTCGGTTTTGTATTCCAGTTAACCGTGGATACGTCCCAGGCAGAGGTCAGTTTATATACACTGATCGGGGAAGCCGGGGTAGTGGCTGCATAAGCATTGGCATCATATTGGTTTATATTCAGATACGCATCTGTAACAATATCTCCTTTTGCCAATTGGGGAAGCTGAAATTTAATCAGGGTCCGGCAACTATTGTAAGCGGTAGATTCCACACCGGCTAACAACATGTTGTATCCACTATAAAAGTTGGTAGTCGCCATCTTCGAGGAGATAAAAGTAGAGGAAACCGCCGGCTTTGTTATTGTTACTGTAGGATCGATGGTTACAGGAAATTTTATATTTTCACCATTGATCCATTCACTGTCAGCTGTTACAGTTAATTGGTAAACAGAACCTTTCTTTGCCAGGCTATAAAAAACCTTTGCAGAAAATTCGTTATTCGCATCATACATAAACGGTGCCGGAAGCTCATAAATTACTTTTCCGGTTGCATCATCAGCAGCTGTAATAATATTATCCTTAAGCCCAAGCTTTAAGTTGGCTACCTGGATGTCAAATGTATATACATAGGAGGCCTGCTTCGACTTGATTATGATATCCTCCTTCAGGCCCGTCCCCGTCACCTGGTATTCAATGTCCGAGCTGTCACTTGTAATCCCACCGTATGAAACCGTATCACTGGCCGTGTCTACTTTATAGGCTTCATACGCTGCTCCGCTGGTCCTATTGCTTTTATCTGGTGCCTTATTTTCCTTTTTATTTATGACAGCCCTCGGGAATTTCCTGCTGCCCTTTGATTTCCCTGCCAGGGAAAACGCCAGGGAATATTTCCCCTTCTGTATCTTTGCCAGATTTCCCTGGGCACTGTCACCCGCAATTTTCACCTTAAAACCGGCCCTGGCATTGGTATAGCCGGAAAAATCACTGCTGTCTTTTGCCGCTTCTAAGGAAAGCGTGTTGTCGATGTCTTTCCACTCGCCGTCCTCGTAATAATGCACCGGCTGGGGATATACTACTGCCTGCACCGTATTATCACTCATTAAGAACCGTTTTTCATTCTCATCTCTTTCATCCCTGAGTTCATATAACAGGGTCGGCTTTGCATCCGTATTATCTGGTGTGGCGGAGGGTTCGGAATCCTCCGGATATGTAACCGTGTTACTTTCATTGCCCTGTGTACTTGCACTGGCTTGGTATGGAATTAAGCCAACCACCAGGCTGATGATAAGTATGCTTGCGCATACTTTGTTAAAATAGCTTTTTTTCATCTTTTTACTCCCATTATCTTTCAATATTTGCAATAAACTTACATTACATTCGAATTTTACAGGGAGTTTAGTATTATTTCATTAGTTAAAGGATGGGATTTTTATTGCCAAGTGATGGTGAGCCATGAAGATATTTGTAATATATGCATTAAAATAGGGATGTACCCCAAAGGTACATCCCACAAATTACTGTATCACATGAATCCCTGCTTCGGCATTGCCTTACCAGGTACGGTATAGATTTCCGTTCCCTCAGTCTGTGCAAAAGCTTTTGCAGAAGGAACCGGTTATTCTCCTGATTATTGGCAGCAAAATACCCGCCAATTACGCCCTAGCCCTTCACACCGCCAAGGGTGATACCCTTTACAAAGTTATTCTGTACAAAAGGATAGATAATAATAATCGGTAAAATTCCCATAACCGCCATTGCCATACGGACTGATACGGACGGAATCGCCGCTAAGCCCACATTGGCATTGGAGATATTTTCTGAATTCTGCGATAAGAATTGAATATTCTGGATCATCCGGTTTAACAGGTTCTGTATGGAATATAGATCCGTTCTTTTGGTCAGGTAAATATAACCGTTTTGCCAGTCATTCCAGTACATAATTCCTGAGAAAAGTCCGATTGTCGCAACAACAGGCCTTGCCAGCGGCAATGCCACGATACGGAAGGTCTTGAATTCTGTTGCTCCATCGATTCTGGCTGCCTCCAGGATCTCCTCCGGTACTCCTGTTACAAAATAAGATTTCATAAGCATTACGTTAAATCCATTCATTAATAAGCTTGGGATTAATAATCCCCAAAAGGTATTCTTTACGCCAAAGGTATTCGTATAATTCATGTAGGTAGGAACCAAACCGCCGTTAAACAGCATCGTAAAAAACACTAAAAAAGTAAGTACTCCCCTGCCCGGCAGATATTTTTTGGAAAGTGCATATGCCAGCATTGTCGTTATAATGAGGGACAGAACCGTGCCGGTTGCAGTCAGTGCGAAGGATATCATATACGCATGGGGAACCGAATTGCCGGTTCTGAATATATATTCATAAGCATACATGCTAAACTTTTCCGGTGTAAAGGAATAGCCATTCTTAATCAAAGTGTCATTATCCGTTACAGAGGATATTACCAACAATATGATTGGAATCAGCGCACAAGCTGATAGGAAGATCATAACGATATGACCCACTATCTGATAAATTCTCTCTTCTCTTGTTCTCATTGTATTAACCTCCCTAGAATAATGCACTATCAGAATCATATTTGCGTACTATCATATTAGCTGAGAGTACAAGAGCAAAACCAACAAAGGATTGATATAAGCCGGCTGCCGCAGACATCGTAATATCTCCAAGCTCTAATAGGCCACGGTATACATAAGTATCAATGGTATTCGTTACAGGGAACAGCGGCCCTGAGTTCTGCGGTACCTGATAGAATAATCCAAAGTCGGAATAAAAGATACGTCCGATTGCCATTAAGGTCAACATAACAATCGTTGGCTTTAACAATGGTATAGTAATCTTTTTAATCTGCTGCCATTTTGTAGCTCCATCAATTGCCGCTGCCTCATAGTACCCCTTATCAAATCCAACAATCGTTGACAGATAAATAATGCAATTGTATCCGATTGTTTTCCACAATGCCACGATTACCAGGATGAAGGGCCAATACATTTTTTCCGTATACCAGGAGATACTCTCAATCCCTAACGGCTTTAAGATGGAATTATTGATAAAACCATTCTCCGTTGAAAGAAAAGCAAATACCAGATAGCTTACGATTACTGCTGAAATCAGGAAAGGAAGTAATATTGCGGACTGATAAAATTTCTTTACCTTAGCAGTTAATTCCGCCAATATAATTGCAACTGCTATTGCACATACCGTATTCAGGATAATAAAAGTCAGATTATAAAGGATTGTGTTTCTGGTTATAATCCACGCATCCTTTGTATGGAACAGATACCTAAAGTTATCCAGTCCGGCCCAGTCCGATCCAAAAATCCCTTTTCTTGCATTAAAATTCTTAAAAGCCAAAACAATACCCGGAAGAGGCATGTAATTATTAATGAAAAGGTAGGCCAGCCCTGGAAGCGCCATGAGATATAAAGGGATGCATTTTCTAAATTGTACCCAGCCCTTTTTCCTTTTCGATATATTTTTAGTTGTAGCTGCAATTTCCATAAAGATTCCCATGCCTTTCTGTTTATATAAGGTTTGCCGCGGATTGCACCAGTATGACCTTTCTAGTTTAAGGGGCAAAAAGGATGGCGAAGCAAAGCGATGAGCTCCTCCATCCTTCTCCCCGGGCGTATCCAAGGTCACACCCTGATATTATATTAATTTATGCCGTTCACTTTTGCCCACTCATCCAAGGCCACCTGCTTTGCCTGCATATACTTCTCCAAACCGGAAGACTTCAGCTTATCAACCATTTCCGGAATACCGGTTGAAGGATTGGAAAAGCCGAATAATAGTGGTTTACCAAACTCATTATATACATTGAACAAAGCCGTATATTCTGTTGCCACGCTGCTGTTATCAAAGCTGAAGCCGAGTGCCTTTGACTTTACAGATTCACCATTAAACTTCTCCATACGGTCCCAAATATCAAGATCATTTCCTACCCAGATATCTGCAATAAACTGATTTGGCATCAGCCAGTTAACATTGTTGAAATACTCGGAGTTCTGTGCATCTACACCATCTGCAAAAGTAATATGTCCATCATCCGTCTTAGCATATTCCTTCCCTTCCTCACCCCAACACAGCAGATTGGAAAGTACAGGATCGGTATAGAATGCATCTAATACCTGCATTGCAGCTACCGGATCTTCGGTACCTGCATTAATGCACCATGGCATAGCAGTTACCGCTGAAGATTTCAAAAAATCATCCCCGACCTGGAAGATCACCATATCACGTCCACAAAGGCCGGATTCCTGCGCCCTGATACCAGGCTTTGTTGCTGTAGCATAAGACATAGCCGTACCAGCTTTCACCTGTGCGGTAACTGCCGTGTCATCCGTTAATGCGTCTTTTGAAATGTATCCCGCCTGATTCCACTGGTACATTAAATCACAATATTCCCTAAGTAACTGGCTTCCCCAAAGATCTTCTACCTTCAAGCCGTTTTCAGGATCCAGTAACACACCAAAATTATCGCCGCCGAGTGCATCAAATTTAAGATGCTGGGAAAAATTCACTTCTCCCGGCGCATATACATATAAATTAGGATATTTTTCATGAAGCTTAGCAAAAATGTCATTGATGGTATTGATATCGGTATATATTATTTCCTCTCCATCCTTATACATGGATTTATAATCAAATCCAATTCCGTCCAGATACTCCGCACCGACCGAATAACCGCCCAGACCAATAGCCATATCCCTTTGCTGCGGCAAGCCGTATAACACACCGCCTACACGGCAGGCCTTCACATAGTCCTGGCTCATAGTATCAAGAATACCTTTGCCATAGGTCTGAATCAAATCGTCCTGTTCCATGTCGAGGGTATATCCCTTATTAATGGAAGAAGTATATCCAAGTACAATTGCATTGAAGATGTCTACCTGTTCACCGGAGGATAACATAAGTGTCATCTCCTGTGAGTAGGATGCATAGTCCATAATTTCAAGTTCCACAGTAATACCAAGCTTTTCCTCCGTATACTTACTGATTGCTCCCTGAATCCTTTGAAGACCTGCCGGTGAACCAGCCCAATTCATAAATGCCATAACTACAGTTGGATATTTTCCGCTTGCTTTTCTTTCAGCAATTACCTGCTCTACCGGATCAGCTGCTCCTTCCGTTACTGTAGATGAAGTGTCACCCCCCGTGTTGCCCGTATTGCCTGTGTTACCTGTGTCATTACTACCCGTGCCAGACTTACATCCTACAAGGCTCACCATAACCACCAAACTAAGTAGTACTGCTAAGAACTTCTTCATAATCCTTTTTTCCTCCACTTCTAAATTTTACAACCAAGCATTTCAGTGATCGTTTCTGAAAGATCTGCTGACAGAATCACCCGGAATTGCAAGGAATATCTTCTTGCCTCCATTCAGTGCCACATCTATGCCTCCATCCAGAAATACGTCCCACTTGATATTGGTTACGCTGTTATTATATAATGTAAATTGTAACTTGTTAGATACTATTCTTAGGAACCATTTCACTTTTCTTAGATTTTTGTTCAATACAACTAATTATAATATGCACTTAACAACTTTTCATACAGATTGCATAATATCATTTATCGAGGTAGCTAATTATGAATGTAAATAGTAACAATGCTTCAGTTAAAACCTATTCCTTCCGAAACCGCATCTTTATCATGATCGGTCTTATCCTTATATCTGCCCTGGTTATCATCTTATGGATATCCAGCTATTTTACCAGTGTGCTCCGCGAAAAAACCTATAACAACATTAAGGATACCCTGGAATTATACAACCATCACCTGACCCAGAACCTGGATGACCTGGATGTCTTTCTGATTGACATGTATTCCTATAGCTATGATATCCCATACGTAACCTCTACAAGCAATGTCAACAGATTTTATAACCATATCATGAGAGTGAAGTCACTATTGGACTATAGCCTCCCCTCCTTTACGGAGATTGACGGCATGTTCCTGTATGCCCCTGCAAATGATACCTTTATCCAATCCTCCAAGAGTCTAAGCAAAATCCCAGATTCACGAAATAACGCTGTTGTCGCTGACTATTTAAAAAACTACCTCAGACAGGCAAATTCTGAAGATACCTTACATGAAATCAACCTTAACACCTGGTCTTCCCGGGAGATTGATTCTTCTTATTATTTAATCCGGATCATTAAGATTGAAAACACTTACTTAGGAGCCTGGTCCAGCGTCGCTCTGCTTACCTCAACCTTTGAAAACATCTCCGAGCTGGAGGGGCATGTCGTATATGTGGACTCGGAAGGCGTCCCCCTGACAGAAGGTGATCTAAAAAACTATACCCTTCCCATCGGAAGTTCCCTGGAAAATTATGAAATTCTTAAGATGAAGGATGGCAGTAGTTCCTTATTGGTATCCAATGAAATTGATTATTGTGATTATTATCTTTCCGCACTCATCCCATTAAAGAGCATCGATGTCCAGCTGAAAGGCATTTACCAGATCTTCCTGTTTATGGGGATTGCGATCCTGTTCCTTACCGTTATATTATTATTCTCCGTCAGCCAATTCTTATCAAAACCTATCCGCCTACTGGAAGCTGCCGCAGCATCCTTACGGAAGGGCAATTTCGACCAGAAGCTCCCGACGGATTCCTCCAACTGCCGGGAGATTCTTGAGATCGATACGGCCTTTAATAACATGGTGGATGAGATCCATAACCTGAGGATCAATGTTTATGAAGAAAAAATTGCGAAGTCACATATTGAGCTTCAATATTTAAAATCACAGATTGCCCCACATTTTCTCATCAACTGTCTTTATTCCATATCAACCTTAGCCGGAAATAGCACTGAAAATCAGGATATCCTGCAGAAAATGGTACAGACCCTGTCGGATCACCTGCGCTATACCCTGTCCAACCGTACCACCGTACCCTTGAAGGAGGAAATGTCCTATATTAAAAATTATATCGAGTTAACAAAGCTCCGTTTTCCCGGATACCTGGATTATGAATGCTTCATTGCCCCGGACTGTGATGATGCCTCCGTTTTCCCCCTGATCTTATTAATGTTTACAGAAAATACAATTAAGTATAATATGGTGATGGGGGAATCACTGCTGATCAAAATTTCGGCAGAGCTGATCCAGCGTGAAGAGGAAACCTGGGTGCACCTGACCCACATCGATTCCGGAGACGGCTTCCCCGAGGATATGATACGGAACATGAACCATCTGATCAGCCAGGATATCAAGGTCGAGCATAAAGGCAAGCATCTTGGAATCGTCAACATTGCGAAAAGACTAAAGCTGGTGTACGGCGATACCTCCCGGCTGCAGATTTCAAATGAGCCCGATGCCGGAGCCAGAATCGATATTGACATCCCACACATCCCATATTCCTTCTCTGATAATGAATAAGGAAGCATAAAGCAGCTTCCCCGGAAGCATAACAGGCAGTTTCCCCGGGAAAGAGTCCCGCGCCGGAAAAGGCTGGTTTTATTATAAGTACGGATTTTATTTAACGGATAATACAGGAGGTAGTAGTCTATGAATATCCTCATTGTGGATGACGAATATTATATTGTCCAGGGAATCTTACACAGCATCGATTGGACGGAGCTAGGAATCGGGAATGTCTACACTGCTTACAGCATGAAGCAGGCCCAGGAAATCTTCGGACAGCAGGAGGTGGATATCCTGTTAACAGATATCGAGATGCCAAAGGGCAGCGGCCTTGACCTGATTTCATGGGTGAATGATCATTCCTATCATCCGGTGAAGCTGCTGCTTACGGGCCACCAGGATTTTAGCTATGCCCAGAAGGCCATCCTGTTGCAATGCCTGCAATACATTGTCAAGCCCGTACAGACAAATGCCCTGGAGGCTGCGCTTATGCAGGCCGTTTCTAAGGCAAGGGAATTACAGGACTTAAACCGGGCTAAGAACATTACGGCCTCCTGGGATTCCGATAAGCCCTTGCGTCTGGAAGCCTTTTGGAACGGTATCTTTAACCGGATGATCCTATCGGAGGAGGACAACATCATCCTTGCTATGCATCGCTTTGGCGTTCCTCTTAGCTGGGCGAAGGAGGATTTTTATTTCCTGCTTTTTTATATCCAACCGAAGAAGGTGTCAAAGGAAGACCGGGATCAGATCCCCCTTGATACCATTAGTTCCATGATACTGGGCCAGTTTGACAGCAGCTTTGACAATGCATTCTTCAAAGCCTCCCCCGACGAGATCATCCTGCCGGTCCAGGCCAGCTTTTTTAATGAGTACCAGGCTGCCTTCCATTTTTGTGAGATGCTTTGCTCCAAGCTGTCAGAAGGCCTGCCTGATTACCGTTTCTCCATCTATCTGTCGGATAAGATTTCAATCCTCCATGCGGCAGACTGCTATCAGCTGCTGAAGAACTTTAAATCAAGTACCTTTGCAACGGAAAGCATCGTCATACCGGCTCATGCATTAGAGATAGACAAAACCCATGAATTCTCGGATTCCCTGCTAAAGGATCTCCCTTTATCGAAATGGTCCGAGTATTTACTGCAGTATAAGTCCCCCCAGATCCTGAAGGATGTCAAGGCTATTTTTAAAACGGACTCCTCCTATTATCCTGTCCGGATGCTGATCGCCCTGTATTACGGGGTCTTACAGACCATATTTTCCGTCCTGGAATCAAAGGAAATCTCCATGAACGAGTTATTCCCTAAGCTGGCCCGGCATACGGATTTTGTAAGGGCTACCTCCTCCATTGAAGAGTTCCTCTACTGGACGGAGGAGCTTCTAAAGGATACACAGGAGATACTTAAGGTGAATTCAGACTCCGCCTCCTTTGTAGAGTCGGTGAAGAAATTTGTCCGTGCACATATTGACTCTGAGGAGCTGAACAGGAATACCATTGCAGATGCCATCCATATGAACCCGGATTATTTATCCTATCTGTTCCACAAGCAATCCGGCATGCTGCTGAATACCTATATAACGAATGAGAGAATCCAGGCCGCAAAAAAACTCCTTATGACCACAAATCTGCCGCTTCAGGCAATTGCTGATGCGACCGGGTTTTCGAACAGCTCTTATTTCCATAAGCAGTTTAAGAAGGTGACGGGCGTTACTCCCCAGCAATACCGGGCTGCGGAATAAAAATATTCCTTGGCAGGGATTAACTATGTTAACACATGGTACTGGATAAAATAGTGACCGCTGAAATTTCTGTACTTAAGCAAAGGCGAAATACCGGACACCTGAACTGTGCCTGGCATTTCGCCTTTATTATTCGCTATGAGGGGACAAAAGCCTAACAATTGCAAGCTTAACGCAAAAGCGTTTAAACCGTATTACGCAGCAGGATATTCGTCTTCACTTCCATTCTTATGGGATGATGCTCCGGGGTTCCAATAACGGCCAGCAATCTTTTTGCCGCCAGCTCACCAAGATAGCCCTTCGGAACATTGACGGTAGTCAGGGGAGGCTCCGTATAGGTAGAAAAAGAAATATTATCAAAGCCAATGATTGCCACATCTGACGGAATACGATATCCCTTTTCCTTGAAGGCCTTCATTGCCCCAATAGCGATCTCATCATTGTCTGCAAAATAGCAGTCCGCTATTTCGTCACCCTGCTCTATAACCGTCAGCATATCGGCATATGCCCCATCAATGCTGGGACTTAAGCTGTGGACAATGGACTTGGAGACTGGCATCCCATTTCGCCGGACCGCTTTATAATACCCTTCCTCCCTTTCCTCAAAATTGTATATCCTGCAGGAGGATTGTAAATATCCGGGCTGTGCACGCCTCCTTTTGATCAATAAATTGGTGGCATTGTAAGCACCTTCCGTATTATTAATCAGGATGCAGTCCATTTTAATGGAATCAAAATAGGAATCCAATAAAATGATCGGAATATCCAGGAAGGAAAATGGCACAAAATCCTCCTTCGCCATCTCCGTCCCCAGGATTATAATCCCACTACAGCCTGAATTTACGATTTCCCCTAATTGCTCCGGGACATTCTCATCACTTTGTAAATGACGGATTACCACCTGGTATCCGTTATTTTTAAGCCCCTTTTCAACACCGGTAATTATTTCGCTGAAAAAAGGAGTGTCAAAAAGCAGGTTTTTCTGATACAGGATGAAATTAATGACGGCGGTTTGGTGAAAGCTGGGGTTGATTTTTGAAAAATCATAGCCAAGGCTGCGTGCAACCTCCAGAACCCTTTTCCTGGTTTCCGTGCTGACTCCCGGTTTATTGTTTAGGGCTAAAGAAACAGCCGATTCTGAAAGGTTTAATTGCTTCGAGATTTCTTTTGCGGTAATTGACATTCCTTTACCTCCATAATAAATACATTTCGGTATATTCGGTATAGATATTTCCCAGATAGATTTCCAGAATAATTGAATTCCAGATTAGCACCCTGCTTAGAGATTATATAATACCAAACCCGTAATTTCAAGTTTTACTAAATAATTTAGTGTATAATTGAGTAAATACACTAAATTATGCATTGAAATTAAGCTGGGAAAGAATTAAATTAAGCATAGAGGGATTCGCGCGGTGAATGGGGCAGATTTAGGCTGTGAGGTGACTATGGGTGCCTCTATATCCACCTGTGCTTGCCTTTAACATCCCATGATTGCCAAGTGCAGGCAATCACGGGATGCCCGGTCTGCGCCCAGATGGATATAGAGGCACCCATAGTCACCACGTTAGTGTAAAGAAGTCTTTTGCGGGGCGAATCTTATTATTAAGAATAAAATAGTAGGAGGAAAAACATGATAACGAAAATTGAGCAAATACCTATTACGTCAAATAGCTATCCTTTTGCCAGCGCTGAGAGATATTGCAATCTGTCCGGGAAAGGGTATGAAGAAACAGAGTACTATATGTATGGTACGGCTAATGTATACCAATCCGCCGATAGCCATGGGAATGTAGAAATAGCCGCAGCAGATGCACCCTATGTCAACCGTTTTATCGTCCGTGCCCCAAAGGATCCGGCTGCCTGCAGCGGCAATGCCATAATCGAAATCATTAACCCTACCTCCTTCATGGAAATTGACCGTATGTGGATTCTAGGACATAAGGAATTCCTGAGAAACGGTGATATTTATATTGGCATTACCAGCAAGCCAAATACAATCAGGAAAATGGTAGAATTTGATGCAGAAAGATATGGACGGTTATCCTGGGAGAATCCCACCCCGGAAAAGCCACTTCCATATGATGAGGAGGCCATAAAAGGGAAGAAGCTATTGCCGGATATTGATTTTTCCTATGAGACAGGGCTGTTCTGGGATATGCTTACGGATCTGGCCTGGTTAATCCGCTCCCAGGAAAAGCATAATCCGTTACTCCAATATTCACCGGATTATCTTTATCTTACGGGATGGTCCCAATCAGCCTGCTACCTCTTCCGCTACATTAACAGCTTCGCCTACCGTCCAGAAGTCGCCAGGGGAAAGGCCGTGTTTGACGGATATCTGGCGGGAGGCGGTGTCCATTCACTGATTACGCCTGTGAACCAGTATGAGGCGCTGAAGGAATATAACTTTAGGTTATCAAGGGTTGAAAAGGTCAGCCAGCCCTATATAGAGGTGCAGACGGAAAGTGAAAATGGCAGGTTTGACGGCTGCCGCAATATCAGGCCAGACAGCGACAGCCCAGACTTTCTATACCGCCTCTATGAAGTAACCGGGGCAAGCCATGACACTATGTATAGCCTGGTTGATTATTATCAGGAGGATCCGGATTTAATACGGATCAACCACCTTCCAAAATATATGGGCAAGCATGAGGAAGGCAATAACTATCCTTTGGAGATCCTCTTTGCCGCAGCCTTCCGAAATCTGTTCCACTGGGTACGGACAGGCGCCGCCCCAAACCATTGTAAGCGCATTAAAGTCGACAGTAACGGGGAGAACTGCAAGGATGCCTTCGGAAATACTATCGGCGGCCTTCGGACCTGCCTGTTGAATTATCCGACGGGACGTTATTCCAATACTAGTAACATAGAGCCAGGCATGAGCTTTTTAGATCCCAGCTCGGATAAGGATGGGTTGTTTGGATATCAGGAGGGCTTCTCTTCTGCCATGCTAAAGGAATTGTACGGTGACCTTGAAAATTATAGGAAGCTGGTTACAAGGGATACGCAGGAGCAAGTTTCAAAGGGCTTTATCTGCAAGGAAGACGCGGAGGAATTAATTGAAACAGCTGTAGAGTTGGCACGGAAAAGGGGGTTGTAAAATGGCTAAGGATAGAATACCGGCCGAAGGAATGCAGGATAAGAAAAAAATGCAGGCTGAGTCAAAATTACGGACTGGGACAAAAATGCACGCCGAAAAATGGCGGCAAATCATTTTAGAATTCACAAGTGACATAACCTATGAAAATCCTTTTCTGGAGGCAGAGATTGCAGCCGTATTTACAGCTCCATCAGGCCGCCGGATCCAGAGGGAGGCATACTGGGACGGAGGAAATACCTTTAAAATTTCCTTTGCGCCTACAGAGCTTGGTTTGTGGAAGTTCCACATCTTAGCAGGGGAAGGCACCGGGTTAAACGGCAGGATCGGGGAAATAGAATGCATAGATTATAGCGGAGATTTAGCTATATACCGCCATGGCTTCTTAAAGGTCCACCCTTCCGGAAGATATTTTATCTATGATGACGGAGCCCCCTTCTTCTGGCTGGGGGATACCCATTGGGAATTTGCATACAACGAGCGCTGGGACTGGTCAAACCATCCCGGGATGGACAGTATGTTTAAGGGAATGGCTGACAGACGGGCGGCCCAGGGCTATAATGTCTACCAGACAAACCTGCGAAGCGACAGTACCATGGGCGGTGATTCCAGGTATTGGACAGAGGGCGAGGGCGGAAAGCTCCCCAATGTAGAATTCTATCAGCAGGAGCTGGACCGGCGTATGTATTACCTGGCTGACCTTGGAATTGTAAACGCCCTGGGTCTTTCCTGGTTCATGTCCGTCATCAATAATATTGAAGGACAAAAGCAGTTGGCAAGATATATCATTGCAAGGTACGGGGCTTTGCCTGTAATCTGGACCTTGGCCGGAGAGGTAGCCGGCTACAGTCCCGAAACCCGCAGCCTATGCATCGACAGCTGGCGCGAGGTAGCCAAATATATAGAGCAGCTGGACGGCTATGGTACCCTGCAGACGGCCCATTATACCAATGAGCGCCCCTTTGCAGATTATTACCAGGACGAAGATTGGTTTGATTTTACCTTGAACCAGGCCGGACATGGGGATTACGTAGTAAGCCAGTACGACTACCGCGACTTCTTCAAAAGGCATCCCAATAAGCCTTTCATTGAGGGCGAATGCTTTTATGAATTCTGCTCTACCTTAGAGGAAAACGGAACCCGGATGTGCACAGCGGACATGCTGAGAAGGGTAGCATATATCTCCATACAGCTTGGGGGCTGCGGCTATACCTACGGTGCCCAGGGAATCTGGGACAATGTTTTGGAGAAAGACCAGGGAGGTCCTATGAATGCCATCTTTAACCGCTATGACATTACCTGGTATGAGGCCATAGAGGGAATTGGCGCAGTTCAGATGGGCTATATGAAAGCCTTTTACGAGAGGTTCCATTTTGAAGACGCCATCCCTTACGGCCAATCTGATGGTAAACGGGATCCCAATCCCTTTACACAACAGTCTCCCCTTGCAAGAATCAGCGAGAACCAGGACAGGGCGATTATCTATTATGGTGATTCCATTACGAGGGTAGCAAATATGATGGGACTAAAGAAAGGCATGTATCAAACCACATGGTTTAACCCCCGTACCGGAGAATATTTCACGGATCCCGGGCAATTGATTGCAGTTGACGGTGAGTGGGAAGCTCCTGCTAAGAAGGATACAGGGGACTGGTTGCTAGTGTTAGAGAAAATTAATGCGTAAAAATATAAGCCTTATTATACTAAATTGCCTCACCTGCCAGAAGAGGGCAAAAAGGGCGGCCTCAAAAGTTACACTTTGAGGTCACCCTCTTTTAAAGCATTCCTGCAATCTTTTTTAAAGTCATGCTACAATTATCTCAGTTTTCGAATCATTCCCACAATCCTTTCAAAAGAAGTTGCGCCCTAGCTCACATCAATTTTCAAAGCACTCACGCAATCTTCCCAAGAAGTTGCGCCCTAGTTTACATCAATTTTCAAAGCATTCACGCAATCTTCCCAAGAAGTTGTGCCCTAGTTTACATCAATTTTCAAAGCATTCACGCAACTTCTTCAGGGCTTTTTTTTCGATTCTGCTTACGTAGCTTCTGGAGATCCCAAGTCTGTTTGCAATCTCCCGTTGGGTCACTTCTTTATGATTGCTGAGTCCATAACGAAGGCAGATTATTTCGCGTTCACGGTCTGTCAATACCTGGCTTATCATACTATACAGTTTTTTAATGTCATCTTCTAATACAATATTCTCAACTATGTCCATCTCGGCTTCTTCTATGATATCTAATAAATTGATCTCATTACCTTCCCGGTCGGACCCGATTGGATCATACAGATAGACTTCTTTCGATAAGCGCTTTCCACTTCTAAGCATCATAAGGAGCTCATTGTCAATACAGCGGGAGGCATACGTCGCCAGGCGGATCCCCTTCTCTTCATCAAAGGTATCGATTGCTTTGATCAGTCCAATTGTCCCAATCGAAATTAAGTCATCCGTCTCCTTATCAATCATGTTGTATTTTTTTACGATATGCGCTACCAACCTTAGATTATGTTCAATCAATTTATCCCGTGCTTCCTTGTCGCCCTCTCTGCAAAGCCTAAGGTAATCTGCTTCTTCTTTGGTGCTTAGCGGCTTGGGAAATGATTTCACGAAGATAAGCACCTCAATGCCTAATGTGTCACTACTATCCTATGTGTGATATTGACATAAAGTGCCTATCCCTCTTAAAAAGGGACAGATGGACTTACTGAAATTTATAGGTTGTTTTTTCCATTACTTAATTGCAATAGATTGTTTTATATTATGCATTCCTCCATCATTCCTTCTCCAGGTTATCAAATCCCTTATTCCTGAAATAAAGAATAATATCAGTAAATACCATCAGCGAATTCAATGCGTAAAGGAACATCACATAATCCGGGGAATTGATTAATTTATTAATGATGCCGCTGATATATCCTGCCTCAATAATCAGCAGGAAGGACAGGCTTTTCCCTTTGGCACTGCGCACTTTATAGGAACGGTATATGGATGCCGGCCATGCACACCCAAAGCAAACCAGCATTAAAATCTCAAATATTTTCATTGTGACCACCTCTTTCCGGTATATTTCTTCCTTTAATTTTTGCAATAAGATAGGGGCAGTCAGGCTTCATTCCTCCATAAATTTTATATTTCCTTTAGAAACATTTATTATATCTCTCCCCATTTATTTAAATTGAATACTTTTCCTAATTTCATTGCTGTAGTTTTGTAAATTATAACAGACATTATTTCTTTGAACTCCGTTACATAATATGCTATAATATGTATTTGGCAGGATACATTTTACCTGAATAATTCCTACAGTCAAAAACAGGCCTGCAAGATGTCTGTTTAATAATACATAGAAAGCGAGGATGCACTCTTGAAACTTGAATGGCTTGGAAAACATAGAAACTTTATTGAAGGTTTGATACAATACACCAATGTGTACAGTCAAATATATAATCTGCAAGGCTTCCATAACACCTCCGTTCCCTGTTCCGTTGCACAAATACAGGTGCTGGAATATATCCTGGAAAATGAGGACAAGAATGAGAAGATGGCAGAGGTAGCAGACCGCCTTGGGGTATCCTCAAGCGCTTTTTCTAAAAACGTCAAAAAGATGACAGAAAAGAAATTGCTGGAGAAATACCGCAGCAATACTAACCGCAAGGATATCATCATAAAGGTCTCCCCTTTAGGCAAACAGGTCTACGACGAATATGTCAAGTCCTTATATGAGAAGAGATTTCGTCACACCTTTGAGCTGCTTGACAAAATCCCTTCCCAATATATTGATATTGTTTCTGAGGTACTGAGATTTAATGCTGAAAGTATCAATGAACAGATCAAAGAATACCAGGGCAGCAATCAGGTTACGGAGGAGACGCCAATACAATTGATCCGTATTGATGACTGACCCGGCTTAAGCCTTATCCGATCTCTTCCCTATGGGTTTTCGCAGTTGCCATCTTATCGATGGCAACTTAATTTTTCCAGTCTTTCCTTAATCCCACGGTTAATCATTCCTGAGTTTGCTGCAAGCTTACCTATCTCCATTGCCAATTCCCGAAATTGGGGCTCATCCGGCGGATTCGGCAGAACCTGACCACCGATAATTTTACCCAGATAGATGTCTCCTACCCGGATATCCACGGTAAAATCCATAAGTCCGGCATGGCAATAGTAGGTACCTTCCCCTTCCTGGTCGCACTGGATGCAGCGCTTATTTCCTTCCTTGGATCCCCTTGTATATTTCATACAAAAGTCATGCCATCCAATGCCCTCCGTAATATATTTGCCCTTATGGTCGATTGCGACAACTGCAATCCCGGTTGCCTGGGACCAATTCCTTAAGAACTCTACCAGTACCTCTAAATCAAAATAATCCGAAATATGCATTTGTGTTCCTCACTCTTTTCCGTAAAATCATTTAATACCACTAATTGCAACATCTGACCAATTATCATTGGCTGCAATCTCCGGGCCGCTTCCGGTAAATGCACCGTCTGCTGTCTCGTCACCCTTTAGCTGATACAGGAACCAGGCCGTAATATACCCGAAAAAGCGTTCCGGATTGCCGTAATCGTCGGTAGACTCATTATGGCCTGCATTTGTAAGTGCGGCCATGGCAACGGGCTGCCCGGCCACAAATACCTGGGGAGACCTGGGTAATAAGGGATATATGACAACGGTTGAGGACGAGCATACCCTCAGAACACTGGTGACTGCCGATTATCCTGAGCTCCCATATTTTATGTATGGACATAGCTGGGGTTCTATTATAGCACGTATCTATGCTGCAAAATACTCCGAAGGAATGGCAGGCCTTGTTATTTGCGGCGCACTGGCGGAATACCGCCCAATGCTCGGATTGCTTAGCAAAACACTTCCATATATCCAAGAAAACAAGGATAACGAGGTTGTGCCCGAACTTATGGCTGCATTTAAGGGCGCAAATGACCGTTATGAAGATGTACAGGGTATCTTTGACTGGGTTGCAGCAGATGAGGGAGTACGCTTCGACCATTCCACAGATCCCTTCAATAATCTCTCAACTCCGATGAATGTACGTCTGCTCCATGATCTAAGCGAGGGTCTGCACGCGGTTCAGGGTGTGGATTGGGCGAAGAAGATACCTCTAACCATGCCGATTTATAATATATCCGGAGATATGGATCCAATTGGTGATTTTGGGGAAGGGACATACATGATTACCCGCTGGCTGGCTGAGGCCGGTCACCGTAAGGTAACTACCAAGGTTTATTCCGGCTACCGCCATGAAATCCATAACGAACCGCCGATCCGGGACGAGGTTGAGGCCGGTATTGTTCAGTTCATAGAGGATAATATTTAAGAAGCTTTTGCCGGCCAAGCAGCAGAAAAAGCACATCAACATTTTCTTACAAAAATGAGATGTGCTTTTTTATGGTTTTTTAAGTAACGGGGAAGGGATTTGATCCCCTCCCCGTTATTGCATTTAAACCACATATAAGTCAATTTACTTCACGGTTTCATTCAGCTTTCCTAAGACATCCAGCATGGCTTCCCTGCTCACTGCCCCTCCGCCAAAGCTTAGCATTGCACGGATTGGCATATATTTCATCATCGCCATCATCATTTCCTTTGAGATAGCTTCCTGGGCTGCCTCCGTTGCCTCTTCCTGCTGCTCCGCCATAGATGAGAAAATGCTGTTCTGCCTCATGCTATTTAAGAACTCTGCTGCCGCCGGATTTTCCATCAGGTCGCCGAGGGTGGTATCTAAGGTATAGGTTGTAGGAAGCTTCACGGTTCCCGTTACCTGGATCGTCTTGCTTAGTATAATTTCCCTGGAGGATTTGCCAACCAGGAGCTCAAACTCCCCTGATTCCACATGCCAGTCATGAATGTCCACATTCCAGTAAGCAAATGCCCTCTTGCCAAGCTCAAAGGTAACTGTCTTTGTCTCACCCGGCTGTAAATCTACCTTTGCAAATTCCTTCAATTCCTTAGCCGGACGGATTACGGTGCTGACCTTATCTGCAACATAGAGCTGGACCACTTCCTTGCCGGCCATGCTGCCCGTATTCTTAACATCTACGGATACCTTCACCGTATCCTGGTCCGTAATGCTCTCGCTGCTCACTGTCAGGTTGGAATATTCAAAGGTGGTATAGCTTAAGCCATGGCCGAAGGGGAATAAGACGTCCATCTTCTTCTTATCGTAATAACGGTAGCCTACGAACACGCCTTCCCTATATTCTACCTTATCCTTCTCTCCCAGGTAATAGAGATAAGAAGGGTTATCCTCAAGCTTAACAGGGAAGGTCTCCGGAAGCTTCGCGCTGGGATTCACCCTGCCAAAGAGAATGTCCACACAGGCACCGCCTATGGCCTGGCCTCCAAGATAGGCTTCCAGGATGCCTTTCACATCATTTACCCAAGGCATTTCTACCGGGGAACCGTTGTGCAGCACTACCACCGTGTTAGGCTGTACCTCTGCTATTCTTTTGATCAGCTCATTCTGGCAGTTTGGCATTCCCATATGGCTGCGGTCAAAGCCTTCTGATTCAAAGGCATCCGGAAGCCCGGCAAATATGACGGCTGCCTTCGCCTTCCTTGCAATCTCTACTGCCTCTGCAAGCAGCGCTTCATCAATTTTATCCTCATTATCATTAAAGCCCTGTGCAAAGGTTATGTTATCCATGCCGGCAACGACGTCCAGGGCGGAGGTTACCTTATGGCTGTTGATATGGGAGCTGCCGCCGCCCTGATAACGGGGTGCTTTCGCATATTTACCAATAAATGCGATTTCCTCCGTCTCCTTCAGGGGCAGGATACCGTCATTCTTTAACAGGACAACCGTCTCTTCCGCTACCTTTCTGGCCAGCTCATGATCCTTGTCCCGGTCAAAGACTGCCGTCTTATCCCTGTTCTCCTCATAACGGTATACGATATTTAAAATTCTTTCGCAGGCCCGGTCAACCACTTCCTCTTTCAAGGCTCCCGCTTTGACTGCTTCTACAATTAATTTATCATTCACTCCGTTGGAAGAAGGCATCTCCAGGTCAAGGCCTGCCGCAAGATCCTCTACCCTTGCATTTACAGCACCCCAGTCGCTTACCACATAGCCGTCAAAGCCCCATTCATCCCGGAGCACCTTTGTAAGGTATTCTTCATTCTCAGCGGCATAAACCCCATTGATCCTATTATAGGAGCACATAACTGTCCATGGCTTTTCTTTTACCACTGCTCCCTCAAAGGCAGCCAGATAGATTTCCCTCAAGGTTCTCTCATCCACCTCGGAGGAAGAGGTCATCCTGCGGTGCTCCTGGTTATTTGCCAGGAAATGCTTAATGCTGGTGCCCACATTCTTGCTCTGGACACCCTTGATTAAGGCACCTGCCATCTCAGAAGCCACCAGGGGGTCTTCGGAATAATATTCAAAGTTTCTGCCGCACAGGGGGGAACGCTTAATATTAACAGCCGGCCCCAGGATTACGCTGACTCCCTCCGCCTGGCATTCATTACCCAGCGCCTCACCCATTGTGGCGATTAATTCCCTGTTAAAGGAAGCCGCTGTTCCGCAGCCTGCCGGGAAGCAAACCGCCTTAATACTGTCATTCATACCAAGATGGTCGCCCTCCAGATCCTGCTTTCTCAGACCATGAGGTCCGTCAGATACCATGGTTGCCGGGACTCCCAGACGTTCCACTGCCTTGGTGTGCCAAAAATCCGCACCGGAGCACAGACCTGCTTTTTCTTCCAGCGTCAGCTTTGCAATTATCTCCCTAATCTTCTCTCTTTCCATTTACCTCAAATCTCCTTCCGGTTGTAAGAAAGGAGATTATTCTCCTTCCTATATATTAGTACTTTTAAAAATCAGACCACAATAAAATTCTAATACATATCAGGCGGGAGATACTATCATGATTTTTGTTTTTATATCATTATTTTGTCTTGATTTTGCCTTTGGATATATTCAGGATGTATTAGGGCTATCTTTAGGATGTATCCAGGATGTATCTTGGATACAAAAATATATTCCTTTTTTACCAACTCCTTAAAATTCAGGAGGATGGTTTTTTGCACGGTACTCCTGGGGTGTCAGCCCCACATATTTTTTAAAGGTGCTGGTAAGATAGCTGTGGGAGCTCATATTCAGGTATTCCGATATCTCGTACACACTCCGGTCTGAGAATTTAAGCATATTCTTCGCCAAATTTACCTTCTCCCGCTGGATATATTCACTTATCGTCATCCCCTCGGTCCTTGAGAAGAGCTTCGACAGATAGGAGGCATTTACCTGCAAGGCCTTTGCGACATCCGACAGGCTTATTTTTTTAAATATATTCTGGGCAATGTACTTCTTACTGTCCTCCACATGGCTGTTGGAGGATCTGTGCTCCGCATACTTTTTCACCAGCTCCGCAAAGACGATGGATGCTTCATCCACATTTTTTTTAATATCCGCACTTGTCCTGCATTTTGAGATCCGCTTTAAATAAACATCACTGACCAAAAAGCTCTCCGCCGAGGTCGCCCCGCCTTCAATGGCTGCCCGGGCAGCCATGGTAATAAAGGAGATTGCCATATATTCATCATTTTTAAATACATTATCCTCAATTATCAGAGGGCTTTTATAGGAAGGCATCTTCATGTACTGCTTTACCTTTTCCGTATCCCCATAACGGATCGCATCCATGGCAACCTGCTCCTCCGCATAGGTATGGTTTAAGAGTAAGTTGTCCTCCCGCTTCAGGGTATGCTCAATCAGCTGCTCCGCTATATTGGGAAATTCCGTAATGCCCTGGTCAATATAATCCATGAAATAATCCAGGGTATACTCCTTTCCCTTCATAACCGTGAGAAGAACCGCAATAACGGACATCAGCCTTTGCATGCTGCAAAAATATAACTCCCTGATTTCCTCCGTCTTATTTTTAATCAGTTGGTTGTACCGCTTCTTCTCAAGCTGGTTCAGGTAACGGAAGGCTATGGGTCCCCATACATAATAGGACTCCTCCACCCTGCTGCCGCAGATGCAGATTGGCAGCCCGTCAAGATAGCGTATACTAAATTCCTGGGCTCTTAAATCCTCCCGCAGCCTGCTGATATACTCAGCAATCTGGGGATGGGGCTCCTTCTGGTCACTAATGCTGGAATAGATATTTTTAATCCTGCCGGCTCCGTCATATTCTGTTAACGGGATCCCTGCCAGGTCCGAGATTGTCGCAATAATAAAGCTCATTCCACCGCTCCTTTGGCTCTCCTGCCTGGATGACAAACCAGGTATAACAAATGTCCCGCATATGGCATGCGAGACAAAGCAAGTTTACTATGGTAAGTATATCATGAAGAAAGCTCCTTCCGCAACAGCTTATAATCCACGCAGACAGGATATTGCTTCTTATCATCCAATTGCAGCGTTACGTCAATCCCGTAAATCTCCCGCAGGGCTTCCTTTGTAATAACCTCCCTTGGGATGCCGGCGCATACGATTTTACCCTGCTTTAACCCAATGATCTTGCCGGCGAAGCGGCAGGCATGGTTTAACTCATGGAGCACCATGACAACGGTAATCCTCTTCTGTCTGTTCAGGCGCTCTAATACCTCCAGGATCTCCAGCTGATAGGAGATATCCAGGTAGGTCGTCGGCTCATCCAGCATAATGATATCTGTTTCCTGGGCCAGGGTCATGGCAAGCCAGGCCCTCTGCCTCTGCCCACCGGATAAGTTCTCAACTGCCCGGTCTGAAAACTCCAAAACCTCAGTTTCCCGCATGGCCCATTCAATAATCTCTTTGTCGTGCTTCTTTAATCCGCCGACCATCTTCTGATGGGGAAACCTTCCGAAAGCAACCAATTCCCTGACCGTTAACCCACTGGGGCAGGTCTGCGCCTGGGGTAAAAACGCAATCTGTGAGGCGATCTGTCTTTCCTTTAGCTGCTTCATATTCTTATTATTGATAAAAATCTCACCCTTTACCGGCTTTATAATTCTTGCAATTGTTTTCAGCAGGGTGGATTTTCCGCATCCGTTGGCACCAATGATGATACTGATCTCTCCTTTAGGGATGCTAAGCTCCATCTGATCAATAATAACATTTTCTTCATAGGCAACGGATAGGTTATTGACCTTTATCGCATCCATCTATTTCTCCTTCATCATCAAATAAATAAAATATGGTACTCCTATCATTGAAATCGTAACTCCCACCGGTATCTCAATGGGTGAAAACAGATTCCTTGATATAGCATCCGCAAACAGAATAATCACTCCGCTGACCATGGCAGACGTCACAGTAAAATTCTTATGGTAGGAGCCCACCAGCCTCCTCGCGATATGGGGGGAGATCAGCCCGATAAAGCCTACATTTCCCGCAAAGGCCGTGGCGCCGCCCGCCAAAATCACTGCAAAAACCAGGAATCTCCTTCTCTCCTTATGGACATTCAGTCCCAGGGTCACGGCATGCTCCTCCGACAGGTTCAGCACATCCAATTTTTTATGGTGGAACAGCACCAGGAGGAACATCAAAGTAACAAGGGGTATGATGATCTTTACATAGCTCCAGCCGGAGCCCCAGAGGCTTCCGGAGGTCCAGACCAATACCCGGTTATAGTCACTCACACCGCCCCGGAAGGTGAAAAAGGTCAGGAATGCATTCAGTCCCGCATTCACCCCCAGCCCCACTAACAACAGCCGCTTCGGGCGGATCCGTGTCCTGCTGGACATCAGGTATAGCACAGCCGCAGCAAGCCCCGCCCCCAGCATGGCCATAAACGGCAATACATAGATCGATAAGGAGCCCAGCTCGCTATAATAATTTACGGTCCTTAAGGAGATGAAGATGACCGCCGCCACCGCAGCACCCGCATTAATCCCTATGATGCTGGAGTCCACCAGGTCATTCCTGGTTATGGTTTGGAGCAGGGAGCTGGCCGTCGATAATGCGATGGCCACAAATATACCTACCAGCATCCTGGGAAGCCTGATATTTAATAAAGCTGTCCTCTGTAGTTGTGTTCCATGTCCAAGTAAGGTACTGATAATCTCACCGGGCTTCATCCGGTAGCTGCCCCAGCTTAAATAGAGCAGGACTGAAAGGAATAACAGCAGGGACAGGATTAAGGTCACAAAAATAAATCTCTTCTTTCTCATATCAACCCTTCTCCCTTCTGGCTAAGATCAGGAAGAACGGTACACCGATAAAGGCCGTAAAGATACCAACGGGAGTTTCATAAGGATCAAAGACCAGCCTGGCAGCCATATCCGCATAGGTAAGCAGCACTCCCCCCAACAGAAAAGCAAGGGGTATATTCTTTCTGTAATCCTCCCCTATCAGCTTTCTGATAATTTGGGGAATAATAAGGCCTACGAAACCGATGTTCTTGCCGGCGGCTACCGCAGCTGCCGTCATCGGTATGATGGCCAGCAGTATGGCTAACCTGACCCTTTCCGGCTTAATCCCCATGCTGACCGCCACATCATCCCCCAAGCTTAAGATATTAATTTTCTGTGCGAATAAAACTGCAAGGATAAAGCCGGCCACTCCTATGGTTATGACCAGGGCCGCATCTGGCCAGGTAGCATTACGGAATCCTCCCGCAACCCAGAATCCAATCAGCTGTGCCTGGTTGGACAATAAGCCTATGATTGTGGTTAAGGACAGGAAAAAAGTACTGATAGCCATACCTGCCAGCAGTATCCGGGTCATGGAGCGGTTGTTCGCCTTCGTCGACAGAAAGCCTATTACAATCAGGCCGCTGAACACCGCCCCAAGAAAGGCGGCAAGAAACACATTCGGTGTAGTGACGGAAATCCTCAGGGCATACAGTATTGCGATCACGAGGGTGGCTCCCTGGCTTACTCCAAGAAAGGAGGGCTCGGCAATGGGATTTCTCGTAATCCCCTGGAGCATGGCTCCCGTCATGCCAAGGATCCCTCCTGTGAAAAGCACCGTCACCGCCCTGGGAAGCCGCACATCCCGGATCAGGATCTGCTCCAGCCCTTCTCCCTTCCCCCGGATGCCGGCCCAAATGTCTGAAAGCCCAATTTGGGTTACTCCCAGGCTTACCGCCAGGAATAACCCAAGGATCAGAATAAAAATACTGCAGCCTAAGAGGACAAAAGTATTCCTATTATTTTTCATTTACCATCTCCACGATCTCATCTAAAAGCAATAATCTGCCGATACTGCTGTAGCCCTGTACGAAGTAAGGGGAAGAAGGCAGGTTAACCACTTGTCCCTTCTGGACCGCTGGAAGGCTCTTCCATACCCCGTTTCCTTCCAGCACCTGGAGATCCTCATCCGTAGCAATTACAAAGATATAATCTGCCTTGATCGCCGCCAGCCCCTCATAGGTCACCACCGGCAGGCTGATATCACTTTGCTCCGGCATACCCTCCGGCTTGCTCAGCCCCATATCCTCGTACAGGACACTTCCAAAGCCTGCACCGTCAAAGACATAGAACTGTCCGCCGCTGGCTAAGAAGGACAGATATGTAGTATCTTCTCCCAAGGCTTCCTTCACCTTTTCCCCGGCCTCGGCAGCCTTCTGTTCATAGTCCTCCAGCCAGGCCTCGGCAGCATCCTCCTTGTTGAATACCTTCGCGAAAGCCTTTACATCCTCCTTCCAGTTTAACGCCTCTAACTGGATCATAACCGTAGGGGCAATCCCGCTTAGCTGCTCATACATCTTTTCCTGGACCGTAGAAATAATGATTAAATCCGGATTCAGGTTCATGATCGCTTCAACATCCATGGTATCCTGCATGCTATAGCCTAAAATAGTGGCTCCCTGCAGGGTATCCTCAAGATAAGCAGGGAATTTGGTGTAGTCATATGCATCACTGTTCGCCGTCCCGATTACCTTATATCCTAAGATGGACAAAATATCGCTGTTGCCGCTGATATCCACAATTCTCTCCGGATTAGCAAGTATTTCAACGTCCCCCTTTACATCCGTTACAGTAACTGTCCCCGGTACCGCCGCCGTAGGGGCTACTGCCTCTTCTGGGTCATTCCCGCTGCCCGTACCTGTTGCCAGGTCAGAAGCTGTATTTGTGTTAGCATTTGAGCAGCCAGCCAAGGTCAACGCTATGCCGCATGCTAAAATAAATTTTTTAAAGATGGAATTCATTTTCATTTTATTATTCCCTTTCCTATGGTATACTGTTTAACAACGAAGCTTATTGTAAATGATTTTCATTATCATTTCAATATCTGCACCTGATTTCACTATTATTACATCCGGCCGCATTATCATGCTGCAGGGCTGTATTTTTGTAACACCTTGAAAACACAAGTAAAAAGGGGATTTCCATGAAAGTAAGATCCAGTGAAGAATTTAAGAGGGCTGTTTTAAAAAAATTAGGGTTCCAGGAATACCGTTATGAAAATTATACCCTGTATACGAATAAGCGCAGGCCGGAGCTGGGCTATTTGCTTCTTTACGGGAGGGCTAATTATTATACCCTGGGAATTGCGGATTATACCATACCGGAAGATTTCTCCCTGGCCTTTGACAATCCTGAGCTGTTGATGCGCTTTGGCCTGGTGTATCAGGGGGTTACCCAGTTCCAGCTGGAGAATGCGCCCGTATCCTCCTTCTCCCCCTCCTCCTTCTTTGTCATTGAGAAGAACCTGAAGGGGCAGCAGAACTGGAAAAAAGGCCAGCATTACCACGGAGCTGAAATAACCATCCATGAGGATTATTTCTCCGGAGTAATACGGCCTAATTTTCCCAAGTCCGCGGGCCTGGATTCCTTTCTTAATAACTACACTTATCTTTATCTGCCCTTGGAAATCGTAAATATCATCAGACAGCTCCAAAGGCTGGCTAATGAGAATTCCATCACCGGCATCTACCTGGAGGCAAAGATCCTGGAATGTATCGCCATCCTCTTCAACGAGGTTACCAGGTCGCCGGAAAATGCCTTTACCAACCAGATTGATTATGGCAGCATCCATATCGGGAAGGACCGCAGCATCAAGCTGACCGCCTCCGATATCCGGGCGATCCAAAAGGCCCATGAGCTGATTACGGAAAACTATGCCAGCCCGCCCCATATCACCGCCCTAAGCAGGATGGTGTTTTTAAATGAGCAGAAGCTAAAGGCAGGCTTTTCCAAGCATTATCATATGTCAATCGGTGAATATGCCAATAACATACGGATGACAATTGCCGCCAACCTGCTCTCTACCACGGATCTGAGCATTGATACGGTTGCCTCCCGGGTTGGCTACAACCATTCCGCCAATTTTGCCAAAATGTTTAAGAAAACCTATGGAAAGACCCCGCTCCAGTTCCGTAAAAAATCCTGACAGCCCGGGTCAGCCTCCCTGGGTACCACCGTCTTCCCGCTCGTACAGCTTACGGTATTCCTTGGGTGTCATTCCGGTTTTGTCCTTGAATATCTTTGCAAAATAAGAAAAATTGTCATATCCCACCTTAATGGCAATTGAGTTTACGGATTCGCCGGTTTTCTCCAGGTATTCCTTTGCCACCTCCACACGCTTTCCCATGATATAGTTGCCGATGGATTCCCCGATTTCCTTTTTAAAAATCCGTGCAAGGTAGTCCTGGTTCAGATATACCATTTCCGCCAGGGATTCCCTTGTAATGTCCTTGTCCAGGTTTTTATCGATATATTCCTTTACGGTCTGGACGGTGGGCTTATCCTGGTCCGAATTGCGCAGCATGTTCATGGCCGTATCTATCATCTGGCCGATCGCCTTTTTGGCATTTGTCACACTGGAGGCAGCGGTGCTAAAAAACTCCGCATTGAACAAGGGCGTGCCAATCTGATAGGTCGGTACCTTATTTTCGTCCAATACCCTGATTAATAGCTGGAGAAAGCTTGTGACAAAGCCGTGCAGCACGTCCCTGTCCAGCCGGCGGTAGAATAATTGCTTGTCCAGATACTTGGAGACCTCCTTCTTCACTACCTCGGCCTGCCCGTCCTTTAAAAAGCTTTCCCAGATCGAGAAATCCGGCAGTTTGAATTCATTCACCTGGCTGTTATATCCGTCCAGGGCTATGATTTCCCCATTTTCAACCAGGCTCTTTTTCATCAGGGCAAGGAACTCAGGCACCTCCCTCTGCAGCTGGTCCAGCCTGGCTACCCTTCCGATGATGATACTGCATTCCATACCCAGGCTTTTCTGTACCTTCTTTTGAAAGAGGACTGCCGTATCCTTTTCTAATTCCACCCTATTTGTACCGTATTGGAGCTTAACAACAGCCAGGAAGCTTTCCTTTTTCAGATGAAGGACTGCCTCCACCGTACATTCCCCATTGGTGAACACCTCCATAATAAGGTTATTAAAGGTCCAGTCAAACATTCCCCTTCCATATTCGCTGCTGCCCTTCCTGATATGGTCCGGATATCTAATATAGACCGGCAGGAACAGATTGCCTGCCTGATAATTAAAGTCCCTGTCCTGCAGCCCCATATCCTGCTGGTCAATTAAAAAATCCCAGAAGAACTGTTCCTTCCTCATCTTCTGTGAGGATGTCCAGAAGGCATAATACTTATCATGGTTTACCAGGCTGAGAGCCTTTTTTGCCTCCTCCAGGGCACCGGCAATCATCTTCTCCAGCTCTTCATAATCAATGGGCTTCAGGGCGTAGGCATAGCAGCCGTACTTAATTGCTTCCGTTGCATACCTGAATTCGGCATAGCTGGTCAGCAATATTTCCTGAATAATATAGTTCTTCTCCTTGATCCATTTCAGCAGCTCAAAGCCATTTTCCTTCGGCATCTCGATATCACAGACCAGGACATGGATCGGGATGTCAGCGATAATCTTCCTGGCCTTGTTCACACTTTGGGCTGTATATACATTTTCAATACCAATGCTTGTCCAATCCAGGCTTTTTCTCAGTGCCTCAAGTACATAGGAATCATCATCCACAAGTAATATATTCACAATTGCCTCCAATCAAGCTTATTTCTAAGGTCATGACCTCAGTCATGACCTTGGTTATGGGCTTAAATCATGACCTTAGTCATGAACCTAAGTCACAGCCTAGGTTATGGCTCCATCATTGCTCCTTTTTTTACTCGGAAACCTGATCTCCACCCCGGCACCGCCTTTTTCACGGTTATAGAAGAGGATTGACGCCTCATTGCCAAAGGCCAGCTTCATCCGCGACACGGCGTTCATGATACCGATCCGCTTCTCGCCCTCGCTGATGTCCAGGTTGTTCTGCAGCTTATAGAGAATCTCCGGCTCAAAGCCCTCTCCCGTATCCTCTATGACAATTACCGCTTCCTCTTCTACGGTCCCCTTGATGGTCAGCTCAATATCATCCTCCCAGTTAATGGTGTATTTAAGGGAGTTTTCCACGAAGGTCTGTAGCACCAGAGGCGGTATTTCCATATCCAATATCCTTTCATCAATGGAAATATGGGATTCAAAGCATTCGCCATAGCGTATTTTCTGGATTTCCAGATACTTTTTGATATGCTCCAGCTCGTCCCTGACCGTTGCAAAGCACTCACGGCTTTTAAAGATATACCTCAAATATTCCGACACACAGTTTGACAGCCGCTGTATCTCCCTGTACTGCTCCAGCTGGGCCATATTGTATATGATATTCAAGCAATTGAGATAAAAGTGGGGCTCTATCTGAAGCGTAAGGAAATCCATCTGGGTCTTTTGCTGTTCCAGGGTTTTTTCATAGATATCAATTTTCAAGCCCTTGATCCTGCCCACCATTTCAGACATCAATTCACTTGCATTTCCAAGCTCATTGATCTGGTAATGGGTGGCTACGTCATATACCTCCTCATTTTTCAAGGTCTCAAGATTTTCATTGAAGGCCTGGATCGGACGAAGGACCGTCTTATTGACAAAGCGCAGGATCCCCAGCACGATGGAAACTACTACGATCATAAGCAGTACCAACACAAGCTGTAGCCAGAAGGTCTTTAAAACACTGTTATAATTATGGATTACCATAATAATGTCGATATTATTCACCACGCTCTGCTTCATGACAAGCAGCTGCTTAAAAAAATTAGTCCTGACAATTCCGCTCAGTTCCCTGGAAGGCTTGATTTTATCCCTTAATAGCTCCTCCTGGTAATGGTAGACCTGATCTTCGGAACCTGTTACCGCTATATAATACTCCTTGCCATAGAATTCACTTTCCAAGGATTTTATGACCTCATCAACACTGATGTAGGAGAACATATACCGGCGGTTATTACTGATGATATCCAGAAAATAATATTTCCCATTCAGCTCCACGATGTTCCAGCCGCTTTTAAAGTCCAGGCTGTCCAGCTTCCCCAGCAGCTCCTTTTGGATATTGATCCACAGGACATACTCATCCAGGCTTTCGTAATCATTAATCAGCTTACCGCTGTCGGGAAAATAAATCCCATAATTTACGGGATAATGTAATTCCCTTGACCAGTTCCTGATCATGGTTTGTATCCTTGTGGTTATGGTTACCTCATCAATTTTCTTCTTTTTATCCAAGGTCGCAACCAGCAGGGTATCCAAATCCTTGTCATATCCAACCTCTGACAGCATCATGGTGTGGATCCCTGCCAAGGTATCCGATACATCACTCACATCCATGTATAACCTGTTTGATACGGAATTAATGGAGTTGACCGTCAGCCGGTTAATTGCATAGACGGAGGTGGCAAAATTTAAAACCACCATAATGGCCAAGGTAATCTCGATCCAGCGGATAATGTTCGAAAAATTATATTTTTTCATCCAATCCCTCTATTGTGTTGTTTTATTCGTTTCCTATATTGTTAACATCATGATATTGTTTAAGTCAATGTATTGTTTAAGTCAATCATGCGGCCAGTTTCTGCCAATCTGCTGAATATGCCCTTTGCTGCAGGCATTATTATAGATATTACCAGTATAACAGAACCCTGATACTACTTCTATTAGAATACGGACCTGAAAATAATAAAATCCAGACCTTTATGGTTCTTTTCCCGGTTATTTTCTTCAGCTGTTCTCTTCTGTTATTTACTATAACAACCATCAATTATTCTCCAAGCAAGATCATTCCGCCCTTTTCACTGTATCCGGTATCCCAAAGCTCCCGGAGTGAAAGCCAGTGGTAGCTTCCATAGGTGGCTGCCTTTACAAAAAACCCGTCATCATATTCCTCATACCCAACCAGCAGGAACCAATGCCATACGAAGAATTTTATGTTCGGGGACTTATGTTTTAGGAGAAGGTATGGGATCGGCATTTTGTTGCCGATCTGCTTGCGGATCTGGGCGGCTGCCTCCTCCAAGGGTCTGTCTCCTGAAAATCCACTTAATTGCAGGGAAGCTTCTCCAGAATCCATTAAATATTGCTTTACTCCCTCAATATATATGTCTAATGTATTGATCCCTGACCATCGTGGACTAAGGTAGGGCTTCATCTTTGCGGAAAAGCTTATGTAATCCCCTTTGTTCAGATTACTGATATCAAAGGGGTACAGATGTGTTTTATCCTGATATAAGGCCATGTAGATACTGACATCACAGGCAGTAGCCGCGGCGCATCCGCCCAGCTTCATCATGGGATCCCGAAACCAGTCCTGGTTGCCGCCATATGAGTTTTCTATCTTGAAATACGGTAATTCTTTCTTCATAATTTATATCCATCTCCTTGTAAGCTGATTCGTTTCCTGTCCCTGTTAAAGTATATCCATCATTAAGCCCCACTAGAAACATCTGATATCTCTTTCGTTATGATAAGAGCTTTAATTTTTTTCATTGTCACCAGTACTTTCAAATAGCATATAATATACCGTCTAAAAACGCAACTAGAGGATCATCCTTTTAAAAAAAGAGCCTCCACTATACCAAGATATGGGGTGGGCTCTTTACAACCACAAATATTTTCTCCAAATCCTTTTTAATTTCAATAAAGAGTTTATAAATTATAGAAGCGGCCTTTACCTTAACTCATCTAACTGCTTTGACAAACTATATGGAATAATTTGATTCGGCATTGTTTCTACATAGGCTTTTTCCTTGTGCATATAATCAATAATATCTTTTGAGTTATAATGCTGAAAAGTGGTAGCAACCAATTCCAAAACATTTAATTCTTCTAATGAGAAATCTGATATATTTACATCTTTATATGGCCGGATCCGATAACATACATCATCCCACACCATCTCTTCTACAATTTGTACTGTTGGTAATGATATTATTTCATCATAAGCAATTGGCAAAGCTCCAAAAGGCATATGCTTATACACCAACCCTGTCATAGATCTGTCATCTTCCTTCAGCCCCCAGCATACTGGATAATAATACATCCCCCTTATCCTCCAGGCAGCTCACTATTTCTAACGCATCTTCCCGCTGTTCTTTATTGTCACACTGATTCAATAATATCCTATAGGGTAAATTGATGGTATCACAGTACCCGGTTTTAATCAGCTTTGCTACGTCAAAGGGTTCTATTTGGTGCGTTAACTGGCATCCTAATATTTCGGCTGCCCGTTCCCATCGGTGGCAGACCTCTATCAGTGGCCGGGACAGACAGGTCAGGCCTGCCACAATAACCACCAAATCCGTATCGAAGGGCAGTACCGGTTCATTCCTGCCCGGCACTTTAATGGGTAACCTTTTGGAACCATCCGCCTCAACCAGAATATAATCCGCCCTATTCTTCGCCCGCAGATAAAAAGAATCCGATACCTCTGTCATCTTTCCGTCCCCACAGGGAGTTCCTGTTACTGCTATGCCATATAAATCCAGCATTTTTAAAAGCCTGCCCTCATTTTCCTCAAGCACCCCGTATTTTGGAGGCAGGAACATATGGGTAGTTGTTGTAATAATCACTCTTTTTCCCATTGCAGCCAACTCTTCTGCCAGATGATAGATTGCAGTTGTTTTCCCTCCTGCACCGACAAAAGCAACCGTCTGCCCCCCGGCTTGATTTACTCCAAGAGCCTCAGACAGCTTCCCACCCCTTACCAGTTCCCCATATAAATTCACCTTATATATATCCATTCCATCACCCATTATACAATTCTTTCAACTATGTATCATCCTTCAACCATACATAACAATTTACGCGAAAGCTTCTCTATACTACCGCGGTGAATATGGGTGTCTATCTATCCACCTGGGCGCAGACCGGGCTTCCCGTGATTGCCTGCACTTGGCGATCATGGGATGTTAAAGGCAAGCCCAGGTGGATAGATAGGCACCCATATTCACCTCACAACCTAACCCTCGCCCATCCCCCCGCGTATCATATTTCTAATTCATATATCTCATCATAGATAATATTGTTTTCTTCCATCGCATTTTTCAGCTCATCCCTTGCCCCAGGAACAGCGCTCCAGGATAGCCCGCAACCTGCGGTAATAGACCGTGGAACCGGAATTAACCTGCCATTCAGTCCTTTTTCCTGACACAATTTCTCCATTGCCATCGCACTTGTTGTATTCTGGAAGGTAATTACCAGCCTTAGCTCTTTTTCCCTCATTGATCCTCTCCTGTTATTCCATTGCAAGGTCTTTGATTGCCTTGATGCCCAGCTCCACCTCATCCCTGGTATTAAAATGGGAGAAGCTAAATCGGACAGCCCCCTGCTCCTTCGTCCCTAAGGCCTGGTGCATCAAAGGGGCACAATGCCCTCCTGCCCTTGTATAGATACCATAGGCTTCCGCTAATTGGTCACATACCGAGGCTGAATCATATTCCCCTATATTAAGGGCAACAATTGCCGACCTTTCCCTTGCAAAAAAATCACCATAGATTTTTATATCCGGTATCTCTTTAATCCCATCATAAAACTGCCGCATCAGTTCCAGCTCTTTTCTTCTGAGGTTGTCCACTCCCTTATCCAGGATATAGGAAACACCAGCATACAATCCGGCAATCCCGTGCCCATTTAAGGTACCTGCCTCCAAGCATTCCGGCATTACCATTGGATGTGTTTTAAGAAAGGTTGAGCTTCCGCTTCCCCCTGACTTTAGCGGTGAAACGGAAATTCCTTCCCTTACATAAATTCCTCCCGTACCCTGGGGGCCAAGCAGCCCCTTATGTCCGGTAAAGCAAAGGACATCAATCTTCTGCTCCTCCACATCGATAGGAAAGACCCCGGCAGTTTGTGCGGCGTCTACTACAAATAACAGCTTTCGTGCCTTACACAGGTCACCTATTTTCTTTATATCCACCAGATTCCCTGTCAAATTCGAGCTATGGGTGCAGACCACCATTTTTGTGTTCTCCCTAATATGGCTTTCGATATCGTCTATATTGATATTGCCAAGGGGATCGCTTTTTATAATGGTTATTTCAGCCCCCTTTGCTTCCCGCTCATAAAGGGGCCGTAATACGCTGTTATGCTCCAGCACTGTTGTTATCACATGACCGCCGGGATGTACCAGCCCTTTTATTGCAATATTGAGACTTTCTGTAGCATTAGAGGTAAAGGCAATGCGGCTGCAATCCTTAACATGAAAAAGCTTGGAAAGCAGCTCCCTGGCAGCATAGATTACCCGGCCTGCCTCCAGGGATGCCTGATGCGAGCCTCTTCCGTAACTTCCAATGTTCCTAATTGCAGCATATACCGCATCCGCTACGGAATCCGGTTTGTGCAGGCTGGTAGCCGCATTGTCAAAATAGATCACTGCCGTTCTCCTTCCTCTTTATCTTTTTCCTTATGATTCAAATGCCAAAAACTTCATATTCTTTCTTTTTTGCAGATACAGAATGGCTTCCAGAACACTTCCGCCAATGCACCGGGCTTTATCCGATATGGTGAAGCAATTCTTTTTTTCTTCAATCCTCGGGTCAATATCTGCAATTTTCAGGCCCTTTTCTACTGGATAGCCATCCTTAATAATTCCCCGCAGGATACCGTCAATGGTAGCTTCCACCCTAGCTTCCCCGACGGTCGCTATGACCTGTCCCTTGGCTACCGTATCGCTGATATGGCTTAAATTTTTAATGGTTCCGCTGGCAGGGCTGTGGATCACCCTTTCCCTGCCATATCCTCCGATGATTCCGGGAACTCCCGTATTCTTTGCCGCAAAGCCTGTGAACAGGATTCTTCCCAGGTCATGTCCCCTTTGGGTTTCAATTACGGCATCTACGTCAACGCCTGCCTCAAAGCCTGGTCCTAATGCTACGGTAATAGGTGCCATCGCTTTATTCGTCCCCATGTTTTTCTTGGCTAATATCCCGTCTACCAAGGCAAGGGGGGGGAAATGCTTTAAAATATTGCAATGTTCATCTGCGATCACCGGTATGTCGCCCTCTTCCAGGATCCGCCAAACCTCTTGAATACCTCCGGCCTTCCTGCAGAGCACGCCTTCAACTACAGCCTCACCGTCATACATCGCTTCTGAAAAGGCCACCTTTCTCCGGATTGCGGAGGGCTTTGGGATTTCCAATATAATTACCTGGAATCCGCAGCGGTGCAGCTTATGGATCGTTCCGGTCGCAATATCTCCGCCGCCGCGGACAATGATTAAATTCTCCACTTCATTTTCTCCTTGTTGATTCGGGTCAAAAGGCTGTTCTGTATTCTATGATACCGCATATACGTATACATTTATTTCGGTACATAAATCTGCTTTCTGACATTAGGATCAAGGCTTTATTATCTTAGCTGCATTCGTCATTAATTCCACGATGGTATACATATTGGTAACTGACCCGACGGATAGCTTTTCCCCGATTCCATAAAAGTTAAGGCAGGTTCCACAGGTGAGAATCTCAACGCCCTGGGCTTCCAGCTTCTTTAAATCCTCTAAGGAATCGGAGCCTTCTACGGACAGCCTTGCCCCGCCATTGTAAAATATTATCTTCCCCGGCAGCTTCTCCAATTCATTCAGCGCATAAATAAAGCCCTTCATCAAGGTCTTTCCTAACTGCTCATCGCCTTCTCCCATATGATCCGCAGAGATCACGACTAAGGTACCGCCTTCCCTGGAATCCGGGTAACAGCGTTCGTCCATGGCTGGAGCCTTTGTGCCGGCCTCATTGCTGCCACCCCCGCTACCTGTATTATCTGCGGAATGGCCTGATACCTCAATCCTGACAATATAATGGTCTTCCGTAATTTTTTCCGATGAATTTTTTAATTGCTTCTGGGTTGCCATCTTTATTAAGTTCTGGACGGCAATTTCATTATCAACATTAACTTCAACCGTTCCCTCTGTTAGCTCCTTCAGCGCCTTCTTCGTTTCAATAACCGGGAGGGGGCATTGCATTCCTCTTGCATCAATTTCTTTTTTCATAGGTCCATCTCCGTTTCTGTTGTTTTATTAGGGCTTCCATTATTATAATTCCTTTATTTTATTATGATTTCCTTGGCCTGCAACTCCGTTATCTCTCCAATGATATTACAAGGAAGCCCTAAGGCCTTCAGCTCTTCCAATGCCTGATCCGCATCCTCAGGGTCTATACTGACCAGAAGCCCTCCTGAGGTCTGTGGGTCAAATAAAATTTCCTGCAGGGCAAACTCAATATTTTCAAATTCAATATAGGCTTCCACGAAATTACGGTTTCTCTGTCCGGCTGCCGTCAGCAAAAATTCATCTGCATAATCATACGCTTCCTTGATATAGGGAACCGATTTGCCCTGGATAACAGCAGTATGCTCCCTTTGCAGCATTTCATGGAGATGTCCCAAAAACCCAAACCCTGTGACATCCGTACAGGCATGCGCCTCATAGTTCCGGATGATTTCGGATGCATATTTGTTTAAGGTCGTCATGGATTTTATAGCTGCATCCATAGCCTCCCTGGACGCTTCCTTGACCCTGTCAGCCGTAGCTACGATTCCAACCCCGAGGGGCTTGGTGAGGATCAGCTTGTCCCCAGGCCTGACACCGGAATTTCTATATATTCTATCCGGGTGTATCGTGCCGGTAACAGATAAACCATATTTTACGTCCGCATCTGTGATGGAATGCCCGCCTGCAAGGATTCCTCCAGCCTCCATTACCTTTTCATTTCCTCCCGTTAAAATCTTTCCTAGGATATTCAGATCCATTTTCTCCGGGAAGCATACGATGTTTAAGGCTGTCTTCACATCGCCGCCCATCGCATAAATGTCACTCAATGCATTGGCCGCGGCAATCTGTCCAAAGATATAAGGATCCTCAACCATGGGAGGGAAAAAATCCAATGTCTGCACGATTGCCATATCCTCTGCAATCCGGTACACTGCCGCATCATCAGACCCTTCAAATCCAACTAGCAGGTTCGGATTATTGATCCTTGGCAGCTTGTCCAGGACATGCTTTAATACGTCCGGCCCCAGCTTGGCAGTACAGCCGCCCCCTTTGCAAAACAATATATCATTTCCCATTCCAACGTCCATGCCCTCTACTGCACAAACCGCCATGAAAGTGCGGCATGGACCCGGTCCCCCCCTTCGTTTATGTTTTTTACTTCTTTCAACCTATCAGCTCCATTCTCTATTCTACAAAAGCCAGTCATTCCTTGCAACCGGCCTTTGTTATGATCTATACATAATTATAATCCTCTTTCGTATCAATGTCTAACAGTTCCAGTGTATCCTCCACCTCAACAAATAATACGTCATCCATATGGCGTTTCATTACTGATTTTCCGCCAACGTCCCCCTTTAGGCTTAGCAATTCCTCCCGATATTTTTTATCAAATATAACCGGATTACCAGGCCTTCCCTGATATGACAGGCAGGCAATTCCTTTTTTACCTTTAAAAAACTCCTGAATCAGCTTTAAAATAGTTTCTTCCTTCAGCCAGGGCTGGTCACATACGGCAAATAAATAAGCGTCGGAGCTACACTGCCGGATCCCCAGCTCAATTGAATAGGAGATGCCTAGGTCGCTGCGCCCATTTTTTATTGCTTTAACCATACTGTATTTTGGATCATTATTTATTATTTCAATAATCTCCTGGTACTGGGTAACGATAACCTTTTCTAATGAGGGTATCTTCTGGACCTTATCTGCCATATGCAGATACAATGGCTTGCCATCAATCATTGCAAGCATTTTATTGCCTTTAAACCGCTTGCTGTCGCCTGCCGCCAATAATATAATTGACAGGCTCCACCGCTTATTCTTCTGATCATTCCTTTTCATCCCATTCCCTCCCGGGCGTGCCTGAAAATCCATCCTGCCGTTTCATCCTCTTACATTACAGTATGCTGCACCTCAACCAAACGCTTCTATTAATACAGTCATAATGCCGCCACAAACCATGCCCTCTTCTTCTGCCGCATCCCCTGTCAAGTCAATATCCACAACCTGATATTGGTTGGAGCCGATCATCTGCCTTGCCTGCTGGGTAACTGCCGCTTCACTGCAGCCCCCGCCGATGCTCCCAAGGATCCGCCCGTCCCTATAGACAATCATCTTGGCGCCGGCGCCCCTCGGAACAGAGCCATCCGTATGCATTACGGTTATCGTCGCTTTCGGGGTGTCTGCCCCCTCTGCCAAAGCATTTAACACCTCATAATCAATATCCGAATTATTTCTATTTTTCAAATCACCCTGTCCCAGCCTCTTATGCGAAATCAGCTCAGCCAAAATAGAAACCGCAATTTCCTCCGGCGTAATCGCACCGATGCTAAGCCCGATAGGGGTGTGGACCCGTTCCAGCCTTTCATGGCTACAGCCCTCTTTTTCTAATATCTCCTTCACTATCGCAGTACGCCTTCTTGAGCCGATCATTCCCACATACCCCGGCTCCGGTCCCTGGCATATAGCCTTCAAACAGTCACTGTCATACCGGTGCCCCCTGGTAATAATGACCACATAATCCCTTTCCCTGATATCCAGCCTCTGAATCGCAGATGCAAAGCTGTCACAAATCACCTCTTTTGCCAGCGGAAACCTCCCTGCGTTCGCAAAGCTAAGCCTGTCATCCACAAGGCTAATATGAAATCCTGTCTTCGCAGCAAACTCCACCAAAGGAATCGCAATATGGCCGCCCCCCAAGATAATCAAACGCTCCTCCGGATAAAAAGGCTCCATCAGCCTCCTTCCCTGCCCTTCCTCAATCAATTGAGGAATTCCAGCCTCCAAGGTTCCCGCTATTTCTTCGCCTGTATTTTTATCTATATTTTTGTCTATATTTTTATCTATATTTATATCTGTACTTTTATCTGCATCTCCAGCTACACTTTCATTTATATTTTTATTCCCAGCTTTATTCAAACTTCTATCAATAACCACCTTTTTACGCAGATCCGTCCCAATCTCCCCACTCTGCTCCGTAAAGGAAGAAACCATGCAGACATTTTCTCCGTTCTCTATATGATCCAATATATCACGATAAATATTCTCCAACATGTCATCCTCCTTTATCTCTATCTCTGTCTTTATCCCCTGTCTTTATCCCCTATCTTTATCCTTTATCTTTCATAGTAATTATAAAAGCCTAATAACGGCCTCTACATTTCATCCCATTCATTCAAATTCCTAACCGCAACCAACACACATACAGCCTATACAAATCCCATCAATAGTAATAAGAAAGACTAACGCGGTGAAGCGGGGTGCAGATAGATCCACCTGGGCGCAGACCGGGCCTCCCGTGCTTGCCTGCA